>NZ_CP091457.1:975000-2378510 GCF_044358625.1 Avibacterium sp. 20-126 | reverse complement strand
CTGTTGATCTCTTAATGAAAGATGGGCAAGCTGTGCTGTGCTGTGCTGTGCTGTGGTGTGCTGTGCTGTGCTGTGCTGTGCTGTGCTGTGCTGTGCTGTGCTGTGCTGTGCTGTGCTGTGCTGTGCTGTGCTGTGCTGTGCTGTGCTGTGCTGTGCTGTGCTGTGCTGTCAGGCATTATGATTTTCCCTTTTTAAATGTCAACTACTTTTCATAAAAATTTCGTTATTTTACAATCCTCCTTGTAAATTAGAAAATAAAATCATTAGATATTTCAACATTCACTTTCTTAAGATAAAAATACCGCACTAAAAAAATATCTCTCCCCATTTAAAAAAGTGCGGTGAAAAATTTACAAATTTTCTACCGCACTTGCATAAAATTATCCCCTTATAGCTTTTATTTTTCTTGACTGATACACCACTAAAATTGAAAAAATAATTGCGGCCATAACGGAGAGTAAATCAGCGCCAACCCAGAAATACGCCAGTGCATCAAAATCGTAAATTTTATTGCCTACAGAATCAATCACCGTAGTTTTATCAATCATAAATCCTGTTAAAAACTCCCCTGCAGCGGCACCTGCGTAGCCAAATACGCCCATCATTCCTAATGCGATGCCTGATGCAGATTTATGAGAAATATCTGTGGCTAATAATCCTCCAAGGAAACAAAGTTGGATGCCTAAGGTAATACCAAAAATTGAAAGGGCGATAATGGCAAAGGCTGTATTTCCTGCTGGTGCAAATAAAAATGCGGCAAGAGAAAGTGCATTGAGTAAACTCACTACGACCGTCATAATATTTCGCTTACCTTGCAAGAAACGATCTGATAACCAACCTGAAACGATTGTCCCTAAAATACCAACAATACTATTTACGCTAATGATTGATGCGGCTTCTAATGTTGTATAACCTTTTCCATTTTCAAGGAAAAATACCCCCCAGCTATTTACACCATAACGACCAATATACATACAGCAAGAAGCCACTGCTAACACCCAAATAGCGGGGTTTTTAATCACATCCCATTGATGTTTCAATACTTCTTTATTGTCTAACTCTTTGGTTTGTTTATCCATTGTAATAATAGGTTTAAAACCACAAGCAGCGGGTGAATCTTTCATAAACATTATTGCAACTAGCACGCCCAGTAATCCCATAATCCCAGCAAAACTGAAGCCAAAGCGCCAACCGAAAGTGGTAATAATTGCGGCAGTAACGACGAAAGTTATTCCTTCACCAACATTATGAGCTACAGACCAAAATCCGTAGTAAGAACCTCGTTCTTTGTCATCATACCAACGTGAAAGTGCAACTACACAAGGTCCAACTCCCATTGATTGTACCCAGCCATTAAATCCCCAAATAATGGTAAGAAAAATTGCACTTGTCGTCATTCCCATTGCAAAATTACATAGTGCAGAGAAAAATAATCCTACAGAAAGGTAACGTACAATATTAGAATGATCCGCTGCGGCACTATTTACAAACTTACCAACAGCATAGGTAATAAAAATAGCAGAGCCTATCACGCCAAGTTCCGTTGGGGTCAAAATATTATTATTTACTAAGGCAGGTTTAGCAACATTGAAAGATAAACGACAAACATAATAAATAGCATAAGCAAAAGAAAATGCCCAGAAACTTTTCATTCTTGTGCTTTTAAACATTGCTTCAGTATAACCTTTAAGCGGAATAGCTGGGCTTGCTTTAAAGAAGTTTAAAATAGACATTGTATTTTTCTCCTAAAAAGTTAAGGTTCGAATAGATTCAAGTTTATTAAATATGCCTTGACAACTGGCAAGTATATAATTTCCTCTTAGTAATCCATCATTGGCTAAAAAATCATTGGTTTGGCCACCAGCTTCTTGAACTAATAAAATACCTGCAAGACAATCCCATGCATTAATATGCGGTTCAAAATATCCAATGAGTCTACCTGCGGCAACATAGGCCAAAGTTAATGCGCCTGAACCATTACGAACAAACATACCTCCTTCTTTTAATACCTGATCGATAACCGGCACAAACATACTCGGCGGAACACGATGAGACATCCCTAACCCAACTAATCCTTCTTGTAAAGAAATCACTTTTGATGTCGATAAAGGAACCTCATTCACAAAAGCCCCTTTACCTTTTATTGTGTGAAAAAGTTCTTTATGTAATGGATCATAAATGAGTCCAATGACGATTTCCTGTTTGTAAAGCACCGCAATGGAAATACACCACGCTTGTAAACCATATAAAAAAGGACTTGTGCCATCTATGGGATCAACCACCCAACAAAAGTCCTTATCAAGTCCATCCGCTCCTGATTCCTCACCTAAAAAACCATCATTTGGAAAGTGAATTTTTAATGCTGTTTTTATCTCTTTTTCAACATTTTGATCAGCTATGCTTACTAAATCTTGCGCTTCGCCCTTTTTATGTTGAATATTAAGTTTATCTCTATTTAAGTAAAATGAGAGCGCTATTTCCCCCACATTCTTAATGAGTTCTTTTGCAAAAACATAACGCTGCTGTATATGGTTATTCATATATTCCCCCTTTTTTCACATTCAATAAAATTAGAACATATATTTCAAAATATAAAAACTTCAAACTTTTTATTTTGAGATATGTTTCACAAAATATTTTCAGGGGGTCTTTGGATAGAAAAAGAAAAACCACCCGAAGGTGGTTTTTTAAATGCGGTTAAATTAGCGTTTGTTTTTGACTAATTTTTCGGTCAGTTCGTAAGCACGGAGTTTAGCTAATTCTTTAGAAAGTTTAGCTGCAAGCAATTCATAATTAGCATCTTTTGCTGAAGAAACAATATTCTCTTCTGCCTGACGTTTCGCTGCTAAAATACGATCTGCATCAAGCTCTTTACCTCGAATTGCCACATCCGCAAGGACAGTAACGACATTCGGTTGAACTTCTAAAAAGCCACCAGAAACATAGATAACTTCTTCATTGCCATTTTCTAAGGTCAATTTGACGATACCCGGTTTAATTGCCGTTAATAATGGGGTATGGCCCGGTAAAATACCAAGCTCCCCTTCAATCCCTGTGGCTTGAATGCTTTTTACTTTACCTGTAAAAATGCTTTCTTCTGCACTTACAACCGTTAAATTTAATGTTGCCATTGTGATTCTCCTTCAAGTTTTAATCTGGCTTGAAGTGATTACATATTTTTGGCTTTTTCTAGCACTTCATCAATAGAACCAACCATATAGAACGCCTGTTCTGGAATATGGTCATATTCACCTTCTAAAATACCTTTAAAACCGCGAATGGTATCTTTTAATGATACATATTTACCCGGTGAGCCTGTGAATACTTCTGCAACGAAGAATGGTTGTGATAAGAAACGTTCAATTTTACGCGCACGTGCAACCACAAGTTTATCTTCTTCTGAAAGCTCATCCATACCTAGAATAGCAATGATATCTTTTAATTCTTTATAACGCTGTAAGATACCTTGTACGCCACGAGCTACATCATAATGTTCTTGACCAACAACGAGTGGATCTAATTGACGAGAGGTTGAATCAAGTGGATCTACCGCTGGGTAAATACCTAATGAAGCAATTTGACGACTTAATACAACGGTTGAGTCTAAGTGAGCAAAGGTTGTCGCTGGTGATGGGTCAGTCAAGTCATCAGCAGGGACATAAACAGCTTGCACAGAGGTAATAGAACCTGTCTTGGTTGAAGTAATACGCTCTTGTAATGCACCCATTTCTTCTGCAAGTGTTGGTTGGTAACCTACCGCAGATGGCATACGTCCAAGTAATGCGGATACTTCTGTCCCTGCAAGAGTATAACGATAGATATTATCTACGAAAAATAAAACATCACGTCCTTCATCACGGAATTTTTCTGCCATCGTTAAACCCGTTAATGCAACACGCAGACGGTTACCCGGTGGCTCATTCATTTGTCCATAAACAAGAGAGACTTTATCTAATACGTTAGATTCTGTCATTTCGTGATAGAAGTCGTTACCTTCACGAGTACGTTCACCTACCCCTGCGAATACGGAGTAGCCAGAGTGTTCAATCGCAATATTACGAATTAATTCCATCATATTTACGGTTTTACCAACACCTGCACCACCGAATAGACCAACTTTCCCCCCTTTTGCAAATGGGCAGATTAAGTCGATAACTTTGATCCCTGTTTCGAGTAATTCCGTGCTGTTTGCTTGTTCTTCATAACTTGGGGCGGCACGGTGAATAGACCACGTTTCTTCCGCACCAATAGGGCCTTGTTCATCAATAGGTTCACCAAGTACGTTCATAATACGTCCTAGTGTTTTTGTTCCTACTGGAACAGAAATTGGTTTACCTGTGTTAGATACGGATAAACCGCGTTTTAAACCATCTGATGAACCCATTGCGATACAACGTACAATTCCACCACCTAATTGTTGTTGCACTTCAAGTACTAAGCCTGTTTCAACATTTAACGCATCATATACTTTTGGTACAGCATCTTGTGGAAATTCAACGTCAATAACCGCACCGATGATTTGTACAATTTTTCCAGTTGCCATTATCGATCCTCTCTACTTAAATTGCTGCTGCACCAGCAACAATTTCATTCAATTCATTTGTAATACTTGTTTGGCGAGCTTTGTTATAAACTAATTGCAAGTCTTTAATTAAATTACCTGCATTATCAGTTGCTGCTTTCATCGCCACCATTCTAGCTGCTTGTTCAGAAGCCAAATTTTCAACTACCGCTTGATAAACTTGAGATTCTAAATAACGAACTAATAAACTATCTAACAATATTTTTGGTTCAGGTTCGTAAATGTAATCCCAAGATTGGGTATGTTCACCTAAATCATCATTGTCTAATTCAGGCAAAGGAACAAGTTTTTCTAAAGTAGGTTTTTGCGACATTGTGTTGATGAACTTATTATAAGCAATGTAGATAGCATCTAGTCTGCCTTCTCTATAAGCATCAAACATCTGATTTGCCGTACCAATTAACTCTTCAACAGAAGGCGTATCACCCATACCTGAATGTTGAGCCTCAATATTCAAGCCAAGAGATTGGAAAAAACCGATACCTTTCGCACCAATTAAGCCTAGTGAAACTTCCACTTGTTTTTCTTTCCAACCTTTAATTTCTTGAAGTGCGGTCTTAAATAAGTTGATATTTAAACCGCCACATAATCCACGATCTGTTGAGACAAGTAAGATACCTACTTTTTTTACTTCTCGTTCTACCAAAAACGGATGTTTATAACCAATACTGGCTTTTGACACGTGGCTAATTACACGGCGTATTGCATTTGAATACGGACGTGAAGATGACATTCGATCCTGCGTTTTACGCATTTTCGACGCAGCAACCATTTCCATTGCCTTAGTAATTTTTTGTGTACTTTGAACACTGGAAATTTTGGTTCTTATCTCTTTTGCACCTGCCATTGATTTTCTCCGTTATGTGAATTACCAAGCGCTGTTTGCTTTGAAATTATCTAAAATTGCTTGCAATGTCGCTTTGATTTCATCGTTATAATCGCCAGTTTTGGTTAAACCATTCATAAAGTCTGCATAATTATGTGCTGCATACTCTAAAAGGGCAGATTCAAAAGATGCAATACGATCTAACTCAACATCTTCTAAATAACCGAATTCAACGGCAAATAGAACTAATGCTTGTTGTGCAACGCTTAATGGAGAATATTGTTTTTGTTTCAATAATTCTGTTACTTTCTGACCGTGAGAAAGTTGTTTACGGGTTGCATCATCAAGATCTGAAGCAAATTGAGCAAAGGCGGCTAATTCACGATATTGCGCAAGTGCGGTACGAATGCCTCCAGCCAATTTTTTAATGACTTTAGTTTGCGCCGCACCACCTACACGAGATACCGAAATACCTGGGTTTACCGCAGGACGAATCCCTGAGTTAAACAAGTTAGACTCTAAGAAAATCTGACCATCGGTAATAGAAATTACGTTGGTTGGAACGAAAGCGGATACGTCCCCTGCTTGGGTTTCAATAATTGGTAATGCCGTTAAAGAACCTGTTTTACCTGTTACTTTACCCTGCGTGAAACGCTCAACATATTCTGCATTAACACGAGATGCACGCTCAAGTAAGCGAGAATGTAAATAGAATACATCACCCGGGAAGGCCTCACGACCCGGTGGACGACGTAATAATAATGAAATTTGACGATAAGCTACTGCTTGTTTTGATAAATCATCATAAACAATGAGAGCATCTTCACCACGGTCACGGAAATATTCTCCCATTGCACAGCCTGAATAAGGGGCAAGATATTGGAGTGCAGCAGATTCAGATGCAGATGCCACGACAACAATCGTATTTTGTAATGCGCCGTGTTCTTCTAATTTACGCACAACGTTTGCAATGGTTGAAGCTTTTTGACCAATTGCCACATAGATACATTTAATACCAGAGTCTTTTTGGTTAATAATGGCATCAATCGCTAATGCAGTTTTACCTGTTTGACGGTCACCGATAATTAACTCACGCTGACCACGACCAATTGGTACCATTGAATCCACTGCTTTATAACCCGTTTGAACAGGCTGATCAACAGATTTACGATCAATAACACCCGGCGCAATCACTTCTACTGGTGAATAGCCATCGTGTTCAACTTCACCTTTTCCATCAATTGGCTGACCAAGCGTATTCACTACTCGGCCTAATAAACCTCGACCTACTGGTACTTCAAGAATACGTCCTGTACATTGAACTTCCATTCCTTCTGAAAGATCAACATAAGGTCCCATCACTACCGCACCTACAGAATCACGTTCTAAGTTAAGTGCCATAGCATAACGATTACCGGGTAATGCAATCATTTCCCCTTGCATTACATCGCTTAGCCCATGAATACGAATAACCCCATCACTAACAGAAACAATGGTTCCCGTATTACGAGGCTGGCTTACTACATTAAACTCAGCAATGCGTTTTTTAATTAATTCACTAATTTCAGTTGAATTTAGTTGCATCTTTTATTCCTCTTATAATTGCAACTCATTTGCTAGACGAGCCAATTGACCTCGGCTACTTCCGTCAATGACAAAATCATCGGTACGAATAATTACACCTGCAATCAGGGTACTATCAATGCTGCAATTTAATTTAACTTTACGAGCAAGTTTCTTTTCCATTGCTACAGCAATTTTATCTTGTTGCTCTTTACTTAATGGTTGAGCTGAGACAACATTCACTTCTGCAATGGCTTGATGTTCTCTGACATAATGTTGGAACTGTGCAAATACTGCAGGAAGTACAGTTAAACGCTTATTTTCAGCCATTAACCGAATCAAATTTTGCCCATATTGATCAAGTTGGTCGCCACAAATTGAAATCACCGTATCAGCAACGCTATTGGCAGATAAATCGCTAGTAAGAAAATTTTGCATCTCTTTATTTTCAACCACTTGAGAAACAAAACTTAACATTTCTGTCCATTTTTCTACCGCACTTTTATTTTGCGCTTGCTGTTCAACGGCAAAATCAAATGCTGCTTTTGCATAAGGGCGAGCTATGGTAGTTAATTCTGACATAAGCCCAACCTTCCTATAATTCTGCAACTAATTTATCAATAATGTCATTGTTTGCCGCTTTATCAACTGTACGACCCACAATTTTCTCAGCACCAGCAACGGCTAAAGAAGCAACTTTTGCACGTAATTCTTCTTGAACACGTTTACGCTCTGATTCAATTTCAGCATGACCTTGTTCAATAATTTTTGCTTTCAATGCTTCAGCTTCTGCTTTTACTTCTTCAAGAATTTCATTACGGCGTTTATTCGCTAAATCCACAATTTCTTGAGCTTGAAGTTTTGCTTGATTCATTTCTTGTTCAATCAAAACTTTTACATCAGCCTGTTCTTTTTTTGCTACTTCTGCCGAGCTTAACGCATTTGCGATTTGGCTTTGACGTTCTTCAATCGCCTTAATAATCGGGGGCCAAACGTATTTCATACAAAATAATACGAAAAGCACAAAGGCGATAGTTTGCCCGATTAATGTTGCGTTAATATTCACAACGGTCCTCCTAACTTATTAGTTATTAACCCTTTATCTAGTAAAGAATTATCCGTTATGCGCCTAATAATGAAGCAAATGGATTTGCAAATGCAAAATATAAACCAATACCTACAGCAATCATTGCGATAGCATCAAGTAAACCAGCAACAATAAACATTTTTGTAAGCAATGAGTTAGCTAATTCAGGTTGGCGAGCAGCTGATTCTAGGTATTTACCACCAAGAATACCAAAGCCAATTGCCGTTCCCAATGCAGCAAAAGCAAACATAATTGCAGAAGCAATGATTGTTGCACTAATTACAGTTTCCATAGTTTTCTCCGTTTGATTAAAAATGGGCTGAGCCCGTTAAAGTTAAAAGAAATTAATGTGCGTCTGATTTATTATAAGCAATGCTTAAATAAACAACCGTTAACATCATAAAGATAAAGGCTTGTAATGTAACAACTAAAATATGAAAAATAGCCCACGCAAGATGTAATGGAATTCCCAAACTCGCTACAAACATATTAGCTGAATACATTACGGCAATAAGAATAAAAATTAATTCCCCTGCATACATATTACCGAATAAACGTAATGCCAAAGAAACAGGTTTAGAAATTAATGTTACTGTTTCAAGAACAAAATTGACTGGAATAAATGCCCAATGATTAAATGGGTGCATCGTATATTCTTTGACTAATCCAGAAAAACCTTTTGATTTCACTGTGTAATATAAAATTAAGCAAAAAACACCCAATGCTAGCGCAAAAGTAATGTTCATATCCGTAGTAGGCACCGCACGCAATGGGATATGATGATCACCTGAAAGCATTGCAGCAATTTGTGGTAAGTAATCTACTGGCAATAAATCAATGGTATTCATAATAAATACCCAGACGAAAATAGTAAGTGCTAAAGGTGCAACAAAATCTCTACTTCCATGGAAATTTTCTTTTACCACACCATTAACCCACTCAACTAAAATTTCTACTGCGGCTTGTAACTTACTTGGAACTCCGGTTGTTGCTTTTTTTGCCACACGACGGAATAAATACAAGAAAATAATTCCAGTAACAATTGAGAAAAGAAGAGAATCAAGATTAAATGACCAAAAACCTTCTCCCGATGAAAGATAAGTTAAATGGTGTTGGATATATTCAATCGATGTTTGAGATGAACCTTCCGCTGACATATGTTTTCCTATGAATTTATTGTAGTGTGATGACTAAAAAGCAACGGAAGCAAATTATTGGCAATAATAACGCCGAAGTAGCCAGAAAATAATGGCAAGGGCAATATAGGGTTTAAGTTCAATAAACAAATTGAAAATAAAATCACCGTTATGCCAAATTTGATCCCTTCACTTTGGTATAAACGTTTTACTTGTTGCGATAAGTCTTTTTTGTTTTTACTAAACATTATCCACAAAAAGCAAAGTTGCGGAACAAATGCACATATCATTCCAGCAAATAAGGATAAAAACTGTGCATCAGTAAGTAATAAAAAAGCACTCAACGTGAGCAAACTAATGAGTAATCCTTCAATGACTAAAATACGATAATATTGTTTTCTTGTTTGTTGTAGAATTTTTGACATCGTATTGATTACTTATAAAAAATCATCTTATAAAATCGAAATAAATTATACAATTCCCACGATTTTATGCAATAGCTAAGCTGACAAAAAAGCACAGCAATGCTAAATATTCTGTCAGAGGTTATTACGGTTTTTGTTATCCCGATCACGCTTTCTTTGTTAGTAAAACCAAATGCCGTTCCCCTACTAATTCAGGTACGGCTAAAGGTACGATCTTATTAACCTGAATTGATGGGCTTAACGCTGATGCTTCTTGAAGTTGATAAATACCTTTCAAAGCATAAAAAATGCCTTGTTGATTGAGTAAATGAATACACCAATCCGTCATATCTTTAAGCGAGGCAAACGCGCGACTTAATACGCCATCAAAAAGTACCTCAGGCTGATATTCTTCCACTCGACTCAATACGGGCGTAACATTGGTAATGCCTAGCTCTCGCACCGCATTACGAATAAAACTAATGCGTTTGCCTAAGCTATCTAACAACACAAAGGTTTTATCTGGGTTGATAATGGCTAAGGGTAAACCGGGTAAACCGGGGCCTGTTCCTACATCAATAAAACGTTCACCTTGTAAGTAAGGACTGACAACAAGGCTATCCATAATATGCTTGACGAGCATATCTTGCGGATCTCGCACAGAAGTGAGATTGTAAGCCTTATTCCATTTATCTAGCAAAGCCACGAGCTTAACTAGTTGCGCTTTTTGCTGATCGCTCACAGAAAGTGCGGTGTTTTTTAGCAGAAAATTTAATTTTTCTTTAAGTTGTTCAATGTTAGCCATTATTCACCACGCTTTAACATACCTTGTTTTTTCAGGTTCACCAATAAAATAGAAATTGCCGCAGGAGTTACCCCTGAAATACGGCTTGCTTGTCCAATAGAAGTAGGACGATGTTGGATTAATTTTGACCGCACTTCATTGGATAATCCAGATACCGCATCATAATCAAAATTATCGGGAATTTCTGTATTTTCATAACGTTTTTGACGTGCGATTTCTTCTTGCTGATGCTCAATATAGCCTTGATATTTAATCGCAATTTCTACTTGTTCAGCGGCTTCTTTATCTTCAATCGCAGGGGCAAAAGGGGTTAATTGCGTAAGAGATTGATAATTCACTTCAGGGCGACGTAATAAATCTTCACCACTTGCTTCACGGCTTAATGGACTATTGAGCAATGCATTCGCTTGTGCTA
The DNA here is from genome assembly GCF_044358625.1 of Avibacterium sp. 20-126. Taxonomy (NCBI): domain Bacteria; kingdom Pseudomonadati; phylum Pseudomonadota; class Gammaproteobacteria; order Pasteurellales; family Pasteurellaceae; genus Avibacterium; species Avibacterium sp. 20-126. The sequence goes on along the minus strand of NZ_CP091457.1, from coordinate 2,367,692 downwards.
AATGTTCAGAACGAGGGTGCAACCAAATACTACGTAAACGCTGGCGCTCTAATTCAATATTTTCCATTTTTTGATTAAAACGCGCCCAACGCTTTTCATCAATTAAGCCAAGTTTATGCGCCGTTGGGGTTAAGCGAATATCGGCATTGTCTTCACGTAACAATAAACGGTATTCTGCACGAGAAGTGAACACTCGATAAGGCTCTTTTGTTCCTAAGGTACAAAGATCATCAACTAACACACCAATATAAGCCTGATCACGATGTGGATACCAACTGTCTTTGCCCTGAACATAAAGTCCCGCATTGATGCCCGCTAATAAGCCCTGTGCAGCAGCTTCTTCATAACCTGTGGTACCGTTAATTTGTCCGGCAAAAAATAACCCGTTAATGGCTTTTGTTTCTAGGGTCGGTTTTAAATCACGTGGATCAAAATAATCATATTCAATGGCATAACCCGGTTTGATAATACGCGCATTTTCCAGCCCTTTCATTGAATTCACAATGCCCATTTGCACATCAAATGGCAAACTGGTTGAAATGCCGTTTGGATAAACTTCATTTGAAGTCAAACCTTCAGGCTCAAGATAAATTTGGTGAGAATTACGTTCAGCAAAACGCATCACCTTATCTTCAATAGAAGGACAATAACGTGGGCCAATGCCTTCGATCACGCCTGCATACATTGGGCTACGATCTAAATTATTCCGGATCAATTCATGCGTTTGTTCATTTGTATGGGTGATATAGCAAGGAATTTGGCGAGGGTGTTGATCCACCGATCCCATAAAGGAAAAAACAGGTAATTTTTCATCGCCATATTGTTTTGCGAGTACATCAAAATTAATTGTCCTCGCATCAATACGCGGTGGTGTACCTGTTTTTAAACGATCTACGCGTAAGTTAAGATCACGCAAGCGATGAGCTAAACTCACTGAAGCCGGATCCCCAGCACGACCGCCTGCATAATTTTCCATTCCAATGTGGATCTTACCCGATAAAAATGTTCCCGCAGTTAAGATCACGGATTTAGCTCGAAATTTTAATCCCATTTTGGTTTCTACACCAGATACACGATCCTGTTCGATCAAAATATCCGTAACCTCTTGTTGGAAAATATCTAAATTTGGTTGGTTTTCAAGTGCGATCCTAACTGCTTGGCGATACAACACGCGATCCGCTTGCGCACGAGTAGCACGTACCGCGGGGCCTTTGCTGCTATTTAACGTACGAAATTGAATACCGGCTTGATCCGCAGCCGTTGCCATCAAGCCTCCCATTGCATCAATTTCTTTTACTAAATGGCCTTTACCAATACCACCAATGGCAGGGTTACAAGACATTTGCCCTAATGTATCCACATTGTGGGTTAATAATAAGGTTTTTAATCCCATTCGTGCTGGTGCAAGCGCTGCTTCAGTTCCTGCGTGTCCACCACCAATAACAATCACATCATAATTTTCCGTATAAAACATAATAACCTTAATTGCGTGATAAATTTGATCTTCATAAAAGTAACCGCGTATTCTACATCAAATTGATCATTGCTTAAATCGAAGATTGAAGATCCCGTGAATTTTGTTTACAAGATCAAAGGATCAAGAAAAATGATCGTTGCTTATAAATATAAGATCTCTTTTTATATATAAAGATCTTATTATGATAATTATTAGGATCGCTGATCTTTGTGAATAAGGGTAAAATTCATTTAAAAATAAATGAGTTAGATCCTTTTTAAAGCTGTTTAGATCACCACTTGATCTTGCTGTATATCTTGTGAGTAAAAGCAAAAGTTATCCACAGATAATCGTTAAGATATTTTTATTTACAGAGTAAATACAATATTTAGACAAGTTTCTTCTTAGTTATCCACAGATGAAATTTAAAGAGATCATAAAAAACAAGAAAGCGATCTGATGAAATGATCATCAGATCTAAGGTTAAAGATGAGATAAAAAAGTCGGGATCCAATCTTCGGCATACTGTTCTTGATCGTCCACAGCAAGAACATCAATTGTTAAAGGATCACAAATTTGTTGCGCGCTTTGTTCGGTTAAATGGTCTTGTACAATGTTTACCGCATTACAGAAAGTATCATAATCGGAATTTCCTAACCCGATCACCGCAAAGCGCAAATGGGATAAATCTGGCTTTCGTAGCTTAATTTCATCAAATAATGGTTTCAAATTATCGGGTAATTCTCCCGCTCCATGAGTTGAGGTTACAATAAGCCAAAGGGATTCATTGGCCACCTCGGCAAAATGAGGCCCGTGAAAAAGTGCGGTACAAATTTGTTGTGTTTCTAGTACTTGTTGTAGATGTTCTGCGACATATTCTGCGCCACCTAATGTACTACCGCTAATTAAGCATACTTTATTATTCATTTTTACTCCTAAAAAATAGAGGCTTAGATAATCACCTAAGCCTCTATTTTTATTAATAAAATTAAACGTTATCAATACGACCTAACAAAGAACGCAAACGTTCTTGCCAGTTTTCATGTTCGCTCTTGAGTTGCTCATTTTCATTGCGTAATGTTTCGTTTTGTTGTTGTGCTTGATTATTTTTTTCTTTTAATTCTTCAACTTCTAATTGAAGTAATTCAATCGTTTCAACGGCTTGTTTAATTTTTGTTTCAAGTTGGTCTAAAATTTCTAACGACATAGTGGATTCCTTTTAAAAAAATGGTTAATGAACATAGATGTATGCTTATTCTACCTGAGTTTATTGATTTCGCAAAAAAATTTATCTTTTTATAACGCAATCGTTTGCAGAAATGATAGAATACGCCGATTTTTAAACTACCAAAGGATCAAAAAATGAATAGAGCATTAGCCATTGAATTTTCTCGAGTTACCGAAGCTGCTGCGCTTGCTGGTTTTGCTTGGTTGGGGCGTGGGGATAAAAATGCCGCCGATGATGCTGCTGTGCAAGCAATGCGATTGATGTTAAATCAAATTGAAATGCGTGGTGAAGTGGTGATTGGCGAAGGTGAAATTGATGAAGCGCCGATGCTCTATATTGGTGAGAAAATTGGTACAGGAACCGGCGAAGAGGTTTCTATTGCTGTTGATCCTATTGAAGGGACAAGAATGACAGCAATGGGGCAACCAAATGCACTTTCTGTGTTAGCCGCAGGGGGAAAAGAGACCTTTTTACGAGCGCCTGATATGTATATGGAAAAATTGGTCGTAGGTCCTGAAGCAAAAGGAATGATTGATTTAAACTTACCATTGGAACAAAACTTGCGCCGTGTGGCATCAAAAATGGGAAAATTACTTTCTCAATTAACGGTGATTACCCTAGATAAACCGCGCCACACTGAAGTCATTAAAAAAATGCAGCTACTTGGAGTGAAAGTCTTGGCGATTCCAGATGGTGATGTTGCCGCATCAATTTTATGCTGTTTGCCTGATGGTGGTGCAGATATGCTGTATGGCATTGGCGGCGCACCTGAAGGCGTGGTGGCTGCGGCAGCTATTCGTGCCTTAGGGGGAGAAATGCAAGCACGTTTAATTCCTCGTCATCAAGTAAAAGGCAGTTCACCAGAAAATCAATCCATTGCGGCAGATGAAATTCGCCGTTGCCAAGAAATGGGCATTGAAGTGAATCAAGTGCTGAAATTAGAAGAGTTAGTGCGTGATGATAATCTTGTTTTTTCTGCCACAGGTATTACTAATGGTGATTTGCTTAAAGGCATTCATCGCCGCGGTAATTTAGCGACAACAGAAACCTTACTGATTCGTGGCCGTTCACGTACCATTCGTCGTATTCAATCTGTGCATTATTTAGATAGAAAAGACACCGCACTTTATCGTTTAATTGATGCCTAACTGCATTTTATTTGTTTTATGCTCATCTAGGCGGAAGTTCTCCGCCTAATGGGGTTTCCCGCAAATTAAAGTGCGGTGCTTTTTTTCATTATTTTTCAATTTATTATTTACCTGCCTGAGATTTTTGCGAAATTAGCCAAAAGCCTAAAAATTTGCTATAATCTGCCCAATTTTTTATCAATAAAAACAGAGAATTGTTATGTCGAATAATGTCCCAGAAAATTATGGTGCAAGTAGTATCAAAGTATTAAAAGGCCTTGATGCAGTGCGTAAACGCCCCGGTATGTATATTGGTGATACCGATGACGGAACAGGGTTACATCATATGGTTTTTGAAGTTGTAGATAACGCCATTGATGAAGCATTGGCTGGCTATTGTTCTGATATTATTGTGACTATTCATTCTGATAATTCTGTTTCAGTGCAAGATGATGGTCGTGGTATTCCAGTGGATATTCACCCTGAAGAAGGGGTATCGGCCGCAGAAGTGATTATGACAGTATTGCACGCAGGCGGAAAATTTGATGATAATTCTTATAAAGTGTCTGGTGGATTGCATGGTGTGGGTGTGTCCGTAGTTAATGCGTTATCTGATAAATTACAGCTCACCATTCGCCGTCAAGGCAATGTTCACGAACAATTCTATCATTTAGGTGATCCGCAAGCGCCTTTAACCATTATTGGTGAAACTAGCCAAACGGGAACGACGGTGCGTTTTTGGCCAAGTCCAAGCATTTTCACCAATATTGAATTTGAATATGACATTTTAGCTAAACGCTTGCGCGAGCTTTCTTTTTTAAATTCAGGGGTATCCATTCGTTTAATTGATGAACGTGATGATAAACAGGATCACTTTCATTATGAAGGCGGAATCCAAGCCTTTGTGGAATATTTAAACAAAAATAAAAATCCAATTCATCAAAAACCATTTTATTTTTCCACAGAAAAAGATGATATTGGTGTTGAAGTTGCTTTGCAGTGGAATGAAGGCTATCAATCGGAAAATATTCATTGCTTCACCAACAATATTCCACAACGTGATGGAGGAACTCACTTAGCTGGTTTCCGTGCCGCTTTAACGCGAACCTTAAATGCTTATATGGAAAAATCAGGGCTGAATAAAAAAGGCAAGAACGATAAAGTGGAAACCTCAGGTGATGACGCACGTGAAGGGCTAGTCGCGATTATTTCAGTGAAAGTACCTGATCCAAAATTCTCTTCACAAACTAAAGATAAATTGGTTTCTTCCGAAGTAAAAGGGGCGGTGGAATCCGCCATGAATGAGCGCTTGCAAGAATATTTGGAAGAAAATCCAAATGACGCCAAAATGATTGCAAGTAAAATTATTGATGCAGCGCGCGCGCGCGAAGCCGCACGCAAAGCCCGTGAAATGACACGCCGTAAAGGGGCATTGGATATTGCAGGGTTACCCGGTAAGTTAGCAGATTGCCAAGAACGTGATCCTGCTTTATCTGAACTCTACCTTGTGGAGGGGGATTCTGCAGGAGGGTCAGCAAAACAAGGGCGTAATCGTAAAAATCAAGCAATTTTGCCATTAAAAGGGAAAATCCTAAATGTAGAAAAAGCCCGTTTTGATAAAATGCTTTCTTCCCAAGAAGTGGGAACATTAATTACTGCGCTTGGCTGTGGAATTGGGCGTGATGAATATAATCCAGATAAATTGCGTTATCACAGTATTATTATAATGACTGATGCTGATGTGGACGGTGCGCATATTAGCACCTTATTGCTCACTTTCTTCTATCGTCAAATGCCAGAATTAATTGAACGTGGTCATATTTATATTGCTCAACCGCCACTTTATAAAGTGAAAAAAGGTAAAAATGAAGAGTACATTAAAGATGATGAAGCAATGGCACAATATGAATTAAATATTGCTTTAGATGGCGCAGCGTTATATACCACGAAAGATACCCCTGCAATGAGTGGGGTGGCATTAGAAAAATTGGTGTCTGAATATAACAGCGTGCAAAAAATGATTGCGCGTTTAAGCCGCCATTATCCAGAAAGTGTTTTAAAAACCTTGATTTATCAACCTGAATTAACCGTCGCTTTAATGCAAAATGAAAGTGCGGTGGAATTTTGGGCAAAATCTTTGGTTGAAAACTTAACGGAAAAAGAAAGCAGCGGTAATCATTATAGCTATAAACTGCATTTCAATAGTGAACGCCATTTACACGAAGTTGTGCTAACCGTGCGTACTCACGGCATTGATACAGAATATGTATTTGGCTTCCAATTTATCAATGGTAATGATTATGCCCGCATTGTGAAATTGGGTTCACAGCTCAACGGCTTACTTGAGCCTGATGCTTATATCGCACGCGGTGAACGTCAATATCCAGTAACAACGTTTGAACAAGCGGTAGAATGGTTAGTAAAAGAATCGCGTCGCGGTTTAATGGTACAACGTTATAAAGGGTTAGGTGAAATGAATCCAGAGCAGCTTTGGGAAACCACAATGGATCCTGAAACACGTACAATGTTGCAAGTTACCATTAAAGATGCCGTGGCAGCCGATCAGCTCTTTACTACCTTAATGGGGGATGAAGTTGAACCTCGTCGTGAGTTTATTGAATCTAATGCATTACGAGCTAACTTAGATATTTAATTCCTTCTAATAAAAAAAGCCACTTACAAAAAATGTGAGTGGCTTTTTTGTTATCCTTATTTTAAATGAGAATTATTTTTATTTAAAATAATGTGTTTTTATCCTATAATCTAACCTTAAATTAATTAGATAAAGGGGAGGTAAAAATGGATAAAAAAACGACCGCACTATCCGTATTACTCGTTTGTTTAGGCTGCACTACATTTTCCTACGCTGAAGAAACACTTGATGAAATTCTTATTTCCACAGAAAACACAACTAATAAAATTCCAACTACAGAAAAGAAAACAGAGAAAATTATTCAAAATGAACTTATTCGCGATACAAAAGATTTGATCCGTTATAGCCCTGATGTTGGCATTGTTGATAATGGTCGTTTTATAAAAGGGTTTTCTATGCGTGGGGTTGAAGGTAACCGCGTTGGCATTAGTATTGATGGGGTGAATTTACCCGACAGTGAAGAAAATACACTATATGCCAGATATGGTAATTTTAATTCTTCAAGATTAAGCATTGATACAGAACTTATAAATAATATTGATATAGTTAAAGGCGCTGATAGTTTTCATTCTGGTAGTGGCGCATTAGGTGGAACGGTTAATTACCAAACGTTAGAACCGCAAGATTTAGTTTTAGCTGAGAATCGTTTTGGCGCATTATTACGTACAGGTTATGCGAGTAAAAATAAGGAATGGGTAAGAACCTTTGGAGTAGGTTATGTTGGCCAGCAAGTAGATGCCCTTTTACTATATTCTCAACGGACGGGACACGAATTAAAAAGTAATGGACGTGGCGAGATAGATCAATCTTCAAGTAGTCAACATCCTGATCCTTCTACTCATCGTTATCATAGCTATCTTGCCAAATTAGGGATTCAACTCAATGATCATCATAAAGTTGGAATCGGTATTAATGGGCAACAAGGGCATCGTTATACTGATGAACGTAGCTATGCATTGTTTGGCGGACAATGGCGTGAAGCAGATGATCAAAATAAACGTTTAAATGTCAATCTTTATTATCTTTATACGCCACAGTCTGAATATTTGGCATTTACAAAATTTGATGTCGATTATCAAAAAACCGATCTTGCAGCGGTAAATTATAAAGGAGGCCGGCATTGGCAAACAGACGAAAAAGAGTTAGATGAAGTTTTTGATAGACGGATGAAAACAACATTTAAACGTGCTTCCTTCTATGTTGAAAGTGAGCCTTTAAGCTTTTTAGGCTCTCATATACTAGGGCTAAAAATGGCTGCAAGTGAACGTCAATTTGAAAATATTAATCATGATACTAATCGCTTTGGTTTAGATTCACACTACACTATTCAATATCCGATTAAAACTAAGCAATATCGTTTAGCATTAAAAGATGATGTTACTTGGTTTCCAACCTTTGACCAATGGACGCCGAAAATTATGGCACATTTAGGTGCTGGTTATCATTATACGAAGTATAACCCACAACGTTTAAATGCACCTTGTAGCACAGCTTGTTTAGCAGAAGGCGCACCTCAAAAAAGCCATTTTGCAAATTGGAGCGGTTTAGCTGGGATTGATGCCCAAGTTACAGATAATTGGACATTTGGCTATTTACTTACAACAGGCTACCGTTTACCCACTGCCACAGAACGCTATTTCACATTTACTAATGCTTATGGTAAATGGAAGTCTAATCCTGCTTTAAAAGCAGAAAAAAGTTTAAATCATACCTTTTTTGCTAAAGGTGAAGGGAAAGCAGGATTATTAGATGTAATGTTCTATCAAAACCACTATCGCAATTTTCTATTTGAGCAGGAAAGTATTATTGAAGAAACAGCTTATGGGCGTACTTTTCAATCACAAATGCAACAGATGGTAAATGTAGATAAAGCTAAAATTCATGGTATTGAAATTAAAGGAAGATTAAATTTAGCACAGCTTTTACCTGCTCCTGAAGGATTAACGCTATTTGGTGCATTGGGATATAGTAAAGGACATTTATCTAATAATGCGAGCTTACTTTCCATTCAGCCAATGAAAATGGTTATTGGTATAGATTATGAGCATCCGCAAGGAAAATGGGGAATATTCAGTCGCTTAACCTATTTAGCAAATAAAAAAGCAAAAGATGCTCAAGTATTTGAAAATAAAACGCGTTGTGTACGCTGGGAATATGATTATTGGTATGACAGAGATATGTGCGTAAAAGATGAACTTTATCAAACAATTGATACCTATAAATACTTGAATAAATCAGCCTATGTTTTTGATTTATTTGGGTATTATAAAATAAATCAACATATCACTTTAAGAGCCGGAATATATAATTTATTTAATCGTCGTTATCAAACTTGGGATGCCTTGCGAGGGATCAACGCAAATAGTACAACGAATACCGTAGATCGTGATGGATTAGGGTTGGAACGTTTTTATGCACCAGGGCGAAATTATAGTGCATCAATTGAAGTTCGTTTTTAATCGTTTTTCTTTATCGCGCTTAGCTAGATAACAATTTTAGGATATTCATATTATGATGATTGATAAAAGGCTTATTAATACCGTTTCTGAAAGTAAAAAATGGATTGCCAAAGCAGTGCTATGGAATTGGGTCGCCTTAGTTGGTGGAATAATTAGTGCCACCGTTTTTGCCCTATGTTTACAATGGGTTTGGCAAGAAAAGCTAGGAATAACAAGTGCGGTACTTTTTTTTGTTATTTTAATATTGGCATTAATTTTGCGTGTATTAGCAGGGAAAATGGCAGTAAACGCTTCCTATCGAGCCAGTACACAAGTGAAACATCAATTAAGAACATTAATTTATCAAAAGCTGGTTTCAATGCCACTAAGTCAAGTTAATCAGCAATCAACGTCCTCTATTATCCAAGTTGCATCTGAAGGGGTAGAACAGCTTGAAATTTATTTTGGACGTTATTTACCACAATTATTTTATAGCTTACTTGCGCCTTTAACTTTATTTAGTATTTTAGTTTTTCTTAATTTTTCTACTTCATTCATTTTATTACTCTGCGTTCCTCTTATTCCCTTTTCTATTATTGTTGTGAATAAAATTGCTAAGCGTTTATTACATAAATATTGGTCTATTTATGTTGGATTAGGTAGTTCTTTTTTAGACAATTTACAAGGTTTAATTACCCTAAAAATTTATCAAGATGATGAATATAAAGCGAAGCAAATGGAGCTTGAAGCAGAGCATTTTCGTAAAATCACAATGAAAGTCCTGACAATGCAGCTTAATTCTGTTTCTATTATGGATTTACTCGCTTATGGCGGGGCAGCTATTGGAATTTTAACTGCATTATTGCAATTTGAAGCAGGGAATTTGACACTATTTGGTGTTATTTTGTTTATTTTACTTTCATCAGAATTTTTTATTCCATTACGCCTATTAGGATCGTTTTTTCACGTAGCAATGAATGGTAAAGCGGCATCAGATAAAATTTTCGCTTTACTTGATCTTCCTGTTGAAGGTTTACAAAGTGCGGTGGATTTTAACGATAAAAATCCAATTAGTATCTCAATCAAAAATCTTGATTTTTCTTATAATAATGAAAAACAGCTATTTAAAAAATTAAATTTAATTATTCCTGCAAATAAATTAACCGTTTTTGTTGGTGAGAGTGGATGTGGTAAATCTACTTTAGTGTCTTTATTAATGGGATTTTATTCGCAACAATCAGGTGATATTTTATTTAATCAACAAAATACTGCTGATCTTAAACGTGCATCATTATATCAACATATTAGCCTTGTAAGTCATAGTAGTTATATTTTTAAAGGGTCATTACGAGAAAATATGCAAATGGCAAAGCCAGAGGCAACTGATGAAGAAATTTATCACTATTTACAACAAGTTAATCTTGATAAATTTGTAAAACAACAAGGTGGTTTAGATATGCCATTATTAAGCCGTGGTAGTAATTTATCTGGTGGGCAAATTCAGCGATTAGCTCTAGCAAGAGCATTGTTGCATAATGCTAATTTATACATTTTTGATGAGGCGACTAGTAATATTGATATAGAAAGCGAAGAAATTATTTTACAGCTAATTCAAAAATTAAAGGATAAAAAAACGATTATTATGATTTCTCATCGTTTAGCTAATGCGATAGAAGCGGATCATATTTATGTTTTACAAAAAGGGGAAATCGTTGAACAAGGTCAGCACCAACAATTAATGGAAAAAAATGGTTTGTACCACCAAATGTTTAGCCAACAAAAACAATTAGAAGCGGTGAGAAAGGGAGATAAAAATGCATAAAAATGGGTTTGTTATAATGTGGCATCTGGTTAAATTGGTCATACCATTAGCGCATATTATGAGTTTTACGATTATTATGGGAGTGCTTGGTTTTCTTTCCGCAATTTTTATTATGGCGCTTGGTGCAATGGGATTAGCAAATCTCATTGGGTTCAGTACCTATTTAAATTTAAGCCAAATTCTTACCGCACTTTTAGTTTTAGCCGTGGCACGAGGTATTTTACGTTATTTGGAACAAATGTCGGGGCATTATATAGCTTTTAAATTACTTGCTTTATTAAGAGATAAGGTATTTAGTGCGCTACGTAAATTAGCCTTTGTTAAGTTACAAAATAAACAATCGGGTCAATTACTTTCGCTTGTTACCAACGATATTGAGTTACTCGAAGTTTTTTATGCCCATACTATCGCTCCTATTATGATAGCATTCATTACATCAAGTATATTATTGTCTATTTTTTGGCATATTTCCTTTTGGTTTATGCTAATAGCGTTTTTAGCTTATTGTACCATCGGTGTTATCTTGCCAATTTTAACCACTAAAATGGCAAGAGAAGAAGGACGTCAATATCGAGAATTGGTAGGGGAAATGAACGACTATTTTCTTGATAGTTTGCAAGGAATGAAAGAAATTCAACTTTTTAACCAAGCTACTACAAGATTGAATGCAATAAATCAGCGAAGTAAAGCTATTGATCAAGCTTTTTTTAAAATTAAACAACAAGAAGCTAAAGTACGTTGTTATACTGATATCGCGGTATCTTTATTTAATCTTACTATTTTGTTTGTCGGAATATTGCTTTGGTATCTTCATAAAATAGATTTTAGTGAATTATTAATTGCAGTTATTTTATTAATGTCTAGTTATGGACCTGTAATTGCATTAAGTAATTTATCAAATAATTTATTACAAACACTTGCAAGTGGAGAACGTGTTCTCACATTATTGTCAGAACAGCCTTATTTAGAGGAAGTAAAAACAGGGCTAGATTTAAATAATATCGAACAATTAAGTGGAAAAAATATTGAATTTTGTTATGAAAATGAAGTGATATTATCAAATATTGAATTTAGTTTAAATAAGGGACAAATTTTAGGCATTCATGGACGAAGTGGAAGTGGAAAAAGCACCTTACTAAAATTAATAATGAGGTTTTATGATCCTCAAAAAGGCATAATTCAAATTAATGGAAAAAATCTGACCGCACTTAATACTCAGGCATTGCGTGATAATATTGCTTATATCACACAACAAACCTACATTTTTAACCAAAGTATTTATGAAAATATTTTGCTTGCTAAGCGAAATGCAAGCCGAGAAGAGGTCATTAATGCAGCAAAAAAAGCCGCGATTCATGATTTTATTATGGGGTTACCACAGGGATATGAAACAAAGGTTTCAGAACTTGGGAGCAGTTTATCTGATGGTGAAAAACAACGTATCGGTATTGCTCGAGCTTTTTTACATAATGCGCCAATCATTTTGCTTGATGAGCCAACAAGTAATTTGGATAGTTTAAATGAAGCGATGATTTTACACACATTATTAAACGTCAAAAAAGACAAACTGATTATTCTGGTGAGCCATCGAGCCTCTACAATGGCTATTTGTGATAAAGTCATTGAGATTGCAAATGGACGAATTTCTTAAGTTTTGTTTCTTTTTATAAAATGGGCAATGATTGCCCATTTTATATTTTGCTATTTAACTGAAGATTATTTTTTCATATTATCGTTTGTTAACGGTTTGCCTTGGTATTCTCCCGTTAGGCTATATAAGAAATCAACAATATCGCTAACTTGTTCTTTTGACAAACTTACGCCACGTTGATATTTCAACATCATTTCCACAGCTTGGGTTAAATCTTGTGCGTTTGCATCGTGGAAATAAGGGGCAGTAAGCGCAATATTACGTAATGTTGGTACTTTAAAACGGTGTTTATCATAAGGATTTTTTGTTTGTGCGAAGCGACCGTCATCGGCTTCTGTTAATGGTTTATTACGGTCAGCAAAATAATCTGCTCTCACACCCATCAGTTCATAAGATTGACCACCTAAATTAATGCCAGTATGACAGGTATCACATTTATATTGGTGGAATAAGGCATAACCGTTTTTCTGTGTTGCAGTTAAGGCACTTTCATCACCTTGTAAATAGTGATCGAAAGGGCTATTTGGGGTAATTAAGGTTTTCTCAAATTCTGCAATGGCATCTGTAATCGTTTTTTCGTTAAAGCCTTCAGGGTAAATTTTTTCAAAAGCTTGTTTGAGTGCTTCATCTTTATTGAGATTATTAACAATTTGTTGCCAATTTTCTGCCCCCATTTCTACGGGGTTTAAAGGCGGTCCTCCTGCTTGTTCTGCTAAGTTTGCAGCACGCCCATCCCAGAATTGAACAACATTGAAAGCTGCGTTATAGACAGTAGGTGCATTAATTCCTCCTTTCTGCCCTTTAATTCCAGTAGAAGTGGCAAGATTATCCACCCCGCCGGTATTCAAACCGTGACAAGTGGCACAAGCAATGGTACCGTCACCTGATAATGAGGTACTATGATAAAGGGTATTACCCAAATCAACTTTGGCAGGATTAACTGGCACATTTTGTGGTACAGGTTGTACGAAGCGTTCGGCTGATGTGCCAGAGGTATTTGCAGGAAGCTGGTATTCTTGACGAACTTTATGAATCCAATCAAGCAAGGTTGTTTTCTCTTGTTCATTTAAACCGGATCCCCAATGTACTATTTTGAAAGAATGAATAGGCATTTCGTTATTTTGAATGACACTTTCAAGTTTAGCTAACGCTGCGGCAGAAATGCGTTGAGGTTGATTGAGGTAATCTGTGATGTTATCCAACAAAAAATGAGCTTGTCCTTGTTGAATGTCTTTTTCCATTAAACTGCTAGCGATAGGTAATTTAGCATAAAATGGCATATTAGTGTTGCTGCTATGGCAATATTGACAGCCATTATTATATAACACTGTTTCAACGGCACGTTGCTGTTGATCAGTCGTTTGACTTTCTTGCAAACGCCGTTGTGTTTCTTGTTTATCAAAATGGTGGATATATGCCACCGTCCCTAGGTAAGTGGCGACACTTGCACCAATAAATGTAAATAACCACGATTGAGGTTTCATAAGATTCTCCTTTATAGAATAGTAAGTTAGGAAACATCTCGCACAGTATTAACAATTATTAAGAAAGGAATATTGATAGAAATCAATAAATTTCATTGGTAAATTCTATAGATTTAATAGGTATAATTTTTGTGTGGTTATTTATAATTGTTTGATTATTAAAATAATAAAGTATAGTATAGACACCCTGCATTATTTTTAGTCTAAATAGTGGGAAGATAAAAAAGCCAAAAAAACGACCGCACTTTAGTTATAAATAAAATTTTGCTTTCATTTGTTGCAATACCGCATTAGGATCAAGTTCCAAAGCAAAGCAGTAATCCATAAATTCTATAACATCAAGACGGCGATCCCCTGTCTCAATTTTCCCAATCAAAGAATAGATCACGCCTAAACGCTCTGCTAAGGCACGTTGTGATAACCCCAGTGATTTTCGTTGAGAAATAAATAATTGGCGAAGGAATTGTTGTTCCTCTGAGTGAATTGAGGTTCGTAATTTTTTCATTGCACCTATTTTAGGTTTGAGGTGAAATAATTGTTAAAAATAGCCACATTATTTGTGGCTATTTTTTTATGCGTATTTTTTATTTTTCTTTAGGTAATCTTTTTATGGAGAAAAGTAATCCTCCCCAAATGATGACTAAAGCGATGACCATCATAATAATTGCACTATTGCTCATTTGATTGTTCTCCTTTGCCGTGTTCTTTAAGATTGAATAATTCTTCATCTTTCCATTTTAATCGTGAAAGAAGGAATGAAATGACAACAAGGGCAACTGCCATTCCCCAACCGAAGGTATTCACAAACCAAGATGGGTAGCCTTCGTAGCCGTTTGTAAAGACTTTTGCACCTTCACTTAATAGCATAAATGCTAAGATACCTGTGGTTAAAACAATACATAAACGCCAGAAAAAACCAACCTGAAAGGAAGAGGTGGCATTTAAGTGTTTTTGTAAAAGCCCTAATTTTTCATTTGTTACAATGGCGACTAATGAAACAAATGCAACAGCAACAATACCAAAGTAATTGACAAATTTATCTAGCACATCAAGCATTGGTAAACCTGTTGTTGTGCCAAATAAGATCACTGAAATCACCATCATTGGCAGACCAACAATAAAAGTTGCTTTTGCTCTGCGCATACGCAATTTATCTTGGATAGCAGAAATAATCACTTCAATAACAGAAATGAAAGAGGTTAATGCAGCAAAGGTGAGGGAGGCAAAGAATAATACCCCTAATACTTCACCAAATGGAGCTTTATTGATAATCGTTGGGAAGGCAAAAAAGGCTAAACCAATTCCCCCTTTCGCCACTTCACTCACTTCTTGTCCTGATGCGGTTGCCATAAAGCCTAGCGCTGCAAATACCCCAATTCCAGCTAATAGTTCAAAACTACTGTTTGCAAAGCCAACAACTAGCCCATTCCCGGTTAGATCCGATTCTTTTTTCAAATAAGAGGCATAGGTAATCATAATGCCGAAACAGATTGATAGGGAGAAGAAGATTTGCCCATAGGCCGCAATCCACACACTTGGGTCAGAAAGTTTTGACCAATTTGGCGTAAAGAGGGCATCTAATCCTTTTGCCGCACCGGGTAAAAATAGCGAGGAAACAACAAGAATAATAAACATCACCACTAATAAAGGCATTAAAATTGATGAGGTTTTTGCGATCCCTTTTTGCACCCCAAGCGCTAAGACACCAAGGGCAACAAGCCAAACGGCAATTAATGGACCGACGACTATCTCTACAAATTCAAAGCTGACCCCTTGGGAGATATCACCCATTTTTAGAAAGTCGTGCAAGAAAAAGTCAATAGGTTGATCGCCCCAAGCCGCGTTCAAGGAAAAATAGGTATAGCTTGCTGCCCAACCTAATACTACGGCATAGTAAATCCCGATGATTACATTCACCATAACTTGCCACCAACCAAAGGTTTCAAAATGGCGGTTAAAACGACGATAGGATAACGGCGCACCACCACGATGGCGATGTCCAATAGCATAATCAAGGAATAAGAGTGGAATACCCGCAGTTAAAAGGGCAACAAGATAAGGAATGATGAATGCACCACCACCGTTTTCGTATGTAGTATAAGGAAAACGCCAAATGTTTCCTAACCCTACAGCAGAACCGATAGCAGCAAGAATAAATGCGCGGCTTCCTGAAAAGGTTTCGCGTTTTGCTGACTGTGTCATAGTACCACCTGATTAAACGTTAAAGAAATGTAAAGGCTAGGAATATAGCGGAATATCAATTTTAGTCAATAGCAAAAAATACGCAAAATTGGATATTTATATCGTTATTTTTGAACTAAACTAGTTTTTTGTTTTGTAAATCTGTTTGTTTTTAGTTTGATATACTTATTTGGGTGGATTGATAAATAATCGTGCTAAAAATGGCAACATATTGCCGAATAAAAAACTAGTAGAAAAATTCAAAAAATTTTATAAAAAATGACCGCACTTTTCTTTATCTTTCCGCCATAAAAACAAACCTCGCCTATTTAGCGAGGTATTTTATTCGGTTTAATCGGATTAAAGGCATTTTAGCAAGGGCGTTATGTCGGGCATTACCCCTCGCCATAAATAAAAGGCGTGGGCAGCTTGACCAACAAGCATTCCAAAGCCATCGCTATAATGTTGTACACCTTGCTGTTTAGCAAGAGCAATAAAGGGCGTGTCTTCGCCTTTGCTGTATTGCATATCATACACCGCACCTGCTTGTTGCAAAATGGTTGGAGCAATGGCTACGGTTTGACCTTGTAAGCCTAAAGAAGTGGCATTGATAATAAGATCAAATTTTTGCACGGGAATATCAGTAAGGGTACAACCTTGAATATTGCCGTAGGCGTTGAATTTTTCCGCTAATTCCGTTGCTTTAGCTAAGGTGCGGTTAGCCAGCAAAATATTTTGTTTTGCTTGTAATAGGGGGAAGAGTACGCCTTTGGTTGCGCCACCTGCGCCTAAAATGAGTACTGATTGTTGCGGTTTGAGCCAGCCTAAGCGTTGTAAATCGCTCACCAAGCCTGCACCGTCTGTGTTGTCAGCATAAAGTGTACCGTCGGGTAATTTTTTCAGCGTATTACAGGCAGTGGCGAGCAAACAACGTTCACTATGTTGATCCGCCAATTGAAATGCGCGCTCTTTGAATGGGGCAGTGATATTGCAACCTTTTGCCCCTTCAGCAAAAAAGCCGAGGAGTTGTTGTTCAAAGTGTTGTTCATCACCGAGCATTGCCACATAGTCTAATGTTTGCTGAGTTTGTTGGGCAAAAATTTGGTGAATTTGCGGTGATTTGCTTTGAGCAATGGGATTTCCCCAAACAGCATATTTATCCATAAAAATCCTTATTAACCTTGACGGAAAAGTTGTTGTGTAAACAGATCGCGTATTTCTGAAGGGTTCGTTGCGTTTCCCACCGCCATTTCTAACACAGGAAAGTGTTCACCAAATTGGGCTTTCACGGCTTGATAGGTGCGACAAGGCGGTAATCCGGTTAAATTGGCACTGGTGGAGGTGAGTGCAAAGCCCGCTTGTTCGCAGAGCTGTTTTACCGCAGGGTGATCGCTAATACGAACGGCAATGGTAGAAAATTGTCCCGTGAGAAATTTCGGTGTTGTTGGCTTTGCCGGTACCACCCACGTGGTTGGGTGATCATAATGGGCATTCAAGCGTTGCCAGTGCGTTTCATTAATCTTACGTTCATCAATAAAAGGCAGCAGAAAATCTAACTGCGGTGCGATTAAAATCAACCCTTTTTCCACAGGACGCTGTTTTAAAAGCAATAATTTTTGCACCGCACTTTCACTGAGAGGATTACAGCCCAAGCCAAACACCGCTTCAGTGGGGTAGGCGATGACTTCATTTTGTTTTAATAGCTCAACGAGTTGAGCGATATTCTGTTCGTTATTCATTGTCTGTTTCAAATTGATGACGACACGCTTTGTTGGCACATAACCAAATGCGACGCAAAGTGCGGTCGGTTTTTTCTTCTTTTTTCAGCGTACTTATCGGATAACCACATTGAGGACAAGGCACTGCATAGGGTTGGCTGGCAAGGGTAAATTTACATTTTGGAAACTGATTACAGCCATAAAACACCTTGCCTTGGCGTCCGCGTCGTGGCACAAGGCTACCCTTTCCACAAGCAGGACAAGGCAGATGCTCTTGTTCGGGTTCAAGCTCTTCGTGAACGATATAATCACATTGCGGATAATCACTACACCCGATGAACATACCAAATTGCCCTTGTTTTAATTGTAAAAAATGACCGCACTTTGGACAATGTTGGTCTAATTCTTTCAAGACTTTTGTTTCGTGAGTGGGGTGTAAAGGCTTGATAAAATCGCATTGTGGGTAGGCACTGCAACCTAAAAATAACCCTTTTTTGCCTTTTTTAATTTGTAATAGCGAACCACATTGTGGGCAATGTTCGTCGTGTTTGCTGGCTTGAAATAGGCTTTTACTCATCACATTTCTCACTTGATGCGAATAAACTTATCCCAACTTGGCGAAGCAATTGGGCGGTTTCAAACACGGGCAACCCCATCACACCGCTAAAACTGCCATCAATACGCGAAATAAATAGTCCACCTAGCCCTTGAATCCCATAAGCCCCCGCTTTATCCATTGGCTCACCAGTGGCGATATAAGCCAAAATATCTTGCTTAGTCAATGGGCTAAAGGTAACTTGGCTAGTTTGTACAAGGCTATGGATTTGATTAGGCAAACTGACACACACAGCAGTTAGCACTTGGTGCGTTTTACCTGAAAGCAAGCTAAGCATTTGTACCGCTTGGGCTTCATCTTGTGGCTTGCCTAAAATTTCCCCATCGCAAACCACGCTAGTATCTGCGGATAAAATAGGTAAGTGCGGTACAAAATTAGCACGTTTTTCAAGTTGTTGGCGTGCGGCGTGATTTTTCTCTTGCGCCATTCTGCGTACATAATCCGCAGGCAGTTCATCGGCATTTGGGGTTTCATCAATATCCGCATTAAAGATTTCCACTTCCAGCCCCAACTGTTGTAACAGTTGTAAACGGCGAGGGCTTTGCGAGGCAAGATAAAGTTGAGGTTGTTTTGACATTTTTTCCGCTGATTAAACAAAAATTGCATTATACTTTATTATAGTTCTGTAAAGATTTCATCTGAAAAATCTACCGCACTTTGTTTGATTGATGATCTTAATTTGAACGAAGAAAAAAGCGCGGGGAAAATTTTGTTAATTTTTAGGAAAAATAATGATCGAATTTACACAATCTCAATGGCTTGGGATAACCGTCCTATTGCTTATTTTATCCTTGGTGCTGTTTTTTATTAGCACTAAATATCAACGAGATAAGCAACAACTTGCCCAAGAACTGAATAAAAACGTCAATGATTTTAACCTGTTATTGGAAAAGTATGAAGCCTTGTCGCAACTGCGTTACCAGCTTGAGCAGGACAGCGTGAAAGCGCAAACACGCGCGGAAGGGTTGCAAACACGACTGAATGAACGTGATGAAAAAATCCAATATTTACAACAAGAATTGGACGAAGAACAAGCTCGCCACGGAAATATTGCAGAGAAAATCACAAGCCTTAAAGAGCAATTTGGTATCGCCACTGCACAAGTGCATAGCTTACAACATCAGTTAAATCAAAGTCGTGCAGAATTAAAAAGCAAGCAGCAGGAGTATGCCGATTTAAACGAAAAATCCACCGCACTTTTACAACAATTTACTGAACTCAAAACCACGTTAGCGGAAAAAGAAAAACATTTTACTCAACAACAGGAAGATTTTGTTAAAACAAAACAGCAACTTAGCGTTGAATTTCAAAATTTGGCGAATCGTATTTTGGAAGAAAAAAGCCAAAAGTTCGATCAAACCAATCAAGCCAGCCTTGATGCGTTGTTAAAGCCATTCCGTGAGCAAATTGAAGGTTTCCAAAAACGCGTAAATGAAATTCATTCGGAATCCTTAAAGGGCAATGCCAGCCTTGAAAGTGAAATTAAAAAAGTGTTAGATGTGGGACTTACGATGTCGCAAGAGGCGAATAATCTCACTTCTGCTTTAAAAGGGGAAAAGAAAACGCTAGGCAATTGGGGGGAAATTCAGCTTGAACGCGCCTTGCAATTAGCGGGCTTGGTAGAAAATGATCACTATAAAGCACAAGATCATTTCCGCAATGCAGAAGGCAAATCGAATTATCCTGATTTTGTGGTGTATTTACCTGATAACAAACATTTAATTATTGATAGCAAAATGTCCCTTGTTGCCTATGAAAATGCGGTCAGTGCGGACAATGAGCAAAGCCAACAGCAATTTTTGCGTGAACACCACAAGGCGATCAAAAATCATATTGATGAGCTATCACGCAAGGATTACAGCAATTTAATTGGCGTGCATAGCCCTAATTTTGTGCTGATGTTTATTGCGGTTGAGCCAGCTTACATTGAGGCAATGAAACAGGATAGCAATTTGTTTAATTATGCCTATGAAAAAAATGTCATTTTAGTTTCTCACACCACCTTAATGCCGATTTTACGCACTGTTGCAAATTTATGGCGGATTGAACGAGGTAATGCGGAAGCACGAGAAATCAGTGGTAAGGCGGGGGATATTTATAACCAAATGTGCTTGGTGGCAGAACGTCTTGCTAAATTGGGAAATAGCTTGGCAACGGTAAGCGGGCATTATAATCACGCCGTTACCGCCTTTGCTGGGCAACAAGGTTTAGCGGGAAAAATTGAGCGATTTAAAGATTTCTCTGCCAAAGCTAACAAAGTGATGCCACAGGTTGAGCTATTACACAATGATCTTGATTTAGCGAAACTCAGCGCAATTTCAGCGGATCAGATTAAACCCGAAAATCATTGATATTTTGGTAAAAAACAGGTAATTTCATCGCCCACATAAAATGATGAAGGAACGAAGAGTAAACACAGATGGAACATCAATCTATGACATCAAAAGAATCGGTAAAATATAGAACCCCCGTCATATTTAGCCAAATTATTTTTGCTAGCCGCTGGTTACAATTACCCATTTATCTCGGCTTAATTGTCGTACAAGGGATTTATGCCTATAAATTTATGAAATCGCTATGGGAACTTATCTCAAATTTGCAAGAGCTAGATTCCAACGCCATTATGCTTTCCGTGTTAAATTTAATTGATGTGGTAATGATTGCGAATTTATTGGTTATGGTGATCGTAGGCGGTTATGAAATTTTCGTTTCTAAGCTACACACAGAAGGGCATCCTGATGAGCCTGAATGGCTAAGCCACGTTAATGCTTCCGTGTTGAAAGTAAAACTTTCTATGTCAATTATCAGTATTTCCTCTATTCATATGCTACAAACTTTCGTCAATGCAGCAAATATGCCAGAAGAAACGATGAAGTGGCAATTATTGCTCCATTTAGGCTTTTTGGTTTCTGCCATCGCAATGGCTTATACCGATAAAATTCTGTATAGCACCAGCCATAAAAATCATTAATTTTTCCTTTTTTGCTGGGGCTTGCAACCTGCTAAGGCGATGAGCAAAAAATAGGTAGGGCGTTTAAGTTTAAGCATTTAAATCAGGGGCGTGGAAGAACGCCCCTTTCTTTTTCTTGTGGCGATGCTGCGCTAGCGAAATGTGTATTAGACCATTTTCTTTAATTGATACAAATAGGCTAAGGCTTGTTTTGGTGTCATTTCATCAGGATCGAGATTTTCTAACATTTTTAGCACCGCACTTTGATTTTCCTCTTCGTCTATCAAATGCAATTCGCCTTGTAATTGCTGATTTATCGGATTGGTTAAGTGCGGTGTATTTTCTGATAATTTTTCTAATTGGGTTAATTTTTGCTTCGCTAATTTTATTACGGCTTTGGGAACACCTGCCAGTGCGGCCACCGCTAAGCCGTAACTTTTACTTGCCGCTCCTTCTTGCACTGCGTGCATAAAGGCGATGGTGTCGTTATGTTCCACCGCATCTAAATGCACATTGGCGATCCCTTTTAACTGCTCAGGCAAGACGGTAAGCTCAAAATAATGGGTGGCAAATAAGGTGAGTGAACGGACTTTTTGTGCCAGCCATTCCGCACAAGCCCACGCAAGAGAAAGTCCATCATAGGTGGATGTGCCGCGTCCAATTTCATCAATAAGTACTAAGCTGTTTGCGGTGGCTTGGTGCAAAATATTTGCCATTTCTGTCATTTCAACCATAAAGGTTGAACGCCCTGATGCAAGATCATCTGAAGCACCAATACGCGTGAAAATGCGGTCAAGCGGTCCAATCACCGCACTTTCTGCTGGCACGAAAGAGCCTATATAAGCCATTAATGCAATCAATGCGGTTTGACGCATATAGGTACTTTTTCCCCCCATATTCGGCCCTGTTATGATCAATAAATGGCGATTAGCACTCAGATTTACTGGGTTTGCAATAAAAGGGCTTTTTGATACCTGCTCCACCACAGGGTGGCGACCATTTTCGATATTCACGCCGATTTCATCACTAAAAGTGGGGGCAACATAGTTTAGGGTTTCCGCTCTTTCAGCCAAGTTGGTGAGCACATCTAGCTCTGCTAAAGCAAGGCTCGCCAACTGCAATGCACCTAAGTGCGGTAATAATTCATCAAAAATTTGCTCATAAAGTTGCTTTTCCAGAGCAAGGGAAGCCCCTTTTGCCTTCAGTACTTTATCTTCATAGGTTTTTAATTCGGGAATAATGTAACGTTCCGCATTTTTTAAAGTTTGACGGCGTACATAATGAATGGGGGCTTTGTGTGCTTGCCCTTGAGGAATTTGAATATAGTAGCCGTGTACGGCATTAAAGCCAATTTTCAGGCTATCAATCCCAGTAGTTTCTCGTTCTCGTTGTTCCAGTTCTTCCAAATAACGGGTTGCACCGTCAGAAAGGGCGCGCCATTCATCAAGCTCTGCATTAAATCCTTCCGCAATCACGCCACCATCGCGAATTAATAAAGGCGGATTTTCAATAATCGCGCGTTCTAATAAATCTAATTGTGGTGAAAAGTCGGCAATCTGTTGAGAAAATGCGGTAAATTGCGGACAGTTTTGTTGATTAAGATAATGTTGAATGGCGGGAATTTGTGCCAATGCCGTACGTAAACGAGTGAGATCTCTTGGTCGTGCTGAACGCAATGCCACGCGTGCTAAAATACGTTCCATATCCCCGACTTGTTGTAAGTGCGGTTGAAATTCTGCGATTAAATTTTGCTGTAAAATTTGGCTAATGGTCTGTTGGCGTAAGGTTAATTTTTCACGATCACGAATGGGTTGGTGAATCCAACGCTTCAACAAACGACTACCCATTGGTGTTACGCATTTATCTAATACAGAAGCTAATGTATGTTCTGTGCCACCAGCAAGATTTTGCGTAAGCTCTAGGTTTCTTCTTGTTGCGGCATCTAACTGAATATTATCGGTATTTTGCAGTAAACTCAGACTTTGAATATGAGGTAACGCGGTTCGTTGGGTCTCTTTTGCATATTGTAATAAACAGCCCGCTGAACAAAGTCCAAGCACCGCTTTTTCTACGCCAAACGCGCGCAAATCTTGCGTACCAAATTGACGATTGAGTTGTTCAATTGCGGTTTTTAATTCAAATTCCCAAACAGGGCGACGGCGTAAGCCTTTCATATTTTCAATTAAGTGAAATGCCTCAAAATCTTCACAATATAAGAGTTCAACAGGTTGAATACGTTGTAATTCTGCTTGTAAGCTCTCTTTACTTGCTGGCTCACTTAACTGAAAACGTCCTGAGGTCATATCTAATGTTGCCAACCCAAACTTGTCTTTTTCCTGATAAACAGCGGCAATCAGATTATCCTGACGTTCAGGTAGTAATGCTTCATCACTGATTGTTCCGGGGGTAACAATGCGTACAATTTGACGTTCTACCGGCCCTTTTGCTATGGTAGGATCGCCAACTTGCTCACAAATCGCCACACTTTCGCCTAGCTGAACTAATTTTGCTAAATAACCTTCCACCGCGTGATAGGGTACGCCTGCCATTGGAATCGGTTGCCCTGCTGACTGCCCACGTTTAGTTAAGGAAATATCCAACAATGCCGCCGCTTTTTTAGCATCATCATAAAATAATTCATAAAAATCCCCCATTCGGTAAAACAACAAAATCTCTGGGTTTTCCGCCTTTAAGCGTAAATATTGCTGCATCATTGGGGTGTGTTGTTCAAAATTAGTCATCAGGTTTACTCAATCTGTTATTTTCAATTTGAGCAAATTATAACGAAATTTTTCTTATTTGATACTGTACGAATTATTTTACTGCCAGCAATTAATTCGCTTTATTTTTTTCATGCCTTTAACCTCATTAGGTTGCTGTATAAAAAGTCTTATTTGGAATACACCTCACAAAATAGAAAAAAGATCAAAATTTTACTTGATACTGTATATCAATACAGCTATATTATGCAGCAATTCTGATGATGAATTTATAAGGATAAGCAAAATGGCTAAAGAAGAGAAAGCGAAAAAAAGCGAGAAACCACAAATTACCACTCAAGAAGAAAAACAAAAAGCGCTTGCGGCTGCACTTGGTCAAATTGAAAAGCAATTTGGTAAAGGGTCTATTATGAAATTGGGTGAAACCCAAGAATTAGATATTGAATCTATTTCTACAGGATCTCTTGGTTTAGATATCGCCTTAGGTATTGGTGGTTTGCCAATGGGGCGTATCGTAGAAATTTATGGGCCAGAATCTTCAGGAAAAACCACATTAACCCTTTCTGTTATTGCACAAGCACAAAAATTGGGTAAGACCTGTGCTTTCATTGATGCAGAACACGCGTTAGATCCTATCTATGCGGCAAAACTCGGGGTTGATGTAAAAGAATTGCTCGTTTCTCAACCAGATAATGGTGAAGAAGCATTAGAAATTTGTGATGCCTTGGTTCGTTCTGGTGCGATTGAAGTGGTGATTGTGGACTCTGTCGCTGCACTTACACCAAAAGCAGAAATTGAAGGAGATATGGGCGATGCACACGTTGGTTTACAAGCGCGCTTAATGTCGCAAGCCTTGCGTAAACTAACGGGGCAAATCAAAAACTCAAACTGTTTGGTGATTTTTATCAACCAAATTCGTATGAAAATTGGTGTAATGTTTGGTAACCCAGAAACCACTACGGGTGGTAACGCATTAAAATTCTATTCTTCTGTGCGTCTAGATATTCGTCGAGTAGGTGCAGTAAAAGATGGTGATGAAATCATCGGTAATGAAACACGTGTCAAAGTGGTGAAAAATAAAGTGGCGCCACCATTCCGTCAAGTGGATTTCCAAATCCTTTATGGTGAAGGAATTTCACGCAACGGTGAATTAATTGAATTAGGTGTAAAACACAAATTAGTTGATAAAGCGGGCGCTTGGTTCTCTTATAACGGTGAAAAAATTGGTCAAGGCAAAGCGAATGCGATGAAATGGTTAGCAGAACACCCTGAACAAGCTCAAGAATTAGAAAATAAATTACGTGAAGAGCTTTTAGCTAATCCAGATAAATCACTCATTGCAGATATTGAAGCCGATCAAAATGCAGAGATGGCAGAAATAGATTCTGAATTTTAAACCTTTCGATTAAGTAATATTAAAAAAGTGCGGTAATTTTTGACCGCACTTTTTCTAAATATAATTGACCTATATCTTCGTTTTTCATAACATTCCCCTTTCAGATCTTTATTTTTTACCATTTTTTAAATCCCTATAAATCTTTTTAAAATTTGCTTGAGCCTCCCAATATTCGGGCTTATGTACTCCCAACAAAAACAAAAAAAATAACTGAATTACGACTAAAATAATTACGACCTTAGGAACAATTAACAACGATAAAATAAAAATTATTAATGGTAAACCGGCAAAAAGTACAGCAAACATAATTCCCCCTATCTGTTTTTATTCATTATAATCATCTATGCAGATGATGCTCGGTGCGTTTTCTATGCGGTCGCGATCTGGGCGATTATAATTCATTTCCCACAGATATTCTAGTCTTCGGCTTGTTAATCCGGTTTTCCTCAATTTGTCAAGTTCGTATTTTATTATATTTTGGGCATCCTTAAATTTTGCTTTAAAACTTTTATTATTATAAAGCCCCTTGTTTTTTGCTAGTATTTGTTCCGCCTCATTAATTTTAGTAAAATCAATAACTTTATTTAACATATTAATAATAAAGCGAGGAAAAATGACTTCATTGGCGTTAAATTATGTGGTGAACTTACTTGCTCGTCGTGAATATAGCGAATATGAATTACGTTGTAAAATGCAAGAAAAAGCCTTCAGTGAAGAGGAAATTGAACAGGCTTTGGCTTTTTGTCAGGAAAAAAATTGGCAAAGTGATCGCCGTTTTACAGAAAATTATTTACATTACCGATCACAAAAAGGCTATGGATTAAACCGCATTAAGCAAGAGCTTACTCAATTAAAAGGGATTTCATCAGAGACGTTAAATGATGTCCTTGCTGAAACGGAGATTAATTGGCCTGAGATTGCACAGATTGTTTTACGCAAAAAATTTCCTCAGTACGCCCAACAACAAGATTTTAAAATGAAACAAAAAATCTGGCGTTATATGCTTTCACACGGTTTTCAACGTGAAGAATTTGCTGATTTAGTCGGTGCGGGAGAAGACGATTTTTACTGAAAGAAATAAGATTGACTCAGCGCCTTTCCTTTGCTACAAAATATTTGCACAAATAGCCCTTTCTTCTTTGAGTGAACCTCACTCAATGATAAACTAACGCCAATTTTTTCTTAAATAATGAATATAGGAAACAACAATGCGAGCGAGTCGATATTTATTTGCTACTTTAAAAGAAACCCCAAATGATGCACAGGTGGTAAGCCATCAATTAATGCTACGTGCTGGAATGGTACGCCCTTTAGCTTCAGGGCTTTATAACTGGCTACCAACAGGGTTGCGCGTACTCAAAAAAGTGGAAAATATTGTACGTGAAGAAATGAATAAAAGTGGTGCAATTGAAGTAGAAATGCCCGTTGTTCAACCCGCTGAATTATGGCAAGAATCCCAACGTTGGGAACAATATGGCCCAGAATTATTACGCTTTCAGGATCGTGGGCAACGTGATTTCGTCCTTGGCCCAACCCACGAAGAAGTGATTACGGATTTAGTTCGCCGTGAAGTGAGTTCTTATAAACAACTTCCGCTTAATTTATACCAAATTCAAACCAAATTCCGTGATGAAGTGCGTCCACGTTTTGGGGTAATGCGCGGTCGCGAATTTTTAATGAAAGATGCCTATTCTTTCCACACAACAAAAGAAAGTTTGCAAGAAACCTATGAGGTGATGTACCAAACTTACAGCAACATTTTTACCCGTTTAGGTTTAGATTTCCGTGCTGTTCAGGCGGATACGGGTTCTATCGGTGGGAGTGCCTCGCACGAATTCCAAGTGCTAGCACAAAGTGGCGAAGATGATATCGTGTTTTCTACAGAATCTGATTTTGCAGCGAATATTGAACTCGCAGAAGCAGTCGCTCAAGGTGAACGAGCCGTTCCAACATTAGCAATGGAATTAATTGATACGCCTAATGCCAAAACAATCAATGAACTTGTTGAGCAATTTAATGTGCCAATAGAAAAAACCGTGAAAACGCTGATTGTCAAAGGTGCAAATGACGCTCAACCATTGATTGCGTTAATTATCCGTGGCGATCACAATTTGAACGAAATCAAAGCACAAAAATTAGCACAAGTGGCTGATCCTCTCGAATTTGCTGATGAAGCTGATATTAAAGCGAAAATTGGTGCAAGTGTTGGTTCTCTTGGGCCTGTAAATTTACCGATCCCAGCCATTATTGATCGTAGTGTGGCATTAATGAGTGATTTCTCAGCTGGCGCAAATATTGATGGCAAACATTATTTTAATATCAACTGGGAACGTGATGTGCCAATGCCAGAAATTGCAGATTTGCGCAATGTAGTAGAAGGTGATCCTAGCCCAGATGGTAAAGGGTCATTATTAATCAAACGTGGTATTGAAGTAGGGCATATTTTCCAACTGGGTACAAAATATTCTGAAGCAATGAAAGCCACTGTACAAGGCGAAGACGGTCGCCCACAAACGATGATTATGGGCTGTTACGGCATTGGCGTGAGCCGTGTGGTTGCTGCTGCGATTGAACAAAGCCACGATGAGCGTGGAATTATTTGGCCAACAGATGCCATTGCACCGTTTACCGTTGCTATCGTCCCAATGAATATGCACAAATCAGAAAGCGTGCAAGAATTTGCAGAAAATTTGTACCGCACTTTACTTGCTGAAGGAATTGAAGTGATTTTTGATGATCGTAAAGAACGCCCGGGTGTAATGTTTGCAGATATGGAACTCATTGGTGTACCGCATATGTTAGTGATTGGTGAGAAAAACCTGCAGAATGGTGAAATAGAATACAAAAATCGCCGAACAGGTGAAAAACAGATGATCAACAAAGATCAATTAGTCGAATTTGTGAAACAACAAATCAAATACTAAATAACGGGATTGGGCGGCAAAAGTCGCCCAATTTTTTATAGGGGCAACATTAAAATTTGCATAATATTCCGACCGCACTTTTTCCTTGCGCGATTTTGCCCTAAAACATAGAATAGCCCTCGTAAAAATGAGATTAGCTCATTTTGTAAACGATATTGAGTAGTAGATTTTTAATGACTGAACAACAAACCAGCTTTGCGGATCAAAAACGCAAAACCGTTGAAACCGCTGAATTTACCGCAGATGGACGCTACAAACGTAAAGTGCGTAGTTTTGTATTGCGTACAGGACGATTAAGTGATTTTCAACGTAATATGATGAATGAGAATTGGCCAACTTATGGTTTAGCACATCAAACAGAACCTTTTGATTTTAAACATATTTATGGCAATGATAAGCCCGTTATTTTAGAAATTGGCTTTGGGATGGGAAAATCCCTTGTTGAAATGGCGGAACAACATCCAGATAAAAATTATCTCGGTATTGAAGTGCATACTCCCGGCGTGGGGGCTTGCATTGCTTATGCGGTGGAAAAAAACGTGAAAAATTTACGTGTTATTTGCCACGATGCCACAGAAATTTTACGCGATTGCATTGCAGACAGTAGCCTTGCTGGTTTACAGCTCTTTTTCCCTGATCCTTGGCATAAAGCTAAGCATCACAAACGCCGTATTGTACAGCCAAATTTTGTGCAAACAGTTTGCCAAAAGCTTGTTAGTCAAGGCTTTATTCATATGGCAACAGACTGGGAAAACTATGCAGAACAAATGTTAGACGTGTTGCAAAATAATCCGCAGTTACGCAATACGTCTGCCACCAATGATTATATTCCACGCCCAGAAAGCCGTCCGCTGACGAAGTTTGAACAGCGCGGTCACCGCTTAGGACACGGTGTATGGGATTTATATTTTATTAAAACTGAATAATATCACTCAAATAATACGAGGAGAAAACAATGGCAATTCAACGTAACAGAAGACAACGCAAAAAAATGCACCTTGCCGAATTCCAAGAATTAGGCTTTTTAGTAAACTGGCAATTTCCTGAAAATACGCCAATTGATACAATTGACGAGGTTGTTGATCGTTTTATCAACGAAGTGATTCGCCCAAATGGCTTAGCTTATGAAGGTAGTGGTTATTTGCATTGGGAAGGTTTAGTCTGTTTAGAAAAAATTGGAAAATGTGATGAAAATCACCGCGAGTTAGTGAAAAACTGGTTAGAAACCAATGGATTACAGCAAATTGAAATTAGCGAACTGTTTGATATTTGGTGGGAATATCCAGCAAAATAATGGGATTATAAACAAAGTTTATTTTTTGTTGTTAATAAGCGTATGTAATCCCGTTGCAGATATATTTTGATTTAGGGGAGGATGATTTCTCCCCTTAATGTTATACGGCTTATTAAATTCATCACTATCACCAAAATAATATTATCTACCTTATACTTTTAAGTAAGCCCCCTAGTCAGCACTATTGTATGAGAAAGGGGCTTAAATTGCCTATTTAGCCCATTATTAAAAAACTGGAACTCAATAACGCCAACGTTTTGAGCCTGCTTGCTGATAATCTTTCGGTATTTAAGTTTGATTGTATCTTTGGTTTAGTTGCCGAGTTATAGCCTTTGTAATAATGTTTTTACTTCAAGCCATAAATATACATATTTATTTGCTGTTATTTTTTATTGGATTACCCTCTTTTATAAAGACTATGCTAGATTTTTTGTTGCAAAATATGCAATATTTAATTTTAATAATATCAATTTACGCAATGTAAAGAAACGGTATAATTCCACCACAATAAGTAACAAACACAATATCTCAACATAAGGATACAAAATGGCTAATTATTTCAATACATTAAACTTACGCCAACAATTAGATCAATTAGGTCGTTGTCGTTTTATGGATCGCGAAGAATTTTCTGATGAAGCGAATTTCTTAAAAGGTAAGAAAATTGTTATCGTCGGGTGCGGTGCGCAAGGCTTAAATCAAGGGTTAAATATGCGGGATTCTGGTTTAGATATCAGTTATGCGTTACGCCCAGAAGCCGTTGCAGAAAAACGTGCGTCTTTTCAACGTGCCACTGAAAATGGGTTTAATGTTGGGACTTACCAAGAACTGATTCCAAGTGCCGATTTGGTGATTAATTTAACGCCTGATAAACAGCATAGTAAAGTGATCGCCGATGTGATGGGATTAATGAAAGAAGGTGCGGCACTAGGGTATTCTCACGGGTTAAACATTGTTGAAGTGGGCGAGCAAATTCGTCCAGACATTACCGTTGTGATGGTTGCGCCTAAATGTCCGGGAACTGAAGTGCGTGAAGAATATAAACGTGGTTTTGGCGTACCAACGCTTATTGCCGTTCACCCTGAAAACGATCCAAAAGGTGAAGGTATGGCGATCGCAAAAGCTTGGGCTGCGGCGACAGGTGGACATCGTGCCGGTGTATTAGAATCTTCCTTTGTCGCAGAAGTGAAATCTGATTTAATGGGAGAACAAACCATCCTTTGCGGTATGTTACAAGCGGGGTCAATTCTTTGTTATGACAAATTAGTGGCTGACGGTAAAGATCCTGCTTATGCTGGGAAATTAGTGCAATATGGCTGGGAAACCATCACCGAAGCCTTAAAACAAGGTGGTATCACACTTATGATGGATCGTCTATCCAACAGCGCGAAATTACGTGCCTTTGAACTTGCAGAAGAAATTAAACAAGAGTTGGATTTCTTATTCAAGAAACATATGGACGATATTATCAGCGGTGAATTTTCCCGTGTGATGATGGAAGATTGGGCAAATGGTGATGCTAATTTATTAAAATGGCGTGAAGAAACAGGAAAAACCGCCTTTGAAAATGCACCAAAAGCAGAAGGAATCAAAATCAGCGAACAAGAATATTTTGATAACGGTGTATTAATGGTTGCAATGGTAAAAGCAGGTGTGGAGTTGGCGTTCGATACGATGGTTTCAGCAGGCATCTTTGAAGAATCTGCTTATTATGAGTCCTTACACGAATTACCATTAATCGCAAACACCATTGCACGTAAACGCTTATATGAAATGAATGTGGTTATTTCAGATACAGCAGAATATGGTAACTACCTCTTTGCCAATGTTGCAGCACCAATTTTAGCGAAAACAGTAATGCAACATTTACAACGTGGTGATTTGGGTGAACCAACCCCAACCGTAGAAATTGACAATATCACCTTACGTGATGTGAATGATGCAATCCGCAACCACCCAATTGAGTTAATCGGTCAAGAATTGCGTGGTTATATGACAGATATGAAACGCATTTCTTCACAAGGATAAGTCGTTGCTTGAACTAGAAAGCCAGCATAATTGCTGGCTTTTTTGTTGATAAAAAATGTTATAAAAATGCACCGCACTTTACTAGGTGGCAAAATAAAATGAACTAATTGCTAAATAAATTGCCATATTAAGGAAATAACTATTGAGGAAGTTCTTATGGATTTTAACCAAATTTTAAATCAAGTATTTAACGTTGCTAAAGATCAACTAGGTAAAACAATGAATGGTAATTCCACCGCTGACAAAATTACTAAAGCGGGCGGCGGTGCTGCAGCAATTGGATTGCTTTCTATGATTTTAGGACGTAATGGTGGGGCAAGTCTGACCAAGTTAGGCTCTCTTGCTGCACTTGGTAGCTTGGCATATCAGGCTTATCAACAATATCAACAAAAAAATTCGCAAAATTCTACCGCACTTAGCGAAGAAACCTTTGTCGATACCGCAGAAAAGGCGACTTCAGGACAATTAATTTTACAAACAATGATTGCCGCTGCGGCAGCTGATGGTGCTATTACTGATGAAGAAAAACAAGTCATCATTACTGAGGCAGGGAATGATCCCGAGGGGTATCATTGGTTAGAACAACAAATCAGCCAACCGATTTCTATTGCTCAGATCGCTCAACAAGTCGGCAACGATACCGCATTAGCTTCACAAGTCTATTTGGCTGCCCGTGTCGTGTGCGGTGAGTTAGATCGTAAAGAAATTATCTTTCTAGCCAATCTTGCCACAGCATTAAATCTTGATGATGCTTTAGTTGAACAATTAGAGAAACAAGCGGGTTTCTAATTGCATCAAAGGTCGCTTTTAAATCAAACGGTGCGTTTAACAACACACCGTTTTTGTTTGTCGTCGGATAGATACAATGAAGAAATCATATTCCCTCTTTTCTCGTAGTGTAGAAGAGAGATTGAAGTGCGGTGCTTTTTTAGCAATTTTCTTGTTTTTTCACATCGTCCCACAATAGGTCGAGTTCTGTTAGTGTGCTGCTTTGCAACGATTTACCTTGTTGTTTGACACGCGTTTCTACTTGACGAAAACGACGTTCAAATTTTTGATTCGCTTTGCGTAAGGCTTCTTCTGGGGAGCAATGCAGATGGCGGCTTAAATTCACCACAGCAAAAAGTAAATCACCTATTTCTTCTTCAATTTTTGCTTGTTCTTGTTGTGGACGAGCAAGTTCAGTTTGTACCTCTTGCAGTTCTTCTTGCACTTTAGCCATAACAGGTTGGATGTTATCCCAATCAAAGCCGACTTTTGCACAGCGTTTCTGTAATTTTTCTGCGCGCATTAAGGCGGGGAAGGATTGGGGAACATTATCCAAAATGGATTGGTAGGCTTTGTTTTTATTTTCTTGTGCTTTGATTGTATTCCAATGACGCAGGGCTTCTTGCTCGTTGTGTGCTTTTGCTTCACCGAAAACGTGTGGATGGCGACGCAAAATTTTTTCTGCCACCTCATTGATAACCTCATCAAAGGTGAACAAATTATCTTCTTTGGCAAGTTGGCTGAAAAAGACCACTTGGAGCAATAAATCGCCGAGTTCTTCGCGTAAATTGTCCGTATTTTGTTGTTCGATTGCTTCCACCACTTCATAGCTTTCTTCTAATAAGTGCGGGATCATTGTTTGATAGGTTTGTTCAAGATCCCAAGGGCAACCTCCATTTGGATCACGCAATTTGGCAATGAGTTGTACAAAATCTTGAATAGAATAGTTCATTTTTATCCTTTATTTATCAGGGTTGGCACGCAAGAAATGGGGCGATAATAGCACAATGTTTAGTGGGCTTAAGTAAAAATTTATGGCGAATTGCGATTTTTTTACAAATAAAAATAAATGTTTTTTCTAAAACGTGATCAAGTGCAAATTTTTTTTATTTGACTAGTGCTAGTATTACACCAAAAGAAATTGATTAACCTCTAAGATAATAAGGAGTTAGTTATGTATAAACACATTTTAGTTGCTGTTGATCTTTCTGAAGAAAGTGCATTCTTGGTGGAAAAAGCGGCAGGCGTTGCCAAACGTAATGAGGCGAAGTTATCCATTATCCACGTTGATGTAAACTTCTCTGATCTTTATACGGGGTTAATTGATGTGAATATGTCTTCAATGCAGGATCGTATTTCCACCGAAACCCATCAAGCCTTAGTTCAATTAGCGGAGCAATCTAGCTATCCAGTTTCAGAGAAACTAAGTGGTAGTGGTGATTTAGGGCAGGTTTTAGCGGATGCCATTGATAAATATGATGTGGATTTATTGGTGACAGGTCATCACCAAGATTTTTGGAGTAAATTGATGTCTTCCACTCGTCAAGTGATGAACACAATTAATGTTGATATGTTAGTTGTTCCATTACGCGAAGAATAGCGATTTAGCTGATTTATTCTGATTTGTGATCTGTACTTTGGCGATGAAAAACATCATCGGAAAAAGTGCAGATCCTTTTTATTTTGGGAATTGAAAAAAGTTTTTTCTAAATGTTAAAAATGTGCCAAAATAGCAAGATTCGTAACGAATTTAATGAAGATAAAATAAGGCAATTTAATGAAAACAACCGCAGAAATTAGAAAATCATTTCTTGATTTTTTTCATAGTAAAGGGCATCAAATTGTCCCAAGTAGTTCACTGGTTCCAGAAAATGATCCCACATTATTATTCACCAATGCAGGAATGAACCAATTTAAAGATGTCTTTCTTGGTTTAGATAAACGCGCTTATACCCGTGCAACCACCGCTCAACGTTGTGTGCGTGCAGGTGGAAAACATAATGATTTAGAAAATGTGGGTTATACCGCGCGCCATCATACGTTTTTTGAAATGTTAGGTAATTTCAGCTTTGGCGATTATTTCAAACAAGATGCGATCACTTTTGCTTGGGAATATTTAACTTCAAGCGCGTGGTTAGGCTTACCAAAAGAAAAACTGTGGGTAACCGTATATGAAACCGATGATGAAGCCTATGATATTTGGCATAAACAAGTAGGCGTGCCAGCAGAGCGTATTATTCGTATCGGCGATAACAAAGGCGCACCTTATGCTTCGGATAACTTCTGGCAAATGGGTGATACAGGTCCTTGTGGTCCTTGTACAGAAATTTTTTACGATCACGGTGATCACATTTGGGGAGGTCCACCGGGTTCACCAGAAGAAGATGGCGATCGCTATATTGAAATCTGGAATATCGTATTTATGCAGTTTAACCGCCAAGCAGATGGCACGATGGAGAAATTGCCAAAACCGTCAGTGGATACAGGAATGGGGTTAGAGCGTATTACGGCGGTATTACAACACGTTAATTCCAACTATGATATTGATATTTTCAAAGTATTGATTGCAAAAGCGGCAGAATTAACGGGGGAGAAAGATTTAACCAATAAATCCTTGCGTGTCATCGCCGATCACATTCGCTCTTGTGCTTATTTAATTGCAGACGGCGTGTTGCCTTCTAATGAAGGGCGAGGCTATGTGCTACGTCGTATTATTCGCCGAGCAGTGCGCCACGGGCATTTGCTTGGTGCGAAAGACGCTTTTTTCTACAAACTTGTGCCAACCCTTGCAGAGGTAATGGCTGAAGCAGGTAAAGAGATTAAAGAAAATCAATCACATATCGAAAAAATCTTACGCTTAGAAGAAGAACAATTTGCGCGCACCTTAGAGCGTGGCTTAGCGTTATTAGATGAGGCGTTAAGCCAAGTGAAAGATAACGTGCTTTCTGGTGAAGTTGCCTTCAAACTTTATGATACCTTTGGTTTCCCATTGGATCTTACCGCAGATGTGTGCCGTGAACGCAATATCGTGATTGATGAAGCGGGCTTTGAACGTGAAATGGAAGCACAACGCCAACGTGCGCAGTCGGCAAGTCAGTTTGGTATGGATTATAACAACGTTATCCGTGTGGACGGTTCAACGGCGTTTGAAGGTTATAGCGAATCAGAAAGTCTCGCAAAAATCACCGCACTTTTCTGTGAGGGAAAATCTGTAGAACAAATTAGCGCAGGACAACGTGCGGTAGTCATTTTAGAAAATACGCCATTTTATGCAGAATCTGGCGGTCAAGTGGGGGATACAGGGCGTTTAGAAGGGCAAAATGTCTTATTTAACGTCACAGACACGCAAAAATATGGTCAAGTGTTTGGGCATATCGGTGAATTAGCCGAAGGCACGTTAAGTGTTGGACAATCGGTAAATGCCGTGGTGGATGTAGCACGTCGTAAACAAATTTCCTTAAACCACAGTGCCACTCATTTATTACACGCCGCATTACGCCAAGTGTTGGGTAACCACGTTGCACAAAAAGGCTCATTAGTGTCAGACAATTTATTACGCTTTGACTTTGCGCAACCTGAAGCCATTTCTAAAGCACAATTGTTTGAAGTGGAAAAATTAGTCAATCAGCAAGTGCGTGCGAATCACCCTATTCAAACTGACATTATGGACCTAGAGGCTGCGAAAGCAAAAGGCGCAATGGCATTATTTGGCGAAAAATACGCCGAACAAGTGCGTGTTTTGACAATGGGCGATTTTTCTATTGAACTTTGTGGCGGAATTCACGCCCAATATACAGGTGAAATTGGGTTATTCAAAATCATCAGTGAAAGTGCAATTGCGGCAGGAATTCGCCGTATTGAAGCCGTAACGGGAGAAACTGCGATTGATTGGCTTCACCAACAGCTTGGTGTGTTAAATCAAAGTGCAGATTTATTGAAATCTGATGTTTCCTCACTGACGGATAAAATTCACCAATTGCAAGATAAAGCGAAAAAAGCGGAAAAAGAATTGCAGCAATTAAAAGAAAAAGCGGCAATGCAAGCTGGATCGGATATTGCAAAAAGTGCGGTGAAAATTAATGGCGTTTCTGTGGTATTACAGCAACTCGACGGTATGGAAACAAAATCACTGCGTGTGATGGTTGATGATTTAAAAAATCAACTCGGTTCAGCCGTGATTGCCTTTGTTTCTGTCTTTGACGGTAAAGTCAATTTAGTTGTTGGTGTAACAGCGGATTTAACTGCAAAAGTAAAAGCGGGTGAGTTAGTTAATCTAATGGCACAACAAGTAGGCGGTAAAGGCGGCGGTCGTCCAGATATGGCAATGGCTGGTGGCTCACAGCCTGAAAATGCGGAAAAAGCCCTTGCTGTTTGTTCTGAATGGCTAAATTCTCACTTATAAAATAAAAATTTTGTGTCGTAGCTCACAACTTTGCATTTCAGTCGTCACGTTGTGAGCGTAAGTACGGTAATATTTTGGGGCGATGTACCCTAGGATATAAGGGGTAAATGATCGATAGGGATGTCGAAGAAAGGAAATGAGGAGGTTGTATGCTAATCTTAACCAGAAAAGTTGGCGAAAGCTTACTCATTGGTGATGAGATTTCTATTACGATATTAAGTGTTCGTGGTAATCAGATTAAAGTTGGTGTGAATGCACCAAAAGAAGTATCTGTCTATCGAGAAGAAATTTACCAACGTATTAGAGAAGCAAAAGATGAGCAATCATCTTAATTAGGAAAAGGAAGTGGATGTTATGGGTAAATTAACTTGTTTTAAAGCGTATGATATTCGTGGTCGTTTAGGCGATGAATTGAATGTGGATATTGTCTATCGCATTGGTCGAGCATTTGGACAGTTTTTAAAGCCTAAAACTATCGTTGTTGGTGGTGATGTGCGTTTAACCAGTAAAGAATTAAAAAGTGCCGTCACAAATGGCTTATTAGATTCTGGCGTGAACGTCATTGATTTGGGTGAAACGGGAACTGAGGAAGTTTACTTCGCCACTTCTTTTCTTAAAGCCGATGGCGGAATTGAAGTTACCGCAAGCCATAATCCAATGGATTATAACGGCTTAAAATTGGTGCGTGAGGGGTCGCGTCCAATTAGTGCGGATACTGGTCTTGCGGATATTCAACGTTTGGCAGAGGAAAATCATTTTCCACCTGTAGAAAAACGAGGAGAGTATAAGCAACTTTCCGTGTTAGGTGATTACGTTGAGCATTTATTGTCTTATATCAATTTAGATAATTTA
This sequence comes from Avibacterium sp. 20-126, assembly GCF_044358625.1. Classification (NCBI taxonomy): domain Bacteria; kingdom Pseudomonadati; phylum Pseudomonadota; class Gammaproteobacteria; order Pasteurellales; family Pasteurellaceae; genus Avibacterium; species Avibacterium sp. 20-126. The sequence goes on along the minus strand of NZ_CP091457.1, from coordinate 2,329,984 downwards.
AAACCAATGAAATTGGTGATTAATTCAGGAAATGGCGCAGCAGGACACGTTATTGATGCGATTGAAGCGCAATTCCGAGCAAAACGTGTGCCAGTGGAATTTGTGAAAGTGCATAATAATCCAGATGGCACATTCCCAAATGGGATTCCAAACCCCATTTTGCACGAAAATCGTCAAGATACTATTGATGCGGTGCTTGCGCATAACGCAGATATGGGGATTGCTTTTGATGGCGATTTTGACCGTTGTTTCTTATTTGATGAAAAAGGTCACTTTATTGAAGGTTACTACATTGTTGGGTTGCTTGGTCAAGCTTTCTTACAAAAAAATAAAGGGGCGAAAATCATTTATGATCCACGCCTGATTTGGAATACCATCAAATTAGTGGAAGAAAATGGCGGTGAGGCAGTATTGTCTAAATCTGGCCATTCTTTCATTAAAGAAAAAATGCGTGCTGTTGATGCTATTTATGGTGGGGAAATGAGCGCGCATCACTATTTCCGTGATTTCTTCTATTGCGACAGTGGAATGATCCCTTGGTTACTCGTAATGGAATTAGTTTGTACCACAGGCAAGTCTCTTGGTGAATTAGTGAACGAAAGCATTAATACTTTCCCATCACCGGGCGAAATTAATAGCAAACTGACGGATGCTAAGGCGGCGATTGCACGTGTACGAGCGGCCTATGAAAAAGATGCTATTTCAGTCAATGAAATTGATGGTATTAGTATTGAATATCCTACTTGGCGTTTCAATTTGCGTACCTCAAACACGGAGCCAGTCGTACGCTTAAACCTTGAAACTCGTGGTGATAAGCAATTAATGACAGAAAAAACCGAAGAAATTCTGGCGTTATTACGTCAATAATATGTAAAAAAGCACCGCTCTTTGGTTTACGGTGTCGCATATCAACGTGGCTATCTGAGATAGCCGCTTTGCTATTTTCACAACAACCCTATTATTAAAGTGCGGTTGTTTTTTTAGAAATTTTAGAAAAGGAAAACCAATGAAAGTCATTATTCCTGTTGCAGGTCTTGGTACGCGAATGTTACCTGCGACAAAAGCCATCCCTAAAGAAATGCTGACGTTAGTGGATAAACCCTTGATCCAATATGTAGTGAATGAGTGTGCCGCAGCGGGGATAAAAGAAATTGTCCTGGTTACCCACTCTTCTAAAAATGCGATTGAAAACCACTTTGACACCTCTTTTGAGCTGGAAACAATGCTGGAAAAACGGGTAAAACGCCAGTTATTAGAAGAAGTCCGTTCCATTTGCCCGAAAGATGTTACCATTATGCACGTTCGTCAAGGTAACGCCAAAGGTTTAGGACACGCCGTATTATGCGCACGTCCAGTGGTAGGGGATGCCCCTTTTGCGGTCGTGTTACCTGATGTGTTATTAAGTGATTTCAGTGCAGATCAACGCAAAGAAAATCTGGCAGCAATGATCAAACGTTTTAAAGAAACCAATGCGAGCCAAATTTTAGTTGAGCCAGTTTCTGAACAGGATATTAGTAGCTATGGTATCGTAGATTGCCAAGGTGTGCAGTTTAACCCGGGTGAAAGTGCAAAGATTAAACGAATCGTAGAAAAACCCGCGGTGGAAGATGCTCCTTCTAATCTAGCTGTGGTGGGACGTTATGTTTTCTCAGCGAGCATTTGGGATTTATTAGCTAAAACCCCTATTGGGGTGGGTGATGAAATTCAATTAACAGATGCCATCGATATGTTAATTGAAAAAGAAGAGGTTGAAGCCTTTCATCAGACTGGGGGGAATTTCGATTGTGGTGATAAATTAGGCTATATGCAAGCTTTTGTGGAATATGGCGTAAATCATCCTAAACTGGGCAGTGAATTTAGTGCTTATTTGAAGCAATTTGTTAAAACGCTTTGATCGTTTTTATTCAGTAAAGGAATGAGGGTTAAACATCATTCCTTTTTTTATTTTTCTTGTATAAAAGATAAATTTTTAAATTTTGTCAAAATTTCCCCCTTATTTCTAAGTGATTTTAATATTCTCCACGCGAATTCCTGAGAAATCTCCTCTCTCGCTTGACAATAAAATCATAAAACTCTATAACTTTTCCATTTTCTAGTGGAAAATCATTTTGATTATTTATTAATATAATATTAAATGCTAAGTTTTAAGAGGTTAATAAAATGTTATCTGGAAAAGATGTTGCGATTTTGGGAATGATGATTTTTTCTCTCTTCTTAGGTGCTGGGAATATTATTTTTCCACCAATGGAAGGATATTATGCTGGAAGTCTGTGGTTTTGGGGGGCGTTAGGGTTTCTATTAACAGGCGTGCTTATGCCTTTTATTACCTTAATTGTCGTAACCTTAAAAGGCTGTGGGGAAGAACTTTCCCTCGATTTACCTAAGTGGGCTCAGGTGGCGTTCTGGACGATTTTATATTTAGTCATTGGATCAACCTTTGCAATGCCAAGAGTTACAAATGTTGCCTATGAAATGGCGTGGCAGCCCTTGAATTTATTGTCTGGTGAGTATTCCCATATTATTTTTGTGACGGTATTTAACTTAATCGGAATGAGTTTTATGCTAGGGCGCAGTACAATGATTTCTAGTATTGGGAAATTTATGGCGCCTGCATTACTGGTTCTATTAACCATTGTTGGGTTTGAAGTGGTGAATGCACCACTTTCAGATATTGTTGAACCAAGTCAGGCTTATAAAGATCATTCTGCGATTGCAACGGGGTTGATTGGTGGCTATCAAACAATGGACGTGCTTTCCGCAATGGCATTTGGCGGCATTGTGGCACGGGCATTAGCGGTGAAAGGGGTTTCAAATAAACGTGCGATTTTACGTTATACCCTGACGGCGGGCGCTGTCTCAGTGGTGTTATTGAGTTTACTTTACTTATGTCTCTTCTATTTAGGCGCGACGGGTGAACAAGTGGCTCAAACATCAACCAATGGTGGACAACTGTTTGCGCAATATGTGAATGCGTTATTTGGGCGTGAAGGATCTTGGATTATGAGTGCTATCGTGCTGTTAGCGAACTTAACAACCCTTGTCGGCGTCACCAGTGCTTGTGCGGATTATTTTTCAAAATTCCATCCTCGTTTAAATTACACCTTCTTCGTGGTGCTATTTACCATTTGTACCATTATTATTTCTGAAACAGGATTGAACACGTTATTACGCGTTACCATTCCAGCATTGTTATTAATTTATCCTATCGCCATTATGCTGGTTGTAATGCAGTTATTACGTCATAAGTTAGGCATTACTCGCACAGGGTACAACTTTATTATGGGAATTACCGCCTTATTTAGCGTAACCGATAGCCTAAAAAATATGGAATTATTACCGCACTTTATTCAGAACCTATTAGCGCATATACCGCTCCATCAGGAAGGCCTAACGTGGTTATTGCCAACCTTAGCAATGATGATGCTCTGCACGCTATTTAAAACAAAAAACGTTTCTGCCTAACATTAAGCCCTTCTTGTGAGGGCTTTATATTAAAGTGCGGTGCTTTTTTTATTATTTTGATCTTTCATTATTCAGCGGTAAAATTCGCACACGGAAATTGAAAGAGAAAAAAATGATGCTAGATATTGTCTTATATGAGCCAGAAATTCCCCAAAATACAGGAAATATTATTCGCCTATGTGCGAACACGGGATTTCGTTTGCATTTAATTGAGCCACTTGGCTTTACTTGGGACGATAAACGTTTGCGCCGTTCTGGCTTGGATTATCACGAATTTGCCGAAATTAAAAAGCACAAAACCTTTGCGGATTTTCTTGCCACAGAACAGCCTAAACGCTTATTTGCAATGACAACCAAAGGGCGTTTGGCACATAGCCAAGTTTCGTTTCAAGCTGGGGATTATTTAATGTTTGGGCCAGAGACCCGTGGTATTCCAATGGCAATTTTAGATGAAATGCCAATGGAACAAAAAATTCGCATTCCAATGACAGAAAATAGCCGCAGTATGAATTTATCTAATTCTGTTGCGGTAGCGGTTTATGAAGCGTGGCGGCAACTTAATTATTCTGGGGCGATCAATTTTGATCCCGAATGATAACAAAAAGGCACGAAATAATTCGTGCCTTTTTATTTGTTTTACGATTAATAATAAGAATGCTCACCGCGTTGATGCTCGGTTACATCTTTAGCGCCTTTCAATTCATCAGGGAACAAACTGACTAATTGTTTTTCAACCCCATCTTTAAGGGTAACATCAACCATTGAACAACCATTACAACCGCCGCCAAATTGTAAAATAGCATAGCCCTCTTCGGTTAAATCAATCAGCGTAATATGCCCACCGTGTCCTGCCAGTTGCGGATTAATTTGGGTTTGAATGACGTATTCTACACGCTCAATTAAAGGCGCATCATCTGCGACTTTACGCATTTTCGCATTGGGTGCTTTGAGCGTAAGCTGAGAGCCTAATTCTTCTGTCACATAATCAATTTCAGCGTCTTCCAAAAACGGTAAGCTCACCTCATCAACAAAGGCGGAAAAGGTATCGTATTTCATTTCGGTATCGGTAGCTTCTACACTGTTTGGCGGGCAGTAAGACACCCCACATTCCGCGCTTGGTGTTCCCGGATTAACCACAAAAATACGAATATTCGTGCCTTCTTCTTGTTGATCTAATAAACGGCGAAAATGAGCTTGTGCCGCATCAGAAATCGTAATTTGTTGCATTATTTATTCCTCAGTAATACTTGAGCTAGATAGTCAGGCATCATACCCCTAGATAGATTTTTTTTCCACCTTTTCTTTTATTCGGTATTTTCTATACACAAGATACTACTCGGTGTGGAAAGCCCGTGCTAATCCCCAAACTTGAATATTCTCTACGCCTAATTGACGAAAATGTTGAGCGATTTCATTTAAGGTTGAGCCAGTGGTGATCACATCATCAACCAATGCAATAGAGCGGTAATTGAATGTTTGGTTTTCAAACCTAAAGGCGTGTTTTAAATTTTGTTTACGCGCTTTGGCGTTTAAACCAAGCTGAGGAGGCGTGTGTTTTACGCGCTGAATAAATGATGAATGACAAGGAATAGCTAACCATTTTGCTAAACGCTTGGCGATTAAATCAGCCTGATTATAGCCTCGTTTCCACTGGCGAAAATGGTGCAGTGGCACAGGAAAAATGGCTTCTGGAAAGTGAAGGGAATGTTGTCGTCTTGCCTCATAAACCGCTAATAAAAGCAAGCGTGCTAGGGTATTGTCTAACCAAAAGAGATGGTGGAATTTAAATTGCTGAATTAATTTCGATAAAGGTGGATCATATTTGCTAACCATAACGATTTGATCCCAGCGAGGAGGAGTTGCTGTGCAATGTCCACAATGTTTAACGTAACTTGGCGTTGGCATTCCGCAACAACCACAATAGACGTAACGTTTCATTGCTTTATTGCAAGTTGTGCATATACCCTGTTTCTCTTGCGATAAAACTTGATGGCATAAGACACAACGAAAACCGAAAAAATTCACCAATTTTTCCACCGCACTTCTCTTTTGGTTGAACCCACTATAATTGATTTTTCTAAGAAAAACACTTTTTCTGATCAATTTTCCGATCTTGATCGCAAAAAATGGTAAAATTTGCTCAAAATTTAGTAAAAGAGGATAAAAATGACCGTACCTAACTATCGCAAGCAAATTAAAGCCGTTTTTTTTGATATTGATGAAACCTTATTTGTAAAAAATAAAGTCCATTTTCCAGAAAGTGGCAGACTTGCCATTCAAAAATTGCACGCGAACGGGATTTTAGTCGGCATAGCAACAGGGCGCGCACGTTGCAGTTTCCCCGCTAAAATTAATGAAATGGTAGTGCAAGAAGGGATTCACACTTTCGTCACAACCAACGGACAATTTGCTGTACATAATGAAGAAGTGATTGAAAAACACCCTATTCCAACAGAAAAAGTGCAACGGCTAGTGAATTTCTTTGATCTTCATCATATTGCCTATGCGTTTGTTTCTAATGATAAAATTCGTGTTTCTGAAATGACGCCAATGTTAAAACACGCCCTTGATCCAATCACCACAGATTATCAAGTGGATAAAACCTATTATCAACAAAATGATGTGTACCAAGTGTTAGCATTTTATGCAGAAGACAAAGATGAACTCGTCGCGCAGGCACATATTTTGGACGATCTCAAAACCGTGCGTTGGCACGAAAATTCTGTCGATATTTTTGATGCGGAAGGCTCAAAAGCGAGAGGAATAGAAGCGATTGCCCGTCATCTTGGCTTTTCGATGGAAAATGTTATGGCATTTGGAGACGGCTTAAATGATCTCGAAATGCTCAGTGCAGTTGGCGTTGGCGTAGCAATGGGAAACGGACACGATACCTTAAAAGCCGTCGCCAATCACGTTACCGATCATATTGAACAAGACGGTATATATAATTTTCTTGTAAAATCTGGTTTGATTGAATAATAAGGAGAACCAATGCTAAATCTTGATGCCCTAAAAACAATGCGTCCCGTTATTATGACGCCAAGCCACGACGGGAAATATTTTCATAATTATGTGATTTCATTACTTAATTTAACAAGCTCAGCAGCAAACCTTGGTTTGCACTTACAGATTTCTTTACAGCGTGGCGAAAGTTTAATTACACGAGCAAGAAATAATGCTGTCGCAGAATTTTTAGCGAATAAACAGTGGACACATTTATTTTGGATTGACTCCGATATTGGCTTTTCTGTTGAGGCGGCTTTGCGTTTACTACTTTCGGACTATGATATTGCCGCGGGAGTTTATCCCCTAAAATACGAACAATTTCCAAGTGAAATTCCTGCTGGAATGACAAAGCAAGAATTTGAATCTGCCAGCACAAGATACACGGTAAATACAGGACGTGTAGAAGGCGATAAAGTGCAATTAGAAATTTTACCTGATGGTTTTATGGAAATGGATGAAGCCCCAACAGGATTTATGTGCATAAAACGTGAAGTCTTTGAGAAAATGATCGCGTATTATCCCGAATTACAATATGTGCCAGATAGCATTGGCTATCAAGATTTAGGGCTACATTATCGTTTTTTTGATGTAATGATTGATCCACAGACTCACCGCTATCTTTCTGAAGATTACGGTTTTTGCTATTTATGGCGTAAAATGGGCGGCAAAGTATATATTGATTGCCAGTCTAATCTTACTCACCAAGGGGCAAAATTATATACTGGCGATTTTGCCAATTCACTTATTCATAACTTACCAAATGCAATTGGTGCGCCAGCAGGCAAAATGATGCAAGTGAATGGCTTGCAATATTTAAAAACGGAATAAAAAACAACCGCACTTATTAAAGTGCCTCTAACGAAGGAAATAGTATGGCGACTTTACAAAATGTTCTTGATGAACCAAATAAAAATACCATTTTTATGGTGTGGAATTTTCACGATAACCTCGATATTAAACCCGCATTCCAACAGCTTTGTGGTTTAGTGGGTAACTTAAATAATACAGCAAAAACACGTTTTCCCGATGCGAAAGCCAGCGTGGTGATGGGCATTGGACACGATGCGTGGCTACGCCTTGATTTACCTAAACCATTACCGAAAGAACTTGCCCCTTTTGAACCAATAAAGGGATCAAAATACACTGCAGTGGCAACGCGTGGTGATTTACATTTTCATATCCGTTGCGATCAGCCAAGTTATTGCTTTGATATTGCACAAAATATCGCAGATGTGTTGCGCGACGTGGCAAAATGTGTGGTCGATATTCAAGGGTTTCGTTATTGGGACGGGCGTAGTATTCTCGGTTTTGTGGACGGCACAGAAAACCCGCACGATCCAGAAGAACGCATATTATTCGGTACCATCGGTGAAGAAGATCCCGCTTACCAAGGCGGTAGTTATTTGTTCGTACAAAAATATGTACACGATATGCAAGCGTGGCGTGCATTACCTGTAAATGAGCAAGAAAAAGTATTCGGTCGTTCTAAAGCCGATGACATTGAAATGGACGATGATAGCAAGCCAAGCAACAGCCACAGCGCATTAGCCAATGTGGGCGATGATCGCAAAGTCATTCGCGACAATATGCCATTCTCCGCAAACGGCGAGGTGGGAACCTATTTTATTGCTTACGCGAATACCTTTACCACAGTACAAGCAATGCTAAACAATATGTTTATTGGTAACCCCGCTGGTAATTATGACCGCTTGCTTGATTTCAGCCGCACCCGCACAGGAACACTTTTCTTCGTCCCAACGTTAGATATGTTAGATGAATTTGCGGAGTAATTTTCATCAAATAACCAAAAGCCACCTAGTGTGGCTTTTTGTTTATTCTTGAAGAGGAATATCATTCTCTAACACCACATTACCATTTTTCTCAAAACTTCAAATAAAACGCCTTCGTCAATTCCACAAAATCAGGGTGATATTGATTATTTTCGTCATAAATAATCAGTTGGGAATGTTGCATTGGCGCGGGGTGTTTGCGGAAAGTGAGCAACAGGCGTTGCGCGGGCTTGCCGATTTTGGTGATCACATCACATTGTTCTGTACAGTAAAGTGCGGTGCTTTTTCGCAAGATTTTTCCTGCGTCATAAGGAAGAATAAATTGGATTTTGCCCTGTTCATTCAAGCATTGTGCTGCGATATTTAGCCAATCATTATGGCTCTGTTCAAGTGTATAGCGAGCAAGATTACGTTGGGGTGTTTTGCAATCTTGTGCTGGGGAAAAATAGGGCGGATTGGCTACGATCAAATCAAAAAGATGTGGGGGATTTTGTGCGAATGTTGCAATATCTGTATGATATAAGGTCATTTTTTTCGCCCAAGGGGAATGTTCAATATTTTCTTTTGCCTGCTCTGCGGCTGCGCGATCACGCTCAACGGCACTAATCTGGCAATGTTGCGCGGTACGCTGGGCTAACATTAAGGCGATCAACCCTGTGCCTGTGCCAAGATCTAACAGCGTCTGAGCCTCTTGGATATCTGCCCAAGCCCCAAGCAAAATGCCATCTGTTCCGACTTTCATCGCACAGCGATGATGATTTACGTGAAATTGTTTAAAGGTAAAGCCCTGATTTTCCTTTGTCATAAACTTCCTAAAAATTGACCGCACTTTAAACGCAAAGTGCGGTATAATTCGCGATAATTTTCCTTAATAGTAACAAGAAATATGAACTTAGCACAATTTGAACAATTGGATCTCGCCCCTGAATTATTAAAAGCCTTAGCAAAAAAAGGCTATCAACGCCCTACTGCCATTCAGTTAGAAAGCATTCCAGCAGCGATGGCAGAACGAGATGTGCTAGGTTCAGCACCAACTGGCACAGGAAAAACTGCCGCTTTTTTATTACCTGCATTGCAACATTTGCTTGATAATCCACGTCGTAAACCTGGCACGCCAAGGGTGTTGGTTCTCACGCCAACCCGCGAATTAGCGATGCAAGTGGCAGAACAGGCGGAGCAATTGGCACAATTTACCTCTCTTGATATCACTACGATCACCGGTGGCGTCGCTTATCAAAATCACGGTGAGGTGTTTAATGATAATCAAGATTTGGTCGTCGCCACTCCCGGACGTTTATTGCAATATATTCAAGAAGAAAATTTTGATTGCCGTTCCGTAGAAATACTGATTTTTGACGAAGCGGATCGAATGTTGCAAATGGGCTTTGGGCAAGATGCGGAAAAAATTGCGGCGGAAACGCGCTGGCGCAAACAAACTTTGCTCTTCTCAGCCACTTTAGAAGGTGAACTATTGAGGGATTTTGCGGGACGATTACTCAATGATCCCGTACAGATTGATGCTGAACCAAGTCGCCGTGAACGCAAAAAGATTCAACAGTGGTACTATCACGCAGATAGCGATGAACACAAAGTAAAATTGCTTGCCCGTTTTATTGAACAAGAAAAAGTGAGTAAAGGCATTATTTTCGTTCGTCGCCGTGAAACCGTGCGTGAGCTTTCTGATACCTTGCGTAAACGCGGCATTCGTAGCACCTATTTAGAAGGGGAAATGGCGCAAACGCAACGCAATAATGCCATTGATAAACTCAAAAATGGCGTAGTTACCGTGCTAGTTGCCACCGATGTTGCCGCACGCGGTATTGATATTGATGACATCAGCCACGTGATGAATATGGATTTGCCTTACAGTGCAGACACCTATTTGCACCGTATTGGCCGCACCGCTCGAGCAGGTAAAAAAGGCGTCGCCGTGTCTTTTGTTGAAGCCCACGATTATAAGCTACTTGGCAAAATTAAACGTTATACTGAAGAGCTACTCAAACCACGCCTTATTGAAGGGTTAGAACCTCGCACTAAAGCCCCGAAAGATGGTGAAATAAAAAGTGTCAGCAAAAAACAAAAAGCACGTATTAAACAAAAACATGCAGAAAAGAAAAAATCGGCACAACAGAAAAAAACCAAACTTCGCCATAAAGATACGAAAAATATCGGCAAACGCCGCCAGCCAAGCGGAGGAGAGGGATAGCCCTCTCCTTTATTTCTACTTACTTCCCATTATTTTCTATTCGATACAAAAATTTGCAAACCGATTTCTTATAACTAAAAGAAATATCTATTCTCAATTAATTATTGGCTAGCCATAAAAAATTTCTCGCATAATACCTACACTTAATGAAGAAATGAGAGGAGAAGTTTATGCTTTGGACGATTTTTTCGGGAGGAATTCTCGGTGTTATTTTTGGCTTTGTATTGCAGCGTACGCGTTTTTGTATGACGGGTGGTTTTCGTGATATGTACACGGCGAAAAATAACAAAATGTTTTATGCCTTTTTACTGGCGATTTTAATTCAAAGCGTGGGGGTGCTGACACTTGTAGAATTGGGTTATATTTCATCGCCTTATGAAGATTTTTCTTTGGTTGGCACGGTTTTTGGCTCTTATCTATTCGGTATTGGTATTGTACTTGCTAGCGGTTGTGCAACGGGGACGTGGTATCGTGCAGGTGAAGGATTAATCGGAAGCTGGTTGGCGTTGGCAATGTATATGCTAAGTGCTGCAATGATGAAATATGGTGTGTTGGTGGAATTCAAAAACACGCTAACTAGCTATACCAGAATGAATGATAATCTTGCAGCCCAACTAGGGATCTCCGTGTGGTGGTTGGTTGGATTATTGGCAATCGCCGTAGTATTTGGTTTATACCAAACATTGAGCAAACGCCCTAAAAATAAAGTGGCAACATTGCCACAAAAATATCAAGGGTTACGCCATTGGTTGTTTGAAAAGCGCTATCACCCTTTTGTAGCAGCGATGGCTATTGGCATTATTGCACTGGTTGCTTGGCCTGCCAGTGAAAGCACGGGACGCACTGGTGGCTTGGGGATCACAACACCTTCTGCAAATCTTATTCATTTTTTAGTAACGGGCGATGAAAAGCGGTTAAATTGGGGCGTGTTTTTGGTGATCGGGATTTTTATTGGTTCTTATCTTGCCGCGAAAGGTAGCCGTGAGTTTAGATGGCGCTTACCCGACACGAAAACTCTTTACCACAGTGTGATTGGTGGATTTGCGATGGGCGTGGGGGCATCATTGGCAGGCGGTTGCACCATTGGAAACGGTTTAACAGCCACAGCAGTGATGAGTTCTAAAGGCTGGATTGCCCTTGCTTTCACGATTCTTGGCGTATGGACAATGGCACACGTTTTATTTATTCGTCCGCGCAGATTGGCGTTAGCGAACGCTGCAGCATAAGATTTATTCACATAGAAGGAAATTAAGATGATCGTAAAATTAGAAACCGCGGGGCTGGTCTGCCCATTCCCATTAGAAGAAGCAAAAGCCGCAATGGCAAAATTAAACGCAGGTGATGGCATCGAAATTGAATTTGATTGCACGCAAGCCACAGAGGCCATTCCCAACTGGGCGGCAGAAGAAGGCTATGAAGTGACCCATTTTGACCAAATTGGCGATGCGAGATGGATAATCACCGTGGTGAAATAGCCTTTCTTTTAAGTGCGGTGGAAAAAATCAGAATTTTTGCACCGCACTTTTTATCGCTTTCTTTTCCCACAGATCCTCTTGACGAACACCCCATTGAAGCGTAACATTCCGCACGATTTAGCAACAAGAGGACACACACTTTGGACAGTCATAGTCGATACCCAATTCATCGTTGATCTAAATCTCGTCCTCCACTTATCGGCGAGATTTCGCAGGTAAGTTTCATTACCTCAATTATTAGGTATCTTTAATTAAATAATCAAAAATTTTGCACCGCACTTTTGTGCTGATTATTTAGTTTTCTTTTGTTCATCGGGTTTGTTCATAATCCCTCAAGGAGTATGACAAAATGATTAATGCTTTTGCACTAGAAAATGCACGTTTAATTCGACTAGATGACGGTGATGAAAATCTTAATGCTGCCATTTGGATTGATTTACTCGAACCCTCAGGTGAAGAACGTGAAATGTTGCAACAAGGTTTAGGACAAAGTTTGGCATCCTTCCTCGAATTGGAAGATATTGAGGCATCAGCACGTTTTTTTGAAGATGAAGATGGCTTACATTTGCACTCGTTTTTCTATTGTGAAGATGAAAATGATTACGCTGACTTGGCTAGCGTGGCGTTCACCTTGCGTGATGGGCGCTTATTCACCCTGCGTGATCGTGAACTTCCTGCTTTCCGTTTATATCGAATGCGTTCACGTAGCCAGCGTTTAATTGAATGTAATGCTTATGAAGTGTTATTAGATTTATTTGAGACAAAAATTGAGCAACTTGCTGATGTTATTGAAAACGTCTATGCGGATTTAGAAAAATTAAGCCGTGTTATCTTAGAAGGAAAACAAGGTGAGGCGTTTGATGAGGCATTGGCAACCTTAACGGAACAAGAAGATGCCAGTTCCAAAGTGCGCTTATGTTTGATGGATACGCAACGTGCATTGAGCTTTTTAGTGCGCAAAACACGTTTACCCGCCAATCAGTTAGAACAGGCGCGTGATATTTTACGCGATATTGAATCTCTTCAACCGCATAATGAATCCTTATTCCAAAAAGTGAATTTCTTAATGCAAGCGGCAATGGGTTATATCAATATTGAACAGAATAAGATTATGAAATTCTTCTCAGTTGTTTCGGTAATGTTTTTACCTGCAACACTTGTCGCATCAACTTATGGAATGAATTTTGAATTTATGCCAGAATTGCATTTAAAATATGGCTATCCAATGGCAATTGGCTTAATGATCGTCGCCGCGCTTACGCCTTATATTTATTTTAAACGTAAAGGCTGGTTATAATTTTTAAGGAGGAAATAATGGGTTTAAATTCCCTTCAATTTTTAGTTTATACATTAATTAATGTGTTTAGTTTCGTCTTAATTTTACGTACTTGGTTTCAATATAGCCGTGTGGATTTTTATAATCCTTTTTCGCAAACCTTAGTCAAATTTACACAACCAGTGGTTGCGCCTTTACAAAAATTTCTTCCTACGGTTAAAGGATTAAATACCGCAGCATTAGTGCTATGTATTATTTTAGGTACAATAAAATACCCTTTGATTGATTTATTGGGTTCGGCAGAACTTGCGGCAAGCCCACAAGCTTATCTTTTTATTGGCTTGCTACATACCTTACGCACACTCGGGGAAGCGGTGATTTATGTGTTATTTATCCAAGCCATTTTGAGCTGGTTTAATCGTGGGCAAAATCCATTGCAATATACCCTTTATCAACTGACTGAGCCTTTGCTTAATCCTATTCGCCGTATTTTACCGAATACAGGAATGATTGATTTTTCCCCAATGTTGTTGGCATTTTTGTTATTTTATGCCAACCGTGTTATGTACGATATTGCCCCTATCTTATGGCAACTTGCTTAATGAATGCCGTCGAACAAACAGAAAAAGGAATTCGGTTGCGGATTTTTCTGCAACCGAAAGCAAGTAAAGACCAACTTGTTGGCTTACACGACAACGAACTAAAAATTACCCTTACCGCTCCGCCCATTGATGGGCAAGCCAACGCATATTTGGTTAAATTCCTAAGCAAACTGTTTAAAGTCCCCAAAAGCAGTATTATTATCGAAAAAGGCGAACTCAACCGCCATAAACAAATTTTTATTCCTGCACCCAAAATTATTCCTGAACAGGTTTTGGCATTATTGGATAAGAAAAATGCTCTCAATTCGTGAGAGCATTTTTATTTTTTAGAATTGATAATTAAAGGTTGCTATCATCTTGCGTTCTTGATGGTTGTTAGTTTGTACACTGAAATCAAAGGTGTAATTACCAATATTTTTGGCAATTCCGAGTTTGCCTATCCATTCTTGTTTTGAACGAGTGAGTTTGTATTCTTGTCCATTTAATTGAAGACGATATGGTTCATCTAAGTTTACTTTCCAAATTGGCTCAAGGTAAAGTGCTATGCCACCAATATGGTAGCTAAATTTACTTGATAGCTGTGTTTGAACAGCAAAATGATGGGCGAGTTTGCCATTATCTGGCAGTTTGCTATCTAGTAGATAAGAACCTAGCACACCAACGCGTGGTTGAATGGTAAATTGGCTAATAGCAAAGGTTTTATCATAACCAAGATAAAGGTCGAGATAATCTGCGTGTACAGTGCTATCAAAAACGTGACGATAACGAATAAAGCTAGAAAAATCATACCATTTCGCGTTAGCACCAATACCTAACTGATGAATATCATTATAACGATATTCTGCAAACGTCCCGACTTTTGTATGATCATTCAAGGATTGGTTAAACCCTGTTTGGAATTTTCCACCTAACCCCTGTTTATTGCTTTCACTTAATGTCGCTGTGAAATAATGATCATAGTTGAAGTTATCAATGATAGAAACATCTACATCGGTTAGATTTCTTAGGGTTTTTGCATATTTATCAAGATAATCTTGGCTAAACGCAACCTGTTCAGAGGATGTTTGAGTGGTAAGATTTTCTTCTTCATCATTAGATTCCACCGTTTCTTCTAAGGTTACAGTATGATTATCCTCAATTTGAGTTGGTGTAGGCGTTGTGCTGCCTTTATCATCCTTATCCACATTAGATTCAACGGCATTGTCTGATGTATCCGAGAGTGTATCCGTATTGTTATTTGATGTTACCGCTGGATTATCTTCAGAATTTTCAGATGTGGTTTCTGTTTTTGGGGGTTCTACGGAGTTATTTTCCTTATACTGGCTTTCCTCAATAGCTGAGAAATATTTTTGGTGATCATCAAGTTTAAAGGTAAATTCTGTTTTTTCTCCTAAAATTGTGGCGGTGACATCATTACCAACTTGTAAGATATATTTACCAAGTACTGACAAATTAATTTCATCATTAAGTGTCAAAGTTGGATCAGCAACATACACATCTAATCGCCCATTTTCTTCTGTTTTGATAACAGAAAGCGGTTTATTAACAGATAAACCATCAACTTCCCCAGCTTCGAAGAAATTAATAAATAGACTATTGCCAGATTTTACAGCGTGTTGTTGGGCATTTTGTCGTAGAATTTGGATTGAATTTGTATCAAAATGGTTTGCTTCATCTGCACGATAACCCGGCATAATGAGGTAAGCATAACTCGCCTCTTTTGGTTTTGTTCCGTGGTTTAACCAAATTTTAGCAAATTCTGTTGAACCATCTTTACCCTTCTCAATAGCCGTATAGGGTTGCTGCTTATCAAGGATTTTATAACTGATAGTTTGTTGCGTGGCAGGATCGGTAAAAGAAATGGTATCACCAACCTGAGATAAAGTTTGCTTGCCATTGATGACTCTATTATCAATTGTTGTTAATACTTCACCTTTATCTGTGCTAGCAATATTTGAGCCTAGCGCGAGTACCATATCACCTAGCAGAACCCAAGATTTTTTCGCAGTCGTCTTATCATTATAAGACGTGAAATCCATTGCAATAATGGCTTTAGTGGCATTGCCTTGTGAACCATCTGCCTTAATACCATTATCTACACCACCTACAAAGGTTTTACTACTACGATCTTTTAAATATCGACGTTGCTTAGAGCCATCTTTCCGAATAGCGGTGCTTTCGGTCGTTCCCGGTAGCATATAGGTATCGACATTATGCCAATAATTTGTAAATGAATCGGTACGTTGGTTATCATAAATATAGGTCATTCCATCACCAGTGTACCAACCTTGAAGGTTCTCACCATTCATACTTTCATAGGCAGCAGTCCGATTAGAATGCATTGCAATAATCACTGTTCCCTTAGGACTTTTTTGCACAGCACGATCCATAAAAGAAAAGCGTTTTACCCCAATGGTTTCGGTTGGTTTAATATTTGGGTTATCAAGGATATTTTTTAAAATATTCCGCACTGTATTGTTTGGCGCATCCTCAATAGAATAATGCTGTTCAAGTAGCGTGCGTTTTAATAGTCCTTGTAATGCTGGTTTGTATTTTTCTGGCGCACTATCAATTAATAAGGAAATATCACTAATAAAGCGTTTTGCACGGGTAATATCACTACTATTTTCTCGTGTTATGGCACGTCCATTTACAGCGTCATTCATTCCTCCATTTACTAATAACCAGCTATATCCTTTAAGAAGTGACTCATAAATATTATCCATTTTGGGATCACTAAAAACAAAGCTTGGTGAATCTTTAAGCATATAAGCAAAAAGTCCTAATCCTTCAATTAAGACAGAGGCATAAGTGCCATTGTAAGCCACAGAAGAGTGTTGAATAAATGAACCATCAGCATAAAATCCATCATTTAATGTTGCATCATCTGTATCTCTGATTCCATTTTTAAGCTCGCCCACATCATAAATTGCTTGAATAGCCTGTTGAACTTCCTCATTATTATGAGTTAATAAACCGCGTGCCAGTGATACGGTTGAAGTATCCGTGCGGTTTCCACCTGTACTTGTTCTTTCATATTTTGATGTGGAATATTTCGCCGCTTCAGCATTTGCGCCACTTTTTGTTGGATCTGGTTGGAAATACGTTGTCGCAGCGATTAATTTTTCTTTCAAATCAGCTGGTATGTCATCGTTCATCAAAATTAAGACATCGTTTAACGATTTGGGAATACCAATTTCCCAGTGCCACCAGTTACCATATTCTTTACCGCCGACTTGATAACCGCCCGTATGAATTTTTTCCAAAGAAGAAATAATTAACTGTTTAGTCTCTTGGTTTTGGTAAAATTGTGAACCAGATTTATTATAGCCTACGGCTAAATCTCTGATTGTATTCACTGTTGAGCGAATTTTTGCGCCAGCTGTTTTTTGTTCACTAAAATCAAACGTGTCGTTATTTAATAATGCCTGTTGTGCATTGCTAGCCATATTATTTGTGGTATCTACTGATATCCCTGTAAGGTGAGTTTTCCAGTTTTGCAAGATTTGATTATAGGCATTTTGTGTTTTGCCCTGTTCTACGGTTAAAACAGAATTTGTTACAGCTTGGACTGGGAAAGTTGGAATGGCAGCTAACATCACGGGAGCTAGCATACACATCACTTTTGATAAACGAAATTGAGGCATTTTTTTCTCCTTAACTAATAGTAGTAATGCACGTTATGCTACGCGGATGAAAAAGAGAACTCAATTTCTCTGTTTTGAAAATATGAACAAGATCACAATAAAAATAAAACGCTTTTTTATTTTTGTGTATCAGATATCAAATATAAGAGAATAATACATTACAAAGATATGATTATTGAATGGCACACTAAACGGTCGTGAAAGTTAATGAAGGATGATATTGAGGAATTGAGCAACAGAGGATTTGTTCTACGAAACAAAAGTGCGGTATGTTTTCACCGCACTTTTTATATAACTAAAGAATCTAACCAATAAATTTTTATTCTTTTTCAATCAGCAATTTTATTGTTTAGAATGATTGCTCGTTTATGACTTCAATAGGGAAGAAAAATGAATTGGCAGTATGTTTTTGACAATATTCCAAAATTTATTGATGCCAGCATTATCACTTTACAGCTATCGTTTTTGAGTATTGTGTGTTCTCTCCTTATTGGGTTTTTGTGTGCTGTGGTAACCAGCTATAACGTTCGTTTTTTGCATTCCTTCGCTAAAGTCTATATTGAACTTTCTCGTAATACCCCATTGTTGATCCAGCTTTTCTTCCTTTATTTTGGATTATCCAAATTGGGAATTAAGTTAGAGGGATTTACTTGCGCCATTGTGGGCTTAAGTTTTCTTGGGGGAAGCTATATGGCTGAGGCGATTCGAGCGGGGATTGAAAGTGTTCCAAAAGGGCAAGTTGAATCGGCTTTGAGCTTAGGATTAACACCCACACAAGCTTTTATTTATGTCATCACGCCGCAAGCCTTAAGCCTTTCACTGCCTGCGATTGGGGCAAACTGTCTTTTTTTAATGAAAGAAACCTCTATTGCCAGTGCGATTGCCATTGCAGAATTAATGTTTATGGCAAAAGAGTTAATTGGCTTAGATTATAAAACGAACGAAGCATTATTTTTATTAGTCACCTTTTATCTCATTATCTTATTGCCAGTTTCATTTTTTATTCATTATTTAGAAAAACGTAGCCGTTACGCTAAATATGGGAGGATTTAATGGGATTAGCTATTTTATTAGATGGAAATAACCTTCAACGGTTATTAAATGGTTTAGCCGTAACCGCAGAAATTGCATTTCTTTCCGTATTATTTTCTTGCGTTTTAGGCATATTACTTGGCATTGCAATGACAAGCCAGCAAAAAATAATACGAGGAGTTTGTCGTTTATATTTGGAAATAGTGCGAATTATTCCTTTATTAGTTTGGTTATTTATTGCGTATTTTGGTTTAGCTAAGTGGTTCAATATTCATTTAAATGGAATGGCAGTATGTATTTTAGTATTTATTTTTTGGGGAACTGCTGAAATGGGCGATTTAATGCGTGGGGCATTAAGTTCTATTGAAAAACATCAAAGAGAATCTGCTTATGCCCTAGGATTGAACGCAACACAAACCTTCCTATATGTATTGCTTCCGCAAAGTTTAAAACGGGTTACACCAAGTGCAATTAATTTATTTACCCGAATGATTAAAACCAGTTCATTAGCAATGTTAATTGGCGTGTTAGATGTAGTAAAAGTAGGGCAACAAATTATCGAAACCTCCTTATTTACTGATCCTTCTGCTGCATTTTGGATTTATGGACTTATTTTTCTTTTATATTTCGCAATTTGTTATCCCTTATCTCGATTTTCTCGCTATATGGAAAATCATTGGGAACAGTAAAAGGAAATCAAAATGGCATTATTAGAAATAAAACAACTGATAAAAAAATATGAAAAAACTACCGCACTTCAAGGAATTAATTTAGCTATAAAAAAGGGCGAAGTTGTGGTGTTGCTTGGGCCTTCAGGCTGCGGAAAAAGCACCTTACTACGTTGCATTAATGGGCTGGAATCCATTCAAAGTGGCGAAATTACCTTGCAAGATCAAGGTGTATTAGGCAAACACGTGCCTTGGGTAAAAGCGCGCCAGCATATTGGAATGGTTTTTCAAAACTATGAATTATTTTCTCATCTTTCAGTGATTGACAATATTTTGCTTGGGCCAATAAAAGTTCAGAAACGCTTGCGTACGGAAGTAGAAAAGCAGGCTGATGAATTACTTAAACGAGTAGGGTTGCAAGATCGCAAAAATGCCTATCCGCGTGAGCTTTCTGGTGGGCAAAAACAGCGTATCGCGATTGTACGTTCTTTATGTATGAACCCAGAAATTATGTTGTTTGATGAAGTTACCGCAGCCCTTGATCCCGAAATGGTGCGTGAAGTGTTAGATGTGATTTTAGCACTTGCTAAAGAAGGAATGACAATGCTCATTGTTACGCACGAAATGGCGTTTGCTCGCCAAGTGGCTGATCGCATTATTTTTATGGATGCAGGAAAAATTGTGGAGGAAAACACGCCAGACTTATTTTTCACTAACCCGACTTCCGATCGGGCAAAAGCCTTTTTAAACATCTTAAACTATGAACCAAGAGGAATAGACTATGCAGAAAACATTTAAAAAAATCACCGCACTTTTTGCCACCACATTGCTTGCAGTTAGCTTAACGGCGTGTAATGACAACGAAAGTAATAACGCACAAAATCGTCTTCAGCAGTTACAGAAAGCTGATAGCATACGCATTGGCGTTTTTAGTGATAAACCGCCTTTTGGCTATGTAGATAATCAAGGTAAAAGCCAAGGTTTTGATGTAGAAATTGCTAAAGCTATTGGAAAAGATTTGCTTGGTGATGAAAACAAAGTGCAATATGTTTTAGTGGAAGCGGCAAATCGCGTGGAATATTTACAGTCTAACAAAGTAGATATTATTCTCGCCAACTTTACCGTTACCCCAGCCCGAAAAGAAGCGGTGGATTTCGCCAAACCTTATATGCAAGTCGCGTTGGGCGTGGTATCAAAAGATGGCGCGGTTATCACTGACATCAATCAATTAGCAGGCAAAACCTTGTTAGTCAATAAAGGCACAACGGCAGATGCTTACTTCAGCAAAAATTACCCCAATATCAAATTATTAAAATTTGAACAAAATACAGAAACTTTTGACGCTTTAAGAGATGGACGTGGCGATGCACTTGCCCACGATAACACCTTGCTCTTTGCTTGGGCAAAAGAAAATCCGGGCTTTACCGTTGGGATAAAAAACCTGGGTGATCAAGATGTTATTGCGCCTGCAGTGAAAAAAGGGGACAGCGCATTGCGTGCGTGGCTAGATCAGGAAATCGAGAAATTAAGCAAAGAAGGCATTTTAAAACAAGCTTATGATAAAACCTTGTTGTCTGTTTATGGTGATACCATCAGTGAAAAAGAAATCTTAGTAGCTTATTAAGCTTAAACCTGAAGAATAACAAAAAGTGCGGTATGTTTTCACCGCACTTTTTCGTTCCATAAATCCTCTTATTTGATTTGAATATTCACTTTATAACGTGAAGTTAAATTTTTAATGGATTGAGCTTTAGGCTGGAGTACGCGGACTTCATAACGTCCTGTTTTTGGTAGCGTATAAGGTTCATTTTGTACAAAATCATCGTTACCATAAATAATCGCTTCCGCTGCGCCTTTTGTGTTTAAGTTAAAGGTTAAGGTTTGCCCTGCTTTGGCATAAAACGCATAAGTGCGACATTGCCAGCCTTTAATTTTTCCATTGTAACTGGCTGAAGACGCGCCCTTTTTAAATTTCACATTGGTAACGGGACAATCAGCCGCATAACTTGGTACCGTTGCTAAAATGGCTGAACCAATGACAATGGCTGAAGCCAAGGTTTTTATCGCTTTCATAAATAACTCCTAAATGTGTTTTTGATAAGCCTATTGTTAGACTTTGCCCTACAAACGAAGTTCAAAAATTTGTTTATCTGGGTTTACTTTAAAGCCTGCCATTTCTAACAAATTATGCTGTTGACTACGTTGTTCTACAATAAGTCGAGTGGCTTGCGTATAACGAACAAACTCCGTTGCTTTCGCAATAAGTGCGGTATAAATTTTTGATGAATTTGCGTGTTGCTGCACAAAAATATCGGTAAGTTGCCAATAACGTTGAAGTTGTAACGAAGAAAGACGCGGGTAAAGTTGAATAAAACCCAGTGCTTGATTTTGTTCATCGACAGCAAGGAAAAAAATACTTTCACTGAAGCGAATTCGATTGGTCAGAAAAATTAAGGTTCGTTCTGGGTTTTCCACCATACCTTGTGAAAGACGATATTGCTCAAAGAGGGGGAGCAATAGCTCTAGATTCCATTGTTCAGCTTTAAATATTTTCATATTGATGATTTTTTGTGAAATTTATACAGTGAATTGTATCTTTTTAACACAAAATAATCATCTTTTCGGAAAAATTTTTTTCAAATTTGCCTAAAATCAACGGTAGAACATAAAAAATTTGATATAGTAATGCGGTTATTTTTTATTAATTACTATGGAGAAAAATTATGGCACGTCGTCCTTTAGTTATGGGTAACTGGAAATTGAATGGTAGTAAAGTATTTACCAAAGAATTAATTGAAGGTTTAAAAGCGGAACTTGCCGGTGTGAATGGCTGTGATGTGGCAATTGCGCCACCTGTGATGTATTTAGCGGAAGCGGAAGCGGCGTTAGCGGGTAGCCAAATTGCGTTAGGCGCACAAAACGTTGATGTGAACGTGCAAGGTGCATTTACAGGCGATATTTCAACCGCAATGTTAAAAGATTTTGGTGCGAAGTACATTATTATCGGACATTCTGAACGCCGTACTTATCACAAAGAAAGTGATGAATTTATTGCGAAAAAATTTGCAGCATTAAAAGAAGCTGGTTTAATCCCTGTGTTATGTATTGGGGAATCAGAAGCTGAAAACGAAGCAGGCAAAACAGAAGAAGTATGCGCTCGCCAAATTGATGCTGTGATCAATGCGCTAGGCGTAGAAGCCTTTAATGGTGCGGTGATTGCCTATGAACCAATTTGGGCGATCGGTACAGGGAAATCAGCAACGCCTGCACAAGCACAAGCGGTTCACGCCTTTATTCGTGGGCATATTGCTGCCAAATCACAAGCTGTTGCCGATCAAGTGATTATTCAATATGGTGGATCAGTAAATGATGCCAATGCGGCGGAATTATTTACTCAGCCAGATATTGATGGCGCATTAGTTGGTGGTGCTTCACTAAAAGCCCCTGCTTTTGCAGTGATTGTAAAAGCAGCTGCGGCGGCGAAAAACTAATTCCATTTTCCTTTTCATCAAATCTGCTCATCTTGGGCAGATTTTTTTATCTCCTAATTTTACCTCCACATATCAGTGAGTAAGCCTAGCCTTTAAGCATTTAAAACAAATTCCGCACACCAGTTTGCAAAATTGTGATCCCTATCACTGCATAACTATGATATTTATCATAGTCTGTTTTGGGTAAATCAGTTATGTTGAAATTTAGGTTTATAAAATAAATGGAGTTGAGGATGAAATATTACGCGGGTGTGGATATTGGCGGTACAAACACAAAAATTGGTATTTTAGATAGCCATTTTAATATTCTTGCAGAACAAAGCATTGCAACACTATCTCAGCAAGGTGCAAGAACCACTTTTTCTCGCATTTGGCAGACTATTTTGGCTTTGCTTGCACAAAATCAGCTTTCAGAAACCCAATTAGAAGGGATTGGTTTAGGCATTCCCGGCCCCGTAGTGAATCAATCGGTAGTCAAAATTGCGGCTAACTTTTCTTGGGGAAATGATTTTAATGCCAAACAATTAATGGAAGACATCTCTCATAAAAATGTGGTGGTGGAAAACGATGTACGCGCCATTACCTTAGGAGAACATTTATTTGGTGCGGGAAAAGGAATTGCGAATCTTATCGTTGTCCCCATTGGCACTGGCATTGCTTCAGGTATTTTGTTAAATGGCAAGGTATTGTCTGGTTCAGGCGGCTGCGCAGGCGAATTTGGGCATATAATGGTGAACGAACAAGGAATGAAATGTGGGTGCGGATTAACAGGTTGCTTAGAAACCTATACCTCTGCACCGGGGTTAGTTAGAGAGGCAAAAAAATTATTACTTGAAACGAAGTGCGGTGAGTTTTTTCAGCGTTTTTCCACTGATTTAGATGCCCTTCAAGCACATCATATTTTTGAATACGCCAAAAAAGGAGATGAACTAGCCCTACAAGTGGTGGATAATTTTGCAAAATATTTAGCTTACGGTTTAGGCGTGCTGATCAATATTTTTAACCCTGAACTTATCGTCCTCGCTGGTGGGGTCGCAAAATCCGCCGAGTTCATCATTGAAAAAGTACAAAAATTTCTACCGCACTATGCCCTAGGCGTTTCCTTACAAAACTTACAAATCAAACCAAGCCAATTACTTGATTCCGCAGGCGTAAAAGGGGCGGCAGCATTGGTGATAAAATAGTGCTATGACACAATAAAAAAGTAGGAAATGATTTCCTACTTTTTATTTTTTGCATTTATGCTATCAGTTTACTGAATTTTTTCTTTCACCTTTACATCCGCTTTTTCCTGCAATTCCGCTTCTGCGGAAAAAATAAATTTACTGGTGTATTTGTTGAACGTGTTTTCTGCATAGCCTCCCCATTCTCCCGCAAGCGTACGCTGTCCACCACCATAAACAGGCAAGGTGGCCCCATCTATTTCCTTATTAATATATTGATTAAACCACCTGTTTAATTCTCGCCGCATTTCAGTGATCTGTTGTTGATAATTGGGATTGTTTATTTGATTATGACGTTCATCAGGATCATTACGCAGATCATAAAATTCATAAGGCCCAGCAGGATAACGATGAATATATTTAAACGAGCGATTACGGATCATTCTAGTTGGTCCATATTCATCAAAGATCACTAGATGATTTTCTTCTAACGGATTTGAGGAATCTTGCTTCAGTAGGGAAGTAAAACTTTTTCCGGGATAGCGCACCTGTGCTTGCTGTTCATCATTGATATTGAGATATTCCAACAAGGTATGGCGGAAATCATAATGGCTTAACAGATTATCTACGGTATCTGTGGATAAATGATTTTTGTGATAGAGAATAAACGGCACTTTTACAGAGGTATCGAACATATTTACAGGGCTTGTGCCATTGCCTTTACCAAAAATACCGTGATGCCCCATATTCATACCATTATCACTGGTAAAAATAATCAGTGTATTTTCTAAAATTCCTTTTTCTTCAAGCGAATGAAGAATTCGTCCAATATTAAAATCCATTGAGGTCAATGCTGCAAAATAGCCGCGTAATATCTCTAAACGTGCTGTTTCATCACCTTCAAAGGTTTCATAAATTTTCCATGGATGATAAGGATCCCGTGGGCAAGATTCAAATTGACAATCAGCATAAAGATCAAGCATTTCCTGTGGATGATTTTTTCTATCCCAAGGAGAATGCGGTGCGGTATAACTTAAATTAAGAAAAAATGGCTGTTCAGCATTATGTACCTTTTCAATAAAGTCTAGCCCATAGTCGGTAATTTTATCCGTAATATATTCAGGTTCTTCAATGAATACGCCATCTTGATACATTGGCGCATTAAAATAAGGACCACCACCACGCTGATGGGAATACCAATGATCAAAACCACATTGTGGCATATCTGCCATTCCTAAATGCCATTTTCCACTCATTGCACAGTGGTATCCGTGCTGTTTTAATCGATCCACAAAAGTGGATTGCCCTTTTAAATAATGTTCTGTGGTAGCGCCATTTTCCCATTCTTCTAACCAATCGTGAATACCGTGCTGAGAAGGTATTCTCCCCGTAAAAATAGATGCTCGAGCTGGAGAACATACCGGTGATACGCAGAAAAAGTTTTCAAATTTTTTTCCTTGCTGAGCAAGACGATCAATATTTGGGGTAATCGCGTCTTTATTGCCATAACAACCTAATGCCCAATACCCCAAATCATCAGCGATTATCATTACAACATTCGTTTTTTTCATCTTTGCTGACCCCTAACATTGTTTTAATATTTTGAAATCCTTTTTTACCTACGATAAAAATAGTACATACATACCAAATTAATCCACAAAGAATTAATCCTTTCCAAAATAAAATGAGTATCTCTGTCATATTTCCCCCTATTTACGCAATGCATTTTTTAGCAATGAACCCACAATCATTGCAATCCAAGCAAAAACAAATGCTGCAATACCTGAATAATAAGGACCAACTTGACTCGCAATCGGTTCAAGTGCGGGAATTTGCTGTGCAACTAAGTATGAAAGTGGCGTTAATGCACCGACCACAATTGTTGCATACGCCCCCCAGTTATTGGCTTTTTTGAAATAACAAGCTGAAATAAGTAATGTTGATACCGCTACAGAATAGATTGTCGCCGTTAAGGTCATATAGACCCAAAGATCACTTTTCAATGGATACCATAACCCATAAAAGAGCAAGAAAATACCAATTAAAGCGACTAATACTCGATTCACGGCAATAGATTTACGTTCGGACCATTTATTTTGATGGAAAATGATCAAAACATCATTATAAATAACACTTGCCCAACCTAATAAATATGATGAATTCGTAGACATATCTGCCGCCAACATAGCCGCAACAAGCAAACCGATAATACCTGTTGGAATCACAATGGATAGCATTGTTGGCATCGCTTGAATCGGTTTGCCTCCTACACTTTCTAAGCTAACTAATGCTAAAGCGGCAACACCCCACATCACAGGAATTAAAGAACGAACGATATAAAATAAACTTGTACGGGTGTACATTTGTTTCGCCACTTTCTCATCTTTTGCTGACAGGACACGTGAAACCATCGTTTGCCAAGTTAGCACGGTGGCAGTTAAGACTAAAGCAGTGTAAAGCACATATTGCCAACCTAAATTTGGATTAACAAAAGGGTTAATTCCTCCCATACCATAATTTGAAATAGCCGTATCAAATAAAGTATCCCAACCAATTTGATAAAAAATAGTGCAAGTGGTAAGAACTAAGCCAACACTCATTAAAATAAATTGCATATAATCTGTCACTAAAACAGAAAGCATACCGCCCAATATGGTATATAACGCAACAACAAGTAATAAAATCGTCATCGTAATTTCTAAATATTCAGGCTTAAGTCCTGCTACCGCAACTAAAAATTCCCCGCCTGTACGCAAGAAAACGCCCATATTAAGTAAGCCACCAAGAACAATAACGACACCAGCAGCCCACCGCACTTTTTTACCAAACTTATGCTCAAAGAACTCGGGAATAGTTACCACACCTGCTTTACGTAAAGGTTCAATACAGAATCCTGTTTTCCCTACGGTGAACATCACGATAGTCATAATTAATCCCACCGTTGCCCCTGCAAAACCATATTTATAGCCTAGTTGAGCTGCAGCCATACAGGTAATGATGCCAAATTCCGTGGCAGCCAAAGAGGCAATCCCTACGTGTAAATCTACATTTCTACCTGCAACGAGGAAATCATTCACATTTTTGACATATTTACGCACAATAATGCCGACAACAAGACTTAATAAAATATAAAGTCCAACAATACTGCCATCTATACTCCAGTTAAATTGCATACACCCTCCATATAAAGTGAAAACACTTTAATTTGACTATTTTCTACATCTTGCCAAGTAAGTTTAAAAACAGAAGTAAAAAATATTTATGATAAAAATCATAAATAGAGAGTGAGATAGATCACAAATCTGAATTTTTATAAGAAAAATAAGCAGTATAAATACGACTTTTTAACGAGAAGATGATTCTAACATTTGATAAACCGCTCTAGGCACAAAAGGCTCCACATTTCCACCGTGCAAGTAAATCTCTCGCACCATTGTAGAAGACACAAATGCCCATTTTTCACTTGGAGGGAAGAATAAACTTTCTACGCCTTGCCCATTTTCATTTTTTGTCAATAAACGGTTTAGGCTGGCAAGTTGCAGTTCGTATTCAAAATCAGTGGTGGTTCGCACACCGCGGATAATGGCGTGAATGTGTTTTTCTTGCACCACCTTAGCCAGCAAATCAGCAAAACCAAACACTTCCACATTGGGTAAGTGAGCAACCGCTTGCTGTGCAATTTTTACTCTGGTGTCTAAATCGAATAAAGGTTTTTTGCTCGGGCTGGCGGCAATGGCAACAAAAACTTTGGAAAAAAGCACCGCACTTCGTTCAATAATATCTAAATGCCCGTTGGTCATGGGATCAAAGGTGCCGGGGTAAATTACGGTTGTCATTTTTTCTCCTTTAAGTTCTGCTATGGCGTTCAGGCAAAATTCTGTGTTTATGGGGCTTCTAAATAAGGTTGAAGTAAATCGAGCAAACGTTGTAAAGCACCGCGATTTTCTAATAATACGCCGTAGCCTGCTTTGCCGGTGCGTTCACGCAAGGCGGGGGAATTAAGCAAAATTTCCACCGCTCTTGCAATTGCGGCAGCATTATTATTCACTTCAACAAAGCCCTGAACTTCCATTAACTTGCGGTAAACTTCTGGGAAATTAAAGGTATATTTGCCACTCACCACGGGGATTTGAAAGGCTAACGGTTCAAGTGGATTATGCCCTCCCCGTTTCACTAAACTGCCTCCCACAAAGGCAACATCAGCCAATGCATACATTAACATTAGCTCACCCATCGTGTCGCCTAGCACCACTTGGGTATCGGGTTGTGGCACGCGATTTTCACTACGACGAACAAAGGTGAAATGCTGCTTTTCAATTTGTTCCGCCACCTGATTAAAGCGTTCAGGGTGGCGCGGCACGAGAATCAGCAATAAATCAGGAAAGGCTTGTAATAATAAACGATGACTTTCCAGAATCAGGCTTTCTTCACCTTCGTGGGTACTCGCCGCCACCCATATAGGGCGTTGTTGTTTCCACTGGATTTTGAGCTTTTCTGCTTCTGTAAGTAAGCTCTCACTTAATACGAGATCATATTTGATATTGCCAGTGGGTTTGAGCTTTTGTGGATTATAGCCCAGTTTGAGATAACGCTGACCGCTGATGTTATCTTGCGGTGCAATCAAGCTGATTTTACTTAAGATCGCTTGGATATAGCTTTCCAACCAGCCATAGCGTTTTGCTGATCGGGCAGATAAACGAGCATTGGCAATAATAAAAGGAATATGCTGTTTATCTAGTTGATAAATTAAATTCGGCCAAATTTCGGTTTCGATCACAATACAAGCTTTTGGCTGAATAAAACCAATAAAGCGTTTGATCGCACCGGGTAAATCATAAGGCAAATAAAAATGGCTGACTTGCTCACCAAAGGCTGCTTTGACGCGTTCAGATCCCGTTGGCGTTACGGTGGTTAGGGTGATGGCTAAATCAGGGTAAGTACGTTGAATCGCTTTCACTAATGGCGTGGCTGCAATGACTTCGCCCACCGATGCCGCGTGAATTAACACGCCATTCGGTTTCGGTGGGGTTTGTGAGGCAGAATAAATGGCATAACGCTCCAAAATTCGCTGACGATAAGCGGGCGCTTTGAAGCTACGTAATAAAATAAATAACCAAATAAGCGGTTGAACAAGATACATTATGCTGGTGTAAATTCTGTGCCACATAGCCGTTTCTTCATTAAATAGCGAGAAAACCGAGAACTTCTCCGCACTTTATTGAGACAAGAAACAAAGTGCGGTGGAATTTCGCGGCGTTTTTATTTTATGGATTGTTCAATAATTCCACCACCAAGGCAAATTTCACCTTGATAAAACACCGCTGATTGCCCCGGTGTAACCGCAATTTGCGGTTCATCAAAACGTACTTCGATGCTCTCATCATTAATTGGGATAATTTGGCAAGGAATATCCGTTTGGCGATAGCGTGTTTTCACTGTGCAACGCAATGGTTCACGAATCGGCTGGCGATCTACCCAATGTAGCTGTTGTGCAATTAAGCCACTGGATAGCAAAGCAGAATTATCTAACCCCTGAGCCACCACTAACACGTTATTTATGAGATCTTTTTCGACCACATACCACGCATTTTCTGCTTTACCTTTCACCCCACCAATGCCTAAGCCTTTGCGTTGCCCTAAGGTATGATACATTAAGCCTTGATGACGCCCAATAATCTCGCCTTCCGTTGTCTTAATATCACCCGGTTGAGCAGGCAAGAAGCGGGCTAGAAAATCTTTAAATTTACGCTCACCAATAAAGCAAATGCCAGTCGAATCTTTTTTCTTGGCGGTAACCAAGCCTAAATCTTCTGCAATGGCCCGCACCACTGGCTTTTCAAGCTCACCAACAGGGAAAAAGCTTTGCCCTACTTGGCGTTCACTCAAGGTGTAAAGAAAATAACTTTGATCTTTATTCGTATCTAAACCACGCAACAATTGCGCTTTGCCATTGTGATCTCGACGACGCACATAATGCCCTGTGGCGATATAATCTGCCCCTAAATCTTCTGCCGCATATTCCAAAAAGGCTTTAAACTTGATTTCTTTGTTGCACAAAATATCAGGGTTAGGCGTGCGGCCTGCTTTATATTCCGCTAAAAAATGTTCAAAAACATTATCCCAATATTCTGCGGCAAAATTGATTTTATGTAATTTGATCCCGAGCTTATCGCAAACCGCTTGTGCGTCGGCCAAATCCGCTGCTGCGGTGCAGTAGTCCGTATCATCATCCTCTTCCCAATTTTTCATAAACAAGCCTTCCACTTGGTAGCCTTGTTGTTGAAGAATAAATGCGGAAACAGAGGAATCTACCCCGCCAGACATACCACAAATCACTTTTATTTTACTGTTTTCTGCACGTTGTTCTTCACTGAGTACTGGAAAATATTGTTCGTAAGTTTTTGATTTCATCATAATTTTGCTTAATTTTTTTACCGCACTTTCGTTTCCCCATTGGGGCATTATTTGACTTCGTAAAAGTTATTTTCGCTTTTGTTGAAACGCTCTAGTTCTGATGCGTCCACTTCACCTTTCTCTACTTTTGCTTTTAAGTTATCGCAAGGCTCATCACAATCGCAGACTTTTTTTAATCCCAACGCGGAGATCCCCCCGCAGCTTCCTGCAATAGATTTACGTTTAATAATATAGCCAATAGACATAGCAAAAATAACGAGGACGAAAAAGCCGAAAGTAATAAAAAAGAGTTCCATATTTCCCCCTTATTGGTTGATGAGTTGTTTAAATGCAGAAGACATTTTTACCTCAAATCCTTTTTCCGTTTTAATAATTAAATAAACGGCAAGTTTTTGCTGCTCTGCAATATCCAGTGCTTTCGCTTCACCCAGTACAAATAGCCCTGTTGAAAGCCCGTCTGCGGTCATTGATGACGGCGCTAATACGGTAATCGAGGCTAAATGATGTTGGATTGGACGCCCAGTTTGTGGATCAATTTCGTGCGAATAACGCACGCCATTTTCTTCAAAGTAAATGCGATAATCCCCTGAGGTTGCCATTGCTAAATTATGTAGCCCAACAACTTGCTCAACACTTCTGGAACCGTCAAAGGTAGGTTTTTCAATGGCAATCTGCCAAGGTTTGTTTTCGCTATTATTTCCTTTAGCACGAATTTCGCCACCAATTTCTACCATATAATTGCCAATGCCTAAACTTTCTAGGTAATCCGCCACTTGATCCACGCCAAAGCCTTTGGCAATCGAAGATAAATCTACATAAAGTTCTGGCACAGTTTTTTCTAAGTAAAATTTACCCGCACTTTCACTGAGTTTTAATTTTTCAATGCCAACCCACGCGCGGCGTTCATCAAGTTGTTGCTGGCTCGGTGCTTTTTCCACACGTTTTTCGGGGCCAAATCCCCATAAATTCACCAAGGGGCCTACGGTAACATCTAATGCACCTTGTGTAACCTTATTTAAGCGAATGGCTTCACCTATCACTTTGGCAAGATCGGCTGAAATTTCAATGGGCGTATTAACTTGACGATTTTGATTAAAGCGACTTAATTCAGAAGTCGGAATATAAGTGGACATTTTATCATTAACGTCTTTTAAAATATGTTCAATCCCCTCGTGTGTATCGGCAACCGATTGTGAGCCTTCCTCAGTGATGTATTTGATATGGTAGGTTGTTCCCATTGTTTTCCCACTTAAGGTCACAATTTCAGGATCTTTTTGGCAGGCGGTTAAGCAACAAGCCAAAAGTATTCCCATACTCCAAGCATAAACGGATTTTAATTTTCTTCGCATTAGGCAATCACTCATTTTGGTTTGGCTAAAAATGGTTAAAGCGGTCAGAAATCTGACCGCTCTTTTTTGTCGTGAAGCAGTGTTATCAACCGCCAAAATCATCTAGTAAGATGTTTTCATCTTCAACGCCTAGATCTTTAAGCATTTTGATTACGGCAGCATTCATCACTGGTGGTCCACACATATAGTATTCACAATCTTCTGGTGCTTCGTGATTTTTTAGATAGTTTTCATAAAGCACATTGTGGATAAAGCCGGTGTAACCATCCCAATTATCTTCAGGCAATGGATCAGAAAGTGCCACGTGCCATTGGAAATTGTCATTTTCTGCTTGTAAGGTATCGAAATCTTCCACATAGAACATTTCACGTTTAGAACGCGCCCCATACCAGAAAGACATTTTACGTTTAGATTTCAAACGTTTTAATTGGTCAAAGATATGTGAACGCATTGGTGCCATACCTGCCCCTCCACCGATAAAGACCATTTCAGCATCGGTTTCTTTGGCAAAGAATTCACCAAACGGACCAGAGATAGTGACTTTATCACCCGGTTTTAATGACCAAATGTAAGATGACATTTGTCCCGGTGGTGCATCTGGATTGCGTGGTGGTGGCGTTGCAATACGCACATTCAGCATAATAATGCCTTTTTCTTCTGGGTATGAAGCCATTGAATAAGCACGTACAATAGGCTCATCCACTTTTGATACATAACGCCATAGGTCATATTTATCCCAGTCTTCGTGGTATTCTTTTGGAATATCGAAGTCTTTGTAATATACCGTATGCGGTTCAGCTTCAATTTGGATATACCCCCCCGCACGGAATGGGACTTCTTCCCCTTCAGGAATTTGTAATTTTAACTCTTTAATGAAGGTCGCTTTATTATCGTTAGAAATAACGGTACATTCCCATTTTTTCACGCCAAACACTTCTTCAGGTAACTCAATTTGCATATTGGTTTTGACATTAACCTGACAAGCAAGGCGATAACCTTCTTTTGCTTCACGTTTTGAAATATGGGAAAGTTCAGTAGGTAGAATATCTCCGCCACCTTCTGTAACTTTCACCACACACTGACCACAAGAGCCACCGCCCCCACAAGCAGAAGACACGAAAATCCCTTTACTGGCTAATGCGCCTAATAATTTTCCACCTGCTGGTAAATGAATGGCTTTATTTGGATCGTGATTAATTTCAATAGTAATGTCCCCCGAGTTTACTAGCTTAGATTTAGCAAACAAGATAATTGCTGCTAAAGCTAAAACCACAATCGTGAACATTGCAATACCTAAAATAATTTCCATTTAGTATCCCCTTCTTATAACTGAATACCTGAAAATGACATAAAGCCAAGCGCCATTAGACCTACCGTGATAAAGGTAATCCCTAAACCACGTAAACCTGCTGGGATATCAGCATATTTCATTTTTTCAGTTAAACCAGCAAGTGCAACGATAGCAAGCATCCAACCTGTACCCGCACCAATTCCATAAACCACGGATTCCGCAAAATTATATTCACGTTGAACCATAAAGGAGACGCCACCGAAAATCGCACAGTTTACGGTAATTAACGGTAAGAAAATCCCTAATGCGTTATAAAGTGCGGGGAAAAATTTGTCTAAAACCATTTCTAGGATTTGAACCAACGCAGCAATCACCCCAATAAAGGTAATAAAGCGTAAGAAACTTAAATCCACCCCTTCCACTAACGCGCCATCTTTTAAGATGTGAGTGTAAACAATTTGGTTGGCTGGCACAGCAATCCCCAATACCACGATTACCGCAATCCCTAAACCAAACGCGGTTGAAACTTTCTTTGAAACAGCAAGGAATGTACACATACCAAGGAAGAAAGAAAGTGCCATATTTTCAATAAAAATGGACTTAACAAAGAGACTTAAATAATGTTCCATTGCTTATTTCTCCACTTGTTCTGGTTTCCACGTTCTTAAGCCCCAAATTAAGAAGCCGATAATAAAGAACGCACTTGGTGCTAAAAGGAAAAGCCCGTTTGCTTGGTACCAACCGCCGTCTTGGATAGTTTGGAAAACAGTCATACCAAAGATTTTACCTGAACCAATTAATTCACGTAAAAACGCAACAATAATCAAAATAGTCCCGTAACCAATACCGTTACCTAAGCCATCAACAAAACTCGCTAATGGGGGTTCTTTCATTGCGAACGCTTCTGCACGTCCCATTACGATACAGTTTGTGATAATCAAACCAACGAATACGGAAAGCTGTTTAGATAACTCATAAGCATAGGCTTGCAACACTTGATCCACAAGGGTTACTAATGATGCAATAATTGCCATTTGCACGATAATACGGATACTGTTTGGAATATAATTACGGATACAAGAAATGAAGAAACTTGAAAATGCCGTAACCAAACTTACTGCGATAGCCATTACCACCGCGGTTTCTAATTTTGTTGTTACCGCTAAAGCAGAACAAATACCCAAGATTTGCAATGCAATTGGGTTATTGCTCACAATCGGAGATAACAATAATTTTTTCATATTTGCATTAGCCATTAGTTAGCCTCCGCTCTAAGTTTATCTAAATATGGACCAAAGCCATTACGATCAAACCAGTAATCGAAAGAACCTTGTACCCCTTTCGTTGTTAAGGTTGCACCAGATAAACCATCAATACCGTGTTCTTTATCTGCTGAAGCCCCTTTACCAATTTTAATCGCAACTTGATTTTGTTCATTAAAGAGTTTTTTACCTACAAAGTATTTTTGCCAGTTTGGATTAGCAATTTCGCCCCCTAAACCAGCCGTTTCACCTTGCTCATAGTAGGTAATCCCTTTAATGGTATTTGCATCTGGTGCAACAGATACAAAACCATACATCACAGACCATAATCCCGTACCATAAATTGGTAAGACAATTTGTGAAGTTTTGCCTTGTGCATCTTTTACCAAATAAACCTCAGCGTATTTTGCCCGCACTTTAATACCAGCTTTATCATCTTCTGGTTTAATTGCGACACTTTCAGCTGGATTTTTCACCGCAACACGCGCATCAAAGTTTTTGATGTCGCTTACATAATCACCCGTTGCAAGATCCACAATTTTCGGCTCAATGTTTTCTGCATAAAGGGCTTTAATTTCCGCACCTTTTGCTTTCGCTGGGAGTAACCCTGCCACACTGAGAATGTTTTTCTGTTTATCTAATAATTTTTGCTCATTTTGCGTCGGTTTTAAACCTACTGCCGCACTTGCTACGATAATTGAGCAAACTAAGCTGACTAGAACAACAACAAGGATTGTTCCGCCAACACTATCTTTATTAAACTTAGCCATTGCGCGCTCTCCGACGTTTGATATTTGCTTGAACAACCAGATAGTCAAAAATTGGGGCAAATAAGTTAGCTAATAAGATGGCTAACATCATTCCTTCTGGATAAGCAGGGTTTACCACTCGAATAATCACTGCCATTGCACCAATTAATGCGCCATACCACCATTTCCCTTTATTTGTAAATGAGGCGGATACGGGGTCTGTTGCCATAAATAACATACCTAACGCAAAACCACCTAACACTAAGTGCCAATGCCAAGGCATTGAGAATAATGGGTTTGTCTCTGAACCAATCACATTGAATAGGGTAGAAGTGGCAATCATACCGATCATCACACCCGCGATAATACGCCACGAAGCAATACGGGCAAATACAATCACCGCTGCCCCAATTAATAATGCAAGGGTCGAAACTTCACCGATTGAACCTGGGATATTCCCTAAGAAAGCGTCCATCCATTGAATTGGCTGACCGGTGGTAACTTGTTTTAATGCTCCTTGACCGCCGGTTGCCCATTGTGAAAGTGCGGTTGCACCAGAGAAACCATCAGCGGCGATCCATACAGAATCCCCTGAGATTTGTGCAGGATAAGCAAAGAATAAAAACGCACGCCCTGCTAATGCTGGGTTCATAAAGTTTTTACCTACACCACCAAACACCTCTTTCGCCACAACAACACCGAAAGTGGTCGCTAGTGCTGCTTGCCATAATGGCAATGTTGGCGGAACGATAAGGGCTAATAAAATAGAGGTTACGAAGAAACCTTCGTTGATTTCGTGTTTACGCACCATGGCGAATAACACTTCCCAGAAACCACCCACAAGGAATACGGTTAAATAAATTGGTAGGAAGAAAATCGCCCCTAATGCCATTTTAGCAAGTACACCCGCATCAGGCGACACTAAACCTAGTGCGTTTGCTAAGGCAAAATGCCAGTCATTCGCCACATTTTGTGCTAAGTTTTGTGCAAAATCGCCGACGTTTAATGCAAGGATAGATTGCGCCCCCACATTAAACATACCGTAGAACATTGCTGGAAATAACGCCAGCCACACTAATACCATCATACGTTTTGAATCTAACGCATCACGGACGTGAGAAGCTTTCGCTGTTACTGTACCGGGGGTATATAAAAAGGTTGCCGTTGCTTCAAACAGTGCATACCATTTTTCATATTTACCACCCGGTAAAAAAGCAGGTTCCATTTTCTCTAAAAGATGTTTTAAACCCATTTTTAACCTTCCTTCTCGATCTTATCTAAAGCCGCACGCAGCATTGGACCGTAATCATTTTTACCTGGGCAAACGAACGTACAAAGTGCTAAATCTTCTTCGTCTAACTCTAAGCAACCTAATGCTTGAGCGCTGTCCGTATCGCCTGCACTTAAATCACGCAATAATAATGTCGGGATAATATCTAATGGCATCACACGCTCATAAGCACCAATTGGCACCATTGCACGATGTCCACCATTAAGTGCGGTGGTAAAATTGAATAATTTGTGTCCGAAATGACCTAACACAGTACGGGTGATAGAGTATTTGTTCGCCCCTGGCATAATCCAACCGAGGAACTCTTTCTCACGACCTTCTGCAATCACAGAAACCTGTAACGCATAACGTCCTAAATAATCTACCGCACCTTCCGCTTTATGACCGCTTAACACGGAACCTGAGATAATACGGTTTTCACCTTCTTTTAATTCGCCTTTAGTTAATTGGGCTAAGTTAGCACCAAGTTGGGTGCGAATTAAACGCGGATTTTTCACCTGTGGGCCAGCCAATGAGATCACACGGCCATTATAAAGTTCACCCGTGGTAAATAAGCGACCAAATGCGATCACATCTTGATAATTCAAATACCAAACTGTTTTCGTTGCGCTAACCGGATCGATAAAGTGAATATGCGTACCACTTAAGCCCGCTGGGTGTGGGCCGCCAAAATCGTGTACGGCTAAATTTGGTAAATCCACCGTTGGGATATTGCTATCGCCCGCTTTACATAAATGCAATTTGCCTTCGTGTAAACGGCTTAATACGGTTAAACCATTGGTGAAATCTTCCCAATGGGCTTTTAACACCACTTCAGGATCAGCCGCTAATGGATTGGTATCCATTGCATTAACAAAAATTGAAGATGGCACGGCATCAACAGCAGGCACTTTACTGAATGGACGAGTACGAAGTGCTGTCCAAAGCCCTGATGCTTGTAGGTTTTGACGAACTTGCTCGGAAGTTAAACTTTTAAGCTCATCGGTGGAATATTTGTTAAAGGTAACCTGATCATTACCTTCGATTTGAATCACTACTGATTGCAACACACGCTTAGCACCGCGATTAATCGCAGTTACAGTACCACTTGCAGGGGCAGTGAATAATACGCCGGGGTTCTTTTTATCTTCAAAAAGCACCTGACCTTTTTTCACCACATCACCTTCACGTACCTTCATTGAAGGACGCATTCCCACATACTCTTCGCCAAGCAAGGCAACTTCAGTAACGGCATTGCCGTTATGGATTACTTGTTCTGGCTTCCCAGCAATAGGAAGATCCAAGCCTTTTTTAATCGTAATCATATTGTATGCACTACTTTTCGTTAGATTAAAAATATAGCTATCGCAAGATAAAACGCAATGCGATAACCTCGTCTTGAGTAATGATTTTTGCTTAATTATCAACGATGAATGCAAAAAACATCGTCATAACATCCACTCCAACCACATAAATTTAAAACTCAAATTCTGTTTAGATTTTATACCGCGCATAAAACTAAACGCGCAATATACGTTAAAATTTTGATAAAAATTAGCAGTTCATTTTAACTAAATAATAACTTTCATTCCACTTTGACAAACAGTTTTTCCTGCTTTTTCGCAAAAAAACCGCTCTGTTCTTGTGGAAAATCAAATTTTGCAAAAACCTGTTAGCTAATCTTACCTCGTATGAGGTAGCTTGTTTATTGCCCGACACCTAAACAATTTGGCGATTTTGGGAACTGCTGTTCCAACGCGTGCCATTCATCTAATGTATAAGTATGTAAGGCTAATGCGTGGATACCCTGTTTCAATTCTTCTGCTAATAACTGATACAACATTTGATGGCGCGCGACCTTTCTCACCCCATTAAATTCATCACTCACTAACACCACTTTAAAATGCGAATCTGCACCACGCCCCGAACTGTGCATATGGCTTTCATTTTCGATATGTAAAAAGTGCGGTGCAAATTTTTGCTGAATTTTTTGCGTTAAAATTTGTTGAGTACTCATTCTCGTTTCCTTTTGATGATCAATCGCACATTAAAGTAAGGTCGTTTTATTTGTGCTTAAATGTTATGAATAAATTTGCCAGCGCAAAGACTATACATTCATAATGAAGTTTGCAAGAATAACCCTTTCTTTTTTGTTAGCGAGGAAATGACTATGCGTTTTACCAAACTCTCTCTCATCAGCTTATTTTCAAGTGCCGTGCTATTATCTGCTTGCCAATCTCAGCCCAGTAACACGCTCACGTTTACCCCACCTAGCCCAAGTGTACAATTCAATGCCGCAAATCAACAGGCAGTGCTAAACATTTTAACCCGCGATGTACGCCAACAACCTGAAGTATCGAGCTATGTTTATAATGAAAAAATATTTAAACTCTTTGCTAAACCAACGCCAACCGAGCTTTTCGATCAAGTCATCAAACAAGATTTAAATGCCAAAGGTTTCCGCATCGCGGCAACACCGGCTCAATCCAACACCAATGTCATTGTGAATATCAATAAATTCTATGCCGATATTGATCAGGGCAATTTGCGTTACAAAATCACAGCAAATGTACAACTTAGCGTTCAAGTACAGGGTGCAAAAGGGCAATTTAATAAAAATATTGGTTCATCAAGAACCCAAGAAGGGGCGTTCAAAGCCAGCAATGAAAATATCCAGAAGGTGCTAACCCAAGCCTTGCAAGAAACCGTGAAAAGTATTTATCAAGATCAAGACATCTCTAATGCGATTAATCGCTATTCCAATTAATGTTATAGCTATCTTGCTTGATTTTAAAATAACACAGTCTAGCTGGTTTTCACTTATTGCAAAGTGAAGCCACAATAAAAGAAAACCTTGCAAACTAACGCAAGGTTTTTTATTACCTAAAATGGCGAACGTGGGCGGAGTCGAACCGCCGACCTGTCCCTTAGGAGGGGACTGCTCTATCCTGCTAAGCTACACGTTCTTTGGCGATTCAGTTTCGCATAAATAGGTGATGATGAAAAGCAAATACTGAGAAATAAAGTGCGGTGTTAATTTTGTTAATTTTTAATCAGAAAAGAGAGGGGAATTAGATATGAAAAAGCCGCTAATTTTCATTAGCGGCTGTTAAGAATTTGGCTCCTCCTGCTGGACTTGAACCAGCGACATATGGATTAACAGTCCACCGTTCTACCGACTGAACTAAGGAGGAATAGTGGTGCCTCGAGGCGGAATCGAACCACCGACACGGGGATTTTCAATCCCCTGCTCTACCGACTGAGCTATCGAGGCAACGCATCAGTGGTGCGTATTAAACGATTTTTACCGCGGTAAGTCAATCATTAATTTTAACTTTTTTACATTTTTTTATTCGTTTGAATATTTAACAGACGAAACGCATAGAAATACAGCAAAAATTGTGTAAAAAAACGAAACCACTTTTAATGCTTATCGTCTAACACGATAACTCTTTTGTGCTTTATCCACCTTAATGAGATAATTTCTTGCCTGTGAAGAAGGATGTGCCGTCGTTAAAATACGGTACACTTGCTCAGGATACAAGCGATTAATCTGTTCAATTGCCATCTCTTTATCTTCGTGAAACACGCGTAATACTGCGCCAGCACCACTGTTATAAGCTGAGATCATTGCAAAACGTTTAGATGTCGGATTGGTAATACCATCTAAATATTTATTTTGTAATAACCATAAATAAGACGCGCCTGTATCAATATTCTTTTCAGGATCAAATAAATAACTTTTTGATGGTTGCCCACCACGCCCTTTCATTTGGAATACATCACGTCCTGCCGTATGTGGCACAACTTGCATTAATCCTACGGCATTGGCATAGCTAATTGCATAAGGGTTAAAACTTGATTCTGTTTGCATAATGCCAAGGATTAAACTTTCATCAAGGTTATAACGTCTTGCAGCACGACGTACCATAGGTAAATATTTTTGCGCGCGCACTGCAACGTGATTCGCAATCATTGGAATCACCACAAATTGCACCATTCTGCCATTACTCAAACGACGCGTCTGTAATTTATTTTGCAATAAATAATTGGCAAAATTACTTGCTGTCGTTACATTCGCAATTTGTCCACCCAAATTATCCACAACCTGCCCTAAGAGGAACGGGCGTGAGCTAATCGGTACATCACCAGAAGCAAATAGATCAATGCCTTTAGCATCAGATCCCATTAATAATGTATGTACAATGGCATTATGTAAGCGATTTACATCACTTAATGTTTCAACCGTAATGCTCCCTTCATCAAAACTCACGTGGCTACGCGTATAATAACTATCCGTATATTTCACATAATCTTTACGGCTAGCAACCAATAACTCATTAACGCCCCAAATTTGATCAATATTATGGGAAAATTGTCCAGTTAAAATATCTAGCCCTTGTGTATCTTTTGCAAAGGCCTCATCATAATCAATCCTTTTATGGCTTGATCCACTACAAGCAAATAAAAAAGGAATAATCAACGCAACAACATATTTTTTCATAGTGTTTTTTCTGCTGGTGGAACATAACCTTCAATGTGAACCTCTTTGCCTTCAAACAAAAAGTTCACCATTTCTTGCTCTAATAATTGACGATGTTCAGCATTCATCATATTTAATTTCTTCTCATTAACGAGCATAGTTTGCTTTTTCATCCACTCGCCCCACGCTTGTTTACTGATATGATCAAAAATACGTTTACCTAACTCCCCCGGATAGAGTTGAAAATCTAAGCCATCTGCGTCTTGTTTTAAATAGGCACAAAATACCGTTCTTGCCATTATTCTTTTCCTTTTGCTAACTGTAATAAAAGATTTTTAACTGGTGTTGCCAGCCCAATTTGATCTGGATTTTGCGGATCATACCAATATTTGACCGCACTTTGTATAGAAGATTCATACTTCCCGTGATTTTCACCCACCTTTTTCCAATCAGAGCGATTGCTATCCTCACCCCGATATTCCTGTTTCACATAAATAGGATGAATCATTAAATGAAAATGGCTAAACGTATGACGAAAAGCCGGCCATTCTTGGTAAAAAGCCACATTTTGACGGGCTAAATACGCCAGTAAATCCTGCTTACTATCAAATTGCGGAAAACAATACAAACCGCCCCACAATCCTGATTGTTCACGCTGTTCTAAGACAACTTTTCCCTGTTCTTGCCAAATCAAAAAATAACTTTGTCGCCCAGGTAAGGTTTTTTTCGGCTTTTTAGCTGGATAAGCTTGCCAATTTTGTTGTAAATTTGCACCGCACTTTGTAGCTAAAGGACAAAGTTCGCATTTGGGTTTTGTGCGTGTACAAACCATTGCGCCAATATCCATCATCGCTTGATTAAAATCCGCCACACGCTGTTTTGGTGTAACTTCTGCACTTAACTGCCAAAGCTGATTTTCTACTTTCTTCTCTCCAGCCCAACCTTGCACGGTAAAATAACGTGATAATACCCGTTTCACGTTACCATCTAAAATTGGGTAAGGGGCATTTAAACAAGAAGATAAAATCGCCCCCGCAGTACTACGCCCAATCCCTTTTAATGCCTGCACTTGCTCAAATTCAGTGGGAAAATTACCTTGATAATGATCTCGAATATATTGTGCGGATTGGTGCAAATTTCTTGCTCTTGCGTAATAACCTAAACCTGTCCACAAATGTAATACTTCATCAAGAGGCGCATTCGCCAGCGCAGTAATCGTGGGAAAAGTTTGCATAAAACGTTCAAAATAGGGAATCACAGTGGCAACTTGGGTTTGTTGCAACATCACCTCTGACAGCCATACACCATAAAGGGTTTTATTTTTCTGCCAAGGCAAATGCTTACGTCCAAATTGCTCATACCAAGTAAGTACAGATTTTGCAAAAGGAGACGTGGTGGAAGATTGAGCTAATAGCATAAATATAATAGATAAAAGAATGAAAAAACGAAGTGTATCATAGGCAAAATTTATCTTGCAAAAGAATTGCGAAGGAAATGCCATAGAAGAAAAATTTGCCTAAAACAAAAGTGCGGTGAAAATTTCTTAATTTTCCACCGCACTTAGGTTATGAATGATTGAGCAATTAAAGTTTCTCCACTAACGCCACGGCTGCCCCAATATAGGTGGCTGGGGTAAGTTGTTGTAAGCGTTGTTTTTCTGCTACTGGAATGTCTAATTTTTCAATAAACTCACGCATAGCTTGCTCATCAACTCGCTTACCACGCGTCAATTCTTTCAGTTTTTCATAAGGTTTTTCAATGCCATAACGACGCATTACCGTTTGAATT
This sequence comes from Avibacterium sp. 20-126, assembly GCF_044358625.1. Taxonomy (NCBI): domain Bacteria; kingdom Pseudomonadati; phylum Pseudomonadota; class Gammaproteobacteria; order Pasteurellales; family Pasteurellaceae; genus Avibacterium; species Avibacterium sp. 20-126. Next base: position 2,287,560 of record NZ_CP091457.1, on the reverse strand, counting down.
GGCTCTGCAAGCACTTCCCAATTTTGATCAAGTTCATCACGTAAGTGTTGTTCATTGACCTCTAATTTACTGATCCCTTTTCTGGTTGCCGCATACGCAATTAAACAATAGCCTAAGCCTACCCCGAGGTTACGTAACACCGTCGAATCAGTTAGATCACGCTGCCAGCGAGAAATCGGTAATTTTGCTCCCAAATGCGCCATTACTGCATTTGCCAGTCCTAAATTTCCTTCAGAATTCTCAAAATCAATCGGGTTTACTTTATGTGGCATTGTTGATGAACCAATTTCTCCCGCAATTGTTCGTTGTTTGAAATGGTTTAATGCGATATAGCCCCATAAATCACGATCAAAATCGATAATAATGGTATTAAAACGTGTGATGTTATCAAACAATTCGGCAATATAATCATGAGGCTCAATTTGAGTTGTATAAGGATTCCATTTAATCCCTAAAGAGGTAACAAACTCTTCGCTAAATTTGTGCCAGTCCAGTTCAGGATAAGCCGATAAATGCGCATTATAGTTCCCCACAGCACCATTGATTTTACCTAGAATATCAATACGTTGTAGCTGTTCAAATTGACGTTTTAGGCGATATACCACATTTGCCATTTCTTTTCCAACGGTAGAAGGGGAGGCTGGCTGTCCGTGTGTACGAGAAAGTAACGGAATCGCCTTATATGCTTGAGCTAATCGACTAATTTCATCAATCAATTTTTGCCATTCGGGTAAAATCACTTCTTCACGCGCGGTTTTTAACATTAATGCGTGAGAAAGATTGTTGATATCCTCGGAGGTACAAGCAAAATGGATAAATTCACTTACTGCGGCTAATTCATCAAGTGCGGTCGTTTTTTCTTTCAAAAAATACTCTACCGCTTTCACATCGTGATTTGTGGTTCGCTCAATTTCTTTAATGCGCTCGGCATCTGCTAAACTGAAATTTGCAACAATTTGATTTAAGTAATCGTTTGCTTTTTTTGATAAAGAAGGAACTTCTTGAATTTGTGCTGTTGCCGCTAGTTTTTGCAACCAACGAACCTCAACCTCCACCCGAAACTTGAGCAAACCAAACTCACTAAAAATATGACGTAATGCCGTTGTTTTATCCTGATAACGACCATCAAGGGGAGATATTGCAGTAAGCGCATTTAATTGCATAATAAAAAACTCCTAAAAGGTTGAATAAATTTGTTGTGCTGTTGTAGCGATTTTGCTGCGGGAAAAAAGAAGCTGATATTTTTTACCGCCCACTTGTCGCCAAAGTACTGCTGAACGAATTCCAGCTAATAAACACGCCCGAATACGGTGCTGTATGCCTTGTTGCTGTAAATAATCTGGTGAGCCTAATACTTGAATACGATTACCCAGAGGGCTTATTACATCGACATAAATACTTGCTAGATTACTGATCATCTGTTCATCAAGCAGATGATAGAAATTAAGTTGTGACGGCAAATAGGCAATACGTTGAGCAAGTTGTTGTTTTGCCTGCGCGGATTTATTTAACTTCCCTTCTAACGCCAATAAGCTCACCCAATAACGCGTTAGCTCCGCATCTCTGCCATTCAACTGCTCCATTAATATTTGTAACCCAAGCTTAAGATGAGCTTCATTTCCCCCATAAACGGCTAAGGTATTTTCTGGTGAAGTTTGTAACAAAGAATCTAAACTCGCCTTGAATGCATCTGAATCTGCACGACCATTATGCGCAAATTGTTGAACTAATTTTGCCGCTTGGCACACACCCGCTAAGGCAAGCGTGATGGGGTAATAATCAGCCATAAGGAGATAAAAACCATTATGTGGAAAGAAATATTAAAAAGTGTGGGCAATATAGCATTTTTCATAGGTTATTGAAAGCTAAGCAGCAAAATTCCCCCAGTGAAACAAATTCTTGCTATACTAGTGCGATAGCCTTTATTCCTTTCAACGGAGAAAAAAATGCAGTGGATAAAAAAATCCTTGTTAATTTGTACCGCACTTTTCCCTCTCATCAGTCAAGCGGATATGCTTGTTTCTCAGGCAACAATGTTTGCAACAGACAAAGCTGGTGAGCCTAGTGCTATTTTTATGCAATTACAAAACACGGGTGATAAGGCAGTACATCTTGCCTTACTTGAAAGTGAGCAACCTTCTCGACTAGCCTTACACGGTATGCAAAATGGTAAGATGATCGATCTTGATGGGATAGAAATCCCCGCTAAACAAACCATTAGCTTGAAACGTGGCGGCTTACATATTATGGTATTTGATTTACTCACCCCAATCAAACAAGGTAGCCCCTTCCCGCTTACCTTGTATTTTGATGATGGGGAAGTGGTAAAGGTGCAAGTTGCCGTGCAATAATCGCCTGAGGAAAGAAAGCGCTCTTTCTTTCTTGTTCTTTAATCAGCGATAACGACAGAAATACCTTTATCAAGTAACGCATTATGTGTTTTTTCGTCAAGCAAATTATCTGTGATAATCACATCAATTTTTTCTAACGGACAAACAATATTTGGGCTACGTCGCCCAAATTTGGAAGAATCAGCAAGGACAATAATTTGTTTCGCTGCGTTGGTCATTGCTTTACTTACGCCATGAACCTCATTAAATGTTGTTAATCCTAATTCCAAATCAAGCCCATCCGTGCCAATGAATAGTTTATCAAAAGAGAATTTTTCAAATGTAGATTCGGCTAAAATTCCATGTAAGGATGCTGATCTTGCGCGAAAAGTTCCACCACACATTAGCAATTGATGTGCTTTTTCTAAGGTGGCTAAGCTATTCATTATATGTAAACTATTCGTCATAATTGTCAGGTCATTAAATTCCGCTAGGTGTGGGATCATTTGCAATACGGTACTCCCTGAATCAATGATAATCGAATCGCCATCTTTCAAAAAACTAATTGCGGCTTTTGCAATTTTTTTCTTTTGCAATAAGTTAATATGGGTTTTATTTGTCATAGGTAACTCAATGTCGGCTGCTTTTTCTTGCCCCGCCAACACAACACCACCATAGGTACGGAGAACTTTCTGCTGTTTTTCAAGTGCGGTGAGATCTTTGCGAATTGTTGTTCCTGTTGTGGCAAAATAATTGGCAAGTTGCTCAACAGGCGTTTTTCCATTTGTATGTAAGTAGTCTAGAATAGCAAGCTGTCTTTCTTTGGGTTTCATAGTAAATCCATTATTAGGATTTATCGCAATCGAATGGCCTCCCTTAAAGCATCTTGACTTGATTTATCTTTCGGGAAAATGGCTTCTGGGTCAATTTCGCTATGCAATAATCCTGTTAAATTTGTTATTGGTTTAGGGCGAGAAAATACACTCACACCTTTCAAAATAATTGAATTAACCACACAATGGTTATGATCAAAAGCAATGGCAATGACAACTTTGGGGTTAAAACGACCAGATGTTCGACCGATTCCCACATTCCCTTGTTTACACAATATTTCGAATGCCTTATTAAATTGCGAAATTTGCCACCACCCCAATATAATTTGCAATATCCACGCGATAATGGCAACAATAATAAGTGAATTTATCATACTGTGCATCGATTTTTCCCCTATTGTAGATCTTTTTTATTGATTATAAAAACTTATTCAATGAAAGATTGATTAAATGCTAATTTCCAATCATCTTCAAACTGTGCTATTGCGGCACAGACTGCAGGATCTGACAAAAATTTGTGTACAATCTCTGGCGCAACAGTTACAGCTTGACACCCTGTTAATAAACAATCAACAACCTGTCTTGTCGTTTTAAAACTCGCCGCCATTACCTTTGTATTGATGCTATGCAGGGTAAATAATTTTTGTAATTCTTCTGTTACTTTTATTCCATTTCCTCCTTGATTATCAATTCTGCTAACATAAGGTGCAATATAATTTGCGCCAGATAAAGCCGCTAACAGCCCTTGCCCCGCACTGTACACTGCTGTACCGAGTGTGGGGATCTGTAAAGCAGAAAGTTGCTTTATTGCAGCGATGCCTTGTAATGTTGCTGGAATCTTGATAACCAAATTAGAATATCTCTCACTTAACTTTAATGCTTCCTCAACAATTTCATTCGTATCCCTTGCTAATACTTGAACAAATAAATGTGGCGTTTCTCCTAATATATTGCGTAATTCACTCAATACATCGGAAAGTGGACGCCCCACTTGTGCGATTAAACTTGGATTTGTCGTTACCCCATCAATAGGAAGCAAATGAATAAATTGCTTAACAAGTTTTGGGTCTGCGGTATCAAGATAAAACTCCATCATTTTTCTCCTTTGATATAGGGCGTAATCACTACGCCCCCGATATTAAAACATAACTTGCCCGCCAGTAATGTTAATGGATTGTCCGGTACAATATTCTGCTTTTTCACTGGCATAAAACAGTAGAACATTTAATACATCTTGATACTCACAACCCCGTTTCAGTGGCACTTTATCAATATACGTTTGTTCAACTTTTTCCGCCGGAATCCCTAATTTTTCAGCATATTGCGGAATTAACGACTGAAACATAGGAGATTTAAGCAAATTACCTAACATTAAAGAATGTACAGTAATGCCATACTCAGCAAGATCTAGTGCTAAAGATTGAGTTAAGCCAACGCCACCAAATTTAGCTGCGCTATAACCTGTATTGTGCTTACTACCAACTTTTCCTGATTTAGAATTAATTTGAATGATACGCCCAGCAATACCTTCTCTAATCATTAATTTAGAAAATTCTCTTGCACAAAGGAAATAGCCAACAAGATTTACTTGTAAGGATAAATCAAAATCTTGCGCCTTAAACTCAGTAATTGGTGCGGCTTTTGCTATGCCTGCGCTATAAACCAATAAATCGACACGTCCAAATACAGTATCAACCGTATTTGCAAGTTTAATAACACTTTGCTCATCCGTTGCATCTACATAAAAACCTCGAGCAACATTACAGGACATTTTTAAATTAATTTCTTGAGCAATTTTTTCTGCATTTGCCTGATTCAAATCAGCAATCGCAACAGCATAACCATTTTCCGCCAACCCAGAAGACAAAAAAGCCCCTAAGGTTTGTCCCCCACCAATAATCACAGCAACTTTATTTCCCATAATACGACTCCTTAATTTTTAATAATAGTTAATATATCACCAATCTTTATAGCTGTTGGTACTTCACCCGCCAAGTGGATCGTACCGGGATACTCAGCCTTAAGATTGCTATCAAAACGAAAGGTAATATGACCCAATTCTTTTAAATTAAAATTTGCAACCTCACCAACTGCTGTAATTTTAAAACAGTTATCATTGATCATTAATACATCACCACGGCATACTTCTGCTGAGAGATCGCCATGACAATGAACAAAGCAATAATCTTCTAAATCAGATGGCACATCTTGTTTAAAGGTAATGAGCATATTCTCTAATAAAGCATCAGGTGCAAATTGCCCAATTTTGGTAAATTTTGTTTGGTAAATAACAGTCATTCTTTTTCCTTATTTTTAAAAGTGCGGTAAATTTTTCCCGCACTTTTACTACACAAATTAATAAATAAATGCAGATACAAACCAAGCAATCAGTACGGTTGGCGCGCCCGTTAAAAAACGGCTAACAAGGACTGATGGCACACCAACTCGAACCGTATCTTGTTTTGCTTCAGCAAGGGATAATCCCACAGGAATAAAATCACATGCTGCTTGTGCATTAATAGCAAACAAGGCTGGAAGGGCTAAATGAGGCGGAATATTACCTAAACCAATTTGAACCCCCACTAACACTCCTATAACCTGTGCGATCACTGCTCCCGGTCCTAAGAAGGGCGATAAGAAAGGAAAAGAACAAATTAATGCTAACGTGACCAATCCAATAGGACTATTTGCTAAAGGGGTTAAACCATGCGCAATCCAATCACCTAACCCTGAAGCAATAATGATGCCGATTAACGCGGAAACAAATGCCATAAATGGCAAGATCGTTTTCAAGACAGTATCAATTGTGTCTCGCCCAGCTTGAAAAAATACAGCCACAACAGATCCCATCCCCATCCCGATTTTGGCAAGTAATCCATCACTTTGCTCAGTAATTTTTTTCGATGTGTCATACTCTTTTGTTATTGGGTTATGCGGATTTTTTGGGGCTATAGCGGCATTTGGCGCATCAATGTCAATTAATTTAATATTCATTTCTTTTACCGCTGAAACATAAATATCTTCAACGATAAATTCAGCAAGCGGCCCAGATTTCCCTGTTGCATGGATATTAATCGTTGGAATGCGGCGTTTAGGATATAGCCCACAACGTAATACTCCGCCACAATCGATAATTGCGATCCCAATTTGTTCATTATCAGGCTCACCTTCTTTAAAACCATCAACCGCATCCCAACCGGTTAATGCCACAAGGTGATCAACAATACTGGGACGTGTTCCCGCTGTCATATAGAGAATTTTTTTTCCTTCTTCTAGCGGAATAGTTAAAGGACCACCCCAACCACTATCACCTTTTTCAATATAAAGTGCTTTTACCATAATTTGTTTCCTCCATTAGAGATGGACTTCTCGATCTAATTGAATTCCCATACGCTTTTCAAAGATTGCTGTTGTAAAATCGGTAATCCAGCCTCGAAAGAAATTCGTTACCATACCCACTAATAAATAACTCACAGCCAATGGTCCCAATGGCAAACCTAGCGTAGTTAAACCATTAGCAATTCCTAAGTAAACGAATAGTTCCCCGGGATTAATATGAGGGAATAACCCATTCATTGAGTGACAACTATAAGATGCTGCCGCATAATAGCTTGGCTTATAACGTTCTGGTAAAAACTTGCCTAAACTCAATGTCATTGGGTTACAAAATACAAAAGTACCAAAAACAGGCAGGATTAAATAACGAGAAATAGGATTACCTGCACTTCGTTGTGCAAGACGTTCTATTCGTTGTTGACCAATAAATTTAATCAACGCATTCATTACAACGAGTAAAGAAATGAGTAACGGTAAAATCCCTGTTACCATACTAACAAAAACTTCACCCCCTTTTTGGAATAGCCCAATAAACCATTCCGCGCTATGTGTAATAAGTTCCATTGCACACCTCTCAAAATGAAAGTTTTTAGATTTGTTTCTGATTAATAACTTAATCATCGAAAGTAATAATATTTCATTTTGAAAAATGTTTTTGTGATAAAGGTCTCATTTTTAAAAATAAATTTCAAAATAAAAGAAATTTATTTTATAAAGAAAGGAAGTGGAGGTGGGAATGAAGTCGCTAATTTCAACATTAGCGACAAGTAAGATATTATTTATCGGAACGATTTTCCTCTCCGGGTTGCCAATCAACTTCACCGCCTTGAAGAAGCGTTTGCATCATTTCTTTTGTTTCGAGTTCCAATTCTTTCGCACGAGCAATCATACGTTCATTGCTAAAAACCGACATTTCGGGATCATAAAGACTCGCCATTTCAGCGAGACTATGGCGATCGCGATGATAATAAAATTCGGCAACTTGCTTGGCTTTATCTTTATCCATTCCCAGTTCTTCAAGTGCAAGGCGTCCGCTACGAATGGCAGAATCAAATGTTTCACGCACAATATTTCGCGCGCCTGCACGGTATAGATCATAAACATGCAAACGATCATAGGCGCGAGTAATAATAGGTAAATGAGGATAAAAATGATGTGCAAAGTGTGCAATTTTTATTGCTTGTTCTTTATCATCTAAGGCGATAACCAAAAGGCTGGCTTTATCAATACCTGCTGTTTCGAGCAAATCAGAGCGAGCTCCATCTCCAAAATAGGTTTTTAAGCCGAAACGTGAAAGCCCTTCTACTAAGGTTGCATCATAATCAATAACCGTTGGCTTATAACCACAACTTATCAACATTCCACTAATAATTTGCCCGTAACGACCATGTCCGATGATAATCACATCATTTTGATCTTCAATGGCATCATTTTCTCTTTGTTGATGGCTTGCCCTTGCGACAATCAACTTATCATAAGCAATAAATAAGAAAGGGGTCAGTAACATTGAAATGGCGACAGCAAGTAAGAGTTTATCGGTAAGCTCTTGAGGTAAGATCCCATTTTGCTGGCTAAAAGACAGTAGGACAAAGCCAAATTCTCCAGCGGGTGCAAGGCTTAAAGCAAATAAATAACGGTTTAGGCGATCAAGCCGAAAAATAAAACCTAACCCCCATAGTACGATCGCTTTCACTAAAATAAAGCTTAAAGTAATAGCCAAAATAACAGCAAAATCATCAAAAAATAGACGAAAGTTAATATCCGCCCCAACAGTAATAAAAAATAGCCCTAATAACAATCCTTTAAAAGGCTCAAGATTACTCTCTAATTCGTGCCGGTATTCACTGTTTGCTAAAACAACCCCAGCTAAAAATGTGCCTAAAGCAGGAGAAAGCCCAATAGCTGACATCATTGCGGCAATCCCAATGACTAAAGCTAGAGCAAATGCAGTGAAAATTTCTCGCATTCTTGAGGCAGCAATATAGCGAAAAATAGGCCGTGCGAGAAAATAACCACCAAAGACGATAGAGCTAATCACACTTAGGGTTATTAAGGTTTTAACATAATTATTTACACCTTCTAATAAATTTCCGCTATGTTGCTCTGCACTTTGTAAACTCGTTAATAATTCAGGGGAAGCCAGAATAGGTAGCAATGCTAAAATAGGAATGATCGCAATATCTTGGAAGAGCAAAACTGAAAAACTACTTTGTCCACCGGGACTATTTAATAAGCGTTTCTCTCCTAAGGTCTGTAATACAATTGCGGTTGACGAAACAGCCAGTACACAACCCATTGCAAGGCTCATAGACCAACTTAATCCACATAAATGTGCAATACCTGCTATTGCCCCCACAGTCAGAATGACTTGTAAACTTCCTAATCCGAATAATTTATTGCGTAATTTCCATAACAATTTCGGATCTAGCTCTAACCCGATTAGAAAGAGCATCATCACTACCCCAAACTCCGCAACGTGTTGAATACTTTCCGTTTCTTGTCCAACTAGTCCCAGAATAGGGCCAATTGCCACGCCTGCTAGAAGGTATCCCAATACAGAGCCAAGCCCTAAACGTTTAGAAATGGGTACCGCAACTACGGCAGCAAAAAGATAGATAAAAGCGGAAGTTAATAGTGATGTCATAAGGGTCTTATTTACCTAATCAAATAGAAATATAGGTTTAGCATAGTAATCAGTTTTACTTCAAATATCACGAGATATTTTAAACAAAAATTATCGATCTCTTTCTTCTACCCCATTCATTAAAATTTACCTTTGATGATCAACACAAAATCTATCTATAATAAAAGGCTATCTCAACATCAAAATATATTCAGATAGCCTTCGTTTGAAAAAATCAAAGTATATCAGTACAAAATTAGAAGTTCTTGCTTTTGAAATACGGCAGTATTGGCTCAACTTGCTGCGTCAAACCGTCTTGCCTTATTTCACCCTTAAACGCCCCTATTTTAAAACTTCACACTTTCCCCATCTTCTGGCACGGTAACCCAATCTTTCAGCCCAGATTTTTGCACAAAAGCACGCATTGCTTGACGGCTCACCGCACCGTGATTGACCGCGTCCATATGCACGGCAATGATTTTTGCCTTGGGCATGGACTGATGGGCGTGGGCGACGTCTTCTTTACCCATGATAATGCCTTCATTAAAGCCATTGACCCTTGCCGCCCCCGTATTCATCACCAAAACATCGGGCTTATATTTGATGAGTGCCTTATTGACATCAGCCGTCCAGAGCGTATCGCCCATGATATAAAGCGTCTTACGGTCTTTGGCACGCAGCACCACGCCCATCGCATCGCCCAGCAATTGCCCAAGCGGTGCGACCGCATACATCTCTTTGGTGCCATGAGCACCGCCTGTTTTGTGCAGGCTGACATCGCCAATTTTCAAGGTCTCGTTTAACACCCGCACATCATTAAATCCCTGTTCACGAATCAGTTTCGCATCATCTTGATTTTGCACGATAATTGGCAAATCTTTAGGCAGATATTTTTGTGCTGCCTCGTCCCAGTGGTCAAGATGGGTATGGGTAACCACAACCGCCGTTACCCCTTGCCAAGCCTCATTCATCGGCATCGGCAGTTCGGTCAAAGGGTTACGCAGCTGACTGTTTAGCGTGTTGGCAAAGCCTTCATACGCCCCTTTTTTGGCAAGCATCGGGTCAATCAAAAACGTCTGTCCTGCATAGCTGACTTTTGCGGTGGCGTTGCGGATATGCTGATAGCTGTCGCTGGCGTAAGCCTGAACGCTCAATAACGCCCCCAAAAGGGCAGTGGCAAGTAAAGTTTTGGTACGCATCGTGATTCCTTAAATCGATTGCCCATGCTTGAAAATTAAAGCATTAGGCGGTGAAAAATCATCAAAATGGCAGGTGAAATGCCATCTTTTTCAAGAACGAGCATTATCCATCTTCTTGAAAAACAAAAATATTGACCAATCTTTCAAAAACCGAAAGAATTGGCTCAAAAAGTGAGAAAAAAATGACCGCACCGATTGTTGCCCTGCTGCTGTATCCTGATTTTAACCCCTTTCAATTTGCCATACCGCACCGTGTTTTTTCGCTCAATGTTGATGATAAGCCACTGTTTCATCTGAAAATTGTTGCAGAAAATCCCGACTGCTGTTATGGAGAAAACGACATTTATGTGCCTGCTGACGGCGATTTACGCCTGCTTGAGCAGGCCGATATGGTGATTGCCTTTGGCTGGCAGCCTGAAAAAATGCCCAGCGATGCCTTAAAACAGGCACTTATCCGAGCCAATCAACGTGGGGCTTTGGTTGCAGGGCTTTGTTACGGTGCTTATTTGTTGGCGTACAGCGGACTGCTAAACGGCAAAGAGGCGACCACTCATTGGCTGGGTGAAGCGGATTTTGCCAAGCGTTTTCCTGCCGTTAAACTGAGTATTGAAGCCATCTACATTGAGCAAGGTAGCCTGATGACCTCTGCTGGCACGGCGGCCGCCCTTGACTGCTGTCTTGCCATCATTCGCAGAACGTACGGGGTGAAAATCGCCAACCAAATCGCCCGCATACTGGTGGTTTCACCGCACCGTGAAGGCGGACAGGCACAATTTATCGAGCAGCCCATCGCCCGCCTAAGCCCAAGCGAAAACATGAGCGAACTGCTGGCACAAATGCAGCAAAACCTTAAGCAGGATTACCGTATTGACGCACTGGCAAGGCGTCTGAATATGAGCCGAAGCACCTTTACCCGCCATTTTCGCCAAGCCACAGGTGTGTCTTTGACCGAGTGGCTGATTGCCCAGCGTCTTCAGCGTGGACGGGAGCTGTTAGAAAGTACGGATTTGGGCATTGAACACATTGCAAGCGAAATCGGCTTTCACTCTGCCACCGCCTTTCGCCAGCATTTTAGAAAAAAGCACCGCGTAAGCCCGAGAGCGTGGCGGAGGGGGTTGGGGTGAGATGAGAATGATTTGAGCGTTAAAGCAGTACATCATAAAATAACTATGCTAAATATGGAATGGCGAAAGTCTTAATCTATTTTTTGGGGAAATTAGCACTTTGATAGACTAAAGTGACATCAAAAGGTTTTAGTCGGTATTCTTCGCCAGCTCCGTGAGTTACGGCAAAATATGTTGTATAAAGAACAAGTATTAACAGAAAATAGGGTTGTCAAAAATTAAAAAGGAGCCTTTATGCCTCATACACTAAGCCCCTATCAGGCATCTGGATTCAATGCTTCCGATCTCAAAACCATTCTACATAGCAAGCGCGCCAATCTCTATTACAATATTCCCATTGCCAATACAACCGTTATCTTACTGGGGACAGGCACCTCTATCACACAAGTCGCTATGCGTGTATTGGCTCAGGCTGGTGCTTTGGTCGGTTTTTGCGGCGGTGGCGGCACTCCGCTCTTTGCAGGCACGGAAATCAGCTGGCTGACACCGCAACCGCGCCAGTCATACCACAGAACTGCTTTTTATTATTGGCAACAGACGTAAATTTAATGAATTAGGCATTGTTCCTGTTAATTACACCAATCAACCCGTTATTATGGAGAAAATAACTATGTCTGCTAATCAAGCTTACGCTAACACCAAAGGACAATTACTCAGCCACCATCTTTATGCTGTAGGTTATCTCGCTGCTAAGCTAGTGGAAATGATGGGGTTAAAACAGCCTAAACTGATTGAGGCTGCCTTTTATGCGGGATTGTTACATGATATTGGCAAACTTGACCAAAAATTTCAGAGATGGGTAACGGAAAAGATTAAATCTTTAGATGAAGATAGCCGAGATGAGTTTATTATTTCTGAAGATGGTGAGCATATTGATGCCAGTCATAAAGGATTTAGTGCATTTAGTTTTGAAAAACACCCACGGCATAATGAAATATCTTGGCTTTTAACCCAAAGTCTTTTAAATACTGACGCATTAACATTGAATGACAGTCAAAAAAATCAAATTATGCATACCGTTTACTGGCATCACACACGGCCATTTCGCAAAGAAGGAAAATTATTTGAACAGCCAAGAGGCATTGAAAAAATACTGAATAAAAATCTGCCAGATGGTATCAATGCACTTTATCAGCAGACACTACAATTATTAAAAGACATGGAGTCAATCGGCAGTCAATACTTTCCCATCCATTGGCAGAAAAACTACGATTTACAGCAAATATCCTTACCGCCTTATAAAAGCTATGATGATTTGGCTGATAAGCTAGAAGAATACCGCCAAGATGTTAAGATAAACGCACATAATAATTTAATCCGAACTGCGGTCATTAGTGCAGATCGGATTATTTCAGCACAAAGCGCAGAAGAACTTGCCGAATGCATTGCTGAAAATAGCTTAGACACTTTAATTGATATCGAAAGTGAGACCATATTAAAAGATCATATCCATAGTTGTTTGACTCAATTTGAACGCCGTTTTCCAAATAGCCAACGCAATCTCTCTCAAAGTGAAGCTGTTAATAAACTAATAGAAATTAAAAAGCGTGCACTATTTAACGAAGAAGGTAACATCGCTGTGCTACAAGGCCCAGCTGGCTGTGGCAAAACCAAAATTGCCTTGGAGTGGGCATTGAAAACGGATGCAAAACAAATTATTTGGATTTGTCCACGTGTACAAGTGTGCCTTGGCTTGGTACATGACCTAACCCAAGCTGATTATCTTCCTAATGCCCAAATTGAACTCTTTACTGGCGAGTACAAAAAGATTCTGACAGGTAACGGCAATATTATCGACAGTCCAGATACCCCAGAAGACAGTTACTTTAGTGGTGATATTGTTATTACAACCATTGATCAAATTGTTAATAATATTATTTCTCATAATAAAATTACTTCCATCTTTAACTTTATGAAGCAGCATATTATTTTTGATGAATTTCATGAAATAATGACACTGCCCGCATTTAATCTTCTATTTGCCGAGCTCATAGAAGCCAAAAAAGCGACTGGAACAAACAGTGATACTCTGCTTATTTCTGCGACTCCAAATTATTTTTTTATCAAAGAATTTCTTGGTATTCCTGAGCATAAAATGGTATCTATACCAAGTTTTAATCTATCACGTTATCAAATTCTTTTTGAAAGCTATGATGATGCCAATGAAGCAAATCCGCTTATTAGTAGAAAACAGGATGAAACAGAAACCTTTGTTATTACCAATACTGCTAAAGATGCACAATACGGATTTCTTCATCATCAATGTGATGAAAACAATATCCTTTTACATTCAAAATATAGCAAAACTGATAAAGCTTATTGGTTTGATGAGACCTTTAAAAATTTTAAAGAAAATGGCTCTAAAAAATATCAAACTTTAAGAAGCGGTCCTATTGTACAAGCCTCACTGAATATCAGTTGTAATAAAATGCTGACTGAAATAACAACGGCAGAAAATTGGCTGCAACGCCTTGGTCGGTTAGATCGCTTTGGAAAAAATAACACCCCCAATCCCTATATCACCGTGATACCTAAAAGCAGTGAGAACGGTAAACAAACCAGTCAAACAGCTAAATTCTTAAACCAATTACATACTTGGCGTAGTGCCTACTGCTGGCTAAACTACCTCAAAAACAATTTAGATGAGGGAAAAGACTATTCACTCAACGAGCTTTATGCACTGTATGCTTCTTTCTACCAAAATGAAAAGATACAATCAGAAATTGAACAAGATATAGAAAAATTATTAAAACATAGCGTGTCGCTTATTAATCAAAAGGTTTTAGATCCCATTAGCATTGCACCAAAACGTAAGCAGCCAACCGCACCGAAAATCGCAAAAAATTCACTGCGTGGTGATAATCGCTTTGTGCAAATGGCAGTGTGTTTTGTTGATGAACAGCTTAACCCGCATATTTGCAATGAATACGCTTATGAAGAAGATAACGTAGAAGCAGCAATTGACGCTTCGTTGACTGAAAACAGAGAGCGTATTGAAGGATATGGTGATAGCGGTAAGAACTTATTGGCTTTTATGCAGCAAAAGCATCACAATATTAAAGGCGGTAAAAAAATTTATAAAGACTTTATCTTACTCAATCAAGCACGCTCACCAGAGTCCCCCATCTATTTAAGTTATACCCCTGATGATTTAAGGGCTATTGGGGGAGACCCTCATAGTTTAGCAATTTATTACGTCAAAACCACGAAGCAGCCTGTTGGCATCATGAATATTGACAATATAAAGTCGGCATATGAAAAATAAAATATCATTTATTAATAAGGAGATAGATAATGAAAAAAATTGAAGGCATTAAATCTGTTGATTTTAAAATTACTGCTTATGGGCATGGTGTTGTCAATTGGAACGGACCTACAACATTGAGCAACGAAGGGCGTTCTGTAGATAATCATACCTTACCTAAACTGCGCGGTTACAGCAACCTAACGGGAAGAATAAAAGATGAAACGGGATATAAATACAAAAAAGAAGCGACTGATATCGATTTTAAAGAAACACCGCTTTATATCAGCCAGAATTGTATCCGCCACCATCTTTTTCGTGAACAAGCTTATGACTTACATTTTGCCTCTGCAAAAGAGAAAGATTTGCTCCCCCTATTGGCTTCTCTTACAGGCTTAATTCGTGGTTATGTTGTACCCGCAAGCCAATGTAAGCGTACCAGTCCGCTATTGATTGAAGATTTTATTGATCAGCTGGGTAATGGCAATTTTGAGCAATTTGCCCAAGCAGGGGAGCGCGATAGTTCTTCGTTTTTTTCCAAAACCACTTTTGGCGATACCCAATATATTGCTTATGGATCGCTTAGCATCGAACAATTGGAATTTATTTCTTTAGATAAAAAATTTGACCGTTGTGCCATGGTCATTAAAGAAACTGAGGGAGAGAAAGTCGCCCAAGCCATTACCAATTTTATCAAGACGCTAAATGCTGACTCTCATCGCAACCCTCAAGCCATATTCCACCCTAATTATGTCCGTCAGGGTACCATTTATCAAGAAGGGGAAGTTGGTATTCTGTTAAACCAAGATGCGATTGCCATCTTAGTCGAGACGACACTAGAAATGATTCGTGAGCTATCTATCCGTCAAGCTAAGGGCTATATGTATGTGGATAAAATTGAAGTGGATTACAACGATAGCAATAAAATGATGCGTATCAAGCGCAGTCCTGAAGAAATCAATCCACAGCCTACATCAGCATACGCTATTTATTTTGAAGCGAAAGAGACCAAATAAGAGTATTGCTATGTTAGAAATTATGATTGACTATGAAGCCAGTTGGCGAAATTCTTTCCTTAATGGCAGTAACGATGAGTCTTTACCGAAAAAAGGCAGAGATTTTATCGCTTCAATGACTGAGTTAAAGAAAGCGGAGAATTATCATCAGCGAGAAATCACCCAAAATACCGTTTTGGGTGTGCTATGCCGCCTGATTGGCGATCAAAGAAAACTTTATCAGGCAAAGCAAAGTGGCTGCTATTATTTTCGTAGTCTTGAAGATAAAATCAGCTTTGAAGACAACATACAAACAGTCAACCAAGAAGTTGTCTATATCCGAAACATCAAGGGTAGTACTGATCAAAATGCCTTTACTGGTATGATTAAATCAAATGATCCCATCTTTCAATCGGATTATTCTCAAGCATTTTGGGGTGTGCTTGCACTTTCTGTAGAAGAGTTGTGTGAATTTATTTTAAATGATACTCAGGTTAAAGCAGAAATACCGCTTAATCCCGTGCATATCATCGGAAGGCTTGATTTACTTAAGAAAGAAAAGCCAATACCTTTTGAAGGAAAACCCCAGCAAGCAGCAGAAATATTAAAAAAGAAATTTCTAGAAGAGTATAAGTCAGTCAATACTGCAGGTAAATTGCTCATTCTTCCTTTATATTGCTCAGCTTTATATTTACAGCTTGAACGGCTGGAAAAAAAATATGATATGGCAACGGCTAAATCAGCAAGGGGCGGTATTAGCGGTATCTCTAAAAATGGTCATACGACCAAAGATTTTATGGAAAAATACACAACGGGAAATAAAAAAATTATTTACGGCAATCCCTATATAAGAAGTGAATTTAAGAAGGGTGAAGGGGAGGTTAAATACTCCCTGACCAAAGCAAGTGGGCAACTTAGCATCAAACTTGATATTGATATAGATAAAGCTCAAGAACTTAAAAGTATGATAGAGAATGCAGGTGTTAGTCCTTTTCCGTTAGGAAAAAAAGGCTTGGCATATGTGTCAGCGATACGATTTATTTAAAGGAGATAAGATGACCAAGTTTTATCAAGAGATTACCTTAATAGATAATGAAGATTATAGTATTAGGGTTCTTTGGGAAAAACTGTATCAGCAGCTGCATATTGCTTTTGCTGACCTTTATAATCAGCATAAGACTAATCCTATTGGTGTAAGTTTTCCTCATTATCAATACGAGCAGAAAAATAATAAACACTTTGCAACTCTTGGAAATAAAATTCGCCTCATCGCCCCAGATGAAGCCACTCTTTCAACGCTGAATGTAGAAAAATGGCTGGCAAGATTGACGGACTATATCCACATCAAAAAGCCAGCTGCCGTGCCTGACTATGCGGTGCCAGTTATGGTTAAACGCTACCGCTTCCGCCCGATTGACCAGCAGGCCAAAGCCCACGCAAAACGGCACCAAATCAGCTATGAAGAGGCACTGACGCATTGCAAGACTCACCGCAGAGCAGAGCTTCACCCGCCCTTTATCAGAATGAAAAGCGAGAGCAATGCACAATCTTATCCGCTTGTGATTCTGCAAACACGAGCAGATAATTCCGTAAAGGGGGGTTATAGTACCTATGGATTAAGCCATAAAAGCAGCACGGTACCCTCTTGGTGAGATCTTAAAAATTAAAATACCCTTTTTCAAAGGCGTTTTAATAATTTTATTAAAAACAATAGGTTATAAATAATAAACAAATGATGGGGTAAATTACAAAATTTACTATAACACATTGTTATAACTAAATTTTCTAGATAAAATTAAGGTTATCCATCGCATAGATGGCTTAGAAAATTTGCATTACATCAAACATTTTTAATCCTTTGTTATCCATCGCATAGATGGCTTAGAAAAACATGTGGCAAATGTGGATTAAAATGCTTTAGTTATCCATCGCATAGATGGCTTAGAAATATAGCATCTTGCATTACTCCATCGCTATAATGTTATCCATCGCATAGATGGCTTAGAAAATCATATTGCGGAATAAGCCTACTTGGTCATCGTTATCCATCGCATAGATGGCTTAGAAAGATTTCCTTAATGGCGATTTCCACTTCTTCACGTTATCCATCGCATAGATGGCTTAGAAAAAATAAGAGAAGATCTCTCGCACACCTTGGCAGTTATCCATCGCATAGATGGCTTAGAAATTGGACTTGTGTCAGTAACTGTAACCTAGAAAGTTATCCATCGCATAGATGGCTTAGAAAAAACGTGGCGGTGAGCGTCAAAAAGTGGAGGCGTTATCCATCGCATAGATGGCTTAGAAATATGAGTGGGCATTATCTGAATTAGTCAAAGCGTTATCCATCGCATAGATGGCTTAGAAAACGTAATTTAAGTTTGGTTTTTGCAGCATAATGTTATCCATCGCATAGATGGCTTAGAAAACATCAGGCGAATCAATGACAATATTGCCACTGTTATCCATCGCATAGATGGCTTAGAAATGATAGGGCGTGAGGCAGATAAGCAAGGGCAGGTTATCCATCGCATAGATGGCTTAGAAAATAAAACGGAATGCTGCGCTTTTTGAGTAAGGCGTTATCCATCGCATAGATGGCTTAGAAAGCTATATCACCGTGCTACCAGCCGGCAAAATCGTTATCCATCGCATAGATGGCTTAGAAAGTACGATGTGCTTGTCCGCGCGAAGTGCAACCGTTATCCATCGCATAGATGGCTTAGAAGTCATAATTATTATTCTTCTGTAACTCCAAGCCCAAGTGCGTTCAATCGGATTAAGGCTAGGGCTGTAAGACGGGAGTCAGAGAATCGTGTGCCCCGTGGTTTTATCAATGCTTTTGCGTCTGAACGTTTGTGAAAATCCGAGTTATCCATCGCAATGACTTTAGTACCGCGAAGTTGCGGAAGCAATCGCTGTTTGACCAGTGATGAAAAACATCATTATTGATACCACAATCATAAAGCCTACAGCAAAAAGCTGTTGATTGAGCACTGCTTCAATGGCATTACTCTGATGTTTACGTTGTCAGTTTTCGTGACTCAGTCAAGGCTGACACTCTTTGAGTGTTGCCATATGGTTTATTGTCCTACATTTTGAAACCACTTTGATCTAACTAAATGATCTTTCTTCCATTTTTTCAAATAATTCAAATTTATTAACAAAAGAGGCACGTTTCTCAGCACTTTCTTGAGGATGGGTTAACGTCTTTTTTTACGTGTTATCCCTAACCTTGTTAAAGCAAATCGAATGGCATTTTGACTGCTGCCTAAACGCTGTACTCGTTGCCATTGATAATCATTGGGATAATCTTCAACATCCGCTTTAAGAAGGTTGTTATCAATGTACAAAATATACGCGAATTTTTGCGAAAAGTGCGGATGAAAAAGAAAATTTGTGAGAACGATTACAGGGAGTAAAATTCAATTTGCGGCAACAATATGAAATGAGAAAAACAGGCAAATAACGCAGTGAGCCTACATTAATAAAGGTTTTTTTGCTATATTAACCCACTTTGATTTTCCATAGGGTATGCTTTTACTCCTAAAGGAGTAGAAGACAAAGAAATAAAAAGAGAAGGATATGGTTTTTGATACTTATGAAACATTGGCGTTAGCCTGTTTAGTTTTATTGTTGGGGTATTTTTTAGTCAAACGTGTTCGTTTATTGAATCACTATAATATTCCTGAGCCGGTTGTAGGCGGTTTTGTAGTTGCAATCGTTTTAACAGGCGTTCATCAATTCTGGGGATTAAGTTTCAGTTTTGATACGGATTTACAACGTACAATGATGCTGACTTTCTTTACTTCTATCGGTTTGAGTGCGAATTTTTCTCGCTTAATCAAAGGCGGAATGCCGTTAGTAATGTTCCTTTTTGTTGCAGCGGGATTAATTGCATTACAAAACACGGTAGGCATTTTCAGTGCAATGGCATTAGGCTTAGATCCCGCTTATGGTTTGTTAGCCAGTTCCGTGACCTTAACCGGAGGACACGGTACGGGGGCGGCTTGGGCCGATGCGTTGGCAGCACGTTTTGGTATTCAAAGTGCGACAGAATTAGCAATGGCTTGTGCAACTTTCGGTTTAATTTTTGGTGGGGTTATCGGCGGGCCGGTGGCGAGCTTTTTACTTAAGCGTTTACACCGCAAAGAAATTCCTGAAGATGAAAATTTAGATGATGTGGAAGAAGCGTTTGAAAAACCGGTGTATCGCCGTAAAGTCAATACGCGTTCAATTATTGAAACAATTACGATGTTATCGATTTGTTTGTTTATTGGACAACAATTAGATTTATTGGCGAAAGGCACCGCATTTCAACTTCCAACTTTTGTATGGTGTTTGTTTACTGGGGTGATTGTGCGTAATTCTTTATCTCATCTGTTTAAATTTAAAGTGGCGGAAGAGGCCATTGATATTTTGGGAAGTGTCGGACTTTCGATTTTTTTAGCCATTGCATTGATGTCGCTCAAATTGTGGGAATTAGTCGGCTTAGCATTGCCAATTTTAGTGATCTTGCTCATTCAAGTGGCAGTAATGGCGTTATATGCTATTCTTGTTACTTTCCGAGTGATGGGGAAAGATTATGATGCTGTGGTATTGAGTGCGGGGCATTGTGGCTTTGGTTTAGGGGCAACGCCAACTGCTGTTGCGAATATGCAGGCGGTAACGTCTCACTATGGGCCTTCTCACAAAGCTTTTTTGATTGTGCCAATGGTGGGGGCATTTTTTATTGATATTCTTAATGCGAGTTTACTGAAGCTTTTTGTGGAAGTGGTCGCGATATTCCATTAAACAGGAGCCGATTGATATAATAAAAAATCGTTGTTAATCAAACTTAACAACGATTTTTCATATCTATCTTTTCAATTTAATCTTTTCAACCGCGTGATTGGCGCCTTTGGTCAAAATTAAATTAGCCCGCTCTCGGGTCGGTAAAATATTCTCTCGGAGGTTTTTGCCGTTGATTTCCTCCCAAATTTTACTCGCGGTGGCAATGGCTTCTTGTTCGGAAAGGCTGGCATAGTGCTTAAAGTAAGAATGAGGATTATTAAATGCACTTTGGCGGAATTTGAGAAAACGGCGAATGTACCATTCTTTTAATAAGTGTTCTTCGGCATCAACAAAAATAGAAAAATCCACAAAATCAGAAACAAAAACTTGATTTGTATTGCTATTGCCACGTTGTAGTACATTTAATCCTTCCAAAATAAGAATGTCAGGTTGATCCACATAATCAAATTGGTCAGGTACAATGTCGTAAGTTAAGTGAGAATAAATCGGTGCGCTTACATTGCGTTTACCTGATTTTATTTCTGCCAAAAAATGGATTAGGCGTTGGGTGTCATAAGAAACAGGAAAGCCTTTCTTTTGTAACAGATTGTCTTTTTTAAGTTTTTCTAAGGGGTAAAGAAAGCCGTCGGTGGTGATAAGATCCACATTACGCACTTGCGGCCAGTTTGATAGGAGCGATTGCAAAATGCGTGCTGAAGTGCTTTTCCCCACCGCGACACTGCCTGCAATGCTAATAATATAAGGTACTTTTGGGGTATCACCAGCTAAAAATCGTTTTAATACGGTTTGGCGGCGTAAATTTTCTTCAATATAGTAATTAATTAAACGTGCCAAAGGCAGATAAATGGTACTTACTTCATTTAATGAAAGATCCTCATTGAAACCTAACAAAGGTTTGAGATCTTGCTCGGTCAGTTTTAATGGAACGGATTTGCGTAATTCTGCCCATTGCTGGCGATCAAAAGAAAGAAAAGGCGTTAATTGCTCATTTAATAACGTTGAATCAGAAAAGGCCACAATGTTGTCTTCATAATTTATAGAATGATGAATAGAAATATACCCTATAAATTGGCTTCTGATTAGTAAAATTTAGAATAAATTGGCACTTTTTTTATAAATTTTGTGCATTTTGAGTGAGAAATAGCCGAACAATAAAAAAAATTAATTTTTTTTCAAAAAAACGCTTGTCAGCAATAAAAATTTCCCTATAATACGCCTCACTTGCTTACGACGCCGACTTAGCTCAGTAGGTAGAGCAACTGACTTGTAATCAGTAGGTCACCAGTTCGATTCCGGTAGTCGGCACCATAACCAAGCGTAGCCAAGTTCATTCATTTAGTGCGGAGGGATTCCCGAGCGGCCAAAGGGAGCAGACTGTAAATCTGCCGGCTCAGCCTTCGAAGGTTCGAATCCTTCTCCCTCCACCATTTTTTAGATGAATTCTGATGGGACAGATGAATTTAGGACTGCGGGCATCGTATAATGGCTATTACCTCAGCCTTCCAAGCTGATGATGCGGGTTCGATTCCCGCTGCCCGCTCCAAAGCGCTGATATAGCTCAGTTGGTAGAGCGCACCCTTGGTAAGGGTGAGGTCGGCGGTTCAAATCCGCCTATCAGCACCAGCCTTAATTTCACCTTTCTCTTATTAATAGCTTAAACTTATTCAATTGGTTAATGTGGTATTTTGAACCATCGATAACCGTGTTTATCTAGAGGGACTCTTAATGTCTAAAGAAAAATTTGAACGTACAAAACCGCACGTAAACGTGGGTACAATCGGCCACGTTGACCATGGTAAAACAACTTTAACAGCAGCGATCACAACCGTATTAGCAAAACACTACGGTGGTGCGGCACGCGCATTTGACCAAATTGATAACGCGCCAGAAGAAAAAGCGCGTGGTATCACCATCAACACCTCACACGTTGAATACGATACCCCAACTCGCCACTACGCACACGTTGACTGCCCGGGACACGCGGACTATGTAAAAAATATGATTACAGGTGCGGCGCAAATGGACGGAGCAATCTTAGTAGTAGCAGCAACAGACGGTCCAATGCCACAAACTCGTGAACACATCTTATTAGGTCGCCAAGTAGGTGTACCATACATCATCGTATTCTTAAACAAATGCGATATGGTAGATGACGAAGAGTTATTAGAACTAGTTGAAATGGAAGTGCGTGAACTTCTTTCTCAATATGACTTCCCGGGTGATGATACCCCAATCGTACGTGGTTCAGCATTAAAAGCGTTAGAAGGCGATGCACAATGGGAAGAAAAAATCCTTGAGTTAGCAAACCACTTAGATACTTACATCCCAGAGCCAGAGCGTGCGATTGACCAACCGTTCTTATTACCAATCGAAGACGTATTCTCAATCTCAGGTCGTGGTACCGTAGTAACAGGCCGTGTAGAGCGTGGTATCATCCGCACAGGTGATGAAGTAGAAATCGTTGGTATCAAAGAAACAGCAAAAACAACTGTAACTGGTGTAGAAATGTTCCGTAAATTACTTGACGAAGGTCGTGCAGGGGAAAACATCGGTGCATTATTACGTGGTACAAAACGTGAAGAAATCGAACGTGGTCAAGTATTAGCGAAACCGGGTTCAATCACGCCACACACCGACTTTGAATCAGAAGTTTACGTGTTATCAAAAGAAGAAGGTGGACGTCATACCCCATTCTTCAAAGGTTACCGTCCACAATTCTATTTCCGTACCACTGACGTAACAGGAACAATCGAGTTACCAGAAGGTGTAGAAATGGTAATGCCGGGCGATAACATCAAAATGACAGTAAGCTTAATTCACCCAATCGCAATGGACCAAGGTTTACGCTTTGCGATCCGTGAAGGTGGCCGTACAGTAGGTGCGGGTGTTGTAGCGAAAATCATCAAATAATGATTATTGCTAGGTAACACTAGAAAGCTATCAGAAAGCGAAAGAGGGCATCGAAAGATGCCCTTTTGTTTTTTTTTGATTTAAGGATGAGGCTATAAAGAAGGATGAAATAAAAGTAATAGTAAGCTAAATTAAGTGAAGCTGAATGATATAAAGCCAGCTAAAAATGTCATTTATTAAAGAACTAAATTTAAGTAATAGCTTAATCAGGATGATTTCTCTTTTTTACTTTGAATGTTTCTATTCATTTTTCTCTTTTATATTCTTTTTCTTTAAATCTATTCTTTATTTAGTGATGGGTTATCTTCCATTGATTGATTATTTCAATGAAGATCATAAAAACTTAGCGAAAAAGTACCGCACTTTTTTATCTCTCTTCCTATTTATGTAATCTTTACATCTCCAGCCAAAAAGTCACAGGGCCATCATTGGTCAGGCTAACTTGCATATCCGCAGCAAATCTTCCCGTTGCGGTTGAAATGCGTTCACTGCATTTCTGGACAAAATAATCATAAAGCTGCTCGGCTTTCTGTGGGGCAGCACCATTAGAGAAACTGGGGCGTAGCCCTTTTTGTGTGTCTGCGACAAGAGTGAATTGGGAAACGACAAGCAATTCACCGTTCACTTGTTGGACATTTAAATTCATTTTACCTTGTTCATCGCTGAATACTCGGTAGTTCAGTACTTTTTCCATTAAGCGATCTGCTTTGTTTTCGTCATCTTCTTTTTGTACGCCAAGTAACACGAGCAAACCCTGTTGAATTTGCCCTGTTATTTCGCCATTGATTTCTACTTTGGCTTGGGTTACGCGTTGAATTAATGCGATCATTATTGTTCCTCAATTTGTTGTAATTCAATCTCACCGTTTTTTAATAAACGCATATCACCAAGAACGGCGGCAAGTTGTGCGCCGAGTAAAATGGCAATCCAGCTTAATTGAATCCACAGTAACATAATGGGCAGTGTTGCCATTGCACCATAAATAAGCTGGTAAGAAGGAAAGTTAGTGATATACCACGCAAAGGCCTGTTTGCCTAAGGTAAAGAAAATTGCGGCGACCAATGCCCCTACGGCAGAATGTTTTATGCTAACAGATTTATTCGGCACAATTTTATAAATTAAGGTGAAAATAAACCACGTCAGTATAAAGGGGATAAAACTGAGTATTTTTAAGCCAAAGGGTAGGCTCAGATCTGATTGGAGAAAATTGCTCGCAAGATTGGTTACATAAGTACTCACGCCAATACTGGTTGCAATGATGATAGGGCCAAGCGTGAGAATTAACCAATAAATTGCAAATGAAAAAATGGTTGGGCGCACACTGCCATCGTGCCAAATACTATTTAAGGTGCGGTCAATCGAATTGATGAGTAATAATGCCACCACAATTAAACTGATGATACCTACCGCACTCATTTGTTTAGAATTAGCAACAAATTGGTCAATATATTCGCCAACCGTATCACTGGCAGCAGGCGCAAAGTTGGTAAAAATAAAGTGCTTTAGCTCCCCAGTTACTTCGTTAAATACTGGAAAGGCAGAGAAAATAGAAAAAATCACCATAATTAGCGGAACAAGCGCCAACATCGTGCTGTACGTGAGATACCCCGCTGCTTGGGTAAGTTTATTTTGGTTGAAACGTAACCAAAATACGTTGAGAAAGAGGCTTAGTTTTCGCCATAAAACTGACATAACATCACTCCACAACAATGTTTAAATTTTTTTCCTGAACCGCAAATGCAAGGCTGTTTCATCGCCGGCAGGCTAACCGTAGGATCAGCAAAATACCAGCGTTCATCTACTTTGACAAATAGCGATTTTTCGTGATGAATTTGCTTCCCCTCAGGGCTAGCAAATTGTGCGTTAAATTCCACCGCACTGTGCTTTTTATCTAATTCAGGTTCGTGCTTTATGATTTCTAAACCAAGCCATTGTGTTTGCGCCGCCCATTGCTTTAAGGCCTGATAGTCCAAAAGGTTTTGTTGGCTTGGTACGGTGGTTTCCACAATATAATCAATCTGTTGCAGAACAAAAGCGGCATAACGTGAACGCATTAGCTGCTCGGCATTTTGTGCCATTTTGCGCTGTTGATGTAATGGTTGGCAACAATCTTGATATGTGTTACCCGATTGGCAAGGACAAAGTGCGGTGCTTTTTTCGTTCATTTTTCAACAATAATTCTTCAAAGATTTAGCAAATTAGCCTAAGCATACCACATCAATTTAATGATTTCATTTGTCAAAAATAAAAACGACAGATCCAGAAAATTGGTGATAATTTTTGACCGCACTTTATTTTTTTTTTATTATGCCCCCACATTTTGATCGATTTTAGAGGCTTATATGCAATATTCATTAGCACAAACAGGACAAGGCGAGGTTTTAGGTTTAACCGCCAAAATGGCAAACCGCCACGGTTTAATCGCGGGCGCAACTGGAACGGGAAAAACCGTTACCTTGCGTAAAATGGCAGAAGCATTCAGCGATGACGGTGTGCCAGTGTTTTTAGTGGATGTCAAAGGCGATTTATCGGGCTTAGTTAAAGCGGGTGAATTTCAAGGCAAAGTAGCAGAACGAATTGCGCAATTTCATTTAGGTGGGGAAAGCTATTTGCAAGGCTATCCCGTTTCTTTCTGGGACGTATTTGGTGAAACAGGTATTCCATTGCGTACTACCATTTCAGAAATGGGACCATTGTTACTTTCTCGTTTACTCAATCTTAACGCCACGCAAGAAGGCTTACTCAATTTGGTATTCCGTGTGGCAGATGATAAAGGGTTGTTACTTATTGATCTAAAAGATTTACGCGCAATGCTCAAATATGTGGCAGAAAATGCAAAAACCTTCCAAGTGGAATATGGCAATGTTTCAGCCGCTAGCGTAGGGGCAATTCAGCGTGCCTTACTCACATTAGAGAATGAAGGGGCAACTAACCTTTTTGGTGAACCCGCATTAAATCTTGATGACTGGCTACAAACTCGTGATGGGCGTGGTGTGATTAATGTATTGAATTCAGAAAAATTAATTAACTCCCCTCGTATGTACAGCGCCTTTTTACTTTGGCTGATGGCAGAATTATTTGAGCAATTGCCTGAAGTGGGCGATCCAGAGAAACCTAAATTTGTGATGTTCTTTGATGAAGCCCATTTATTATTTGATGGCGCGCCAGCCGTATTGGTGGATAAAGTGGAGCAAGTGGTGCGCCTCATTCGTTCTAAAGGGGTAGGGATTTATTTTGTTACACAAAATCCATTAGATTTACCCGATACCGTGCTAGGACAGTTAGGGAATCGTGTACAACACGCCTTGCGCGCCTTTACGCCTCGCGATCAAAAAGCTGTTAAATCTGCGGCTGAAACCTTCCGCACAAATCCAAATGTAAATGTGGTAGAAACGATTTCTACCCTCGGTGTTGGGCAAGCATTAGTGTCTTTCCTTGATGAGAAAGGAATGCCAACCCCCGTGGAAGTGGCGTATATTTATCCACCGAAAAGCCAGCTTAAACCGATTTCTCTTGAACAGCGTAGCCAATGGGTGAAAGACGATGATCTTTATCCTTATTACCATAATTATGTGGATAATATTTCGGCTTTTGAAATGTTGCAAGAACGAGCTGATCTTGCCGCTGTTGCACAAAAACAAGCAGAACAAGCGCAAGAGGAAGAAGAAAATGGCTTTATGAGTAGCTTAAGCAGAATGTTGTTTGGTAAGAAAAAACGTGGCGAGCAACTGAGCGTAACGGAACAAGTGGTTAGTGGCGTGGCTAAATCCGTAGGACGCAACATTCGTAACCAAATCACCAAGCAAATTATGCGCGGAATTTTAGGTGCGTTAAAGAAATAATGTTTTAAATTGCATAGCGAAAGGCTTAAAACCAATGATAAGGTTTTAAGCCTTTTTTATTGCATTTTTCTATTTTAGTTGATGGCAACAGGGGATTTATTTTTGTACTACTGCGTGATAATGCAAGCTATCAATGGCTTGAATCAGCATTTCATCGCTGACGTTCTCCTCTGCAACCACATTCACTGAGCGTGAGTTAAAATTCGCTTTAGTGGATTGTACGCCATCAATATTACGTAATACTTTATTGACTAAATAGACACAAAGCTGGCAATTCATTTCTTCAATATGCAATGTCACCTTTCGTTCTGCGCCAAGACTTGATAGTGAAAAACTAAGTGCGGTAAAAAAAAGTAATATTTTTTTCATTCTAAATAATCCAAAATATAAGGTAAAACATAAGGATAGGTTAAGAAAAAGAGAATAATCAGCGCCATTAACCAATATAAAATTTGTAACATACGGCGTGATAAATATTTGCTACAAATGATTTTCCCTGAGAAATTCAATAGCCAAAAGCCATAACCAAAGGCAAAGAGAGAAATCACAAGCATTGGAATTTGTAAAAATGCAAGCTGATTTAAGCTCACCAACCAAGTGCTGGAAATGCCGAAGAGTAAATAAAATAACGGAGCAATGCAGCATAGTGTTGATGCCACCGCAGCACTCACTGCGGTGGTACATATCGCCCAAAATTTGGTATTGGCGTTTTTCGGATTAACGTTGTTGTGAGATAAATTCATAACCAAATTCTTTTGCATCAAATGAATTTAACGGATCGCCACCCACTTCGGCATAAGGATAGCCAAAATTGTTGATTGGTGCGAGTTCTGGCGTTGGGTAAAGGGTGAAATCCCGTGCGTGATTAAAGCCCATCCAATTCCCCTCCCAATTTCCAAATAAATAATCTGAAACGGCTTGGGTATTTGTATCCGCCACGTCTTTTTTCTCTGTTAGGCGATATTTTGCTACGTCGGCTGAATCAACAGGCACCCAACCAAAGCCGGCAAGGTAAAATTCTGCACGGCAATGTTGCCCACCGTTTTCATTGGCTATATTATTTTTGGCACTGCCAAACGCAGACTGAGAATATTTCCCCATTTTCACGGCTTTACCTAAACGGATGCCAAACACTTCACGAGCAGGAATGCCAGAAGCACGGGCTAAGGCAACAAATACAGAATTAATATCTGTGCATTTTCCTTTTAATATACCTGTGGTTAAGATTTTTTCTACATCGCCGTCACCGCAGCCTAACACCGAATTATCTCGCTCCATATTCGCCACAATCCACTGATGAATGCGTTCTGCTTTTTTGAGCGGATTGGTTTCATTGCCTACAATTTTATCGGCATATTCTTTTACGATTCCGTCAATTTTAATATGCTTTGTTGGCTGTAAATAAGGTTGCACATCAACGCCATATTCTATGTTTTGTGGGGCTTGATAGTCTTTCAGTAACCCTTGTTGCTTTGGTTCACGATCTTGCGTTTCCACCACCAAGGTAATTGTTAAATCACGTTTTTGGGCATCTGGCGCCCAACTGGCGAATAAGGTACTTGCACTATATTGATTATTTTCAGTGATGTACGCTTGTTGATAATTGCCGTCAAATGTAATGGATTTTACTTTTTGATAATCGTTGCTAAAAGGCAATGGCACCCATAAATTGGTGGTGCCTGATGAGCCTTTGGGAACTTGCAACGCATAGGTTTGGGTGAATTCATAAGTATGCGTAGTGGTATTGGGGTTTGGCATCGTTGTGGCATTTGCCAACGTAGCCGCCGCGAAAAGTGCGGTAGTAAAAATCGTTTTTTTCATAAAAAACTCCTGTTTACAAAAGGGATTGCAAGGTTATGCCATTCGCGATTAAAAATGGGCTACCTTATAGGAATTAGGCGAGAGAAAACGCATTGCGTTAAAGAATTGCCAAATTTCTAACCTTCCTTAAATCCTTAAGAGAAATTGAAAACGGCAAGAATGGTATAACGATGAAAACCAGAATTGAAAACAGTTTGATCATTTCCTATACACAATACTTGCGATATAGCTGTTCAACGAACAAAGGGATTTTACGATCTATGGCTGAAATTGCAATCTTTTATTGAGTACGGTGGGGCAATAACCAGATAAGAAAGCCTGAAATTCATCATAATTATGATACGTCATTTAAGAAAGTGCGGTAAAAAATGGGTAAAAATTCCACCGCACTTTATTTTTTAATTAAACTAATAATGCGGCGGCTTTCACCACAATATCAATGGCGTTTTGTTCCGTTTGGTGAATGGTTTCCTCGTTTGGAATTTCTTGCTGGGTACGGTTTACAATAGCACCTGCCACCATTCCCGCACGCAACCCTAAGGCTGAACACATTGTAAATAAGGTTGCACTTTCCATTTCATAGTTCATCACATTGAGTTCTTGCCATTGTTTTAATGAACCTTGATAGTGGCGGTAAATTTTGCCCGTGTAAGTGTCGTAGCGTTCTTGCCCCGGGTAGAATGTATCGGATGACGCGGTGATACCGATATGCACTTTGGCGTTCTGATTTTCTAATGCAGCTTTGTGAAGCATTGAGGTGCAAGTGAAGTCGGCTACGGCAGGATATTCCAATGGAGCAAAATGACGGCTTGCACCATCTAAGCGCACCGCGCCGGTGGTGATCAAAATATCACCTACATTAATATGTGGTTGGATCGCCCCTGTTGTGCCAATGCGTAAGAAAGTACGCACGCCTAATTGCGCTAACTCTTCCACAGCAATGGAAACAGAAGGGCCACCAATTCCTGTGGAACACACCACCACCGCTTTACCATTAAGATAGCCAAGCCACGAAGTAAACTCCCTTGTTGCCGCTAAAAATTTTGGATTTTCCAATAAACGAGCAATCCGCTCAACGCGTTCTGGCGCGCCCGGAACAATGGCAAGTTTCGCCCCATCTAACATTGCTTTGGTTAAACCTAAGTGAAAAACATCAGACATAATGACTCCTATTTTTGTTATAAATGAATAAGTTATGGAGTAATATCACGCAAAATCGGGTTTTGCATTGAAATTAAGGTTTCGGTAGATTGAATTTCATCAATCAACTGAATTTTGGTTGCGAGCACGGAATGAAGCTCCGCAATGGTATGGGTCATCACCTTAATAAAAATAGAATAATTCCCCGTGGTGTAATAAGCCTCCACCACTTCTTCAAATTTTTCTAATTTCTCAATGACTTTATCGTAATCTTTCGCACTTTTAAGAATAATGCCAATGAAGCAGCATACATCATAGCCTAATTTACGTTGATCAATACGGATTTTCGTCCCTTGAATAATGCCCGCCTGACGCATTTTTTCGACACGAACGTGAATTGTTCCGGGGCTTACCCCAAAATTTTTTGCCATTTCTGCATATGGCGTACGCGCATCTTTGATTAACACACGGAGGATTTGTTTATCTAAGTTATCAATATTGTGCATTTTCTTTTCCCAAAATTAAATTTAATTTAAAATTATAGCTATTTTTTTATGGAAAAACCATTTTCAATCTTATTTTTGTTTATAGGTATTGAATTTTGATCCCGTATCATTAAATAATATGCAACGAAAATCAAAACCAATAATAAATAAGGTTCATACAATGGAAAAATCATTTATTTTACAACAACAAGAAATTAGCTTTGCTAAAAACACCTTTACCCAAAAACTTTTGGAACATTTAGGGCTTGTAGAAGTTCAAGGTCCTATCCTAAGCCAAGTTGGCAATGGTATTCAAGATAATCTTTCAGGTACAGAAAAAGCAGTTCAAGTAAATGTGAAGCAGATCACAGATGCTACCTTCGAGGTCGTTCATTCTTTAGCCAAATGGAAACGCCATACCCTTGCGCGTTTCGGTTTTGCCGAAGGTGAAGGGTTATTTGTACATATGAAAGCGTTACGTCCAGATGAAGATAGCCTCGATCAAACTCACTCTGTCTATGTGGATCAATGGGATTGGGAAAAAGTAATCCCCGCAGGTCGTCGCAACCTTGCTTATTTAAAAGAAACCGTGCGTTCTATTTATCAAGCGATATTAGAAACAGAAGCCGCAGTGAGTGAAAAATTTGGTTTAACCCGTTTTTTACCGCAGGACATTACCTTCATTCATAGTGAAGATTTAGTTCAACGCTATCCGGGAATGAACGACAAAGAGCGTGAAAATGCTATTTGTAAAGAATACGGCGCTGTGTTCTTAATTGGAATTGGCGGTGAATTATCCGACGGCAAACCACACGACAAACGCGCCCCAGACTATGATGACTGGACAACGATTTCTGAAGGTGAATACAAAGGCTTAAATGGTGATATTTTAGTATGGAATCCAACACTAGAGCGCGCATTTGAGGTGTCATCAATGGGAATCCGCGTAGATGAAACGGCTTTACGCAAACAACTTGCCATTACAGGTGATGAAGATCGCTTAAAATTTGATTGGCATCAAGATCTTGTCAATGGCAAATTACCTCTTTCAATTGGTGGCGGAATTGGGCAATCTCGCCTAGCAATGTTGTTGCTACATAAAAAACACATTGGTGAAGTGCAATCTAGCGTGTGGCCAAAATCAGTAATGGAAGAATTTAAAAATATTCTTTAATAGGTTACAAGTGAAGAAAACATCTAAGTTTTTTGAATTGCCGTTAAAAACTTAGGGGTATTAAATCTAAGGACTTGGGTCTGTGTTGTACCAAGTCCTTTTAATTTTACTTGAATACATCTGGGTACAGTAATGAATATAGTGGCGTAATGACTAACGTATTAGTAAAAAGTATTATCTTATACCATAGGTTTTAGGCTATTTTGGGCAATCAGTGCGTGAAAAATACAATTTTTGCTTGAGTATATTATTTTAGCTAGGTCAAACACTTTATAAAAAACCACCGCACTTAATTATACGGTGGTTTTTGGCAATTAAGCATTCAAAATTTTCTGAATTTCCGCCATACTTAAATGATATTCGTGTGGGCAGCTACGCCAAACTTCAAGCATTTTAATGTATTTGTCCCACATTGGCGTTTGTGAATCACAGCCGTGTTCGCATTGCATAAATTCTGCGTATTTCCCTTCTGTGGTGGTGATAAAACGTAAGTAGTGAAGATATTTTTTCTCACGCACAGCACAATAACCAGCAAATTGTAAGCGGTGTGGGGTTACGGTGGTTGTGTCGCCTAAGTTGTTATAAGAAACGTGTAAAGCGTGATACATTTCAAGCGTATCTCGAACAGTTTGGCATTCTTGTTCTGAAAGATTAGAAAATTCTTTATCTAATTCTTTCAATTCTAGTCCAAATCCCCCTTTTACAATCGTTTCTAAACGGGCATATTTCACGGCGTTATTTGGATCTAATAAGCCCATTAATTTATATTGATTAGCTAAAATTAAGCGCTGAGTTGAGGTCATTTCCATAGTATTTATTCCTATCATTAATCAATTTCTTTAAGTTCATCTTGTGAAAGGGTATTGCCTTTGGTTTCCACATTGCCGTCTTTAACGTGATATTCTAAGTTTTGGAAATAGGCTTCGCGGAAAGTAACATAAGGATCTTGCGATTGCTCTAATAATGCGTCTTTATCAAGCATTTTTGCGCGACTATCAATACCTTGAATACCCCATTTTAATAATCCCCAAGGACCTAGTAAAGACAGCATTGGGTAAGTGGTATCCACTAAATTACCTAGATCTTGACGAGGGGTTGCCGGTCCGTACATCGGCAACATTACATAAGTACCTGTTTCGACACCATAAGCCCCTAAGGTATCACCAAAACGGCGTTTTTCTTCTACGCGTAATGGCGGGCTGGCACTTGCCCAGTCAATTAAACCGCCTAAACCGAAAATACTGTTGATCCAGAAGCGATTGAAATGCACCATTGCTTTTTTAAATTCACCTTGCAATAAGCGGTTTACAAAACTGGCTGGTTCATCAAGGTTATTCGCAACATTGATAATTCCTGTTTTAATAGGCTGTGGCACATAATTTTTCCAACCTTTGGCAACTGGTTTCAGCACATAGGGATCGGCAACCTTATAGTTGAAATCCCACATTGCTCGGTTAAATCCTTCCAATGGATCTTTACGTTCTCCCGTTTGTGGATCGATTGTGGCACAGCCTGTGAGTAAAGCTGAACCAAGTACGAGTGAGACGACGAAAACGGATTTTTTCATAATATGCCCTGTGACTAAAAAATAAGATACATTGTAAACAACTTGGTGAAAATCTACAAAATAAATCAGAGAAAAATAAATTGCTTGCATTACATTGATTATTTATGCAATATTAATGAATAAATATATTTCTTATTCCTTGCGAATTTGCTTGAATATC
Source organism: Avibacterium sp. 20-126 (assembly GCF_044358625.1). NCBI lineage: Bacteria > Pseudomonadati > Pseudomonadota > Gammaproteobacteria > Pasteurellales > Pasteurellaceae > Avibacterium > Avibacterium sp. 20-126. Next base: position 2,253,983 of record NZ_CP091457.1, on the reverse strand, counting down.
GTGCTATTGTCTTTTAGAATTAGCCCGTTTAGCCTGTGAGCTAACCACCAATGCAATTTAGTACAACTGCAAAATAAAAGTGCGGTGTTTTTTTCGCTAAATTTCGGTTAATGAGCATTTGCAAGTGTTCACCTACAATTAAGGAGTTTTTTATGTCTAGTCCAGCAATTTTAGTATTGGCTGACGGCAGCGTTTTCCACGGCACATCTATTGGGGTGTCTGGCTCAACAACGGGAGAAGTGGTTTTTAATACCGCTATCACGGGTTATCAAGAAATTCTCACCGATCCTTCCTATTTTCAACAAATTGTTACCCTGACCTATCCCCATATTGGCAATACTGGCACCAATAATGAAGATCAAGAAAGCAATAAAGTCTATGCTAGTGGATTAATCATTCGTGATTTGCCTTTGTTACACAGTAATTTCCGTGCCAATCAAAGCCTTACCGATTACCTAAAAGCAAATAATGTGGTCGCCATTGCCGATATTGACACGCGTCGTCTTACCCGTCTTTTACGAGATAAAGGGGCGATGGCTGGCTGTATTATGGCAGGAGAGAGCGATGAACAAAAAGCCCTTACACTGGCACAAGGTTTCGGTTCTATGGCGGGCAAAGATCTTGCCCAACAGGTAACTTGCCAAGCGCCTTATGAATGGACACAGGGAGAATGGGTGCTAGGTAAAGGTTATCATTCACAGCCTGAACAGAAATATCATATTGTTGCTTATGATTTTGGCGTGAAGCACAATATTTTACGAATGCTTGCTGAACGCGGCTGTAAAATTACCGTTGTACCCGCTCACACAACCGCGGAGCAAGTGTTAGCTTATCAGCCTGATGGCATTTTCTTATCCAACGGCCCCGGCGATCCTGAACCTTGCGATTATGCGATTCAAAATATTCAAACCTTATTGGCAAGCAAAAAGCCGATTTTTGGTATTTGCTTAGGACATCAATTATTAGGGCTTGCCGTAGGGGGCAAAACCAAAAAAATGCCATTCGGTCATCACGGTGCAAACCACCCAGTGCAAGATTTAGCAACACAAAAAGTTTTTATTACTAGCCAAAATCACGGCTTTGAAGTGGACGAACACAGCTTGCCAAAAAATGTGAAAATTACCCACCGCTCTTTATTTGATAATTCGGTGCAAGGCATTGAGCTAACAGACCAAGTGGCATTTTCTTTCCAAGGCCACCCTGAAGCTAGCCCCGGTCCAAATGATGTGGCGTATTTGTTTGATAAGTTTGTGGCTGCATTGGAACAAAGTAAATAGAAATAACCTCATAGTAACTAAAGTTACACCAACACTCCATAAACAACGTTAAAAAAGATTATAAGAGAAACCAAAATGCCAAAACGTACAGACATAAACACTATATTAATTATCGGTGCAGGCCCAATTGTGATTGGACAGGCGTGTGAATTTGACTATTCAGGGGCGCAGGCGTGTAAGGCGTTGCGTGAAGAGGGTTATAAAGTGGTGTTAGTCAATTCTAACCCCGCCACCATTATGACTGATCCTGATATGGCAGATGTAACCTACATTGAGCCAATTACTTGGCAAACGGTCGAAAAGATTATTGAAAAAGAGCGTCCCGATGCGATTTTACCCACAATGGGCGGGCAAACTGCCTTGAATTGTGCCTTAGATCTTTCTAAAAATGGCGTGTTGAAAAAATACGCTGTCGAACTGATTGGGGCAACGGAAGATGCTATTGATAAAGCAGAAGATCGTGGTCGCTTTAAAGAAGCAATGGAAAAAATCGGCTTAAATACGCCAAAATCATTTGTTTGCCATACTTTCGATGAAGCTTGGGCAGCACAAGCCGAAGTGGGCTTTCCAACGCTTATTCGTCCGTCTTTCACAATGGGCGGTTCAGGCGGTGGGATCGCCTATAACCGTGATGAATTTGTCGCCATTTGCGAACGCGGATTTGATGCCTCGCCAACCCACGAATTACTCATCGAACAATCGGTGTTAGGCTGGAAAGAATACGAAATGGAAGTGGTGCGTGATAAAGCAGATAACTGCATTATCGTTTGCTCCATTGAAAATTTTGATCCAATGGGCGTACATACGGGCGATTCTATCACCGTTGCACCCGCGCAAACCCTCACTGATAAAGAATATCAAATTATGCGTAATGCCAGCCTTGCTGTGTTGCGTGAAATTGGGGTGGATACAGGCGGTTCAAACGTGCAATTTGCCATTAATCCAGCCAATGGTGAAATGATTGTGATTGAAATGAATCCACGCGTGAGCCGTTCTTCTGCACTGGCGTCTAAAGCGACAGGTTTCCCTATTGCAAAAGTGGCAGCCAAATTAGCCGTGGGTTATACGCTCAATGAATTGCGTAACGACATCACCGGTGGACTTATTCCTGCGTCTTTTGAACCGTCTATTGACTATGTGGTGACTAAAGTGCCACGTTTTGCCTTTGAGAAATTCCCTCAAGCAGACGATCGTTTAACCACGCAGATGAAATCCGTGGGCGAAGTAATGGCAATGGGGCGTACGTTCCAAGAAAGCTTGCAAAAAGCGTTACGAGGATTAGAAACGGGTATTTGCGGTTTCAATTTGCTGTCTGAAGCGCCTGAAAAAATACGCACCGAACTTGGTAACCCCGGGCCTAACCGCATTCTTTATGTTGCCGATGCCTTTGGCGCAGGGTTTAGCTTGGAAGAAGTACATCATTACTCAAAAATTGATCCTTGGTTTTTAGTACAGATCCAAGATTTAGTGAAAGAAGAATTAGCCTTAGAGCAAAAAACACTTGAACAATTAGACTATGCAGAGCTTCGCCGTTTAAAACGTAAAGGTTTTTCAGATAAACGTATTGCCCAATTAGTGAAAAGTAATGAAAGTGCGGTGCGAAATTTGCGTAAATCATTCAATCTGCACCCTGTCTATAAACGAGTTGATACCTGTGCTGGGGAATTTAAATCGGATACGGCTTATCTTTATTCTACTTATGAAGAAGAATGCGAGGCGAAACCCTCTGATCGTAAGAAAATTATGATTTTAGGTGGTGGACCAAACCGAATTGGGCAAGGCATTGAATTTGACTATTGTTGTGTCCATGCCGCACTTGCCTTGCGTGAAAGCGGTTTTGAAACCATTATGGTGAACTGTAACCCTGAAACGGTTTCTACCGATTTCGATACCTCAGATCGCCTTTATTTTGAACCGCTTACCCTTGAAGATGTGTTAGAAATCATTCACCTTGAACAGCCTGATGGCGTCATTGTGCATTATGGTGGTCAAACACCGCTAAAACTCGCGAACGCCCTTGCCGAAAATGGCGTGAACATTATTGGTACATCAGCGGACAGTATTGATGCCGCAGAAGATCGTGAACGCTTCCAACAAATCCTACAACAACTCGGCTTAAAACAACCGAATAACCGTACCGCAAGAAATGCCATAGAAGCAGTCAAATTGGCTGATGAAGTGGGCTATCCACTCGTGGTTCGTCCTTCTTATGTGCTAGGCGGACGTGCAATGCAAATCGTGTATAACGTGGACGAACTCAACAAATATATGCGTGAAGCGGTGCAAGTTTCCGAAGATAGCCCAATTCTGCTTGATCATTTCTTAAATAATGCCATTGAAGTGGATGTGGATTGCATTTGTGATGGTGAACAGGTGGTCATCGGCGGGATTATGCAACATATTGAACAAGCGGGGATTCATAGTGGAGATAGTGCGTGTTCTCTGCCACCTTATTCCTTAAGTGCAGAGATTCAAGATGAAATCCGCCGGCAAACTGCAGCGATGGCAAAAGCATTAAATGTGGTGGGATTAATGAATGTTCAATTTGCCGTGCAAGAGGGCGTGATCTATGTCTTAGAAGTAAACCCTCGGGCAAGTCGTACTGTGCCATTTGTGAGTAAAGCCACAGGACGTCCATTAGCCAAAATTGCGGCGCGTGTAATGGCTGGCATCAGTTTGCAAGCTCAACAAATTCAAGGTGAAATTCAACCGCACTTTTATTCTGTGAAAGAAGCAGTGTTCCCGTTTATAAAATTCCCGGGGGTAGATACCATTTTAGGCCCTGAAATGCGTTCAACAGGAGAAGTGATGGGCGTGGGCGAAACATTCGCAGAAGCATTCATTAAAGCTCAGCTTGGCGCGGGCGAACAAATCGCTAAAACAGGAAAAGTGTTTATTTCTGTTGATGACAAGGATAAGCCACGCTTATTGCCGATTGCGAAAGGATTACAAGAACAGGGATATGGCTTATGTGCAACCCTTGGGACAGCCAATTTCTTACGTGAAAACGGTATTTTTGCCCAAACGGTAAATAAAGTTCGTGAAGGGCGTCCACATATTGTTGATGCAATAAAAAATGGCGAGATTGCGATGATCATTAATACGGTAGGTAGTTTGCCTGAAAGCATTGAAGATAGCCATTCTATCCGTCGTAGTGCGTTGCAACAAAAAGTCTTTATTCAAACCACCTTGGCCGCGGCAGAAGCCTTAGTGCAAAGTATCGGCAATTTGCAAAATTACGAGGTGTATTCCTTACAATCCTTACAGACTAAGCTAAAAAGACAGTAAATCATTTACTGGTCGTTTAAATTCAAAAATAAGGCACTTTACTCAAAGTGCCTATTATTGTGCTTTAAGGCGGCAATAAGAGAAGACAGTATAACGAGCCAATGGGATCTGGGTAAGGTGAAGGATAGGGATTAAGAAAGTCTTATCTTAGTTTGCAATGAAACGGCTTATAAAATTAAGCCTCTGTTTTATGGCATCAGTAAATTTTTATCTACGAGATGAATACAAAATAAATAAAATTGGATTTCATATTAAAACGCCATTCTATTTTTAATTTATTTTCATCTTTTTCTCTTTTTTGTTTGACGGAATCTTTATTTTTCATTATTTTGTTATTTATGATTTACCTGTTTGGTAATGGCATTTGTGGAAAGGGTGATAAAAACTTATCCCTCCAAAAGCAAGCAATAAAACGGCGATTTAACGCAATGAGAGGATATTAAAATGAAAAAATATAGTGGGTTATTAATGCTTTTATGCTTTCCCCTGACAGCAAAAGCCGTTGATTGGCTACAACCTTTTTCGGTCATCAATACTGGCGATACCGCTTGGATGATGCTATCGACGATTTTAGTGTTATTTATGACGATCCCGGGCTTGGCATTATTTTATGCCGGAATGGTACGCAAAAAGAATATTTTATCCGTTATGGTGCAAAGTTTTGCTGCCTGTAGTTTGATTGCGGTAATTTGGTTTGTATGTGGTTATAGCCTAGCCTTCACCCCAAATAATGCCTTTATTGGTGGATTTGATCGTCTCTTTTTGCAAGGGTTAAATGTACTTACCTCAGAAGAAAAACTCACTGTCTATCCCGGAGCAAGTACAATTCCAGAGTCTGTTTTTATGCTATTTCAGATGGCCTTTGCCATCATTGCAGGCGCCATTATGACAGGGGCATTTGCCGAGCGAATGAAATTTAGTGCGGTGCTAATTTTTGTCGGTTTATGGACATTGCTGGTTTATGTTCCAACGGCGCACTGGGTATGGGGGATTGGCGGTTGGTTGGCTGAAGATGGCGTACTCGATTATGCCGGTGGAACAGTCATTCATATCAATGCGGGCGTAGCCGGGTTATGTGCGGCAGTTTTCATCGGAAAGCGTTATGGCTATGGAAAAGAAGTTATGGCGCCGCATAACCTCACCTTAACCCTCATTGGTTGTGCGATGTTATGGGTTGGCTGGTTCGGTTTTAATGCGGGATCTGCCTTAGCCGCAGATAGCCGTGCGGGAATGGCGCTTGCAACCACACAAATTTCTGCTGCCGTAGGGGCATTAACTTGGGTGCTTTGCGAAGTTGTCAGTAAATATAAGCCCTCTGCATTAGGTCTTGCCTCAGGGGCAATAGCAGGATTAGTGGGGATAACCCCTGCTGCTGGCTTTGTACTACCACAAAGTGCGGTATGGATTGGTGCGATTACCAGTGTAATTTGTTTCTTTACTGTTACCAAACTGAAATACAAATTAGGCTACGATGATTCTCTTGATGCCTTTGGTATTCACGGAATGGGCGGCATTGCTGGAGCAATCTTAACGGGGATTTTTGTTTCGAGTGAAGTGACAGGAAATAATAACGCAAGCCTTTGGTTACAAATTGAAAGTGTCATTATTACTTTAGTGTATAGCAGTATTATCTCACTGCTTCTATTATGGATAATGAATAAATGTATGGATCTTCGTGTCACCTTAGATGAAGAACGCCAAGGTTTAGATCTGATTTCTCACGGCGAACGTTTGGAATAATCAGGGATTTATCAGGAGCGTAGCTCCTGATTTTTGTTATGCGTTTAACGTTGAAATTCTCCTTTCTGACTTGAGGAGATAATTTATTTCCTTTTCCGTGTATTCACGCTTAATATTAGCAAGGGATACAGCTAACAGAAACACCCCTATCAGCCCTTAATCCATTGAGATATGGTTTCACTTTTATGGACAAATCAAAGTGCGGTGCTTTTTTCTATTGTTTTTTCGGCTGTGGCAGAGCGTGATCTGGCTTATACCCTAATTCTTGTGAAATAAGCAGCGCTGTTTTTTGAATTTCATTCAACAGATAGGGAATGCCTAATTGTTTTAATTTATAAGACGACATTGACACCGAAACGGCATAATCCACATTTCCTTGATAATTAAAAATCGGGCAGGCAACGCAAACAACGCCAATTTCATTTTCTTCACGATCCATTGCAAATTGCTCTTGTCGAATATCATTCAGTTCTTTTTCCATTAAAGGAAGATGAGTTACGGTATTTGCCGTGAGTGGTTTGATATTTTCGGCTTGGCTTTGCCAATAATGTGGCAGATAATCTTTATTTTTTTCATAGGCGAGATAAAGTTTACCCATCGCGGAACAATAAAGGGGTAAACGTTGCCCAATATAGGCCTGTGTTCTCAGCATTCCTGTTGTAGGTTCTAATTTATAGATCATAATGGCATAGTCGTTTTCCCGTTTAGAAAAATTCACAGTTTCGCCTAAGGTTAAATTCAGCGCTTCTAAATAAGGAGCGGCAATATTAATAATATTTAACGACATTAAGATTTTTTGCCCAATACTCAAGCATTTTGTAGTTAAACGATAATTGCCAGCGGTTGCCGTAGGCTGTACATAACCTTCACTTTGTAAGCCTTGTAATAATCTATGTACGGTACTTTTATTGAGCTGCGCAATCTCTGATAATTTTGCTAATGGGCAGCCATTCGGGTAATTGCTCAAAATTTCAAGTAATCTTAAACCACGACTTAAGCTCTGATTTCCATTGGATTTATCGTCTGACATAAGGTTGCTCCTCTCTTTTCTGTTAGCCAGAAGTATAATGAATTTTTACTTCCTTTTCTATTTCACATTGTGAAATATTATTTCGATTAATTGAGATGTAGATCACAATTCTAGAAAAATGTTTTTAACATATTGATTTTTAATGGGTTTTATTTTCTCTTTAAGATTGACTTTCTACATAGCCATAATGTAACTTATGAAACATAATTTCACAATATGAAATAAGAGGTGAGTATGTTAGTTTCTTATAATGAGTTAAAAGCTGAATTTAAACGCGTGTTGCTTGCACGTAATGTCCGTGAAGAGATTGCCGAAGAATGCGCAACGGCCTTTGCAGATACCACGCAGGCGGGGGCTTATTCTCACGGCGTGAATCGTTTTCCGCGTTTTATTCAACAACTAGAAAATGGCGACATTGTGCCAGAAGCCGTGCCGACCAAAGTGCTTTCTTTAGGGGCGGTTGAACAGTGGGATGCCCATCAGGCAATGGGGAATTTAACCGCTAAAAAAATGATGGATCGTGCAATGGAAATTGCCGATCAATATGGTATCGGCGTGGTGGCATTGCGTAACGCAAACCACTGGATGCGCGGAGGAAGTTACGGCTGGCAAGCTGCAGAGAAAGGTTATATCGGCATTTGCTGGACCAATGCACTGGCAGTAATGCCGCCTTGGGGAGCAAAAGAATGTCGAATTGGCACAAATCCTTTGATTGTTGCTGTCCCAACTACGCCAATTACAATGGTAGATATGTCTTGTTCGATGTATTCCTACGGAATGTTAGAAGTTCACCGTTTAGCTGGACGACAAACATTTGTTGATGCCGGATTTGATGATGAAGGCAACTTAACGCGCGATCCTGCCACAGTAGAAAATAATCGTCGTTTATTACCAATGGGATTTTGGAAAGGGTCGGGATTATCTATCGTACTAGATATGATCGCCACCTTGCTTTCTAATGGGCTATCCACCGCTGCCGTGACAGAAGATAAAGATGATGAATACTGTGTTTCACAAGTGTTTATTGCTATCGAAGTAGATCGTCTTATTGATGGAAAAACCAAAGAAGAGAAACTCACACGTATTATGGATTATGTCCGTACTGCGGAACGTGCTGATCCTGAGGTGGCGATACGTCTGCCGGGACACGAATTTACCACGATTTTAGCGGAGAATAAAGCAAATGGCATTCCCGTTGATGATACGGTATGGGCAAAACTCAAAGCCTTATAAGCTGAAATAGAAGGAGTGACAGGATGTACTTTGGACATATTTCTAATGTAAATAATAATGGGTTTCCCGACGCGATTAACATTGCCTTGGCTTATCTAACAAATACCGATTTTGACACCCTGCCTGCGGGCTGTTATGAAATTAAAGAGCGGTTGATTTTTGCCCAAGTTTTAGATCTCGAAACAAAGCCTAAATCTGAGATTTTGCCCGAAGTTCATCGTCGTTACCTTGATGTGCAATACCTACATTCAGGGCAAGAACGTATCGGTATTGCACCAGATCTTGGCAATAACCAGATTGCACAAGCGTACAATGCGGAAAGAGACATCCTGTTTTACCAAGATGCAGAAAATGAAAGTGAATTGATTATGCGAAAAGGGAATTTTGCGATTTTCTTTCCTGAAGACATTCATCGCCCTGCGTGTATTGATCTGCAATCTAGCAATATTCGTAAGGTTGTCGTCAAAATTGCAATCAGTGAGATTTGAGGTGAAAAATGAAATCTCTTGTCAATTTTATTCAAAAAACACTCAGCATTACCGTGGTGAGCATTCTTGCTACGATGTCGTGCTTAGTTTTTCTCAATGTGGTGTTACGTTATGGCTTCAACAGTAGTATTAACATCACCGAGGAAGTCTCTCGCTATTTATTTGTGTGGCTGACTTTCCTTGGCGCAATTTTAGCCTTTAATGATGATCAACACGTTCACGTAACGATTTTAACCCATAAGCTTTCTGCTTATCAGCGTCATCTTCTCAGTCTATTGACTGACGGACTTATGTTGTTCTGTTGCTATTTGATTATTCGCGGTGGCTGGACACAATTTGAGCTTAATTTAACCAATTATGCACCCATTTCTGGATTACCACAGGGGATTACCTACTTAGCAAGTGTTGTTGCTGGTGTCTTTATTGGCTTACTGCTAAGCATACGTTTAGTTGCAAACCTTCGTTTATTATTGAAAGGGGGCATTCAATGACCGTTATTATTTTCCTTTCTGTTTTACTCGGTGCGATTATTTTAGGTATTCCCGTTGCTTTCTCACTCTTAATTTGTGGGATTGCCTTGATGATCCATTTGGATTTATTTGATGCTCAAATTTTGGCACAACAAATTGTGAGTGGTGCAGATAGCTTTTCATTAATGGCTATTCCCTTTTTTATTCTTGCCGGCGAAATTATGAATGAGGGCGGGTTGTCCAAACGCATTATTGATTTGCCAATGAAATTGGTCGGACATAAGCGTGGTGGGCTAGGATTTGTTGCTATTTTAGCCGCAATGATTATGGCAAGTTTATCCGGCTCGGCGGTGGCGGATACCGCGGCAGTGGCAGCAATGTTATTACCAATGATGAAAACCACAGGCTACCCTTTAGGGCGTTCTGCGGGATTAATTGGTACGGCGGGTATTATTGCCCCGATCATTCCCCCTTCAATTCCGTTTATTGTGTTTGGCGTGGCGAGCGGGGTATCCATTACAAAACTCTTCTTAGCAGGTATCTTCCCCGGCGTATTAATGGGCTGTTGCCTAGCCGCACTGTGGTGGTGGCAAGCAAAACGGCTTAATTTAATGACATTTTCTAAAGCGACAAAACAAGAACTATGTATTTCCTTTAAAAACAGTGTATGGGCGTTGTTATTACCTGTCATTATTATTGGGGGATTCCGTTTAGGCATCTTCACCCCAACAGAAGCCGGGGCAGTTGCAACGTTCTATGCCCTGTTTGTGGCAGTATTTATCTATCGCGAACTAAAGATCAGCGCGTTATATAAAGTGTTATTTTCCGCAGCAAAAACAACCGGCGTGGTAATGTTTTTAGTGGCAGCTGCGAATGTAACGGGGTGGCTAATTACCGTTGCAGAGTTGCCTCAAATGATTACAGAGTTATTAGAACCTTTGATTAACTCACCAACCTTATTGCTGATTGTCATTATGCTGGTGGTATTTATTGTGGGTATGGTAATGGATTTAACCCCAACCGTGTTGATTTTAACCCCTGTGTTAATGCCACTAGTTGAAGAAGCGGGCATTGATCCCGTGTATTTCGGCGTGCTATTTATTTTAAATACGTCGATTGGGTTAATTACCCCACCTGTCGGTAATGTATTAAATGTGATTACGGGCGTGTCAAAACTACCATTTGATGAAGCCGCAAAAGGCATTTTACCTTATATGTTAATGATGATTATTTTGCTCTTTGCTTTCATCTTTGTCCCTTCGTTAATTTTAACGCCACTTTCGTGGATGCAACCTTAAACCCAAGGAGAGAACTATGAAACTATTCAATCTAAAAACCTTAGCAACCTTAGTAACCAGTGCGTTTATGCTAGCTTCAACCGCTAATGCAGCAACCACATTACGTTTTGGTTATGAAGCTCCTCGTAGTGATACACAACACATTGCCGCGAAAAAATTTAATGAATTGTTAAAAGAAAAAACCAAAGGAGAATTAAAGCTCAGCTTATTTCCAGATAGCACCTTAGGCAATGCACAAACGATGATTAGTGCAGTACGCGGCGGCACTATTGATATTGAAATGTCTGGTTCACCAAATTTCACTGGGTTAGAACCGAAATTAAATGTGATTGATATTCCATTTATTTTTAAAGATCGTGAACACGTGTATAAAGTGCTAGACGGTGAGATTGGGCAAGGGTTATTGAAAGATCTTGAAGCACAAGGATTAAAAGGCTTAGCATTTTGGGACGTCGGATTCCGTGCCTTTTCTAATTCTAAACACCCCGTAACTAAACCTGAAGACATTAAAGGATTGAAAGTGCGTACAAACCAAAATCCAATGTACATTCAAGCCTTTAGCCTATTAGGTGCAAACCCCGTTCCAATGCCACTTTCAGAGCTTTATACCGCGCTTGAAACCCGTGCGGTGGATGCACAAGAACATCCCATTGGCATTTTCTGGTCAGCAAAATTGTATGAAGTACAAAAATATTTAAGCCAAACCAATCACGGTTATACGCCATTAATTGTTGTGATGAACAAAGCCAAATTTGATGGGCTTAGCCCAGCATTACAACAAGCAATTGTTTCTGCAGCAAAAGAAGCGGGGCAATATCAGCGTGATCTCAATGTAAAAAATGAACAAGAGATTATCGCGAATTTACGCAAAGCAGGGGTAGAAGTGATTGAAAAAGTCGATACCACCCCATTTAAAGCGGTGATTGAAGCGGACGTACGCAAATCGTTTATTGATAAACACGGCGATACCTTAGTAAAAGAAATTGATGCGTTAGCACAATAATTCATCGGTCAATCATTAGAGAAAGTGCGGTGTAATTTTTACGCATTTTGTATAGAACACCGCCACTTTTTGATTGAAGAATAAAAGAGGTTGCCTGATGAATTGCAGTTTGGAGTAGAAAGAATGGATTACTATTTAGGCATTGATTGCGGTGGTACCTTTATCAAAGCCGCATTATTTGATGCAAAGGGCAAAATGTTTGCCTGCATACGAGAAAATGTGCCAGTCATTAGTGAGCAAGCCGGCTATGCGGAGCGTGATATGACGCATTTATGGCAAGTTTGTGCTAACGTCATCAAAAAGACCATTACGCAAAGTGAGATCTGCCCGACACATATTAAAGGGGTTGGCATTTCTGCTCAAGGTAAAGGTGTTTTTTTACTTGATCAACAAAATGCCCCGCTTGGACGAGCCATTCTTTCCTCAGATCAACGCGCATTAGAAATTGTACGGCAATGGCAACAAGCTGGGATTCCTGAAAAATTATATCCTCACACACGGCAGACATTATGGACCGGACACCCTGTTTCGATTTTACGCTGGCTTAAAGACTATGAACCTGAGCGTTATCACAATATCGGTGCAATCTTGATGTCGCACGATTACCTGCGTTTTTGTTTAACGGGGGAATTGGCTTGTGAAGAAACCAATATTTCAGAATCCAATTTATACAATATGCAGACGCAACACTATGATCCTCAGTTAGCGGAAATGCTTGGATTAGATCACATCACCGAAAAACTGCCCCCAATTGTTAAAGCCAATCAAATTGCCGGCTACGTCAATGCCGAAGCTGCCAAACTCACTGGCTTAGCCCAAGGCACGCCCGTTGTAGGGGGATTGTTTGATGTGGTTTCTACGGCACTTTGTGCGGGATTAGATGATGAAACAAAATTAAATATCGTGTTAGGGACTTGGTCTGTTGTGAGTGGCGTGACAGATCATATTGATGATACTCAACACATTCCCTTCGTGTATGGACGTTATGCACAAAAAGGCAAATTTATTATTCACGAAGCTAGCCCTACTTCAGCGGGCAATCTTGAATGGTTTGTAAAAGAATGGGGCAATCTGAGTTATCAAACCATCAATGATGGCGTTGCCGCATTACCCGTCAGTGAAAGTGCGGTGCTTTTTGTGCCATTTTTATATGGTTCAAATGCAGGGCTTGGTATGAAATCAGGGTTTTATGGTATTCAAGCTCATCACAACAAAATGCATTTATTCCAAGCGATTTATGAAGGTGTGCTATTTAGTATGAAATATCACCTTGATCGTATGTTGCAACGATTCCCTAATCCACAAGTGTTGCGTATTACAGGTGGTCCTGCAAAATCCCAAGTATGGATGCAAATGCTCGCTGATCTCACGGGAATGAAAATTGAAGTCCCTGAGATTGAAGAAACAGGCTGTCTTGGCGCGGCAATGATGGCAATGGAAGGCACGCGAGGGCATACAATGTCAATGACGACCAAACAACAATGCTTTATACCTAATTCGCAAAACTTTGCAATTTATCAGAAAAAATATCAGCGTTATCAACAGTTTGTTTCCGCATTACAAGCCTTGCTGTAAACAAAAGTGCGGTTGAAATTTTATGACTTTTTATTAGGACGAAACAATGAGAAAACACAAACTCGGCATTTATGAAAAAGCCCTACCCAAAAACATCAGCTGGCAAGATAGACTTTCCATCGCCAAAGCCTGTGGCTTTGATTTTGTCGAAATCTCCATTGATGAAACAGATGAACGATTGAGCCGATTAGATTGGAGCAAGGCACAACGCCTTGAACTGGTGCAAGCCATTATTAATACGGGGGTCACCATTCCCTCAATGTGCCTTTCTGCCCATCGCCGCTTTCCTTTTGGCAGTCACGACGAAACGCTTCGCCAAAAAGCCTATGAGATTATGGAAAAAGCCATTCAGTTGGCGGTAGATGTGGGTATCCGCACCATTCAATTAGCGGGTTATGATGTGTATTACGAAGAACAAGACGAAAGTACATTAGCACGCTTTCAACAAGGAATGGAATGGGCGGTTGAGTTAGCGGCAAGCAATCAAGTCACACTTGCAATGGAAATTATGGATACCCCCTTTATGAGTTCCATTACCCGCTGGAAAAAATGGGATAACCTCATTCGCTCCCCTTGGTTTACTGTCTATCCTGACCTCGGCAATCTTTCTGCGTGGAATGATAATGTGGTCGAAGAATTACAATTAGGCATCGACAAAATTTCCGCGATTCATTTGAAAGACACCTATAAAGTTACCGAAACCTGCAAAGGGCAATTCCGCGATGTCCCCTTTGGCAAAGGCTGCGTAGATTTTGTTACCTGCTTTAAAACCCTTGCCGAGCTAAATTATCGCGGGGCGTTTCTCATTGAAATGTGGACAGAAAAAGCCGATGAACCGATTGAAGAAATCATCAATGCACGCCGTTTTATTGAACAACAAATGCAACAAGGAGGATTCCAATGCTAGCCGAATTACGCGAAAAAGTGTTACACGCCAATCTTGCCCTACCAAAACATCATTTGGTGACCTTTACGTGGGGAAATGTCAGCGAAATAGACCGCACTTCAGGGCTGGTCGCCATTAAGCCATCAGGGGTGGACTATGACAAAATGACGGCAGAGGATATTGTGATTGTCGATATGCATACAGGGGAACGCGTGTGGGGAAATAAAAAACCGTCTTCAGATACCCCAACCCATCTTGCTCTGTATCGTCAATTTCCTGACATTGGCGGGATTGTGCATACCCACTCACGGCACGCCACCATTTGGGCGCAAGCTGGATTAGATTTAATTGCCGCCGGCACAACCCACGCGGATTATTTTTATGGCAGCATTCCTTGTACGCGAAAAATGACTGACGAAGAAATTAACGGGAATTACGAGCTTGAAACCGGCAATGTGATTGTAGAAACCTTCCGCCAACGCAAGATTAATGCGAAAGAGGTGCCAGCCGTATTAGTCCATTCACACGGACCTTTTGCGTGGGGAAGCGATGCGGAAAATGCGGTGCATAACGCGGTTGTGTTAGAAGAAATTGGCTATATGAATTTATTCAGCCATCAGTTAAATGCAAATTTAACCTCAATGCAACCCGTGTTATTGGATAAACATTATTTGCGTAAACACGGCAAAAATGCGTATTATGGGCAGTAAAAGGAGGCAATAATGGCAAAACCGTTATTACAAATTGCATTAGATTCACTAACTCTTGAAAAAGGATTAGTGGATGCCAAACAGGCCGCCCCTTTTGTTGATGTGATTGAAGTCGGGACGATTTTAGCTTGTGCAGAAGGAATGAAATCAGTCAAAATTTTGACCGCACTTTATCCTGAACATATTATTGTCTGTGATCTAAAAACAACCGATGGTGGCGCAATTCTCGCGCAAATGGCCTTTGATGCCGGCGCTGATTGGCTGACAGTTTCGGCGGCAGCACATCTAGCAACCAAAGCAAGTTGTCAGCAAGTTGCAGACGCCTTTAATAAAGCCCACCCCGATCTGAAAGTAAAAAAAGAAATTCAAATTGAATTGTATGGTAACTGGACACTTGATGATGCAAAACAATGGTTAGATCTCGGTGTAACGCAGGCGATTTATCACCGTTCTAGAGATGCTGAATTAGCAGGGAAAGGCTGGACAGAGACGGATCTTCACTTGATGAAACAACTTTCTGAACTTGGTTTTTCGCTTTCTATTACGGGAGGCATTGTTCCACAAGATATTCATTTATTTAAAGAGATTAAAAACGTGAAAGCCTTTATTGCAGGCAGAGCGTTGGTTGGGGATAGCGGACAAGCGACGGCGAGCGCAATATTAACTGAAATAGATCGTTACTGGTCGTAATGCATTCTTTCAGCCCCTTATCAGATACCAAACGATGATGTTTGGTATCTTTTATTCATTAGGCATAAAGCTTATAAATACTAATCAAATTAATTGCTATTTTTTCACAATAAATCGGGTAGAATAGCCAGAATTCAGTTTTTACATTTGATAACTAGGAGAACAAAAATGTCGAATCGAAAAGAATTAGCCAATGCCATTCGTTTTTTAAGTATGGATGCCGTACAAAAAGCCAAATCAGGGCATCCGGGGGCGCCAATGGGAATGGCGGATATTGCAGAAGTATTATGGCGTGATTTTTTAGTACATAACCCAACCAATCCTAAATGGTCAAACCGCGATAGATTTGTGTTATCAAATGGTCACGGCTCGATGCTTATTTATAGCTTATTACACCTTACTGGCTATGATTTATCTATTTCCGACCTTCAACAATTCCGTCAATTACATTCCAAAACTCCGGGACACCCTGAATATGGCTATGCACCGGGCGTAGAGACCACCACCGGGCCATTAGGTCAGGGTATTACCAATGCGGTAGGTATGGCGATTGCAGAGAAAACCCTTGCTGCCCAATTTAACCGCCCAGACCACGAAATTATCAACCACTACACTTACGCCTTTTTGGGTGATGGCTGTTTAATGGAAGGGATTTCACACGAGGCGTGTTCATTAGCGGGAACCTTAGGCTTAGGCAAACTAATCGCTTTCTATGATGACAACAATATTTCCATTGATGGCGAAGTAGACGGTTGGTTCACCGATAACACAAAACAACGTTTTGAAGCCTATAATTGGCAAGTCATTGGTCAAATTGACGGGCATAATCCCGAAGCCATTGCTGAAGCAATTAAACAAGCGCAAACAGAGAAACATCGCCCAACCTTGATTATCTGTAAAACAACCATTGGTTATGGCTCACCAAACAAAGCCGGTTCACACGACAGTCACGGTGCGCCATTAGGTGATGAAGAAATCGCCTTAACCCGTAAAAATTTAGGGTGGAACTACGCACCGTTTGACATTCCAGCAGAAATTTATGCCCAATGGGATGCGAAAGAAAAAGGTCAGCAAGCAGAACAGGCGTGGAATGAAAAATGGACAGCCTATCGCCAAGCTTATCCTGAATTAAGTGCTGAGCTTGAACGTCGCTTAAGCGGGGAATTACCGGAGAATTGGGTAACCGAAAGCCAAGCATTCATTGAAAAGTTACAAGCAAATCCTGCCAGCATTGCGAGCCGTAAAGCCTCACAGAACGCCATTGAAGCTTATGCCCCATTATTGCCAGAATTGTTAGGCGGTTCAGCGGATTTAGCGGGATCTAACTTAACCTTATGGTCAGGTTCACGCCCAATTCGTGCAACAGCAAACCAAGATGGTAATTACCTCAACTACGGCGTGCGTGAATTCGGTATGTCTGCCATTATGAACGGGATTGCCTTACACGGTGGCTTCATTCCTTATGGTGCAACGTTCTTAATGTTTATGGAATATGCGCATAATGCCGTAAGAATGGCAGCATTAATGAAACAACGCGCGTTATTTGTTTATACTCACGACTCCATTGGTTTAGGTGAAGATGGCCCAACTCACCAGCCAGTAGAACAAACCGCGACATTACGTTTAATCCCAAATTTAGAAACGTGGCGTCCGTGCGACCAAGTGGAATCCGCAGTCGCGTGGAAAGCCGCCATTGAGCGTAAAGATGGCCCGAGTGCGATGATTTTCAGCCGCCAAAATTTAACTCAAATGGACAGAACCCCAGCACAATTAGCAAATATCGCACGTGGTGGTTATATTTTAACAGATAGCGAAGGTACGCCAGATTTAATCTTCATTGCAACTGGTTCAGAAGTTGAATTAGCCGTAAAAGCCGCGGAGCAACTTCGTCAAGAAGGTAAAAACGTGCGTGTGGTTTCAATGCCTTCAACTAACGTGTTTGACAAACAAGATGACGCATACCGTGAAAGCGTGTTGCCAAGTAACGTGACCAAACGTGTTGCTATTGAAGCAGGCATTAGCGAATTTTGGTATAAATACGTTGGTTTTGGTGGACGAATCGTGGGAATGAACACCTTTGGCGAATCAGCACCAGCGGGTGAATTATTCAAACTGTTCGGCTTTACCGTAGAAAATGTCATCGCAAAAGCGAAAGAAATTCTATAATTTTTGACCGCACTGTCATTTTGGTAAAAACCTTGAGTTTCGGCTCAAGGTTTTTTTGTTTGTGTATAGAGTCTCTGAATTATCCTGAGTTCTTGCTATATTTTTCAAATCTTTTCTCTCAAAATTTGATCCCTGCCACAAAAATGAAATTTATTTTTCATTTTTATTTTATTTGAAATGAAAGTGTGATTATATAGTGCCTGAATAAGTCTTAGGGTAACGAGGAGAGAAAGATGAAAACAGTTAGACTGACAGTTGCACAAGCCTTAATAAAATTCTTAGATAATCAGTATGTTGAATTTGATGGCAAAGTGACGAAGTTTATTGAGGGTATCTTTGGGATCTTTGGACATGGAAATGTGCTGGGATTAGGACAAGCGCTTGAGCAAAATTCAGGCGATTTAATCGTTAGACAAGGACGTAATGAACAAGGAATGGCACACGTTGCTATCGGTTTTGCTAAACAGAAATTACGTAAACAAATCTATGCGTGTACATCTTCAGTTGGACCAGGTGCTGCGAATATGATTACTGCTGCTGCAACTGCAACAGCCAACCGTATCCCTTTACTTTTATTACCGGGCGATGTATTTGCGACACGTCAGCCAGATCCAGTGTTGCAACAAATTGAGCAACCTTATGATTTAAGTATTAGCACGAATGATGCTTTTCGAGCGGTGAGTAAATATTGGGATCGTGTAAATCGTCCAGAGCAGCTAATGACAGCCTGTATTAATGCAATGCGCGTACTGACAGATCCAGCGGAAACGGGGGCAGTAACGATTGCTTTGCCACAAGATGTACAGGGGGAGGCTTATGATTTTCCAGAGGCATTCCTAACAAAACGTATTCATCGTATTGAGCGTACATTACCAACAGAACCAATGTTACAAGATGCATTGGCATTAATTCAATCAAAGAAAAAACCACTTATTATTTGTGGTGGTGGAGTACGTTATTCAGAGGCAGCAGAACAATTAAAAGCCTTTGCTGAAATCTATAATATCCCCTTTGCCGAGACGCAAGCAGGAAAAAGTGCGGTGATTTCTTCCCATTATCTGAATGTTGGCGGGGTGGGTGAAACGGGGTGTTTATCTGCTAATTTACTTGCCAAAGAAGCGGATCTAATTATTGGTATTGGGACAAGATATACAGATTTTACCACTTCTTCAAAATGGATTTTCCAACACCCTGAAGTGAAATATCTTAACATCAATATTGCTCGTTTTGATGCTTATAAATTAGATGGTGTACAAATCACTGCGGATGCAAAAGAAACGTTAGAAAAATTGACCGCACTTCTCGCATCAACAGGCTATCAAAGTGCGTGGGGGGAAGCAATTTCTCAAGCTAAGCAACAGTTTGAACAAGAATTGGAGCGTCTTTACCACCTATCTTATAACGAAAATAATTTTATCCCAGAAGTAGATGATAATTTAAATCGTGCAGAAGTATTTGAAGAATTTATTAGGCTTACTGATTCTCATTTAACCCAAAGCCGTGTACTGGGTATTTTGAATGAAACATTAGGGGATAATGATGTGATTGTTGGAGCAGCAGGTAGTTTACCTGGTGATTTACAACGAGTATGGCAATCTAAAGGTGTTAATACTTATCATTTGGAATATGGTTATTCTTGTATGGGCTATGAGGTAAATGCTGCTCTTGGGGTGAAATTAGCACAGCCACAACGAGAAGTTTATGCGTTGTTAGGTGATGGTTCTTATATGATGCTTCATTCTGAATTGGTTACCTCTATTCAAGAAGGCAAGAAAGTTAATGTAGTCTTGTTTGATAATATGACCAATGGTTGTATTAACAATCTTCAAATTGGACACGGTATGGATAGCTTTGCGACAGAATTTCGTTTTAGAAATGCGGAAACAAATAAGCTCAATGGCGGTTTTGTTCCCGTTGATTTTGCTATGAATGCGGCTTCTTATGGTTGTAAAACCTACCGTGTAACGACAGAAGAAGAACTGTTCGAAGCCTTGTATGATGCACAAAAACAATCTGTCTCTACCTTAATTGATGTGAAAGTACTACCGAAAACAATGTTGCATTCGTACGGCAGTTGGTGGCACGTTGGCGTCGCAGAAGTTTCCGAAAAAGAACGAATTCAACAGGCTTATGAAAATGCAGTAAAACGCATAAATGAAGCAAGACGTTATTAATTATTCATTGTTTAAGAAGGAAAAATTATGAAAGCTGAAAATGTAAGATTGGGGATTGCACCTATTGGTTGGACAAACGATGACTTACCTGAATTAGGCGCAGAGAATACTTTTGAGCAATGTGTGAGTGAAATGGCGCTGGCAGGTTATACAGGGTGTGAAGTAGGAAATAAATACCCGCGCGATGTGGACGTATTGAAGCATAAGCTCAGTGTTCGTAGCATACAAATTTGTAACGCGTGGTTTAGTACTTTCTTTGTGGATGGAAAAAAAGAGCAGACTCTACAAGATTTTATTAAACATCGTGATTTTTTACACGCAATGGGAGCGAAAGTAATTGGCTGTTCCGAACAAAGTCGCAGCATTCAAGGCTTACCGAAATCAATTTTTAATGAGAAAACGGTTTTTACGGATGCAGAATGGCAGTTATTAGCTGAGGGGTACAATGAATTAGCTAAATTAGCAGCCGAAAAAGGAATGCGAGTGTGTTTACATCACCATATGGGAACAGGGATTCAAACGCCAGAAGAAATTGATCGTTATATGTCCGTAGTAAATGATGATGTCTATCTTTTATTTGATTCTGGTCATTTGTACTACTCTGAAGGTTCTCAACACGCGATGCTTGATGTCCTAGAGAAATATATCGATCGCATTATTCACGTTCATTTGAAAGATGTTCGTGATGAAGTGGTTAATGAAGTGCGGTCGAAAAATCTTAGTTTTTTAGAAGGCGTGAAAAAAGGAACATTTACTGTACCAGGTGATGGCGTGATTGATTTTAAACCTATCTTTGAAATCTTAGATAGACATAATTACAAAGGCTGGATGGTGGTAGAAGCAGAACAAGATCCTGCTGTTGCTAATCCATTTGAATATGCGGTGAAAGGTCGTAAATATATTAAAGAGGTAGCAGGAGTTTAATATGATTAAAGTAGGTATTATTGGTGCTGGCCGTATTGGCCGCGTGCATTCTGAAAGCATTAGTAAATATGTTAAAGGGGCAGAAATTAAAGCTATTTCAGATATTCGTGTCACAGATGAACTTCAGCAATGGGCGAAAGAAATAGGTATTCCAAATGTTTATGATGATTACCAAAAGATTCTGCAAGATCCTGAAATTGATGCTGTGCTAGTTTGTTCTTCAACCAACACTCACGCCCCAATTTCTATCGAAGCAGCGCGGGCTGGTAAGCATATTTTTTGTGAAAAACCAATTGACGCGAATGTGGCGCGCATTCAAGAAGTGCTTAAAGAAGTGGAAAAAGCTGGGGTGAAATTCCAAGTGGGATTTAACCGTCGTTTTGATCATAACTTCAAAGCAATAAAACAACGTGTAATTGCAGGTGATATTGGTGAGCCTCATTTAATTCGTATTACCTCAAGGGATCCAGCTGCACCGCCGATAGAATATGTTAAAGTATCGGGAGGAATGTTCTTTGATATGACAATTCACGATTTTGATATGATCCGCTATTTATCTGGCAGTGAAGTCATAGAAGTTTATGCGACAGGTAGTGTACTCGTTGATCCAGCTATTGGTGAGGCTGGTGATATTGATACTGCTGTGATCACCTTGAAATTAGCTAATGGTGCGATTGGCGTAATTGATAATAGTCGTAAAGCCGTTTATGGTTATGATCAACGTGCGGAAGTATTTGGGTCAAAAGGTGCAGTACAAACGCGTAATGATACAGATTCTACTGCAGTATATTCTTGCCAAACAGGCATTATCTCAGAAAAACCAAAATACTTTTTTTTAGAGCGCTATATGCAATCTTTTGCCGATGAAATGGTATGTTTTGTGGATTCAGTGGTGAATGATAAACCCACATTAGTCAATGGTAACGATGGTTTGCAACCCGTACTTATTGCCCTTGCAGCAAAAAAATCTTTAGATGAAGGGCGACCTGTTAAGTTGAGTGACATTGCTTAAAAGGATTGAAAACAAATGAGAGCCAAACAGCTCTCATTTTTTATGGGTAAACAAGATGTATGTGTATTCCAAAACATTTAACAACTCAGCGATATGACTGTACGCAATATCGTTTATTATGGTTATCAACACTACCTTGTTTTACATTGTGATTTGTTTGATTAACGTAACCCCAATTCAAAAATAAGGGATTCAGCTTGGCAGCTAAAGGTGAAATCTGCGCTGAGTAAAAAGCCATTTTCAACTGGGATAATTTCTGCCTTAATTTGGCAAGGCTCAGTTTCTGCACTTCGCGCTTTGGCAGTGAATTCGGTTAAAGCCTGTTCGGCGTCTTCTTTGCTGGCATAAACACGTTCAAGATGGCTAGTGCAATTACTGTTATCAATAATTGTTCCGACATCAAAGGTATTACAGCCAACGCATTCTACGGGATTCTCTTTTTTCATTTTATGACTCCTATTTTTAATTTTTATATGATAAGTGCGGTTGAAAAATATTGAAATTTTATACCGCACTTTATTTTTATGCAAAAAAAGCGATGAGTTATCTCATCGCTCTTTAATCATTTACACATCATAAGTGGTTGATGCGGTATTACCACCACGTCCTGTCCAGTTAGTATGGAAAAATTCACCGCGTGCTTTATCTTTACGTTCATAAGTATGTGCGCCGAAGTAATCACGTTGTGCTTGAAGTAGGTTAGCTGGTAAATTTGCTGAAGTGTAGCCATCTAAGAAGGTGATTGCAGACGCCATACAAGGCATTGGAATGCCCACTTCAATGGATTTCGCTACCACTTTACGCCAGTCGCCTAAAGCGTTTTCCAAGATGTTTTTGAAGTATGGATCTGAGCCTAAGAAAATCAGATCTGGGTTAGCTTCATAAGCATCACGGATATTGCCTAAGAAGCGGCTACGAATGATACAACCTTCACGCCATAATAAGGCCGTTGCGCCGTAGTTAATGTTCCAACCGAAGTTTTCTGATGCTTCACGGATCAACATAAAGCCTTGTGCGTATGAGATAATTTTTGATGCGAGCAGGGCTTTGCGTACCGCTTCGATCCAAACTTGTTTATCCCCTTCTACAGGTTGAATAGTTTTGTGGAATAATTTTGCTGCGGCAACACGTTGATCTTTAAATGAAGACACGCAACGGGCAAACACAGATTCGGTGATTAAGGTTAATGGAATACCGAAATCAAGAGCGTTGATCCCCGTCCATTTACCTGTGCCTTTTTGTCCTGCGGTGTCTAAGATTTTTTCTACTAATGGCTCACCATCACTATCTTTATAGCCAAGAATATCGGTGGTGATGTCGATCAGGTAGCTATCTAGTTCTGTTTTTTTCCATTCGGCAAAAATCTGTTGCATTTCTTCATAGCTTAAGCCTAAGCCATCTTTTAAGAATTGGTAAGCTTCACAAATTAATTGCATATCACCGTATTCAATGCCGTTATGTACCATTTTGACGAAATGTCCAGCGCCTTCTTGCCCAACCCAATCACAGCAAGGTTCGCCTTTATCTGTTTTGGCGGAAATCGCTTGCAAAATAGGTTTTACATAAGGCCAAGCTTCAGCATTACCACCGGGCATAATAGATGGCCCGTGGCGCGCACCTTCTTCACCGCCAGAGACACCAGCACCGATAAAGCGAATGCCTTTTTCTGCTAATTCTTTCACGCGGCGGTTAGTGTCTGGGTAGTTTGAGTTTCCACCGTCAATAATGATATCGCCTTCTTCTAAGTGAGGTAGTAAGGCGTTGATAAATTGATCAACCACTTCACCTGCACGCACCATTAACATCACTTTGCGCGGTTTTTCTAATTTGCTTGCCAAATCTTCTAGCGAGTAAGCGCCAATAATATTTGTGCCTTTTGCCGCGCCTTCTAAAAATTCGTCCACTTTTGAGGTAGTACGGTTATACGCCACCACTTTAAAGCCGTGGTCGTTCATATTTAAAATTAAGTTTTGTCCCATTACCGCTAAACCGATAACGCCGATATCGCCTTTTTGACTCATAACTTTCTCCTGTTTCGTTATAATCAGTTGCTGCCTTTATGAAAGGCTAGGTTGATGAAATCTGTTGTTGAATAACCACAGATTTCTGCAAAATAATCTGCTGAAATTCTGATGATGTTGCTGCCCAATCCACAAGATCCACTTGCCAAGGTAAATCGCTTTCTGAAAAAGCGTTTTCTACTTCACACAGTGTTCTTAAAGAAAGGGGCTGTGTTGTCATTACCACTAAATCAAGATCTGAAAAGGGACGTGCTGTGCCTTTCACCCTTGAGCCAAAGGCACGCACTTCATACTCGCTCAAGTAAGTGCGGAGTATTTTTTCTACAATTTCAAGATGTTGGGGTTGAATATCAATCATCATTATTACGCTGCTGTAATTGGTTGAGCAAGTTCTTGGCGGAAGCTAAAAAACCGATCATTTGTTCATAAACTTGTTGCGCCTTATTTTGATCGTAAGTATGCGAGGTGATGTTGCGCATTTTGCGATAGAGCAACCAATCTTCCACTTGCTCAATTAAGCCGGCTTTTGCACTCAAACGCAAAATATCACGGAAATCTGCACTGTCAATTTCATCGGGGGCTTCTGCAATCAGTTTTAATTGGCGTTTCATCATTTTGATGCTTAACTCATAAACAAATTCAAATTTTTGAATGCAACCAGCGATAAGGGTATCTTGCACAATATTTTCTTGTGCTGTAAACCATTGCTTATCCGCCAATTTCGCTAAGGTCATTTCAAGTGAATTAAACGCCTTTTCTAAGGCTGAGAGATCCAGTTGATCCATTTATTTTCCCAATAAAAATTTGCTAAAAAATCACCGCACTTTTATTTTATTACAACAACTTTGCCGCCTCTTTATCCAAATACCACTCCGTTACGCCATTTTTCGCCTTGATTTTCGCGGCGGGATAAGGCAGATTTTCCGCTGGCGTGCTTTGAATTTCTTTTAAAATTTCCGCTTTAGCTCCCCCTGTTACCAAATAGGTAATGCGTTTGGCTTGCTCAAGCAATTTAGCGGTTTTGGAAATTCGCACTTGCCCTGTTTCTGGGTGTTTGGCGATCACTGCTAAATTCTCGTCATCAAAATTGGTTTGATGTGGGAATAATGAAGCGGTATGCCCGTCTGTCCCCATACCCAAAATAATCCAATCAAACTCCCCGTTCGGCACGACTTCTGTAAGTTCATTTTGGAAGCGTGAGAGTTCCTGCTCAACAGGAGCCTCACCACGAATGCGGTGAATATTTTCTGCTGGAATCGCAATATGATCGAACAATAATTTTTGCACTTCGCCATAATTGCTTTCAGGATCAGAAGGCGCAACCATACGATCATCGCCCCACCAAAAATGCAAGTTTTGCCATTGGATAGCTTGGTTATACGGTGCTGTTGCCAAGGTTTTGAACAAGAGTTTTGGCGTGCTGCCACCTGAAAGAGAAATATGCACAGGGCGTCCTGCAAGACTATATTGCTTTAATTCTTCAGCAATTTTTTCTACCGCACATTGCGCATTATCAAAAATAACGGTGTTCATTGTGTTCTCCCATTTCCTCTCAATCATTGAGGGAAAGATATTATACTTTTTTCTTCATCAGCCCACTTGGTTTACGCCAAACTCGTCCTGTGCGTGCAATCAGTTTATCGGCTTCCTTTGGCCCCCAAGTGCCGGCTTCATAGTCATAAATGCGTCCACGAGCGGCTTTGTAATCTAAAATAGGTTGCACAAATTTCCAACAGGCGTGTACGGCATCAGTACGCGCAAACAAGGTAGCATCGCCTTTCATTGCGTCCAGTAATAAACGATCATAAGCGCTTAATAGGCTTGGTTGAGCAAGATCCGCATAGCGGAAATCCATAGATACTTCTTTTGCTTCAAAACCTGCGCCTGGCTTTTTCAAACCAAAACGCATTGAAATACCTTCATCAGGTTGAATGCGAATAATCAGTTTATTTTCAGGTGCATTTTGGCTAAATACTGGGTGTGGCGTCGTTTTAAAATGAATAACCACTTCAGTTACGCGGGTTGGTAAGCGTTTTCCTGTACGGATATAAAACGGCACGCCAGCCCAACGCCAGTTATCAATTTCACAACGTAATGCCATATAAGTTTCGGTATTAGAATCCGGTGGCACGCCTTTTTCTTCAAGGTAGCCCTTAACCTCTTTACCGTCAATAACGCCGCGAGTATATTGCCCTAGCACGAGATTGTTTTTCACATCTTCTTCGTTTAATGGATGTAGGCAGTGCAATACTTTTGCCACTTCATCACGCATTGAATCCGCGTTAATAATGGCGGGCGGCTCCATTGCAACCATCGCAAGCACTTGTAATAGGTGATTTTGGAACATATCACGCATTGCGCCAGAGCCATCGTAATATCCTCCACGTTCTTCTACACCAAGCTGTTCAGCCCCAGTAATTTCAATATAATCAATGAAATTACGGTTCCATAACGGCTCAAATAGACCATTAGAAAAACGTAATACTAATAAGTTTTGAACGGTTTCTTTGCCAAGATAATGGTCGATACGATAGATTTGATGTTCTTCAAAAAAGCGATGAATTTGAATATCAAGTGTTTTGGCAGTTTTAATATCATAGCCAAAGGGTTTTTCCACAATTAAACGCTTCCAGCCATAGTCTTCGGTATTTAACCCGTGTGCCGCAAGACATTCAGGAATCACGCCGTACAGGCTTGGTGGTGTGGACATATAATAAAGTGTGTTGCCTTCAGTGTGATATTTTTCGTGCAATTCGGTTAAGCGAGGCACGAGTTTGGCGTAATCTTTGGCATCAGAGGTGTTGATGGTTTGGTAATACAGATGGCTGCAAAATTGTTCAAGTATTTCGCCTTCCGCTTTTTCTGTCTTGATTAAGGCTTGACGCATTTTTGTGCGGAATTGCTCATCCGTCATTTCTGTTCTTGCTACGCCTAGCACGGAGAAATCTTCCGCTAAACGCCCGAGTTTATATAAGTTGTAAAGTGCTGGGATTAATTTACGGTGCGTTAAATCACCTGATGCCCCAAAAATCACGATACAGTTTTTTTCTGCGTTGTGGTTTGTCATATGATTGCTATCCATTTTTAAAAGAGTGGTAATAATATGCGCAAATTCGGCAAATTACCAATAGTTCTCATTAATTAAATTGAAAGATGTTGTGCCAGTTTAATTGTGCGTCTGCCACCATAACAAAATCAGGGTTTACTAAGCTTTCACGCTGATTGTAAGTGAGTGGCTGGAAATGGCGATCAAAAATTTTACCGCCCATTT
Organism: Avibacterium sp. 20-126; assembly: GCF_044358625.1. Classification (NCBI taxonomy): domain Bacteria; kingdom Pseudomonadati; phylum Pseudomonadota; class Gammaproteobacteria; order Pasteurellales; family Pasteurellaceae; genus Avibacterium; species Avibacterium sp. 20-126. Next base: position 2,226,727 of record NZ_CP091457.1, on the reverse strand, counting down.
CAGCTAAAATAATTTCAGCTGCTGCGGTATCCCATTCTCCTGTTTCGCCTAATCGAATATAACAATCTGCCGCCCCTTCTGCAACTTTTACGCTTTTTATGCCGCTTGAGCCAATAATGTCAAAATGGTAATTAAAATTTGGCTGCAAAATTGACCGCACTTTCTTTTTCGCAGAATGCGATCCCACAACAATACGAATGGGCTGTGATAAATTAACCGGTTGTCTGTTAAGTGCGGTGGTTTTTTGCGTTGTTTTTTTATAGGCGCCTAAGCCCTGTGCGGCGTAATAGGTTTGTTCGGTTTGCGGGCAATGAATCACACCTAGCACAGGGCGATGATGATGTACCAAGGCAATTAATACTGAAAAATGCCCTGTGCGATTGATAAATTGTTGCGTGCCATCTAAGGGATCAACAAGCCAATAGGTTTGCCATTGCTGTCTTTCGTGAAAAGGGATTTTACAATATTCTTCTGATAAGACGGGATAAGCAGGGGTAAGGGCGCGAAGTTTTTCCATTAAAAATTGACTGACAAAAAGATCTGCTTCTGTAACTGGGGTATTATCCGCTTTTATGTATGAGGTAAGATTTTTGTTGTAAAACCGATTGAGGTGATGGCCCGCTTGTTCTGCAATCATTAGTACCGATTGTAATAAAGAAGAATCAAATAACAAAACCGCCTCCCAAAAGATGAACCAGATAATAAAATGAGTATAGCAAAGGGGATAAAAAGAAAAAAGGGCAAGTATTATCTTGCCCTTAATTAACAAATAAAGATAAATTTAAACCGATTATCGCTTATCCTTTTTTCGCCCGAAGTACACGTAATGCATAAATCACGATACCCGCGATAAAGACCGCGAAGCCAAGCCATTCTGCTGTGCTATCCCAGTTTTCTAGCGAAAGTGCTAATGGTGCATCTGAGCCACCAGAAGTCACGGAGGCAGCAATAATGAAGGCAAGGATAACGCCAATTAAACTTTCCCCAACGATTAAGCCTGCGGCAAATAGCGTACCGTAGCGATCGGCTTTTTTCTTCACTTCTTCCACATTTTTACCATTACGATGGGCATAAGCGGTTAAATGGCGATTAATAAACCAAGCCAGTACCGCACCAATGACAATTGGCATATTTACAACAGGTGGTAAATAAATCCCCATTCCCACGGCAAGTGCAGGTAAGGCAAAACGATTATGGCTTGCTTTTTTCAATAGAAGATCCAGCATAATGAGGACTAAACCTAATCCAATCCCCATAAAGATATAAGACCATTCTAAATTGCTAGAAAAAATACCTGTTGCAATGGTAGTCATTAAGGTTGCTTGTGGCGCTGAAAGTGCTTGAGAAGGATCCATATCAGCGCGTGGTAATGCTCCCGTAAAGCCATAAGCGTGATAAAGAATTTCTAATACTGGGGCAATAACTAATGCACCAACAACACAACCGATAATCAGTGCGACTTGCTGACGCCAAGGTGTGGCTTCAACTAATAGCCCTGTTTTTAAATCTTGTAAGTTGTCATTTGAGATTGCCGCTGTGGTAACCACAATAGAACCAGAAAAAATAGTCAGTGCGGTTAAAAATTTCATTCCTTCTGTGCTTTCAATAAGCCCTGTGAATTTACCTAATGCGAGTAAGGTTAAGGAAATAAGTACCACAGAAATGATTCCAATTCCTGAAATTGGGCTAGATGATGATCCGACAAGACCAGCCATATATCCACAGGCTGCAGCAACGAAGAAACCAATAAATACTGCTAATAGCGTACATACAATAACAAATAAGAAGGCATACTCAGTCGCAATCGGCGCTTCTGCGATAAAATGGTGTAATGCAACCATAATTAATGCAACAGATGTAATCGTGATATAGATCATTGATTTAGGGGATAAATCTAACTGAGTACGATCACTACTTTGTGCTGATGGATCTTTTAATGCTCGGAAAGATTGTGCCATTCCTTGGATCATTGGCTTCATTAAGACAAGTAAAGTCCAAATCGCCGCAATACCAATGGTACCCACACCAATAAAACGCACTTTACTTTTCCAAATACCCATTGCATAGCTAATCATCTCGCCATCAACAGGCATTGATGATGCGCTAGTGAAATAGGGAACAGCAATTCCCCAAGTGAGAAAAATACCGATTAAAATTGCAATACCACCGACAATACCAACTAGATAACCGGCGCCTAATAAAGCGAAAGAAAACCCCATCGGCACTTGGAAAACCGCATTACCACCTTTAAACCATAAACTTGCCCCATCAGCAATAATGCGCAAGCCATTTGTTGCAAAACTGACTATTGCAGCAATGATGCCTCCAGTCGCAATTTCTTTGATACCTGTATCATTTTCTCCTTCTTGGTGATTTCCTGCTTTAAGAATTTCAGCCGCAGCAACCCCTTCAGGATAAGGTAAATCACTTTTAGCCACCATCACTTGACGCAGCGGGACAGTGAAAATCACCCCTAAAATCCCCCCTGATGCACAAATTAAAAGGGTTTGCCAGAATGGAAAATCTTGCCAATATCCCATCATTAATAAGCCCGGGATAACAAAAATCACCGAAGAGAGTGTACCTGCGGCAGAGGCTTGGGTTTGCACCATATTATTTTCTAGAATAGTTGACCCAGAAAACATTTTTAATACTGCCATAGAGATTACAGCGGCAGGAATGGATGAAGCAAAAGTTAGCCCCACCTTTAAGCCTAAATAGACATTTGATGCGGTGAAAATCACCGTAATTAACGCACCTAAGAACATTCCTCGGAAGGTAAGTTCTTTTAAACTTGGCGCTGAGTGATACGAAGTTTGCATATTTCTCCCAAATTTTGTAATAAAAACATTTCATTCTATATCAATTTTATCTAATAAGATCAATTTTTTGTTTTCATCTTCCGTTATGGCATAAAATACAATAAAAAATGACCGCACTTGATTAGGAGAAAGAAATGGCAAAACAAAACGTGCGTAATGCGGATAAAAATGATGAAGTTCGTCTAGATAAATGGCTTTGGGCAGCTCGATTTTATAAGACGCGTACCATCGCCAAAGAAATGATAGATGGCGGTAAAGTCCATTACAATAATCAGCGTACTAAACCGAATAAAACCGTCGAAGTGGGCGCATTGATCAAATTACGTCAAGGCAATGAAGAAAAAGAAGTGCAAGTGTTAGCCCTTTCCACCCAGCGACGTGGTGCGCCAGAAGCACAATTATTATATCAAGAAACCGCACAGAGTGTTGAAAAACGGGAAAAATGGGCCATTGCACGCAAAAATAATGCCCTTTCTATGCCAAACCCTGAACGCCGACCAAATAAAAAAGAGCGACGAGATTTACTTAAGTTTAAATATCAAGAGTAGCCTTGTTATTTGTAGAATGATCCCAATATAAAGGCAAATTGCCAAGTTAATGAACTCATTGATCTAATCTGTACTTGGCGTTATTTAAGTATTATTGAGGACAATATGACATATCAAGCTGACAACGACAAACTTTATCGTTATTTATTTAAACATCGAGCGGTACGTGGTGAATGGGTACGGTTAAATCAAAGTTTTAAAGAGACCTTAAATACCCACCATTATCCGAAAGTGGTGCAAAACTTACTGGGTGAAATGATGGTGGCAACCAGTTTACTCACCGCCACATTAAAATTTAATGGCAGTATTACCGTACAAATTCAAGGTGATGGACCACTTTCTTTAGCCTTAGTGAATGGTTCGGATGATCAAAAAATCCGCGCATTAGCCCGTTTACAAGGTGAAGTACGTGATGAGATGACACTAAGTGAAATGATTGGTAAAGGGGTGTTAGTCATCACTATTACGCCTACTGAAGGGGAACGTTATCAAGGTGTGATTAGCTTAGATAAACCGACGATTACGGAATGTTTAGAAGATTATTTTGTACGTTCTGAACAGTTACAAACGCAGTTAATTATTCGTACGGGCGAATTGAATGGCGAACCTGTGGCAGCAGGAATGTTATTGCAAGTAATGCCTGACGGCGTGGGCGAAGAAGGGGATTTTGAGCATCTTGCTACGCTGACTGCGACGGTAAAAGATGAGGAAATCTTTGGATTAAGTGCCGAAGAGCTACTTTACCGTTTATATCACGAAGAAACCGTAGAAATTTATCCCGCACAAAATGTGGAATTTTTCTGTGGCTGCACCCAAGAGCGTTCAGGAAGTGCATTGCTTTTACTACCAGAAAATGAAATTGATGAAATTCTTGCAGAGCATAATGGTAGCATTGATATGCAATGTGAATGTTGCGGCACGCATTATTTCTTTAATAAAGAAGCAATTGAGAAATTGCGAGAGTAACCCTCATAAACAATAACAAAGAAAGCACGGACTGGGTTCGTGCTTTTTTATTTCTCATATTTTTCAATTTATTTTTTGATTAAGGTCATAAAAATTAACTATTTTGAGTGAGTAAGCTGTTTTTTTCTGATTTTGCGATCTACCTAACATTTTTTTTCATCTTCTTTGCATAAAATAGCCCTCACTTTCCTTTTAATTTTAAATATTAACTTTTAATTGAGGTGTATTATGACAGATGTAACTAAATTAGTTGAAGAACTTGGTGAGTTAGGCATTTATGATGTAAAAGAAGTCGTTTATAACCCAAGCTATGAACAATTATTCAAGGAAGAAACCAAAGAAGGCCTAGAGGGATTTGAAAAAGGTACGGTAACAAAATCGGGGGCAGTCGCTGTGGATACGGGGATTTTTACCGGACGTTCGCCAAAAGATAAATATATTGTTTTAGATGAAAAAACCAAAGATACCGTATGGTGGACAAGTGATGCGGCGAAAAACGATAACAAACCAATGAATCAAGCCACTTGGCAAAGTTTAAAAGAATTAGTCACCAAACAACTTTCTAGCAAACGTCTGTTTGTGGTGGATGCGTTCTGTGGGGCAAATCCAGATACCCGTTTAGCGGTGCGTATTATCACTGAAGTTGCGTGGCAAGCCCACTTTGTAACGAATATGTTTATCCGCCCATCTGCTGCTGAATTAGCGAACTTTAAACCAGATTTTGTGGTAATGAATGGGTCTAAAGTGACTAATCCAAATTGGAAAGAACAAGGCTTAAATTCTGAAAACTTTGTGGCGTTTAATATTACAGAAGGTATTCAACTAATTGGTGGAACTTGGTACGGCGGTGAAATGAAAAAAGGAATGTTCTCAATGATGAATTATTTCCTTCCGCTTAAAGGTATCGCCTCAATGCACTGTTCTGCCAACGTTGGCAAAGAAGGTGATGTGGCAATTTTCTTCGGTTTATCTGGTACAGGGAAAACCACGCTTTCAACAGATCCAAAACGCCAATTGATCGGTGATGATGAACACGGTTGGGACGATGATGGCGTATTTAACTATGAGGGTGGTTGTTATGCTAAAACCATCAAATTATCGGAAGAAAGTGAGCCAGATATTTATCGTGCAATTAAGCGTGATGCTTTGTTAGAAAATGTGGTGGTGAGAGCAGATGGCTCCGTGGATTATGATGACGGATCAAAAACAGAAAACACCCGTGTTTCTTACCCAATCTATCACATTGAGAACATTGTAAAACCCGTTTCTAAAGCGGGTCATGCGAAAAAAGTGATTTTCTTAACCGCTGATGCTTTCGGGGTGTTACCACCAGTAGCAAAATTGACACCAGAGCAAACCAAATACTACTTCTTATCTGGTTTTACAGCGAAATTAGCGGGGACAGAACGTGGTATTACCGAACCAACTCCAACGTTCTCTGCGTGTTTTGGGGCGGCATTCTTATCACTTCACCCAACACAATATGCAGAAGTGTTAGTAAAACGTATGGAAGCATCGGGGGCGGAAGCATATCTTGTAAACACAGGCTGGAATGGCACAGGTAAACGTATCTCTATTAAAGATACTCGTGGCATTATTGATGCGATTTTAGATGGTGCTATTGATAGTGCGGAAATGTCTGAATTACCAATCTTTAACTTAGCCATTCCAAATGCGTTGCCGGGTGTCGATCCGGCCATTTTAGATCCGCGTGATACTTATGCAGATAAAGCACAATGGCAAGCGAAAGCCGAAGATTTGGCGGGGCGTTTTGTGAAAAACTTTGAAAAATATGCAACAAACGAAGAAGGGAAAGCATTGATCAACGCGGGACCAAAAGCCTAATTACATAACAAAAATTTGCTAAAATTTACACCGCACTGATGATTTTGGAGAAAAATCAAAGTGCGGTGTTTTTTTGTGGATTTTTAATCATTCATCTAGCTATCTAGCAGTCTTAATGTCTAGATTGTGATTTCAGCAATTTTTCATTAGAATAAACACAATTTTTGTGGAGATTTAAGGTGTCATTATGGTGAATTGGGATGGTAAATATATTAGTCCTTATGCAGAACACGGTAAGAAAAGTGAGCAAGTAAAGAAGATTACGGTGTCTATTCCAATTAAAGTGTTAGAAATTTTGACTAATGAGCGGACAAGACGTCAGCTGAAAAATTTACGTCACGCGACAAATAGTGAATTATTATGTGAGGCATTTTTGCACGCATTTACAGGGCAGCCGTTACCAACCGATGACGATTTGTTAAAAGAGCGCCACGACGAGATACCTGAGCAGGCGAAAAAAATGATGCGTGAGTTAGGCTTGAAGCCTGAAGAATGGGAATACTAAATTTCAGATTTTGCTGAGAAATAGGTTGCAATTCCTATTTGAGCTAAGTATAATCCACACGCTTTCTTAGAAAGCCCTTTGATGTAATCATTTATTAAAGGCGTGTTACAGATTTTGTAATACATAAAATGTCCCCGATTGGGGGACTATAATATTAGGTTACTGCACTTCCCTTTCAATGAAGTTTATGAAAGGTGACGGTGTCAGTTTTATTTTAGCTAAAAATTATTGGAGCTCTGGTCTAATGCAGAACCAAAGAATCCGTATCCGCTTAAAAGCATTTGATCATCGTTTAATTGATCAATCTACAGCGGAGATCGTAGAAACAGCTAAACGTACTGGCGCACAAGTTCGTGGTCCAATTCCTTTACCAACGCGTAAAGAACGTTTTACCGTGTTGATTTCTCCACACGTTAATAAAGACGCACGTGACCAATACGAAATTCGTACTCACAAACGTTTAGTAGATATCGTAGAACCAACAGAAAAAACTGTTGATGCATTAATGCGTTTAGATTTGGCTGCCGGCGTTGACGTGCAGATCAGCCTAGGTTAATTAAGAGGTTATGACAATGATTGGTTTAGTCGGTCGTAAAGTTGGTATGACGCGTATCTTCAATGAAGATGGCGTTTCTGTACCTGTTACTGTTATCGAAATCCAAGCAAACCGTGTAACTCAAGTTAAAACTCTTGAAAACGATGGCTATACTGCAATTCAAGTTACTACTGGTTCTAAAAAAGCGAGCCGTGTAACTAAGCCTGAAGCAGGCCATTTCGTGAAAGCAGGTGTTGAAGCTGGTCGCGGTTTATGGGAATTTCGTACAACTGAAGGTGAAGAATTCACTTTAGGTCAAGAAATTAATGTTGACATCTTCGCAGATGTTAAGAAAGTTGATGTTACTGGTACATCTAAAGGTAAAGGTTTCCAAGGTGGTGTTAAACGTTGGAATTTCCGTACTCAAGATGCAAGCCATGGTAACTCTTTATCACATCGTGTGCTTGGTTCTATTGGTCAAAACCAAACTCCAGGTCGTGTGTTTAAAGGCAAAAAAATGGCTGGACACTTAGGTGCTGAGCGTGTAACCGTTCAATCACTTGAAGTTGTTCGTGTCGATGCTGAGCGTAATTTATTATTAGTTAAAGGTTCTGTACCTGGTGCAACTAATAGTGATGTTATCGTAAAACCAGCAGTTAAAGCATAAGTCTAGGAGATAGAGATGGAATTACAAGTTGTAGGTGCAAACGCACTAACTGTTTCTGAAACTACCTTCGGACGTGAGTTTAATGAAGCATTGATCCACCAAGTAGTTGTTGCTTATGCAGCAGGTGCTCGTCAAGGTTCACGTGCGCAAAAAACTCGTGCTGAAGTGTCTGGTTCAGGTAAAAAACCTTGGCGTCAAAAAGGTACTGGTCGCGCTCGTGCTGGTGATATTAAATCGCCAATTTGGCGTTCTGGTGGTGTAACTTTTGCAGCGAAACCACAAGATCACAGCCAAAAAGTGAACAAAAAAATGTACCGTGGTGCAATCAAAAGCATTCTATCTGAGCTTGTTCGTCAAGATCGTTTAGTTGTAGTTGAAAAATTCGAAATTGATGCGCCAAAAACAAAAGCCTTAGTTCAAAAATTAAAAGATATGGCGTTAACTGACGCGCTTATCATCACTGCAAGTTTAGATGAGAATTTATTCTTAGCTGCACGTAACTTATATAAAGTTGATGTACGTGATGTGCAAGGTATTGATCCAGTCAGTTTAATCGCTTTTGATAAAGTGGTTGTAACTGTTGATGCAGTGAAACAAATTGAGGAGATGTTAGCATGATTCAACAAGAACGTTTGCTAAAAGTGTTAAAAGCACCTCACGTCTCTGAGAAAGCAACAAATAACGCTGAGAAGTCAAACACCATCGTTTTCAAAGTCGCTTTAGATGCCAACAAAGCAGAAATTGCAAAAGCTGTTGCTGAATTATTTGAAGTGAAAGTAGATTCTGTTCGTACTGTTGTCGTTAAAGGTAAAACTAAACGTCGTGGTACTAAGATGGGACATCGCAGTGACTGGAAAAAAGCTTATGTAACTCTTCAAGAAGGTCAATCACTTGACTTCGTTGAAGGTGCAGAGTAATTACGGAGGAGAAAGAAATAAATGGCTATCGTAAAATGTAAGCCGACCTCCGCTGGTCGTCGTCACGTTGTTAAAATCGTAAACCCTGAATTACATAAAGGGAAACCTTACGCACCATTATTAGATAGCAAATCTAAAACAGGTGGTCGTAATAATTTAGGACGTATTACTACTCGCCATATCGGTGGTGGTCATAAACAACATTACCGTTTAATCGATTTCAAACGTAACAAGTTAGATATCCCAGCGGTTGTTGAGCGTCTTGAATATGATCCAAATCGTTCTGCAAATATTGCTTTAGTGCTTTATAAAGATGGTGAACGCCGTTATATCTTAGCACCTAAAGGTTTAAGCGCAGGCGATCAAATCCAAGCAGGTGTAAACGCTCCAATTAAAGTTGGTAACTCATTACCAATGCGTAATATCCCTGTTGGTTCAACTGTACATAACGTTGAATTAAAACCAGGTAAAGGCGGACAACTTGCACGTTCTGCTGGTGCTTATGTACAAATTATTGCGCGTGAAGGTAACTATGTTACTTTACGTCTTCGCTCAGGTGAAATGCGTAAAGTATTAGCTGAATGTTCTGCGACCATTGGTGAAGTGGGTAATTCAGAGCATATGCTTCGCGTTCTTGGTAAAGCTGGTGCTAACCGCTGGAGAGGCGTTCGCCCAACAGTTCGTGGTACAGCAATGAACCCTGTTGATCACCCACACGGTGGTGGTGAAGGTCGTAACTTCGGTAAACACCCAGTTACTCCTTGGGGCGTTCAAACCAAAGGTAAGAAAACTCGCCATAACAAACGTACAGATAAATATATTGTACGTCGTCGTGGTAAATAATATTAATTAAATAAGAGGATTAGCCATGCCACGTTCTCTCAAGAAGGGTCCTTTCCTTGACCTACACTTGTTGAAGAAGGTAGAGAAGGCGGTGGAAAGCGGGGATAAAAAGCCAATTAAAACTTGGTCCCGTCGTTCAATGATCATTCCATCAATGATCGGATTGACCATCGCAGTCCATAATGGTCGTCAGCACGTTCCAGTTTATGTATCGGACGAAATGATTGGTCATAAACTCGGTGAATTTGCACCGACTCGTACTTACCGCGGACACGCTGCGGATAAGAAAGCTAAGAAGTAAGGGGTAAAAGATGGAAACTATCGCAAAACATCGTTACGCTCGCACTTCAGCGCAAAAAGCTCGTTTAGTTGCGGATTTAATCCGTGGTAAAAAAGTAGGTCAAGCATTAGAAATTTTAACTTTCACTAACAAAAAAGCAGCATCGCTTGTTAAGAAAGTGCTTGAGTCTGCAATTGCTAATGCAGAGCATAATGACGGTGCAGATATCGATGATCTAAAAGTGACTAAGATTTTCGTAGATGAAGGTCCTAGTATGAAACGTGTTATGCCACGTGCTAAAGGTCGTGCAGATCGTATTTTAAAACGTACAAGCCACATCACTGTGGTTGTGTCAGATCGTTAATTTAGTAGAGGAATAGCAATGGGTCAAAAAGTCCATCCAAATGGTATTCGCCTAGGTATTGTTAAGCCTTGGAGCTCTACTTGGTTTGCGAATACACAAGACTTCGCGTCTAACTTAGACGGCGATTTCAAAGTGCGTCAATTCTTAAATAAAGAATTAGCGAATGCTTCCGTTTCACGCATCACTATTGAGCGTCCAGCGAAAAGTATTCGTGTAACAATTCACACAGCTCGCCCAGGTATCGTAATTGGTAAAAAAGGCGAAGATGTTGAAAAATTACGTAATGCTGTTGCAGCTATCGCAGGTGTTCCAGCTCAAATCAACATCGCTGAAGTGAAAAAACCTGAATTAGATGCGAAATTAGTTGCAGATAGCATCGCTTCTCAACTTGAACGTCGAGTAATGTTCCGTCGTGCAATGAAACGTGCGGTACAAAATGCAATGCGTTTAGGTGCCAAAGGTATCAAAGTTGAAGTTAGCGGTCGTTTAGGTGGTGCAGAGATTGCTCGTTCAGAGTGGTATCGTGAAGGTCGTGTGCCATTACATACACTACGTGCGGACATCGATTATAACACTGCTGAAGCACATACTACATACGGCGTAATCGGCGTTAAAGTGTGGATCTTCAAAGGTGAAATTCTTGGTGGAATGGCTGCAATTGCACAACAACCAGAACAACAACCTACCACGCCTAAAAAGCCACGTGGTAAAGGTCGTAAGTAAGGAGAATTGCTAAATGTTGCAACCAAAACGTACAAAATTCCGTAAAGTCCAAAAAGGTCGTAACCGTGGAATTGCAGGTGGTACAGAAGTTAGCTTCGGTACCTTCGGTTTGAAAGCAGTTGGCCGTGGTCGTTTAACAGCTCGCCAAATTGAGGCAGCACGTCGTGCGATGACTCGTGCGATTAAACGTCAAGGTAAAATCTGGATCCGTGTTTTTCCAGATAAACCAATTACTGAAAAACCATTAGAAGTCCGTATGGGTAAAGGTAAAGGTAACGTTGAATACTGGGTAGCTTTAATCCAGCCGGGTAAAGTACTTTATGAAATGGATGGTGTGTCTGAAGAGCTAGCAAGAAATGCATTTGCACTTGCAGCGGCTAAATTGCCAATTAAGACCACATTCGTAACTAAAACGGTGATGTAATGAAAGCTCAAGAACTACGTACAAAAACTGTTGAAGAGCTGAATGCTGAATTGGTTAACTTGTTAGGTGAGCAATTCAAATTGCGTATGCAAGCAGCCACCGGTCAGCTTCAACAAACCCATCAGTTAAAACAAGTGCGTCGCAGTATTGCACAAGTGAAAACTGTATTAACCGAGAAGGCGGGTGAGTAATGACTGATAAAATTCGTACTGTGCAAGGTCGTGTAATTAGCGACAAAATGGATAAATCATTCACAGTTGCAATTGAACGCAAAGTGAAACACCCTCTTTATGGTAAATTTATCCGTCGTACAACTAAATTACATGTGCACGATGAAAATAACGAAGCAAAATTAGGTGATGTTGTTGAAATTAAGGAATGTCGTCCTCTTTCAAAAACTAAATCACATACTTTGGTTCGCGTTGTTGAAAAAGCAGTAATCTAATTTATTAGTTATCGCTTTAAATAAAATAATAGCCAATGGTGAATACCATTGGCTTTTTTGTTGATAAAAATAATAAAAATTTTGACCGCTCTTTTATTTATGTGAAGGTTGTAAAAATTTTTTGTTGATAGCTATGCTAAAATAGCGTAATTAAAATAACCTATAGATCAAATAATAATGAAAAAACTCCTCGTCCTCCACACAGGAGGCACAATTTCAATGCACGCGGATAGCAGTGGAAAAGTGACGCCAAATAGCCGTAATCCTATGACCAAAGTCGGTTTGGATTTACATAATATTGAAGTGGAATCGGTGGATTTTCTTAACTTACCCAGCCCACATATTCGCCTTGAACATATGCTTGCCCTAAGCCAGAAAATTAAGCAAGAGGCACAAAATTATGATGGTGTGGTGATTACACACGGGACGGATACACTGGAAGAAACGGCTTATTTTCTTGATACAATGCAACTTCCTAAAATACCTATCGTCATTACGGGAGCAATGCGTTCAAATAATGAGTTAGGCAGTGATGGCATTTATAATTACCTTTCTGCATTGCGCGTGGCAGTTTTTGAGAAAAGCGCAGATAAAGGCGTGTTAGTTGTTATGAATGATGAAATTCACGCGGCGAAATATGTAACCAAAACCCACACCACTAATGTTTCCACCTTTCAAACACCCACTCACGGCCCTTTGGGGGTGATTATGAAAAAAGATATTCTCTTTTTCAAAACCGCCGAGCCTCGCGTGCGTTTTGATTTAGAAACAGTGAGTGGAAATGTGCAAGTCATCAAAACTTATGCGGGAATGGATAGCTGGCTGTTTGAGCAATTAGATTTGCAACAATTGGACGGCTTAGTGATTGAAGCATTAGGGGCAGGAAATATTCCACCGCAAGCTGCGAAAGGATTACAGCGATTGCTAGCACATAATATTCCTGTTGCGTTAGTTTCTCGTTGTTTTAACGGTATTGCTGAGCCTGTTTATGGTTATGATGGCGGTGGGGCAAGTTTGCAGGAACAGGGCGTAATGTTTGTGAAAGAACTGAATGCTCCGAAAGCTCGCTTAAAATTACTCATCGCGCTGAATGCAGGATTGCAAGGCGAGGCGCTGAAAAGCTATATGGAAGGATAAAGAAAAAAGTTTAACATTTGCACCGCACTTTATTGTGGTGAGATGCGTTGTAAGAAACCGCTAAAAGCGGTGGAATGTTTTGCGTTTATCCCATTACAAGCATTAAAAGTGCGGTGAGATTTTTGGCAGAATTTTCATATATAGCAAAAGCCCCAGTGAGTTGGGGCTTTGTCTTATTGAGAGGAGATTAGAACTTCGCCAATAACATCGCTTCTAATTTTTCTTGGTCAATGGCAAATTTACGGATACCTTCAGCCAGTTTCTCGACGGCCATTGGATCGCTGTTATGTTGCCAGTAGAACTCGCTTTCTGTAAGTGGTTGTGGCTTAGCTTTCACTTCACCTTTATATTCTAGTTTGCGAGCAAGTGCGGTGTTATTTTCTTGCAATTCTTTTAATAAAGTAGGAGCAATGGTTAAGCGATCGCAACCGGCAAGTTCAGTAATTTCGCCTACGTTACGGAAACTTGCCCCCATTACTACGGTTTGGTAGCCGTGTTGTTTGTAATAGTTGTAAATTTTAGTTACTGAAATCACACCGGGATCTTCTGCTGGCGCATATTCTTTTTTATCACTATTGGCTTTATACCAGTCAAGAATACGACCGACGAATGGTGAAATTAAGTATACCCCCGCTTCAGCACAAGCACGAGCTTGGGCTTCTGAGAATAAGAGGGTTAAGTTACAGTTAATGCCTTCTTTTTCAAGAATTTCTGCTGCACGGATACCCTGCCAAGTGGAGGCAATTTTAATTAAAATACGATCATTGGAAACCCCAGCTTCATTATAAAGTGCGATTAATTTACGTGCTTTTTCAACAGTGGCTTGGGTATTGTAAGAAAGACGTGCATCCACTTCGGTAGAAATGCGTCCGGGTACGATTTTAAGAATTTCTAAACCGATATTTACCGCTAATTTATCTTCTGCATCAATGAGTTGCTGTGCTTTATCAGCACTTTTGCTTTTGCCATAGGCAATGGCTTCGTCAATTAACGGCGCATATTGAGGCAATGCGGAGGCGCTTAAAATGAGTGATGGGTTCGTGGTGGCATCTTGTGGTTGGTAAGTTTTAATGGCTTCGATATCTCCTGTATCTGCCACAACTACGGTCATTTCGCGTAATGCGTCTAATTGTGTTGTCATATTTACCTCTAATTTGATTGTTGGTTAAGTTGGAATACAATATCACATCTTATTGATGAGCATATAGCTATTTTAGCTCTAGTATTAATAGGTAGATTCTAAATTAAATTCAATGAATGAGGAAAAGAAAATCTGTGATCCTGATCACAATATAAGGAATGAATGATGAAAACACGTTGCAGTTGGGCCGAAGGCTCGTCTATTTATCAAGATTATCACGATAATGAATGGGGCAAGCCAGAATATGATAGTCTGAAATTATTTGAGAAAATTTGTTTAGAAGGACAGCAAGCAGGGCTTTCGTGGATTACCGTTTTGAAAAAACGGGAACAGTATCGTCAGGCATTTTTTCACTTTAATCCTGAAAAGATTGCGCAAATGACGGCACAAGATATTGATGAGAGAATGCAAAATGCTGGGCTTATTCGTCATCGTGCGAAATTAGAGGCAATTGTAAAGAATGCAAAAGCCTATTTAGCAATGCAAAAGTGCGGTGAAAATTTTAGCGATTTTATTTGGGCCTTTGTTAATCACCAGCCACAAATAAATGATGTCCCTGATTTATCCGCAGTGCCAGCGAAGACAGCGGTTTCAAAACAGCTTTCAAAGGCTTTAAAAAAACGTGGTTTTGTCTTTGTTGGAGAAACCACTTGTTATGCTTTTATGCAATCTATGGGGCTAGTAAATGATCATCTGAATAGCTGTTTTTGTAAGTATAAATAAAATGCTTTTTTCATCATTTTTCTTTATAATCGGCTTAATTTCACACCTTAAAAAATGGGTTATTAATGAAAAAAAATTACTACACGATGCTTTCTTTCTCAATTTTGACCGCACTTTATGGTGTACCAAGTTGGGCAAGTTTACAGCAGCAATGCTTAGCTGGCGTACCACAGTTTCAAGGTGAGGTGGTGCAGGGCGATCCAAACCAATTGCCTGTTTATATCGAGGCAGATCGCGCAGAATTAAATCAGCCTGTTAGTGCGCGTTATGAGGGCGATGTTGAGATTAAACAGGGTAATCGCCATTTAACTACCCAAATTGCAGAAATTGTTCAACGTGGCGAAGGGGCTAATGTACAGCGCTTTGCCTATGCCAAAAAGGGGTTTGATTATAAAGATAATCTTATCAATTTGTCAGGGCATTCTGCCAAGATAAACTTGAATAATAAAGATGCAGATGTAGAAGGCGCAGATTACCAATTTGTTGGGCGTCAAGGGCGAGGTAATGCACAACACGTTGAGCTACGCAATGATTATCGCTTACTTAAAAATGCGACTTTTACGTCTTGCTTGCCTGATGATAATAGTTGGTCGATTGAAGCAAGTGAAATGCGTCAGCATATCCAAGAAGAATATGCCGAAATGTGGCACGCACGCTTTAAAGTACATGGTGTGCCGATTTTCTATACCCCTTATTTGCAACTCCCTATCGGCGATCGTCGCCGTTCTGGTTTGTTAATTCCAAATGTGGGAATGTCTAGCCGTGATGGTTATTCGTATGCACAGCCAATTTATTGGAACATTGCCCCCAATTTTGATATGACCGTAACACCAAAATATATGTCAAAACGAGGCTGGCAATTTAACGGTGAAACACGTTATCTCACGCAAATTGGTGAGGGATTAATTGCAGGAGAATATTTAGCACGTGATCGCTATGATGATTACCAAGGAGACAACCGCTCTCGTCATTTATTCCACTGGCGACATAGTTCCAGTTTCTTAGAAAATTGGCGTTTAAATGTGGATTACACAAGGGTAAGCGATAAACGTTATTTCTCTGATTTTGATTCTGCTTATGGGCGCAGTACAGACGGTTATGCCGATCAAAATTTCCGCATTGCTTACTATCAGCCGAACTACAATTTCGCTTTATCGGCGAAACAGTTCCAAGTGTTTGACGATGTGGATATCGGACCTTATCGTGTTTTTCCACAATTAGATTTTAATTATTATCGCGATGGACTTGCCGACGGCTTAATGGATTTCCGCGTATTCTCACAAATTTCGCGTTTTGAGAATGACAGTGCCTTAATGCCGAAAGCTTGGCGTTATCATCTTGAACCAAGCCTTAATATTCCGCTTACGAACCGTTACGGCAGTGTGAATATTGAAACAAAACTTTACGCAACTCACTATAATCAAACAAAAGGAAAAGGGCAAAATGCGGAAGAGATTGAACGCTCGGTAACCCGTGTCTTGCCACAAGTGAAGGTTGATTTTCAAACCTTACTTGCAAGCAAAGAAACCTTGTTTGATGGCTATACACAAACGATTGAGCCGCATATTCAATATCTTTATCGCCCTTATAAGGACCAAAGCAATATCGGTTCAAAATTAAATAGCCAATATCTTGGTTTTGGTTATGATTCCGCATTATTGCAGCAAGATTATTTTTCCTTGTTCCGTGATCGCCGTTATAGTGGATTAGACCGCATTGCCTCAGCGAATCAGTTTACCCTCGGGGGAACAACGCGTTTTTATGATAAAGAAGGGAATGAGCGTTTTAACCTCTCTTTAGGGCAAATTTATTACCTTAGTGATTCAAGGATTGATAATAACTCAAACAACAGTAGTGATCGCTCCACCTCCTCTTGGTCATTAGAAACCAATTGGCGAATTAATAAACAATGGAACTGGCGAGCGAGTTACCAATATGATACGAGCTTGCATCAAACTTCTTTGGCAAATACTGTATTAGAATTTAATCCAAGTGGTAATAACCTCGTTCAATTAAGTTATCGCTATGCCAGCCAGCAATATATTGACCAAAATCTCACAGGTGCAAATGCGTATAACCAAGACATTAAACAGCTTGGTTTAGTGGCAGCGTGGGAAATTGCGGACAAATGGGCAGTGGTTGGGCATTATTACCAAGATCTAGCCTTGAAAAAGCCTGTTGAGCAATATCTCGGGGTAAAATACAACACCTGCTGTTGGTCGGTGGGAGTGGGCGCACGCCGTTATGTAACAAGCAAAGAAGGACAAACGTCAAACGAAGTGCTTTACGATCATAGTTTTGGGGTAAACTTTGAGTTACGTGGCTTAGGCACCACCGATCACCGCAGCGGCATTGAAAAAATGCTAAAAGCAGGAAAATTGCCTTATATTCAATCATTTAGCCTATATTAAAGTCATCATAAGAAAGTAAAAAATAGATTGTTTTAGCTGCATCTTAAAAGTTGGAATCAACAAGTAATTTATTAAGGTGCAGACTTTTTGTATTACGTAATAAAACTTAGCAGTTCAAATAATCTGTTATTTAGCACGGAATATCCCTATTTTATATTTTGGAATAGGTCATTTAGATATTATAAGCTAATAGTTGTAGGTTCTTGAGAAGCGTCAGTAAATGGTTTATTACTCAAACCTAAAATGGTGGGTAACGGAATTTAAGTTCCTAAGAATGTGAGAGTTACATAGAAACTGTCAAGATTTGTTTTTAAGGAGCAATAGCAGTCGTCATTGATTTTTCTTCGTATTTAGGATGGGTAATGGGAAAATGTAAAGAAAATAACTGAAAAAGCACTGATGTAATCCAGTGCTTTTTATATTGTTTGGCTTTAGAACGTTACCGCACTTTTAAGTTTTTTCAGTGCATTGGTTTCAAGCTGGCGAACACGTTCAGCGGAAATATTATATTTCGCAGCTAAATCTTGTAGCGTTGCTTTATTTTCATCTAACCAACGTGCTTTGATAATATCTTGGCTACGTTCATCTAAACCTTCAAGCGCTGCGGCAACCTGATCTGCGGCTTGGGTTTCGTAATTTTCATTTTCTAATTCTGCGGCAAAATTTGAGTTTCTATCCTCAAGATAAAGCGCTGGAGCATAACTTTCATCATCGTCATCATTAGACAGATCAAAGCCAACATCTGCCCCTGTCATACGGCTTTCCATTTCAATGACATCTTGTTTTGATACGCCTAGTTCCTCAGCCACCATATCCACTTCATTATCATTGAACCAACCTAAGCGTTGTTTAGTTTTGCGTAGGTTAAAGAACAATTTACGTTGTGCTTTCGTCGTTGCCACTTTGACGATACGCCAGTTACGTAGTACATATTCGTGAATTTCTGCTTTAATCCAATGTACAGCAAAGGAAACAAGGCGAACGCCCACTTCAGGGTTAAAGCGTTTTACCGCTTTCATTAAGCCAATGTTACCTTCTTGAATTAAATCCGCTTGTGGCAATCCATAACCAGAATAACCACGCGCAACGTGGATCACAAAGCGAAGATGAGACAAAATCAATTTTTTGGCTGCCTCAAGATCCTCTTTATAATACAAACGTTCCGCTAATTCCTTTTCTTCCTCTGCACTTAGCATAGGATATTCGTTTGCAGCACGGATATAGCCTTCTAAGCTGCCTTGAGGAACTAACATTAGAGCTTGTGTATCTTTGTTCATCATATTCCTTCTTATTTTATGCCCAATTTGGGTCTATTTATAACATAATTTATTATAAGGTCAATCGATTATAACGATTAATTTATCCTTTTCTTGTAAATTTAGACTATTGTGGGATCAGAAAGTTCATTTCTTTTGATTAAATTTTTACGCAATAAAATAAATCTATTTTAGTCAATTGCAAAGCTAGGGAATTTGCTTTGTTATGACTAATCTAAGTGTTGCCACAATGAGAAATCCGATGCACAAGCTGGCAATGATGAACATCGTTAAACCTAAATGTTGTAGGGCAAGGCTGAGGTTCTCACCTTTGCCGTAAAGACGAATGCCTACTCCAGCCATTGAGGCTAAGCCAAATGAAAAGGCCCAATAAGTGAGACGGAATTGTTTGCCGATCCAAGGTAGTAGGCGAATTAAAAATAATAATTGTAGCAGGCCGTATCCGATCAAACTTTTCACTATCCAATCAATATGACCGCCATTTAAGGCAAGATAGGCTGAACAGCAAACAAAAGCAGGCGCAAGTTGGATACCAATCGTTGGACGAATTACTGTTGGCAATTCAGTTAAATTGCGTAAACGTTGTTGCACGGCGGGTTCAAGAATAATCCACGCAATCACTCCTGCACCGAAAAATAACATTCCTAATTCTGAATAACCTAATAAGCCTAATGCCGTTGCACTGACGAAATTTGCTGCGACGGTTGGCAAATATAGCACAGGGGTCGTGGCATCTTGCGGATGAATACCACGCCATAATCCACCGTAACGGTAGGTAGAAAATGCAAGTTGTGCCACAATGCCAAGCCCAGCTAAATATTGTGCCAATCCTTTACTATAAGGTGATAATCCCATCGCGATTAATAAAAGTGTAATTGGGATCAGGCTAACAAAACAACCTAAAATTGGGTGATGCAATTCGGCTTTAGCTTGGGTGGGATAGCGTATCCATTTATACACATAAATCGAAAATAGTAGTCCCCAAAGCAAGGCTGCAAAGCCGATCAAGGTTTCTGCGATAAGCGTTGGCACAGCCAACACATTAGCACTATAACGCCACGCTAAACCGAGGGCAGAAATGCCCAATACAATACTGAAATAGTTTACCCCAATAGGAAAAGGCTTGGCTTGCGACATTATTTTCCCTCTGCTATTTCAGGTACAAGGCGGTATTCTTTTCCTTCTGTTATCATAGCAAACAATAAATCAATATTGGGGTGTTTACCGGGGAATTGTTTCGCATCCGCGGTATGTTCAGCAAAAAGTTGTAAGCCTTTCTCTGCGCAAGTGCGGTCTAATTTTCCGTTAAATTCTTGCGCAAGGGCATGATACACGCGTAATGAGCCAAGTTTGCCAGCAATGGCAGGAATGTGATGAAGTGGTGTTTCACCGTCAAATACGCTTAAGCCCGAAAGGTGATCGATAGTAGGTAACGTTTCTAAAATTGTTTTGAAATCCATTTTGTTTCCTTTTTAGTTAAATGAGAATAATGATTAATGTTGCGATGAAATAAATTGTTCGCTGTCAATTTCGCCTTTTGCACCGACAAAACGAACTTCAGGTTGTAAATACACCGCAAATTTTTCTGCCACAGTTTGACGAATATGATGGGCAAGGTTTGCCACATCTTTACCACTTGCTTGTGCCTTATTGATCAGTACCAACGCTTGATTTTGATGCACTGCCGCACCACCAAGTTGATAGCCTTTTAAGCCACATTGATCAATCAGCCAACCGGCGGCTAACTTCACCGTGCCATCTGGCTGCGGATAGTTCGGTATCTCGGGGTATTGGTGTTTTAATTGTGCAAAAAGTGCGCTGGAAATAACGGGGTTTTTGAAAAAACTTCCTGCGTTGCCGAATTCTTGTGGATTAGGCAACTTCGCACGGCGTACCGTAGAGACTTCATTGAAAATGTCTTCGGCTTTTACCGTGGCAGGATCAAAACGCGAAAGGGTGCCATAACTTAATACAGGCTGCCAATCTTTAGCTAATTTTAATCCGACTGCAACAATCATATACCCCTCTTTATATTGATGTTTGAAGAGGCTTTCACGGTAGCCAAATTGACATTCAGCCTTGTTTAAACGGAAGATTTCGCCTGTATTAAGGTTAAGTACCTCTACATAATCGCACAGATCTTTAAATTCTACCCCGTAAGCACCGATATTCTGGATTGGGGCGGAGCCGACACAGCCGGGGATTAATGCCAAATTTTCCAAACCATAAATACCTTGTTCCAAGCTCCACTGAACCAGCTCGTGCCAATTTTCGCCCCCTTGGACGTGAAGATAATGAAAGTGCTCATCTTGGTGATGTTCAATGCCTTTTAATGCGTTTATCAGTACGATTCCGTTAAAATCTTCCACAAATAACACATTGCTACCTTGCCCAAGAAAAAGCACGGGAAGCTGTTGCTGTTGGGCTTCTTGCCAAAGAGGGAGGATTTGTTCAAGTGCGGTGATTTTTTTTACCATTTTTGCTTGCGCATTTATTCCAAATGTATGAAATGGTTGAAGATTTTCCATTTTATTCCTTAACGTCTATAATTTATTTGGCAGTGTCATTTTCACTTCTGTACCGCCTTCAGGGCGATTATTGATGCTTAGTATAGCATTGAGTTGGGCGCTGCGTTCATTCATTATATTTAAACCGTAATGCCCAGCTGGTTCATCGAGGCTAGGAATACCCACGCCATTATCGCGCACCAACAGCTCATATTCTCCGTCTTCATTGGTGTGAGCAACCACTTCAATTTCTGTACCTTGAGAATGTTTAATCGCATTTAATGCTGCCTCGCGGACAATTTGCAAGGCGTGTACGAGCTGTTGCGCATTGAAAGTGTGAGACGGCAAACTACATTCCACGCGCATTTTCATTGTTGTTTGATTGCGTAAAGAGTCAATCACTTGTTCAAGTGCAAGCTGTAAATTTGCTTCTTGCACCGTTAAACGGAAGGTGGCAAGCAATTCGCGCAGTTGAACATAACCATCATTTAAGGCTTGTTCAAAATCACGAATAATTGTCAGGCTTTTTTCTTTATTTTGCTCGCCATCCTTGTTCAGATTGTGCTTTAGCAAGGTGAGTTGAATTTGTAAATACGCCAGCACTTGTGCCAATGAATCGTGTAATTCTCGTGCAATAATTGACCGCTCTTCCATTAATAAAAGCTGTTGTTGCTGACGTTGCGTATAGTGAAAATACAGTGAACGGCTCAACATTTGTGAGACATTTTGCATTGTGCGTAAATCAGGGCAAGGCAGCCCCGCTTGCCAAGATAGTCGCCCAAGTTTATCCCCTTCAACACAAAGTTCCATTTGTTGTGTCGAGAGTGGGGCTTCTTTCTCACCGAGCTGGATATTCCAATGTTCTGCGCCATATACCAGTAATTCGATATAGCGTAAATGTTCATTGACTTTTATTTGTTTTAAGACTTGCTTGAGTAACGTAGGATCGATATTATTCGTGGTAACTAATTGAGAACATTGGTAAAGCATTGAAAGAGAGCGGTTAGCTTGGCTCAATTTTTGTGTTTTCTCATTGACCTTTTCTTCCAGCCCTGCATACAGCTTTTTCAAATCACTCGCCATTTGGGTAAAAACTAACGCAAGTCGTCCGATTTCATCATTATTATTACTATCTAGTGGAATGTGGTTGAATTGCCCAATTTGCACTTGGGTACTTGCTAAGGCTAATTTTTCCAACGGTTTTACCATTTGTTTTTTGGTAAACCACACCACATAAGACACCATTGCGACAATAGAAAGCATTGCAAAAAGAATGCAATATACTGCAAGATAAAGTTTTTTCTCAGCAAAATGTTGTAAATCTTCAACAAATTGGTTCACTTCAGCAACGTAGTTTGCTACTTCTTTTTGATAGGAAGGATAATTCATTTGTTTGGCATAATTCTCCATTTCCTTCCAACGTACAATCAGATGTTGATAAGCCTGCTTAATATCATTGGGCATAAAAAACTGATGGTTAATATCCGTTAAGGTAGAGGAATGTAAGGTGGAACGGTATTGAAGTAAATTTTTTGACACTAACTCAGGTGCATGTTCCATTTCGTATAAAATACGATAACTTTGCATTCGTAATGAACCGGATATATTGATTAATTCGGCATCAGATTTATTACTTAGCATAATAATTAAACTTAATACACTAATCACCGTTGCAAAAATAATAATA
Source organism: Avibacterium sp. 20-126 (assembly GCF_044358625.1). Taxonomy (NCBI): domain Bacteria; kingdom Pseudomonadati; phylum Pseudomonadota; class Gammaproteobacteria; order Pasteurellales; family Pasteurellaceae; genus Avibacterium; species Avibacterium sp. 20-126. The sequence continues at coordinate 2,203,960 of NZ_CP091457.1, read as the reverse complement.
AGTAGCAAGTAATTAGCAATTTTGGTGGCAACAGAGTGTTTTCTTATTTTCACGAATTTTTAGTATCAAATATAATTCTAATCTTCCAGCATTTTAACAAAAAAATTCTTTTTTCATAGAAATGTTAGTCAATGAGTTAAAGAAAGTAATTTATCCCCTTATCTGATACTGGAATAATTTTGATCTAAAACAATAAATTAGTTTTTAATCGGATAAATACTTAATTTAGGTTATTAAAAATAGATCAATCCCTCAAGAAAATAGTAAGCCTAGTAAAAGTTATTTGAGTCGTGGTCAATATCACCATTTAAATAAAATTGAGTGAACCTACTAGCACTCAATATATGATATATCCACAGGAATAAAAATGTTAAATAAACACTCGACTATCCCAATGGATAAAGCGGAAGATTGGCACGTTTGTGGCGTGATTGTTCAATGTAATCCGCAAAAAATTGAAAAAATTAAGACCGCACTTTTAGCTGTACCTTATACCGAAGTGCCTGCCGAAGATGTTGAAAAAGGCAAGTTGGTGGTGGTGATGCAATCGCACGATCAACATCTTTTGCTCGAGCAAATGGAGCAAGCGCGCAATATTGATGGCGTGATTACCGTATCTTTAGTCTATCATCAACAAGATGAAGGCAATGATGAATAATTAATCATACTCGTGGGGGAAATGAGATGAATTTAAGTCGCCGAGACTTTATGAAAACCAATGCAGCCGTTGCCGCTGCGGCGGTTGCTGGATTAACCATTCCAGTAAAAAATGTGGAAGCCACACAGGATAACAGTATCAAATGGGACAAGGGTGTTTGCCGTTTCTGTGGTACAGGCTGTGGAGTATTAATTGGTACGCAAAATGGACGTGTTGTGGCATCACAAGGGGATCCTGATGCGGAAGTAAACCGTGGATTAAACTGTATTAAAGGTTACTTCTTACCAAAAATTATGTATGGAAAAGACCGTCTAACTCAGCCAATGTTACGTATGAAAGACGGTAAATATGATAAAAATGGTGATTTCACGCCAGTAACTTGGGATACCGCTTTCAAAACGATGAAAGAAAAATTCTTGGCGGCAATGAAAGAACGTGGACCGAATGGAGTGGGAATGTTCACCTCTGGGCAAAGCACCATTTTTGAAGGTTACGCGAAAGCCAAACTTTGGAAAGCCGGTTTCCGTTCTAATAATATTGATCCAAATGCGCGTCATTGTATGGCTTCTGCGGCGGTTGCATTTTTGCGTACCTTTGGTATTGATGAGCCGATGGGTTGCTATAACGATATTGAAGAAGCGGAAGCTTTCGTGTTATGGGGTTCAAATATGGCAGAAATGCACCCAATTTTATGGTCGCGTATTTCTGATCGCCGTTTATCTAATCCTGATGTTAAAGTGGCCGTGCTTTCTACCTTTGAGCATCGTAGTTTTGAACTTGCCGATAATGGAATGGTTTTCACACCACAATCAGATTTAGTGATCTTGAACTACATCATTAATTATTTAATTCAAAATGATGCCATTAATTGGGATTTCGTTAATAAACATACTAAATTTAAACGTGGTGAAACCGATATTGGTTATGGCTTGCGTGATAGCGATCCGCGCCAGAAAGCAGCAAAAAATGCTAATAGCGGTAAAATGTATGACAGTAACTTTGAAGAACTCAAAGCCCTTGTGTCTGAATATACCCTTGATAAAGCACACGAAATGTCAGGCGTACCAAAAGAGCAACTTGAAAGTTTGGCGCAGCTTTATGCCGATCCAAAACGCAAAATTGTTTCGTTCTGGACAATGGGCTTTAACCAACATACGCGTGGTGTGTGGGCAAACCACTTGATTTATAACATTCACTTATTAACTGGGAAAATCTCCATTCCGGGCTGTGGACCATTCTCATTAACCGGTCAGCCATCTGCTTGTGGTACCGCGCGTGAAGTAGGTACCTTTATCCACCGCTTACCCGCTGATATGGTGGTAACAAAACCTGAACATCGTGCTAAAGCAGAGAAAACGTGGAAAATTCCAGCAGGTGTGATCACCGATAAACTAGGCTATCACGCTGTGGCACAAAGCCGTGCATTAAAAGATGGCAAAATGCGTGTGTTATGGCAAATGTGTACTAACAATATGCAAGGTGGCCCAAATATCAATCAAGAAACTTTCCCGGGTTGGCGTAATCCTGAAAACTTTATCGTGGTTTCCGATCCCTATCCAACAGTCTCCGCATTAGCTGCAGATTTAATGTTACCAACCGCAATGTGGGTAGAAAAAGAAGGGGCTTACGGTAATGCCGAACGCCGCACACAAGTATGGCGTCAGCAAGTGAAAGCACCGGGTGAAGCAAAATCTGACTTATGGCAATTAGTAGAATTTTCAAAATACTTCACAACGGATGAAGTCTGGCCCGCTGACATTTTAGATGCAAATCCAGAATTTAAAGGCAAAACATTATATGAGGTGTTATACCGTAACGGTAATGTAGATAAATATTCTAATGCAGAGCTAAATGATCGCCTAAATGATGAAGCTTATGATTTTGGTTTCTACATTCAAAAAGGATTATTTGAAGAATATGCCTCTTTCGGTCGTGGACATGGGCATGATTTAGCAGATTATGATCTCTATCATAAAGCGCGTGGTTTACGTTGGCCTGTGGTTGATGGCAAAGAAACATTGTGGCGTTATCGTGAAGGCTATGATCCTTATGTCAAAGCTGGTGAAGGCGTAGCATTCTATGGTCAGCCTGACAAACGTGCCGTGATCTTAGCGGTTCCTTATGAGCCACCAGCGGAAGTGCCTGATGAAGAATATGATTTATGGTTATCTACGGGGCGTGTATTAGAACATTGGCATACTGGCACAATGACTCGCCGTGTTCCTGAATTACACCGTTCATTCCCGAATAACGTCGTTTGGATGCACCCAAATGATGCGAAAAAACGGGGATTACGTCACGGTGATAAGATCAAAGTGTCTTCACGTCGCGGTGAAATTATTTCTTATGTGGATACCCGTGGACGTAATAAATGTCCTGAAGGCTTAGTCTTTACCACTTTCTTTGATGCAGGTCAGCTTGCTAATAAACTTACGTTAGATGCAACCGATCCTATTTCTAAAGAAACGGACTTCAAAAAATGTGCCGTTAAAGTGGAAAAAGCTTAAAAAAATAACCGCACTTTGATATAGCTAAAGTGCGGTGAAAAAACGATGAAAAAATTAACCCAAACACCGGAACGCCGTAAATTTTTTAAAGACGCTGCTCGTACTGCGGGCGGATTAGGAGGTCTTGGCATTTTACTCGGACTTCAACAAGAGCAAAGCCTTGCACGTCAAGGCGTGGCATTACGTCCACCGTTTGCCCTTGAAGATGAGAAAAAATTCGCCGCTGCCTGTATTCGCTGCGGACAATGTGTGCAAGCCTGTCCTTATGAAATGTTACACCTTGCTTCCTTGCTTTCACCTATGGAAGCTGGCACACCTTACTTTATCGCACGGGAGAAACCTTGCGAAATGTGTGAAGATATTCCTTGTGCAAAAGCCTGTCCAAGTGGGGCGTTAGATTCTACACAGGATAATATTAATGACGCTCGAATGGGTTTATCGGTGTTGCTAGATCACGAAACTTGCTTAAATTGGCAAGGCTTACGCTGTGATGTGTGTTATCGCGTTTGTCCGCTTATTGACAAAGCGATCACGTTAGAAATGCAACGTAATGATCGCACGGGTAAACACGCATTATTTATCCCAACTGTGCATTCTGATGCTTGCACAGGTTGCGGAAAATGTGAAGAGGCCTGTGTACTGGACGAGGCGGCAATTAAAGTGTTACCTCTCTCTTTAGCAAAAGGAATGTTGGGTAAACATTATCGCTTAGGTTGGCAAGAAAAAGAAAAGGCTGGGCATTCTCTTGCCCCTGAGGATATGATTTCTTTACCTGTACGCAAACCGGAGGGGCGTTAATGGCAAATTCACCGAAATATGCAGGAAGAGAAGCAAGAGAAAAGCTTGGTTTATGGCGTGCTAATCGCTTTTTGTTTTGGCGTCGTTTAACCCAGTTAAGCATTCTCGCAATGTTTCTAAGTGGCCCTTGGCTTGGTGTGTGGATTTTGCGTGGCAATTATAGTGGGAGTCTATTTTTAGATTTAATCCCAATGAGTGATCCCCTCATTACCGCAGAAAGCCTTGCAACAGGCCATTTACCAAACTTCACAACGCTACTTGGTGCGAGTATTGTGATCGCCCTTTATGCTTTGTTAGGGAGCAAAATATTTTGTGGCTGGGTTTGCCCGTTAAACCTTGTTACCGACAGTGCAGCTTGGTTAAGACGTAAATTAGGCATTCGGCAAAATGCCAAAATCCCACGTGGATTACGCTACGGTATTTTATTGATGATTCTTATCGGCAGTGCAATGAGTGGCATTATGTTGTGGGAATGGATCAACCCAGTGAGTGCATTTGGACGTGCGTTAATTTATGGCTTTGGTGCAACAACTTGGTTAATTTTAGCGATATTTTTATTTGATTTATTGATTGCAGAGCATGGCTGGTGTGGGCATTTATGCCCTATCGGGGCGACTTATGGCTTAATTGGTGCGAAAAGCATTGCGCGTATTAAAGTCATTGATCGCTCACGCTGTGATAATTGTATGGATTGCTACAATGTTTGCCCTGAGCCACAAGTGTTACGCAGCCCATTGCACGGCAAAAAAGATGAAAGCCTGCTCGTACTTTCTAAAGATTGTATCAGTTGCGGACGTTGCATTGATGTTTGTGCTGAAAATGTATTTACTTTTACCACTAGATTTAATCATTCGGGGGAATAAAATGATTAAAAAAACCTTAGTAATTTTAACCGCACTTTTCGCCACCAGCGTAATGGCTGCGGAAGATAAAATTGACAACTATTTACAAGGGGCGGCAGAAGATGTGAAGCCAGCTTTCCACAATGTACCAAAACAAAGTGAGCTGCCAGCACTTAACTATGTCAATCAGCCACCAACAATTCCACATAGTGTGAAAAATTATCAAGTGACGAAAAATGTCAATCAGTGCTTAAACTGCCACAGTGTTGAAGCATCACGCATTACAGGGGCAACACGCATTAGCCCAACGCACTTTATGGATCGCCAAGGCAATATTGTCGGCGGTGAAACCTCACCAAGACGTTATTTCTGCTTGCAATGCCACGTTTCACAGTCGGATGTCGAGCCAATCGTGCCAAATGAATTTAAACCTATGAAAGGTTACGGAGAATAAAAATGTTGAAATTGATCAAAAAGTTTTGGCATTGGTTTCGCTCACCGAGTCGTATGGCAGTCGGTGTTTTAATCACGTTATCGTTTATTGCTGGTATTCTCTTTTGGGGAGGATTTAACACCGCTCTTGAACATACCAATACGGAAGAATTCTGTTCAAGCTGTCATATGAATGATGTTGTACCAGAATATCGCCAATCTGTGCATTATATGAATCGCACAGGCGTGAAAGCTACTTGTGCGAACTGCCATTTACCGCACGAATTTATTCCTAAATGGGCAAGAAAAATCAAAGCAGCAACAGAAGTTTATGCACACCTTACAGGTAAAGTGGACACCAAAGAAAAATTTGAAGCTGCTCGTCTAGAAATGGCAGAACGTGAATGGGCAAGAATGAAAGCCAATAACTCACAAGAATGTCGCAACTGTCATAATTTTGAAGCAATGGATTTCACGCAACAAAAAACAGTGGCAGAGAAAATGCACGCGATGGCGATTAAAGAAGGGAAAACCTGTATTGATTGCCATAAAGGGATTGCTCACCACTTACCGAATATGAAAGACGTGAGATCAGGTTTCCTTCCAGAGAAAGCTGAAGGTAGCAAAGAACACTAATTTTTCCTCAGCGAAAAAGATATTTGGTTGAATTGGTATCAATAAACGAAAAAGCCCTGTATAATAGCAGGGCTTTTATTTTCCCGTTGGCGTGCGGCTATCAAAAATGATCTTTGGTAAGAGATTAAGTGCGGTCTTTTTTTGAGATGATTTTTGCTAGTCGCAATTGGGAAAAGTAGTAAAATCAACTGGTTAGATAAAAGGTTGATTTACGAAAAGCATTTCACGCGGAATATTCCGCACTTATTTCATTTAATTGAAAGGAAAATATTGTGAATCCAATTGTTAAACAATTTAAATATGGTCAGCACACGGTAACCTTAGAAACCGGTGCAATTGCCCGTCAAGCCACGGCAGCAGTGATGGCGAGTATGGACGATACCAGCGTTTTCGTTACTGTGGTAGCGAAAAAAGAGGTTAAAGAAGGACAAGATTTCTTCCCATTAACGGTAAATTATCAAGAGCGTACTTATGCAGCGGGACGTATTCCAGGAGGATTTTTCAAACGTGAAGGCCGTCCATCAGAAGGCGAAACCTTAATTGCTCGTTTAATCGATCGTCCAATTCGTCCATTATTCCCTGAAGGCTTTTTCAACGAAATTCAAATCGTGGCAACCGTGGTTTCGGTAAATCCACAAATTAGCCCTGATTTAGTCGCGATGATAGGGGCTTCTGCGGCACTTACTCTTTCAGGCGTGCCATTTAACGGACCAATTGGTGCGGCGCGCGTTGGTTTTATTGATGGTCAATTTGTTTTAAACCCAACCACGAGCGAACAAAAACAAAGCCGTTTAGACTTAGTGGTAGCAGGCACTGATAAAGCCGTATTAATGGTGGAATCGGAAGCGGATATTTTAACCGAAGAACAAATGTTAGCCGCAGTGGTGTTCGGTCATCAACAGCAACAAGTGGTGATTGAAGCGATTAAAGAATTTGCTCAAGAAGCAGGTAAACCTCGTTGGGATTGGCAGCCTCCAGCACCAGATACCGCGTTGATTGATAAAGTGAAAGCATTAGCCGAAAGCCGTTTAGGCGATGCTTATCGTATTACCGAAAAACAATCACGTTATGAGCAAATTGATGCGATTAAAGCAGATGTTGTGAGCCAACTCACAGCGGAAGATGAAAGCATCAGCGAAGGAAAAATTGTTGATATTATTACCGCACTTGAAAGTCAAATCGTTCGTTCACGCATTTTAAATGGTGAGCCTCGTATTGACGGTCGTACCGTGGATACGGTGCGTGCGCTGGATATTTGTACCGGTGTATTACCACGTACACATGGTTCAGCGATTTTCACTCGTGGTGAAACTCAAGCGTTGGCAGTGGCAACCTTAGGTACAGAGCGTGATGCACAAATTATTGATGAATTAACCGGTGAAAAAACCGATCATTTCTTATTCCACTACAACTTCCCGCCATATTCTGTGGGTGAAACGGGTATGATCGGCTCACCAAAACGTCGTGAGATTGGTCACGGTCGCTTGGCAAAACGTGGGGTGGCTGCGGTAATGCCTAGTTTGAGCGAATTCCCCTATGTTGTTCGTGTTGTTTCTGAAATTACCGAATCAAATGGTTCTTCATCAATGGCTTCAGTATGTGGTGCATCATTAGCTTTAATGGATGCAGGTGTACCAATTAAAGCGGCGGTTGCGGGTATTGCAATGGGCTTAGTGAAAGAAGACGAAAAATTTGTCGTGCTTTCTGATATTTTAGGTGATGAAGATCACTTAGGTGATATGGACTTTAAAGTTGCGGGGACACGCGAAGGGGTAACTGCACTGCAAATGGATATCAAAATTGAAGGAATTACGCCTGAAATTATGCAAATTGCGCTTAATCAAGCGAAAGGGGCAAGAATGCACATTCTTGGTGTAATGGAACAAGCCATTCCTGCACCGCGTGAAGATATTTCAGATTTTGCACCGCGTATTCACACGATGAAAATCGATCCGAAGAAAATTAAAGATGTGATCGGTAAAGGTGGTGCTGTGATCCGCTCCTTAACGGAAGAAACGGGTACCTCCATTGATATTGATGATGACGGTACAGTGAAAATCGCAGCCGTGGATAATAATGCGGTGAAAGAAGTAATGGCTCGCATTGAAGATATCACTGCAGAAGTGGAAGCGGGTGCAATCTATCAAGGTAAAGTAACTCGCCTTGCTGATTTCGGTGCATTTGTTTCATTAGTAGGCAATAAAGAAGGCTTAGTTCACATTTCACAAATTGCTGATGAACGTGTAGAGAAAGTAAGTGATTACTTGACTGTTGGTCAAGAAGTGAGCGTGAAAGTGGTTGAAATTGATCGTCAAGGTCGTATCCGTTTAACGATGAAAGATATTGCTCCAAAACAAGAAACAAGCCAATCAGAAGAGATTGTGCTTGACGTGAGCGAGCAAGAATAACGAACTCTGCTCCCTACTTGTTAGGGAGCTATTTTCCTTAATGGAAAACTGGCTGACATTGTCAGTCAGGTATACTTAAGCTAAAAAGCTAAGGCTAAACAATGATGCAATGTAATTGGCGTATAAAATCTCTCAGATTGTTTTCAGTCTGGTGTTTTGCGTTGTTACTTGTCGGCTGTGTAGATTCGCAACCATTTATGGCAAAAAATAAATTGCTCATTGCGACGCAGACACCAAATAGCCATCTTGAGCAAGAAATTATGATTGCTCGGATTAGCCAAGTATTACAAATTGGCGGAATGGATAAAAAAGATCGTGCTTCCTTACATTTTGAGCGAGGCGTGCTATATGACGCTCTTGGTCTTTGGGGATTAGCACGTTATGACTTTTTGCAGTCTTTAATTTTTCAGCCAAAAAATGCCGCACTTTATAATTATTTAGGCGTCTATCAGTTTATTAATGAAAATTATGATGAGGCTTTAGAAGCGTTTAATGTGGCATTGGAATTTAATCCAAAAGATGAATATAGCCTATTTAATCGAGGTTTAGGTTTTTATTATATAGCGCGTTACCCACTTGCACAGCAGGACTTTTTGCAGTTTTATCAACAAGATCAAAGCGATGCTTACCGTGCATTATGGTTATACCTCAATGAACTAGAAATCAATCCCAAAAAGGCTAAACAGCAGTTAGCACAACAAGCCTCTGCACTCTCGCAAAAGCAGTGGGGCAGTTATATTGTGCAATATTATTTAGGTCAGTTATCGCTTGCAGAGCTACAACAGCAAGGGAGAGAATTTGCTGAAACGCAAAAAATCCCTTATGCTGAAGTATTGACCGAAACCTATTTTTATCTAGCAAAACAACAACTCAATTTGGGTCAAAAAGAAAAAGCAGAAAATCTGTTTAAACTGACCATAGCGAATCAGGTGTATAACTTTGTTGAGTATCGTTTTGCAGTGCTTGAATTGGCGAAATTAAAACGTCAGCAAGCAAAATAAGCTAGGTATTTATCTAGATTTGGTGTTGTAAAACGTAAAAATTTTCAACAATGTTATCCGCAAAGCTGCTATCTATTAGTAACACCTCGGCTTTGCCAAACTGAAAGTAATTGAGCTTTCCTTTTATATTCGAGTATTTTAATGACTGAAACAAACATCACTTTTAATGATTTAGGACTTCCTGAATTTATCCTTAATGCTGTAACAGATATGGGATTTGAATCCCCTTCACCAATCCAACAGGCTTGTATCCCTCACCTTTTAGCGAGTGATGATGTGCTTGGAATGGCACAAACAGGGAGTGGAAAAACCGCTGCTTTTTCTCTCCCACTCTTAGCTCAAATTGAGCCAAATAAAAAAATGCCACAAATGTTAGTGATGGCACCAACCCGCGAGCTTGCCATTCAAGTGGCAGATGCTTGTGAGCAATTTATGAAATATGCCAAAGGCATCAATATTGTTACCCTTTACGGTGGACAACGTTATGACATTCAATTGCGCGCTTTAAAACAAGGGGCACAAGTGGTGGTGGGGACACCGGGGCGTATTTTAGATCACCTTAGACGTAACACCCTTGATCTTTCTGAGTTAAAAGCCATTGTTTTAGATGAAGCAGATGAAATGTTACGTATGGGCTTTATTGACGATGTGGAAACAGTAATGGCAGCACTGCCAGAGAAGCATCAGACAGCCTTATTTTCGGCAACAATGCCCGAACCTATTCGCCGTATTACAAAACGCTTTATGCACGAGCCAAAAGAGGTGAAAATTCAATCTACACAACGTAATGCGCCGGATATCACTCAAATTTGCTGGTATGTGAGAGGGTTACGTAAAAACGAGGCATTATTGCGTTTTCTTGAAGTGGAAGATTTTGATGCAGCGATTATCTTTGCGCGTACCAAAACTGCCACCCTTGATATTACTGAGTTACTGGAAAAACACGGTTTCCGTGCAGCAGCACTAAATGGTGATATGACACAGCAAGCACGCGAACAAACCCTTGAACGTTTACGTAGCGGAAGCTTAGATATTTTAGTTGCAACCGATGTTGCAGCACGGGGTCTTGATGTTGAACGTATTAGTTTAGTGGTAAATTATGATATTCCTCTTGATGCAGAAAGTTATGTTCACCGTATTGGCCGAACTGGTCGTGCAGGACGCGCAGGGCGAGCTTTACTTTTTGTTGAACCAAGAGAAAACCGTTTGTTAAAAAATATTGAACGCTTGACCAAGAAACCTATTGAAGAGGTGGAATTTCCAACGCACGATGCATTACAGATTTGTCGTCGTAAGAAATTTGTTGAAAAAATTACTAAGCAATTGGAACATCATGATCTCGAAAAATACCGCAGTTTACTAGAAGACTTATTTACAGCCGATCAAGATCAAGAAGATATTGCTGCTGCAATGTTGATGTTATTACAAGGTAAACAAAAATTAATTCTCCCACCTGATCCTGTATTTGATAAACATACCCCAAGGGAGCGTAGCCGCCGTGAGAATCCACGTTCAGCTGAACGTCGTGGCTATGGTAATCCGCAGCCGATGGATTTATACCGCATTGAAGTTGGACGTTTAGATGGTGTTGAAGTGCGTCATATTGTTGGTGCCATTGCCAATGAAGGGGATATTAACAGCCGTTATATTGGGCATATCAAACTTTACGATAGTCATTCCACCATTGAATTACCACAAGGAATGCCGAAAGAATTGCTCAATCATTTCGCGAAAACTCGTGTAATGAATAAACCAATGCAAATGTCTTTCCTTGGTGAAGTGAAAGGGGGCGAGGGGAAAGGAAAAGGCTTTGCTGGAAAAGGCAAAAGTCGCGCTGATGAGCGTTTTGCCCGCGGCAAAGGTGAACGCAAATTTAAAGAAAAAAATCACCGCACTTTTGATGAAGGCGGTTTTAAATCTCGTTCAAGAAAAAGATAATTTTAGTTGTTGAAAATAGCCCCTTGGGGCTATTTTTTATTTTTATCGTAAAATATAAGGCGGTGCATTTTCCGTAAAGCGGGAACTTGCACATAAATTTGTTTGTATAAAAACCAAAATTCACTAAAAAATCCCCGCACTTTAGTGTGATAAGGGCGGGGGATTTTCGCTTAAATTATTTTTGACTACATAGGGCGATAAAGCCTAATTTTTTCTCAGGATCATTGAAAACCTTAAACATTTTTGTAAATGTTGGGCGATTTTCTGGCTTTAAGGCATTGCGGATAATTTTGGCTGTGCCGAATACCCCCTCGTCATAAATCATTCCTGTTGGAGAAAGTAAGCTCATCTTGCCCGAATAGGTTTCCACGTTGCGAAATCCTGCGTCTAAAAAGAGTGATTTCCAGTTCTGTTTTGTCAATGGGGTTACGGTAACGTTAATGGCTTCGCGTAACTGTTGGATCACCTTGTCTGCATCGTCCGTGGTAAGAAGGACATCGTGAGTGAGCAAAAAGCCGTTGGGTTTGAGAACGCGATAATATTCGCGCACCGCTTTAATTTTGGCTTCCACTGGTAGCATTGTGAGCATTGCTTCATTGATAACGATGTCAAAGCTGTTATCGGCAAAGGGCAATTTCATTGCGTTGGCACGTTGAACGTGAATTTTATCTTGTAGCCCTTTTTCAGCGATATTTTTTCTTGCTTTCTCTAATGCGTTTTCATCAAGATCTACACCTTCAATATGGCAGCCAAATTTACTGGCTAACTCAATGGCCGTTGTTCCCATATTGCACGCCACTTCTAAGACTTTTTTATGCGCGTTGAAATCGCCGTTAGCAATCAGCCATTCTGTGGCTTTGCGACCGCCCGGGCGTAAACGTGTTTTGCCTAATCGGGCAAGAAAATTATGTCCCATTTCTTCTTTTTTCATATTACCTCCCTTAGGATTAATCATCATTCAACTATATCAGCTTTCCTGTGTCCTTCCTAGTTAAATGCGATCAATTCTTGTTTACAAATAAAGTGCGGTGAAAAAATGGTCTGTTTTATGCCTGTTCAATTTTTTCTTTGTAATGACGACGGCATACGGAAACATAATGATTATTGCCACCGATTTGAATTTGTGCGCCATCTTTGACCACTTCACCCTGATCATTCAAACGTAATACGAAATTGGCTTTGCGTCCACAATGGCAGATGGTTTTTAATTCTTCTAGCTGATCAGCCCAAGCAAGTAAATATTTACTGCCCTCAAAGAGTTCCGCTTGAAAGTCGGTGCGTAATCCATAACATAAAACGGGTATATGTAATTTATCTACCACATCGCTTAGTTGATAAACTTGCGCTTTGGTAAGGAATTGTGCTTCGTCCACCAAAATACAATGCAGACTTTCTTGTTCAAGGTGCAGGGCAATGTCGGCAAAAAGATCCGTTTCTTTATGAAACAATTTCGCTTGCTGGCTAATCCCAATACGAGAGGTTACCTTGCCCACCCCAAAGCGATCATCAATGGCAGCGGTGTAAACCAGCGTATTCATTTGCCGTTCACGGTAGTTGTAATCTGATTGTAGCAGGGTCGTGGATTTGCCCGCATTCATCGTAGAATAATAAAAATAAAGTTTAGCCATAATAAAGTGCGGTTATTTTGTTAGCCATTTCCAAATAAAGTAAAATACCAGCCCCGTCAATGGTGGGAGCGTGGCAAGCATAAAAATGCCAACAGTAGTGCCTTGTCCTACCCATTGTCCTGCAAGGGTAAGTAGATCCATCACCTGTGCAGTCGGTAATTTGATCAAGACAACAGCGATAGCAAGAAGCATAAGCACGCAACCGATGCCAGCGGCACGCATTACGTTAGATTGGTGAGATTGCATAAATTATCCTTATTTAATTTCGTTCAATTCGGTCATCGCCCAACGTGGTTTCACTTCAATTTCTAATGGTGAATGCTCACCGTGTTTCAGGCGTAAAAATCCTGTATAGGCAATCATTGCCCCGTTATCCGTACAAAATTGCGGTTGTGGGTAAAAAACTTCCCCCCCCAACTGTGCCATTAATTCTGCCAAGGCTTGGCGTAATTGTTGATTAGCACTCACCCCACCTGCAATAACCAAGCGTTTAAAGCCCGTTTCTTTCAAGGCTCTGCGGCATTTAATCACTAAGGTTTCTACCACCGCCTGTTGGAACGCATAAGCAATATCTGCTTTGCTTTGCTCGGTGAGTGTTCCTTCTTCTTTAATGGTTTGATTGATGGTATTTGCCGCAAAGGTTTTTAAGCCAGAAAAACTAAAATCAAGGCCGGGGCGATCTGTCATTGGACGTGGAAAAGTAAAGCGATTAGGCGTGCCTTTTTCCGCTAAGCGTGCCAATGCTGCCCCACCGGGGTAGTCTAAGCCGAGCAGTTTCGCCGTTTTATCAAAGGCTTCGCCTGCAGCATCATCAATACTTTCGCCAAGCACTTCATATTGTCCTACGCGATCAACCCGTACAAGCTGAGTATGACCGCCTGATACCAATAGAGCAACGAAAGGAAAGTGCGGTGCATTTTCTTCTAACATTGGGGCGAGTAAATGCCCTTCCATATGATGAATCCCAATGGCTGGCACATTCCACGCATAAGCCAAAGCACGCGCAATGGTTGAGCCAACCAATAATGCGCCCACCAGTCCGGGGCCGCAAGTATAAGCAATACCATCAATATCACTGGCGGTTAGATTTGCTTGTGCTAATGCAGCTTGAATTAACGGAGCGGTTTTACGGATATGGTCGCGTGATGCTAATTCAGGTACAACTCCACCATAATCGGCGTGCAAGGCAATTTGGGTGTAAAGTTGGTTGGCGATAAGTCCATTATTTTCATCATAAATCGCCACACCTGTTTCATCACAAGATGTTTCAATGCCTAAAATTCGCATTTTTTCTCTCTTTGATATAGGAAAAATTGAGGTGATTTTACCCTGTTTATTGTCTTTTCACCAGTTGGCGATCATTTTTCCTTTTAGCGAAAAGCAGAATTTCAACAAAAATTGGATCTTTTCTTTGCTTTTGCGCTTAATTTGAATTAGAATTGCGACCCTTATTAGTTTAAATAAGCCGTTTATCAAAACGGTCTAAATTTTGCAAAATATTAATCCATATTGAGGTGATGGCTTATGCCGGTAATTAAAGTTCGTGAAAATGAATCATTTGACGTAGCATTACGTCGTTTCAAACGCTCTTGCGAAAAGGCAGGAATCTTAGCGGAAGTTCGTAGCCGTGAATTTTACGAAAAACCAACAACAATTCGTAAACGTGAAAACGCAACTCGTGCTAAACGCCACGCAAAACGCGTTGCTCGTGAGAATGCACGTAATGTACGTTTATACTAATTAAAAATTTTTTAATTAAACTCGAGTTAAGCAGGCCGTGAAACCTTTTGGAATCACGGTTTTGTTGTTTTTAGCTCTGTCATTTCTTATTATCTTAGGTATGTCTTTCTAAATCTACATTGATTGAAATGAGAGGAAATTATTGTGGCAGGCCATATTCCACGTTCATTTATTGATGATCTTCTTGCCAGAACAGATATTGTCGAATTAATTAATTCACGGGTTAAGCTGAAAAAAGCAGGGCGTGAATTTCAGGCTTGTTGTCCTTTTCATCACGAGAAAACGCCTTCCTTTACCGTAAGCCCTAAAAAGCAGTTTTACCATTGTTTTGGCTGCCACGCACACGGTAATGCGATTAATTTTTTAATGGAATATGATAAGCTCGAATTCATCGAGGCAGTAGAAGAACTTGCCAATCATTTAGGGCTGGAAATTCCTTATGAAAACTCACCGCACTTTGATAACAAAGGCAAACCCCAAGCGAGTTATCGCACTAAGAAAGATCTTTACCAGCTAATGCAAGAAATTGCAGTATTTTATCATCAGCAACTTGCGCATCATATTCCTGCGCAATCTTATGTGCAAAAACGTGGTTTATCTGCTGAGGTGATTGAACGTTTTCAAATCGGTTTTTCGCCGAATCAGTTTAATGCGGTGCTTAAACAGTTTGGAGGCAATCAAGACGCTCGCCAAAAATTGTTTGATGTGGGAATGTTATCGCGCAACGAAAAGCAAGATGTTTATGATCGTTTTCGTAATCGCATTATGTTTCCTATCCGTGATCGTCGCGGGCGAACCATCGCGTTTGGTGGACGTGTGTTGGGGGATGAAAAACCAAAATATTTGAACTCCCCAGAAAGTATGACTTACCACAAAGGCAACGAGCTTTATGGCTTATTTGAAGCATTACAAGTTAATGATAGTCCTGAAATGTTGCTGGTGGTAGAAGGTTATATGGATGTGGTGGCGCTTGCCCAATTTGGGGTAGATTATGCTGTTGCGTCTTTAGGCACAGCGACAACGCCTGAGCAAATTCAGCTCGCATTTCGTTCTAGTGAACAGATTATTTGTTGTTACGATGCTGATCGTGCCGGGCGTGATGCAGCGTGGCGAGCGTTAGAAAATGCGTTGCCTTTTTTAGAAGATGGACGGCAAATTAAGTTTATTTTCTTACCTGATGGCGAAGATCCTGATACCTTCATTCGTCAATATGGTAAAGAAGAGTTTGAGGATTATATTCGTCAAGCACAGCCTCTGAGTGATTTTTTATTTGCCACACTGAGTTCACAGGTGGATTTTTCAAGTAAAGAAGGCAAGGGAAAACTGGCTGCGCTTGCGGTACCATTGATTAACCGAATTCCGGGGGAATTGCTACGTTTATCTCTGCGTAAGCTTTTGGCGCAAAAATTGGGGATCTTTAATGAAACGCAGATTGAGCATTTAATCCCCGCACAAAAAGAAAATACCTCATCAACGCCGAAGCAAAATGTGGTAAAACGCACACCAATGCGTGTGCTGATTGCTTTACTATTACAAAATCCTGAGTTGATCCACATTGTGCCAGAGAATTTAAGTGCCTTGTCGGTACTCAATGAGGCAGGGCTAGATTTGTTTGAAAAAATCACCGCACTTTGTCGTGAACGAGTGGGGATGACGACGGCACAAATTTTAGAACATTACCGTGATACTGAGCATTTTCGCCCCCTTGAAATTCTGGCTGTGTGGGATCATTTAGTCGATGAGGATAAAATCGAAGACACATTTCGTGAAACCTTGCGTTCTTTTTATTTGCAACTGATGGAGAAAAATATCGAAATGCTTATCGCGAAAGCACGCACAGAAGGCTTAAATGAACAAGAACGGCACACACTCGCACAATTATTATTGAAAAAACAGCAAAATAAATAGTTAATCCAACATAACGGTGATAAAATCGGAAGCATTTTATCTCCCACAATTACACATCGAGGCGGATATATAATATGGATATGGAACAAAATCCACAATCTCAATTGAAACTGTTAATCGCACAAGGGAAAGAGCAAGGTTATCTTACTTATGCTGAAGTAAACGACCATTTGCCAGAAGAGCTTGTAGATGCAGATCAAATTGAAGACATCATTCAAATGATTAACGATATGGGTATTCAAGTGCTAGAAACTGCACCGGATGCCGATGATTTGATGTTGAATGAAAATATCACTGATGAAGATGCGGTAGAAGAAGCCACCCAAGTATTATCTAGCGTGGAAGCGGAATTAGGGCGAACCACTGATCCCGTGCGTATGTATATGCGTGAAATGGGGAGTGTGGAGCTTTTAACCCGCGAAGGCGAAATTGACATCGCGAAACGTATCGAAGAAGGGATCAATGAAGTACAAACTGCCGTAGCAGCTTATCCCGAAGCCTTGAGCGATCTTTTACATCAATACGCTTTGGTGGAAGAGGGGGGAATGCGTTTAGCTGATCTCATCACAGGTTTTGTTGATCCAAATGCCGTCGTGGAAGAAGCTGTATCAGATGAACACGAAATGCTTTCTGACGAAGAAGATGAGGAAAGCGTTTCAACAGAATCAATTGAAGATGATGAAAACGAAGAGGAAGAAAGTGATGAAAGTAATTCTTCCGATGACAGTGATTCTGATAACAGTATTGACCCGGAAGTGGCGCGTGAAAAATTTGCAGAACTACAGGCACAACACAAAAAAACCTTAGAAACGATTGCAAAACACGGTCGCCATAAAAAACAAGCAAGAGATCAAATTCAAATTTTGGCAGAGATCTTTACGCAATTCCGTTTAGTGCCAAAACAATTTGATACGTTGGTGTTATCTATGCGTAATATGATGAAACGCGTGCGTCAGCAGGAACGTCATATTCAAAAAATGGCGGTGGATAACGCGAAAATGCCAAAAGGCACATTCCAAAAAGAATTTATTGGACACGAAACCAAAGATGCGTGGCTAGAAAAAGCCCTGAATGCTGGGAAAAATTGGTCTGAAAAATTAGCGCAGTATGAAGAACCTATCCGTCAGGCAATTGCCCAATTAGGACAGATTGAACAAGATACAGGCTTAACAATTAGCCAAATTCGCGATATTTGCGATGCGGTTTCCCAAGGTGAATTAAAAGCACGCCGAGCGAAAAAGGAAATGGTTGAGGCTAATTTGCGTTTGGTCATTTCTATTGCGAAAAAATACACCAACCGTGGTTTACAATTCTTGGATCTGATTCAAGAGGGGAATATAGGTTTGATGAAAGCGGTGGATAAATTTGAGTATCGCCGTGGCTATAAATTCTCAACTTATGCAACTTGGTGGATTCGTCAGGCAATTACACGTTCAATCGCAGATCAAGCAAGAACCATTCGTATCCCAGTTCATATGATCGAAACGATCAATAAATTGAATCGTATTTCGCGCCAAATGTTGCAAGAAATGGGGCGTGAGGCTTCACCAGAAGAATTGGCAGAAAGAATGGGAATGCCAGAAGATAAAATTCGCAAAGTGCTAAAAATCGCCAAAGAACCGATCTCAATGGAAACCCCAATTGGTGATGACGATGATTCACACTTAGGTGATTTTATTGAAGACAGCACCTTAGAATTGCCACTTGATTCCGCAACGGCACAAAGCCTTAAAGCCGCTACGCACGAAGTGTTAGAAGGTTTAACACCGAGAGAAGCGAAAGTGCTAAGAATGCGTTTTGGTATTGATATGAACACGGATCACACCTTAGAGGAAGTGGGAAAACAATTTGATGTAACCCGTGAACGTATCCGTCAAATTGAGGCGAAAGCGTTACGCAAACTACGTCATCCAAGCCGTTCAGAAACTTTGCGTAGTTTCTTGGATGAGTAAGGAGAATTTATCTTTAGTAAAGCCTGATGTATTATCAGGCTTTTTTGTTCAAATTTAAACCGCATAATTGGTGAATGATAGACTTTACTAGGAGATTTCATTATAATCAGCAAACTCTCACCGCCCCCATAGCTCAGTCGGTTAGAGCAGTCGACTCATAATCGATTGGTCACAGGTTCAAGTCCTGTTGGGGGCACCACTTCAATCATTGAATATCGTTCATTCTGCTTCAGATTACTTCATAATCCTTTATATTGATTTCCCGGATTTGCCAATAAATTCTTTATCATACATTTTACACTCTGACGAAAAAAAATCTAAGTGCGGTCAAATTTTTGGAAATTTTCTAATAACTTACCGCACTTAAAAATTAAGTAATAAAAAACCTCTATCTTCAATATAGAGGTTTTCTCATCATCTTCTATTGCGCATTGATTAAGCTTTTGGCTTATTTAATTCAACGTCTTTTGGTTTTTCGACATCACTGAATTTTTTATCTTTATTTGCTTGAATCAAGGTTTCCGTTTGTTTTGCCAAATCAGGAAGGTTCATTTTTTCATAGGCTTCCTTCATTAATGGCAACGCCTCAAGGGTGGCTTGGGTGTCAGGGTATTGTTGTAACATTCCGACTACGCGGTTAGCAACGGCAACATAGGCATTGCGTTTCATATAGAATTTAGCAATGGCAAGTTCGTGGCGAGCTAAGGCAGCTTTAATATAAGCCATTCTTGCTAAGGCATCTTGTGCATAAGTGCTATTAGGAAAATGATCCACAAGGGTTTGGAAGTTTGCAAATGCCGCTTTCATTGCGGTATTTTCACGGGTAGCACGATCAACCCCAAAGAAATCTTGGAAGAAGTTTTCGCCTGAAGCAAAATTGGTTAGCCCTGCCATATAGATCACATAATCTACATTTGGGCTATTTGGATATTGCTGTAAAAAACGTTCTGCTGCGACCAAGGTTTTGGTGTAATCTTGCGATTTATAATAAGCATAAATTAAATCTAACTGTGTTTGCTCACTGTAATTTGCCGCAGGGAAACGGTTTTTGACTGCTTCTAAATAGCGTACCGCTTGGGAATAGTCCCCGTCTTGCAAATAGGTTTGCCCTTTCGCATAAAGTTCTTGTTCAGTGCCTTGCTCTATTTCTTTTGATGAATTAGAACAAGCACTTACGGCAAGTGCCGTTAATGCAACGAATGTAAAAGACGTTAATTTACGCATTGATGAATCCTTTTTTTACGAGCAATAATAAATAAGTTACAATAATCCGTATTTTATAGCACCTTGCTAAATAAGCAAATTATTCACGGATTTTTATTTATGGCACACATTACTTTAGAAGCAGACGTTCAGCCAAATCAAATGGGACAACGTTTAGACCAAAGTTTAGCGGAAATGTTCCCTGACTATTCTCGTTCACGGTTAAAAACTTGGATCGAAAGCGATCTGGTGAAAGTAAATGACGAAGTGGTCAATGTGCCACGCAGTAAAGTGTATGGTGGCGAACACATTTCTATTACCGTAGAAGTCGAAGATGAAACCCGCTTTGAGCCAGAAGCTATTCCGTTAAATATAGTGTATGAAGATGATGATATTTTGGTCATTAATAAACCGAAAGATTTGGTTGTACACCCCGGGGCGGGCAACCCTAACGGAACGGTTTTAAATGCGTTACTTTATCATTATCCTGCCATTGCAGAAGTACCGCGCGCGGGGATCGTTCATCGTTTAGATAAAGATACAACGGGGCTAATGGTGGTGGCGAAAACCATTCCAGCTCAAACCAAATTGGTGCGTGATCTACAAAAACGCAAAATTACCCGTGAATATGAAGCCATTGCTTATGGAGTGATGACCCAAGGGGGGACAGTCGATGAACCGATGGCGCGCCACCCGACCAAGCGTACTCATATGGCGGTTCACCCAATGGGCAAGCCTGCGGTAACGCACTATCGCATTATGGAACGTTTCCGCAATTACACACGCTTGCGTTTACGCCTTGAAACAGGACGAACACACCAAATTCGTGTGCATATGGCGCATATCGCCCACCCATTACTAGGCGATCAAACCTATGGTGGGCGTCCACGTCCGCCTAAAAATGCCAGTGAAGAATTCTTAGCAACCTTGCGTGATTTTAAACGTCAAGCCTTACACGCCATAATGTTACGTTTAGCTCATCCGATTACGGGGGAAATAATGGAATGGTATGCCCCATTGCCAGAAGATTTTGTTGGCTTAGTGAATGCGTTAAAAACAGATTACCTTATTCATAAAGAGGAATTGGATTACTAAAATGGATGCACTTATCCCTAATTGGCAAACATCAGCAAATATCCACGCATTGACCACCTTACGCCAAGGCGGGGTGAGCCAAGCCCCTTATGATAGTTTTAATCTCGGCGATCACGTCGGTGATGATAAAAGTGCGGTAAAAAATAACCGCACTTTATTGGTGGAACGTTTTCATTTACCGCAGTTTCCACTTTTCCTAAATCAAACTCACAGCACTAGGGTGATTCGCTTACCTTACGAGGGCAATAATTTAGATGCTGATGCGGTTTACACTAATCAACCGAACCAAGTTTGCCTTGTAATGACCGCAGATTGCCTGCCTGTCTTGTTTACGAATCAACAAGGTAATGAAGTCGCGGCGGCGCACGCTGGTTGGCGTGGTTTATGTGATGGCGTGTTAGAACAAACGGTACAACAATTCCAAGCTCAACCACAAGAAATTATCGCTTGGTTAGGGCCAGCAATAGGGCCTCAATCTTTCCAAGTGGGTGAAGAAGTGCGACAACAATTTATCGCACGAGATCCCAATGCGGCGCAAGCCTTTGTGTCAGATCCCAACGAGCAAGGCAAATATCTTGCTGATCTTTATCAGATCGCGCACTTACGCCTTAACAAGCTAGGTATTTCGCAGATTAGTGGGGGCGAACATTGCACTTATCTTGAAAAAGACAACTTTTTCTCTTACCGCCGAGATCAACAAACGGGGCGAATGGCCTCATTAATTTGGTTTGAATAGATAAATTGGGCGTAATGCCCAATTTTTTATGAGAGACGATAAGGTAATTCAACGAGATTTAATAAGGTTTCTGAACCTGAAAGGCGAAATTTCGTGCCTGCCTCAAACTGATTATTCATTACCACCTGCAACCATAAAATGCCCTCAAAATGCACTGTGCTGAGAATAACGCCCGTTTTACGCCAGCCATTTTCCAATTCCATTTCAATTTCTGAGCCAAGCTGAACGGGATCATCAGTTTGTGTGTTCAATAGGAACATTGCACGTTTGTTAATGCCACGATATTTTGCTCGTGCCACGGTTTCCTGCCCGATATAACAACCTTTTTGGAACGAAATCGCCTGCTCAATACATTGTAAATTTAACGCTTGTGGAATAAATTCATTTTGGCTTTCAGGTGATAAAATAGGGTAGCCTGCTTGCATTTCAGCCAGCTCCCATTGGGCTATTGAACCAGTAAAATCAATCTGTTGTATGTGCTTATTTAATAATATGGCTCGTTCAGATTGCCCTATTTCCACGCAAAAATCCGCAGAAATTGCACCGCACTTTGCTTTATCCAGCACACCAATAATTTGCCAATCTTGTTCACTAAACACCACTTTGGAAAAGATCGCATATTTTTTCAGATTATCCAATGCGGAAGGTAATAAGCTGTGGCGAACAATCAGGTAAAACTGTTCGGCATTTTCGCGCAACAGACGAAAAATACTGCTCATTTTGCCTTTAGGATCACAATGCGCAGTCAGCGTGGATTGTCCATCAGCCAGTCCGTTTACATCGCAAGTGAGCTGACCTTGCAGAAATTTTTCTGCTTCCAAGCCTTGTACGGAAATAACACGATATTGTAAAAGATTGATGATTGCCATAATTATTCCAAATTCTGAATTTGTTCACGCATTTGCTCAATAAGCACTTTTAATTCCACCGCTGAATTGGTGATTTCGGCGTTGATGGATTTTGAAGCGAGCGTGTTGCTTTCACGATTGAGTTCTTGCATCATAAAATCGAGCTTACGTCCTACCGCCCCGCCTTTTTGTAAAATACGCTGCGTTTCTTTCACGTGTAGCTGTAAACGATCTAACTCTTCTGCCACATCAATACGTTGTGCCAACAGCACCATTTCTTGTTCTAGGCGTTGTGGATCGGCTTGTAATTGTAATTCCTCAAAACGCTGCTGCAAACGCTCACGTTGCCATTGCAAAATCGCCGGCATTTTTGACCGCACTTTATCGCTTTCACTCGCGATTGCAGTTAAACGTTGTTGAATTAATTCATTTAATTTCGCCCCTTCACGTCCTCGCATCGCAATAAATTCTTCTAAGGCGAGATCAAACCCTGCGAGCAACCCTTGGCCAATGCGATCCAAATCTTGCTCTGGGGTTTCCACGACACCGGGATAGCGTAAAACATCGGTGAGATTGATTTCCCCCTCACCGGCTTGTTGTTTAATCCATTGTAACGATTCAATCACTTGCAATGCGAATGGCTGGTTTAAAGTAAGGCTAGCATTGGCTTGTGGCGTGCTTTCAAAACGCAGGCTACACTCCACCTTACCACGGGTTAAACGTTGGCGTAATTTTTCTCGCAAGGTGTTTTCTAAGCCACGAAATGGTTCTGGTAAGCGGAAGAAGGTTTCCAAATAACGCTGATTAACGGAACGAATTTCCCAAACTGCACTGCCCCAATCTTGCTTGATCTCATAACGGGCAAAAGCCGTCATACTATAAATCATAATAAATCCTTAATGTGCGCTAAAAATTGCCGTCTATTCTACCGTTAAATTTCTCATCTGTCAGTTTGCGTGTTAGAATGAGCGCCATTTTATGAATGAGTAAGGAATTTCCAATGCGTCCGAATGATCGTCCATTAAATCAACCACGTCCAATTAAAATCACCCGTCATTTCACGAAATATGCTGAAGGTTCTGTGCTGGTAGAATTTGGGGAAACCAAAGTGCTTTGCACAGCAACCGTGGAAGATTCTGTTCCTCGTTTTTTAAAAGGGCAGAATCAAGGTTGGGTTACCGCAGAATATGGTATGTTGCCACGATCCACGCATAGCCGTATGCAACGTGAGGCAGCAAAAGGCAAACAAGGTGGACGCACGATGGAAATTCAGCGTTTAATTGCCCGTTCTTTACGTGCAATGGTGGATCTCAATGCGCTTGGTGAGCGTTCAATCACACTTGATTGTGATGTGATTCAAGCTGATGGTGGTACGCGTACGGCGTCGATTACAGGGGCTTGCGTTGCTTTAATTGATGCCATCAATGGTTTACTGGAAAAAGGCGTACTGAAAACCAACCCAATTAAAGGCCTTGTCGCCGCTATCTCGGTTGGGATTGTGGAAGGTGAAGCGGTGTGCGATTTGGAATATGTGGAAGACAGTAACGCAGAAACCGATATGAATGTGGTGATGACTGACGATGGGAGAATGATCGAAGTGCAAGGCACCGCAGAGGGAGAACCCTTTTCTCACCAAGAATTATTAACCCTATTAGATCTTGCTAAACAAGGCTGTGAAGTGATTTTCAACGCCCAACGCGAGGCATTACAACATTCTTAATTCATCGCCTTAATCATAAGGGAGTGCAAATGCAAGGCTATAAAATTGACTTTATCAAATTCGCGCTAAGTCGTAATGTGCTAAAATTTGGCGAGTTTACCTTGAAATCTGGGCGTATTAGCCCTTATTTCTTCAATGCAGGGTTATTTAATACAGGGGCAGATTTAGCACGGTTAGGGGAGTTTTATGCCGCTGCGATTGAAGCCAGTGGCTTAGCCTATGATGTGATTTTTGGCCCCGCTTACAAAGGCATTCCGATTGGCACAACCCTGTCTGTGGCATTGTTTAAGCAATATGGCATTGATAAGCCCGTGTGTTTTAATCGTAAAGAAGCGAAAGATCACGGCGAAGGGGGCAATTTAATTGGTAGCCCATTGCGCGGTAATGTGCTGTTGGTGGACGATGTCATCACCGCTGGCACAGCAATTCGTGAGGCAATGGATCTCATTAGACAAAATCAAGCAAAATTAAGTGCGGTGGTGATTGCCTTAAACCGTAAAGAACGTGGTAAAGGCGAACTTTCCGCGATTCAGGAAGTGGAACGAGATTATCAATGCAACGTGCTGTCGATTATTGATTTTGACGATTTAATGCAATTTATTGAGCAAGAAACAGATTATCAACAATATTTGCCCGCAATGCGTGCGTATCGTGAACAATATGGTGTGTAAATCTCGCTAAAAAAGCACCGCACTTTATTATTCAAATTGGAGAACAGAATGAGTTTTATTGGAAAGTTATTAGGTTTTTTTATTGGCTACCGTTTTGGCGGCTTTTTTGGTGGGCTTTGTGGTGCTTATTTAGGACATTTAGCCGATAAAAAATTATATGAGCTTGGTAGTGTCAATTCGAGTTTTTTTAAACGTAAAGAAACCCGCCAATCTTTGTTTATGCAGACCACATTTGCCGTGCTTGGCCATTTATCTAAATCCAAAGGACGGGTTACGCAAGATGATATCGCCCTTGCGAACAATCTAATGAATCAAATGAATTTAGATGATAAAGGGCGTAAGTTAGCACAAGACGCCTTTAATCGGGGTAAAGATCCTAATTTCCCATTACGCCAAGTCATTCGTGAATTTTGCACCGCTTGTGGACAGCGTAATGATTTATTAAGAATGTTTTTACGCATTCAATTACAAGCCGCATTTGCCGATGATCACTTACACGAAAATGAAAAAGACGTTCTCCAAGTGGTGGCAGAAGAATTGGGCTTATCCAGTTTCCAATTCCAACAAATTTTGATGGCAGAAATTGCCGCGCGCCAATTCAGCCGTGGTGGATTTTATTATGAATATAACGGCTCACAACAGGGAGACTCTCAGCAAGAGGGGTATCAACAGGGCAGTTATGGCTATCAAGGACAACGCTCTGGCCCAACCTTGCAAGATGCTTATAATGTGCTTGGCGTCAGTGAAAGTGATGATCGTTCCACAGTCAAACGTGCTTACCGCCGTTTAATGAATGAAAATCATCCCGATAAATTAGTCGCCAAAGGGTTACCAGAAGAAATGCTTGAAATGGCGAAAGAAAAAACTCAACAAATTCAAGCCGCTTATGATCTGATTTGTAAGGCGAAGGGCTGGAAATAAGCCTTTCTTAATTGCTGAATTTTTTACTATTGCACTGAAGAAATAAAGTGCGGTGAAAAATTTACTGTTTTTTTACCGCACTTAAGGATAAGAGGCTCACTTTTTTGCTTTTATATAAAGTAAAAGTGCGGACCAAAAATCGGTTAATTTTTCTGTAAGATTACGAACTGTTCGGGATTTTTTTATATTCTGTGTATTGTTCTTGATAACAACAGAAAAAATATGCAACAAGAAAAAAGCACTGAGGTTAGTCAGTGCTTTTATATTTGAAATTGCTTTTACTGATTATAAAACATCAACACAATTTAAATCTTGGAAAGATTTTTCTAAACGTTTAGACATTGATTCTTCAGATTTGCGTAACCAAACACGTGGGTCATAGTATTTTTTGTTTGGTGCATCTTCACCTTCTGGGTTACCAAGTTGGCCTTGAAGATATGCTTCGTTTGCTTTGTAGAAGTTTAAGATACCTTCCCACGCTGCCCATTGGGTATCAGTATCAATGTTCATTTTCACCGCACCATAGCTGATTGCTTCGCGAATTTCTTCGGTTGATGAGCCAGAACCGCCGTGGAAAACGAAATCTAATGATTTTGCTGGAAGACCACGTTCTTTAGATACAAACTCTTGTGATGCGCCTAAAATAGATGGTTTTAATTTTACGTTACCCGGTTTGTAAACGCCGTGTACGTTACCAAAGGCGGCTGCAATGGTAAAACGTGGGCTTACAGGGTTTAATTGATCGTACACGTAAAGTACATCTTCAGGTTGTGTGTATAAACGTGATTCATCAACATCTGAGTTATCTACGCCGTCTTCTTCTCCACCTGTGATACCGATTTCAATTTCAAGGGTCATTCCCATTTTGCTCATACGAGCAAGGTATTCACGGCAGATTGCCATATTTTCTTCCATTGGCTCTTCAGAAAGGTCGATCATATGTGAAGAGAAAAGTGGTTTGCCTGTTTCCGCAAAGTGTTTTTCACCTGCATCTAATAAGCCATCAATCCAAGGAAGTAATTTTTTCGCTGCGTGGTCGGTGTGAAGAATTACAGGTACACCGTATTCAGCGGCTAATTCGTGAACGTGTTTTGCACCCGCTACCGCACCAAGCACATCAGGACGTGCGCCACTTGCAGGTTTAATCCCTTTTCCAGCATAGAATTGCGCGCCACCGTTAGAGAATTGAATAATCACAGGTGCTTTAACGCGTGCAGCGGTTTCTAATACCGCATTAACGGAATCCGTACCTACGCAGTTTACCGCGGGTAATGCAAAGTTATGCTCTTTTGCATAATTGAAAACTTTTTGTACGTCATCGCCTGTTAATACACCCGGTTTTACGATGTCTAGTAATTTTGCCATATTAATATTTCCTATATAGTTTTGGGAATGTGTCAAGGGGAAGAACATTCCCCTTTATTTCAATCGAATTAAATTAGTTTTTCGCACGTTTTTCTAAGATTTCAACAGCAGGTAATACTTTGCCTTCTACAAATTCTAAGAATGCACCGCCACCTGTTGAGATGTATGAAATTTTATCTTTAATGCCAAATAAATCAATTGCAGCCAAGGTATCGCCACCGCCTGCAATAGAAAATGCACCATTTTGGGTCGCTTCAACGATAGCATTGGCAACCACTTCAGTTCCTTTACGGAAATTAGGGAATTCAAATACACCTACAGGGCCATTCCACAGAATCGTTTTCGCATTGCGGATAATGTTTGCCAGCTCTTCTGCGCTTTTATCACCAATATCAAAGATAGATTCTTCTGCTTGCACATCATCAACAGATTTTTCGATCGCTGGTGCGTTTTCAGAGAATTCTAATCCAACACGCACATCGCTTGGAACAGGAATTTGGGTTGCTTTTGCTAAGCGTTGTGCTTCAGGGATTAAATCCGCTTCGTATAAGGATTTACCTACATCTTTGCCTTCTGCAGCAATAAAGGTATTTGCGATCCCACCGCCAACGATAAGTTGATCAGCGACTTTAGCAAGAGAATCTAACACGGTTAATTTGGTTGACACTTTTGATCCCCCAACAATAGCAAGCATTGGACGTTGTGGCTCTTTTAAGGCTTTGCCTAAGGCATCTAATTCTGCTGCTAATAGTGGGCCAGCACAAGCGATCGGGGCAAATTCTGCTACGCCATAAGTTGAAGCTTGTGCACGGTGTGCGGTACCAAAGGCATCCATTACAAATACATCACAAAGTGCGGCGTATTTCTTACCTAATTCAGGATCATTTTTCTTTTCGCCTTTGTTAATACGGACGTTTTCAAGTACAACGATTTCACCGTCATTCACTTCTACGCCGTCTAAATAATCACGTGCTAAACGTACATTAAAGCCTGCATTTTTTAAGTAATCAACTACAGGTTGGAGGGAATCTTCAGGTTTGAATTCGCCTTCAGTTGGGCGACCTAAATGAGAGGTAACCATCACTTTTGCCCCTTTTTCAAGGGCTAATTTTAAGGTTGGAATGGTTGCTTGAATACGTGCATCAGAGGTTACTTTTCCCTCTTTTACTGGCACATTAAGGTCGGCACGAATAAACACACGTTTACCTGCTAAATCTAGGTCGGTCATTTTAATTACTGACATAATTTACCCTCTTTATTTGTTTAAAAATTAATAGAACTGGGTGGCATTATACCCAGTTATTACTAGATTGTAACTGCTTTAGATCAAATAATCAGGCAGATTTTTTTAATTCTGAGAAATAATAGATCTTTTATTACTCCAAATAGAGTAAAGCGCGCACTAATGTGGGCAATCTCTCACTTGCCAATTCAGGTCATAACAAATAAATAATTCATTATGGCTTGCTCTCAAGTAGGCTCCTTTTAATTGTGGGTTATGTTTTTTCAGCCAAGCAAATAATTCTTTGCGTGGTAAATCACGATCTGGCAAGGTTAAAGTGCGGTATAAATTTTGCTGTTTTTCAAAATATGATTTGGCGTCATTAAACGCACAAGCGCCGTGCTTTTCCCATTCGCCTTGTAATAAATTGGCGCTTGGGCTATCGGCAAGATAAGGCTTAATCAAGCTAGGATCAACCATAGGTAAATCTCCTTGACAAAAACGAGGATGATCACTGACGGAATGAGCATTGCCATTTTGTGGCCATAATCCATGGATCACCCAGCCATACTGCTGCGTGCCACATTGGCTCATCAGCGATTGTGGCAATTTACCGTTATAGTGTTCCTTTTGTGCTTGGCAAAACCCCGGCGACCAAGACAACGCCAGCATATAATAATCTACTGGCGCATTTTTATTTTGCCCAATGGCATCATCGCGCATAATGTAATCATAATTATCGCTAAGTGGTGCGGTTGTATTTGGTTGCGATTGTGGGGCAGGTTGCGGTTTAGGTGTTTTTTCGGAAGGTTGAAAATAATTCCAAATCAATGCAATGCCCGCAATGATTAGGGTACTTAAAAAAGAAAGTCCTTTATTGTTTTTCTTGCTCATCTTGTTTTGCCTATTTAATTTTCCTTGCTGATTCTTTATAATCTCGCCCTTTCAATGATGATATGGGGAAATGATGGCACTTTTAATTACAGAGAAATGCACAAATTGTGATATGTGCTTGCCTGAATGCCCGAATGATGCCATTTCCGTGGGCGAAGATATTTATCTTATCGATCCAAATCTTTGTACCGAATGCGTGGGGCATTATGATACCCCAACCTGTCAAAAAGTTTGCCCAATCAGCAACTGCATTAAGCCTGATCCTAATCATCAAGAAAGCGAAGCCCAGTTATGGGAACGCTTTGTCCTTATTCATCACGCGGATCAATTATAAGGATTTTTCTGCCCATTTTGCCAAGAGAACACCCGTAGCAACAGCAACATTCAAACCTGCGTTAAGTGGGTTAGCAAGGGATAAATTCACGACATCATCGTGATTTTTTACCAAATTTTCCCCCGCACTTTCGCTTAATACGAAGACCACTTTATCGCTTAATTTCAACTGAGCGAAAGGTTTGGCTTGTTTGTTTTGGCTTAGATGTACGATTTGATAGCCTTTTTCACGCAATTCAGTTAAACCCTGCTCTGTGCTGTTGGTCAGTAACGTATGTATGTATTCAGCACCGCCTTCTGCCACACGCATTGCCGCAGCAGAGTTAAGTAAATCGGCTTCACTCAATACTAACCCTTTCACGCCATATACCGCACAAGTTCGCACAATGCCACCGATGTTATGGGCATTATGTACATTATCAAGTAACACTAAGGCATCTTTTTGGCGTGGAATGTCTAGATACCCAGTAAGGGTAAAATGACGAGGTTTTTTCACTAACATACAAATGCCGTTATGGTGTTCTGTACCACTCACTAACGCAAGTTCTTTATTATCTACAACGTGATAGACTTTTTTATTTGCCGCCAAATAGCTGAATAATTCCCCGACACGGTGCGCCATTTCCACGGTAGTCCATACGCGAACAATGCTTTCAGGACGCTGAGCAAAAAGTGCTAAACAGGTGTTTTCACCATAAACTTTAATTTCTTCTGCGCGATTTTTCTTAATTTTTTCTGGCGCGCGTGGGGAAAGAGGGCCTGTTTTTTTCTGTTTTTCTTTTTCCCCAGTTCGTTTAATTACCACTTTGACATTGGCTGTGCCACGTGCATTATCCATCGTTAATTCTGTACGTTGTTGCACTTTTTCGCTTGCTTTGAACGCTGTCTTTTCTCGAGAAAAAGGGCGTTTATCTTCCTTTTTTCCACGCAAAAAGTGCGGTGCTTTTTTGTCTTGTTTTTCGCCAGCGTAGCGTTCATTGAAACGTTTTGTGGAATCCGCTTGTTGGAAGGTTGGTTTTTTTGCGTTCATTTTGCGTTACCAAATTGTGATAAAAATAAGAAAAGTGGGCGAATTTTCAGCGCACTTTGTCAGAAAGTGTGAGCATTATAGCGAAAAAATATCTTTTTTCTACCAAGCGAAGAAGTAAATATTGTAAACTAGCGAGCTGAACAAAAAAGATTACTAAAATTAGAGTAAAAATTATGTTGATAAATAAAACGAAACGGGCGAAAGAAAATCTACAAACCTTGCCTTATTTGGCTTTAGAGGAAACACAAATTGATTTTCTTCATCACCCTGCGGAATTTAAGCAACAGATTATTCAGCTTATTCGTGAAGCAAAAACGCGCATTTATATCACCGCACTTTATTGGCAAAATGATGAAGCAGGGCAAGCGATTTTGAATGAGATCTTTGCCGCGAAAAGCCGTAATCCGAATCTTGATGTGAAAATTTTTGTGGATTGGCATCGCGCTCAACGTAATTTACTCGGGGCAGAAAAGACAGCCACAAATGCGGATTGGTATTGTGATCAACGGGCAATTCATCGATATGGTGAACACGCTCATTTATTTTTCGGTGTTCCCGTAAATACACGAGAAGTTTTTGGCGTTTTACACATTAAAGGCTTTATTTTTGATGATACGTTGCTATACAGTGGGGCGAGTATCAATAATGTTTATTTACAGCAAAATGAAAAATATCGCTACGATCGTTATCATAAAATCACTCATTCGGCTTTAACAGACTCAATGGTGGATTTTCTCAAACAGCATTTGCTGAGTAATCAAGCAGTATTACCGTTGGATAATGTTGAGCGTCCTAAAACCAAAGAAATTCGCCAACATATTCGTGCTTTCCGTAAAGGCTTGGCAAGCGATGGGCAATATAAGTTTGCAAACGAAGAAAATTCTGGCCTAAAAATCACCCCACTTTTTGGTTTAGGCGGTGGGGCAAACCTGCTTAACCGTACGATTGAAGATCTTTTTCAGATTGTGCAGGAAAAATTGGTGATCTGTACGCCTTACTTTAATTTCCCTCGCCCATTGCAACAAAAAATTCGGCGTTTATTACAAAAAGGCAAGCAAATTGAAATTATTGTGGGGGATAAAACTGCCAATGATTTTTATATTCCCCCTTCACAGCCATTTAAAATGGCTGGCGCGCTGCCTTATTTATATGAAAGTAATTTACGCCGTTTTAGCCAAAAATTTGAGCAACAACTCAACCAAGGTCAGCTGGTTATTCGCACTTGGAAAGACGGTGATAACAGCTATCACCTAAAGGGGGTGTGGGTAGATGATCATTATATGCTTTTAACCGGCAACAATCTTAACCCGCGTGCTTGGCGTTTAGACGCAGAAAATGGCTTGCTCATTCAAGATCCAGCACAACAACTACAATCCCAAGTACAACAAGAGTTAAATTGTATTCGCCAACATACCATACAGCTCACACACTACACAGAACTGGAGGCACTTTCGCAATATCCAGAACCAGTGCAAAAACTGCTGAAAAAATTTGCCCGTATTAAAGCGGATAAATTAGTGAAGATGATTTTGTAGAAGAAAATTTTTTACATTTGAATGTTTTCTTACCACACTTTTGCTTTTCCCCTCTTGATACAAGAGGGGAATTTTTGGGGAAATCCTAACTCATTTCCAAATGACTGCCTTTACATTGCTTGTGTGGCAATATTTTTTAGGCGGACACACCAGCCCGCCATTACGGGAAAATAGGAAGGCAATGAAGAAGTGCAGTAATTTTTTACAGTATTTTTACTTAAGATGAGGATAGCACTTATCGATCGATGCGTTGAAAGCTAGCCAAACAATTTTTTGCCAAAGAAAAATAGCACTAATCCAGCGCCCATAAACACAAAGCCAATTATTTGCCAGATTTGGATTGGACGACTTGTCATACCAATCAAGCCAAAATGATCAATCACCGCTGCGGCAATAAGTTGCCCGATAATGATGAAAAATAGCATATTTGTTACGCCCATTTTAGGGGCGAGAAAAATGGTTGTGAAGACCACTAACGCACCGAGTGGGCCACCAATGAGTTTCCATATTGGTTGTTTTGGCACTTGTTGCAAGGCGGTGAATAAATCAGCTTTCCACCAACAAATAAAAAACAGCAATAGGGTTCCCATCGCAAAAGAAATCAATGCGGCGACCACGGGTTGTCCCATTAATGATCCTGCCAGTTGGCTATTAATCGCGGCTTGCGTGGCAAGGGCAACGCCTGCACAAAGCGCAATCAGAATAAATGAAATGAGCATACCTATTCCAAAGAATGATTAAAAAGAAGAAAATTTGCACCGCACTTTATTTTTATTAATAAGGATAAAGTGCGGTAGGATTTTACGGGGTTTTTATTTTACCCATTCGACAATTTCGTCAAATGCTTGGCGTGTTTTTTCTCGCGGTGTATTTACGCGATAGCCAAATGCAGCCATTACACTGAGCTTGTATTCATCTGCACGGTATAACCCTTCTGCAACAAAAAGATCATTCATTTTTTCTAGCGGAAAGCCCTCAATTGGGGTGCTATCAATGCCAATCATTGCCGCGCTAGTGAGCATATTGCCTAAGGCGATATAACTTTGACGGCAAGCCCAATGATAAAATGCAACGGGATTGTCGGTGAGCGCAAAATCGTTTTCTGTAAAGTTGCGATAAAAACCTTGACGCAATTTAAGGGCATCTTCAGGGATATGATGCACATCACGCATAATATGTGGGACATATTCGCCATCTGCTAAAAGAGTTTGGGGTTGGCGAACGAGGATAACGACAAAATGGCTACAATCCATAATTTTATCTTTCGCTCCCCACGCGGTATCGCGGATGAGTTCTTTAATATGCTGATTTTCAATCACTAAAAATTTCCACGGCTCAAATCCAAAGGAACTTGGCGAAAGACGTGCGGTTTCAAGGATAAAGCGAAAATCTTCCTCACTGATTTTCTTTGTGGGATCGTATTGTTTGCATGCGTGGCGAAAATGGTAAGCATCAAGAATTTGTTGTTTGGAAATCGTCATTATTATATTCCTCTTGTTAAAAAAGCTGGCCATATTATGCGAAAGTTTGGCAAGGAATGCCATAGCTAACTTTTTGTATCAGAATGAGGGCATAAAAAAACTGGGAGCAATGCCCCCAGTTGATAGCATAAAGTGCGGTAAAAATTACAGCAAAATATTGGCGAACAACAAGCCAAACGCAAGGCTGAATGCCATACTTAATAGCCCTGGTAGCATAAAGCTATGGTTGAAAATATATTTACCAATACGTGTTGTTCCTGTGGTATCAAAGTCAATTGAGGCAATGATTGGACCGTAATTTGGAATGAAGAAGTAACCATTTACTGCAACAAATACCCCAATTAACACTGGTGCAGGAATGCCCAATGCGATCCCAACTGGGAATAGAGTAGCAACTGTTGCGCCTTGGCTATTTACTAAAACAGAAAGCACAAATAGTGCAATAGCAAAGGTCCAAGGTGCGGTTTCAACCAACACTTTTACACTTTCTTTGACTTCCACCATATGCGCTTGCATCAGGGTATCACCTAACCACGCAATACCAAAAATAGCGATAACAGCACGCATTCCCGCGTGGAACACGGAACCTTGTGTAATGGCGTTGCCATTTGGTTTACAAGTTAAAATGATTAATGCCCCCACAGTCAGCATCACGATTTCAATGGCGTGTGCCATTCCCATTGGTTTGCCATCAAAAACTGGACGTAAGCCAGGGAATGCTCCCATTAATACTACTAATAACGCACCAAATAAGAATAAACCGACAGATAATTTCGCCGTTGGTTTTAATTGAATGTTGTCTGGATTAACATCTGTATGGTTTTCTTTTACATACTCAGGATCTTGTAATAAACGTTGATATTCTGGGTCATCTTTTAATTCTTTACCCATTTTATTGACGAAAATACAAGCAAGCGCTAAGCCTAAAATGGTTGAAGGTATGGTTACCATTAATACATCACCTAAGTGAATGCCTTGTGGCTCAAGATAAGCAACCACCGCAACCACCGCAGCAGCAATCGGGCTAGCGACAATGGCAAATTGTGAAGCAATTACCGCCATTGAAAGCGGACGTTCAGGACGTACACCATTGTGGCGACTTACTTCTGCAATCACCGGTAATACAGAATAAGCCACGTGACCTGTTCCTGCTAATACGGTGAATGTCCAAGTTACTGCAGGCGCAATAAAGGTGATGTATTTCGGGTGTTTACGTAAAATATTGGTGGCGATTTTGATCATATAATCTAAACCACCTGCGGCTTGCATTGCCGCTGCGGCAGAAACGACCGCCATAATCATTAGCATTACATTAATCGGTAAACCCGCAGGCGCTAAGCCGAAGCCAAAAGAGAGGATAGCAAGCCCCATACCGCCCATTACTCCCAAGCCGATACCGCCAATGCGCGCACCAATCAAAATGCACACCAATACGATGGCAAATTGGAGAAAAAACATAATCGAACCTCTTTTAATATATGGATTAGATAATTTCTTTGCAAAAAGAACATACAATGATGAAAAGAGAAAAATCTCTTTAAAATCGCGCAATAATATAGCAATAAACGCGGTGAATCGCTATATAAGCTCTAATTATTTTTATTTATTCATTGATTTAGAATAAAACCCACCTTAACAAGTGGGGAATTTCACAGAGTTTCTTTGAAAGATGAATAAAGTGCGGTTATACTTAAGCCTTTATTTTTTGAATTAAAACATAGAGAGTAAAATGCAAGAATTTCTACCGATGGCAACTGCCTTTGCAAAAAATCACACATTAATGGTTATTTCTTGGATAGCCGTATTTTTTCTCGTTATTTACACCTATTTCAAGGCGTTCACCACCAAAGTGAAAACCATTGAGAATGCCGAGATCGTTAGCTTAATGAATAATAAAGAGGCGACAGTAATTGATGTGCGTACTCTTGATGAATTTGAACGTGGGCATATTATTCACAGCATTCATTTATTACCTAGCGAAATTAAAAATCAGAATATTGGTAAAATTGAACAGCATAAAGACAAGCCCGTTGTGGTTGTGTGTGCCACGGGAATGGCTGCAGGCACTTCCGCAGAGCTTTTGGCTAAACAAGGATTTCGCGAAGTGTACGCGTTAAAAGAAGGGATTGCAGGTTGGCGTTCAGCGAATTTGCCATTAGTGAAAAAAGATAAATAACTCATAGAGGAATAGAAAATGACTGAGCAAAATCAAGAAGTTGCAACGGAAGCACAAGAACAACAAACAGAAGCTGTATTACAAATTCAACGTATCTATATTAAAGATGTCTCTTTTGAAGCGCCGAATCTTCCCCATATTTTCCAACAAGAATGGAAACCTCAACTTTCTTTTGATTTAAACACAGAAGTGGTTGAATTAGGTGAAGATCTTTATGAGGTCTGTTTAAACATTTCCACCGAAACCACCCTTGAAGAAAGTGGTGATGTGGCGTTTATTTGTGAAGTAAAACAAGCAGGCGTGTTCACAGTAAGTGGGTTGGAAGGCGTTCAACTTGCCCATTGCTTAACTTCACAATGCCCAAATATGCTGTTCCCTTACGCGCGTGAATTAATTGCAAGCCTTGTAAACCGTGGCACTTTCCCGCCATTAAATCTTTCTCCCGTAAACTTTGATGCACTCTTTATGGAATATTTAGAGCGTCAGCAAGCGGAGCAAGCACAGGACGAGAAACCAGAAACGGTTAATTAATCAAAATAAGTGGGTGAAAGACCCACTTTTTTATGGAAAAAATCACCGCCCTTTAATTGTTGGCACGAGTTCCAAATTAAACGCCAAGAGAATTTTTTGTATGGTTTCAAATCTCGGTTTACTGCCTTTGGATAGGGTTTTATACAGACTTTCACGCCCTAAACCTGTTTGTTTAGCTAGCTCTGTCATTCCTCTTGCTCTTGCAACTGTTGAAAGTGCGGTTAAAAATTCTTCTTGCCCTCCACTTTTTAGGGTTTCAGCTAAATAAGCCTGTATATCTTCTTCCGTAGTAAGGTATTTTGCTGCGTCAAAATGACTTGTTTTAATATTTGCTTTTAATTTCATTATGTTAATCCTCAATCATCATTCTTGCTTTGTTAATACCTGCCTGTTGTGTTGATTTATCGCCACCACACAACAAAAAATATAACGTATTGCCATCTTGAATGTAATAAACACGATAACCTGCTCCAGTTGCTATTCGCATTTCATAAAGCCCACCACCTAATGGTTTATGATCACCGAAATTTCCTTGCTCAGCTCGTTCTATGCGCTTGATAATTGCCATTTTTGCTATGCGATTTTTTAAATTCATTAGCCAGTGGTCAAATTCGGCTGTTGTTCTTATTTCATTTATTTTTTCCATACCCATCTCCTTTTATAAATTGTATTCGATAGGATACAATTTGGCAATGTAATCTATCCACTGCTTTATATAACGCCCCACCACTAACTCACTTCTGTAAAAATTCTATTTTCAGTCTAATTCAAGTAGGTTAAACTCAAGGCATTAATAGTGAGTGTGATTCACTTTTATTTTCATTATGGAGATGATTAATGCACAACAATATTTCCAATTCACCCATTACTGTCATTGGCGCAGGATCTTACGGGACGGCATTGGCAATCAGTTTCTCTCGTAACGGTTCTCCTACTTATCTTTGGGGACATAATGCCGAACATATGCAAGCGTTGGCGGATGCACGTTGTAATCAGCCTTTTTTACCAGATATTCCGTTTCCTGAAGCATTACAAATTGAAACGAATTTAGCGAGTGCGGTGCAAAAATCACGAGATTTATTGATTGTTGTACCTAGCCACGTTTTTGGCGAAGTTTTAGAAAAAATCCGACCGCACTTACAGCCAGAGCATCGAATTGTTTGGGCGACGAAAGGTTTAGAACGAGATACAGGGCGTTTATTGCAACAGGTGGTAGAAGAAAAACTTGGCACGCAATATCCATTAGCTGTTTTATCTGGCCCAACATTTGCCAAAGAGCTTGCACAAGGGCTGCCAACGGCAATCACCTTAGCTTCTCACGATCTGGCGTTTGCCCAAGAATTTCAAGCGCGTATTCATTGCAGTAAACATTTTCGTGTTTATCTTAATCAAGATATGATCGGTGTTCAGCTTGGAGGAGCCATTAAAAATGTGATTGCCATTGGGGCTGGAATGTCAGACGGAATGGGGTTTGGCGCAAATGCGCGTACTGCCTTGATCACACGTGGTTTAGCGGAGATTAGCCGATTAGGTGAATCACTCGGGGCGAACCCCAATACATTTATGGGAATGTCAGGCTTAGGTGATTTAGTACTAACTTGTACGGATAACCAATCGCGTAATCGTCGCTTTGGGTTAATGCTTGGTCAGGGGCAAAACACCGAGCAGGCATTAGCTGAAATTGGTCAGGTGGTGGAAGGATTTTATAACACCAAAGAAACCTATTTACTTGCTCAGCGACAAGGTGTAGAAATGCCAATTACCGAACAAATTTACCAAGTCCTATTTTGTGCTAAAAATGCCAAAGATGTTGCATTCAGTCTGCTTGGACGAGAACGAAAAGGAGAATAAAATGCCTGTTGAAGTTTGGCGTTTACTTCGTCAAGAAGCAAAAGAATTAGCGGAATGTGAGCCAATGCTCGCGAGTTTTTTTCATTCCACTATTCTAAAACACCAGAATCTTGGTAACGCATTAAGTTATATTTTAGCTAATAAATTAGCAAATCCCATTATGCCCGCGATCACCTTGCGTGAAATTATTGAAGACGCCTACCAAGCAGAACCTGATATCATTGGCAGTGCGGCTTGTGATATTCGTG
Organism: Avibacterium sp. 20-126; assembly: GCF_044358625.1. Lineage (NCBI taxonomy): Bacteria > Pseudomonadati > Pseudomonadota > Gammaproteobacteria > Pasteurellales > Pasteurellaceae > Avibacterium > Avibacterium sp. 20-126. Next base: position 2,165,652 of record NZ_CP091457.1, on the reverse strand, counting down.
CGGTGCGTCAACGGGATCCCGCAGTGGAATTATGGACAACGCCGTTATTATATTTAAAAGGTTTTCACGCCTTACAAAGTTACCGTATTACCCATTATTTATGGCAACAAAATCGTAAAGCGTTGGCGATTTATTTACAAAATGAAATTTCTGTTGCGTTTGATGTGGATATTCACCCCGCTGCACAAATAGGCTGTGGCATTATGTTCGATCACGCCACTGGCATTGTGGTAGGCGAAACCTCTGTCATCGAAAATGATGTATCTATTCTACAAGGTGTTACCCTAGGTGGAACGGGTAAAGAATCTGGTGATCGTCATCCAAAAGTAAGGGAGGGGGTGATGATTGGAGCTGGGGCAAAAATTCTCGGTAATATTGAAATTGGGCGTTATGCCAAAATTGGTGCAAATTCTGTGGTATTACAACCCGTCCCTGAATATACCACTGTTGCGGGTGTCCCTTCAAAAACCATTGGTAAAGATAAAGCAGCAAAACCGGCATTTGAAATGGATCAATGTTTTATTGATGAGAAAATCAATTTAAATATTTAGTGACATAGCACAGGCTCAACATAGGTTGCATACTTGATCTACTTTATCGTTGCTTTAGTTGGACATAAATGGACGTTGTGAGGAGGTTATCTTATCCCGCTTGCAAAGGGATTGATGAAAAAATAAATGGCAATAAAAATGTGTTTGCATTTAAGAAAAGTGCGGTGATAAATTTCTCCATTTTTCACCGCACTTGTGTTTTATGGTTAGTAATCAAAGAGATCGCCATCTCGTAATAAATGCACATTTCCCTTACGGCGTAAAAAACCACAGCGATCGAAATATTCCATAAGTTGCACCGTCATTTTTCTGCCCCATTGTAATTCATCGCGGAGTTGATTTACTGAAATGTCTCCCTTCTCCAAGATAATGTTTTTTACCCAATGCGCATACGCATACAGGGTTTCCGTAAGCATAAAACGATCTCGTACAATAGGCGTTAAATAGCCTAATTTCCCTGCTTTATAAAGAAAATTACGCATCGTGCTTTCATCTAAATCCAGTAAATTCGCTAAATCTCGCACCCATAATGCTTGTCCGTGCTGTTGTTCAAAATGCGTGAGGACTTGCTGCCATAACTGCTGTTCTTCTGTATTAAAACGAATTTTATGTTCTGGTAAATGCAACCAACCGCGCGTTTGCTGAAGCTTCTCTTGGGCTAATAAGTCAGCAATAAAATAATAAATTAAGGCTTCAGGCTGATGAATAGCCGCAATGCGATATAAACGTGCTTTGCTTAAGCCAAGTTGATCGGGAGATTGCTGGTGGTAATCCGTCAATGTGGCGATTAATTTTTCACTTTGCTGTTGTTGATAACTACGCGTAAATGCCCACCCTTGCCGGGTTTGGATATGACGTTCTGCAAGTAAATCGGGTAAATCCTCTTCTTTACGTTGTGCTAACCACGCTAATTCCGTAAGTGGCATTGGGCGATGTTGTAAATAGCAACTTAAACGTTCAGCTACGTTTTGCGTTGTGAGTAAATGATGTAAAAAATTCAACCGCACTTCAGTACGCTTGTAACGTTTTGGCGAGTGAATTTCAATCACCCTTGCGCCAGCTAACAAGGATTTGGCATCGCCTGTACGTAAAATTAATTTATCGTTATAGGTTAGGTATAATGGATCTTGTAAAGTGAGTTCTGCTAGGGCTTTTTGCTGTGGATAAAGTTGTTTATTTTCGAGCAATGTGAGCTTACCCGTTGTATGCGAGGCGGCGTGATAACTATGCACAGCTTGGCTTTCTTGTATCCACTGTGCCGCTTCGATTTCTACGGTAATGCGATCAGTGGCAACTGTTGGTGGGTGAGAGAAAAGCCAGTCTCCACGCTGAATTTCAGTTCGTTCTACATCGGTTTGAATATTTAAGGCTAAACGTTGCCCGGCCTCTCCAACCATTGATTGTTGATCTTGGCTATGGATATTTTTAATACGCACTTTTTTTCCTGTGGATAAGTACAGTTCTTCATTCGTAGCAATACGCCCACTGAATGCCGTGCCTGTTACCACAGTTCCTGCCCCTTTAATCGTAAAAATGCGATCTATCACATAACGGAAAGGCAGCTGGTTATCAGAAAGAGAAGGCAAATTTGCTAAATGTGCTTGTAATTCGTCAATACCTTGCCCTGTATAAGCGGAAGTAATGAAAAAAGGGCTTTCTTTCAAAAATGGGTATGCTTGTACCAGTTGTTGCTTGGTGTTTGCAATATGTGTTTTGCTGACTTTATCCGCTTTTGTGATCACAACAATAATTTGCTTAAAATGCAATAGGCGTAAAATGGCGAGATGTTCTGCGGTTTGTGGCTGAATACCTTCATCTGCGGCAACGATAAGCATTGCATAATCTACTCCGCCTAGCCCGGCAAGCATATTTGAGAGAAATTTTTCGTGTCCCGGCACATCAATAAAACCCAGCGTTTTCTGTGGTAAAGGTAAATAGGCATAACCTAAATCAATCGTCATTCCACGTTTCTTTTCTTCTGGCAAGCGATCCGCATCAGTACCCGTTAAAGCGCGTAACAAAGCGGTTTTGCCGTGATCGACGTGGCCTGAGGTAACAATAATCATAGTTGCTCCACGGTATTTAATAAACGTTCAAAATTGGCAAGGCTACGTAGATCGAGCCATAATTTATTTTGTTCAATTCGCCCAATGATAGGCTGGGGGAGTTGTTTGAAGCGTTCAAGAAGTGCGGTCAATTTTTGCGATGTTTTTTCTTCTATGGTTACCGCAATGGAAGGAAGCGTGGCGAGGGGTTGGGCGCCACTGCCAATTTGTGATTGGCTTTGTTCCACACGGACAGTATAGGCAAAATCTAACTGATTTTCCAACCGCACTTTCAGTATTTCTGCCTGTTGGTGTAATACGGAGACATGCTGCGTGAGTAACTGCAAACTCGTCAGTTTCTCTGTCAATTTTTCAGGTTGAAGATATAAACGCAACGTCGCCTCTAATCCCGCTAAAATGACTTTATCACAGCGTAATGCGCGCTTGAGTGGATGCGCTTGTAGTTGATCGATAAATTCTTTTTTTCCAACAATAATGCCTGCCTGTGGACCACCTAGCAATTTATCCCCAGAGAATGAGATTAAATCCACACCTTGCTGCCATTTTTCTTGTACGGTAGGTTCATTCGGCAAGCCATATTGTGAAAGATCCACCAATGCTCCACTGCCTAAATCGGTTACCACAGGCACATTCATTTCCTGACCAAGTTGTGCTAATTCGGCTTCGCTGACAGAATGCGTAAAGCCACAAATTTGGTAATTACTACTATGAACTTTCATTAAAAAGGCAGTATTTTCGTTGATAGCACGGCGATAATCAGTTAAATGGGTGCGATTTGTTGTACCAACTTCAATTAGCTTACAGCCGGCTTGTTGCATAATATCAGGGATACGGAACGAACCGCCAATTTCAATTAGCTCACCACGAGAAATAACCACTTCTTTACCCGCTGCAAAGGTAGCTAACATTAGTAACACGGCTGCTGCATTGTTGTTCACCACGCAAGCGGCTTCTGCTCCGGTAAGCTCACATAATAGCTCACTAATATACTTATCGCGGTGGCTACGTTCTCCGGCGAGCAAGTCATATTCTAATGCGACATTTTCTTGCATCGTTAATAATGCGGCTTGCTGTGCAGCCTCAGCCCACAAAGCCCGACCTAAATTCGTATGTAAAACAGTTCCCGTTAAATTATGCACAGGTTGAATTTTTACTTGTTGTTGTATGGTGAGGGTTCGCTGAATTTCGGTAAGCAAGTTTTCCTGATTAAGAAAAATATCGGGAAGTGTTTGTGTTTTTTTTATCTGAGAACGGGCATCTTCAAGGAATTTTCGACATACATTAACCACCGCACGATGACCGAACATTGTAATCAATGGGGCAAGTTCACGCTGTTTTAACAATTTATCTATTGAAGGAAGTTGTTGAAAAAGGCTGCTCATTTTATCGTCCTAGTAAACTTTTACCTGTAATCATACTGTTTTTTAATCAAAAATTCAGCTTTTAACTGGAAGTCTTGCCGAGAGATGTTGAAAGGATATGGCATTGGTGTGTTTTTCGGTAGCACTTTACTAAAATGATCTTATGTTATTGCACATTAAAATAACAATAAAATGTGGGCCGATAATTTTACTTTCACATAGGCTTGAATAATCAACAAATTTCCTTTAAAGTGAGCAAACTGTTGGAAGATAGGCGTTTCCGGTGAAACGGCAGGACTTCAAATCCTGTTAAGGTTGCCAGCAATCTTGGGTGGGTTCGACTCCCATTATCTTCCGCCACTTCTTTTTGATCTCTTCTATTTTGGTATCCCTCTTAGTAATGGTATTTCTCGAAAAGGGGCGACGGATGTCGGGGCTGGTGTTGCATTAAAGAGCATAATGAATGGTTTTTGTGGGACGATTTTTTCACCACGCCATAGACTGCCTATATTCACTAATTGAATATCTTGAGGGAGGTGACGTAAGCCATTTTGTAGCACAGCAATCGTATTTTTTCGGGGATGTCCGATAACGATAGCAGTGCCTTGTTTGCGTGCATAGGTAATGGCTTGTTGAAATTGGCGTTGAACGTTGTTAAATTCATCGCTATCATCAAGGAAAATATGGCGATCGAGTGCTTTTATGCCGTATTGTTTTGCGGTTTTACTTGCAACAGAATGTCCAATGGTACGGCTATCAAGAAAAAAGAGATGTTGCTCTTTTAATACTGTCATTAATTTATTCATTAAATCACTATCAGCAGTAGCTGCACTCCCCATATGATTATTCAATCCAATAGCTGAAGAAATAACTTGTTTCGCATTTTGTACTCTTTCTCGAACTGCCTGCTGTGTCATTCCAAGTGTCAAACCACCAGATTCAATCTTATGATTCCCCATAGGTTGCATGGGCAAATGAATAAGCACATCTCGCCCTTGTTGCATTGCTTGTTGATTGCGTTGTTTGGCATAGGGTGCGGAAGGAATGATTGCTACCGAAATTTCTTTTGGCATCGCATAAATTGCGGCATCTTCTTTAGGGCGATAGCCCACATCATCAATGACAATAGCAAGGCGAGATTGGCTGATCGAAATTGTGGGGAAGAGGCTCAAGGAAAGTGCGGTAGAAAAAATCAGTAAATTTTTAACCGCACTTTGTTTTTTGGTGATTTGTTTTTGGTAAGTTCTCTTCATTATCGCAACCAACCTGTCGGATTTACCGCAACACCTTTACGGCGAATTTCAAAATAAAGCCCTGATCTTGATTGTCCCCCAGAACTTCCCACTTCGGCAATTTTTTGCCCTGCTTTCACCAGTTGCCCTTCTTTGACTGAAACGGCGCGGTTGTAGCCGTATAAGCTTAGATCGTTTTCACCGTGTTTAATGATCACCATTAAGCCATAACCTTGTAACCAACTAGCTAAAATAACTCGTCCATCAGCAATAGCTCGAACTGAACTACCTGCATTTGCTCCGATCACAATCCCTTTCCATTTTAATTCACCCATTTGGGTTGAACCAAAACGGTTGAGAATTTTGCCTGATACAGGATATTGATATTGCCTTTGTGGTTTACCCAACCCTGAGCTACTTGCCATAAGCTGTTTTTCTTGGGCGGTTGGCGTGTAAGGTTTTTGGTTTTTTTGTTCTTCTTGGCGAGTTTTCTGCGCTAACGCTTCGCGTTCACGTTTTTCTTGTTCACGCGCTTGTTGTTCTGCACGTTGGATTTGTTGGCGTAAGGCATTTTCGTTTTCTTTTAAGCTATCTAATTTATTTTGATCTTTGGCTAAACGCTTATTCAGCTGATTGAGCGTAGATTGGCGTTCGCGCTGCACTTTTTGCAAACTCTGTTGTTGTTTTTTCTGCGCATTCAGCTGATTTTGTTGTTCTTGCTGTTGAGTTTGGATATTGGCTTTTTCTTTCTTGAGCTGTTCTTGCGTTTGTTTGAGATCTTCAATGTAGGCAAGACGAGCTTGGTTCATATGCTCATAATAGGCTTTCATTCGCTCTGCTTTTTGAGCATCTTCTGAAAAGAGTTTCTCTAGCACCGAAGGGTTAATGCCTGAGCGGTACATTGCATCGATCTGCTTAGCCAGTTTTTCTTTTTGGCTTTTTTCTTGTTTTTCTAAGTGTTTGATTTGTTTATCGGTATCCGCGATCATTTGGCGAATGGCTTTTAGATCTGATTCCGTTTGGCGAAGTTGTCCAACCACGCCATTAATTTGCAATTCCTGATTTTTAAGGGTGGATTGCAATTTGTCTTGTTCACGTTTTTGTTCAGCAATTTTCTGTTCTTGCTGTTTGATCTGTTTTTGAATCGCAGACAGATCCGCGCCCTGCACAGCGAAAGGTAGGGTGCAGGCAAAGAAGAAAAGTGCGGTGCGTTTTTTCAACGTTTTTTCTCTCATTAATAAAATTGGTGTATCGCCCTAATGGCTAAAAATGTGCATAACTATACCATTATTTGAGCAAGGCGCTAAATGTTCGCGGGGAAAAATTTTGAGTAAATCAGAAAATCGCGGTTTGGAGAAAAATCAGAATGCGGTAAATCCTTGCGAAAGATCAGGAAAGTAATGCTTTTTCCTTTTAAAAAGCTGAAATTTTTGCTATAAAGTGGCGCAGTATTTTTCATTAACATTAGGAGATTTTCTATGGAATTAGTGTTTATCCGTCACGGTTTTAGTGAATGGAATGCGAAAAATTTATTCACTGGCTGGCGTGATGTTAATTTAACGGAACGTGGTGTAGAAGAAGCGAAAGCGGCAGGGAAAAAATTATTAGATGCAGGCTATGAGTTTGACATCGCGTTTACCTCTGTACTTACTCGTGCAATTAAAACCTGTAATATTGTGTTGGAAGAGTCTCACCAGCTTTGGATCCCGCAAGTGAAAAGTTGGCGTTTAAATGAGCGTCATTATGGCGAATTACAAGGCTTAGACAAAAAAGCAACGGCAGAAAAATATGGTGATGAACAGGTGCATATTTGGCGTCGTTCTTACGATACATTACCACCATTACTAGATCCAAATGATCCAAATTCAGCCCATAATGATCGCCGTTATGCAAATTTACCGCCTGATGTGATCCCTGATGGCGAAAACTTAAAAGTAACCTTAGAGCGCGTTTTACCGTTCTGGGAAGATCAAATTGCCCCAGCGTTATTATCAGGAAAACGTGTATTAGTCACCGCTCACGGTAACTCATTGCGTGCCTTAGCCAAACACATTATCGGCATTTCTGATGAAGATATTATGGATTTTGAAATCCCAACAGGTCAGCCATTAGTGCTAAAACTTGACGATAAATTAAATTTTGTAGATAAATTCTACCTATAATCCCGTTAAAAAAGAAAGGTGCGAATGTCCGCACCTTTTTATTTTGTTCTGATTTTCTTTTGTTATTGCCCTTTCTGCACCCAATATCTAAACGGGGGGCTTTCTGTTTCGCTTTTGAGTAAACGATGATCCATAAATTGACAGAAACTGGGAATATCCCTTGTGGTAGCAGGATCATCAGCCAGAATAAGTAGCACTTCCCCCGCTTGCATATGGCGAATTTGCTTGCGTACTAGCATTACCGGTTCAGGGCAGCGTAGCCCTTGGGTATCTAACTGTTGATGAATATTAATTTCGTTCATTGTTTATTTAGTTGAAGTGATTTTGTGCGTATAATACCGCTCAATTAAATATTGGTCAAAATTAGTCTGGATTATGGAATATTTAATTCCGCAAAGTGCGGTGGTTTTTGAAGAAGAAATTAAGAAAAGCCGTTTTATCACGTATCTCAAACATACAGAAGGTTTAGCACAAGCGAAAGCGTTTTGGCAGGAAATTCGTACTCAGCACCCAAATGCTCGCCATCATTGTTGGGCGGCAGTCGCGGGTAAACCGTCAGATACCCAAAGTTTAGGCTTTTCCGATGATGGCGAACCCGCAGGCACAGCTGGTAAGCCAATGTTAAATGCGTTGCTGGGTAGCCAAATTGGTGAAGTCAGTGCCGTTGTGGTGCGCTATTATGGTGGGATTTTGCTGGGGACAGGAGGCTTGGTGCGTGCTTATGGCAACGGCGTGCAACAAGCCTTGCAATTGCTTGAAACCACAATGAAAGTGGAGCGAGAACATTTTCGGTTGACCTGTGAGTATGACCAAATCAACTGGCTGCAACACTTGTGTGTGCAGCAAGAGGTGTTGATTGAATCGCAAGATTTCCAAGAAAAAGTCCATTTTGTATTGGCAATCCGTCCTGATAAACAGGCTGAGTTTGAACGAGAATTAACGGAACGTTCTGCCGGTCAGCTAACAATCCTCGCAATAAAATAAGAGAGAACATTGTGCATATATTATCTATTTTTCGAATTATCGGCATTTTGGTGATGTGTTTTTCTGCCACAATGCTTGTGCCAGCATTTGTGGCACTGATTTATGGTGATGGGGGAGGAAAAGCGTTTATGCAAGCCTTCATTGCTAGCTTTTCTTTTGGCACGCTGTTGTGGTGGAGCTGTCATCAACATAAACAGGAATTGCGTGCCAGAGAAGGTTTTTTAATCGTCGTGGTATTCTGGGTGCTGTTGAGTTTATTGGCGGTGATTCCATTCTTGTTATTTGATGAAGTGCATATGGATTTTGCAGATACGGTATTCGAGGCATTTTCTGCCCTGACGACAACAGGCGCAACGGTAATGTCTGGGCTAGATAACTTGCCGAAATCCATTTTATTTTATCGCCAGTTTTTACAATGGCTAGGGGGAATGGGGCTGATTGTATTGGTTGTTGCCGTTGTACCTATTTTAGGGATTGGAGGAAGCCAGCTTTATCGCATTGAATCTTCAGGCCCACTGAAAGATCAGAAAAATTTGCCGAGAATTGCAGAAGTTGCAAAACTATTATGGATTTTATATTGCGTGCTTACGGTTGTATGCATTCTTGCTTATTGGTGGGCGGGAATGTCAATGTTTGACGCGATTTCTCATAGTTTTTCTACGGTTTCTAATGGTGGAATGTCCACTCACGATGCCAATTTAGGGTATTTTAATGATTCCAAAATTTATTTTTTAGCCGCATTTTTTATGCTTGTCGCAGGTTGTAACTTTGGCTTGCACATTACGGCTTTAACACATATGAAACACCAAAGTATATGGAAAACCTATTGGCATGATCCTGAGTTTCGTTTTTTTTGTTTCGTTCAAGGATTCTTTATTCTCGTGCTATCTCTAGGGCTTTATCTTTCTTACGATAACCTTTCGCTGATTGATGCCTTTGCCCAAGGGAGTGCGCAATCTGCGTCTATGGCAATGACGTCAGGCTATACGTTATTTGATTTCAATCAATTGCCGCCATTTCTAGGAATGATGCTTGTCTTTGCGGGGTTATTAGGGGGCTGTGCCGGCTCAACCTCGGGAGGGCTTAAAATGATCCGTGTCTTAGTTGTCTGGTTGCAGTTTAAACGAGAACTGAAATCGTTAGTTCATCCAAGCCTTGTTGTGCCAGTTAAACTCGGTGATAATTTATTATCTATGCAGGTTATTGAACGGATTTGGGCGTTTTTAATTGCCTTTTTCCTTACATTTTGGCTATGCGTCTTTGCGGCTATCTTATGCGGAATGGAAGCATTTGATTCCATTGGTGCTGTTTTTGCCGCCATTACAAATTCAGGACCGGGGCTAGGTATCATCAGTACAAGCTTTGCCGGTGTGCCAGATAGTGCAAAATATGTTTTTTCCTTTGCAATGGCGGCAGGGCGTTTGGAAATCTTTTCACTCTTAGTGCTATTCAGTCCTGCTTTTTGGAGAACTTGATGAAAACTTTGATTTTGTATTCTAGCTGTGATGGGCAAACGCAGAAAATCGCCCAATTTATGGCAGAAAAATTAATCGCCGAAGTGCGGAGCATTAGTGATAACGTGCCTGACTTAGCGGAATTTGATCGCATTATCATCGGTGCATCAATCCGTTACGGACATTTTAACAAATTGCTTTATCAATTTATCGAAAAAAACATCGCACTTTTAAATCGCAAACAAACGGCATTTTTTGGCGTGAATTTAACTGCGCGTAAAGCCGGCAAGGATACGCCAGAAACGAATTCATATGTCAAAAAATTTTTGCAACGTATCCACTGGAACCCCACTTTATGTGCGGTATTTGCGGGGGCGTTATTGTATCCCCGTTATGGCTGGTTCGACCGAATGATGATCCGCTTTATTATGAAAATTACGGGCGGCGAAACGGACACCAGTAAAGAAATTGAATATACCGATTGGCAAAAAGTGGACAAATTTGCCGAACAGCTGAAGCAACTTAATTAGCCAACAGAAAGTGCGGTGGAAAAATTAACAAAATTTCCACCGCACTTGCATAAGTCGCGTTGAAGTGGATTTTGCACCCCAGCATTAACGTGATATAAAAAATAGACTAACCCTGAAGAAGACTTCCATCTTCTCGTTTCCTTTTTCACTTTTCTGCAAGAACATTTTTCTCATCTTACATCTATCATATGTTGCTATCAGAACGTCATTGTATAGCGTATAGTTAAAAGAGCTTTGTTGAATTAAAATTCATTATTTTTAAATATTAATTTAAAATATAGGTTTTATTACTTGACAATTTTAATGAATTATTACAAATTTAACGCCGTTAAAGTAAGTTTTAATAGGTTTTAATTGCTTGCTTTATGAATTAGAAATTTAATAACTAAAACTCAATAAGGAATAATTATGCAAATTAATCGTCGTCGTATGCTACAACTTACCGCTGCGGGTGTTGCTGCAGGTCTTTTTCACCACAAAGTCGTTGCCGAAACACAACCCATTACAACGCAGACAACATTTACGCTACCTAGCGCTGAACACCCTCTATTATTAAATTTTAATGAAAATTCTTTGGGAATGAGCCAGTCTGCACGTCAGGCGATTATTAATCATCTCAATTTATCCAATCGTTATCCGGACAGTGAACGTGAAGGTTTGATTGAGGATATTGCCAAGCGTTTTAATCTTAATACGGAAAATATAGGATTAGGTAATGGCTCTTCTGAAGCGATTGAAGCGGTGATTGCAGGTTGGATTCAGCAAGCGAATGAGAAAAAGCAAGCTGTACAAGTGATTGCACCCGATCCAACATTTGGGATTTATGAAGATTATGCCTTAGCACGCAATGTGCCGGTGGTGAAAGTTCCATTAAAAGAGGATCTCTCATTTGATCTTAAAGCAATCCGTGCGGCTGCGGATCAATTTGATGGTATGAGCATTATTTATCTTTGTAACCCAAATAATCCAACTGCATTATTGACGCCAAATAGCCAGTTGGCGCCTTGGTTAGATAATATTCCAGCGAATCATCGTTTGTTGATTGATGAAGCTTATGCAGAATACGCCGAAGGTGATCCGCAATTCACCAGCGCGATGGAATGGGTGCGTAAAGGGACTGAACATTTAGCTGTAACGAGAACGTTTTCTAAATTATATGCATTGGCAGGCTTGCGGATTGGCTATATGGTGGCAGCGAAATCAGAAATGGATTATTTACGTCAATTCTTAAGCGCCGATAACACTAACTTAACCGCTGCAGTGGCTGCACGTGCGACATTAGCAGATAACGCATTTTTACAAGAAAGCCGTCGTGTTACAGATGAATCTCGTCGTATGGTGATGAAAGCGCTTGATGAATTAGGGCTTACTTATATACCAAGTAGTGCAAATTTCATTTTTCACAGTATCAAAGGTGATAGTGTAGAATATGCAAAACGTATGAAAGCATACAATATTGTTGTTGGCCGTCCTTTCCCGCCATTAACGAATTACAACCGTTTAACCTTAGGTACACCGGAAGAAATGGCGTACGTTATTGAAGTGTGGAAAACATTTCGTCAAAAAGGATGGCTCTAGAGAGATAAAATAAGCTAAATTTTCACCGCACTTAGGTGAATAATTTTGCAAGTTGGCGTAAAAGTCATCAAGCGATAAAAAATCTTAAAAATTTGCAAAAAAAGACTTGCAAAGATTTTCGAGATGTCTATAATACGCCGCACACAACGACGCGACGTTGTAGAAATTAAGATGATACAAATCGCGTCGTTCTTTTTTGCTCTTTAACAATCAATCAGACAATCTGTGTGGGCATTCGTTGATTTTCAAAAAGATTTAAAATTTAGAAATCAATGATGCTTAACTTGAAATTCAAATAGAATATAACGTTATGTATTCATTGAGCGAGATTAAACTGAAGAGTTTGATCATGGCTCAGATTGAACGCTGGCGGCAGGCTTAACACATGCAAGTCGAACGGTAACGGGTTGAAAGCTTGCTTTCGATGCTGACGAGTGGCGGACGGGTGAGTAATGCTTGGGAATCTGTTTTATGGAGGGGGATAACCATTGGAAACGATGGCTAACACCGCGTAATATCTGAGGATTAAAGTAGTGGGACCGGAAGGCCACTAGCCATAAGGTGAGCCCAAGTGGGATTAGGTAGTTGGTGGGGTAAAGGCCTACCAAGCCTGCGATCTCTAGCTGGTCTGAGAGGATGACCAGCCACACTGGGACTGAGACACGGCCCAGACTCCTACGGGAGGCAGCAGTGGGGAATATTGCGCAATGGGGGGAACCCTGACGCAGCCATGCCGCGTGAATGAAGAAGGCCTTCGGGTTGTAAAGTTCTTTCGGTGATGAGGAAGGTTGACGTGTTAATAGCGCGTTGATTTGACGTTAGTCACAGAAGAAGCACCGGCTAACTCCGTGCCAGCAGCCGCGGTAATACGGAGGGTGCGAGCGTTAATCGGAATAACTGGGCGTAAAGGGCACGCAGGCGGTAAATTAAGTGAGATGTGAAATCCCCGAGCTTAACTTGGGAATTGCATTTCAGACTGGTTTACTAGAGTACTCTAGGGAGGGGTAGAATTCCACGTGTAGCGGTGAAATGCGTAGAGATGTGGAGGAATACCGAAGGCGAAGGCAGCCCCTTGGGGAGATACTGACGCTCATGTGCGAAAGCGTGGGGAGCAAACAGGATTAGATACCCTGGTAGTCCACGCTGTAAACGCTGTCGATTTGGGGGTTGGGCTTTGAGCTTGGCGCCCGTAGCTAACGTGATAAATCGACCGCCTGGGGAGTACGGCCGCAAGGTTAAAACTCAAATGAATTGACGGGGGCCCGCACAAGCGGTGGAGCATGTGGTTTAATTCGATGCAACGCGAAGAACCTTACCTACTCTTGACATCCAAAGAAGGTTTTAGAGATAAGACTGTGCCTTCGGGAACTTTGAGACAGGTGCTGCATGGCTGTCGTCAGCTCGTGTTGTGAAATGTTGGGTTAAGTCCCGCAACGAGCGCAACCCTTATCCTTTGTTGCCAGCATGTAGAGATGGGAACTCAAAGGAGACTGCCAGTGATAAACTGGAGGAAGGTGGGGATGACGTCAAGTCATCATGGCCCTTACGAGTAGGGCTACACACGTGCTACAATGGTGCATACAGAGGGAAGCGAGCCTGCGAGGGTGAGCGAATCTCAGAAAGTGCATCTAAGTCCGGATTGGAGTCTGCAACTCGACTCCATGAAGTCGGAATCGCTAGTAATCGCGAATCAGAATGTCGCGGTGAATACGTTCCCGGGCCTTGTACACACCGCCCGTCACACCATGGGAGTGGGTTGTACCAGAAGTAGATAGCTTAACCGAGAGGGGGGCGTTTACCACGGTATGATTCATGACTGGGGTGAAGTCGTAACAAGGTAACCGTAGGGGAACCTGCGGTTGGATCACCTCCTTACCGAAGAGAAGACGAATGTTCACACAGATTGGTTGATTGATGTTAGACAATGAGAAGCAAAGGATGTAGTAGAGATTACCTTTATATGTAGTCCCCTTCGTCTAGAGGCCTAGGACATCGCCCTTTCACGGCGGTAACAGGGGTTCGAATCCCCTAGGGGACGCCATATAAAGCTAATTTTATAGCGAATTGCTCTTTAACAATGTAAAAACAAGCTGAAAACTGAAGAGACTTTCAAGCCGGTGATAAAAGATAAAGTTTATCATTGAATTGAAGAAGTCTGAGTAAAAGAAGACTTACTTGAACAAAAGCAAGTAAGCGATTCTCAACGAATGACGATGATAGCTTTAAGGAAAAAAATCCTTGAGGTTGTATAGTTAAGTGAGAAAGCGTACAGGGCGGATGCCTTGGCAATCAGAGGCGAAGAAGGACGTGCTAATCTGCGAAAAGCGTGGGTGAGTTGATAAGAAGCGTTTAACCCACGATGTCCGAATGGGGAAACCCGATAGGTGAAGAACCTATCATTGTTTACTGAATAAACTAGGTAAACAAGGCGAACCGGGAGAACTGAAACATCTAAGTACCCCGAGGAAAAGAAATCAACCGAGATTCTGTGAGTAGCGGCGAGCGAAAGCGGAGTAGCCAGTAAGTGATAGCGAGTGATTTAGGAGAATTGACTGGGAAGTCAAGCGAAACAGGGTGATAGCCCCGTATCTGAAAAATCGCGTGTGGTACTAAGCTTACGAGAAGTAGGGCGGGACACGAGGAATCCTGTTTGAAGATGGGGGGACCATCCTCCAAGGCTAAATACTCCTGATTGACCGATAGTGAACCAGTACTGTGAAGGAAAGGCGAAAAGAACCCCGGTGAGGGGAGTGAAATAGAACCTGAAACCCTGTACGTACAAGCAGTGGGAGCCCTTTTGGGTGACTGCGTACCTTTTGTATAATGGGTCAGCGACTTATATTTTGTAGCGAGGTTAACTGAATAAGGGAGCCGAAGGGAAACCGAGTCTTAACTGGGCGGCTAGTTGCAAGGTATAGACCCGAAACCCGGTGATCTAGCCATGGGCAGGTTGAAGGTTGGGTAACACTAACTGGAGGACCGAACCGACTAATGTTGAAAAATTAGCGGATGACCTGTGGCTGGGGGTGAAAGGCCAATCAAACCGGGAGATAGCTGGTTCTCCCCGAAATCTATTTAGGTAGAGCCTTGTGTGAATACCTTTGGGGGTAGAGCACTGTTTCGGCTAGGGGCCCATCCCGGGTTACCAAACCGATGCAAACTCCGAATACCAAAGAGTACTGCACAGGAGACACACGGCGGGTGCTAACGTCCGTCGTGGAGAGGGAAACAACCCAGACCGCCAGCTAAGGTCCCAAAATCTATATTAAGTGGGAAACGAAGTGGGAAGGCTTAGACAGCTAGGATGTTGGCTTAGAAGCAGCCACCATTTAAAGAAAGCGTAATAGCTCACTAGTCGAGTCGGCCTGCGCGGAAGATGTAACGGGGCTAAAATATAGTACCGAAGCTGCGGCATCAATCGAAAGATTGTTGGGTAGGGGAGCGTTGTGTAAGCGGAAGAAGGTGGTTCGAGAGGATTGCTGGACGTATCACAAGTGCGAATGCTGACATAAGTAACGATAAAACGGGTGAAAAACCCGTTCGCCGGAAGACCAAGGGTTCCTGTCCAACGTTAATCGGGGCAGGGTGAGTCGGCCCCTAAGGCGAGGCTGAAAAGCGTAGTCGATGGGAAACGGGTTAATATTCCCGTACTTGGTAAAGCTGCGATGTGGGGACGGAGAAGGTTAGGTTAGCGTACTGTTGGAGATGTACGTTTAAGTTGGTAGGTGGGTAGACTAGGCAAATCCGGTCTACTGTCAACACAGAGAGATGATGACGAGGCTCTAAGGAGCTGAAGTAACTGATACCACACTTCCAGGAAAAGCCACTAAGCTTCAGGCTTTACTAAACCGTACTGAAAACCGACACAGGTGGTCAGGTAGAGAATACTCAGGCGCTTGAGAGAACTCGGGTGAAGGAACTAGGCAAAATAGCACCGTAACTTCGGGAGAAGGTGCGCTGGCGTAGTGTGAAGTTCTTTGCGAATGGAGCATGAACCAGTCGAAGATACCAGCTGGCTGCAACTGTTTATTAAAAACACAGCACTCTGCAAACACGAAAGTGGACGTATAGGGTGTGATGCCTGCCCGGTGCTGGAAGGTTAATTGATGGTGTAATCGAAAGAGAAGCTCCTGATCGAAGCCCCAGTAAACGGCGGCCGTAACTATAACGGTCCTAAGGTAGCGAAATTCCTTGTCGGGTAAGTTCCGACCTGCACGAATGGCATAATGATGGCCAGGCTGTCTCCACCCGAGACTCAGTGAAATTGAAATCGCCGTGAAGATGCGGTGTACCCGCGGCTAGACGGAAAGACCCCGTGAACCTTTACTATAGCTTGACACTGAACCTTGAATTTTGATGTGTAGGATAGGTGGGAGACTATGAAGCGGTAACGCCAGTTATCGTGGAGTCGTTGTTGAAATACCACCCTTTAACGTTTGATGTTCTAACGAAGCGCCTGAAACGGGTGTTCGGACAGTGTCTGGTGGGTAGTTTGACTGGGGCGGTCTCCTCCCAAAGCGTAACGGAGGAGCACGAAGGTTTGCTAATGACGGTCGGACATCGTCAGGTTAGTGCAATGGTATAAGCAAGCTTAACTGCGAGACAGACAAGTCGAGCAGGTGCGAAAGCAGGTCATAGTGATCCGGTGGTTCTGAATGGAAGGGCCATCGCTCAACGGATAAAAGGTACTCCGGGGATAACAGGCTGATACCGCCCAAGAGTTCATATCGACGGCGGTGTTTGGCACCTCGATGTCGGCTCATCACATCCTGGGGCTGAAGTAGGTCCCAAGGGTATGGCTGTTCGCCATTTAAAGTGGTACGCGAGCTGGGTTTAGAACGTCGTGAGACAGTTCGGTCCCTATCTGCCGTGGGCGTTGGAGAATTGAGAGGGGCTGCTCCTAGTACGAGAGGACCGGAGTGGACGCATCACTGGTGTACCAGTTGTCTCGCCAGAGGCACTGCTGGGTAGCTAAATGCGGAAGAGATAAGTGCTGAAAGCATCTAAGCACGAAACTTGCCTTAAGATGAGTTCTCCCCGACTTTAAGTTGGTAAGGGTTGTTTGAGACTAAGACGTAGATAGGCTGGGTGTGTAAGCGATGTGAGTCGTTGAGCTAACCAGTACTAATTGCCCGAGAGGCTTAACTATACAACGCTCAAGGGTTTTGGCTTGTTTTTGATTGAAAGAGTAGGGATTTTAGAGCGAAAGGCTTTGAAGTCTATAAAGAAGAGAGATAAGCGAAAGAATTATCTTGGCGGCGTTAGTGCAGTGGACCCACCTAAATCCATGCCGAACTTAGAAGTGAAACGCTGTAACGCCGATGGTAGTGTGGGAGTTTCCCATGTGAGAGTAGGGCACCGCCAGGTTTTATTTTGTTAATTTATTATGATATTAGTAAATTAACAAAATAAAATTTTTTGGCAGCAATAGTGTAGCGGACCCACCTAATTCCATGCCGAACTTAGAAGTGAAACGCTATAACGCCGATGGTAGTGTGGGATTTTCCCATGTGAGAGTAGGTCACTGCCAATTACAAATTTTGCGGAGCGGTAGTTCAGCTGGTTAGAATACCTGCCTGTCACGCAGGGGGTCGCGGGTTCGAGTCCCGTCCGTTCCGCCACTTCACTTAGGGGCGTAGTTCAATTGGTAGAGCACCGGTCTCCAAAACCGGGTGTTGGGAGTTCGAGCCTCTCCGCCCCTGCCATTATATAACCTATTTTTCTATATTTTCCCTCTTCTATTTTCTCTGATTTTATTTAAATTCATTTTCTATGATGATTATTTGTAGCAGTTTAAAATCAGGATTATACAAAATGTTATCCATTTAAAGTCTACAGATAGTAAATAAGAAGTTAAGTAATCTTTAAACAATATGATTACTTTTTTAACCTATTTCCTTTATTTTTACGATCGTGATCGCAGAAGTGCGGTGTTTTTATTGCGAGTTTTTACTCTGAAATGCAAAGTATAACCGCTGATTTATTCAGTATTTATACGTTTTGTTTTATGAATAAGGAAAACCGTAATGAAAATTAAGACAATTTTATCTTCTTTACTTCTATCAACCGCATTATTAGGGAGTTTTTCTGTTGCCGCACAATCTCAACAAAATGATAAGGCGAGTCCTCAGTTAGAAAGCGCAGTGGAAGTGGCGAAAGCCTCTTCTTCTTTTATTGGCGAAAAATTGAATATCAATACTGCAACAGCTAGCGATATTCAACGTGCATTAGTGGGTATTGGCGCTAAAAAAGCGGAAGCGATTGTTGAGTATAGAGAAAAACACGGCAAATTTACTGCCATAGAACAGCTGTTGGAGGTTCAGGGCATTGGTAAAGCAACATTAGAAAAAAACAGAGAACGCATTGATCCTTTATCATTTAGTGAAAATAGCAAATAGTGATCGCAATTAAAATGCACTATACTAATCAAACTAAGTATATTGCGGAAGAATATTGTGATTGAGCGGTAATCCTGCGTTGATTTCCTATCAGTTCGTATTGCAAAGGCGGCTTAGTAGTCGCCTTTTTTATTTTATAAGGAACAACAATGAAACAAAAAATTGTGCTTGCTACAGGTAATCAAGGTAAAGTGCGAGAAATGGCTGATGTACTTGCCGAATTTGGTTTTGATGTCATTGCTCAAACTGATTTAGGGATTGAAAGTCCAGAGGAAACGGGGCTGACATTTGTCGAAAATGCCTTATTAAAAGCGCGTTATGCTGCCAAAATATCAGGTTTGCCTGCTATTGCCGATGATAGCGGATTAGTGGTGAATGCCTTGAATGGCGAACCGGGCTTATATTCCGCGCGCTATGCGGGTGTTGAGGGTGAGCAGGCTGATGCTGAAAATCGTAAAAAATTACTGCAAAAATTAGCAAATGTACCCACTGGTGAACGTCAGGCTAAATTTGTGAGCTGCATTGTTTTATTGCAACACGAAACGGATCCTTCACCAATTATTGCCGAGGGGGAATGTGAAGGTGAAATTACCTTTACAGAAAAAGGAAAAAATGGTTTTGGCTACGATAGTGTGTTTTTTTATCCTAAAAAAGACCGCACTTTTGCCGAGCTTGATACCCAAGAGAAGAAAAAAATCTCACATCGAGCCAGTGCATTAAGTGTATTAAAAGAACGTTTACAAGTAAAAGTGCGGTCAAAATAATGCGAGTTTTACCGCCATTAAGCCTGTATGTGCATATTCCTTGGTGTGTGCAAAAATGTCCTTATTGCGATTTTAATTCACACGCACAAAAAGCTGGCATTCCCGAACAAGAATATATCGCGCATTTGTTGGCTGATTTACACCAAGATCTACTGCGTTATCAAGCAAGTCTTGCTGAGCGAACACTGCATTCCATTTTTATTGGCGGCGGTACGCCAAGTTTGTTTTCTGCACAAGGCATAGCTCAATTATTACAAGGAATTGAACAGCAAATCGCGTTTGCACCAAATATTGAAATTACGTTAGAAGCCAACCCCGGCACGGCGGAAGCGACACGTTTTGCGGGCTATGTTGAAGCTGGGGTAAATCGCCTTTCTTTAGGCATACAAAGTTTTGATGATGAAAAATTGCAACGTTTAGGGCGTATTCATAACGCGACCGAAGCAAAAAAAGCGGTACAAATGGCGAAAGAAGCGGGTTTCAAGCGTATTAATTTAGATTTAATGCACGGTTTACCCAATCAAAGCCTTGAGCAAGCGAAAGATGATTTACACCAAGCTATCGCCCTTGAACCGAGCCATCTTTCTTGGTATCAACTGACGATTGAGCCAAATACAATGTTTGCTTATCGCCCTCCTACTTTGCCCGATGATGATGCCCTATGGGATATTTTTGAGCAAGGACATCAACTGTTAAGCCACGCAGGTTATGTACAATATGAAACATCAGCTTATGCAAAAGCTGGCGATCAGTGTCGGCATAATCTGAATTATTGGCGATTTGGTGATTATTTAGCAATAGGTTGTGGAGCGCACGGAAAATTAACGTTCCCCAATGGGGAAATAGGGCGTTTTTCTAAAACCAAGCACCCGAAAGGCTATATGCGTGGGGAATATTTATATGAAGAAAAACAAATCGCGCTTGAAGATCGTCCTTTTGAATTTTTTATGAACCGTTTTCGCTTGCTTGAACCTGTGCCAAAATCGGAGTTTGAGCATTTGACAGGATTATCGCTTGACGTGATAGCCCCCCAAATTGCGTGGGCAAAATCAAAAAAATATATTCAGGAAAACCACCGCACTTGGCAAATTACTGAGCAAGGAAAACTCTTTTTGAATGAATTATTAGCAGGGTTTTTACCAGAATAAGGCTTGTATCTATCCTTGAATGGGATTAAAGTAGATGCCTTGTTCGCAAACGGTTACTTATGTCAAATTTGAACATCAATATTATGCGTTAAGGGAAAGAATATGGATCAACTCGCAATGAAAAAGCAAGCGGCACAAACCGCATTACAATATGTGAAGCCTGATATGATTGTCGGCGTGGGAAGTGGCTCAACGGTAAACTGCTTTATTGAAGTGCTTGGTGCAATGAAAAATAATATTAAAGGTGCAGTAGCCGCTTCCAAAGCTTCAGAGGAATTATTGAGAAAACAAGGGATTGAGGTATTCAGTGCCAATGATGTATCCAGTTTAGATATTTATGTTGATGGCGCAGATGAAATTAACCCTCAAAAAATGATGATCAAAGGCGGAGGGGCAGCACTGACTCGAGAAAAAATTGTCGCCGCACTCGCGAAGCAATTTATTTGTATTGTGGATCAAAGCAAACAAGTGGACGTACTAGGTTCAACCTTTGCATTACCTGTAGAAGTCATCCCCATGGCACGCTCGCAAGTTGGGCGTAAATTAGTCAGCTTAGGTGGTGCGCCAGAATATCGTGAAGGCGTGGTAACCGATAACGGCAATGTGATTTTAGATGTATATAATTTTCCAATTTTAAATCCCATTGAAATGGAAAAAACCTTAAATAATGTTGCAGGTGTAGTAACCAATGGTATTTTTGCCTTGCGTGGCGCAGATATTGTGATTGTCGGCACACCGCAAGGGGCAGAAATTATCGAATAACTATTTGATTATGGAGAGCAAAATGTCAGCAAAAGTCTCACTGGATAAGTCTAAAATTAAATTTGTACTGCTAGAAGGCGTACATAAAAACGCCGTTAATGTGTTAAATGCCGCAGGCTATACCAATATTGAATATCATAAAAAAGCCCTTGAGCCAGAAGAATTAAAAAAAGTGATTAAAGATGCCCACTTTTTAGGTATTCGTTCACGCACGCACTTAACTGCTGAGGTATTGGAGTGCGCTAACAAATTAATCGCGGTGGGCTGTTTTTGTATTGGCACGAACCAAGTGGATCTTGAAGCGGCGAAAATGCGAGGGATTCCCGTGTTTAATGCACCATTCTCTAACACCCGTTCGGTAGCAGAGCTGGTACTAGGCGAAATTTTGCTCTTAATGCGTAATGTACCGCAAGCCAATGCCGAAGTGCATCGTGGTTTATGGAACAAATCTGCTGTAGGTTCACACGAAGTGCGGGGCAAAAAATTAGGCATTGTTGGCTATGGACACATTGGTTCTCAACTTAGTGTGATTGCCGAATCTCTCGGAATGAACGTGTTTTTCTATGATATTGAAACCAAACTACCATTGGGTAACGCACAGCAAGTTGGTTCTTTGGAAGAATTGCTTGCCAATAGCGATGTTGTTTCCCTACACGTTCCAGAAAATGATTCCACCAAAAATTTAATGAATGCTAAACGTATCGCACAATTAAAAGAAGGCAGTATTTTAATTAATGCCGCACGTGGAACGGTGGTGGATATTGATGCGTTGGCAGCCGCGATTAAAGCCGGCAAAGTGCGTGGGGCAGCATTGGATGTGTTTCCAAAAGAACCCGCTTCTATTAATGAAGAATTTGTTTCGCCATTACGTGGTTTGGATAATGTTATTCTTACCCCGCATATTGGCGGTTCAACGGCAGAAGCACAAGAAAATATTGGTACAGAAGTGGCAAGCAAATTTGTGAAATATTCCGATAACGGCTCAACGCTTTCAGCGGTTAATTTCCCTGAAGTGTCTTTACCAGAACACAGCAAAACCAAGCGTTTATTGCACATTCACGAAAATCGCCCGGGCGTGTTAAACCACATTAACCAACTTTTTGTGCAAGCAAATATTAACATCGCTGCACAATACCTACAAACCGATCCAAAAATTGGTTATGTTGTGATTGATGTAGAAACTGATGACTGTTCACAACTCTTACAACAACTGCGTGAAATTGACGGCACCATTCGAGCAAGGGTGTTGTATTAATATCGCCTTTGAATTTTAAGCTTAACCAAGAAAGAAAAGTGCGGTAGAAAAATATTAAGATTTTCCACCGCACTTTTTTTAGGTTAGTTGTGGTTCCTGAGTTAATTATTCAATTTCTAACTTTGGTAAACCTTGTATAATTTCTCTGGTGCGTAAACTTACCGTAATAACACGCAAGAATAATTCTAATGGATATTTTGGATTGTGCATTGTTTCTTTTGCCCAATCATTAGCATCGTTGATTAAACCACTGTCTCTATCCACTTTAACGGATTGACGTTCCATTACCCATTCTAATGCGGATTTGCCATTGACAATGTAATCAAAGGCTTCTAACGGAATATTTTCAATAGTGAATTTTTCGTTATATTTCACTTTGCTTTTGTCTGTTCTTTGCATAAATTTCATTTTTTCCACATAAAAATCTTCTGGTTTAAAAGGAATACCGCCACCAGTGAGTTTATCTTCAATAATTTTTAATCCACCAGAAAATAGTACGCCATCATACATTGGCACTTGATCATAATGTAAATGAAGTTCTGCTAATGCGCGTCCGGCTTGTACAAACTGCCAAAAATCTTTGATGTTTTTCACGCGTGGAATACGAGGAAGCTGTCTTTTCAAATTATCGGCATAACGTTGACGATATTCTTCACTGTGCAATAAACCATAAATATAGTAGAAAATATCCTCTTTTTGAATATTAAAATCAGCATAATATTCGGTGAAATAAGCCAAGCCTTGATCGGTAATGGCATCAGTACGATGGTATTTTCCTTTTTCTTTTTTATCCTCTTCGTATAAATAAATCGGAAAGCATTGACCATTTGCCAATAATTGTACATCAGGAATTACATTTGAAATAATTGAAGAGAATGCTTTTGTAACACCTAATCCAGTAACACAAATCACCTTATTTTCCGCCGTTGGGGTTGGGAAGATTTTGGGGATTTGGTAAGTCATATCATTAAAGTTTTTATCAAAATATAAATAAGATTTTGTAAATGGGCGATACATAGCAATGTTAATCAATCTGTCATTAAAAGTATGATTTTTTCCTCTATTAAGATCTTCTTTTAATCCTCTATTCCAACTTATTTTTTTACTATCAAATGTAATAATATCATTGATCTCTAAATTTGAATTTTCTTTATGTTTTTGTTGATATTTTGCAACTTCTTGATTATAAACATCAATCATTGAATTCATATTATGAATAAGTTTTTCTTTAGCAAAGTTATAAACCCAAGCGTCTCTAGCTGATGCGATACCTCTGGAATAATTAGTAAATATAACAGAGGATTCATTATTTCTTTTATCACCGATGGCAATATAACGAGTAAAACTAGTATCACGTTGATTTAACCAATCATTAAATTCATCGGGAATAATTTCTTGCCAAGCATTATGTTGGGAAATACCTTTAATGCTCTTAAATTCAATGATTTTATTCAGCTTTTCTTGTTTTTTAAGATAATCACCAATATCACAAAAATAGATCTTGCCATTTTTTGCACTATCAGGATTTTTTACCAAAATAGAAATAGCTGTTGGCGTACGAATATCGAAAATATTTCCACCTTCTTTTCTGGCTTCTTCACCAGAAGTCCGAGAATTTCCACGCATATGAAAAATATATAAACTTGAGAATTCTTCAGCAAGGTATTTACGTACCCCTGTTGCAACATTGCTATCAATAAAGCTTGCATTGGTGATAAAACCAATGACACCTTTATTTTTAATTCTATCAGATGCCCAACGAATCGCACGGATATAGCTGTCGTAAAGGCTATTTTTATTGGTAGAATCAGAAAATTTTGCATAAGTATTACTAATACGTTGATCTAACAATGGATAAGCGACATTGGCATTGTTATCGTTAGCATTAGTTTGCCCAGCTGAATAAGGTGGGTTACCAATAATCACCTGAATATCCAGTTTTTTCTGGCGTTTCCGGCGAGCGGAGTTTTCTTCTAAAATGGCATCAACTAAATCTTCTTTTTCATAAAGTTGGAAAGTATCGGTTAAGCAGATACCTTTAAAAGGTTGGTAGCCTTGTTTTTTCGTTTCATCTGGTTGTTCATTTTTCGCTAATAAGGCGTGATAAACCGATTCAATATTAATTGCCGCAATGTAATAAGCCAGCAACACAATTTCATTGGCGTGAATTTGCTGATATTTGTTCGGTAGTTTATCAATTGGAATTAAGTCACTTTGCAATAAACGTGTGATAAAAGTGCCAGTTCCAGTAAAAGGATCTAGAATTTGTACGCCATCATCAGCAAGAGAGGCGTTAAATTCTTGTTGTAGCACATCTTCAACACTATGCAAGATAAAATCAACCACTTCAATTGGGGTATAAACAATACCAAGACGCTCTTGCATCTTAGGGAATGCGTTATTAAAGAACGATTCATAAAGTTCTTTGATAATACGTTGTTTGCCTTCTGGAGATTGAATATTGCTTACTCGGAATTGAATGCTTTCATAAAACTCTTGTAAGCGTTTGGTTTCCGCATTGGCAATGTTTTTCCCTTGTAATTTATCAATTGTTTCTTGTAATGCCATTGACATTGGGTTATGCGCACTGAAGTTATCATTAGCGAACAATGCATCAAATACCGGTTTGGTAATTAGATGTTGTGCTAGCATTTCTACTACATCGCTGTCGCTAATAGCATTGTTGAGATCATCGCGTAATTCGTTTGCAAAGGCATTAAAGGCTTCACGTTGGGCTGTATTCTGTGGATTTTCTAAGATGGCATTAATGCGATCAATATGGGTTTGTGCAATTTTTGCTACATCGGCAGCCCATTCTTCCCAATGGATACGATTACCACATTTTTTAACGATTTTTGCTACTAAAGCTCGTTCAATTTCACCTACTTCAAATTGGAAGTCAAGTTGCTGAGCAGCAAAGTCGTCATTACTTTTGGTACCAATATTGTGCTGCCCACGTCCTGATTTATCGTATTTTTTCTTATTCGCTTGTTGTTTTTTAGTTTGTTTCCTAAATATTTCACTAATGACGGAAACCACTTCAATTTTATCTTTCGCAGCATCATCAAATTCCATTTTATTGAGCATTGCATCAAAGCGATCATCATGAGAACGTAAGGCATTTAATACTTGCCACACTACACGATAATTTTCATTGTCATTTAAGGCTTCTTCTGGCGTTTTATTGGCAGGAATAACAACGGGTAAGATGACATAGCCTCGTTTTTTCCCTTCTGCTTTTCGCATTACACGACCGACTGATTGCACTACATCTACTTGTGAATTACGTGCTGTTAAAAATAGCACCGCATCTAAAGCGGGGACGTCAACTCCTTCAGACAAACAACGTACATTGGATAGAATTCGACAAGTTTTTTCATCAGAATCGGCTTTTAACCAATTAATTTTGCTGGATTTTTCACTCGCATTCATTGAACCATCAACGTGTTCTGCTTCGCATTTTAAGGTGAGTGATTGATTTCGCGCTAATTCAGGATTAATTTCATTGAGTGCTTCAATTTCTTGTTTTTGATAAGCGGTTACTACCGTATCAAACATTTCTGCAATAGCTTTAGAACTGACTTTATGCTTTGAACCTTTATAATCTTTTTCAATAACTTGACAAAAAGCTACCGCTCTTTTCATCGGTTGGCTGTCATCAGCAAGATCATCTTCAATACCATATTTAGATAGGGCTTTCCAGCACCCAACAATTTTTGCAGCATCATCTACTTGAATTTCATTGTTTTCTCGATTTAGTAAATATTCTAATCGGCGATTAATGTGGCTTTCTTCTACGGCTAAAACGAGAACTTTGTAATCTACTAGCAATCCTCTTTTTACTGCACTTGAAAAATTAATGGTGTAAAACTCATCTCCAAATAGATTTTTATCATCCATTGAATAAACCATCACCCCCTCTGTTTTCCTCGCATCTTCAGTATAAATGCGAGGAGTTGCTGTCATATAAAGACGTTTATGGGCATTGATGTAATCGTTATTATGAATTCGTAAGAATGCTGATTCATTTTCATCATCATCAAAACTTGCACCTGTCGTACGGTGAGCCTCATCACAAATAACTAAATCAAACGGTGCCAATCCTTTTTGTTGTGCTTGATGAATGACATCTATGGAATGATATGTTGAGAAAACTACTGTCATTGCTTCATTACTGTGCCTAAATGTTACAGCTTTAAATAGGCTTTCGGCATTTGTGGTAGCGGGATATTGTAATTCGTGAATATATGTTTGTATTAAATCTTCATCATTCTCTTTATGTTGCTTTCCTACATCGCTATCAGAACACACCGCAAAGCTATGTACTGGAATATCAGCTTCTTGCGTCCATTCTGTTAAACTTT
Source organism: Avibacterium sp. 20-126 (assembly GCF_044358625.1). NCBI lineage: Bacteria > Pseudomonadati > Pseudomonadota > Gammaproteobacteria > Pasteurellales > Pasteurellaceae > Avibacterium > Avibacterium sp. 20-126. The sequence goes on along the minus strand of NZ_CP091457.1, from coordinate 2,139,043 downwards.
GAGAAAGCAAAGCAAGACTAGGTACTAAAAAGAGGACATTTTTCCCTTTCCCAGCAATAGTTTCAGCAATTTTGAGCGAGGTGAACGTTTTACCTGTTCCACACGCCATAATTAACTTTCCTCGATCAGCGGTTTCTAATCCAGTTTTTACTGCATTTAATGCAGAAATTTGATGTTCTCTTAATGTTTTTTTCGCACGAATTTTTACTTCTTGTTTTGATTGGAATGATGACCAATCAATTAAGCTATTTTCTAAAGCTGAACGATCAATGACGGTTACAGGTGGTTGTTGATCATAAAGGGATTTCACCGCATTTTCAGACCAGTGATCTGTAGTAGTAACTATTAAACGGTGAGAAAAAATTTTTTTACCCGAAGCAGTGAAAAAACTATCGATATCACTTTTTCGAATACGATGATCTGGAGAGTAATTTTTACATTGAATAGCGGTGAATTTTTCTTCAAAGTCAATAGCAACTAAATCAATGCCGGTATCGGTTTTTCTTGTTCCTTCAGGTTGATATTTTTCTACCCAGTCGGCAAAGGTGAGAACTTCTTGGTATAAATCGCGGTAAGCTGGTTCGTGAGTGAGATACTGAATGGTCAAATATTCAAAATAAGTACCTTTTTCACGTTCAGTTAAAGAAATGTCTTGATAGGTTTTTAATAGATGGGATAATCCTGCTGGCTGGCTGGCTGGCTGGCTGGCTGGCTGGCTGGCTGGCTGGCTGGCTGGCTGGCTGGCTGGCTGGCTGGCTGGCTGGCTGGCTGGCTGGTATTATGATCTAAATTTTTCATTTCACAATCCTTATTTTTAATTTAATGATCTAGATGAACTAAATTTTTCGGATTATATCAGGTTATGACAGTTTTCATAGTTCAACAAAACATATAGATTGAATTTGTTGATGGCAAGTGCGGTGGAAATTTTATGAATTTTTTCACCGCACTTTATTTTTTATCCTGTTCTTGTTCTTATAACATTCTGAAAATTTGCCTGTCTATGATACACTTGCCTGCAATTTTTTGATGATGGATTGATGATGAAAAAATTTTTCTTTTCTATTTTACTGCTATTGGTTTTGGCTGGTGGGCTAGGGGGCTGGGGTTATCAGCACCTCACACAATGGATAAATCACCCCGTGAATGTGCAAGCTAATCAATTATTAACCGTGGAGCGTGGCACGACAGGTGCAAAATTAGCGAAGCTGTTGGAGCAAGAAAAGCTGATTGATGATGCCACTTATTTACCTTGGTTATTAAAACTTCAACCACAATTAAATAAGATTAAAGCAGGAACATATAGCCTTGACGGTGTAAAAACGCTGGCGGATTTGTTGCAACGTTTGAACGAAGGTAAGGAAGTGCAGTTGAATGTCCGTTTTTTAGAAGGAGATACCTTTAACACGTGGCGTAAAACCCTGACGAAAGCCCCTTATTTGCAACAAACTTTGGCAGATAAAACAGAAGAAGAAATTTATCAATTATTGGATTTGCCGGCAGATTTACCGCATAAAATTGAAGGCTGGTTATATCCAGATACCTATCACTATACGCCGAAATCTACCGATCTGGCGCTTTTAAAACGGGCGGCTGAACGGATGACGAAATTATTAGAAAAGATGTGGGTAGAGCGTGATGCCGATTTACCATTAAAAAATGCTTATGAGATGTTGATTTTGGCATCTATTGTAGAGCGTGAAACCGCTTTAAATGATGAGCGTGGCAAAGTGGCTTCTGTTTTCATTAATCGCTTGAATAAAAAAATGAAATTGCAAACTGATCCAACTGTGATTTATGGAATGGGTGAGCGGTATAATGGCAATATTCGGCGTAAAGATTTGGAAGAAGCCACCCCTTATAATACTTATGTGATTGAGGGTTTGCCCCCTACACCAATTGCAATGCCAACGGAAAGTGCGTTGAAAGCCGTTGCTCACCCTGAAAAAACGGAATTTTTATATTTTGTCGCAGATGGCACGGGCGGGCATAAATTTAGCAAAAACCTACAGCAACATAATCAGGCCGTACAGGAATATCTGCGTTGGTATCGCCAACAGAAAAGTGAGAAATAAGATGACTGGTAAATTTATTGTGATCGAAGGCTTAGAAGGGGCGGGCAAAACGACTGCCCGTGATGCCATTGTGGAAGTGCTAGCTCGTGAGGGGGTAAGTGATGTGGTGTTTACTCGTGAACCCGGTGGCACGCCTTTGGCGGAAAAATTGCGTCATTTGATTAAATACGAAACAGAAGAACCCGTAACGGATAAAGCAGAACTGTTAATGCTTTATGCCGCGCGCATTCAGTTGGTGGAAAATGTGATTAAGCCCGCCCTTGCTGAAGGTAAGTGGGTGGTGGGTGATCGCCACGATTTATCTTCCCAAGCTTATCAAGGGGGCGGGCGTCAAATTGATGCAAAGTTGTTGCAAACCTTAAAGCAAACGGTGTTAGGCAATTTTTCCCCTGATCTCACGTTATATTTAGATCTTGATCCTGAAATTGGTTTAGCGCGAGCGAGAGGGCGTGGTGAATTAGATCGTATTGAACAGCAAGAAATTGCCTTTTTCCAACGCACCAGAGATCGTTACTTAGCCTTGGTTAAACAAGATCCCAATGCGGTGATGATTAATGCTGAACAAAGCATTGAACAAGTGCGTGCCGATATTCAAAGTGCGGTGCAAAATTTCATTAAAAATCATCAATAAAATTTATGTTACGTTATCCTTGGTTGCAACCCTATTACGACAAAATTATCCACGCCTTTGAACAAGGGTATGGGCATCACGCATTGTTATTTAAAACGGAGCAAGGCATTGGCAATGATGCGTTGTTGCGTGGCGTGGCAGCGTGGTTGGTCTGTCAATCGCCAAAGGGTCATCAACCTTGCGGTGCGTGCCATCATTGCCAGCTTTTTAATGCAGGCAATCACCCCGATTTTTATCTGATTGAACCTATTGAAAATAAGGATATTGGTATTGATCAAGTACGTGAAGTGAATGAAAAAGTGGCGCAGCGTTCACAGCAAGGAGGCAATAAAATAGTGATGATTAAACAGGTGGATCGCCTGACAGAATCTGCCGCGAATGCCTTGCTGAAAACCTTGGAAGAACCGACGCAACAGACCTATTTCCTGCTTCAAGCCGATCTTTCGGCGAGCTTGTTGGCAACCATTTACAGCCGTAGTCAGCCTTGGTTAATCGCCAACCCAACACAAGCGCAAGCCCTAGCTTGGCTGGCGGAGCAAAATGTGGGAACAATGGAAGAAATTCGTACCGCACTTGATGTTTCGCACGGTCGTCCACTTTCTGCCTTGGCTATGTTGCAACAAGGATTATTACAAAAACGCACGTTATTGTTACGTCAATTTTGGCTGTTTTATACGCGCCGTTCGCCACTGGAATTATTACCGCACTTTGAAAAAGAGATTTTATTCCAGCAACTCGATTGGTTGAGTGGATTTTTGCGCGATGCGTTAAAAATGAAATTGAATGTGCCAGCTCAATGGGTTCAGACGGATTTTTTGCAAGCTATTCAACGTTTTAACCAAAAACAGAGTACGCAAGGGCTACTTAAAGCTAGCAAAATTATGCAGCAAGTGCGGTCGGATTTATTACAAATTAACGGCGTGAATCAAGAAATTATTTTGCTTGATGGCTTAACACGCTTAATTACCGAGGTCTTTGAACCTCAACAAACGCATTAGGAAAGTAAAATGTTTATTGTAGATAGTCATTGTCATTTAGACGCATTAGATTATGAAAACTTACATCAAAATGTTGCTGATGTGGTGCAAAAAGCCAAACAACGTGGTGTGCAACATTTACTTGCGGTGGGCGTAACCTTAAAACGTTTTGAGCAAATGTATGAAACCTTAAAACCGTTTTCTGAAATTTCCTTAGCCTGTGGTGTTCACCCTTTAGATTTAGATGATGAACCTTTTGATGCGACACGTTTACATCAGCTTGCGCAAGATGATAAGGTGATCGCTATTGGTGAAATGGGCTTGGATTATTATTACAGTGTGGAAAATAAAGCTCAGCAGCAAGCTGTGTTTGCTGAGCAAATTGGCGTAGCGAATGCGTTAAACAAGCCAATTATTGTGCATACTCGCTCGGCAAGAGAAGATACCATTGCCTTGTTGAAAGAACATCAGGCTGAAAAGTGCGGTGGTGTTTTGCATTGTTTTACCGAAAATTGGCAAATGGCGAAACAAGCTCTTGATCTGGGATTTTATATTTCCATTTCAGGCATTATTACCTTTAAAAATGCGGAAGAACTACGTGAAGTTGTACGTCAAGTGCCGTTAGATCGTTTATTGGTGGAAACCGATAGCCCTTACCTTGCGCCTGTGCCTTATCGTGGAAAACAAAATCAGCCTGCTTATACTCGTGAAGTGTGTGATTATGTTGCTACCTTGAAAGGGCTTTCAAGTGAGGAATTTGCCCAAATCACCACACAAAATTTTGAGCGTTTGTTCAAAATTCAGGTACAATAAAACATTACCTTAGCTGGAGGAAGAAACAATGCGACGCTTTTTTAAATATTTTTTCATTTTGATCATCTTTTTATTTCACGGTTTTTTATTTGCCCTTGTAAACTATGTTACCCCTCATTATGATGTAACCCGAGTAACAGGTGTAGAAGTAAAACGGGTGGATAAAGATGGTCCAATCACCAAATCGAATCCAGCAGATGGCCCGACCCGTGATGTGTATTATATTTATACGCAAAAACCGAATGAAGATAAGGTGATGGTGTATCGCAATGAAGATACACGCTGGAGTTTTCCTTTCTATTTCAAATTTGGCTCTGCCGATTTACAAGCCAAAGCACAAAGCTTTGCTGTGGAGCATAAATTGGTACAAGTGAAATATTATGGCTGGCGTTTAGTGCTATTTGATGAATTCCGTAATGCCACCTCAATCAAAGAAGTTACCTTAGATGAAGGGGCGTCTTACCCAATTCTGTCTTATGTATTTTATTTCTTCTTGTTGATTACACTGTTCTTCTCAATCCAATTTGTGCGTGGTTGGTTTGACAGCGAAAAATAAGCGTCAAAATCAGGTGAAAGTGGTGTATCTTGCGATGCACCATTTTTCTTCTAAGGATAATAAAAATGGGATTATTTGAAGCAATATTAAGTTTAACTGCCTTAATTGGCGTCAGTGCGGTGATTTCTTCTGCAGAAATTTCATTAGCAGGAGCAAGAAAATTAAAACTACAAAGCCTTGAAAATGAAGGCGATGAACGGGCAAGATTAGTGTTACAACTGCAAGCCCACCCGGGGAGATTTATTACTGTGGTGCAAATTGGCTTGAATATGGTGGCGATTTTAGGTGGGGTAATTGGTGAAAGTGCCATTAGCCCAGTGCTTGAAAAATGGCTTGCCCAATATAGTCAGGCAGAATGGTTGCAAAGTGCCGCCTCTTGGCTGTCTTTTGCGATTGTTACCATTGCTTTTATTTTGTTGGCGGATCTTATTCCGAAACGTCTTGCAATGACTAATCCAGAAACTGTGGCATTACGTACCGTACGCATTATGCTGTTTTGTATCTTCTTATTTAAGCCTATTGTATGGTTGTTTGATGCCATTGCTAATGCTGTGTTTCGCTTATTCCGTATTTCCACCGTGCGAGAAGACAACCTTACCCCTGAAGATATTGTGGCGTTGGTGGACGCTGGTGCAGAAGCGGGCGTGCTAAAAGCGCAAGAACATTATTTGATCGAAAATATTTTTGATATGCAAGAGCGTACGGTAACCTCCACAATGACCACGCGTGAAAATATTGTATTTTTAGACCGCACTTTTGATCGTGAAAAGGTGGTGGCAACGATTAAATCTAATCCGCATTCTAAATTGCTCATTTGCGATAATGGATTGGATAAAATTTTAGGTTATATTGAATCACATAGCTTACTCACACTGTATTTACAAGAACAACAGGTTTCCCTTACGGATCAGCGTGTTTTGCGTAAACCACTGTTTATTCCTGATACCTTATCCTTGTTTGAAGTGCTGGAATTGTTTAAATCTGCTGGTGAAGATTTTGCCGTGATTGTGAATGAATACGCGTTGGTGGTAGGAATTGTAACGCTCAATGATGTAATGAGTATTGTAATGGGCGAATTAGTTTCGAGTGAAGAAGAGCAAATTGTTCGCCGTGATGAAAGCTCGTGGCTGATTGATGGTGCAACACCTTTAGAAGATGTGATGCGCGCCTTAGAAATAGAAAATTTCCCCGATGCAGAAAATTATGAAACTATCGGTGGATTTATGATGTATATGTTACGTAAAATCCCGAAAAAAACTGACTTCGTTCTCTACGATAACTATAAATTTGAAATTATTGATACAGAGAATTTTAAAATTGATCAGTTAATGGTTTCCCTTAGAAAAGATTAATTTTAGAGAATAAAAAACCCTACGTCAGTAGGGTTTTTTATACACTTAATCTTATTTCGTGCTTGGAATGCTGAAACGTTTGTTGAAGCGTTCAACACGACCACCAGTATCAACAACACGTTGTTTACCTGTGTAGAATGGGTGGCAGTTGCTGCACACGTCCAAGTTCAAATCTTTACCTAAAGTTGAACGAGTTTTGATCACATTACCGCAAGAACAAGTTGCCGTAATTTCTTTATATTCTGGGTGAATACCTTGTTTCATAGAAAACCTCAATTTGAAGCCACTCCGCTCTCTAAAACTGAATTTAGCACCGAGTGTGGTTAATATTACACTTATAGCACATCGCCATAAGCAAGATCTTTCATTTAAGCTCGCAGATTATACCGAAAAAAAAGGAATATTCAAGGGGCGAGATTATTCCGCTATAATAAGCGCAATTTTTGTTTGTTAAGGCTCGCATAATGAAACTTGTCCGTGTGGCGCTAGCCGTGCCATTATTCCAATTTTTTGATTATCTTCTGCCAGAGGGCTTTTCTCCTGCGGTGGGGGGGCGTGTGATTGTGCCATTTGGAAGGCAGAAACGCGTGGGGATCGTGGTAGGTTTGCCGAGCCAAAGTGAGGTCGCTCCTCAACAGCTTAAAGCAATCTTGAACGTACTTGATGAGCAAACTCTGTTTAATGAACCTGTGTGGCAATTGATCCACTGGGCGGCAAATTATTATCAAGCGCCATTGGGTGAAGCCTTATTCCAAGCGCTGCCGGTGAAATTGCGGCAAGGGGAAAGTGCGGTGGAAAATTCGCCCGTTTTTTTCCGCATTACTGAACAGGGGGAACAAGCCTTACGTGAGTATTCACTTAAACGAGCGAAGAAACAGCAAGAAGCCTTACAGTTATTAGCTCAACAGCCACTGGAAAAAGGGCAAACGCCCTTTTCTACTACAATTTGGCAGCATTTAAAAGAAAAAGGTTATATAGAGGAATACGAACAACAGAAAGTGAGCCGTCCTTGGTATGATCTTGATCAGCCCATTGTTAATGAAGAGAATAAGCATCGTTTAAACAAAGAACAAGCCTTAGCATTAGGGCAAATTGTATTTCATCAAGGCTTTGCAGTTTGGTTGATTGATGGCGTAACAGGTTCGGGTAAAACAGAAATTTATTTACAAAGCATTGAAGAAACCTTGAAAAAAGGGCGACAAGTGTTAGTCCTTGTGCCTGAAATTGGGCTAACGCCACAAACGGTACAACGTTTTAAAGCACGTTTTAATGTCGCGATTGATGTCTTACATTCAAATTTGAATGATAACCAACGCTTACAGGCGTGGCAGCGTGCAAAATCAGGACAAAGTGCCATAATCATTGGCACAAGATCGGCATTATTCACGCAATTTGCGGATCTTGGCTTGATTGTGATAGATGAAGAACACGACAGCTCTTTTAAACAGCAAGATGGTTGGCGTTATCACGCACGGGATTTGGCGGTGGTGTATGCAAAACAATTAGAGATTCCTATTTTATTGGGGTCAGCAACACCAAGTTTAGAAAGCCTGAATAACGTGAAATTAGGCAAATACCAACACATTATTTTGCAAAAAAGGGCAGGAAATAGCACCGCACTTCAACAATTCGTGATTGATTTAAAACATCAGCGTATGCAAAATGGATTGTCAGATGCCCTTGCCAATAAAATGCAGGAACATTTACAACAAGGCAACCAAGTCTTGCTGTTTTTAAACCGTCGAGGCTTTGCCCCTGTGTTATTTTGCCACGAATGTGGTTGGATTGCAGAATGCCAACATTGTGAAAAACCTTATACTTATCATCAACATCAGCGTGTATTACGTTGCCATCATTGCAGCTCGCAAAAGCCCATTCCTATGCAATGTGGGCATTGTGGCTCAACCCACTTAATGACCACTGGGCTTGGCACGGAACAGCTTGAAGAAACCTTAACACAACGCTTCCCCGATTATGTGGTAACACGTATTGATCGTGATAGCACAGCGCGCAAAGGTAAGTTAGAACAGCATTTGCAAGATATTCAACAAGGTAAAAGCCAGATTTTAATTGGTACACAAATGCTTGCTAAAGGACATCATTTTCCTAATGTCACTTTAGTTGGATTGCTGAATGTGGATAATGCGTTATTTTCTGTAGATTTTCGTGCTGAAGAGCGACTTGCTCAGCTTTATATTCAAGTCGCAGGACGAGCTGGACGTGGCGACAAACGTGGGGAAGTGGTGTTGCAAACCCATTATCCAGATCACCCTTTATTACGCACCTTATTAAAAGAGGGGTATGGCGAATTTGCCCAACACGCCTTGCAATTACGCCAGCAAATGGGATTACCGCCTTATCATTCACAAGCCTTATTTCGTGCGCAAAGCCGTCATAGTGAAGAAGCTGAACAGTTTTTACAGCAAATTGCGCAACAATTACAACAGCAAAATGTGGCAGGTTTACAAATTTATGGGCCTTTACCTGCGCCATTTAGCAAAAAAGCGGGGGCTTACCGTTGGCAGTTATTATTACAACATTCGTCAAAAGCAAAATTACAGCAAGTATTAAGCCAGTTTAAACAGGATATTCCGCAAAAAGCCCATCAAGTCCGTTGGGTGTTAGATGTGGATCCGTTAGATTTAAGTTAAAACTCGCTAGCCATTGCCCCTATTTTTCAGTAGAATTGGAATAATTTTGTCGGATGAAATGAGGGGAAATTTATTTTCTCATCTGTTTTATTGAATAATGATCTTGATTTTTATTCATTATACAATTTAATCGCAATCTTCCATCGCGAATAATACGCGATTTCCGAAAGCAAATTTAGCGTAAATTTCCACCGCACTTTTAAATATAGGGTTTTATTGTGGCTCAACGTGATTATGCTCGCCGTACAGGCAAACCAAAGAAAAAAGCAAAAAAGGTTAATAAACCACTGATTTTAGGGATTGCCGCATTAGTGATCGGCATTTTTGTAGCGGGATTATTCTTGTTAAAAGAAAAATCTAATGACATTGCTCCTGTGCTAATAACGCCAGAGAAAAACACACCAAAAAGTGTGTTGCCCACACCGCCTGAAGAAGTGTGGAGCTATATTAAAGCCTTGGAAACACGCACTGTGCCAGTGGACGATAATCCAAAATCGTTGGAAAAAAATATGCGTTTAACGGAAGAGCAGAAAAAAGTGCTAATCGAAATGGAAAAAGAGCAAAAAGCCGCCGAGGCAGCACGTTTAAAACAAGCAGAAGAACGTAAAAAAGCAGAAGAGCTTGCTGCAAAAGAAGCGGCAAGAAAGCCTGCGCCTGTAAAAGTAGAAGTTAGTGAAAGCAAGCCTACAGTGGTAGAAACAACCTCTGTTGTGAAAGTAAGAGAAGACAGCAAAAAAGAGGAAACACCAAAAAAAGCGGAAACACCGAAGAAAGTGGAAACCGCCGTAGCGAAAAATACCGATGGAGAGAGAAAATATGGCTTGCAATGTGGCGCATTTAAAAATCGTCAGCAAGCAGAAAATATTCAAGCGAAATTGGTTTTAGCAGGATTTAATGCACGCGTAAATAGCAGTGCGGATTGGAATCGTGTCGTGATTGGACCTGTGGGAGATCGCACAACCACGCAAAAGACACTTGAAAAGGCGAAGTCAATCACCACTTGTGTGTTAATTGGAATGTAAAATCGAACGAAACCACATCAGCCACCTTTTTAAAGGTGGCTTTTTTCGCTTGTATTTTGATTTATTTATTGCGAAAAAATAAAAAATCATTAAAATGAACGAACGTTCATTCAGTCCATTCTTTTACTGTGTGTAACTTCCTTTTATTAATTTTTTTAAGGTTATTTTAATGCGTCAATCTGAAAATGAGATGACCGAGCAAATCTTTTTAGCGACAGAAAGGCTTATGGCAGAAGGTGGATTGCATAATTTATCGATGCACAAAATCGCCAAAGCAGCCAATATTTCTGCGGGAACAATTTATATTTACTTTAAAAGTAAAGAAGAATTGTTAAAAGCCTTTGCTCGTAGAGTGTTTACCCTTTTTTCTAAGGAATTAGAAAAAAATTACGATGAAAACCAACCGCACTTTGAACAATATCGTCAAATGTGGTGGAACATTTGGCATTATTTACAGGACAATCCAATGATTGTGGTGAATATGAGCCAATATCAATCCTTACCTGATTTCTATCAAATTTGTATGGAACAGGAAAAACAAACCCTATGGTATGCGTTTTGCCAAAAAGCAAATCAAGCCGGAGTATTATGTGATTTACCGCCGAAAATATTATTTTCATTAGGTTTAGAAAGTGCGATTAACTTAGCATACGATCACGCTTTTATAAAAACTGAAATTGAAAATGATATTTTAGAGGAAGTTATTATAAGAACTTGGCGATCAATGCAAAAATAGTTTAGTTATAGTTATTATGGAGTTTTTTTATGAGTCTTAATACTCAACCCGTTCAGCCTAAAACACAAAAGCGTTCGCACGTTTTTTGGGTGAAGTTGATCCTTATCGTGGTGGCATTCATTTTTATTGGAATGATCGCTGCCAATATTTTTAAAGGAATGGCGATTGGCAAATATTTATCGTCAATGCCTGAACCTGCTAATCCTGTAACGGCAATGCGTGTTGAGGCAAAAGAATGGACACCTGTTATTGAAACCACCGGTTTGGTTCGTCCAAACCAAGGGGCAATGCTAAGTGCGCAAACCGCAGGTACAGTGGCGAAGGTGTTAGTGCAATCAGGGCAAGCGGTGAAAAAAGGTGATGTGTTAGTGCAATTAGATAGCTCGGTAGAACAGGCAAATTTATCGGCTTCGCAAGCACAGCTTTCTTCGGTGAAACAAACCTATCAACGTTATCTTAATCTTTATAAAACCAAAAGTGTTTCGCAACAGGAATTGGATAATGCCAAAGCCAGTTATGATGCCTTAGTGGCGAATATTGCTGCGTTAAAAGCAACCATCGAACGCCGTCAAATTGTCGCACCTTTTGATGGTGTGGCAGGGATTGTAAAAGTGAATGTCGGGCAATATGTCACAATGGGCAGTGAAATTGTTCGTGTTGAAGATCGTAGCCAAATGAAAGTGGATTTTGCAGTGGTACAAAATTCCCTTGAAAAATTACATTTAGATCAAAAGGTAACGGCAACAGCCGACGCACTTTTGGGCGAAACCTTTGGGGCGAAAATCACCGCCATTGAACCTGCAATTAATGGTTCTACGGGGTTAATTGATGTGCAAGCGACGTTTGATCAGCCACAGGGACAAAAATTATTATCAGGAATGTTCACGCGTTTACGCATTGCCTTACCAACGGAGCGCAACCAAGTTGTCGTGCCACAAGTGGCAGTGAGCTACAATATGTACGGCGAAATTGCCTACGTTTTAACCGCACTTTCTGATGAAGATAAACAGACGTTATTAGATAACGATAAATTCCCACACAAAGATGACATTGATAAGGTATATCGTGCGAAACAAATCACGGTGTTTACCAAAGATCGTCAAGGCATTTATGCGCAATTAAAAGGCGATGATGTGAAAGTGGGTGATTTAATCATCACGGGCGGTCAGCAGCGTATTGGTAATGGCAGCTTAGTTTTTGTGACGGATAAAGCGGGTGTTGGCACAGCTGAACCTGTGAAGAAAACTAATCTTTAATTTAGGAAGTGTGTGAATGAAATTTACAGATATTTTTATTCGTCGCCCCATTTTAGCGGTTTCGATTAGCTTGCTGATTGTGATTTTAGGTTTGCAAGCCATTTCAAAATTGACGGTGCGTGAATATCCTAAAATGACAACCACGGTAATCAGCGTTACCACGGTTTATCCGGGGGCGGATGCCAATCTGATCCAAGCCTTTATTACCTCAAAACTAGAGGAAGCGATTGCACAGGCTGATAATATTGATTATATGTCTTCAGAAAGTCGTCCAAATACCTCTTCTATTACGGTAAAAATGAAACTCAACACCGATCCCAACGCGGCGCTAGCTGATGTGTTGGCGAAGGTGAATTCCGTGCGTTCTGCATTGCCGACTGGGATTGATGATCCTACGATTACTTCTTCAACAGGGGGATCAGGGATTATGTACATCAGTTTCCGTTCCAATAAATTAGATGCCAGCCAAGTTACCGATTATATTGAGCGTGTGGTGAAACCACAATTTTTTACCGTGGAAGGGGTGGCAAAAGTCACCATTTTCGGTGCATCACAATATGCAATGCGTATTTGGTTAGATCCACAAAAAATGGCAGCGCAAAACCTTTCCGCGCCAGAAGTGATGGCGGCTTTATCTGCTAATAACGTTCAAACGGCGGCAGGTAATGATAATGGCTATTTTACGGTGTATAAAAATAAAGTGGAAACCACCACCAAGACCGTAGAGCAGTTGCAAAATCTGATCGTGTATTCAAAAGGTGATAATCTCGTGCGTTTGCGTGATATTGCTGATGTTGAATTAAATAAAGAAAGCGATGATAGCCGAGCGGTAGCGAATGGCTCAGATTCTGTGGTATTAGCCATTGATCCCGCCTCAACGGCAAACCCATTAACCGTGGCGGAAAATATTCGTCCGCTTTATGAGAGCATTAAACGCAATTTGCCTGACAGTATTGAAACTGACATTCTTTATGACCGCACAATTGCAATTAACAGCTCCATTGATGAAGTGGTGAAAACCATTTTAGAGGCAACCATTATCGTATTGGTGGTGATTACTTTATTTATTGGCTCATTCCGAGCGATTTTAATTCCTGTCATTACCATTCCAATTTCTCTAATTGGGGTGATTATGATGTTGCAAGCGTTTGATTTCTCAATTAATTTAATGACATTGCTGGCATTAATACTGGCAATTGGGCTTGTGGTGGACGATGCGATTGTGGTGCTAGAAAACGTGGATCGCCATATTAAACTCGGTGAAACGCCATTCCGGGCAGCAATTATCGGGACAAGAGAAATTGCAACGCCTGTTATTTCAATGACCATTGCATTGATCGCGGTGTATTCCCCAATGGCATTAATGAATGGGATTACTGGCTCACTGTTTAAAGAATTTGCCCTTACTTTAGCGGGGGCGGTGTTTATTTCAGGGATCGTGGCGTTAACGCTTTCCCCAATGATGAGTAGTAAATTGCTTAAGCCACATACTGCACCATCAAAACTTGAGCAACGTATCGAAAATACCTTAGGAAAATTGACCCGCACTTATGAATATTTGCTTGGCATTGTAATGAATAGCCGCAAATTTGTGCTGGCATTTGCTGTTGTTATTTTTGCCACTTTACCGATGTTGTTCAATGCACTGTCAAGTGAATTAACCCCAGCGGAAGACAAAGGGGCATTTCTCGCGTTAGGAACAGCACCTGCGAATGTGAATGTGGATTATGTACAAGGGGCAATGAAAGGCTATGAAGATATTTTGAAAAATACCGAAGAAGTCGATTTTTCAATGGTCATTTCTGGTGCGCCAGCATCTAATCAATCATTAAACGTAGTCACGTTAAAGGATTGGAAGGATCGTAGCCGTAAACAAAGTGAAGTGCTTGCTGAATTAAATCAAAAAGCCCAAGCTATTCCTGAAATTTCGGTGAGTGGTTTCGCTTTCCCAGAAATTGAAACCGGTGAACAAGGCCCACCAGTGAGCTTTGTGATTAGCACGGCGAAAGATTATAAAGAATTGGCAGACGTTGCCGGCGCTTTCTTAGATAAAATGAAAAACTCAGGGCAGTTTGTGTACACTTCTTTAGCGTTGAAATTTGATACCGCGCAGATGAAAATCACCATTGATAAAGAAAAAGCGGGAACCTATGGGGTATCTATGCAGCAAATTAGTAATACACTAGGTAGCTATCTTTCTGCTGCAACTATCACCCGTGTAGATATTGATGGGCGTGCGTATAAAGTGATTTCACAAGTTAAGCGTAAAGATCGCCTTGCGCCAGAAAGTATGGATAATTACTTCGTAAAAGCAAGCAATGGCGAATCTGTACCGTTAAGCAGTTTCTTAACGGTCACACTTGAATCACAACCAAGTTCATTGCCTCGTTTTAGCCAGTTAAATTCTGCGATTATTGGTGCGGTGCCTTCACCAACCACCAGTATTGGTGATGCGGTAAAATGGTTACAAGACACAGCAAATCAGGATTTACCACAAGGCTATAACTACGACTTCAAAGGTGAAGCACGTCAGCTTGTACAAGAAGGCAATTCATTAGGCGTTACTTTTGCCTTAGCGGTGATTATTATCTTCCTTGTGTTAGCAATTCAATTTGAATCCATCCGCGATCCATTAGTGATTATGATTTCTGTACCACTTGCTGTGAGTGGCGCGTTATTTGCCTTAAATTTATTTGGTTTCTTCGGTATTGCTGGAACAACCTTAAATATTTACTCACAAGTGGGCTTGATTACGCTTGTAGGCTTAATTACGAAACACGGTATCTTAATGTGTGAAGTAGCGAAAGAAGAGCAGCTTTATCACCATAAAAACCGTCGAGAAGCTATTATGGCAGCCGCGACCGTGCGTTTACGCCCAATTCTGATGACAACCGCCGCGATGATTGCAGGGTTAATTCCATTGCTATATGCGACAGGCGCAGGTGCAGTGTCTCGCTTTAGTATTGGTATTGTGATCGTGGCTGGATTGGCAATTGGTACGCTCTTTACCTTGTTCATCTTGCCTGTCATTTATACTTATATCGCAAGTGAGCATAAACCATTACCAGAGTTTGATGAAAGCATCAAACCTATTGAAGCCAATGGTCAGCATTAATTAATCATCAAAAAATCAAAAGCTACCTCTGGGTAGCTTTTTTATTGACGAAAAAAGAAAGTGCGGGGAGATTTTGCGGAATTTTATAAAAAAATGAGAAAAAAGCACCGCACTTTAAAAATTAAAAAATCTTGCCTAGCGATTGAGTTAGATTGCCCTTTGCTGTAAACTAACATCCCGTCTTATTACAATGATTATCAATTTTTTCATCTCAACAAATTAGGTTCTATTTATGGCTACCAACTATATTTTTGTAACGGGCGGCGTGGTTTCTTCCCTTGGTAAAGGGATTGCAGCGGCATCATTGGCCGCAATTTTAGAAGCTCGTGGTTTGAATGTAACCATTATGAAACTGGATCCTTATATTAATGTGGATCCCGGTACAATGAGTCCAACCCAACACGGTGAAGTGTTTGTGACCCAAGACGGCGCAGAAACGGATCTCGATCTCGGGCATTATGAGCGTTTTATTCGCACTAAAATGACCAAACGCAATAATTTCACTACGGGTAAAATTTATTCTGAAGTCTTACGCAAAGAGCGTCGAGGCGACTATCTTGGGGCGACTATTCAAGTTATTCCACATATCACCAATGAAATTAAAGCGCGCGTGATCGATGGCGCAGCGGGGCACGATGTGGCTATCGTGGAAGTGGGCGGAACAGTGGGGGATATTGAATCATTACCGTTCTTAGAGGCATTACGTCAGCTTGCTGTGCAAGTGGGGCGTGAACGTACGATTTTTATGCATCTAACCCTTGTGCCTTATATTCCAACAGCGGGCGAAGTGAAAACCAAGCCAACGCAACATTCAGTTAAAGAATTGCTCTCAATTGGAATTCAGCCTGATGTGTTAATTTGCCGTTCTGATCGTATGATCCCACCAAATGAACGTGCCAAAATTGCCTTGTTCTGTAATGTGCCAGAACGTGCGGTGATTTCGTTAAAAGATGTGAGTTCTATTTATCAGATTCCAGCTTTATTGAAATCACAAGGCCTAGATGAGTTTATTTGTCAGCGTTTCCACCTAGATTGCCCTGAAGCGGATTTAAGCGAATGGGAGCAAGTGCTTTATCAACAAGCTAACCCAACAGGTGAAGTAACCATTGGTATGGTAGGGAAATATATTGAGTTACCTGATGCTTATAAATCCGTGAATGAAGCATTAAAACACGGGGGATTAAAAAACCGTCTAAATGTGAATATTAAGTATATTGATTCAGAAGATGTTGAAAGCAAAGGCACAGAGGTGCTAAAAGGCTTAGATGGTATTTTAGTGCCGGGTGGCTTTGGCTATCGTGGGGTGGAAGGCAAAATTCGCACCGCACAATATGCCCGAGAAAACAACATTCCGTACTTAGGCATTTGTTTAGGAATGCAAGTGGCATTAATTGAATATGCGCGTCATAAAGCAGGATTGACCGAGGCAAATTCCACTGAGTTTGATAAAAATTGTAAACAACCTGTGGTGGGCTTAATTACAGAATGGCAAGATGCAGAAGGAAATATCGAAACCCGTAGTGATAAGTCTGATCTTGGTGGCACAATGCGTTTAGGCGCACAGCAATGTCATCTTGCTGAAGGCAGCCGAGCGCGTGAGCTATATGGTGCAGAAACCATTGAAGAGCGTCATCGTCATCGTTACGAGGTAAACAATACCCTATTACCACAAATTGAAAAAGCCGGTTTAAAAGTAACAGGGTTATCTGCGGATAAAAAATTAGTGGAAATTATTGAAGTACCAAATCACCCTTGGTTTGTCGCTTGTCAGTTCCACCCTGAATTTACCTCAACTCCACGTGATGGTCATCCATTATTTGAGGGCTTTGTCAAGGCAGCAAAAGAACATCAGAAAAATAGTTAAAAAATAGTGTTTTGATCAAATAAGCAGTATTTTTAACAAGACAAATTCTGAAAAACGCTTTACTATAAGTGCGATTTTTCAAGAATTCATTTTGAACTTAAAAGAGGAAAATAAAATGGCGAAAATCGTTAAAATTATTGGTCGTGAAATCATTGACTCGCGCGGTAACCCAACTGTTGAAGCAGAAGTTCACCTTGAAGGTGGTTTTGTCGGTCTGGCTGCTGCACCATCTGGCGCATCAACAGGTTCTCGTGAAGCATTAGAATTACGCGATGGCGATAAATCTCGTTTCTTAGGTAAAGGTGTGTTAAAAGCGGTTGAAGCGGTAAATGGTCCAATCGCACAAGCCTTAGTGGGTAAAGATGCCACTAACCAAGCAGAAATCGACCAAATTATGATCGACTTAGACGGCACGGAAAATAAATCTAAATTCGGTGCAAACGCAATTTTAGCGGTTTCTCTTGCTAACGCGAAAGCAGCGGCAGCATCTAAAGGTTTACCACTTTATGCGTGGATTGCAGAGCTAAACGGCACACCGGGCGTTTACTCAATGCCATTACCAATGATGAACATTATCAACGGTGGTGAACACGCAGATAACAACGTGGATATTCAAGAGTTTATGATCCAACCAGTGGGTGCGAAAACCTTAAAAGAAGCACTACGTATCGGTGCTGAAGTATTCCATAACCTTGCTAAAGTATTAAAATCTAAAGGTTTAAGCACCGCAGTAGGTGACGAGGGTGGTTTTGCACCTAACCTAGAATCAAATGCCGCAGCGCTTGCTTGTATCAAAGAAGCGGTAGAGAAAGCCGGTTATGTATTAGGTAAAGATGTTACATTGGCAATGGACTGTGCATCATCTGAATTCTACAACAAAGAAAACGGTATGTACGAAATGAAAGGTGAAGGTAAATCATTCACTTCTCAAGAATTTACTCACTACTTAGAAGGTTTATGCAAAGAGTACCCAATCGTGTCTATCGAAGATGGTCAAGACGAATCAGATTGGGACGGTTTCGCATACCAAACTAAAGTACTAGGCGATAAAGTTCAATTAGTGGGTGATGACTTATTCGTAACTAACACCAAAATCTTAAAAGAAGGGATTGAAAAAGGGATTGCAAACTCAATCTTAATTAAATTCAACCAAATTGGTTCATTAACTGAAACTTTAGCTGCAATCAAAATGGCAAAAGATGCAGGTTACACAGCGGTTATCTCACACCGTTCTGGCGAAACTGAAGATGCAACTATTGCTGATTTAGCAGTAGGTACAGCAGCAGGTCAAATCAAAACGGGTTCAATGAGCCGCTCAGACCGTATTGCAAAATACAACCAATTAATCCGTATCGAAGAAGCATTAGGCGAAAAAGCGCCATTCTTAGGATTAAAAGCAGTTAAAGGTCAAGCGTAATTTTGACTGAAATTTAGCTTAAAAAAAGACCGCACTTATTAAAGTGCGGTTTTTTATGGAAAAGACCAAATTATTTTAACTTTTTTGTTTTAATCTATATTGATATAACCAATAAATAAATTCTTCCGTTGTTCTCGTAATATTTAAACGAAGATAAGTTGAAAAATGCAAATTGGCGGAAAATAAATAGCCAGGAGCAAGTAAATAACCTTCTTTTCTAGCCTCAGTCGCCATCTTTTGCGTATCACATTTTGTATCAAGCCAAATAAAAATACCACAGGCATTTTCTTCTGAGTAATCAAAACCAAGTTTTTGAAGAAGTGAGATGATCATTTCTCTTTTTCTTATCAGTTTGAGCTTCATCTTTTCAATATGTTTATGATATTCCGAATGAAGCCAAATATGATACACACTACGTTCGGTTAATTCTGTACTAGTCATATTAGAAAGCATTTTTTGTCTAAGTATTGGCTCAAGAAATTGTTTGGGAGGACATAAAAAGCCAACTCGCCAATTTGCACCTAAAACTTTTGATACGCCCGTAATATAAAAAACACGATCTAATCCATCAAGCGTTGCATACCTTAATATGCGCTGATTATTTGCTAATTCGCCATAGACATCATCTTCTAATAAATAACAATCATAAGAGTTTAACAGATTTAATGTTTTATAAATCATTGATGGGGAGACATTAAAAGAGGTAGGATTATTTAAGACGCTATTTGTGATATAAATTTTGGGGCGGTATTGTGTTAATATTTCTTCTAATTTTATTAAATCAGCCCCGTCTTTATTTCGTGGTATGCTGAGTACCTTTAAACCCAATTGATGTAAGCAGCCTAACAGCCAGAACCAACTGGGATCATCAACGACAACATAATCACCTTCATTTGTAATACATTTCAGCACGGTCTGAATAGCAGAAGAAACGCCTGGCATTGTAATGACGAAATCTTTTGTGGTTTTTATGCCTATATCATCAAGTTTTTTAATAAATAATTCTCTTAATAAAGGATAACCCTGTATATGCCCGTAAGAATAAATAAATTCGTCAGCGGATTTTGTTGCTTTTCTAATGGCATTTCTGATTGTATCTTCATCTATTAACCAATCATTCGGTAATAATCCACTTCCTGAAGTTTTATCGTCGGGTAGTTCATCAAATAAATGGCTCATCAACCAGCCTGTATCTAATACATTTTTAATTAATGCAGAAGATATATCAATATTTTCATTTATTTTTTCTCTTTCACAAACAAAATAGCCTGATCCTGATGACGCAGTTAAATATCCCATTGAAACAAGACGATCGTAGCCTTGTGAAATCGTAAAAGTCGAACAGCTAAGTTTACTCGCTAAACTACGTATTGATGGTACTTTATGATTAGGCAAATAAATCTTCCGTTCGATTTTATCCACAACCCAATCATAAACCTGTTGCACTTTGGTATTCTCTTTCATTATTAACCCCAAACTGTATTGGTGTGCTGGCATAACAGTTATTGAATAATTCGCTAAACTGTATAGGTATTCTATGTGTTTTATCTTTTATAGTAAATACATAGTAAACACACATTTTATCAAGAGGCATAAACCATGCATAAACTAAATTGTTATATGGGAGATACTCCCTTAATTAAAATAAAGAATATCTTCGGTGAGAACTATGCAAATGTATATGTAAAACTAGAAGAATTTAATCCGGCAGGAAGTATAAAATCTAGGGTTGCTAATCATACTATTCAGAAAAGAAGTCTAAAAATATTTTATATGGATATACATCATTTAATGCGGTTTTTTATTATAGAATATCTCATTATTTACTTAATATGAATATTAATAATTTAGATTTTATAAAAAATAAGTATCAATATGCACTTATTTTATCTTCTAAAGGTAAATTACTATCAGGAGCAGAAATTAACCCTTGTGCCAAAATTGGAAAAAGATTTATTTTAGATCACGGTATTGGCACGGTTATTGGCGAAACAGCAAAGATTGGCGATGATTGCTATATGCTTGGTGGGGTCATTTTAGGAGCAAAGGGAATTGCTAATAACCCAGAAGGAATTAGGCATCCAAGGATAGGAAATAATGTTCAGATAGGATCATTTTCTAAGTTATTTGGGGCAATAACGATAGGTAATAATGTTTTTATTGGTTCCGGTTGTGTAATAACTGAGAATATACCAGATAATTATATGGTTTATGTTAAAACTGAAAATCAATTAATAAAAGGAAACTTATGATGCGTTATATTTTATATATCATTTTTTCAATATCTTGTTTAGCGCTAGGCGGTATTTTTGTAAAGTTAAGTGCTCTTCCTCCAATAACGACAGGAATGTATCGCGTGTTATTTTCTCTGCCAATTTTCTTTTTATTAAATAAGTTTTCAAGTAGTGAAAATAAAATGAATAGGAAAGAAATTATTATTTCTATTCTGGCTGGGGCTTTTTTAGCATTAGATTTAATTTTATGGAATGTTTCTTTTCATTATACAACCGTGGCAAATGCGAATTTATTGGCGAATTTGGTTCCCTTTACAGTAGTGCCTATTTCCTATTTTGTTTATAAAGAAAAAATAAATATAAATTTTATTATGGGGGCGGCGATAATTATTTTGGGTGTGGTGTTTCTTTTATATGGAAAAGTTTCGCCAAGTATAAATAATTTTAAAGGGGATTTGTTGGCAGGATTAACTTCTGTATTCTATGGTTTATTTATTATTTCAATTTATAAATTAAGAAATTTATTTTCAACAATCCAAATTATGACTTATGCAAGTATAGGCTGTTTATTTGTATTGCTACCTGTATCTTTAGTTGTAGAAGGATTTTTTATTCCAATGAGTTTCCGACAACTTTATCCATTATTGGGGCTAGCATTACTATCGCAAATTTTGGGACAAGGAGGGTTAAGTTTTTGTTTAGGAAAAGTGAAAGCAAGTTATGCTTCTTTATTAGTATTAACGCAGCCATTAATTTCTGCTTTATATGCTTATATTATTTTTAATGAAGCATTATCTCAATTAGAAGTAATGAGTATGTTTGTGGTTTTATTTGGTTTATACATTGCAAATAAAAAGTCAGCTTAAATAAGAACTGCTTATCTTCAATACAATAGCCTATGTTAGTATAGGCTATTGTACCATTTCCAATCAGGCTGAGATTTTCTTATAATAGGCACTATGAACTCTCTTCTTTTTACATTAATGAAAAAAATACTCCTTATTCCTACCGCATTTTGTTTACTTTCGGGTTGTGGCACGGTGGTGAAGTTGGTCGATCCAAGTAAACCTTATGAAAGCTATGCGGGTACAAAATATGATTGGCAGATGGCTCAAAAATGGGGACTGCCAATTTTAGATTTGCCTTTATCTTTTTTATTAGACACCGCATTATTGCCCTATGCGTGGGCGGAAGAAGCCAAATGAAATTAAATGTACAACAACAACAAGCTGTTCATTATGTCTCTGGGCCTTGCTTGGTTTTAGCGGGCGCTGGTTCGGGGAAAACGCGAGTTATCATCAATAAAATTGCGTATTTAATCGCAAATTGTGGTTATTCCGCCAAGCAAATTGCGGCGATAACCTTTACTAATAAAGCGGCACGAGAGATGAAAGAACGGGTGGCGCATTCTATTGGCAAAGCGCAAAGTCGCGGTTTGACGATTTCTACCTTCCATACCCTTGGCTTTGAGATTGTAAAGCGAGAATATAAGCATTTAGGGCTAAAATCTTCGATCACTTTATTTGATGATTCGGATCAAATGGCGTTATTAAAGGAATTAACCCAAGATCTTCTACAACAAGATAAAGATTTATTGAAAGCGTTGATTACGCATATTGCCCGTTGGAAAAATGATCTTATTTTGCCTGCACAAGCCCTTGCAATGGCAGGGGATCCCCAAGAACAAACATTCGCCCAATGCTATCAGCGTTATGCCACTCAGTTGCGTGCTTATAATGCCTTAGATTTTGATGATTTAATTATGCAGCCTACTTTGCTGTTACGTGAAAATGCAGAAGTGCGGTCAAAATGGCAGGCAAAAATTCGCTATTTGCTGGTAGATGAATATCAGGATACCAATACGAGCCAGTATGAATTAATCAAATTATTGGTAGGGGAGGCTGCGAGATTTACCGTAGTAGGCGATGACGATCAATCTATTTATTCTTGGCGTGGTGCAAAACCGCAAAATATGGCTCGCCTAAAAAATGATTTCCCACAGTTAGAAGTGATTAAACTTGAGCAAAATTATCGTTCCACAGGGCGAATTTTGCATTGTGCCAATATTTTGATTGCCAACAACGATCACGTTTTTGATAAAAAATTATTTTCTACCTTGGGTGAAGGGGAAAAATTACAAGTGATCGAGGCTAAAAATGAGGAAAATGAGGCAGAACGGGTGGTGGGAGAGCTGATTACACACCGTTTTATGCGTAAAACCAAATTTCGTGATTATGCCATTTTGTATCGGGGAAATCATCAATCCCGTTTATTTGAAAAGGTACTTATGCAAAATCGTATTCCTTACAAGATTTCTGGCGGTACGTCTTTTTTCTCAAGGGCTGAAATTAAAGATATGATGGCATATTTGCGCGTTTTGGTGAATCAAGATGATGATGCCGCATTGCTACGTATTATCAATACGCCAAAGCGAGAAATTGGTACGGCAACCCTTGAAAAATTGGGAGCATTGGCATCAGCAAAACATATCAGTTTATTTGAAGCCATTTTTGATTTTGAATTAATTCAACGCGTTACGCCAAAAGCTTATGATGCGTTGCAAAATTTTGCGCGTTGGATTGTTGAGCTTAATGATGAAATTTTACGCGCTGAACCAGAAGATGCCATTCGCCGAATGTTAAGCCAATTGCATTATGAAGAATATCTTTACGAAACGGCCACTTCACCAAGAATGGCAGAAGTACAAAGTAAAAATGTGGCGACCTTATTCCAATGGGTAGCAGAAATGCTCAAAGGCGATGAATTTAATGAGCCAATGACGCTCAATCAAGTGGTCGCCCGCCTAACCTTGCGTGATATGTTAGAGCGTGGAGAAGAAGATGATGAAAGTGATCAAGTGCAATTGATGACATTACACGCCTCAAAAGGGCTGGAATTTCCTCACGTTTTTTTAGTGGGAATGGAAGAAAATATCCTGCCACACCAAACCAGCATTGATGAAGACAATGTGGAAGAAGAACGACGCTTAGCCTATGTAGGGATTACACGTGCGCAACAAACGCTGACTTTTTCCTTATGCAAAGAGCGGCGACAATTTGGCGAAGTTTTTAAACCGATGCCAAGCCGCTTTTTAGATGAATTGCCGCCAGATGATGTGCAATGGGAAAAAGACAAACCCGCAATGACAACAGAAGAAAAGCAGAACCAAACAAAGAAAAATCTTGCGAATTTACGCGCGATTTTGAAAGGCTAGTTGATATTTATTCCTCGTTGTAGATAAATCATTCAAACAAATAATTATTTGCAAAAAATCGTTTGACTTATGCTGAGGCAATCCGTATTATACCGCCCACAAACCGATTGCGGTGAGATGGCCGAGAGGCTGAAGGCGCACCCCTGCTAAGGGTGTATAGGGGAAACTTTATCGAGGGTTCGAATCCCTCTCTCACCGCCATTTACTCAGGGCACCCGTAGCTCAGCTGGATAGAGTACTCGGCTACGAACCGAGCGGTCAGAGGTTCGAATCCTCTCGGGTGCGCCATTTTGTTGAGCTCTACAGCAAAATTAAAATGATTAAATGATTGGTTAGTATAACTCAAATACGCACCCGTAGCTCAGCTGGATAGAGTACTCGGCTACGAACCGAGCGGTCAAAGGTTCGAATCCTTTCGGGTGCGCCATCTTATCTAATACCTTTTTTATTTACTTCTCTTAATATATTTTCATACTGCCTTAGTTAGAATTTGTGGTTGGCTTAATGAAAGCGAATAAATATTTGCGATAAAATGCGTTTGTTCACTGTCAGGAATTGAGATAGGTAGTAATGCAAGCAATTCTGAATGGCGTTGAAAAATCTGTGGAAAAACAACCGCACTTTGTATTTCAGCCAAAATATCTGCTGCGAGTGGGGTTGCAGTATACCCCCGCTTTATTCGCCCTAATGCCATTGCAATGTGATTGAATAGTATTAAAACCTGTGGACTTTCGACATCAACGTGCCATTGTTTGAGCAAATGATCGCGGATATGTAGCATCCATTGCACGATTTCTTCATCGATCAACTTTCGTTGTAATAAAAAAGTTAATTGTTGTTGCAGCCTCATTGCCACCTCGAAATCATTTTTCGGTTAGAAAGTGCGGTAGTTTTTTTTGATAAATTCTGTTTAAGCCTAACTTTACCGAAATCTCTTCAAATAAAACAGTGCAGGGATCACAAATTTGTAGCAAAATACGAAAAATTTTAAAAAAGGGAGTGATTAATGACAGATTTAGCGTTTTTGGCTGATTATGATGGGCTCATTTTTGATATGGATGGTACCGTTATCGACACAATGCCGAGTCATAAAAAAGCGTGGGATAAAGTAGGGGAAACCTTGGGTTATCCTTTGAATGGGCAGATGATTTATGACCTTGGTGGCGCGCCCGTAAAAGTGATTGCTGAAAAAATGATGAAAGAAGCGGCAATGCCAATGGCGTTGTTTGACGAAGTGATTCAATTGAAACGCCAATATGGCATTGAATTAATTATGCAACATTCCACCTTATTACCCGCAGCACAAGTGGTGAAAAAATTTGCTGGACAAAAACCATTAGCGTTGGGAACAGGATCGCACCGCAATGTGACCAATTTATTGCTTGATAAATTTGATTTACATTCTTATTTTGATGCGGTGGTTACCGCAGAAGATGTAGTTAATCACAAACCTGAACCCGATACATTTTTACGCTGCGCAGAATTGATCAAGGTTAATCCACAACGTTGTGTGGTATTTGAAGATGCGGATCTTGGCGTGCAAGCTGGGTTGGCGGCGGGAATGGACGTTTTTGATGTGCGTATCAATCAATTAATTAAGGGTAATTAAATGTTATCTGATAAACAAAAAATGCTCGCAGGCTTGGCGCATAAACCCAATGATCCTGAATTAGCACAACTTCGTCTTGAAAATAAAAAGCGACTTTTCCAATACAATACACAAATTTGCCCTTCGGAAACAGAAAAAAGAGCGGTGTTAATTCAGCAGATTTTAGGGAAATGTAAAAATGAACCTCATATTAATGCCCCGTTTTTTTGTGATTATGGCTGCTTTATTGAAGTTGGAGCGAATTTTTTTGCTAATTATAATTGTACAATGCTCGATAATGGAGGGATCACCATTGGGGATAATGTGATGCTAGCACCAAATGTGAGCCTTTATACGGTAGGGCATCCTCTTGATGCGGCGTTACGCAATCAAGATTGGGAACACGCACTGCCGATTTCTATTGGCAATAATGTATGGGTGGGGGGCAATGCCATTATCTTAGGCGGAGTAACGATTGGCGATAACGTGGTGATTGGCGCAGGATCGGTGGTGAACAAAGATATTCCCGCCAATAGCCTTGTGGTAGGCAATCCAGCCAAAGTGATACGCCAAATTACAGAGCAAGATAGGCTCAATTACATTCACAAATATATGGCAGACTATGCTTGATTGGCTGAGAGAGGGGCTATTGGGATCACAAAATAGCCTGTGGATAATGTTTAGTAGTGCCTTTCTTAGCGCCACCGTGCTACCCGGCAATTCTGAAATTATTTTCCTTTTTTTGACCGCACCTTTTATTGGGACGATTTTTTCCATTGATCTTGTTGAATTGCTTATTGCTGCCGTGCTTGGCAACACATTAGGTGGTATGACCACGTATGTGATTGGACGCGGGCTTCCAAAACTAGAACAAAAAAATCGACAACAACGCTGGGCATTAAACAAAATTCAGCGTTATGGCATTTGGACATTATTATTAAGCTGGTTACCCATTGTGGGCGACGCCTTTTGTGCGATGGCAGGTTGGTTGCGGTTTAACTGGTTGAAATCCTTATTATTTATAATGATTGGAAAATTATTTCGCTATATGTTGTTATTGCTCATTAGCCATATTTAAGTAAAAAAAAGCCACCTTGAAAGGTGGCAAATAACCTAAGGAACCAATTTTTATTAAACAACTGCAAGTTGCTATTTTTTGTGGAAAGCTATAATAACATAACTTGAAGAAAATTTACAAAAAATTACAAAAATAAATTTGGGTTGTTCGCTTTTTGTACTTTGCTTATACTAGCTTGACGTGTATAACTCGGTTATTGCAGAAATTAGGCAAGAAAAAGCCACTCATAAAGAGTGGCAAAAATAACTTAAGGAATCAAATTCATTAAAACAACTGCAAGTTGCTATACTGTCAGACCGAATAATAACAGAAAAGTTCAGAGAATATTGAATTTTTTTTACAAAAATTTACATTTTAATTCAAGAAAAGGAAACCTTATGCCATTACTCGATAGTTTTAAAGTTGATCATACGAAAATGAATGCCCCTGCAGTACGTGTTGCAAAAACAATGAGAACCCCAAAGGGCGATGACATTACGATTTTTGATTTACGTTTTTGTCTTCCAAATAAAGAGATTTTGCCCCCTAAAGGTATTCATACCTTAGAACATCTTTTTGCTGGCTTTATGCGTGATCACTTGAACAGTGAAAATGTCGAAATTATTGATATTTCGCCAATGGGTTGCCGTACGGGATTTTATATGTCATTGATCGGCACGCCAAACGAGCAACAAGTGGCTCAGGCTTGGCTTGCTTCTATGAATGATATTTTACAAGTGCAAGATCAAAAAAATATTCCTGAATTAAACGAATACCAATGTGGTACTTACACTGAACATTCTTTGCCAGAAGCCCATCAAATTGCACAACATATCCTTGAATGTGGTGTCGGGGTAAATAAAAATGAAGATTTATTATTAGATGAACGTCTTTTAACACAATAATCGTTAATTAAAGAAGGAAAATGCAATGGCAACATTAGGTACGGCACTCACTGCAAATGCAACGAAAGTGATGATGTTAGGTTCAGGTGAATTAGGCAAAGAAGTGGTGATTGAGTTACAACGTTTGGGCGTTGAAGTGATTGCCGTTGATCGTTATGAAAATGCACCTGCTCAACAAGTAGCTCATCGTGCTTATACCATTTCAATGCTTGATGGTGAAGCATTGAAAGCGTTAGTGGAAAAAGAACAGCCAGATTATATTGTGCCTGAGGTAGAGGCGATTGCGACGGAAACCTTGATGGAATTAGAGCAAGCTGGGTTTAATGTTGTTCCTACGGCGAAAGCCACTCGCTTAACGATGAACCGTGAAGGCATTCGCCGTTTGGCCGCCGAAGAATTAGGGTTGCCAACATCGCCTTATCAGTTTGTTGATAATTTTGCGGATTTCCAACGGGCAGTGGAAAAAATTGGTGTGCCTTGTGTGGTAAAACCGATTATGTCTTCTTCTGGACACGGACAAAGTATCGTGAAATCCCTTGAACAGTTGCAAACCGCGTGGGATTATGCCCAGCAAGGCGGACGCGCTGGGGCAGGACGTGTGATTGTTGAAGGGTTCGTAAAATTTGATTATGAAATTACCTTGCTTACGGTTCGTCATATCGGTGGCACGGCGTTCCTTGCCCCTATTGGGCATCGTCAAGAAGAGGGCGATTATCGTGAATCTTGGCAACCTCAAGCAATGTCTGAAGTAGCATTAGCGAAAGCCCAGCAAATTGCAGAAAAAATCACGACTGCACTAGGTGGGCGAGGCATTTTTGGTGTAGAAATGTTTGTATCGGGCGATGATGTCATTTTCAACGAAGTGTCGCCTCGTCCACACGATACAGGAATGGTTAC
Organism: Avibacterium sp. 20-126; assembly: GCF_044358625.1. NCBI lineage: Bacteria > Pseudomonadati > Pseudomonadota > Gammaproteobacteria > Pasteurellales > Pasteurellaceae > Avibacterium > Avibacterium sp. 20-126. The sequence continues at coordinate 2,110,683 of NZ_CP091457.1, read as the reverse complement.
CCTTATCTCGCAGGAATTATCAGAATTTGCTTTGCACGCTCGTGCAATTTTAGGGCTTCCAATTCCACAAATAAATTTAATTAGCCCAGCTGCCTCAAAAGCCATTGTGGTAGAGGGGCATTCGCAAAATGTACAGTTTGCGGGATTAGAAAATGTGCTAGCTGAACCTAATACCGATCTTCGTTTATTTGCTAAAGGTGAAGTGCAAGGGCATCGCAGAATGGGGGTATTACTCGCTCGTGATGAGAATGTCGAGAAAGCGTTGCAAAAAGTACAACGTGCTTACGATAAACTGGAAATTATTTTATAACAAGTAGGCGAACAACGTTCGCCTCGTTTATATTCAGTCATCGTTTCGATAAAGTGCGGTAGAAAATTGACTTGGATTTTTGTTTATAGATAGACAGTGCAGAATATAGAATGCCATTTTAAGGTGAATTAACTTGTTTTCGCATATCGCGGAGATATCTTATTCTGAACTTAAATCAGGCGATGAGCGATTTCCTTATTTAAGCACTGAATCCCACAATACAGATATAGCTTAAAATAGCGTAAAAAATCACCGCACTTAATAACAGCAAGCCTTTGGCTTTTGGTGCATTGCGTTGATGAATCAGGTAAAGTATTCTTGCACTAATGCCTAAAATGAGCGGGTAAACCCAGAAAAAAATGGACATCAACGTGATTTGTAAATCGCTCAAACTTGGGTTTTTCAATAAATTTGGCGAGATAAGTAGCGCCAAAGGCCATAACAAAATGGGCAGGCAGAAAATGGCAAGCGCCCAAGTGAAAGGGCTAAAGCCAGTAGGCATTTTTTGTTTATTCATATTCAGTAATCATTTATTCAATATTTTGGGAGAAAGGAATATAACAAATGCAACGTTTATTTGGTAGTGAAATCAGCAATTTTGCCTTTTACTTTCGTGATTATATTGCGCAGAAATATCAAGTGCCACTTGAAGTGAAAGAAGAGCAAACAGAATATGGCATTATGCTTGCTGTATATGTGGCGGAGGATTGCCCACAATTAAGCCAAATAGCGCAAGAGCGTGATGAATTTCTTCGCCATCCTTTTGCTGAGAAATATCAACAGGCCAGCTGGGAAACGGGCAAACTTGAACAAGATAACGAAAATAAAGTGCGGTGGAAATTACCTTCATTTTCACAATGGAAACAACAAAAATTCACCGTTTTTTTAACCGCACTCTGTTTGTGCGTTTACCTTTTTCAGTTGCTTGGTTTTAATCAGCCAATTTTGTTAGCAACACATTATCCTGACAGCTATGCGGAACAAGCAGAACTTTGGCGCTATTTTACGCACAGCCTTGTGCATCTTTCCCTTTGGCATATCACCTTTAATTTAGTGTGGTGGTGGATTTTTGCAGGGCAAATTGAGCAGAAATTTGGCACAACAACCCTTGTTCTATTGTATTTGCTTTCCGCCTTTATCAGTGGCTTTGCTCAAAATATGGCATCGGGCCCCGCATTTTTTGGCTTATCTGGTGTCGTGTATGCGGTGTTGGGTTATGTTCTTGTATTAGATAAATTGAGTCGCCAGTCGCTCTTTCATCTACCGCAAGGCTTTTTTACTATGCTTCTTGTTGGTATTGCCTTTGGTTTTGTTAGCCCATTGATTGGGATTTCGATGGGAAATAGCGCACATATTAGTGGTTTTCTTACAGGCATTATACTGGCTGGGCTAAAAATCTTGCTTAGTTATCCCAAAAGTCGCATTAAAAAATAAACACAACATAAGTTAGGAATAAGAAATGAAACAATCTCTTCGCCATAAAAAAATCATTTCCTTAGTGAAACAAAATGGCTATCTTAGCACAGAAGATCTGGTCAATTTATTAGGTGTCAGTCCACAAACCATTCGGCGTGATTTAAATGAGCTTGCGGAAAATAATTTAATTAGCCGTCATCACGGAGGCGCAGCTTCGCCATCCACCTCTGAAAATTCGGATTATGTAGAACGGAAACATTTTTTCTCAGCAGAAAAAAGACGAATTGCGGCTGAAGTTGCAAAGATTATTCCAAATGGCGCTTCTTTATTTATGGATATTGGTACGACACCAGAAGCAGTAGCAAATGCGTTGTTAAATCATAAAAATTTACGCATTGTAACCAATAACCTCAATGCCGCTTATATTTTGATGCAGAATAAAAGTTTTAATATTACGATGGCAGGCGGTTCATTACGCCAAGATGGCGGGATTATTGGTGAAGCGACAGTGGCTTTTATTAAACAATTTCGCTTAGATTTTGGTATTTTAGGCATTAGTGCCATTGATGCCGATGGTACCTTACTAGATTATGATTACCACGAAGTTCAAGTGAAGCGTGCCATTATTGAAAGTTCGCGTAATACCATTCTTGCTACGGATCATTCTAAATTTAATCGCCGTGCAATGGTTTGTCTTGGATCGTTATCAGAGTTGAGCCATTTATTTACTGATACCCCACCTTCTGACACGATCAGTCAATTACTTGAAGCGAGTAATACCGTGGTACATATTTGTGAATAATGTTCATTATTTCATCTGATTAACATAAGGCGATGAGACAAAACAGGAAAAAATAACACCGCACTTGTGAAATAAAAGGGAGAGGAAATCCTATCCCTTTTTATCTTTAAGCGAGGGCTTTGGCAAGTAAGGTTACGGGGTGTAAGCAAGTAAGGCGAGTAGACATATCAATTTGCCATTTGCAGGTTTCACACTCAGAAATAACAAAATCAAATTGCCCTTCTTCAATATGCTCAAATAAGCTTTTACCAATCGCTTGAGAAACCTCATAGTTTTCGGCTTTAAAGCCGTAAGTGCCAGCAATACCACAGCATTGACTTGGTAGCATCACCACCTCTAAATCAGGGATAAGTTTAAGTAATGCGAGGGTATAAGGCGCCCAGCCTGCTTTATCCACGTGGCAAGCTGTGTGATAAGCCACTTTTAACGGCATTGATTTAAATTGCGGTGATTTTTGATGTTGCAAGCGTTGATATAAATATTTAGTCACAATATTTATATGCGGACGCACTTTGGCATTATCCATAGCTAAAATATGATGGTATTCATCACGCAGATTCATTGTACAGCTAGAAGATGTGCCAACCACATCAAGTTCTTGATTAATAATGGTATTTTCAAGTTGAGCAAGATTAAATTTCGCTAATTCTTTTGCCCGTTTAGGAAAACCATTCACACTTAATGGCAAGCCACAGCATTTTTCTTTTTCCAACAACATCACACCAATGTCTAACGCATTGAAAACCTTGATTAAATCCTTACCAAGTTGAGGATTATTATAGTTTACATAACAACCGTGATAATAGGCGACTTTATCTTTATAGTAACGCTGACGTTCAAGGGCGTTATTTTTATACCATTGACGGAATGAACCAAAAGAATATTTCGGCAAACTACGGTGTTTACTGACTTTTAACGTTTTTTCTAACAGAAATTTTGTCGCCTTTAACCCTGTAATGGTGTTCACCACAGGGGCAAATGGCGTATTGAGCTTACCCATAATATCCGTATTACTTAACACCGCATCGCGTAATTTATGAATAAGCGATTTTTTTTGCGCTTGCAGGTGATTATTTCTCGCTCGTACGATTAAATCACCGATTTTAACATCTGAAGGGCAAGCCACTTCACAACGTTTGCAGTTGGTGCAATATTTGAGTGCTTCATCGTAAAATGCAGCACTTTTTAAGCGAAAGCGTTCTCCGTCTGGGCCAGCTTGTTTTGGACCGGGATAGAGCGGATTTTGTTTTGATACAGGACAAACTGCCGTACAAGCAGTACATTTTATACAGCTCTCAAAACTGTTATCTACATATTGATGAGAGGGCGGTAATGCGGCATTTTGTTTTGCATTTTCGATTAATTGTTGAATGTTCATTATTTACCCCCTGCCAGAATCTGTTCTGCCACAGTGAGTGCGGTAACCACTGCCACGCCAGAGCTACAGCCGAGTTCTAAATTGTTATAACCGCCAATCACTGATCCCACAGCGTATAAATTCGTTAAAATTTCACCGCACTTTTGTACTTGGCATTTTGCGTTAATTTTTACGCCCACACTTTGATAAGGTTGTGGGGAAGAGAAACGATCTTTCGTCCAAGAAAGACGATTGTTATTATCAAAATCGCCATTACCCACAATATCCAAATCAAAAATGGGTTCTCGAATACGCTCAAACTCTGCCACAATGCCTGAGCTAAAATAATGCCCTGAAGCCAGTACAAAATGATCAGCATAAAGCGCATCATCTTGATGTAATTGGCTGTAAAGTGCTTTAACTTGTTGATCGGCAATGTCAGCACGTAATGCTTTATCGCCATTTAGCATCATTCCCCCTAATTTCTCAAACTTAGCACGTAAATTTTTACGCTGACGCATACCTAATAATGAAGGTGGGAGCGTTGGTAATTCATATAAATTCAGTCCTGAAGCCTGTTTTAAACTCTGGAAAAAGGCTTGATTTTCAATGCCAAAACAGGCTGGTAAAAATACCGCACTTGCCCCATTTGCGGCTTGCTTGATTTCTTGGACTAATTCACTGAATGCCAATTTATATTCCAGAACTTGAGAGATATTGACACTACGGAATTCCCTTGCATTTGTGCGAAGTTCATCCAGTTGCGGAATAGATAAGTAGCCAATTTTTACCTCACAATGGGCAAATTGTGGATTTTGTTTCAGGTTATCCGCAAGTAATTGTGGTTGAAAATCGTGATAGCCTTCTATTCCTAATACGGCAATATGTTTATGTGGATAGGCAGTTTGTGATAATGGCAATGTCGGTACACTATCTGCTGAAAGCCAAGTACGTCGCAATCCACCTAAAGGGGTAACACGAAAATGATTTTCTTTATATGACCCAATCAGTGCTAAATTCAGTGATTGAGCGAATTGCTCAAATGCCTGTGCTTTTGCGATCACCTGCTCTTGACCTAATAAACTATAAGGGTGATGAGGCAGTTGTTGGGCAAATTGTGGATAAGATTCAACAAAATTTTCCACCGCACTTCCATCAGGGAGTTGGCTCAGTAAATCCAGTGAGCCAGAAGAAAAATCCATCGCTGCTTGTCCATTATTGATAATGGCGCAATGTTTGCCTTGCTGTTGTAGTGCGATGCCACAAGTTAATCCTGCTAAGCCACCGCCAATAATAATTACATCAAATTTCATTGCTATCTGTCCCCTGTGTGGCTTGTTCTTCAAGCGGTTTTACATCATTCAAACCGAGTAAGCTGTAATAAATCCAACTGGTAAATTCGGCTTCACGTACGGCTTCACCCCAAGCAATGGGTTGAATACCTCGCCAACGTTCTTCCATAAAAGAAGCGAGTTGCGTAGTTGATTGACGAGGCGTTGCCACATTAAAACGAGCCATTAAGCCAGCTGCACGACAAGCACAAAGTTCCGCTTGGCAAGTCCCCATTCCAACACGTGTACGGCGGCGTAAATCCACTAAATTATTGACTTTGAGTTCATCTACTGCATAGCGAACTTCCCCCGCACTAACCGCTTCACACTCACAGACTAAAGAGCGATCTAGGCGTTCTTGCTCAAGTAATTTTGTGGCGCGCTGACCGTGCCGATAAACCGCGGAGATTTTAATTGGGGTGGGGAGAGAAATAATCTGTTTATAGGTTTCTTCTTGCGTGGCATCTGAACCGGGTAAGGCGCGGTTAGCCGTAGTACAGGTTGCCGATTTATTGAGTTTTTTACAAACTAAATCTGTTGCCCATTCAGCCATTAGGCGATAGGTCATTAATTTCCCCCCAGTAATGGTAACAAACCCTTCTAAACCATCTCGCTGGGCGTGATCAAGTAACACAATGCCACGACTAACATTACGCCCAGAAGGATCATCATCTGTTGCAACCAGTGGGCGAACGCCAGCATAAGCACGTAAAACACGCGTGTGGCGTAGCGAAGGTGCCAGTTTTTCGCCTTCTCGGAAAAGAATATCCACTTCTTCAGGGGTTACTACCATATTATCAATTTGATCATAAGGTATGCGACTTGATGTGGTACCGATGACACAAATGGTATCGCCCGGCACTAAAATATCGGCATCCGCAGGTTTGCGACAACGATTGATAACCAAATTATTAATGCGATGCCCCATAATCAGTAATGCTCCTTTTGCTGGGAACATTCTAATTTTCAAATCCGCATATTCGGCAATACCTTGCCCCCAAATCCCCCCAGCATTGACCACAACAGGAGCAAAAAAGAGACGTGTTACTTTATTCTTATGATCATAAACTTTCGTACCAATAACACGATCCCCTTCGCGAATAAGAGAGATGACTTCACAATAAGTAAAAATTTTAGCGCCATTTTCACTGGCATCAAGCATATTCGCTGCGGTTAAGCGAAAAGGATCAATTGATCCATCAGGGACAACAACCGCACCCACTAAGTGAGGATTTACTGACGGCTCTAAACGTTTGGCTAATTCTGGCTCAACAGCAACCGCTTCAATACCTGCGGCATCACAGGCATTGAGAAACGTTTTTTGATAATTAAGATCATCTTCCGGTAAGGTAATAAATAGCCCTTTCGTATCTTCAATACAATGGCGGGCAATGTTTTTTAAAATTAAGTTTTCTTGAATACATTCGCGTGCAGACTCTTCATCATTGACCGCATAGCGCGCCCCACTATGTAATAAACCGTGATTACGTCCCGTTGCACCCGTGGCAATATCTCGTCGTTCCAGTAATACACAATTAATCCCACGCAAGGCGCAATCGCGCGCAATTCCCGCGCCTGTTGCACCACCGCCGATGATGATGACATCGGTATTGATAGGCGAAAAGTCCTCAGCATTTTTATAAAAGTGCGGTGATATTTTCATCGCTTTTCCCCCACATTAAATTTGTAAATAAAAAGATAACAATTTGTAGGACTATCATACGCCAAATGTTCGTTTTAGAAAATAAAATGCTCGATTTTGTATTAAATTCTGTGAGGTAGATCACTATTTATCCTTCCTTGAAAAAAAATTGTTATTTTTTTGTGATAAACATCACATCTTAAAATTTATTTACTTTTCGTTTTTGATTTTATCGTTATGATATGGCGGAAATGTTCGTATAAGAGCGTATTTCATTTATAAAAAATAACAATATTGGAGAATTTCTATGTTTGGACCATTTAAACCAGCGCCGCATATTGCGGAGTTGCCAAAAGAGAAAATAGATTCCACTTATAAACGTTTGCGTTGGCAAGTGTTTGCGGGAATTTTTTTCGGTTATGCCGCTTATTATTTCGTGCGTGCTAATTTTGATTTAGCACAAAAAGGGTTGATTGAAGCAGGGCTTTATAATAAAGCCGAACTCGGTATTATCGGAACGGGGGCGGGTTTAGCCTACGGTTTATCTAAATTTATTATGGCAAGTATTTCGGATCGTTCAAATCCGAAAGTGTTCTTACCTTGTGGTTTATTGCTTTCTGGTTTATGTATGACCCTAATGGGCTTAATGCCTTGGGCTACATCGGGCATTTTAGTGATGTTCGTGATGATTTTCCTCAATGGTTGGTTCCAAGGAATGGGGTGGCCACCTTGTGGTCGTACAATGGTTCACTGGTGGTCTAAATCAGAACGCGGAACCATCGTCTCTATTTGGAACTGTGCGCATAACGTAGGGGGAATGGTTCCGGGGGCAATGGTGTTATTAGCCAGTGCAATTTATTTCAGCGAACACGGCGTGCAAGCGACAGCTAAAGATGTATGGCAACAAGCCCTTTATTATCCCGGTATTGCCGCAATGCTTGCTGCGATCCCTGTTTTCTTTGTAATGAAAGATACGCCACAATCTTGCGGATTGCCTGCGATTGAAAAATGGCGTAATGACTATCCTGATGATTACAATGAAAAAACATACGAAAATGATCTTACTGCAAAAGAAATTTTCGTTACTTATGTATTGAAAAACAAATTGTTATGGTACATCGCGATTGCTAACGTGTTTGTTTATCTTATTCGTTATGGTGTCTTGAAATGGTCGCCAGTATATTTAGGAGAAGTGAAACATTTCAACATCAAAGGGACTGCGTGGGCATACACTATTTATGAATTAGCCGCAATCCCGGGAACATTAATTTGTGGTTGGGTATCGGATCACTTGTTTAAAGGTAAACGTGGTTTAACTGGCTTTATTTTTATGATCTTAACCACCGCAGCAGTGGTCGCATTATGGCTTAACCCAGCAACACCAGAGTCAGAATTAGCGCAATATGCGGGTAAAGCTTGGTATGAAAACCCATATCAATTAACAGACTTTATCTTAATGACAACCATTGGTTTCTTAATTTATGGTCCAGTAATGTTGATTGGTTTACACGCCCTTGAACTTGCACCGAAAAAAGCAGCGGGAACAGCAGCAGGTTTCACCGGCTTATTTGGTTACCTCGGTGGTACAGTTTCGGCTTCAGCCGTTGTTGGTTGGGCTGCAGAATATTACGGCTGGGATGGCGGTTTCTATGTAATGATCGCAGGGGGTATCTTAGCTGTGTTGTTACTTTTAATCGTAACTATTCAAGAAGCAAAACATAAAGCCGCATTAGGTGATCACTACGGCAAATAATCTATAAACAAAAGGAAGTCTGAAAAAGGCTTCCTTTTTTCTTGGCAAAAATCTTTGTAAAAAATAACCGCACTTTAAAAGGAGGTTTTTATGACGTTTAAACTCAAAAAATTAGCACAAGTTGTGGCCTGTTCCACTTTAGCTTTCACCTGCGTACAATCTGCATTTGCAATACCAACAATGGATAACAAAGAAAAGCTCGTTATTGCTCACCGTGGTGCAAGTGGCTACTTACCAGAGCATACCTTAGAAAGTAAAGCCCTTGCGTTTGGACAGAAAGCGGATTATTTAGAACAAGATTTAGTGATGACAAAAGACGATCATCTAATTGTTATTCACGATCATTTTCTAGATGGCTTAACTGATGTAGCAACGAAGTTTCCTGATCGTAAGCGTGAAGACGGCCGTTATTATGTGGTTGATTTTACACTCGCCGAAATTCAGTCTTTAAATATGACTGAAAACTTTGAAGTGAAAGACGGAAAGCAAGTGCAAGTTTATCCTGATCGTTTTCCAATGTGGAAATCTCATTTTAAAATTCATACCTTTGAAGATGAAATTGAATTTATTCAAGGCTTAGAAAAATCTACCGGGAAAAAAATTGGTATTTACCCAGAGATTAAAGCACCTTGGCTACATCATAAAGAAGGAAAAGACATTGCCAAAGCCACCTTAGAAGTGCTAAAAAAATATGGCTATACAAAAAAATCTGACCCTGTTTATTTACAGACCTTTGATTTTAATGAACTTAAACGGATTAAAACAGAATTACTTCCACAATTAGGTATGGATTTAAAATTGGTTCAGTTAATTGCCTACACTGATTGGCACGAAACGGAAGAAAAAAATCCGCAAGGTGAGTGGGTAAACTATGATTATGGCTGGATGTTCAAAGATGGCGCAATGGCAAAAGTGGCAAAATATGCTGACGGTGTCGGACCCGGTTGGTATATGCTGGTTGATAAAGAACATTCTACGAAAGATAAAGTCGTTTATACCCCATTAGTGAAAGAATTGAAAAAATATAATATGGAATTACATCCTTACACCGTACGTAAAGATGCATTGCCAGCTTTCTTTAGCAATGTCAATCAAATGTATGATGCGTTACTCAATCAAGCTGGCGCAACAGGGATCTTCACGGATTTCCCAGACACTGCGGTGAAGTTTTTAGGGAAGGATAAATAGGTTACAAATTTTTGCTTGAAAGTGAGTTAAAGAAAAATAAAAAATCGGAAAGGTCTCTTTCCGATTTTCTTTTTGCTTAATGATGTGTCGTTTCCGTATTAAACAACGCCTCAATAAATTCATCTGCTTTAAATGGGCGTAAATCCTCAATTTTTTCACCAATACCAATATAACGAATTGGCAGGTTAAATTGATCGGCGATGGCGAAAATTACGCCGCCTTTGGCTGTGCCATCTAATTTAGTTAAGCTAATTCCCGTTAAGCCCACGGCTTCGTTGAATAGTTTGGCTTGGCTAATTGCGTTTTGCCCCGTGCCAGCATCAAGCGTGAGCATAATTTCGTGTGGCGCGGTTTCATCATATTTTTTCATTACACGAACAATTTTCTTCAGCTCATCCATCAAGTTATTTTTATTTTGTAAACGCCCAGCGGTATCCGCAATCAAAATATCAATATTTCGTGCGGCTGCAGATTGCATTGCATCATAAATTACGGAGGCTGAATCCGCTCCAGTACTTTGTGCGACCACAGGAATATTGTTACGCTCCCCCCACACTTGAAGTTGTTCTACGGCAGCGGCACGGAAGGTGTCTCCCGCCGCTAACATCACCGATTTGCCTTGCATTTGGAATTGACGTGCAAGTTTTCCAATGGTGGTGGTTTTTCCTACACCATTAACGCCGACCATTAAAATCACATAAGGTTTTTTGCTATGATCAATTTCCAAAGGCTGTGCCACAGGTTTAATAATTTCAGCTAACTCTACTTTTAATTGTTGATAGAGCAAATCCGCATCTTTTAACTGCTTACGACTTGCGTGCTGAGTTAAATTATTGATAATTTTGGTCGTTGTTGGCATTCCAATATCAGCGATGAGAAGTTGTTCTTCTAATTCTTCAAACAGATCATCATCAATTTTTTTACCGGAAAATAACCCGAAAAAGCCTGAACCGATATTTTGTTTCGTGCGAATTAAGCCTTTCACTAAACGGCTAAAAAAGCCCCCTTCACTTGGTTTTTCTTGGGTTGAAATGTCAGTGTTTTGCACCGCATTTTGCCCTTGTGAAAGCACTGCTTGCTCTGCGATTTCTGTTTCTTGCACTAAAACATCAGCATTTTCTACCGCACTTGGTTCTTGTGGAAGTTCTGCTTGCTCTGTGATTTCTGTTTCTTGTACTAAAACATCAGCATCTTCTACCGCACTTTGCTCTTGTGAAAGCACTGCTTGCTCTGCGATTTCTGTTTCTTGTGCCAAAACATCAGGATTTTCTACCGCACTTGGTTCTTGTGGAAGTTCTGCTTGCTCTGCGATTTCTGTTTCTTGTGCTAAAACATCCGCATTTTCTACCGCACTTTGCTCTTGTGGAAGTTCTGCTTGCTCTGTGATTTCTGTTTCTTGTGCTAAAACATCCGCATTTTCTACCGCACTTTGCTCTTGTGAAAGCGCTGCTTGCTCTGCGATTTCTGTTTCTTGTGCTAAAACATCAGGATTTTGCCCCGCACTTTGTTCTTGTGAAAATTCTGATTGCTCTGCGGTTTCTGTTTCTTGAGCTAAAACATCAGCATTTTCTACCGCACTTTGTTCTTGTGAAAATTCTGCTTGCTCTGCGATTTCTGTTTCTTGTGCTAAAACATCAGGATTTTGCACCGCACTTTGTTCTTGTGGAAGTTCTGCTTGCTCTGCGATTTTTGTTTCTTGTATTTCAGCTTGGTTTGATGTTTCTTCTTTCTTTTTTCCTAATCCAAACCAAGACCAAAAACCACCTTTTTTATTTTTTTCTGCCATAAATTGCTCACTATTATGAAAAATTACTGATTTTTTGAATTTGTACTAAGCCATTTTTATACTAAACTATGTGCCTTAATTTTATTCTGTTATTCAACGCAAAAACAGGCTGAAAATTAGCATTAAGCTCAGCGAAAAGTTTGCATAGTTTATCATAATTTGGCGAATCCCTATGAAAAAAAATCCTGTTACCCGCAAGCAACACACTAACTTGGCAAAAGGTGAAGTCCGTATTATTGCTGGGCTTTGGCGTGGACGGAAATTGCCGGTGCTTAATGCGCAAGGCTTGCGACCAACAGGGGATCGGGTGAAAGAAACGCTATTTAATTGGCTGATGCCTTATATTGTAGATGCGAGCTGTTTGGATTGTTTTGCGGGTAGTGGTTCATTAGGGTTAGAGGCGCTTTCACGGCAAGCCAAGCAGGTTACCTTTTTAGAGCTTAATAAACAGGTAGCAAACCAACTCACGCAAAATTTACAGCAACTGAAATGTACGCCACAGCAAGGGCGAGTGATTAATCAAGATAGCTTGCATTATTTACAGCAAGCACCGCAAGATCCCTTGTTTGACGTGGTATTTCTCGATCCGCCTTTTCATTTCGATTTCGCTCAACAATCTGTTGATTTGCTGACCTCATTTAATTGGCTCAAGCCAGATGCGCTCATTTATGTGGAAACAGAAAAAAATAAAACCTTGCGTGTGCCGAATACTTGGCAGCTGTTAAAAGAAAAAAACACAGGGCAAGTGAGTTATCGCTTGTATCAATATGTGTTGGGCGAGTAATGCTATATCAACCTCTTCGATATAATCCATTTTCACTGACCACTAAACCTTGCAGTTCTAAACTTAATAGTTGGGTGAGCAATTCATCAATAGGTAAGGATAACCGTGCGGAAAGCTCATCAAGGCTGATGGCAATATGGCTAAGTTGGGCGTAAAGTTCGGGGTAACTTGGTGGCTCATTTGGCTGTGTTGCTGAGTTTTTTGGCGAGCCGTTTAAATTAAGTGGAAGATCTTGTTGTTTTGCCACCGCATAACGTGAGGCGTTATCGCCATAATTTGGCAGATTTTCTAGAATGTCCTGCACGTTTTCCACCAGTGTTGCGCCTTGTTTAATTAATTTATGACAGCCTTCGCTGAACCCATTTTGAATATGACCGGGGAGCGCAAAGATTTCTCGATTTTGCTCAAGAGCATAGCGAGCGGTAATCAGTGAACCACTGCGTTCTGTTGCTTCGATGATTAATGTACCAAGAGAAAGCCCACTGATAATACGGTTTCGACGAGGGAAATTTTCTGCTACCGGAGGCTGGTTGGGTAAAAATTCAGAAACCAATGCACCATTATTTTCAAGAATTTGCTGAGCTAAGCCACGATGTTTAGCAGGATAAATAGCATTTAACCCACTGCCTAATACCGCAACGGTCTGCCCTTTCTGTGCCACCACCGCGTGATGACAAAAGCCATCAATCCCTAATGCCAAACCACTGGTAATGACAAAACCCGCTTGGTTTAATTCTTGCGCGAAAAACTTCGCCCAATATTCCCCATAATTTGAGCAATAACGGCTACCCACAATGGCAATTTGTGGTTGTGAAAGTGCGGTCATATTTCCTTGCAAAAATAAAAGCGGTGGGGCAGAAGGAATTTGTTTCAGCAAATAAGGATAACGTTGCTCGGTAAAATTCAGTAAAACATTGCCTGCACTTTGCGCCCAATCTAATGCAGGATCGATAAATTTACGCTCAGGATAAAACCAACGCTGAATTTGTTTTTCTGTCCAACCGATTTGTTTGAACGCGATCGCGTCATAGTCTAAAAGCTGTTCAGGCGGAATGTCAGCCAATATGTTTTGAATGCTATTAGCGCCAAGTTTGGGGATTTGTAATAAGCGGAGTACGATTTCGTTGTTTAACATTGCTATTGTAGAAATTGGCAAAATAGAGGCGTAGCTTAAAATAAAGCGTAGAATAAAGGTAAATTTTATGCATATTTTGCGACGGTGATCGAAAATTTCGTCGCGATTAAACGTAGGGAAGTAGATCACGCCCTAATCATTGGGCGTGATTTCTGTGTTATTGTTTAGCTTGATGAGTTTCCAACCATTGTTGCATAAATTGGATTTCGCTTTGCTGTGCTTTAATAATATTTTCCGCAAGTTGGCGTAATTCAGGATCTTTGCCATATTTTAATTCTATTTCTGCCATTTTTACTGCACCTTCGTGATGAGGTAGCATACTGGCTGCAAATGCTACATCGGCATCTTGATACTGCATTCCTTTTTCCATATCCCTGTGCATTGCTGACATACTTTCCATTAACGCATTTTGTATTTCGTTAGGTTGATGGGCAGAATGCACGTGTTGCATTTCAGCCATTGCCGTCGTGGAAAGTAAACCGATTAAAATCAAGCGTGCTTTTTTCATTATGATGACCTTCTTTTTTGTGTAATTAAATAAGGCAAAATAATAAACCTTATCCTAAGGTTAAGGTCAATAAAAAGCACGTCCTTTTTGTCGGGAGTGAGTTTATAAAATGTAAGGCTATCTTATTGATATATAAGTAAAAATAATAAAATCTGTGAAAATTCGATATTTTATGCTATAATCTGTTTGTTTTTGAGAATTTCATATTGATAAAGTATGATTTTTTCGTCTTTTTGTACTGTTATGTACAACTCAATGCGTTGTATAAACGTTTATTGCTGAGAAAGACAAATCAATAGTCTTTTTTAGCTCAAAATTGAAGCAATTTCATTCATTAATTTGTTTTGCATTTTTTGTTTTAGCGAACGCTCTCGCTGCGATTTCAATTGACTTATTGGCATTGATAATGCGTACAACATTAACATAAAGGAGAATAATTGTTGTGTCTTTTTCTACTTTTATTCATAAAAGATCATCGTTTAACCCCTTTGTTATAGGGGCAACCTTATTACTGGTGCTTTTGTTGCTTGCCGCAACCTTAATTTTGCCAGAAAAAACCACCGCACTTTTAAATTGGGCAAAAGCAGGCGTGTTTGCGAATTTTAGCTGGTTTTATATTTTAGCCTTTTCCATTTTTCTGTGTTTTTTATTCGTATTGTCAGTGAGTAGCTTAGGTAACATTAAGCTCGGGGCAAATGAAGAAGAGCCTGAATTTTCTTTTCTTTCTTGGTTAGCAATGTTATTCGCCGCTGGAATGGGGGTGGGATTGATGTTCTTCGGTGTAGCAGAACCACTCACCCATTATTTTTCCTCGATCACCACGGGATCGGCGGAACATAAACAGCAAGAAGCCTTATTACACACCTTTTTCCACTGGGGTATTCACGCGTGGGCGGTGTATGGGGTGATTGCGCTTGCGTTAGCGTATTTCGGTTTCCGTTATAAATTACCCTTGGCATTGCGCTCTTGCTTTTATCCTCTATTGAAAGATCGGATCAACGGCAAAATTGGCGATGTGATCGATATTATGGCATTAATCGCCACCCTATTCGGGATTATCACGACCTTAGGTTTTGGCGCAGCTCAGCTTGGGGCAGGGCTAACTGAACTGGGCGTGGTGCAAGAAAATAGTTTCGGTTTGCAAACGATTATTATCGTCGTAGTGATGTCTATTGCCGTGTTTTCTGCTATTTCAGGGGTGGGGAAAGGCGTCAAATTGCTTAGTGAGATCAATTTGGGATTAGCATTAACGCTAATGCTGTTTATTTTAGTCGCAGGCCCAACCCTCTATTTATTAACCACATTTAGCGATAACATTGGCATTTATTTAAGCAATTTAGTGCGTTTAAGTTTTAAAACCTACGCTTACGAAACAGAAAACACCGCGTGGTTTACCGGCTGGACGGTGCTTTATTGGGCGTGGTGGTGTTCTTGGGCGCCGTTTGTCGGTTTGTTCATCGCACGTATTTCTCGTGGTCGCACCATTCGTGAATTTATTTTTGGTGTGCTAGCCGTACCAAGCTTATTCAGCATTCTTTGGTTTACCGTGTTCGGTGATAGCGCAATTTGGTTAGAATTAAACGTAGCGAACGGGGCATTGCACGAGTTCACCTCGGCACCAGAAAAATTATTGTTTAAATTCTTAGATTATTTACCGCTCTCTGCCCTCACAGGAACCTTAGCCTTAGTGATCATTTCGTTATTTTTTATCACGTCGGCAGATTCGGGTATTTATGTGCTAAATAATATGGCATCTCGCGATAAAAGCCTTTCTGCGCCACGTTGGCAAGCAATGATGTGGGGTGTTGTGATGATGGTACTTGCCATTGTACTAATGCGTGAAGGTGGGCTAGGCACACTGCAAACAATGACCTTGCTAGTCGCACTTCCCTTTGCAATGTTGATGTTAGTGATGTGCGTGAGTTTATGGAAAGGCTTGAATGCGGATCAAAAATATTTCGCCGCGAAAGTCACGCCAACCAGTTTGTTATGGACGGGCGAAAAATGGAAAGAACGTTTGGGGCAAATGCTCAACCAAACGCAAGAAAAGGATATTGTCAAATTCCTAAAACGTACTGCCTTGCCTGCAATGCGTGAGTTACGGCAAGAGTTAGTGGAAGTTTACAATCTTAATGTGGATGTTGTCCCGTCGCTGGATGCTGAAGAACCTAGCGTGGAACTTATCATCAAAAAAGAATCAATGCGTGATTTTATCTATGGGGTGAAATCCGTGAGCCACGAAATTTCATCGCAGTTAGTTGATGATGAAAATCTCCCGCATATTCAACATTCGATAACATATCAACCGATGACCTACTTTGCAGATGGTCGCACGGGTTACGATGTGCAATATATGACACGTGATGAACTGATTGCAGATATTTTGCGTCAATACGAACGCTATATCAGCTTACTAGAAGATGTCGGACAAGAGCTAATGTCGCACGAACAAACAGAATTAGCAGAATAAGCTGACTTATTGTCCCACAATAAAAAAACAAAGTGCGGTCAAAAAATGATAGAATTTTGCCCGCACTTTTTTACGCGAGCTTTTCTCGCTTTGATTATTTATGGAGAACTTATGGATACCGCATTTATTTTATCTGCCATTGTCGGCTTAGGCATAGTGGCACAATGGTTAGCTTGGTATTTAAAACAACCTTCAATTTTATTTTTATTACTGATAGGGATTATTGTTGGCCCCGTGCTGAAGTTGTTTAATCCCGATGTCATTTTGGGCGATTTGCTCTTTCCTTTTATTTCCCTTGGTGTGGCTGTGATCCTGTTTGAAGGCGCGCTTACGTTAGAATTTGATGAGATTAAACAACACGGCAAGGTCGTGCAACTCTTGGTTTCGCTAGGAATGCTCATCACTGTCAGTGTGATTTCCGTCGCCACTTATTTTCTGTTTGATGTGGATTGGCGCATTGCCCTGCTTTTCGGCACATTAGTGTGTGTAACCGGTCCAACGGTAATTGTGCCGTTATTACGTAGTGTTCGCCCCAACAGTAATATTGCCAATATTCTCAAATGGGAAGGCATTATCATTGATCCGATCGGCGCGATTGCGGTGGTTTTAGTGTATGAATACATTATTTCTGGCGGTGAATCCAGCGAAATCGGCACTTTTGCGAAAATCATTGCGGTAGCGGGTGTCATTGGAATGGCAGGGGCGTGGCTGTTAGCAAATTTGATTAAACGCCATATGATTCCAGAATATTTACGCAACGTGTTTGTGCTTGCTTATATTTTACTGTTATTTACCGCCTCAAACCATTTTGCCCACGAATCAGGTCTCTTAACCGTCACCGTATTAGGCGTGGCATTGGCTAATTGGAAAGGCTTTCCTAAAGATCATATTTTAGAATTTAAAGAGTCCCTGACCGTTTTACTGATTTCTACCCTGTTTATTATTTTAGCTGCACGAGTGAATTTAACTCATTTAGTTAGTGTGGGCATTGCAGGAATTTTGCTCTTATTCGTGGCAATGTTTATTGCGCGTCCGCTCGCCATTTGGTTTTCTTCAATCGGTTCAAGTTTAACTTTAAATGAAAAGCTGATGATTAGCTGGATTGGGCCGCGTGGAATTGTGGCAGCGGCAATTTCTTCCTTATTTGCCATAAAATTGCAGGAAACGCACATTCAAGGCGTGGAATTGCTCGTACCATTAGTATTCACGATTATTATCGGTACAGTGTTAATTCAAGGCTTGGGGGCAAAAACCATTGCAAAATGGCTGAATGTGCAAGAGGCTGTGTACAAAGGCGTACTGATTATTGGCTCAAACCCTGTGGCGTTGGCAATCGCGAAATCTCTAAAAGATCAAAATGTGGAAGTGCTAGTAGCAAGCCGCCACTATAATGAAGTCGCCAAAGCAAGAATGTTAGGGCTTCGCACCTACTACGGTAACCCTGTTTCTACTCACGCAGACGGGCATTTAGATCTGATTGGGCTAGGCAATATGTTCGCTATTAGTACGGATAAAGAACTCAACACCTTGTCGGAAATTCATTATCGCCACGAATTTGATAAAGAAAACATTTACCGCATTCGTTTCAGTGATGATAACAACCCAACGGAACGTTATGATATTCAAGATAACTACCGCTCTAACTGGCTTTTTGGCAAAAATGTTACCTATGCCAAATTGGCGAGTATGTTAGCAAAAAATGCACGGATTAAGGTTACCAATCTCACTGATAGCTATACCTATCAGGATTACAAAACCACCAATAAACAATTTGTGCCGTTATATACCATTGATGATAAAGGCTTTATTTCGATTATCAATGATGAACAAGCGATCCCAACCCTCTGCCGTATTGTCGCCTTGGTGGCAGAAGACGAAACGGCGAAAAGCCAATAAAAGCGCATAAAAATAAGTGCGGTGGAAAAAATGGATATTTTCCACCGCACTTTGTTTCTAACTGCATACGCATTAACGCGAATTAATGGGCTTCGTCCCAGTTTTCGCCCACGCCGACATCGACAATTAACGGTACAACAAGATCAGCGGCGTTTTCCATTAAAGATTGGATTAGCGTGCTGTAATGTGCGATATGTTCTTCTTTCACTTCAAACACCAATTCATCGTGAACTTGCATAATCATCGCAATATTTGGATCTTGATTGATGGCGTGGTCAATGGCGATCATCGCGCGTTTAATAATATCCGCGGCTGTGCCTTGCATTGGGGCATTGATTGCCACGCGTTCCGCCCCTTTTCTGCGCATTGCGTTGCTGGATTGAATTTCAGGCAGATATAAACGGCGTCCGAACAAGGTTTCCACATAGCCTTGCTGTTTGGCTTTTTCGCGAATATCAGTCATAAAGGTTTGCACATCTGGATAGCGTTGGAAATACAAATCCATATATTTTTGTGCATCGCCACGCGCAATGCCAAGCTGACGGGAAAGCCCAAACGCACTCATTCCATAAATTAGCCCAAAGTTAATGGCTTTTGCGCTGCGACGTTGTTCGCTCGTTACGTCATCAAGTGGCACACCAAAAATCTCTGCGGCAGTGGAGCGGTGAATATCCTTGCCTTGCTGGAATGCACTGATCAACCCTTGATCTTGGGATAAATGTGCCATTATACGCAGTTCAATTTGGGAATAATCTGCGGCGATAATTTTGTACCCTTCACGTGCAATAAAGGCTTGACGAATACGGCGTCCTTCTTCATTACGAATGGGAATATTCTGCAAGTTTGGATCGCTGGAGGACAATCGCCCCGTTGCCGTTACGGCTTGATGATAGGAGGTGTGAATTCGCCCCGTGCGAGGATTGATCATCTGCGGAAGTTTATCCGTATAAGTGGATTTCAAATTCGCTAAACCACGGTGTTCAATGAGTAATTTCGGCACAATATGCCCCTGTTGAGCCAGCTTTTTTAACACCTCGTCCTTGGTGGAAGGCACGCCTTTTGGCGTTTTTGCAATAATTGGCAGATTCAATTTTTCAAACAAGATTTCTCGCAATTGTTTGGTGGAAGCAAGGTTGAAGGTTTCCCCTGCAGCTTGATGCACTTGGCTTTCAAGTGCGGTCAATTTTTCGCTAATTTCTTGTGATTGGGCAAGTAAGATTTGGCTATCCACTAAGACACCATTGCGTTCAATATGTGATAACACGCCCACTAATGGCATTTCGATGTCATCAAATAACGTCACCAAACTTTCCGTTTTCGCCAATTCTGGCCATAAAGTTTGATGCAATTTCATTGTGATGTCGGCATCTTCCGCCGCATATTCACTGGCTTGTGCAATAGCGATTTTATCAAAGGTGAGCTGCTTTTTGCCCTTGCCTGCAATGGCCTCAAATTCAATGGTTTGGTGATCCAAATAGCGTTTGGCAAGCTCATCCATATTGTGCCGCCCTGTGCTATTTAGCACATAGGATTCCAACATTGTGTCAAAACGCACGCCTTGTAAGTGAATGCCGTGATTCGCGAATACGCTAAGATCGTATTTAATATTTTGTCCCACTTTTTCAATCTGTGGATTTTCTAATAACGGTTTAAGTGCTTGCAAACATTGTTGTTTGTCCAATTGGTTCGGTACACGCGCAAAATAGGTTTCGCTGGTTTGTTCCGACTCGCCAAACAAATCCCCTTGTGATTGGCTTTCGCACGCCACTTCGTGCAAATGATCAAGAGGGATATAGCACGCTTCGCCACTTTCTAAGGCAAAAGAAATGCCCACCAAGTTCGCTTGCATCACATCTAAATTATCCGTTTCCGTATCCACTGCAATGAGGTTGGCGCGCTGTATTTTATTGAGCCATTCATCGAGCTTGGCTTGGTTATCCACGGTTTCATATAAAGTGCGGTCTATTTTTACCGAATTTTGCACCGCACTTTTCACCTTATTTTCATTTTGTGTTATAGGGGTTGCAAATTTAGCGCTTTGTAAATCGCCTTTGGTTAAACCGCTTTCCCCCTCTATGACTTCATTAAGCCAACGCTTAAATTCATAGCGGGCGAAATATTCCACTAATTCATCACGCTGATTTTGCCCAAGTGTGAGTGCCTCTGGCTTCACGTCTAATGGCACATCTGTTTTGATTGTCGCGAGAATATAGGACAAATCAGCATCCGCTTTCGCGGCAAGCAGTTTCTCACCTAATTTTTTTGCGCCACGAATGGGCAATTCAGCAACTTTTTCCAAATTAGCATAAATTTCTGCCATACTACCAATGCCCTGCAACAAGCCGAGCGCGGTCTTTTCGCCTACGCCAGCTACACCGGGGATATTATCTGCACTGTCGCCCATCAAGGCTAAATAATCAATGATTAACTCAGGGGGAATGCCGTATTTTTCAATCACGCCCTCACGGTCAAGCAAACTGTTATTCATTGTGTTGATGAGCATAATATTATCGTCCACCAACTGTGCCATATCTTTATCTCCCGTGCTAATGAGGACTTTCTTGCCCGCTTGGGAGGCCTGCACCGCAAGTGTGCCGATAACATCATCTGCTTCCACCCCCTCAATGGACAAAAGCGGAATGCCAAGGGCTTTGATAATGGCGTGCAATGGCTGAATTTGTTTGCGCAAATCATCTGGCATTGGCGGACGGTGCGATTTATATTGCTCAAATAATTCATCACGGAAAGTTTTTCCTTTGGCATCAAACACCACCGCAATATGGCTCGGCTGCACCTGTGCAATCAAACTTTTCAGCATATTCAACACGCCATACATCGCCCCCGTTGGCTCACCAAGGGAATTGGTAAGTGGTGGAAAGGCGTGAAACGCACGATATAAATAAGATGACCCATCAACTAACACAAGTGGGTTTTCTGCAATTTTAGCCATAAGATTCTCGATAACTGTGATGAAAAATGGGGGATATTATAGCGGAAATAGAGACGTTTTTTGCATTTTTATTACGACTAGGATTAAAAGAAAGGAAAAGCTTATTGGAATTAAGATCTTTCTGTCACAGTAATAAATGATGAATGTGTCAATAAAAGAGAGTGAGTGATAATAATATGGTATCAGCCGATCAGTATATAGTTAAATTTTATTTAAATATCATAAAATTTTGCCTTATGGCGTTAGGTATCATCTATAAAAAGCTGCTAAATTATCCAATGTTAGCCTTAAGCTCAGAGCCGCTTTCCTGTAAAGTATAAAAAAGCACAAAACAATGGGTAGAAATCTGATATTCTATTGAAAAGAAATAGTCTAAAATTAAAAATAAGTGAAAAAATACAGGATTTATTGTATTGATACATTTTTTAGGTGGTATGATATTTACCTAAGTTTAGTTATAGCTTCTTGCGTAAGATTAAATTGTTCAAGATCGCGTTTGAGTTTTAATGCTATTAGGTAAGGTTGTACCTGTAGGGCGAAAAATAGAGATATAAAGAAATAAAAAAATCCAGTAAAGAGGATGATCGCTGCATTTTTGAGATTATGTTCAAGATTTGAAAAGCCATAGTATATAAAATATATACCGAAGAAAGTTAATATAAAAAAGTAAAGTACATTAATACAGACATCAAATTTTTCTGCTTTTTTGATCGATAAAACAAGCGAACCTTCTTGTAATTTAAAATACTTAGCAGATTTTGCTACCTGATTAAATGTATATTTCTTTTGAATAAAATTATGAAATGCAATAAATTTCCTTAAAAAATTAAGATTTCCCCTAATTTTTGTTAAGCGATACAATATCCATTCAAGTTGTTGTTCTTTTAAAAATCTCTCTAAGTCAGGATACCTTTCTTTATCTAAGATAGAAATTGCATAATCAAGATCCTTGAATTTCATTTCTCGAAGAATTAGAAAATATTCAAATAAAGGTCTAAATAAGAGAATTAATCCGATTAATGTAATGATGATAGTGGTAAAGTATTCTCCTTTATTTAAACTAGAAGTAAATAGCTGAATTAATTCCATTATTTTTCATCCTTATATCAGGTCTATAATGTTTTATAAAGAGATAAAATATTACTGTATTTTTTATACTCAAATTATTAGATAAATAAAGTAAGTGCGGTGCTTTTTTATCAATTTTTACAACGGGCTTTCCACCTGTAAATGTTCGTAAATCGCATTAATGGTGAGCATTAAGCAAGAGCGTACTAATTTTTCTTTACGTTGGGTTTTGATTTGATAGCTGAGAGAGTTTGGATCTTCTTTATCATCAGGAAAATTAAGTAAGTTTTTGTCTTGCTGTAAATGTAAGTGTTGTACAAATTCGATAATCAGTGGATCGAAAAAACGATGTTCTTTTTCATCGTTGTTCAATGTTTCTTTAAATTTGATAAAGGCATTAATATCTTCAAAAATCTTATGCTCAATGACGCCAAGCCCAAGTAGCACTTTTAAGCGAATTGAAAGATCAAAAAGGGGGCCTGACGTCATAAACAAGGAGTCCACCACCGATTTGACCGCAAAATCCGTTTTGCGGAATACACGATTGATTAAGCTGTCCACCGCTTCATCAAAAAGTGCAACGCTGGCGGTAATAAAGCCACGAATAGAGGTGGCTTCGGTGAGTTTTTCGTAAATAGGATCGTCCAATGATACCTTCCTAATGTGATTGATACAGATAATGGAAAGACAGCTTACACAAGTGCTTGATAGGCTTGTGCAATTTGTTCAATCACGGCATTATCTTGTAATTCAGTATATTGTTTTAAGGTATTGATCACGCCATTTTGTGTTAACGATTGTGCTAACGTTTGTGCTTGCGGATCATTGTCATTGCGATAGCATAATGCGGTAGCCACGGCTTGTACCAAATATTGGTGTGGCAATTGGTACTCTAATGTGCCACGCAATGGTTTAATTAGGCGGTCATTATAACTGAGTTTTCGTAATGGCTCACGTCCTACGCGATCTACATCGTCCACTAAATAAGGATTGGCGAAACGAGCTAGGATTTTTTCGATATAAGCGGCGTGAGCTTGAGGATCGAAATCATAGCGTTTAATTAATACGGCACCACTTTCTTCCATAACGGCTTTAACAAAAGCGCGTACCGTCGGATCTTCAATGCTTTCTTTGACAAATTGGTAGCCTTTTAACTTGCCGTAATAGGCGGTAACGGCGTGTCCCGTATTTAACGTGAATAATTTACGTTCTACAAACGCCATAAGATTGTCGGTTTGTTCCATTCCGGCAATTTGTGGGATTGTGCCTTTAAATTGCGTTTTATCCACAATCCATTCACTAAATTCTTCTACTGTGACTAAAAGCGGATCGGCAGGGTTGGCTTGCACAGGCGGTACAATACGATCCACTGCACTATCAACAAAACCGACTAATGCCTCAACCTGTTGCTGTTGATTTTCGTCTAAATATTGAAAAACCTGTTCTTTTAAGAAGGTTGTGCCACGCACCATATTCTCACAAGCAATAATATTTAGTGGTTGGGTATTACCTGCTTCAAGGCGAGCAATTAATCCTTTGGCAAGGGTGCTGGCAATAATTTTTAGCACATTTGGACCAACTGCTGTGGTGACCAAATCCACTTGCTTAAAGCGTTCAATCAGGGCATTTTCATCTTTTGAATTAACGCCGGTTACGTTGGACACTTGTTCAATACGATTAACCTTTTCGCCCACCACTTTAACGTTGTAGCTTTTTTGTGTTTGTAATAAACGGATAACGTCGTCATTTACATCAGCAAAAACCACCTCAATACCGCTATCAGCAAGTAATTTGCCGATAAATCCTCGTCCAATATTACCTGCGCCAAAATGTAATGCTTTCATTTTTTTCTCCAATAACGTTTATAATGAGAAATGACATCGTAAAAAACGATGCCATTTTATACCGCACTTTAAGATTTGAGTAACGCTAACACATCTTCTACATTTGTTGTAGAGGTCAGTGTGGCAATCGCTTCTTCACTATCTAATGCATTCGTGATTGCTGTCAGCACTTGAATGTGTTCATTGTTGCGAGCGGCAATACCGATGACTAATTTAGCGATGCCATCTTCTTCCTCCGTGAAGCGTACCCCTTCAGGATATTGACATACCACGATACCCGTTTTTAATACGGCGTCTTTTGCATCAACTGTGCCGTGCGGAACCGCTAGCCCCTCACCTAAGTAAGTGGAAACTAATTCTTCACGTTCAAACATTGCATCGACATAACTTGGTAACACAAAGCCTGCTTTTACTAGTTGTTCACCGGCAAAACGAATGGCGTCTTGTTTATTTTCTGCTTTTAATCCTAAGAAAATTTGATCCGCACTTAAGTTGAAGGTTGCCCCATTCATTTCTGCGACTTCTACACTGTCTGTGGGTTTTGCAGCCGCTTCAGCGAAATGCGCTTTTAATTCATTCACCAAATTATCATAGAATTTATTATCTAAGAAATTGGTAAGAGACAAGTGCATTGCATTTGGTACTTGTTTTTGTGCGCGTAGCGTTAAGTCTTGGTGCGTAATGACTAGTCTTGCATTATCTGGCAAGTCATTGATTGCACAGTTCGCCACTTCAATTGGCAAGCCTGCATCGTTTACTTTTTTGCGTAGCATACTTGCCCCCATCGCGCTTGATCCCATACCTGCATCGCAAGAAACGAAGATTTTTTGTAAGCCTTTATAATCAGTGATTGGCTGTGCTACACCACCTTTCATTGCTTTTGAAGCCGCTTGTGCTTCCGCTAATTTATCTGAAGTATCTTCTTTTTGGATTTTTAGGAAGAACGCAGCAATGACGAAAGACACAACTGTCGCTAATGCCACCGAACAAAGTACACCAAAGATAGAATGTGAAGGTGTCATCGCCAATACCGCAATGATTGAACCCGGTGAGGCAGGGGCGATAAGGCCTGCGTGAAATAACACAAGCGTGAACACCCCTGTCATTCCCCCAGCGATAACAGCAATTAATAAACGTGGATTCATTAACACATAAGGGAAATAAATTTCGTGAATACCACCAAAGAAGTGGATAACCGCGGCGCCCCCTGCTGTTTGTTTTGCAGAACCTTTACCAAACAGAATATAGGCTAATAATACGCCTAAACCTGGACCTGGGTTTGCTTCAATTAAGAAGAAAATAGATTGTCCAAGTTCTTGTGATTGTTGAATACCCAGTGGTGAGAAAATGCCGTGATTAATCGCATTATTTAAGAAAAGAATTTTTGCAGGTTCAACAAAAATAGAGGTTAATGGTAATAAATGGGCTTGAACAAGCACATCAACGCCAGCCGCTAAGGTAGTAGAAAGTATTTTTACTGCTGGGCCTACAACCAAGAAGAACAAAATGGCAAGTAGCATACCGATAATGCCAGATGAAAAATTATTCACTAACATTTCAAAACCACTTTTAATTTTACCATCAGCCCAACGGTCAAAATGCTTAATTGCCCAACCACCTGTTGGCCCGGCGATCATTGCACCCAGGAACATTGGAATATCTGTACCAATGATGACCCCAGCAGTGGTAATTGCGCCCACAACGGCACCGCGATCGCCACCGACTAATTTCCCCCCAGTATAACCAATTAATAAGGGTAATAAATAGGTAATCATCGGCCCAACAAGTTTGCCGAGCGTTTCATTTGGAAACCAACCTGTTGGAATAAAAAGGGCGGTGATAAATCCCCAAGCGATAAATGCCCCAATATTCGGCATTACCATATTTGATAAAAAGCGTCCAAAGCTTTGGACTTTAAGTTTTGCATTTGCTGATAACATATTAACCTCATTAGTATTGAGCTAAGTTGTGTCCATTTAATGAACGAAAGCATAGCAAAGCGAAAATTAAAGCCCAAATTTTTAAGTTTAAAAATGTGAAGTAGATCACAAGATATTTTTAGGTATATAAAATCAAAATGTGATGTAGATCACATAATTTTATTTGAATGAAATTTTATGTGATCTATATCACATACATAAGATAAAAAATGTATAGAAAGACGAGACTTCCATCAGTGTGAGCAGGAAAGATAAAACAGTAAAAATGTGATGTTGAGATTTTAGAAAGCAATACAAAAACTGCTTGGCAATGACCAAGCAGTTTGGAAAGGGTTAGAATGGTTGTTTCTATATGATTATGAAATGGAAATTATAAAATTAATTTATATCAAATAGTTAAATGTGAATTATCTATTTATTGATTTGAATATATAAAAATAAAAATGTAAAAGGCTAGATTTCAGATTTTATTTTTACACAATGTATTTACTATGAGATATCAAGCAGACAATATTTGTCTATAAAGTCACTGAAAGTACGAAAAATTGACAAGTCGTAGTAAAAGAAATAGGCATCTATCACGTTCAACTCTATAAGAAGTATCACTAAATTTGATTATGCCGTTTTTACACTTATTGATCATGTTTGCTTAATCTTATCATCTGCCTTATTCTATCTCTACCCGTTTCCCAATATCCTTCAACTTCGACAGTTCTTCCATCAATCTTGGTGCGTCATCAAGGCTAATGGCGAAAGTCCAGAGATAAGTAATCAACGCATAAATATGCCCTGCGGTTATACCTTGTTTTAGGATTAAAACCGTCAATGTTACGCCAAACAGCAGGCACATCGCGACGCCAATACACAAAAAGCTTAATGCCTCTCGGTTGGAAATCAGGATACGGAAACGTTCCACCAAGCGATAATGTTTAATTAGTTCGATGTTTTTGGCTCGTTCCACTCGATCTACTTCTTTTCTAGGTGGTTATTGAGTTTGAAATAAAGACGGTCATTGACCTTCACATAACGGGGTAACAGCAAACCAAATCCCACCACGATCAGTAAGGTCACCACGCCCGACCAAAATTCAATCAACAGCAACATCAGTACCGCCCCGATAAAGGTAATCAAGGTTGGCAAATGGTGTTCAAAGAAATTAACGAACTCACGGGATAGCGCCACGCGTGCGGTGGTAGTTGAAGTATCAACGCCTTTAATCCGCTGGGTCAAAATCACTGGTACGGCAAGTTCCGTGTAAATACGAGTGAAGGCACGGGTATCCACCGCACGGCGAGCAGAACCTATCCCCCAAATAATCAGTACCATTAAGGCATAAGCTAGCGCGGAAAACAGTTGCCCGTTTAATACCGGATTCACCGCAAAACTACCCACCAAAGGATAAACCAACAACAATAAATTTTCCGCCGCCACCAAGCAGAATGCAGTAAACAGCCGTTTTTTATGTTGTAAAGCAAGTGTTTTGAGAGAACGGAGCATTGTCGGCTCAAAGGTCGGTCCAAGATTTTCTAAGGACATCACACCACCGTATCCGTTTTATCAATTTGCTCACGGCAAACTGTGCAGAACTCCGCCAACAAAGCAAACAGTTGAGTGGTCTTTTTCTCACCTAATTTTGCAAAGGTTTTATCCGCTAACTGCTGTGTCGCCAACCAAATAGGTTCTGCTTTTGCCTTGCCACTTGGGGTTAAACGCATAATTTTCTCCCGTTTATCCACCGCACTTTCGCTAAATTCAATCCAGCCTTTTTCCTTATATTCCTTGCAAACATTGAATACCGTCTGCTTCGGCAGCAACCATTCATCGCAAATCTGCTTTTGCGTGCATTGCCCATTTTCTGCTGCAGCCAAAGAATATAGCACTGCAAAATGATTATAACCCAAGCCTAATTTGGCGATCCAAGTGTCCATTGTGGCATCTACTTCACCGATTTGTTTGCCTAGTTTGTCGAAGTTGCTCATGTTAAAGTCCTAAAATTTACTAAATTGAATGCTATTTTAGGTGTAATAAAGATAAAAGGCAATAGATGTTAGTATTAAAATTTGCTTTTTTGATTTGGTATAGCGAGTATTATCAATGGCTATTGATCTATTCTTTTATTTGTGAGGCAATATATTCAATAAATAAAGTATGGTCGTTTGCTCTGCCCTCAAAAGTTAGACTTATTTAGCTCAAGGATCGAGTTCTGTATTCCACGGGGTCTAGTCCTTTTAATTTAACTTGAATACGCTCATGATCGTAATAATGAATATATTCGTGAATAGTTTGCTCAAATCGTGTACAGCTTGTTTCATCATTCGAATTAACGTGTAGGGTTTAAGTGTTTCAATGAAGTTTTCTCAAGTAAGCATATCAACCACGTTATATATTAAAGCATTGAATCTTGCCTATTAAAGTTCTGTTACCATTACGCTGAAAATTGAACAAATTAGAGATGGCTACTAGCAGTCACCAAACATAGAAATTCAATGTCACATAATTTAACCAATAAATTGTCCCAAAATATTTTAATTTGTCCCAATTTAATGTATTATATCCACAATAAAGAGAGGTTATACTTATGAAAAAAGCTGATGTACTTGATTTAATCAAATATCATTTTGAAGATAAAGAAGCAGAGTTTCGGAGTCAAGCGATTACAATCGCACGATACTTCGATAAAACTGGAGATTCTCAACTTGCTCAATATATTATGGGGATAATATCTCAATCAGATAGATTTGTTCCTCAGGGAGAAGACTATAGTGATAGTCTTACCCTTGTTAAATTAAACACTGAGCCACTACCGTTACCAACAACCATTATGAATGATTTGAAAGGTATAATTAATGCGGTAAATCATAATATTGGTATTAATAAGTTCTTGTTTGTAGGTTCTCCTGGTACGGGTAAGACTGAGAGTGCGAAACAAATTGCTAGACTATTAAATAGAGAATTATTGATGGTAGATTTTAGCCATTTAGTTGATAGTAAATTGGGACAAACAGCCAAGAATTTGACAAATATATTTAATGAAATCAATCAATTACCACTTTTAAAGAGATACATAATTTTATTTGATGAAATTGATACAATTGCGCTTGATCGCATCAATCAAAATGATATTCGTGAAATGGGACGTGTGACATCAACTTTCCTGAAGGCTCTCGACAATTTAAGCAATGAAGCAGTGATTATTGCTACTACAAACTTATATAAAAATTTAGATAAAGCATTAGTCAGACGTTTTGATGCAACCATAGATTTTGATAGGTATTCTGATGATGATAAATTTGAGATAGCAGAAGTTATTCTCAATCATTTCTTGAAACAATTCAAATACGTGGCAAGAGATATGCGTCTTTTCAAGAAAATTATAAAGAGTAGCAAAAAGATTCCAAATCCAGGAGATTTAAAAAATATCATTAAAACATCATTGGCTTTTAGTGATAATAAAGCTCCCTACGATTATTTGAAACGTTTTTTGAAAAATATGCACGGAGGTACAATCCCAACTGTAGATAAACTACATAAATTAGGGTTTACAGTACGAGAAATAGAAATTTTAACTGGAATATCAAAAAGTAGTGTATCAAGAGAATTAAATGGAGAAAAATAATGAATAATATTTTGGTGCTAAAAGGTAATAAATTTATTCAAGAAAGCCGTAAAAATCCAATGGTTCAGATAAAATTACCTAAAAATGCAGAAATAAGATTGTCTCATTTGAAAAAACTGCATGAGTCATTAGTAAGAACTAAAGAATTCTGGAATGGCAACAAAATTATTGATGGCATTTTAATCAGCGTGTACTACGATAGAATTGTTGCAAAAAGCAACCGTATAAGTGGTTATTTAGATGGAGGTAGAAATTTTACACCAATTGATACGATAGTTGGAGCAAAATTTAATTCTGAAAAAAATAAACATATTATTACTCACTATATTACTAGAGATATTTTGGATAAAACCATCAATATTTCTAATCAGGTTATTAGTTTATTTGAAGAGTTATTTTCAGATGGCCTTATCTCTGCAGAAATGTTCAATAAATCATCTGTATTTGATAGTATTCAATATGGCAATTTATTTTCTAAAAGCACTTTTAAGCAATACCTCCGAGACTCTTATTTTGTTGAAAGTTTTGGAATAGAGGAAAATGAAAAACTAAATTTGAGAAATTCTATTGTTACTTTTTATGATGTAAATGTTGATATCCATAATCTTTTAAAAAGAATAGATATCGATATATCCACTGCTAATATATTATATCAGACAACGGTTCTACTAGATGAAAAAAATCTAGAATTGGTTCTTTCTAAAATCCCTTATCTCGTATCTATGGCGGTTGAAAATTTCTCATTACTGTCACCAGAAGATTTTCGCAGTATGACTGGACAAGTCGAAATCCCCATCCCTGCTCCTAAAAATGAACCCATCATAGGTGTTATTGATACCTTATTTGATCGTAATGTTTATTTCTGTGAGTGGGTTGAATATCACGATCTAATTTCTGATGATATCCGCAAAGAAACAGCAGATTATCAGCATGGAACAGCTGTATCCTCGTTAATTGTAGATGCACCTAATTTAAATAAAAATCTGGATGATGGTTGTGGCAGATTTCGAGTAAAACATTTTGGCGTTGCTCTTCATAAAGGGTTTAATTCATTTAACATTATTAAACAAATTAAAGCAATTGTATCGCAAAACCCAGATATTAAAGTTTGGAATTTGTCTCTGGGGTCAAATGATGAAATAAAAGATAATTTCATTTCAGCAGAAGCTGCAGTTTTAGATGAAATTCAGGCTGAAAATGATATTATTTTTGTTATTGCAGGGACCAATGGTGAAATGAATGCTAATCAACGAAAAAAAATAGGATCTCCTGCTGATTCATTAAATTCATTAATCGTTAATTCAGTTGATTTTGAAGGTAATCCAACAAGTTATTCTCGCAAAGGCATTGTTTTATCATTTTTCATAAAACCTGATATTGCCTACTATGGTGGTGGAAACGGTCAATTTATTAATGTATGTGAACCTTTAGGTTCTGCGAGAGTTGCTGGTACGAGTTATGCAGCTCCACTTGTCGCAAGAAAATTAGCATATTTAATTCATATAATGGGATTACGGCGTGAGGAAGCTAAAG
This sequence comes from Avibacterium sp. 20-126, assembly GCF_044358625.1. Taxonomy (NCBI): domain Bacteria; kingdom Pseudomonadati; phylum Pseudomonadota; class Gammaproteobacteria; order Pasteurellales; family Pasteurellaceae; genus Avibacterium; species Avibacterium sp. 20-126. The sequence continues at coordinate 2,079,354 of NZ_CP091457.1, read as the reverse complement.
CATTATTAATTGATTCAGCTATCAGTTGGAATAATGAAAAATCGTTTGAAGAAATGGTTTTAGTAGGAAATGGAATAATTCCAATCAAAATAGATGATATTCTTTCAACTCCTGATGATGAAATAAAATTTATTGTTTCAGATATATCTGAAAAATATAATTCTTATAATTATAATTTTCCAGTACCGTTATCTGGAAATGAACATCCTTATGTTGCTAAAGCCACGATGTGCTATTTCCCTAAATGTTCTAGAAATCAGGGCGTTGATTATACCAATACTGAATTAAATATTACATTTGGAAGATTGAGTGAAAAAGGAATAAAACCAATTAATGACGATAGACAACATTTTGATGACGCGCCAGGATATATTCAAGAACATTCTGCTCGAACTATTTTTAGAAAATGGGATAATGTAAAACATATTTGTGAATCATTTACTCCGAGAAAAAAAGCCAAACCTATTCTTAATATGGCTAATCCACAATGGGGAATGAGTGTTAAAACTATCGAACGTCTACGAAGAAAAGATGGAGAGGGAATACGATTTGGAGTTGTCGTAACACTAAAAGAAATAAATGGTATCAATCGTATTGATGATTTTATTAAACAGGCTTTATTAAGAGGCTGGCTTGTGAATGAGCTACGAGTTGAAACTCAAGTTGATATTTATAATAAGCTTAATGAAGAAATTGAGTTTAATTAACCCTAAATCTTCAATCTAACTAAAAAGATACTCATTAGTAGATATAAATTTTGTTGCAACATAGAAAATAAAATCGGCACTAATGAACACCTACAGGTGTTTTATGAAATAAGTATTTTTACTTGCTAAGGAATGAATTATGAAATTTCCATTATCTATTACAGCTAATATCAATAGTCATGGAGGCGATTTTACACGAGAAGTTGAATTAAGATCACCACTAACTTTTATTGTTGGTCCAAATGGTTCAGGTAAAACCCATTTATTAAAGGGGTTAAAAAATAGCTTTTCAAATCATACAAAGAAAAAAGTACGTTTTATTTCGGCTGGGCGGTTAGGTCCGATGGAGAAATATCGTTCTAATTATGATCAATACGATCGTAGAAATGACGCTGATAGTACTACTCATGGTAATAAATACGACTTACAATACCGACATAAAATAGAAACAATTACTGGAGATTTTTATACATTATCAGCACGCTCTGATATTTTGATTAAAGTTAAAGAACGTTTACAAAAACTTTTTAAAAGAAATATTTCTATTGACTGGGATGCTGGCGAGTTAAAAGTCTCATTTGCTAAATTAGGGAAAGGAAATTCCTATTATTCGTCAGGGCGTGAAGCATCAGGTTTACTGCATTTAGTTGGAATTTTATCTGCAATGTATGATGATGAGGTTGGTGTTTTACTTATTGATGAGCCTGAAGTGTCGCTACACCCACAGTTACAAGCTTTTTTACTAAAAGAAATTTCCCGTGTTTCTGGTATTCCCAGTGAAAATGGTTATAAGAAAATTATTATAATGGCAACCCATTCAACAGAAATGATCAAAATTTCGAAAACTGATGATTTATTATCTTTCATTTTTTGTAATGATCTAAAAGAAGATCCTATTCAAATTCCTAATAATGCTGGAGAATTACAAAATAAAAGCGTTAAGGGGTTAATTGCACGATTGGGACAAGAACACAAACTAACATTATTTTCCAAAACGCCATTATTGGTAGAAGGTCCTTCGGATGTGATTATTTGTAATGCTATTGCTGATAGACTATATCTAAATTTAGAAGCATCGGGTTCTCAAATTCTACCTATAAATGGTAAACAAGCAATGCCTGAAACTATTAAATTATTAAGACTAATGGGAAAAGAACCAACGGTATTATTTGATTCTGATGCATTTGCTGATGGTCTTGAGTTAGTTACTGCTTATTTTAATCATGAAGTAATGAGAGACGAGACCAATCAGTTAGTTAGCAGACATGGGCATAAGGATATTTTGTCTTGGTCTAAACAAGTATACGATAATTTTTGCCAATCAGTAAAAGATGACTGGAATAGTATTTGTGAACAAGTAACTGTACCCAGCTTTTGCTCTTCTGATGATGAAGAAAAGAATAAAAGACGAGTTGTTTTGTGTACGTTATTTAACAATAATCAGTTTGAAAGAAAATGGGAACTCATTAAAAATCAGCTAAATACTTTATTTGAGGTTTTTGAACAGTGTGGATTGTTTATTTTAAAGAAAGGTACAATTGAGTCGTATTATATAACACCTACTGAAAACTTTGACTTAGAGAAAAAAGTTGATAAATCTGTAGAAGAAAGTGAAGCGATTACTACTTTTAGTGAAGAACAGATTTATTCTGCGTACCAAGATGTTATTGATTGTTTAAAATTTGCATCTTGCAGTGAAGAAATTGATGAGTCTAGAGCAATTCGAGATGAGCTGTTATCATTTGTTTCCCCAATTCATGCTCGTTATGCAGAAGGAGCTGATTTAGATATGATAAGCAGTTCTGCATCTATCTTTACTTATCAAATCAATGAAACAGGAAAATTAAAAATATCTATGAGTAGTAACGTATTAGATGCTAAAGGATTTCCTATCATTTTAGATAAAAATGATGATGTTCGAAAAGTCGTTAATAATAGGTTAGGAATTGAATAATATAAAAATGCCGTCTGACCCAAATTTCAGACGGTATTAAATTCTTACTTATTCAACCCCTTTACCAAATACTCCACCACTTGCACATTATTTTATTAATATCTAACATTAAGAAATACGTATTATCTTCAATTCCCACTTTGGGTAGTTCGATGAGTTCTACTTATTGCTTAAAGCGTTGATAAAAATTTTGAGAGCATAACAAATAGAGTCTTAAAATTTACCTAATTTAGTCTTAAGAATAGCTAATAATGTCAAAATTAGTAATTTTTAAGACTTTAAAATTAGAAAATTGATTTTTTTATCTACCTTACCTATCTTATTTCTAACCGATTGCCAAGACCAAAACCGCAAAAACCGAAACTACATTAATGAAAGTGAATGTGGTTTAGATGCAACCTGCGACATTAACTCAGACATTGCGTCTTTCTGGTGCAATTACGGTGAAAGAAGATGTTGCTGTTGGAACGTGATTGCTTGGGTTACAAATTCAAACGTTCAATGTGGAAGTGTGCTATGTGGTCAAAAAAGGGCAGGTTTTAGCCATGCTGGAAACATACAATGTGCAATCGCAGTTGTGTCAAAATGATGCGAATTTGCATCGAGCTAGAGCAAATTTGGCTTCACAGCAATCCGCTTTAATTGAAGCAGAAGCCACGCTGAAACGTTATCAAATCTTGATAAAAAGCGATGCCATAAGCCGTCAGGAGTTGGAGCAACAACAGGCAAAAGCACGTGCAGCTCGTGCGGGGGGGGGGGCAGGCGGCGAATGCGGAAATCGCCCAGGTGCAGGCACAGCTTGACGACAATCGTCATCAGCGTAAAAAAGCCGAGGTGCTTGGCCTACAGATGGCGTTATCACGCAACGCAGTGCCGAAGTGGGTAATTTGACAGATAACAATGCCTTGTTTCATCTTGTACGAAATGGCGAGTTAGAAGTTACCGTTGATGCCAGTGCGGAAGACCTATCTTTGCTCAAAACCGGCTTGCAAGCGGAAGTTCAAGTGCTTGATCAAATGGCAAGCGGTCAAATTCGCTTGCTTTCTTCCCAAATTGATCAGACAAGTCGTACAGGCAAAGTGCGTATTCAGCTGCAAACACCAGCTCAAATCACGCTCGGCACATCAGCCACAGCCATAATCAAACTACCCGAAATGCAAGCCCAAACCACCTTGCCTTTAAGCGCGGTCAATTTTAACGCTGACGGAACCGCCTTTGTGATGGCGGTCAATCGCAATTAACAAATAGAACGCCGCCCGATTAGCTTAGGCGAAGTCAATCAAAGCACAGCAGAAATCAGCAATTATAGGCTTAAAACGTCCTATAAGAGTTAAGCGATTAGATTTCGATTGAAATTTGCAAAAAAATGCGGTGGAATTTCCACCGCACTTTCTCTTTCTTACTCAAGCTTTTTACGCAATGAAACGCCTTTCACATTGCTGCCTAACGGGCTTTCTAAGTGAGCTTTCACGATTTGTTGCCACTCTTTTAAGCCTTCATCGCTTACCGCATTTGAGTTTGTGAACACGATTGGATGATTGTAAGTCATGCTGGTGTAGTAGCTTGATGCTTCAATCGGCGCCAAGATTTCTGCAGTAGTATATTGAATCAAACTACCGTGAGTGTAGGTTTCTTCCGCTGCACCTGCGATCACTTGCATTTCTTTGCCTGCCAACGCATAACCACCTTCGCCAAACGCCCAGCTGTATTGCCACACCGCATTCATATAGGCTTTTAGCATTGGCGTTAAGTTAAACCAGTGAATTGGGAACATATACACAATGCGGTCTGCCGCTTCGTGGGCGACTTTTTCTGCTTCCACATCAATCGCCGTAAAATCTGTACCGTAAAGCTTGTCAATATTACGCACGGTTACGCTTTCCACTTCGCTTGGGGCTTGAACTAAGGCTTGCGTTACACGAGAATTTTTGTGATTTGGGTGAGATAAAATAACTAATGTTTTCATATTGTTATCCTTGATTCTAAATAAAAATTACATTACGCCTTCAACAAATTAAGCGTGGCTAGTTGCGGATTGATGACGAATACCGATAATTGCTTGATATTCTGGCGACTCGTGCCAAGCATGAGCCTGTTCCATTGAATCAAAACGCACTATTACGATTTTACCTTGCGGAGCGTTGCCTTCTAACGCTTCAACTTTTCCACCTGTAACTAAACGTTTACCGCCAAATTTCTCAAAGCTCTCCGCTACTTGTTGCTGATACGGCTTCATCGCTTCCAAATCGTGAATTTGCACATCAATAATAAAATAAACTGGGTTATTCATTTTGTTTTCCTTTGTTCATTGCTCTGTAAAAGATGTGTCTATTATAGATTTTCAAAACAGAATAAAAAGTAGGTAATTAGAACAAGATTGGTAACTTAAAGTTGAAAATAAGCTACTTGTTTTCTACCCAGTTAAATCCTAATCCCCCTTTACTCATCAACACTCGATTTTTCATCGCTCGTACATTTCGCTCGGCAATCATTTCGCCTGTTTCTTTTAAATATTTTTGAAAGTGCGAAGTGTTTCGGTGTACTTGGTAAGCCGCTTCGTCTGTATAAACTTCCACAAAGAACCATTTTTCAGGCTGTTCACGGCTGGTTGCTGCATACATCGCCAACACGTTTGATTCTTTTGCTATTGTTTGTTGCATTTCATCGATCACAATTTGGCGAGATTGCTCCGCTGATTCAGGCTTAATCACTAATTCTGCCAAGCGAACAATAGGTTGATTTTCGCCATTTTTTTGCGAAATCTGCGTAGGTTTCTCGCCGATAGATTGCGTGTCGGTAAGCGTTAATTTTTTATGATTTGTTAAAAGTGTTGGTTCTGCCTTCACATAATCTTTGTAATAGTCACCATTAATATGCGCTTGATATGCCGCTGCATCTTGGTAAACTTCAAACAAATACACCAAATTTGGATTATCCTCAGGGCTAACCGCAAACATCATCAGGGTGCCTTTTTCATAGGTTACAGAACCAACCAAATTCGCACGCCCTGCATTGTTAAAGGCTTTTGGTTTGCTTGGTTGAACACCTAATTCGAAAATACGGAGCATTGGTGCATTCGTTTGTGCTGTAGTTTGCGTGGTTGAACAGCCTAAACGGCTAATTTCAATAATTTTTCTGTGTTACCATGAGCAATCAGCTCTTTTTCCTGGTTACTAATCGGCAAGTTGTGGATAAAGGCTTGCGCTCCATCTAAACTTTGGTAAGGGTAATCAATGGAATACAAAATTTTCTCCGTTCCCTTTAGTTCATAAATAAATTGGAAATATGGCATTGTCAGTATTCCGCTTGGCGTAACGAAAACTTGATCTTGGAACGTTTTCGTCAGCGTGCGGTTTAAGACTGATGCTTCTTGTGGAATACTGTCGTCTAGTCCACTACTCAGAAAGTGAGTAAAACTGCGGTGAATTTAGCTGTATTTAAAAAAATTGTTCATACTTTCTCCTGTAGAGACAAACGGTCAGATGAGTAAAAAAATCGCTTAATCTGACCGCTTGAAAATTATTTGCCAGTGGATTCTGCAAAATGTGGCGCAATGAAATTAGCGGTAAATTTATGCTTTTTTACCGCACGTTGAATGGTTACACTTCTTGACGAGTTGGGCGGAAGATAATTTCGTTAATGTCGATTTCTTCTGGCTGGCTAATCACAAATAACACACAATTTGCAAAGCTTGATGCTGGAATTTCATTATTCGCATAGAAATTCTCCATTGTACCCACCGCCATTTCTGATGTGGAGCCGTGTTTCAATTCACTTGCTACAGCACCAGGGCTTAAAATAGTTGAACAAATATTGTACGGTTTTACTTCTTTACGCAGGCTTTCACTAATTGCACGTACGGCAGTTTTGGTCGCACTATACACTGCACATAATGGCTCCCAAACATGTCCTGCTACGGAAGAAACGTTGATAATCTGACCGCTTTTTTGTGCCTTCATTGTTGGTAACACCGCAGCGATGCCGTGCAGAACGCCTTTGATGTTAATATCAATCATTTGATTCCATTCATCCACCTTTAACTCTTCAAGTAGCGATAATGGCATTACACCCGCATTATTTAATAACACATCAATGCGGCCAATTTCAATGCTTGATTTGCTAGGGTTTGCACGTTAGCAAGATTTGACACATCCATTTTTACGCAGTTATCATGCGAAATACCCAACTCATCCGCTAATTGATGTAAGCGTTCTAAACGACGTGCCCCTAGCACTACTTTCGCTCCCGCTTTCACTAAATGACGAGCCGTCTCTGCACATAAACCACTTGATGCACCAGTAATTACTACAACTTTATTTTCTACATTTTGCATTTTGAATTTCCTTTTGTTTGTTAAGTTGTGTGTATTATAGGCTCGCAAGATGAAAGAAAAAGCGTACAATTGGAATAAGATTAGTAACTAAAGGTTGATAATTATGCAAACCGACTATCTAAAAAATCTCGTCTCATTCGTGCAAGCCGCTCAGCTCGGCAGCTTTACAGCAGTAGCGAATAAATTGGAAATTACAGCAGCAGCGGTGACTAAAAATATCTCAACGTTGGAAAAAACGTTAGGCGTGCGATTGTTTAACCGCACCACTCGCAGCATTAGTTTGACGGCGGAAAGCTTAGGCTTTTTTGAACAGTCGAAAACGGCATTGGATAGCTTAGATCAAGCGGTTAAAAATGTGTCACAATCTACCGAACACCCCGTAGGCTCGGTGCGAATTTCGGTGTCAAATACCATTGGGTGAAACTTGATTTTACCGTTTTTGCCCGAGTTGATGGAGCGTTATCCACAGATCGAATTAGAAGTGAATTTTGAAGATCGGGTGATCGACTTCGTGCAGGCAGGATACGATTTGGTGATACGTGATACGTGATACGTGATACGTGGCGGTATTCTAGGGGAAAACTCGATGATCTCCCGTAAAATCAGCGATCTACGCACTTGTTTAGTTGCTTCGCCTGACTATATCGCTAAATACGGTACGCCGAAAAATGAAATGGAATTGAGCCAACATCGCCAAATTGCCCTACGTTTTTTGAACGGCAAATATTCCACGTGGCAATTTAACCAAGACGGAGTTAGCCATCCGTTTACATTCTCCAATAAAGTGCTGACTTTAACCGATACCGAAGCCGTTACACAGCTTGCTCTCGCAGGACAAGGTATCGCCAAAGTGCCGATGTATTTAGCATGGGAACATTTGCAAGTGGGCAGATTAAAATTGGTGCTAGAGGACAGTTTTGACAGCGGGAATTTCGAGCTAGCATTGCAATATCCGCACCGTACACTGGTTACGCCACGAGTGAGGGTGGTGATTGATTATTTATTGGAAAAATTAGCAGAAATTGAAGGGTTGTATATTGGAGAGAAAGAGCTAAAGAAATTATAGGGCATTTTTATCCAACCTAACTCATTAACAGTATAAGTCACATTATTGTTTGAGAATATTTTATAGATGAAAAATAGTAAATTTGTATTGTTCACATTAAATTATGTACCTTAAGAAAAAATTTAATTTGTAGAAAGATATAAAAAACGATGATATAGTAGAGCCTATTGATATCAGGCTTTCCTTATTTTTATCTCTAATTTTATCTATTAACTACAATGATTGGTTTATTTAATATATCTTCCGTCATACCATGCATATAAGCATTATGTTGCCATACGATAAATTGTTGTTTATATCGCTCATTTATTTCTTCTAATCGTTCAACTTGAGCTTTCAATGAAGTTATTTGTTTATTAAGATAATCCATTGTTACATTAGGTTCAGGCTCCGCTTTTTGATTTTCTTTTATTTTTAGTTTTCGTTTACTAAATGCTTGTTGTATATCATGATAATTAGCTAAAGATTGTCTTTCAATACTTTTAATATTCAATAATTGAGCAACTCTTTGGCATAATAAATCCCATGTTAATTTGCCTTCCCATGTTTTGATTAGATATATAATATCTTCTAAATTTTCTTCTGTTATAAGAATTTTAGGCATTTTATAACTCCATTAATCGATATAAATCATCATCTAATTATGCTGTTTCTGGTTTAGCAACATCTATATCCATACCTTTTTCTAATAAGGTTAATTTTGTGGGTGATGGGGCATATTCATCAGGCATTCTTAATAGTGTATTATTAGGTATGTTTTCATTTTCTAAGAAAGCTATTTTAGTTTTTATGTGTGTTAATCTCCAGCCTATATTATCGATCCAGCGATCAATACCAAAAGTGCCTATTTTATGATGTCCTTGTACTTTTTTAAATTGCTCAGTAAGTTGAATTTCTCGTTGTTTTAGTATTTTTAACGATGAATCCATCCCCTTAATACAGACAAGTTCTTTACAAGTTTCACAATCACCATGGCGTGAGCAAGGAGACATTGCATAATCATGCTCGCAAAGACCTATTTCCGTTACAATAGCAACTCCTTGTTTGTCTTTTTCTAACTCTTCATAAATAATAGGAAGATTTAGATGAATTTTATCTAGAATTGATGGGTGTTCTGGAATAAGTATACTTCTAGCTTCTTCGCTTTCGCTTTTTTCTTCTTCTGTTCTATGATCATAAGCTTTATTATCTGCAACTCTAGCCCTTCCAGCCCAATTAGCGAGAGTAAGTTCATCCATCCCGCCACTTTCAGCTTTTGTACTTAGCCAATGTCTTGTATTATGAGATGGTTGCTGTATAAATTCATCTTTTTGTGTACCAATACAATGTTTCTCCCATAATTATGTTTTTGGTCTTTTGGCAGAATAACAAAATCGATCATTGATTTGATTAACTGTTGGTAACATAAATGAAAAATGCTTAGGTATAAAGTCATCATGAAATTCATTTTCCCTAAATAGAAGTAGTGCCTCTGACGCTTTTACAGTCTTATGGTTATCAATATATGGTCAATAATTAAATTTTGATGTATATTTCTGATAAACATATTTACCTAGAGCATTTAAAGTAATAGCTCCGTTATTTTCTTCTAACAAAGATTTAAACCATTTAGTCCTAATCCCTGCATCTCCATTAAATCCTAGCAATTTACCAATTTCTGATTCATTTAATATTTGATTAGGAGTATAAATATCAGGCGTATCTAACATAAATTGATTGGGGTTTTCTTCTGCAAATTCCGCAGCTATTCTAGCTGGTGTGCCAATGTTTATTAAGCGATTAACAGCCTCAACTATGACATCTTGCATACTGCAAGGAACCCATTTTAATCCTATTTTCTCGTTTTTAGCAGGTTGCCATTTTATTCCTAATTGCTTATTACCAGCACTATCTTCTTCCCATTCTAAACAGTTTACAGGTAAACACATTAATTCTGAACAACGAGAGGGCGCCACCATTAATAATGCCATAACAGCAGTATAATATTCAGTTTCTTTATCTAAATTAGGAGCATCATGAAATAATTTAGCTATTAACATCATTTCTTCATCTGTAGGCATTTTATTCGAACGATATTCTTTCCCTTTTTCATCAAGTAAAATCGTAAGATCTTTAGGTCTCTTATAAGGGCTTTTCCATAAAGGTAGAGTTGGTGTAATTTGATTTTCTCTACAAAAATAGAATAATTTTTCTAGCTGATAGCCTAACTTGTTTACAGATTCAGTATTTTTCTTATATTTTTTCGATACAATATTTTCTACTTCATGAATGACTAAGTAATCAAGTTGTAATATATCTGCGTTATTTTTAACATTATATAAAGCCATTTCCACTATACGTAATGCTTCCATATGTCTTGACAATTGACGAATAGGGCGTATTGAATAAGTATAACGAATATACCCTTTAGCAAATTCAATAAACGGATATGCTAAAGGTTCGTATTGATAGGATGTAGAGGAAATTCTATCAGTTGAAAAACGGGCTTGAACAGTATTTATACTTAGCATTGTTTTCCATTGGTTTTGTATCCAGCAATCTTGACCAAAAGCAGTCGGTTTATCTTTACAAAATGTAATGAATTGTTCTAAGGTAGATTTAGGATTATTAGATATTGGAGTAAAAATGATATTTTCCATGATTTAGTGAACTCCATTGGCATTTCTTATTTTTTGACAAGCCTGCACTACATATTCAACAGCTAAAATAATACGATCTTTTGAATTAGCATAATCAATATTTTTAGATGTTTTGAAACGTTTTTCTTTGTATAATTTATTTAATATTTCTTCATATGGGCCATCAACTAAAGGTCTAAATTTAGGGCATAAGTAGCATGTTTCATATCCAGAGAGACAGAAATCATTGGTACCGCAAGCTCCAATGGTACTTACACCATCGTTTGTTATAAATGATTTAGGATCATTACCTCTTTCACTTTCGGTTAAATTAGAAATTATCTTACCTGTAAATGCTTGAGCTAATTTTCCGATTTCAGCCCCCATCACTTGATCAATATATTGCACAGTATCAGCAGTATTTTCCGTATAAACTTTTACATTTTGTGTATCTGAATGATCTAGAAGCTCGGCTATAATTATCGCACCAACGCCTTTTCTTCCTAAATTCGTACCTCTAGTATGACGAAATCGTCTCGCACTTACATGTATGATATCTCCAGTTCTTTCTGAAATGGCTTTTTGTTGAATACAGAAATGTCGTAATACATTTTGTTCCAATGATGAAGATGAGTAATGGAATATGTCTTTTTCTAATAGAGATACATCAAAATACTTATTTTCTATATTTTGTTTTAGAGTATTCTAATCTATGAATATAGGCAATTCATTCTTGTTATTAAGAATTGTTGTTTCTTTAACTAACTCTAGAAGTTTTTTATATTGAAACTCGATAAAATTAAATATAAATCTTCAGTGATTGATAAACATTTAAATGAACTTCTAAATGTTGCATTTCTTTTTTTAGCAGTAGGAATCTCTAGATAATAATTCCATGTGCCATTTGACATTTCTTTTCTTAGATCTTTAAATTTTAAATGGCGTATTTGTATCGGTCGTCTTGCAGTAGATTGAAGTAAATTAATATATGCATATGTTTCAAATGAAATCAAATCTTCTTTCCAAAGCCTATTTAGTTCAGACATTAAGGCCAAAATCTCATTTTCGGTAAATGCTCCTGTATAAGGGCATCTCATTAATACCGATTTACCTTTATCATTTCCACTCAACGTAAAGCTTTCTAGCAATGACACAACAGATTTATCAACTCCATAATAGCCGATACTCATGCCATGACAGTAAAAAAACCTTTAATGCTCCTAAATGCCACTCACACTCTTTACCTAAAGTAGCTTTCCAATTTATTATTACAGATGTATCAATAATATTTGAGTTAGTACTTATTACAAATTCTTGGAATCGACGATGCATATTAAAAGTATGGTAGCTAGAATATTTTTCAGCATAAATAGCAAGTGTTTTTTTAAATCCTGCTAGTGTTTTATGATCTATATCTAATACAGCTTGAGAGAAATTAATTGTAATATCTTTACTTATATTCCAAGAGTTTTCATTTTCATCAAATACATACCCATCTCTTGACTGTCTAAGACGTTTATTCTGCTTCATAATTATCAACCTTTTTTTGAAACTCAATCTGAAGATCTAATAATATCTGGTTAGCTTTTTCTCTTATATAACGTTGATTATAAATATTTCCTGATTTCTCGGATGTATGTCCCATAAGATGTTGTCTCATCTTTGCTTCTTTTTCGGAAGAAATAAAATCTTTATGAGAAAAATCATGATTTATATTTTGATTATTTTTATCCACCTTTCGTGAAAAATCTAAGTTCCATTTATGACGAAAAATATGCGGATGAATAATAGAAAATTTAGGATCTATCTTTTTCATCGTTGGTACAATAACGTTATCAAAAGAACTGGTACTAATTGGGTTTCCTTGCGTTTTTCCTTTTCGATGGGTTACAAATAAATATGGATGTTTATTAGCGTTAGGAATTTTAGAGCGATAGTTCATAATATAGTCATTGATAAGTTGAGCTATATTTTGTGAAATAGGAAGTCGTCTTTCTTTCGTTTTACTTACAGCTTGCTTCTTCCTTGTGTCAAATTTATCATCATGCGTTCGTCTAATTGTAATTGAGGATTTAGCTGTTCCTATATCAATAAATGGGATTTGAATTGATAATAGCTCTCCTCTTCTAATCCCTAATTCCTTTAATAAGATAAACATTAAATGGTTTCTTTTTCTAATTCCAATATCTTGAAATGGATTATTAGAATTAGAAAAGTTCGCAATAGACATAAATTCATCTAACAATCCATCAGGTAGCTCACTCTCTGGTTTTATAGATAATGTTTTATGATTTTTAGGTCTTGACTCTTTAATTAACATAATTAGTTTCGTCAATTTTTCAATATATTCATTAGATACATTAATTACTTTAGATAGAAATAATATGTATTCTGAAAGCGTTGTTAGTCTATTATATTGATGACTAAGAGATACGGCAGAATAAATATCAATAAATTGAGTCCTACCTTTCATTAACACACTTTTTTTGTATTGATTACATTCTTTTGCTTTTTTACATTTATTCTCATATGCTGAATAAGAGATTCTAATTGGTTTTCTGTTAAGAGTACTTTGTTATGAATTAGATCACTAATAACCAGATTATTCTGTTTTTCCCAATTCATTATCCACTGTATAGTTCCCAGCTTATTTCTAATTGTGTTTACTGCGGATTGATTACGTAGTTTTACAGTTACCCATAAGGTTGAATAAAAATCAGGAATACCAGTTTTAACATTAACCAATATAGGAAAACGTTCTCCATTTGAAAAAAGGACTGTTTCTAATCTATGCATATTCATTTAATTTACAAAAATATCATATATAAATACTATCAAATTAAAGATGTTGTTTCAAAATTAATGTAAAAAAAGAGAACCCTTTTAAAATAAAGGGTTCTCTATATTTATATGGATTTTATTTTACAGTTTTAAATTATATGTAACTCAGAATGGAATATCATCATCTAATTGCATATCATCAATCGCTGGCTGAGGCGCTGGCGTTGGTTGCTGCGCTGGTTTTGATGATGAATATGTTGGTTGTGTTCCTTGAGGGGCGTATTGGTTGCTACTTTGTTGTTGGTAACCCCCACCTTGTGGCGCATAGCCACCTTGCCCACGTTCTGCGCGGCTATCTAACATTTGTAGCACATCACCTTGAATCTCAGTGGTGTAACGATCTTGTCCATTTTGATCTTGCCATTTACGGGTTCTTAAGCGTCCTTCCACATACACTTTTGACCCTTTTCGTAAATATTCTCCTGCGATCTCAGCTTGACGACGATAAAAGACAATGCGATGCCATTCAGTGATTTCACGACGTTCGCCAGTATTCTTGTCCATCCAGCTCTCACTGGTGGCTACGCTAATGTTTGCAACAGCTTCACCATTTGGCATTGTGCGAACTTCAGGATCATTTCCAAGGTTTCCTACGATAATAACTTTGTTTACTCCAGCCATAAATTCCTCTGTCTGATTATTAAGTGCGGTAAAAATTTTTGCTATTTTGCCTTAAAAAAAAATAAAAAGCTATTAATTCAATGCAAATTAACTGGATATTTGCACAGTTATTTCAGATTATGCGATAATGATCGCAAAATCACCTTAAATTGCTTGAACAGACTAAAAGATTATGGAAAAAATAGATGTGCGTGGGGCGAGAACCCATAATTTAAAAAATATTAATTTGACTATTCCGCGTGATAAATTGATTGTGATTACAGGGCTTTCTGGCTCGGGAAAATCTTCCCTTGCATTTGATACCCTTTATGCTGAGGGGCAGCGTCGTTATGTTGAATCCCTTTCTGCTTATGCGCGCCAGTTTTTATCGCTAATGGAAAAACCAGATGTGGATCATATTGAAGGGCTATCTCCAGCCATTTCCATTGAACAGAAATCCACGTCGCATAACCCACGTTCTACGGTGGGAACAATCACGGAAATTCACGATTATTTGCGTTTATTATTTGCCCGCGTTGGGGAACCGCGCTGTCCAAATCATCATATTCCTTTGGCGGCACAAACTATTAGCCAAATGGTGGATAAAGTGTTGGCGTTGCCCGAAGAAAGCCGAATGATGTTACTTGCTCCTGTGGTAAAAGATCGCAAAGGGGAGCATATTAAAATTTTGGAGCATATTGCTGCGCAAGGCTATATTCGCGCCAGAATTGATGGCGAAATTTGTGATTTATCCGATCCACCCAAATTAGAATTGCAGAAAAAACATACTATTGAAGTGGTGGTGGATCGTTTTAAAGTTCGTCCAGATTTGGCAACGCGTTTAGCTGAATCCTTTGAAACAGCATTAGAGCTTTCTGGTGGCACGGCAGTGGTGGCAAATATGGATGAACCGCAAGGGGAAGAATTGCTTTTTTCAGCCAATTTTGCTTGCCCGCATTGTGGTTATTCTGTGCCAGAATTAGAACCTCGTTTATTCTCTTTTAATAACCCAGCGGGGGCTTGTCCTACTTGCGACGGTTTAGGTGTTCAACAATATTTTGATGAAAAACGCGTGGTACAAAATCCAACTATTTCCTTAGCAGGGGGGGCGATTAAAGGCTGGGATCGCCGTAATTTCTATTATTACCAAATGCTCACTTCGCTCGCCAAACATTATGGCTTTGATGTAGAAAGCCCTTTTGAAGATTTACCGAAAAAAATTCAGCACATTATTTTGCACGGTTCAGGTAAAGAAGAAATTGAATTCCAATATATGAATGACCGTGGCGATGTGGTATTACGCCGTCATAGTTTTGAAGGCATTCTCAATAATATGGCACGCCGTTACAAGGAAACGGAATCAATGTCTGTACGTGAAGAATTAGCGAAAAATATCAGCACCCGCCCTTGTAAGGATTGCGGTGGCTCGCGTTTACGTCCTGAAGCTCGCAATGTGTTTATCGGTGAAACGAATTTGCCTGAAGTTTCAGAAAAAAGCATCGGCGAAGCGTTTAATTTTGTGGATAGCCTAACCCTAAGCGGACAGCGCGCGCAAATTGCTGACAAAATCCTAAAAGAAATTAAAGAGCGGTTACAATTTTTGGTGAATGTGGGGCTAAATTATCTGTCTCTTTCCCGCTCGGCAGAAACCCTTTCTGGCGGTGAAGCACAGCGTATTCGTCTTGCTAGTCAAATTGGCGCAGGCTTGGTGGGGGTGATGTATGTGCTTGATGAACCCTCTATTGGGTTACATCAACGTGATAATGAACGTTTGCTTAACACGTTGATTCATCTAAGAAATCTAGGCAATACTGTCATTGTGGTTGAACACGATGAAGATGCAATTTTAGCGGCGGATCATATCATTGATATTGGACCAGGAGCGGGCGTGCATGGCGGTAACGTGGTTGCACAAGGCACAGCAAAAGAAATTATGCAAAACCCACATTCTTTAACCGGAAAATTCTTGTCGGGAAAAGAAAAAATAGAAATTCCTAAAAAACGCACCGCACTTGATAAAGCGAAAATATTAAAACTCAAAGGGGCATCAGGCAATAATCTGAAAAACGTCAATTTAGATATACCTGTCGGATTATTCACTTGTATCACAGGGGTATCAGGTTCAGGTAAATCTACTCTGATTAATGACACCTTGTTCCCACTTGCGCAGAGTGCGTTAAACCGTGCAGAAAACGCACAAGCCGCCCCTTATAAATCTATTCAAGGGTTAGAATTCTTTGATAAAGTCATTGATATTGATCAAAGCCCGATTGGACGCACGCCACGTTCCAATCCCGCAACTTACACCGGATTATTCACGCCAATTCGTGAATTATTTGCGGGCGTGCCAGAATCACGCGCACGTGGTTATAATCCGGGACGCTTTAGTTTCAATGTGCGTGGTGGACGTTGCGAGGCGTGCCAAGGGGATGGGGTAATCAAAGTAGAAATGCACTTCTTGCCTGATGTTTATGTGCCTTGCGATCAATGTAAAGGAAAACGTTATAATCGTGAAACATTAGAAATTCGTTATAAAGGAAAAACGATTAATCAAGTGCTTGATATGACTGTTGAAGAAGCGCGAGAGTTTTTTGATGCGATTCCACAAATTGCACGCAAATTACAAACATTAATGGATGTTGGGCTTTCTTATATTCGCCTTGGGCAATCGTCTACAACATTGTCAGGTGGGGAAGCGCAACGAGTGAAACTCGCCACAGAGTTGTCAAAACGAGATACGGGAAAAACCTTATATATTCTTGATGAACCGACAACAGGCTTACATTTTGCTGATATTAAACAGCTCCTCGAGGTGCTACATCGCTTGCGTGATCAGGGTAATACCATTGTGGTGATTGAGCATAATTTAGATGTGATTAAAACCGCAGATTGGATTGTTGATCTTGGTCCTGAAGGGGGAAGTGGCGGCGGTGAAATCATTGCCACTGGCACGCCAGAGCAAGTCGCAAAAGTGAAAGGTTCTCATACTGCGCGGTTCTTGAAACAAATCCTTGAAAAATAAATGGACTGAAATCAAAGTGCGGTAATTTTTTAGGCAGAATTGTATAAAAACTTCTATCATCAATGTTGATTTTTTGATACATTTAGCACAATTTTTCTCACACTTAAATGTGAGTGTTTTTTATACAGTGATTTTAACGGAATTCTTATGCTATTTAAAAAAATTCGTGGTTTATTCTCCAATGATCTTTCTATTGATTTAGGTACAGCCAACACGTTGATTTATGTGAAAGGGCAGGGCATTGTGCTAAACGAACCTTCTGTGGTTGCAATTCGTCAAGGGCGTGCAGGTTCAATGAAAAGTATTGCAGCGGTAGGAAAAGAAGCAAAATTAATGCTTGGGCGCACACCGAAAAGTATTTTAGCCATTCGTCCGATGAAAGATGGGGTTATCGCGGATTTCTCGGTAACCGAAAAAATGTTGCAGTATTTTATTAAGCAAGTACATAGCGGAAATTTTATGCGCCCAAGTCCACGGGTGTTAGTCTGCGTGCCTGCTGGTGCAACCCAAGTTGAACGCCGAGCGATTAAGGAATCTGCCTTAGGTGCGGGCGCACGCGAAGTGTATTTAATTGAAGAGCCTATGGCTGCTGCAATCGGCGCGAAATTGCCCGTTTCTACGGCAACGGGTTCAATGGTTATCGATATTGGTGGTGGTACCACAGAAGTTGCGGTGATTTCTTTAAACGGTATTGTATATTCTTCTTCTGTGCGTATTGGTGGCGACCGTTTTGATGAAGCCATTATTGCTTATGTGCGTCGTACCTTTGGATCCATTATTGGTGAGCCGACAGCAGAGCGTATCAAAGAAGAAATTGGTACTGCTTATATTCAAGAAGACGATGAAATTAAAGAGCTAGAAGTTCACGGTCATAACCTTTCAGAAGGTGCGCCAAGAACCTTTACCTTAAACTCGCGTGATGTCTTAGAGGCAATTCAACAGCCATTAAATGGTATTGTTGCCGCAGTGCGTACCGCACTTGAAGAATGCCAACCAGAACACGCAGCCGATATCTTTGAACGTGGAATTGTGCTAACTGGTGGTGGTGCGTTATTACGCAATATTGATGTGTTATTATCAAAAGAAACGGGTGTACCAGTTATTGTGGCAGACGATCCACTTACCTGTGTCGCACGCGGTGGTGGTGAAGCATTAGATATGCACGGTGCTGATATTTTCAGTGACGACATTTAATTTCCAATGTTATAAATGTTTATAAAAGTGCGGTCAAAAAATGCTAAAAATTTGACCGCACTTCTTTCTGAGTGATATTAATGAAACCGATCTTTGGAAAAGCCCCCTATCTTGGCATCCGTTTAATTTTTGCCGTGATAGCTTCTATCGTGCTTATTTTATTTGATGGACAAACCAATACGATGATAAAGGTACGTAGCATAATGGAAACGGCGATTGGTAGCGTTTATTATCTTGCCAACACACCAAGAACGGTGCTAGACGGCGTGTCTTACAATCTTGTTGATACCAACAAATTACAAATCGAAAATAAAGTGCTAAGAGAACAACTTCGCGAAAAAAATGCCGATTTATTACTCTTGGATCAACTCAAAGTAGAAAATCAACGCTTACGTTTATTGCTAAATTCCCCATTACGCACAGACGAATACAAAAAAATTGCTGAGGTCTTAACTGCAGAAACAGATGTTTATCGCCAGCAAGTGGTCATTAACCAAGGAGAAAATGATGGTGCTTATGTTGGGCAACCGGTTATTGATGAAAAAGGTGTCGTTGGGCAAATTATTTCTGTGGGAAGTCATACAAGCCGCGTGTTATTGCTCACTGATGTAACGCATTCTATTCCTGTGCAAGTGTTGCGTAATGATGTGCGCGTGATCGCAAGTGGTACGGGACACAGCGATGAACTTACCTTAGACAATGTGCCACGTTCAGTGGATATTGTGAAAGGTGATCTCTTGGTTACTTCAGGATTAGGAGGACGTTTTCTTGAAGGATATCCTGTTGCGATTGTAGAAAATGTATCGCGCGATGGAAAAAATTATTTTGCCACGATCACCGCAAAGCCGCTTGCATCGCTCGAGCGCTTACGTTATGTCTTGCTTTTATGGCCGACTAATGAAGATATGCGTAAAGTCAATTCAAGTACACCAGAAGAAGTGCGTAAAGCCGTTCGCCAGCGCCTTGAAACACAGAAAAAGCAAGACATTCTACCGCCATTGATGACGACTGAAGAACCAGAAGAAAAACCATCAACGCCAACGCTAGAGGAGATCCATACGGAACAAATGGAAATGCCTTCTGAACCTGTTGAGCCTGAATTGCAACATTATCGAGAGGAAGATTAATGCAAGGTCGTGCTTTTTTACAATTATTATTTATTGTATCCACCTTTTTAGTTGCAATGGTGTTAGAAATTGCGCCTTGGCCAAGCAGTTTACATCATTTCAAGCCTGCTTGGTTATTGCTCGTTTTAACTTATTGGATTTTAGCAATGCCTGCAAAAATTAGTGTAGGCACGGCATTTTGTATGGGGATTGCTTGGGATCTTGTACTTGGCTCAACCTTAGGTATTCACGCATTAGTGCTTTCTGTTTTTGCTTATTTATTAGCGGTGAATAGCATATTAATTCGTAACCTATCTTTATGGATGCAGGGGATATTTGTTATTTTCGCTGTTTTTAGCGTAAGAATAGGTATTTTTATTGTTGAATTATTCTTACATAGTGCGGATTTTAATTGGCAAGAGATCTTTGGTGCTATGACGAGCGGGGTATTATGGCCTTGGATATTCTTGTTATTACGAAAAGTAGCAAAGCAATTACATATTGAATAATATCATCAATAAATAAGAAATGATTTTTGTCTCTTTTGATATTGGGTAAACTTAATTGATAAACCAAATTAAAAGAGATTTTTTTATTTCTTAATGAAAATACTGTAGAGAAATAATAAACATTTTAGTTTTGAATAAAGTGGTGGGCGATACCGGTCTCGAACCAGTGACCCCCTCCTTGTAAGGGAGGTGCTCTCCCAACTGAGCTAATCGCCCGACAGAATGCTATTTCTAGCTATCGGATTTAACTTTGTAAAAGTTAAATGGGAACTTAAACTTGAGTGGTGGGCGATACCGGTCTCGAACCAGTGACCCCCTCCTTGTAAGGGAGGTGCTCTCCCAACTGAGCTAATCGCCCACGTGAGTTTAAGCATTACAACACAAGCCTTAAAAAAGTGGTGGGCGATACCGGTCTCGAACCAGTGACCCCCTCCTTGTAAGGGAGGTGCTCTCCCAACTGAGCTAATCGCCCTTGTGTTGTGGGTTGGCATTATAAGTATTCTCAACATACAGTCAATACATTTTTAGTTATTTTTGTCTAAGTGTTGTAAAAATAGACATAAATTTTCTTTTTTTATCGTGAATTCGGATAACTCATAGTACAATATCGCCGATTTAATTTTTTCTATCGAACAAGGTTATAAAATGAAAGCTGAACCCTTATTTACTTTAGATCCCTCTGTGAAAGTTCGTACTCGCTTTGCTCCTAGCCCAACGGGTTATCTGCACGTTGGAGGAGCAAGAACGGCATTATATTCTTGGTTATTTGCAAAACATAACCAAGGTGAATTTGTATTACGCATCGAAGATACTGATTTAGAACGTTCTACACCTGAAGCAACACAAGCGATTTTAGAAGGAATGGAATGGTTAAATTTAGCTTGGGAGCATGGGCCATATTACCAAACAAAACGCTTTGATCGTTATAATCAAGTCATTGATCAAATGCTTGAGCAAGGTTTGGCTTATCGTTGTTATTGCTCTAAAGAACGTTTAGAACATTTACGCAGTGAGCAAGAGAAAAATAAAGAAAAACCACGTTATGATGGGTATTGCTTACATCACGCACCTGAGAATCCCGATGCACCTCACGTTGTACGTTTCAAAAACCCACAAGAAGGTTCTGTCGTATTTGATGATGCGGTGCGTGGACGTATTGAAATTAGCAATCGCGAACTTGATGATTTAATTATCCGCCGTACCGATGGTTCACCAACCTATAACTTCTGTGTTGTGATTGATGACTGGGATATGGGGATCACACACGTTGTGCGTGGTGAAGATCATATTAATAACACCCCGCGTCAAATTAACATATTAAAAGCATTAGGCGCGCCAATTCCAACTTATGCACACGTTTCTATGATTTTAGGTGATGATGGACAAAAATTATCAAAACGCCACGGAGCAGTGAGTGTTATGCAATATCGTGATGATGGTTTTTTACCGGAAGCCTTACTCAATTATTTGGTGCGTTTAGGTTGGGGGCATGGCGATCAAGAAATTTTCTCTGTAGAAGAAATGATCAAGCTGTTTGAATTAACTCAAGTGAGTAAATCTGCAAGTGCATTCAATACGGAAAAACTCTTGTGGCTAAATCATCACTATATTCGTGAATTACCGCCTGAATATGTTGCTAAACACCTTGCTTGGCATTATCAACAGCAAGGCATTGATACCACCAATGGTCCTGCATTAAGTGATATTGTCGTTATGCTTGGTGAGCGTTGTAAAACATTGAAAGAAATGGCAAGTGCAAGCCGTTATTTCTTTGAAGAGTTTGATCATTTTGATGAAAGTGCGGTGAAAAAACACTTTAAATCTGGTGCAATTGATGCACTTGAAAAAGTAAAAGAAAAATTGACCGCACTTCCTCAATGGACAGCCAAACCAATTCACCAAGCCATTGAGCAAACGGCGGAAGCGTTGGGGGTAGGAATGGGTAAAGTGGGTATGCCATTACGTGTTGCCGTTACAGGAGCAGGACAATCCCCTTCAATGGATATCACCCTTGTGGGTATCGGTCGCGAACGTTCATTGGCACGTATTCAAAAAGCCATCGATTTTATTCAAGCACAAAACGCTTAATATTTAATCTAGCGAATGAATGCAACAAATTTAATATTGACAGCATTCATTCTGCTAATTATCATAGCCAGTATTAAGGGGATATAGCTCAGTTGGGAGAGCGCTTGAATGGCATTCAAGAGGTCGTCGGTTCGATCCCGATTATCTCCACCAGATTTTAAAGCCTTGAAAGAAATTTCAAGGCTTTTGCTTTTTATACGCTAAATAATACTTCAATTTTCAATATATTATTTTTCAGCAAAGATGACGCCAGTTTCTTTCTCATATAATACCTGAACCCGCCCCGTTAAGGGTAAAGATTGCTGGCTTGTAATGATCAATTGCACGCCAGAGATTTCTACGTGATATTTATAATAAGCCCCTAAAAAACGCTTCTGACGGATAATGCCGTTGGCTTGTTTGAGATCATCCACTAAGCGTAATTGTAACTGTTCTGGACGGATCGCAAGATAACTCGGCTTTTGTTGTAATTGATGATTTGTACATAAATGCACGCCAAGTAGGGATTGGTAATGCTGTTCATCAATAGGCTGACAAGGCAAATAATTCATTTCGCCCAAGAAATTAGCCACAAAAGGACTGTTTGGCTGCTGGTAAAGTGTGCGAGGTGAGCCAACTTGACAGATTTTTCCTTGGTTCATTAGCGCTAATTTATCAGCAAATAGAAATGCCTCTTCTTTGCTGTGTGTTACAAAAATGGCAGGAATATGCTGCTGTTTGAGAATAGTGCGAATTTCTTCGATCATTTGATGACGAACTTGGCTATCAATGTTAGAAAAAGGTTCGTCTAGTAATAACAATTTCGGCTGACAAGCTAACGCACGAGCAATGGCGACACGCTGTTGTTGCCCGCCTGAAAGCTCGTGTGGATAGCGTTTTTCCAAACCTTGTAAATGCACAAGTGCGGTCATTTTTTGCAAGGTTTTTATTTGCTCATTTTTATTACGTTGATGTAAGCCAAACAGAATATTTTCTGCTACGGTTAAGTGAGGGAAAAGTGCATAATCTTGAAAGATCAAGCCTATTTCTCGTTGATTTGCCTCAAGATAGCCAATATCTTTACCTTGCAAGCGAAGCGTTCCTGCACTGAGTGGGAGCAATCCTGCGATAGCTTTGAGTAAGGTCGTTTTTCCGCAACCGCTTGCGCCAAGTAAACAGACAATATCGTCATTTTCAATAGATAAATTAAGATCTTGTAAAATAGGTTGATTGTTATAGCAACAAGTTAAATGGGTAATATCTAACATCTTCATTTATTCTGTTTTTTCCCTGATTGCAGTAAAGCGCGAGTTAAAATCAATACGGGAATTATCCCAACTAAAATCAGTATTAATGCAGGCAACGCAGCACGTTCAAGCTGTTCATCTGAAGTAAAGGTGAAAACGTGGGTGGCGAGCGTATCAAAATTAAACGGGCGCAATAATAAAGAAGCATTAAGTTCTTTCATACTTTCAATAAAAACCAGCAATAATGCGGTAAAAATTCCTTTATGCATAAGAGGTAAATGGATTTTTCGCCAGATTCCCCACGATTTATAGCCTAACATTCTGCCTGCCATTTCTAAAGAAGGTGGTATTTGGTTCAGGCTCGTTTCTAAACTGCCTAATGCCATTGCCGAAAAGCGAATGACATAAGCAGAGACAAGTGCGAAAAGTGAGCCTGAAAACACTAAACCAAGCATGGGTAAAGCTAGCCATTTTAACCATTGATTAAGTTGATGATCGGCAAAGGTAAAAGGAATTAACAAGCCGATTGCAAGTACCGTACCGGGAATGGCATAGCCTAGTGCAGAAAAGCGTACTGCCAGTTTTGCCAACGGCACGGGGGTTAATCTTGCCCAAAAGTGCATTAATAACGCTAAACATACACAAATGATCATTGCCAGCCCAGAAACCAGTAAGCTGTTTTGACTATATTGCCAGAAATCAGCCGTCCACGCTTGCTCAAAATAGATGATAGACCAATAGCTGAGTTGAAAGAGTGGGATAAAAAAGGCAAGAATAATCAAGATGATGCTAAATAACAGTAATCCCCAACCTAATCCGTTGAGCTGTTGCGTTTGGTTCGGGCGCTGCCCTGTTCGTTGATAATAGCGTTGTTGGCGACGAGCGTAACGTTCAATACTGATAAATAGCACCAATAGCCCTAGCATAAAAAGCGAAATTTGCGCTGCCGCTTGTAAATCACCAAAGCCGAGCCAAGTATCATAAATGGCAGTGGTGAGTGAAGGAATCGCAAAGAATGCGACTGTACCAAAATCGCCTAAGGTTTCCATTGCAACTAAGGCACAACCCACCGCAATAGCAGGGCGGATTAAGGCAAAGGTAATTTTGTAAAACACCCGCCAGCGACTTGCCCCTAGCAATTTTGCGCTTTGTTGTAAATTATCGCCTTGCTCCATTAACGCCATTCTTACCAATAAGAAAATATAAGGATATAAAGACAATGCCAAAATAAAACAAGCACCGCCTAGACTACGAATGGAAGGAAACCAATAATCTTGCTTGGTTTGCCAATCAAACCAAGTGCGTAAACTTTGTTGCACAATACCGGGATAGTCTAAAAAATCGGTATAAAGATAGGCTGATAAATACGCTGGAATGGCAAGTGGGAGGCAAAGCAACCACTGTAACAAGGTTTTACCAATAAAATGATAACGCGAAACCAAAAATGCACAAGGTAAGGCAAAGCATAAGCTTAAGGCTGTTGTCCCCACCACTAGGCTTAGGGAATTAACTAAATAGTCGGTAAACACCGTTTGCCATAAATGTTGCAAACTGTGCAGTGAACTGCCAAATGCCGAAGATAACAAGGCGATAATTGGAAGCAAGAAAAACCCCAATACCCCTAACAATATGATAAGTGCGGTGCTTTTTGCGAAAAATTTTTTATGTTGTGTGAAATTATCCATAATCAAAATAAAACTAGCCTACCCTGCATGGGATAGGCTAGCCTAGATTAGGCCTATTATAGGTCAAATTTTACTTCATCGATTAATTTCAATGCGTTTTCATAGTTTTCTGCAATTTTCTCTAATGGCAAGTCATCTTGCTTAAATTCGCCCCAAGACTGTACCAATTTTGATTTTTCTACAGAAGGTTTTACTGGATATTCGTGATTTAGCTCTGCGTAGAGATGTTGTGCTTGATCACCACTTAAATATTCCACTAATTTAACCGCATTTGCTTTATTTGGGGCATATTTTGCGATAACCACACCGCTGATATTCATATGTGTGCCCACGGTTTCTTGGTTTGGATAGTTAATATAAGCTGCTTCTGCCCAGCTTTTTTGTTTTTCATCTTCTAGCATTTTGCCGTAATAATAGCTATTGCCTAATGAATAATCGCACACGCCCTCTTTAATTGCTTTCACTTGATCGCGGTCACCGCCTTGTGGTTTTTGTGCCAAGTTTGCTTTTAATCCCGTTAAGAACGCTTTGGCTTTTTCTACGCCATCGTGGGCAATCAATGACGCAATTAACGAAACATTATAAGAATGTTTGCCAGAACGCACACACACTTTGCCTTTTAATTCAGGTTTGGCTAAATCATAATAAGTAAAGCTCGGTGGTAATTTGCCAACACGATCTTTTGAAGAATAGATCACTCTCGCACGGCTGGTTAAAGCAAACCATCTATCTTGACTATCACGGAAACGAGCAGGAATATTTTTCTCTAACGTTGTAGAATGAATCGGTTGCGCTAATCCAGCATTAACAATTTCCATCACACGACTAATATCCACTGTTAATAGCACATCAGCCGGGCTAAGCTCGCCTTCACGTTTCACACGCTCAACCAGCCCTTTATCAGCAAAAATAAAATTCACTTTTACGCCCGTTTCTTTTTCAAACTGCTTTAAAATAGGCTCAATTAAGTAAGGCTGACGATAAGAATAAACATTGACTTCATTGGCAGCCAACGCTGAGGTGGCAAATGTGGTGCATAATGCAATCGCTGATAATGTTTTTTTCATTTCACGTTCTCCGTGGTTAAAATAGATGGGTGTTTGAAATTTTCCTGCTTTTTAGACCGCACTCTTTCCAAACGAATTTTTCTTTGGTATGACAAAAAAACAGATTTCATATTCAAGTGATGTTGTTTCGCTAAAATTTCTTCTAGCTGTGCTTGATTTTACATAAAAAAACAATGAAGTAAATAAAAATTATTCTCATTTTCTTTGATTTGATATTTACTCTTGGATAAAAAAATTTGATTACGCTCTTGAAAGCGCAAAAAAACTCCCCCATATTTGCAATACTTTTTTTAAACATCAACGTAAAAAGGAAATAACAATGAATATTCGTCCATTACACGATCGTGTGATCATCAAACGTGAAGAAATTGAAACCTTATCTGCGGGCGGAATCGTATTAACCGGTTCTGCAGCAACAAAATCTACCCGTGCAAAAGTGCTTGCAGTGGGGAAAGGACGTATTTTAGAAAATGGCACAGTACTCCCTTTAGATGTCAAAGTGGGCGATACCATTATTTTTAATGATGGCTATGGCGTAAAAGCAGAAAAAATTGATGGCGAAGAAGTATTAATCATTTCTGAAAGCGATATTTTAGCTATTGTAGAATAATCGGAGAAAATTATGACTGGTACATTAAATCTTCCTCATACTTGTCCAAAATGTAAAAACGTAACAGCTAAAACACACCAAGAACTAGAACAAAAATTTGGTCTTCGAAATGTTCCAAACGGAGCAACGAATCAAAGTTGGTGCAGATCTTGCAGAAGTAAACATTAATTAATAATCTCATTAAAAGGAATAAATAAAAATGGCAACAAAAGACGTTAAATTTGGTAATGATGCACGTGTAAAAATGCTTAACGGCGTAAACATTCTTGCAGATGCAGTGAAAGTAACGCTAGGGCCAAAAGGTCGTAATGTAATTTTAGATAAAGCCTTTGGTGCGCCAACGATCACAAAAGATGGTGTTTCTGTGGCTCGTGAAATCGAATTAGAAGATAAATTTGAAAATATGGGCGCACAAATGGTGAAAGAAGTGGCGTCTAAAGCGAATGACGCGGCAGGAGACGGTACCACAACCGCAACGGTCTTAGCCCAAGCGATCGTGAATGAAGGGTTAAAAGCCGTGGCTGCAGGAATGAACCCAATGGATTTAAAACGTGGTATTGATAAGGCGGTTAATGCAGTCGTTGCTGAATTAAAAGCCCTTTCTAAACCGTGCGAAAGCTCAAAAGAAATTGAGCAAGTCGGTACGATTTCTGCGAACTCAGATAATGTCGTAGGGAAATTAATTGCTGAAGCAATGGAAAAAGTGGGTAAAGAAGGCGTGATTACCGTTGAAGACGGCACGGGCTTAGAAGATGAGCTTGCTGTTGTGGAAGGAATGCAATTTGATCGCGGTTACCTTTCTCCATACTTTATCAATAAACCTGAAGCCGCAACGGTAGAATTTGATAACCCATTTATTCTTTTAGTGGATAAAAAAATCTCTAATATTCGTGAATTATTACCTGTATTAGAAGCGGTAGCAAAAGCCGGTAAGCCGTTACTTATCATTGCAGAAGATGTAGAAGGGGAAGCGCTTGCGACATTAGTGGTAAATACCATGCGTGGTATCGTGAAAGTTGCCGCAGTGAAAGCGCCGGGCTTTGGTGATCGCCGTAAAGCAATGTTACAAGATATTGCCATTTTAACGGCAGGTACCGTAATTTCTGAAGAAATCGGTATGGAGTTAGAAAAAGCAACCTTAGAAGATTTAGGTCAAGCAAAACGTGTGGTGATCAATAAAGACAACACGACCATTATTGACGGTGTAGGTGAAGAAGCGCAAATTAAAGGACGTGTTGCACAAATTCGTCAGCAAATTGAAGAAAGCACTTCTGATTATGACAAAGAAAAATTACAAGAGCGCGTAGCGAAATTAGCTGGTGGCGTGGCAGTAATTAAAGTCGGTGCTGCAACCGAAGTTGAAATGAAAGAGAAAAAAGATCGTGTTGAAGATGCCTTACACGCAACCCGTGCAGCGGTAGAAGAAGGAATTGTTGCAGGTGGTGGCGTTGCTTTAATTCGTGCAGCAAGCAAAGTAGCCACAAACTTAAAAGGTGATAATGAAGAGCAAAACGTCGGGATCAAACTAGCTTTACGTGCAATGGAAGCGCCATTACGCCAAATTGTTACCAATGCAGGTGAAGAAGCCTCTGTTGTGGCAAGTGCGGTGAAATCTGGCGAAGGAAACTTTGGTTATAATGCCGGTTCTGAGCAATATGGTGATATGCTTGAAATGGGTATCTTAGATCCAACTAAAGTAACACGTTCAGCACTTCAATTTGCCGCTTCTATCGCGGGATTAATGATTACCACTGAAGCGATGGTAACAGAGATTCCTAAAGAAGAGAAAGCTGATCTAGGCGCCGGAATGGGTGGAATGGGCGGTATGATGTAATTCCTCCCACATCCTTATTTTCAAAGAGCGGTAGAAATTTTTCTTATTTTTAAATTTCTACTGTATAAATCCCCGTAGTTTTCGCTATGGGGATTTTTTGTAGTTAGACTAATAAGTTAGAGCGAAAATCATCAGTATAAAAAATCAGAAAATCAGTATGGATTATTTTATATGGAAAATGATATAGATTTCCTCTCGTTTTCATTAGGATGTGCTTTTTATTAAATACTTGATAAGAAACAGGGACTAACAAGAATTCACAAGGGAAAATAACATAATGGCACGCCCTATTGGATTCGAACCAATGACCTACGGCTTAGAAGGCCGTTGCTCTATCCAGCTGAGCTAAGGGCGCATTTCAAATGGATATATAAAAGAAGTGGTCGGCGAGATAGGATTTGAACCTACGACCCACTGGTCCCAAACCAGTTGCGCTACCAAGCTGCGCTACTCGCCGACAAGATGGCGGTAATTATAAAATGCTTTTATTATCAGTCAATGAATTTTTTCTGTTTTTTGGTTTAATCGCTCAAAATTATCTCAATTAGGCTTACATTAGAAGGTTTTTTTTGAGAGAATAGCAAACGTTTACTTTCTCAGCATTTCATATTTAAGGAAAACGTAATGACGGCACAAATCATCTCTGGCACCGCACTCTCGAAAGAAATCAAAGCAGAAATAGCAGAAAAAATTCAGCAGCATCTTAAACAAAATAGACGCGCCCCGGGGTTGGCTGTTATTTTAGTTGGCACAGATCCAGCTTCACAAGTTTATGTTGAAAGTAAACGTAGAAGCTGTGAAGAAATTGGTATGTTTTCTAAATCTTATGACTTGCCTGAAAGTACGTCCGAGCAAGCATTGCTTGCCCTGATCGATGAGTTAAATGCGGATCCGAACATTGATGGGATTCTCGTTCAATTGCCTTTACCGGCTCATATTAATAGCACCTCTGTGATTGAGCGTATTTCACCAAATAAAGATGTGGATGGTTTTCACCCATATAATGTGGGGCGTTTATGTCAGCGTATTCCTACCTTACGCGCTTGTACGCCTTATGGCGTGATCAAGCTTTTAGAAACTACTGGCATTGATTTTTATGGTCAGCACGCCGTAATTGTAGGGGCTTCTAATATCGTAGGGCGTCCTATGGCATTAGAACTATTACTTGCAGGCTGCACCGTTACGGTAACACATCGCTTTACAAAAGATTTGGCACATCACGTTAAGCAAGCGGATATTTTAGTGGTAGCGGTAGGAAAACCACAATTTATCCCCGGCGAATGGATTAAAGAAGGCGCTGTGGTGATTGATGTCGGGATTAACCGTGTCGATGGCAAACTTGCGGGTGATGTGGAATTTGATAAAGCAAAAGAAAGAGCGGGTTATATTACCCCAGTTCCCGGTGGTGTAGGGCCAATGACCGTTGCAATGTTAATGTATAATACGTTATCCGCTTATGAAAAACATTGGGCTGAGGGCAAATAAAAATAATAGAAAAAAACACCGCACTTTAAAAATATAATCCAATGCCGATTGAAAATAATCCTAAGCTCATTGCTATATCACCACTTTGAATATGCAGAATATTGGCATAGGTATACATTAAAAAAATCAAAATTTCCAGCCTTTAGATAAAATTAGGCTGACGTTATGTCAGCCTTAAATCTATTTCAAGAATGCAGGAATATTTTTCTCGTATGCTGAAATAGCCTCTTCGTGTTGCAAGGTTAAACCAATATTATCTAAACCATTTAATAGGCAATGACGGCGGAATTCATCTAGTTCAAAGGGATAGATTTTTTCACCTGTGGTAACGGTCATTTTTTCTAAATCTACATCAATGGTTGTGCCTTGGTTTGCCCACACCCATTGGAAGATTTCTTCGATTTCCTCTTCGCTTAAACGGATTGGAAGCATATGATTGTTTAAGCTGTTGTTATAGAAAATATCTGCGAAACTTGGTGCAATCATCACTTTGAAACCATAATCGGCCAATGCCCAAGGCGCGTGTTCACGAGATGAACCACAGCCTAGATTTTTGCGTGCAAGCAAAATACTCGCCCCTTGATATTGCGGGAAGTTTAGTACAAATTCGGGATTGGGCTGAGTGCCTTCGGCATCAAGATAACGCCATTCATGGAATAAATGTTTACCAAAACCGACGCGTGTAATCGCTTGCAAAAATTGTTTTGGAATAATGGCATCGGTATCTACATTTGCCACATCTAATGGCACAACAATGCCTGAATGTTGTTTAAAGCCTGCCATAATTTCTCCTTAATATAATTCCACTTGACGAATATCGACAAATTTACCAAACACCGCTGCGGCTGCTGCCATTGCTGGGCTAACAAGATGTGTTCGGCCATTACGCCCTTGACGGCCTTCAAAATTACGGTTACTGGTGGAGGCACAGCGTTCCCATTCGCCTAGTTGGTCATCGTTCATTCCTAAGCACATTGAACAGCCGGGGTTACGCCATTGTGCGCCAGCTTCAATAAAGATTTTATCCAACCCCTCTTTTTCTGCTTGTTCTTTCACAAGCCCAGACCCCGGAACAACCAACACGCGTTTTACGTTATCCGCCACTTTACGCCCTTTCATCACCGCAGCGGCAGCGCGTAAATCTTCAATACGAGAGTTCGTGCAAGAGCCAATAAATACTTGATCAATGGAAATCTGAGTTAAATCTGCGTTGGGTTCTAAACCAATATAAGCTAAGGCTTTTTCCGCAGAGGCACGTATCACAGGATCACGCATTTCCGCTGGATTGGGTACGGTTTGATCAATACCAATCACCTGTCCCGGATTTGTTCCCCAAGTGACTTGTGGTGCGATGTCTTTGGCTTCTAATACGACTACCGTATCAAATTCAGCCCCTTCATCGGTTTTGAGTGTTTTCCAATAAGCGATAGCCTCATCCCAATCTTTACCTTTCGGCGCATAAGGACGCCCTTTTAAATATTCAAAGGTCGTTTCATCTGGGGCAATTAATCCTGCTTTCGCACCAAGTTCAATTGCCATATTACATACTGTCATTCGACCTTCCATTGAGAGGTTACGAATCGCTTCGCCACAAAATTCTACAACGTGTCCTGTGCCACCAGCCATTGTGGTTTTACCGATAATCGCAAGCACAATATCTTTTGCAGTAATCCCCGGGGCAACTTTACCACGCACTTCAATTTTCATATTTTTCGCGCGGCTTTGTTTTAAGGTTTGTGTTGCTAACACGTGTTCGACTTCTGATGTTCCAATTCCAAAGGCTAATGCACCAAAAGCGCCGTGAGTTGCGGTGTGTGAATCGCCACATACGATGGTCATACCCGGTAAGGTTAGCCCTTGTTCAGGTCCAACTACGTGAACGATACCTTGTTGTTTGCTATTCATATCAAACAACTCAATTCCTGTCTTTGCACAGTTTTTAGCTAATTCAAGCACTTGAATTTTGGCTTGCCCTTCCAATTTATTCACATCACGTACTTGCGTTGAAATACTGTGATCCATTGTGCCGAAGGTTTTTCCTACTTGACGAACTGGGCGGTTCGCGACTCGTAATCCATCAAATGCTTGAGGGCTAGTAACCTCGTGAATTAAATGGCGATTAATGTATAAAATCGGTGTTTCACCTTGTGATTCGTAGACGATGTGTGCATCGAATAATTTGTCGTAGAGAGTTTTTTTCATATTTCGCTCGTTATTTGGTATTTAATATTTGGTATCTGCTGTTTGGTTTCGCCTAATAGCGACTTCATTTTACTGTGGCTATGCCTTGCACTGCGTGCTGTTGCAAAAGCAACGTTCAACCTAAAAGGTGTCTTTGCTTGTGCAAAAAAGCTCTCTGCTGTTTTGCTTCCATTTTTTAGAATGAATTTTCCTAAAAATTTATTTACGTTTGGGCAAAACAGCAGGTAACCCGAAGTACTATCTTTGTTAAATTAAAAGGATAGTGAATATCCCGTTTTTCCCCTTTATAACTTGCCTGAATGAGTGGCTAAGTGGCTAGGGGGATTTTTCGTGTTTGAGCCTGCTTGCAGGCGAGTTAAAAATCCGCCGTTTGCCACTCCACGAAATGAAGAAAAGCAAGTTATCAGGGCGCATTTCTTTTGCTTCGTTTTCTTTGTGCGAACAAAGAAAATGAAGTTTCAGTTAGGTGAAACCAGATAAATTAATCAAGTTTCTTAATAAATGGCTAAGCCTTAATCTCCGCCACAATCAGATCCCCCATTTCCTTCGTTGAAACAGGTGTGTTTTCATCGGCTAAATCTGCTGTACGATAGCCATTTTCTAGCACTTTTTGTACCGCACTTTCTATTTCATTCGCCGCCTCATTAAGATTAAAGCTATAACGTAACATCATTGCGGCAGAAAGAATTTGTGCAATTGGGTTTGCGATACCTTTCCCTGCGATATCAGGGGCAGAACCGCCTGCAGGCTCATATAAACCAAATCCTTTTTCGTTTAAGCTCGCTGAAGGTAGCATTCCCATTGAACCCGTGATCATCGCACATTCATCAGAAATAATGTCGCCGAAAATATTTGAGCAAAGTAACACATCAAAAAATTCAGGTTGCTTGATTAATTGCATCGTAGCATTATCAATGTAGATATGATCTAACGTTACTTCTGGGTAATCTTTCGCAACTTCTTCAACCACTTCCCGCCATAAGATTGAACTGATTAATACATTGGCTTTATCTACAGACGTTAAATGTTTTTTACGTTTCATTGCGGTTTCAAAGGCAACTTTGGCAATGCGTTTAATTTCATAGCGATGATAAATTTCCGTATCATAGGCTTTCTCATTATCTCCCTCGCCTTCGCGCCCTTTTGGCTGACCAAAATAAATGCCTCCCGTTAATTCACGGACGGTAACCATATCAAAACCTTTAGCGGCAATATCCGCACGCAATGGGCAGAATTTTTCTAAGCCTTTGTATAAGGTTGCAGGGCGTAAATTACAAAACAATGAAAAATGTTTGCGTAATGGTAATAACGCACCGCGTTCAGGTTGTTGGTTAGGCGGAAGATGTTCCCATTTTGGTCCACCCACTGAACCAAATAAGATAGCATCGCTTTGTTCGCAACCTGTTAAGGTGTCTTCTGGTAACGCTGTGCCGTGCTTGTCAATGGCAATGCCACCTACATCAAAATGGCGGAAGTTAAGCTGAAAACCGTATTTTTGTTGTACGGCATCAAGCACTTTAATGGCTTCTGCCATCACTTCAGGCCCAATGCCATCACCACTTAATACAGCAACATTATAATTTTTCATCGTATCACTCCTTAATTGATCGAGTTTTTGCTTAATTTCAAATTTTCTACTTTATGTGAGCGGTAAATTGCATTGATGGCGTGGATCAGCGCACGGGCTGAGGATTCTACAATATCCGTTGCCAAGCCCACCCCGTGGAAACGGCGACCTTTATGCTCCACCACAATATCCACTTGCCCTAGTGCCTCAGCCCCTTCGCCTTTAGCCGTTAAGTGATAATTCAACATTTTTAAATCAATATTCGTGATGTTCAAAATGGCATTAAACACCGCATCCACTGGGCCATTACCTCCACTGGATACTTGACTTAATTTTTCACCGTCTAGCTCCACTTGCACAAAGGCAGAGGCAGGTAAATGGCTGATCATTTGTGAAGTAATCACATCTAAGGTTAAACGATCCTCATCGCCTTGCTGCATATCAATAAAAGCAAGGGCTTCTAAATCATAATCGAACACTTGCCCTTTTTTATCTGCTAATTTCAAGAACGCCTCATACAATTTATCTAAATCATATTCACTTTCTTGATATCCCATTGAATCCATATGATTTTTTACCGCTGCACGCCCAGAACGAGCCGTTAAATTCAATTTTTCTTTTTTCAAACCGATGGTTTCTGGCGACATAATTTCGTAAGTATTTTTATTTTTCACCATACCGTCTTGATGAATACCAGAAGAATGGGCAAAGGCATTTGACCCAACAATCGCTTTATTGGGTTGAATTGGCATATTACATAATTGACTAACCATTTGGCTAACACGGTGAATTTCTTGTGTATTAATACGAGTATCTACGCCAAACAAGGTCTGACGGGTTTTAATTGCCATCACCACTTCTTCCAATGCCGTGTTACCCGCACGCTCACCGATACCATTTACTGTACATTCAATTTGTCTTGCACCATTTTGTATCGCAGTTAAAGAGTTCGCAGTCGCCATTCCCAAATCATTATGGCAATGCACGGAAATAATCGCTTTATCAATATTTGGTACACGGTTCATTACATTGGCGATAATATTGCCATATTCCATTGGTAAACAATAACCCACTGTATCTGGAATATTCACTGTGGTTGCTCCCGCATTGATTGCGGCTTCTACAATACGGCAAATATTATCAATGCCTGTACGCCCAGCATCTTCACAAGAAAATTCCACATCATCGGTATAACGGCGCGCACGTTTAACCGCATTAATTGCCATCTCTACCACATCATCAAAGGTGCGACGTAATTTGCTTTCAACGTGCAAAGCTGAGGTGGCAATGAAAGTATGAATTCGGAATGCTTCCGCCACTTTTAAGGCTTCTGCTGCCACGTCAATATCTTTATCCACCGCACGAGATAACGCACAGACACGACTATTTTTGATATGTTCCGCAATGGTGCGCACGGATTCAAAATCCCCCGCAGAAGAAACAGGAAATCCCACTTCCATTACATCAACGCCAAGACGTTCAAGAGCAAGGGCAATTTGTAGTTTTTCTTTTACCGTTAAACTGGCTTTTAGGGCTTGCTCGCCATCGCGTAAGGTGGTGTCAAAGATAATCACTTGATCTGTCATAACTTATCCTTTCATTGATTTTGAATATAAAAAAACCCGCCTCTAAAGTGCGGGTCAAATTTGGGAAATTTTTACATAACGTGTTTTTTATCCACAAGCTAGCCGCACAAAAATTGTGAGAGGAGCAGGTGGAGTGAAAGCAAAACACGAGTAAACATAAAACATAATCCTTCTTGAAAACGGTTTTATCTTACCTGCTAAAAATAAACTGTCAAACACTATTTTAGGATTTTTCTCTAAAGCAAACGATTTTCAATGTGTTCGTTTAGTTTAATATTTCATATTTTAATTTTATATTGGTTTAATAAACTAAAAGTAGCAAAAATGTTATTTTTTTATACCGCACTTTTCCTGAAAACAAGAGAATAAAATTTATTTTGATAAAGAAGAAAAAACAAATTTTGCGTTAAATCAATAATAACCTACAAATACCACTAAAGGGGTAGCCTTTCTTTACTGGAAGAACTACGCGGTGTTATCGCCTTATGATAGAATCAGGGCATTTTCCAATAATTGTCAATTTTTATGTCAATAATCAATCAATTACAGCTTGAACAAATTACCTGCCAACGTGGTGATAAAACCTTATTTTCCGAGTTATCTTTAACTTGGCAAAGTGGTGATTTTGTACAGATTGAAGGACATAATGGTATTGGAAAAACCAGTTTATTACGGATTTTAGTTGGGCTAGCCCAACCCGTTGTTGGGCAAGTATGCTGGAATGCTCAACCGATTAAACAATGCCGTGAAGCGTATTATTACCAGTTATTATATTTAGGTCATCACACGGGAATTAAACCAGAACTCACCGCGTGGGAAAATTTAAAATTTTATCAAGCCGTTAGCCAATGCCAACAAGGTGAAGAAGCCCTTTGGCAGGCATTGGAAAAAGTGGGCTTACTCGGGCGTGAAGAGATTATCGCAGGGCAACTTTCCGCAGGGCAACAGCGACGTATTGCCCTTGCACGGTTATGGCTTTCCCAAGCGCCTTTATGGATTTTAGATGAGCCTTTCACGGCGATTGACAAAAAGGGTGTACGCATTTTAACAGGCTTATTTGAACAGCAAGTGGAAAAAGGCGGAATGGTGATTTTAACTAGTCATCAAGCGATCCCGAGCGAACAATTACAGGTGCTGGATTTAGAGAAATATAAATTTGACCCACATCGTGCTTAGTCGCTACGCTCAAATAAAGTGCGGTGCAAAATGAGAGACGTTTTTATGCAGATATTTACGCAAATTATCAAACGGGAATTACGCATTGCGATGCGAAAACAAACGGAGATTCTCAATCCGTTGTGGTTCTTTTTGATTATTATTACCTTATTTCCTTTGGTCATCGGCCCAGAACCGAAATTACTCGCCGAAATTGCCCCCGGGGTTGCTTGGGTGGCAGCGTTGCTCTCGGCATTATTATCTTTTGAACGTTTATTTCGTGATGATTTTATTGATGGCTCATTAGAGCAATTAATGCTCAGCTCACAACATTTAGCCTTAACCGCATTAGCTAAAGTGGTGGCACATTGGTTATTGACAGGCTTACCCTTGATTTTGCTTTCCCCTATTGCTGCGTTATTGCTTTCTTTGGATAGCCATATTTGGTGGGCGTTAGTGCTGACATTGTTATTGGGGACGCCAATTCTAAGCTGTCTTGGTGCAATTGGTGTGGCACTTACGGTTGGGCTACGCAAAGGCGGTGTGCTACTGAGTTTATTGGTGTTACCTTTGTTTATTCCCGTGTTGATTTTTTCTTCGTCTGTCCTTGAAGCGGCGGCACTTACCTTGCCTTATAACGGGCAACTTGCTATTTTGGGCGCAATGTTATGTGTTGCATTAACCTTATCGCCTTTTGCTATTGCGGCAGCGTTACGGATTAGCGTGGAATAACGTGAGAAACTGATTTTTGATTTTAAAGTAAGGAAAATATTCATTATGTGGAAATGGCTTCACCCTTATGCTAAACCAGAAACGCAATATCGCGTATGTGGAAAATTACTTCCTTGGTTTGCCATACTTTCAACCTTATTCATTGCGACGGCTTTAGTATGGGGCTTAGCTTATGCACCAGCAGACTACCAACAAGGTAATAGCTTTCGCATTATGTATATTCACGTTCCGGCAGCCATTTGGTCAATGAGTATTTATGTGTCAATGGCGATTGCGGGAATCATTGGTTTAGTGTGGCAAATTCGCCAAGCACATCTTTCAATTATTGCGATGGCACCAATTGGTATGGTATTTACTTTTATCGCCTTAGTAACTGGGGCGATTTGGGGAAAACCTATGTGGGGAACGTGGTGGGTGTGGGATGCACGCTTAACCGCATCATTAATTTTATTTTTCTTATATTTAGGCGTGATTGCGTTGTATTCCGCATTCCAAGATCGCATAACAGGAATGAAAGCCGCCGCCATTTTATCCATTGTTGGTGTTATCAATATTCCGATTATCCACTTCTCTGTGGAATGGTGGAATACCTTGCACCAAGGCGCGAGTATCACCAAATTTGAAAAGCCATCTATTGCAACGCCGATGTTGATCCCACTGATTTTATCTATTTTGGGCTTTATGGCATTAACCATTTGTTTAACATTAGTGCGTTATCGTTTAGCCTTATTAAATGATGAGAAAAAACGCCCTTGGGTAAAAATGTTAGTAAATAGCAAATAAATTTTGCATAAATTTGCACCGCACTTTTATTTTTTAAACATAATGCGGGGAGAAAACTAAAGTGCGGTGGTTTTTCAACGAATTTTTAATTTTATAAGGATAAGAGAATGTTTTTTAACTCTGTGAGTGATTTTCTAAATATGGGGGGCTATGGGTTTTACGTCTGGCTTTCCTATGGCATTTCTTTCTTAGCCATTGTGGGCTTGATCTTGCAAGGGGTGATGAGTAAGAAAAATCTCATTAATGAAATTAAACGTGAACAACAACGTGCCCAATATGAACAAAAACGTAGAACGGGAGAAAGCCTATGAATCCAAGACGTAAATCTCGTTTAACCATTGTTTTATTTGTGTTAGTCGGTCTTGCGGTGGCGTCATCGCTGGTGTTGTATGCGTTGCGTCAAAATATTGATTTATTTTATACACCAACAGAAGTACTTTATGGCAAAAATGAGAATGCGGAAACCAAACCGCACGTTGGGCAACGTATCCGTGTTGGCGGAATGGTGGTGGAAGGCTCAGTAAAACGTGATGCGAAAAGCCTGAAAGTGGTATTTGATCTCAATGATATTGGGCCTTCAATTACGGTGGAATATGAAGGCATTTTGCCTGATTTATTCCGTGAAGGACAGGGCATTGTTGCACAAGGGGTATTAAAAACCCCGACTGTGCTAGAAGCCAGTGAAGTATTGGCAAAACACGATGAGAATTATGTTCCACCCGAATTAGGCGAACAAATGAAAAAAGTGCATAAGCCAATGGGCATTTCAGATTTAAGCCATGAAAGCGAACGTGATCGCCAAGAAAAACGAGAAGGTAAATAATGATTGCGGAATTAGGAAATTATGCGTTAGCCCTAAGTTTAGGCATTGCGTTATTATTGGCGATATTCCCTTTATATGGGGCAGAAAAAAATAATGCCCAGCTGATGGCATTAGCACGTCCAATGACCTATGGGTTATTTGTGGCATTGAGTTTGGCATTTGCGTGCTTATTTTATCTATTCGCGACCAATGATTTTTCTGTGCAATATGTGGTCAATAATTCAAATACAACGTTACCCTTGGCTTATCGCTTATCTGCGGTATGGGGATCGCACGAAGGCTCATTATTGCTATGGATTTGGTTGCTCACCTTATGGAGTGCTGCGGTAGCCTTTTTCAGCAAGCCGTTACCGCAAGAAGCGGTTGCGCGCGTGTTAGGCGTGATGGGGGTTATTACGATTGGTTTTTTGATTTTTGTCCTCTTCACATCGAACCCTTTTACACGTACCTTTCCAAATTTTCCAGTGGAAGGGCGAGAATTAAATCCATTATTGCAAGATATTGGTTTAATTTTCCACCCACCCCTGCTTTATATGGGTTATGTGGGATTTTCAGTGGCATTTGCTTTTTCCATTGCCTCATTAATGACGGGCAAACTGGATACCGCGTGGGCAAGATGGTCAAGACCTTGGACAATGGCCGCTTGGGTGTTTTTAACCTTAGGGATCGTACTTGGTTCTTGGTGGGCGTATTATGAACTCGGCTGGGGCGGCTGGTGGTTCTGGGATCCGGTAGAAAACGCCTCATTAATGCCTTGGTTGGCAGGAACGGCGTTATTGCATTCGCTTGCAGTAACCGAAAAGCGAGGCACATTTAAAGCTTGGACAGTATTGCTGGCGATTTTAGCCTTTTCCCTTTGTTTGCTCGGCACATTCCTTGTGCGTTCGGGTATTTTAGTGTCTGTACACGCCTTTGCTTCTGATCCAACCCGTGGACTCTATATTTTAGCGTATTTGATCGTCGTGATTGGTGGCTCACTGACCTTGTATGCTTACAAAGGCAACCGCATTCGCTCAAGAGATAATGCAGAACGTTATTCGCGCGAAACGATGTTGTTACTCAATAATATCCTTTTAATGACCGCACTTGCTGTGGTGTTTTTAGGCACATTATTGCCTTTAGTGCATAAACAACTTGGCTTGGGCAGCATTTCTATTGGCGCACCGTTCTTCGATCAAATGTTCCTTTATATTATGATCCCTTTTGCTTTATTACTTGGTATTGGACCGTTGGTAAAATGGCGTAGAGATCAATTTTCTGCTATCCGAACGCCAGTCATTCTTAGCCTAATTTTGATGTTAATTGCGGGGGGGGGGTTGCCTTATTGGTTACAAGATCGTATCACGGCAACCTCTGTGCTAGGCGTGATGATGTCGGTGATCATCACCGTATTAGCCTTATACGAATTACAACAGCGAGCTACTCACCGCCATCACTTTTTTGCAGGGCTAAGTAAACTTTCCCGTTCCCATTGGGGAATGGTGTTGGCACATCTCGGCGTGGCGATGACCGTCTGGGGGATTGCCTTTAGCCAAAATTACAGCATTGAACGTGATGTGCGAATGAACGTTGGTGATAGCATTGAGATTGCAGGCTATGATTTTAAATTCCAAGGGATTAGTGATGCGAATGGGCCAAACTATCTTGGTGGCAAGGCAGAAATTGAAATCAGTAAAAATGGTCAATATGAAGCCACGCTGTATGCTGAAAAACGCTTTTACACCGTGAGTAAAATGTCAATGACAGAAGCCGCGATTGATTGGGGCTTTGCACGCGACCTCTATGTGGCATTAGGTGAAAGCCTTGGCAATGGCGCGTGGGCATTACGTTTATATTATAAACCGTTTATTCGTTGGATTTGGCTCGGTGGTCTCTTTATGGCGTTAGGCGGCTTGCTTTGTATGTTTGATCGACGTTACCGTTTCAAACAGTTATTAACGAAGGCTTAAACAGAATAAGAAGGTTATAATGAATAAAAAATATGCAATTCCGCTAATTTTATTTTTGGCATTGAGTATTGCCTTTTTCGTTCAATTACAGCGTAATTCCAACGGCGATGATCCCAAAGCGTTGGAAAGTGCGTTAGTGGGCAAACCTGTGC
This sequence comes from Avibacterium sp. 20-126, assembly GCF_044358625.1. Lineage (NCBI taxonomy): Bacteria > Pseudomonadati > Pseudomonadota > Gammaproteobacteria > Pasteurellales > Pasteurellaceae > Avibacterium > Avibacterium sp. 20-126. The sequence goes on along the minus strand of NZ_CP091457.1, from coordinate 2,038,460 downwards.
CAACCGCAATATTGCAAGATCTGTTTGACAACAAAACGCACGAGCAACGTATTTTTCAGCAAGGCAAGCCAATCTTATTGAATGTATGGGCAACTTGGTGTCCCACCTGCTATGCGGAACATCAATATTTAAATCAGCTTCATTCACAAGGGATAACCATTATCGGGGTAGATTATAAAGACAAAACGGATAAGGCGATTAAATGGTTAAAAGAGTTAGGCAATCCTTATCAGCTTGTGATTAAAGATGAAAAAGGCGCTTTTGGACTTGATTTAGGCGTCTATGGCGCACCAGAAACCTTCATTATTGATGGCAAAGGCATCATTCATTATCGCTATGCAGGTGATGTGAACGAAAAAGTCTGGCAAAGCACGTTACAGCCAATTTATCAAAAATTAATGGAACAAAAATAATGCGAAAAATTCCTTATTTTTTTACCGCACTTTTATTTTTTGCTATCACCGCCAAGGCAGCGATTGAGGTGCGGAATTTTGCGTCAGCACAACAGGAACAAGATTATCAAAGCCTCACCCAAGAGCTACGTTGCCCGCAGTGTCAGAACAATAATATTGCAGATTCTAACGCCACCATTGCGGTGGATATGCGCGAAAAAGTTTATCAATTGCTCAATCAAGGACAAACTAAACAGCAAGTGGTGGATTATATGGTGCAACGTTATGGCAACTTTGTTACCTACAACCCACCGCTCACGCCAGCTACGCTATTACTTTGGATTGTACCGATTGGCTTGGTGTTATTTGGTGGTATTTTAGTGTTACGCCGCAAATCCAAAACACAAATTCAGGCAAAGCAAAGTGCGGTACAAATGGATGATGAAAAATTAACCCAAGCAGAACAGCAACGTTTAGCAAAATTATTAGCAGATAAGGAATAATCAATGAATTTTTGGCTCATTAGTCTAGGCGTAACACTCTTGATTGCAGTGATTTGTTTCTATCCCTTATTATTTTCAAGCAAAACCGAACAGGATAGCAATAAGCGAAATAAGTTAAATAAAGCCTTTTATCTTAATCGGTTAAAAGAACTTGAGGATGATGAACAACAAGGCTTAATTGAAGATACCCCGCAGTTACGCACAGAATTGCAACAAACCTTATTGCAAGATATTCCTGAAAATGAACCGCTGCAACAAGATCATAAACAATATGGCAAAATTTGGTTTGTTTCAGGTTTTCTCGCGTTGGCTATTCTAGCGGGATTAGGCTATATGCGTGTAGGAGCGTGGCAACAAGAGGCTATGATTGAAAAAACTTATCAAAAATTACCGCACTTTTATGAACGCTTAAAGGAAGAAGAAAGTAAGCCAATGAATGAGCAAGAATTACAGCAGTTTGCGATGGCTTTGCGTTTGAAATTGCAAAAAGAGCCAAATAATGCGGCAGATTGGTGGACGCTTGGGCAGGCGGCAATGAATCTTAATGATGCACGTTTGGCTTATGACAGCTATGCAAGAGCGGTAAAATTAGATCCTGAAAATAAGGAATATCAGCTTTCTTATGCACGTATATTAATGTTCTCTGATGACCAAACGGATAAAAATAAAGGTATGGATTTACTCAAAGGCGTACTGCGTAAAGATCATACGAATTTACAGGCGTTAGGTTTGTTGGCTTTTCAATATTTTGAAGCTGAAGAATATAAAATGGCTGCGGTTACTTGGGCAATGATGCTGCGTTTAATTCCCAAAGATGATCCTAGAGTCGCATTATTAGAAAAAAGTATCCGTGCAGCGCGTGATGCGCAAGAAGAAAAAGAGAAGGCAAATCAGAAAAAGTAATGATGTGTGGCGTCGCGCCATTTGAAATACGCCAATCTTATCTTTTTCCTATTTGAGCGATAATTCCACATTTTACTGAAAAAATGATATAGTGGAGCGATTATTGCGTGGAGGATAAATGAATTCATTATTTTTAGGTTTTCATCATATTGCGATTATTGCGTCAGATTACGCAAAATCTAAACATTTTTACACGCAAATTTTGCAGGCAAAGGTGATTCAAGAAACCTATCGAGCAGAGCGAGACAGCTATAAACTGGATCTTGCTTTGCCCGATGGTAGTCAAATTGAGCTGTTTTCCTTTCCCAACCCGCCAGCCAGAGTGACAAAACCAGAAGCTTGCGGTTTACGCCATTTGGCATTTAAAGTAAAGCATATTCATCAAGTTGTGGCATATTTAGCCCAACATTGCATTTTTTGTGAACCTATCAGAGTCGATGAATTAACGGGTAAGCAGTTTACCTTTTTTCAAGATCCAGATGGGTTACCTTTGGAACTATACGAAATTGAGTAAAATATTTGGTAACAAAATGAAAAAGTTAAATATAGCAACGGCTATCTTCCTTAGCTTTTCTAGCCATTTCATTATGGCAGTTGAAGAAACGGCAGAGCCTTCTGGTTATGTGGAAGTTTTTCGTTTTTCTGAAAGTGAGCCAGAAAATCAAACCTATGTGAGCAAGGAAGAATCGAAGCTTCTTAATCCTAAGAAAATGAGCGATGCAGAAAAACTCGCCAAAAGTATTGAGTTTGAAGTGTATGAGGTGAGTGAAAATCGTGTTGCGCACACGGTATTCAAATCTGGTGCGGGGATTTGTCGAGGGTTTAGATCACATTATGGCGTTGATATGACCGATTCTCGTACTTATTATATTGACCAAGCTAATAATGAATATTATGCAAGCATTGCAGGTGCCACCATTTATTCTAAAAATGCGCCAGAAAATGTGCAATATGCGCCTGTATTTAACATTCAAGATGAAAAAATTGCACAGCAGGTGCAAGATGAAGAAAATAAATACGGTAAACAAGTTGCAACACAAAATATTGCAAAAAATTCAGAAATGCTGAAAAAAACAATTTGTAAACAAGATTATTATCGTCGTTGAAAATGAAAATACGAGAAAGCGACCGCGGTGTTACTCGTCGTACATAAGGAAGCGGCAACGCTGTATGATTTTTATTTGGAATGACGATAACATACTGAGAGGGAAGGGGAATACCTTCCCTTTATAGTTTTAAAATCTCTTTCACGAAAGGAATCGTCAGTTTACGCTGTGCTTGTAAAGAGGCTTTATCTAAGTCTGCCAATGCTTGGAACAGCGTGTGCATATCACGATTAAGGCGTTTTAGCAGAAAATTAGCGGTTTCATCGGGCAGTTCTATGCCACGAGAATGTGCTTTTTGTTGTAATACCTTGATTTTCTGTTCATCATCTAAAGATACAAGCTGATAACTTTCCCCCCAAGATAAACGTGATCTCAAATCAGGCAATTTCGCTGGTAGCGCATTTGGTGATTGATTGGCACTGATGAGTAAAATACCTTGCCCTTGTTCTCGCATACGATTAATCAGATCAAAAATTGCGAGCTCCCATTCATCATTACCAATCACCGCTTGAATATCATCTAAGCAGACTAAATCTTGCTGCTCCAAATTTTCCAGCACTTCAGGGGAGAAATATTGTGATTTGCTTAATGGCACATAAATAGAAGGGCGTTGCTGCACTAAAAATTCATTAGAACAGGCTTTTAGTAAATGGGTTTTGCCGCTACTTTTTGTTCCCCAGATATAGAAAAATTGCTGTTTTAATTCAGTAAAATTTTTATGCAAGGAATCGAGCAACAATAAATTATTGTCGGCATAAAAATTATCTAGAGTTTCTTCATCAATTTGATGAATGGGAAGCGGTAACTGCAAATCTAATAACCAATGTGTTCGTAAACTAAAGTGCGGTAAGAATATACAAAAAAAATAGGGATAAATAAAGCCTACCCCTATTTTCTACGTTGAATTTGGTGATATTTTATTCTTGAATTTCTACCTGATCTTTCGCTTTTGGCAAAATCAGGTTAAGAAGGATCGCCACAACCGCACACAAACTAATACCTTTTAATGAAATTTCGCCGAAGTTCACGAACATTCCACCAATACCAAAAGTCATCACCACAGAAATAATGCACAGATTGCGTGCCTCGGTAACATCGACTTTGCCACGGATTAAGGTACTCATTCCGACCACTGCAATAGAGCCAAATACTAGCATCATAATGCCTCCCATTACAATGGTTGGAATGGTGGAAAGAAATGCCCCCACTTTTCCACAGAAAGAAATGGCAATTGCCCATACGGCAGCCCAGGTCATAATTGTTGGATTGAAGTTGCGTGTTAGCATAACTGCCCCTGTTACTTCCGCATAGGTGGTATTTGGTGGGCCACCCAATAATGATGCCGCAGTGGTCGCGACACCATCACCGAGTAATGTGCGGTGTAATCCCGGTTTTTTCAGAAAATCTTTACCCGTTACAGAGCTAATCGCCATAATTCCGCCAACGTGTTCTACCGCAGGGGCAATCGCAATTGGAAGTAAGTATAAAATAGCTTCTAGCTTAAATTCTGGTGTGGTGATATGCGGTAAACTAAACCAAGGGGCATCAAGGACAGGCTGGAAATTAATTAAGCCTAAGAATAAGCATAAAATATAACCGACCGTAATACCAAACATAATTGGAATCAGTTTCATTATTCCTTTAGCAAAAACCGCCACTGCCAGCGTCGTTAAGAGTGTTGCCATAGAAACTAAAACCGCATCATTATATTGATATGCTGAGTTTTTCCCAAGTGCCATATCTACCGCAACAGGCGCAAGTCCCATACCGATAATAATAATGACAGGGCCTACCACGACAGGCGGAAAGATCTTTTGTAAGGCTTCCGCACCTTTTAGTTTTACCAGTGTGCTTAACGCAAAATAGACTAAGCCAGTGCAAGCTAGCCCGCCCATTGTTACGGCAATCCCCCAAGTCGCAACGCCATATTGGATTGGCGCAATAAAAGCAAAAGAAGAAGCAAGAAAAATGGGGACTTGTTTACCCGTGCATAATTGGAAAAGTAATGTTCCCACCCCCGCGGTTAATAATGCGGTATTGGCATCTAAGCCTGTAATAAGGGGAACAAGTACTAGTGCGCCAAAAGCAACAAATAACATTTGCAAGCCTACAAAGGCTTGTTTGGCTTTGTTTTCCACCTCAATAGGTGCATTTGGATTGGTTTTTATCATTTTAAGTTTCAACTCTCTGTCTGAATTAACTTTAAAAAAACGTTTTATTTACATAAAACACGCGGAAAAAAACGGCATAAATGCCGTTTTTAAAAAGATTATTTTGTACCAAAAATTTTATCACCGGCATCACCTAAGCCCGGGATAATATAGCCTTGTTCATTTAATTTTTGATCGATAGAAGCGGTATATAATTCTACATCTGGATGGGCTTTTTCTAATGCAGCAATCCCTTCAGGTGCGGCTACTAACACTAATACTTTAATTTGGTTACAGCCTTTTTCTTTTAATAAATCAATTGTGGCAATCATCGATCCCCCTGTTGCTAGCATAGGATCAACGACAATGGCTAAACGTTCTTCTAAATCGCTTGCTAATTTTTGGAAATAAGGAACTGGCTCAAGGGTTTCCTCATTACGATACATACCAACTACGCTAATTCTCGCACTTGGAATATGCTCTAACACTCCGTCCATCATTCCTAAACCAGCACGTAAAATCGGCACAACCGTTACTTTTTTGCCTTTAATTCGATCTACTTCTACGGGGCCACACCAACCATCAATAATCACTTTTTCAGTTTCTAAATCAGCGGTTGCTTCATAGGTTAATAAACTCCCTACTTCAGTAGCGAGTTCACGGAAGTGTTTGGTACTAACATCAGCCGCACGCATTAAACCTAATTTGTGTTTCACTAATGGATGTTTAACTTCAACAATTTTCATTTTTAACCCCTTATTCGACCCGTAAAAATAAAATCGACAAATTCTAAATCAAAGTGATCAAAATGAACAGCAAAATTATGCAAAATCAATGAAAAAAGTGCGGTGTTTTTTCATTCATTTTTTTGATGTCGCACTCATATAAAGAAAGAGCTAGACTGGGAAAGAGAAATTATCAAGAAATAACTCTTTGATTTGTAAAACATATCCTTTGAGGTCAAAATCTGAATAACGTGCATATAAGCCAGTTTCAGGATCTTGTCGCCAATAAAGAGAGGTGCGTTGTATGGGTTGTTTGAATAACCACAAGCCAATGGGTGCATTATCTAGTTGCAATACATATTGTGCGACGTTATCAACGGTATCTTTAGGCAGGCGTGTTTGTGCAAAAATCCAAGGGATGCCATCGCCTTTTAGCAATACTTCGCGTAGCCAGACATCATTAAGTGCGGTGCTTTTTTCGGAAGTTTTTGTCGAGGAATTTGTTTGCCAGCCCTGATGAATAACCTCCACGGAAAGTTGCTGGCAGGCTTGTTGCAATTTCTGCGTTAGCGAACCTTGATGCTGTATCCATTGCGCTATTTCAGGTGTGGCAAAATGCCCTGATGTTTGCCAATCAGGGCGAGAGAGTAATTGACGATAGTGTGCAAAATTCATTTTTTAGACTTATTTTTGATGCCGTTCTTTCAGCTTCGCAATCACATCTGCCCAGCTTAAATTCGCGTCTTGCAGTAACACGGTTAAGTGATAGGCTAAATCTGCTGCCTCGCAAATGGTTTCCTCACGATCTTTTACTGTCGCTGCCAGTGCGGTTTCCACCCCTTCTTCCCCCACTTTTTGTGCGATGCGTTTTGTGCCGCGTGAATACAAGTGGGCGGTGTAAGAGCTTTCAGGATCAGCCCCTTTGCGGCTCGCAATTAAACGTTCTAATTTACTAAAAAAGATCCAATCTGGCTCATCTTGTTTTTCAAATTGATGAAAACAACTTTCCGCCCCAGTATGGCACGTTTCGCCAATGGGATTAGCAAGGATTAATAGGGTGTCATTATCACAATCCAAACTCATATCCACCACATTAAGGAAATGCCCTGAAGTTTCTCCTTTTGTCCAAAGACGTTGCTTGGTGCGAGAATAAAAGGTAACCCGTTTTTCTGAAAGGGTTTTTTCTAGTGCTTCAGGGTTCATATAGCCTAGCATTAACACTTCGCAAGTCGTCGCATTTTGCACGATAACCGGAAGTAAGCCGTCCACTTTTTGCCAGTTGATTTTGGCTTTTAATACTTGATTTGTCATTTTATTCCTCACCTCTCACTTCAACTTTTTCATTGCGTAAATAACGTTTTAATTCACTAATATCAATAATCCGCTTATGAAACACGCTTGCTGCCAATGCACCGTCCACATTCGCTTCAATAAAGGCATCGCGGAAATGCACCATTTCGCCAGCACCGCCAGAGGCAATCAGTGGCACGTTGCATACTTCACGCACTTTTTTAAGTTGAACTAAATCATAGCCATTACGTACACCGTCTTGGTTCATCATATTTAGCACAATTTCCCCCGCTCCGCGTTGTTGTACTTCTTTGACCCAATCTAATAACTGCCAATTTGTTTGGCGTGTACGTTTTTCATCGCCGGTATATTGATTAACCCAGTATTTTCCGGTTTCTTGCTCAAACCAACTATCAATACCAACCACAATGGCTTGAACACCAAAGCGCTCCGCTAACCGTGTAATTAATGTAGGATCAGCAAGTGCGGGGGAATTTATTGAGATTTTATCCGCACCAAAAGTAAAAATCTGCTCCGCATCTGCGATGGTTTTAATTCCTCCTGCGACACAAAATGGAATATTGATTTCTTTCGCTACCCGCTCCACCCAGCTTTTATCCACCGTGCGCCCGTCTGATGAGGCCGTGATGTCGTAAAACACCAGTTCGTCCGCCCCCTCTTCTGCATAGCGTTTTGCCAAAGGAACAATATCCCCAATAATTTCGTGATTGCGAAATTGCACACCTTTTACCACCTGCCCATCACGCACGTCTAAACAAGGAATTATCCGTTTTGCCAACATTGAATCGCCTCCGCTAGGTTAAATTTTCCTTCTAATAATGCACGCCCGACAATCACACCTGAGACGCCAGTGCCTTTTAATGCAGCAATATCTGCCAGTGAGCCAATACCGCCAGAAGATTGAAATTCAATCTGTGGGAAAGCGGCGCAAATTTCTTGGTATAAGGCAACATTAGAGCCTTGTAATGTGCCATCACGGGAAATATCCGTACAAAGGACGTGTTGTAAGCCCACTTGATGAAACTCCTCAATGACTTGTTCTAAAGTAAGTGGACTGGTTTCTTGCCAGCCGTGAATGGCAATGCGTTTTTTACTCTCTACAATATGAATATCTAAGGCAAGAACAAATTTTTCTGCACCATAGTGAGTGAACCATTGTTTCACCATTTCAGGTTGTTTTACTGCCGTTGAACCAATCACCACGCGATTAGCACCGACGGAGAGTAAATCTGTCACATCTTGTTCTGTGCGGATACCGCCCCCCACTTGAATATTGGCTTGGGTTGCCGCAATGATTTCACCAATAAGCTTGGTTTGACGTTTGCTTGGATCTTTCGCTCCCGTTAAATCTACCAAATGTAACTGCTTCGCACCTTGCGATAAATAATGCTGAAATTGAGCAATGGGGTTATCGCTATATTGTGTTTGCTGCGCGTAATCCCCTTGATATAAACGCACCACTTTGCCGTCAATGAGATCAAGTGCGGGGATAATTTGTGATGTTTTTTTCATTGTTATTTTCTCTTTTGGATTTATTAACTAAGCCATAAACGTAATTTTAAGCCCCAAGGACTACTTAATCCTGTGGTGGTATGCACAATTTTGCCATTTTTAATAATGATAATACTTGGTGTTACCTGAATTTGCCATTGGGCGGAAAGTGTCCCCTGTGGATCATTTACGGTCAAAAAATTATATTGGTGTTGCTGTAGATAGTCTTGTACCGTCTGATCATCGCCCGATTTTAATGCCACGCTAATGACTTGTATGCCCTCATTGGCAAGGCTTGCGATGCTTGGTGAAGTCAGTGAACAAATACTGCACCAACTTCCCCAAAAGTAAAGTAGCACGGGCTTTTCTTTGCTGAGCTTGGCTAACTGAATACGTTCTCCTGCCAACTTTCTCAATGGTTGTTGCAACGCATTTTCAGGGGCATTGGGACGCCGCCAATAATCCATTGCGAGAGAGATAACGCCAAACAATAAGACAAAAATGAGCAGATTTTTCACCGCACTTTGGATTTTGTTCATTAGAGATTTTCCATAAAATTGCGCAATAATTGTTCGCCTACTTTGCCTGAACGCTCAGGGTGAAATTGCACGCCATAGAAATTTTTTCTCGCAATCGCTGCAGAAAATGGCACGCCATAATCGCAGGTAGCAATCGTATTTTCGTTTGGCAAAACGGCATAGCTATGCACAAAATAGAAATAGATGTCTTGCGGAATGTTTTTAAATAATGGGTGGTTATCCTGATAATGTACCTTATTCCAGCCCATATGGGGTAATGGTAATCCTTTATTTGGCAAACATTGCGTGTTACCGCGAATAAGTTTCAGCGTTTCCACATCACCTTCCGTAGAATAATCTGTCATTAGCTGCATTCCCAAACAGATGCCTAAAACCGGCTGCGTAAGCTGAGTTAAAACGTGGGTTAATTGACGGGCTTGCATACTTTGCATTGCGGCCAATGCCGTTCCCACTCCCGGTAAAATAAGCTTTTCAGCACGCTGAATTTTGGCAAGATCATCGGTAATATCCGCTTGATAGCCTAATCGCTCAAACGCAAATTTCACCGAAGAAAGATTAGCACAGCCTGTATTGATGATAGTAATGGTTTGCATTTTTTTCTGAGTATCCTAGTTTTCTTGTTGTTTTTGTTCAAAATTTTCAATTTCTTTGCGTATTTCTGTCAGCAATAATTCTTCTGATGGTAGATAAAGTTGATATTGACTAGCAAAAATTTGCTGTTGATTTTCAGGTAAGGAAAATTTCACTACGCTATCATTTTTATCTGCACATAATAAAATCCCAATGGTTGGATTTTCTCGTGGCAGCTTTTCAACACGATCAAAATAATTGACATACATTTGTAACTGTCCTAAATCCTGATGCGTTAATTTATGGGTTTTGATTTCGATAATCACAAAACATTGTAGTAAGCGATTATATAAAACGAGATCCACGAAAAAATCATCGCCCTCAAGATGTAAACGTTTCTGCCGTGCAACAAAAGAAAAACCATTACCTAATTCAAGCAAAAATTCCTGTAAATGAGTAATAATCGCTTGTTCAAGATCTTTTTCATAATAGGCACTTTCACGTTGCAGCCCGAGAAATTCCAACACCATAGGATCTTTAATAATCTGTTTAGGATCATTAGGGATAAGCTGATTATTCGCCACTGCAAGCACGGTTTCTTTGTCATTACTTAACAGTAAACGTTCATATAAACTGCTATTAATTTGACGTTCTAACTGACGAGAACTCCAATTATTCTTGATACTTTCGGCAATGTAAAATTCGCGTTTATCAGGATCATTAATTGAAATTAAGCTTTTATACTGGGTCCAGTTTAATTGCGTCCGCAGTGCGGTCGCAATTGGAAAAGTTCGATAAAATTGACGGTAACGTTCTAGCTGACGAGCAGAAAACCCCGTACCAAACTCAGGTTGCAATTGTTTTGCAAGAGATTTGATCAAATAACTCCCATAATCCGCCCGCGCTTGCCCCTGCTGTTCTTCTTCGAAAATACGTTTACCAATGTGCCAATACATCAGCACACGTTGAAAATCTACCGCTCTTACTGCATTTTCACGAGATTGCGCGATGATTTGTTTAATATCAGTAATGATGGCTGTGTTGCTTAGCATAGTCATTTCCCTTCAGACTTTACCCATAAGAATTAGAGTACCCCCTTACTACTCGGCAATTCATTCCCTTCAATTTTAATCGCTTGTCTTAATGTTCGTCCAAACACTTTAAACAAACTTTCAATTTTATGGTGATCATTATCGCCTTCAGCGTTTAAATGCAAGGTTGCTAACAGGGTAAATGCAATAGATTGGAAGAAATGTTCCGTCATTTCAGTACTGAAATCACCAACTTTTTCGCGTTTAAATTGTGCATTAAATTTAATAAATGGGCGACCGGAAAGATCCATTGCGCATTCAGCTCGACATTCATCCATTGGCAATACGAAGCCAAAACGGGCGATGCCACGTTTATCACCAATGGCTTGTTTCAGTGCTGTGCCTAAGGCAAGGGCGGTATCCTCAACCGTGTGATGCTCATCAATCCAAAGGTCACCTTTGCAATAAACATTCATTCTAAAACCGCCGTGCGTGGCAATTTGATCGAGCATATGGTCAAAAAAACCCACGCCTGTTTTGATGTCATTATGTCCTGTTTCGTCTAGCCATACTTGAACTTTAATCTCTGTTTCTTTCGTTTTTCGTTCTACTTCGGCATAGCGTGGCTGATGGTTTCCTATGTTAGTAACAGGTTCGCCTAATAATTTTTCACTGATTAGATCCCAGTTTAATTTTTCAGGATGATATTGTAAGGCTCGAATGCCTAAATTTTCCGCCAATTGCACATCGGTTGCACGATCGCCAATGACAAAACTGGTGGCGGGGTCAAATAATTCACGGTCGATATATTTTTGCAATAATTTAGTTTTTGGCTTACGGCAATCACAGTTATCTTCAGGCTTGTGCGGACAAATCAGCACATCGTCAAATTCAATACCTTGCGAGTTAAACAACATCATCATTGCATTATGAGGGGCATCAAAATCAGCCTGTGGAAAAGAGGCAGTACCTAAACCATCTTGGTTACTGACCATAACAAAGCGATATTTGTTTTTCAATTTGAGTAAGGCTGGGATAACGTTTTTTTCAAATTTTAATTTTTCTAGGCTATCAATTTGAAAGTCTGTTTTCGGTTCATCAATTAAGGTTCCGTCTCGATCAATAAATAAAATAGATTGTTGTGTCATTGGTGTTTCCTTATAAAGTAACGTTGCGTGTTTAATATTATCATCAGAAAATAAGATAAACGCGTATTTTTTCTTGTTACGGGTTTAAATGGCTAAAGTGCCTTTAACGCATTGATTACACGTTGATTTTCTACCGCACTTCCCACCGTCATTCTCACGCAATTTTGCAATCCTAGCGCAGTGTGTTGGTTACGTAGAATGATGCCTTGCTCCCATAATTGCTGAAAAACGTGTTGCCCCTCTTTAAATTTAATTAACAGATAATTTGCCTCACTCTCAAAAATCTGTTCCACCAAAGGTAAATCGCCTAATTGCTTAACCAGCCATTGGCGTTGCGTGATGACTTCATCCACATTTGCTCGCATTGTCGCTACCCCTTCCTTGCTTAAGGCTTGTACGGCAATATCTGATACCGGAACAGGAATTGGGTAAGGCGCGATCACTTTTTGTAAGACATCAATCAGCGCCGTATTCGCTAAGGTGAAACCACAACGCAATCCTGCAAGTGCAAAGGCTTTTGATAAGGTTCGGATAATCGCAAGGTGAGGATAATGGGCGAGTTCGTTAGCCATTGTCGCTTCTGGGCAGAATTCAATATAAGCTTCATCAACGACGACAATAGCTTTGCCTCGAGTCATTTGTAATAAGGTAAGTAAATCTTCCCGTTTCAACAAACCGCCTGTCGGATTATTTGGGCTACATACAAAAATAACTTTAACGCCATCAAGTTGTTGTTCAATTTCGGCAAGATTAAGTTGAAAATCAGCCGTTAGAGGAACGGTTTTCGTTGCGATACCACAGGTTTGCGCACTCACCGCATACATTCCATAGGTCGGCGGGCAATATAACACGCTATCTTGCTCTTCACAAAACGCTCGAATGATTAATTCAATCCCTTCATCCCCTCCTCTGGTTACTATCACATTTTCTTTTTTTACCCCTGCGTAATCAGCATACGCTTGAATCAATGCTTGTGGTTGCGCTTCGGGGTAGCGATTAAAATTCTGCTGAGTCAAATTCAGTTGAGGAGATGAGTGAAATTCATTGGCATTTAACCAAATATCCCCTTTCCCACCTAAACGGCGCGCCGATTGATAAGGCGTGAGGGCTTGAATATTTTTGCGTGATAAGGTTGTGATTGTCATTGTTGTTCTCTCTAAAAATTTTCGTTTTTTTGACCGCACTTTTATTTGATCAAAATAAAATGTTCGATCAGTTTTATCATTAATTCTTTTTGTTCTGGCAAACTTTCCGCCACCAAAAGTGCAAGTGCGACTAACGTGTTATCATTAATCAGTCGCTCTACAGGTTTAGCGAGTAAATGTTGATTTAAGCGTAAGTACCAAAGGAATCACAGTATCCAAATCATAAAAGGTGACTGGACGGTCTGCAAAAGCAATATGCATTTTTTGCATATTGCTTTTTTCTGAGATTTCACCATCTGTTACTGCATTACGAATATGACGTGAAATTACAGACTGATTTCTACCAAAAAGTTTCACTATTTGGGCTTGAGAAAGCCAAACCGTGTCATTTTCAAATTTCACTTCAATTTGAGTTTCGCCGTTTGCTAATTGATAAATTTCAATTTGGTTATTACCTCGTTGATCTTGCATTTTTCTAGCCTCTCATTTTAATGTATAAAAACACAGTAATCCTTAATGGAAAGCACAGAATGTGCAAGCGGTTTCCCTCAATTTTACGATCTTCATCACAATTTATTGCCCGTTTCGATACAAAATGTAACAAGTAGCTAGCTTGAGGATTGTAGTTTTGCCAAACGAATAGAAACCGCTTGCTTATGGGCATCTAGTTGTTCCGCTTCTGCCATAATTTCCACTGTTTTTGCCAGATCTTTAAAACCTTGTGGCGTCAATTCTTGCACTGTCATTCGTTTACTAAAATCGGCTAAGCCAAGGCTTGAAGTTGTACGGGTATAGCCATAAGTAGGTAGAACGTGGTTAGTGCCGCTGGCATAGTCGCCCATACTTTCAGGGCTATATGCGCCGAGGAAAATCGATCCTGCATTATCAAGCTGATCGAGCAATTCACGGGCGTTGTTTACCTGCACCACAAGATGTTCTGGCGCATACTCGTTACTAATTTCAATGGCTTGTGCTAAATCTTCCGCAAGAATAATTCGGCTATGGCTGAGCGCCTTACGGGCAGTTTCAGCACGGGGAAGTTGAGCAAGCTGGCGTTCAATAGCAAGTGCGGTGCGTTTTGCTAAGGTTTCGCTAGGAGTAACTAAAATCACTTGGCTGTCAGCACCGTGTTCAGCTTGAGAAAGCAGATCGCTGGCAACAAAATCAGGATCGGCATTTTCGTCCGCTAACACCAATACTTCGGAAGGGCCTGCTTGCATATCAATCGCCGCGCCATTTACAGCTTGGCTTACTTGACGTTTTGCTTCTGTCACAAAACTATTACCGGGGCCAAAAATTTTATCAACTTTAGTGACGCTTTCTGTGCCGAATGCCATTGCGACAATGGCTTGTGCGCCGCCAATGGGGTAAATGGTATCAATGCCACATAGGCTTGCCGTATAAAGAATTTCATCTGCAATAGGCGGCGGGCTACAAAGTACAATTTTTTTACAACCTGCAATTTTAGCAGGGATTGCGAGCATCAATACGGTCGAAAAAAGTGGTGCCGATCCCCCCGGGATATATAGCCCTACACGGTTAATTGGGCGAGTAACCACCTGACAACGCACGCCAGCTTGTGTTTCGATATCCACAGGTTGCGGAATTTGTGCTTGGTGGAAGCGTTCAATATTACGTTTAGCATTTTGAATTGCTGTTTTTAATTCCTGAGTGAGGCGTTGAGAGGCGGCATCAATTTCCTGTGGAGAAATCGTCAGACGGGTTAATTTCACCTTATCAAATTTTTCACCTAGCTCAAATAATGCTTGGTCGCCATTGCTTTGCACTTGTTCACGAATAGCCTCAACGGCCTCTTGAATGGACTGTGCGGCAGAAATCGCTGGTCGCATTAATGCGTCTTTTCGCGCTTGTTGTGTTAAATTTTTCCAAATCAGTGTTTGCATAATTTTTCCTTAAAACGTTTTAAATTCTGACCGCACTTTACGCGAGCATTTTTTCAATAGGCAATACTAATACTGAACTGGCGCCCTGTGCTTTGAGTTCTTCCATTGTTTCCCAGAATAAGGTTTCTTGGCTTACTGCGTGTAAAGCAACGCGACTTTCATCGTGCGCAAGTGGTAAAATTGTGGGATTTTCCACACCGGGAAGCAGATTAATAATCTGTTCCAATTGTGCTTTGGGGGCGTGAAGCATAATATATTTTGATTCGCCAGCTTGTTGTATGCCTTGAATCCGCGTTAATAATTTATCTACTAAGGCTTGTTTTTCGGCAGATAACGCCTCTTGACGTTGAATTAAACACGCAGTTGAACGATAAATGACTTCCACTTCTTTTAATCCATTTGCTTCTAAGGTTGCACCTGAAGAAACAAGGTCGCAGATAGCATCAGCCAATCCTGCGGAAGGGGCAACTTCAACGGAGCCGTTTAATAAGGTGCTTTTGAAAGGAACACCTTGTTCATTCATATAACGTTTTAATAAATTAGGGTAGGAGGTTGCGATGCGAGAATCGGCAAAGTCTTGCACGCCATTATAGGAACGATCTCGTTCAATTGCTAAAGATAAACGGCAACCGCCGAAATCAAGTGTGCGTAATTTTTTATAACTTACGTTTTCGCCTGTTGCGATACGACCAAGCTCCTCTTCTTCAAGGACATTCTCCCCGATAATGCCAAGATCAACCACGCCATCAAAAACCAACCCCGGAATATCATCATCACGCACCCGTAAAATTTCAATGGGCATATTTTCCGCGTAAGCAATCAGACGTTGTTCATTCCAATTAATTTTTACCCCGCATTGTTTCAATAATTCAGCACAATCTTTACTAAGACGGCCTTTTTTTTGTAAAGCAATACGTAAACGTGTTGTGTTAGCCATAATTTTTCCTTCTAAATCAAAATTTAAGTATAAAAAAACCTCTCGAAATTAACTTCCGAGAGGTTTATGTGTTTTGGTATCAGCAATACTCACTCGGAAGCTTATCTTCCAAGCAATCGCCATCGCCCGAAAGATTATTCAGGGTGATGGTGATGATGAGTATTACGATTAAAATTCATTTTATTTTGCTCCAAAAATTGCTTAGCCATTACTCTACGCAAAAAAAATTTTTATGCAAGCAAATTTTTTATTTTTTTCGCTTTGATAAAAAGCAGCACGGGGCGATGTTGTAGATCTTTAAATTCTTGTTGCCATTCGGGTTGTTCAGCGAGCATTGGTTCTACCATTTTTTCTATTTGAAACCCGCCATTGATAAGATCATTGATAATGCTTGAAAGTGTTCGATGGTAGGTTTTAAATGGTTGTTTAAACCAGTTTCGTTGCCGTTCACCTTCATCGCGATAATAATTAAGTCGATAAGCCACTTGTTGTTTATGCTGATCTTTTTCCCAACGCTCTCCCCCTTGATAGCAAGTAACAATCGGATGTTCTTGAGAGAAAATCAGCCAGCCATTAGGTTTAAGTTTTGCCTGAATATGGGCTAATAACTGGGGAAAATCTTGTATATAGTGAAATGCAAAAGAACTCGTAATGACATCAAAATTTCCATCAGGTAATTTATTAAGTTGCTCCATTGCCAGTTGATGCAAAGCAAAGTGCGGTCGTTTTTCAGCGAGATTTTTTGCCGCTTGCTGTAGCATCGCTTGAGATAAATCCATTCCGACCACAAATGCTGCACCTTGTTGCAAATAAAGTTGTAAATGCTCTCCCATTCCGCAACCGAGATCGAGCAATTTTTTCCCCGTTAAATCAGGCAGTAAACTTAACATTGTGGGTTTTTCCACAATTTCATTTAAACTAGATGGGTTCTGGCGTAATTTTTGGTAAAGCTCAAAAAAGCCTTCTTTATCGTAAACAGAGGTTTTCATTATCATCTTAACGGTAAAAAATTAGCACGGTTATCCGTGCTAATTGTGTCTATTTTCTGTTATTTTAAGGGATTTTCAACTATCTTCCAAATACTGGTAACCAGCCAACTAAATCAGCGAGTTGAACAAGAATATTAATTAATCCAAATAAGATAACAAAATAAATCATCGCTGAACCACCATACACTTGGTAAGTTTGATTTGGATATCTAGCCCGACTTGCTTTAGCCAATAATGCAGGCGTAATAACCGCCCAAATTGTTGCTGCTAATCCTGCGTAACCAATGGCGATAACAAAACCGTATGGGAAAAGTAAGCTTAAAATCAACGGTGGTAAGAAGGTGATTAATGCGGTTTTGCTTCTGCCTGCACTACTGTTGTCGAATTTGAATAAATCCGCAATGTAATCAAATAAACCGAGAGTTACTCCAAGGAACGAGCTAGCAATCGCCATATAGGCAAAAAAGCGTAACATTAAGCCGACAAAATCCGTTTGAATTTGATTATTTAAGGCTTCCAATAGTACCGCAATATCGCCCCCTTTTTGGATAACCGGGATAAATTCATTACGTGGTAAATTGCCTTGAATAGCAAGTTGCCATAGCATATAGATGATCAAGGCAATGAATGTACCGTAAACAATCGATTTTGTCACTTTGCTGCTGTTGCGATCATAATATTTCACAAGGCTTGGTACGTTTTGGTGAAAACCGAACGAAACTAAGCAAACTGGCAAGGCAGCAAGGGCGAAAGGCAAGTATTGGCTATCCCCTGTGCTACCAAGCAGAATATCGGTGTTTACCATACCTAATAAATTAGTCACCGAAAGGAAAAATGCCACCACCATTCCAGCAATTAAAATGGTACTAAAACGATCCACCGCTTTTGTTGAGAACCATACGAAAAAAGCGAGAACCGCACAGAAAATCAGTGAGCCAGAAATGCGTCCAATTTCCACCGCACTTTGTTCACTACTCAGTAATTGATTAAGAAAACTTTCTGTTAAACCGCCACCAGAAGTAATATATGCATAGGTGAGAATATAGAGAACAAATGCAACGGAAAGCCCATTTAACACATTCCAACCCTTGCCAAGCAAGTCTTTTACAATGGTGTCAAAACTTGCACCAGTAGGATAATGTAAGTTTGCTTCAAGTAGCATTAAGCCTGATGTGGTCATACAAAACCAAGTGTAGCAGAGGATCAAAATTGAACCGATAAACCACACGCCAGAGGTGGCAATAGGGTTTGCGAGCATACCCGCACCAATTGTACCGCCTGCGATAATCATCGCACCACCAAATAAGGAAGGATTTTTTTTCATAAATTCACCTATAAGTTTTATATTGGTATTAGTGAACTATTATAATAGTGCAAAATAAAAACACAATGCCAAAATTGCCCATTTAGCTTGGCAAAAGCAAAAAAATCAAGCTATAATTCAAGCGTTTTATTACCATTCATTAACTAGAAGGAAAGAGCAAATGGGCTTAGAAAGTGTTCCAGCAGGAAAAGAACTTCCTGATGATATTTATGTTGTGATTGAGATTCCAGCAAACTCAGATCCAATCAAATATGAAGTGGATAAAGAAACGGGTACCTTATTTGTTGATCGTTTTATGGCGACAGCAATGTTCTACCCAGCAAACTATGGCTATATTAACCACACCTTATCGTTAGATGGCGATCCTGTTGATGTATTAGTACCAACCCCTTATCCCTTACAACCGGGTTCAGTGATTCGTTGTCGTCCAGTGGGCGTATTAAAAATGACCGATGAATCGGGTCAAGATGCTAAAGTTATTGCAGTACCACATACAAAATTAAGCAAAGAATACGATCACATTAAAGATGTTGGTGATTTACCAGCATTACTAAAAGCACAGATTCAACATTTCTTTGAAAGCTACAAAGCCTTAGAAGCCGGGAAATGGGTGAAAGTTGATGGTTGGGAAGATGCTGCGGCGGCACGTAAAGAAATTTTAGACTCTTTTGAGCGTGCAAAAAAATAATTCTTAACCTGTTCTTTTTAAATACCGCGTTACCTAATGCGGTATTTTTCTATGTTTAACCTAAGGAGTGAATATGTTAAAAACAATGAAAAAAATCACCGCACTTTGCATTTTTACCCTAATGCTTAATGCTTGTGCCGATTCTGCAAGTGTTAATCAACAAGCGGCGACAAGTTACCTACAAACGGTGAATGAAGCAAAACAAAAAGGGGTTGTAGATACAAATTCAACAACATCAAAACGCATTCATCAAGTATTTAATAAAATGTACCCTTATGCTAATCGTGAAAATAATACGGGGCAACCATTTAATTGGCAAATTACCGTGATTAAATCAAATGAACTCAATGCGTGGGCGATGCCGGGCGGTAAAATGGCATTTTATACAGGGCTTGTGGATAAATTACACTTAAATGATGATGAAATTGCTACCGTAATGGGGCACGAAATGGCACACGCACTGAAAGAACACGGCAAAAAGAAAGTGAATATGGGAACATTCACGAATGTGGTCGCACAGGTTGCGCATATTGCACTTTCCACACAAATTGGTTCAGAAGGAAGTGGGTTAATTATCGGTATCACCAAAGATTGGGCATTAGATAAGCCTTATTCTCGTAGTGCAGAAACGGAAGCGGATGAAGTGGGACTATTTTTAATGGCAAAAGCAGGTTATAACCCAGAGGCAGCACCAAAATTATGGGAAAAAATGCAGACAGCCTCTTCAGGAAAGAGCGGTGTATTAGCGGCGCTTTCTTCCACTCACCCGAGTGATAAAGATCGCCAAGCCAATTTACTTCGTTTAATGCCTGAGGCGGTGGCAATTTATAAAGGTCGTCAATAAACTATTGCTGTTGAAAAGAGTAAATAGCAACTAATATTCAGAATCACCTTTATCTATTCAACTTAAATGCAATAAAAGTGCGGTGTAAATTTTACAAAATTTTCCACCGCACTTTTTATTTTTAACGAGTAGGACGTTTTTTCAGTTCCCACCCTTGCGTGGTTTTTATAATGCTCAGACTTTTATCTTTTGCTGCATAGCCACCTTTTACCGCATCAAGGATCAGATTAGGCGTTGAATGTGCAGAAAAAACCTCTGCTTTACCTTGATCTTGTGCCAAGATGACATAGATAGCGAGGGTCGAATCTTCAGGATCGGTAAAGCGAAGATCGGCAATATCAAAAGGTTGAACACATTGCTGTTTTAATTCAGACCAATGATAACCAGCAGAGGAAATACAGCCTTTTTCATCAACATCACCGCCTAAAAGTTGGCTTGCTGAATGGGCGGTACAGCCCAAGGTCAGCGTGGTACTAAAGCATAATGCAGCAAGTTTTTTCATCATTAACGTCTCGGTAAATAACGAATAGGATCAACAGACTTGCCTTTATAGCGAATTTCAAAATGAAGTTTCACGCTATTTGTGCCAGAATTCCCCATTTTCGCAATTTGCTGTCCGGCTTTCACTTCTTGTTGATCTTTCACTAAAAGACTTTCATTGTGTGCATAAGCACTCAAATAATCATCATTGTGCTTAATAATGATAAGGTTACCGTAACCGCGCAACGCATTACCTGCATATACCACGCGACCAGCCGCTGCCGCATTAACTGCCTGTCCACGTGAACCGCTAATATCAATGCCTTTATTTCCGCCATCAGCGCTAGAGAACCCTTGTACAATTTTGCCATTGGTTGGCCATTGCCAAGCCACATTTGAAGCAATTGGGGTAGAAGAAACCGGTTGCACAACAGGTTGTGTTTTAACTGGTGCAGAAACGATTGGCGTTGATGAAGGGGTACCGACCGAAGATTTAATCGGCCCGATGATCGAACCATCAGAACCATATTGTGTACCATTTGGCCCCGGCGTGTAAGTAACTGCAGGTTGTGCAGGTTTTTCCACCGGTTTAGCCGTACTTGGCGCAGTATTGGTCGCAACAGGGGCGGTTTCATTAGAGACTTTCAAGGTTTGTCCAACACTTAAGGTATAAGGTTCAGACATATTATTCATCGCCGCCAGTTCTTTCACATCAAGCCCACAAATATAAGCAATCAAGAACATTGTATCGCCTTTGCGAACAGTGTAAGTGTTCCCTTTATAGAAGCCTTTATCAATTTTACTGTAATCAGGGGCATTGGTTTCTGGGTTACGCGGAATCTCAAAGTTTTGTGAAACTTGTTTTGCTTTCGCAGTGGTATTTGCCACCGCTTTTTTGCTTTGTTGCACAGTTTGATTGACTGGTTGTGGTATTTGTGGTGCCTGTACTTGAGGTGCTTGATAAGTGGGTTGTGGCGTAACAGGTGCAGTCATTGTAGCAGGCATACTCTGTTGCTGAATTTGGGGTTCCCAAGTGCTTCCAGCATTGCTATCTACCGGTTGCATCGTTCCCGGTGGCAACGCACCATCGGCATTTTCTACCGGTGCAGGTGAAGTGGATGAACAAGCTGATAATACCGCCATCGTAATAGGCAAAAGTAAAAAAGATTTTTTCATTGGAGTTCCTCTATTAATTCATTGATTCAGGCATAGGTTGTTTTTCAATAATTGGTTGCCATTGGGCATCTTCCGTTGCCCCTGTGCCAAGCACAGGTTGCATCATTCCCGGTGAAAGGGGATGTTCATCTTGCTGTTGTGGTTCTGATGTACAAGCCCCTAGCATAAAAAAGCAAGTAATTAGGATTAAAAATTTTTTCATTTTTGACCGCACTTTTATTTGAATATGAAATAAATGATCACAGCAAGCAGTACTACTGCCCAGCCAATCCATTCAATGGATTGACGTAATTTATGGGCAAATTTCTGACCGCCCCAAGCGGCTAATTTCGCCACTAAAATAAAACGTGCAGCACGAGAAATCGTTGATGTAATTAAAAATGGTAAAAATGCCATTTGCATTACGCCCGCACAAATAGTGAACACTTTATAGGGAATAGGGGAAAATCCAGCAATAAACACCACTAAAATTCCCCATTGTTTAAACCAAGACATCGCTGTGTCTAAGTGAGATTGATAGCCCCATTTAATAATATATTCTTGAATATAATCAAAAGCATAATAACCCAATCCATAGCCCACGACGCCACCGAGTGCAGAGGCAATCGCGGTATAAATTCCCAGCTTTAAGGCTTGTTTAGGGCGATTCATTGCCATTGGTACAAGCATCACATCAGTGGGAACAGGAAAAAAAATGGATTCGATAAAGCTGGTAAAAATCAACCACGCCGTCGCATAGCGATGAGCCGACCACTGCATCACTTTATCGTACATCGCACCAAATATTTTCAATGGCATACCCTCAATAATTTGCAAAACGGAATATTATTCACTTTTTAACCAATCTTGTAAAGATTGGAGCGAATGATAAGCGGTCATATCCGCTTGAATCGGTGTAATCGACACATAGCCATTTTTCACTGCGTGAAAATCTGTGCCTTCTTGCTCATTTTCTGCTAAGCCCGCAGGGCCAATCCAATAAATGGCTTCACCACGGGGATCTTGTTGTTTAATGACTTCTGCTGCCGCTGCACGATAGCCCAAATGGCAGACTTTGATCCCTTTAATGTCGTCGTAAGGTAAATCAGGCACGTTAATATTCAGAATTTCACGGCTTTTTATTAACTGATTGTGCAATTTCGGCACAAGTTCACAGACAATACGCGCTGCTGTTTCATAGTGTTGGCGACCATCTAATGAAACGGCAATAGCCGGTAAACCGAGATGGCGACCTTCAAAAGCTGCCGCCACTGTCCCCGAATAAAGCACATCATCACCTAAATTCACCCCTGCATTAATACCCGATACAACAAGATCGATTTGTCCTGAAAGAAAACCGTTCAAGGCTAAATGCACACAATCAGCGGGTGTGCCATTAATGCAGTAATCACCGCTATCTAATTTCATTGGGCGTAATGGTTCTACTAGGGTTAGCGCACTTGACGCGGCACTACGATTGCGGTCTGGTGCAACAACGGTAACCTGTGCAATTTTACGTAATTCGGTGGCAAGGGTTTTAATTCCCTCAGCGTGAATGCCATCATCATTTGATAATAAAATATTCATTGTATTCCTTATTCAATAATCTGTATTAATTCACGAATCAATGCCGTAGCATAGCAACCTGCTGGTAAATAAAAGGTTAATTTCAATCCTTCAGGCAAAAATGCCCAATCTAAGGATTGCGGGCATATCAATAAGGGACGGCGACTTGGCTTCATTCGTTCTTTATGCATTAAATTTAAGATCTCTTGATGTTGCTGAACAATCTCCATTTCACGCGCATTCGCCGCTTGAATATGTTCTCCAACCAATGGGGCGGTTAGTAAAATATCTTGATTTTTTAACCGCACTTTTAATTGCTCAAGATCCTCTGCTTCATTCACCGTAAACCAACTGTGTGAGCCATTTAATTGCACAATATCACCGAATAAAATAGCTTGCGTAAGTTGTTGCTGAATACGATCTGAAACCACCAAATTAAAGATTTCACTCCGTGCGGCAGATAAGTAGAAGCTTCGTTTTTTACGATCTTTCACGTTAATTTCACCTTTTGCCCAACGCATTGCTTGTGTGAGATTATGCCCATCACGGCCAAAACGTTGTTCGGTAAAATAATTAGGAAACCCTAACTGCTTCAGATTTTCTAATCGCAGGTTTAAATCGTCAGTTTGTTGTGCGCCACGCAATAAAATCTCAAAATGGTTACCGTCCAAGCTGCCTGTCCGAATTTTTCGGTTATGCCTTGTTACTTTAAGAATTTCCACGCCGTCTAAATGAAATTGACTAAAATCAGGCGTTTCTTGCCCCGCCATATGCAGACAGAACCATTGCTCAGTAATGGCTTTGCGATCTTTTAAGCCGGCATAGCTCATATTACGTGGCGAAATTCCCGCAAATTCAGCTAATTTTTCACCAACGAAAAGGGTATTGGCATCGGTTTTACGCACATAAAGAGCGACAAATTCCCCTTCACCAGCCATTTCATAGCCCAATTCTTCTTTCACGATAAAATCAGCACATTCCGCTTTTAAGTGAGCCGGTTGTTCGGGGGGATTGTATAAAAAGGCGAGTTCTTGCATAAATTAAACCTTCAATAGCAAAGCGACAGCTTCACAAGCAATGCCTTCACCACGCCCGGTAAAACCAAGTTTTTCACTGGTAGTGGCTTTTACGTTCACCTGTTCTATTTCACAATCTAACACCTGTGCAATGGCCGCACGCATATTATCAATATACGGACGCATTTTCGGTGCTTGAGCAATAATGGTAATATCAACATTGCCGATTTTATAGCCTTTGCCCTGCACTTGACGATAAGCTTCTTGTAGTAATCCCTTGCTGTCAGCCCCTTTATATTGTGGATCGGTGTCAGGGAATAATTTCCCAATATCCCCTAACGCCACCGCACCGAGCAATGCATCTGTTAATGCGTGCAATGCCACATCGCCATCGCTGTGTGCAAGCAAGCCTTTCTCATAAGGTATTGCGACACCACCAATAATAATCGGCCCAGCCCCGCCAAAGGCGTGTACATCAAACCCGTGTCCAATTCGTATCATATTCTTTCCTGATCTCTGCTGAAAAATAGTGCAAGATTATAGCATCACCCGCGTTATTCAAAAATGGCTAATTTAAGTGCGGTGGGATTTTTATCATTTTTCTTATTTACTTATCATAAAAATGCGTTACTCTATCACTACCTTGTTATGTGGAGAACCATACAATGATGAAACACCTCTCACTGCTCCCGGGTTTATTCTTAACTATATTAATTAGCTTATTGGCAAGCTTGCTTGCGCAAACCCCCTTAGCGCTGTCGTGGCACATTAGCGCCCTGACATTAGCCATTTTGTTAGGGATTTTAGGTGGAAATACGTTTTATCATCGTATTGAATCCGTAATGAAATCGGGAGTAACCTTTGCAAAAGGAATATTATTACGTTGCGGTATCGTATTATTTGGTTTTCGCTTGACCTTGCAAGACATTAGTCAGGTTGGCTTAAATGCGTTTTTTTCTGATTTAACGATGCTAATTTTGACTTTCTTACTGACTTGTTGGATCGGCATTAAATGGCTTAAGATTGATCGCCAAATTGTACAACTTACCGCTTCAGGTTGCAGTATTTGTGGCGCTGCCGCCATTATGGCAACCGAGCCAATCCTAAAAGCCCCTTCTTATAAAGTGTCTGTTGCGGTGGCATTAATTGTGATTTTCGGCACAGTGAGTATGTTCCTTTATCCGCTACTTTACCCTTACTTGCAAACTTACTTACCAGATCATTTATTCGGTATTTATATCGGTTCAACGGTACACGAAGTTGCACAAGTGTATGCCGCTGGGGCAAATATTACTCCTCAAGTGGCAGATACCGCGGTGATTGCTAAAATGCTGCGTGTAATGATGCTCGCCCCGCTTTTGCTCGCTTTATCCTATTTTTTACGCAAAGAAAATAACCCACAGCAAGGTAAAATCGTCATTCCTTATTTTGCTTTATTATTTATTGGCGTAGCCATTTTTAATTCTTTCAATGTATTACCTTCATTTATCGTAGATTTTCTGGTTCAATTAGACCGCTTTTTATTAATGATGGTGATGGCGGCATTAGGACTCACCACGCATATTAACTCACTGAAACAAGCGGGAACAAAACCCTTATTATTGGGGGCAATAATTTGGATTTGGTTAATGGTGGGGGGACTTGGGATCAATCTCATTTTTGCTTATCTATTGGCATAAATCAGGTTTGCCATAAGGCTCGAAAAATATTAAGAAAAAGCACCGCACTTTATACATTAAGGAAAAAGAAAGTGCGGTATTTTTTGACACAAATAGTTACGTGCGTTACTATTACGCAGTTTATTTTCTACTAATCAATTGTTTTATGCCACTCTCTTTTTCGGATCAAGAAATGTTGATTCGCCAATCGGCGAAGAATAATCCTGCAATGCCAGTAGAGCAAATTCTTTTGGCTCGTTTACTTTTGCATAACAGCAGCCATTATGTGGAAAAACGAAATCAGTTGCTTAAAAAATATCAGCTCAATGATACCCTTTTTATGGCATTAGTTGTGCTATATTGCCAGCCTAGCTATGCTTTACAACCCAGTCAATTAAGTGAAATTTTTGGTTATTCAAAAACCAATGCAACACGTATTGCTGATGAATTAGTAAAGCGTGCGTGGTTAGCACGCACGGAAGTACAAGGGGATCGGCGTGGCTTTTTATTAACCCTTACGCCGCAAGGAATACAATTTTTAGAACAACTTTTGCCCAATCAATGGAAGCAAGTGGATCAACTTTTTTCTGTGTTAGATGAACAAGAGCAGCAACAATTAAAAAAATTATTACTTAAACTGCTAACCAGTTTAGAAAATCTTTAATAGGTGAAGTCAATGACAGAACAAACTGAAAATAAAAAACCGGTATTAAGTAAAAATGCAAAACGTAAAAAAGCACTGGGATATTTTATTACTATACTACTTCTCATCGCGATAATTACCAGCGTTTATTGGTTTTTCTTTGTAAGAAATTATGAGGAAACAGAAGACGCTTATGTGTCAGGTAACCAAGTGATGATTTCGTCCCAAGTGAACGGCAACGTAAGCAAAATTAACGTAGATAATATGGATTTTGTCCATACGGGTGACGTTCTTCTTGAGCTTGATGATACGGATCTCAAATTGCACTTTCAGCAAGCCCAAGATAATTTAGCCAGTAGTGTGCGTCAAATTGAGCAGTTGGGTTTTACGGTGAAACAATTGCAATCCATTTTAGATGCAAAAAGCACCGCACTTAATAAAGCAAAAGGCGATTTACAACGCCGTGAGCAGTTAGCTAAAACAGGATCTATTGATAAGGAAACCTTACAACACGCCAAAGACGCGGTGAATATTGCACAAGCGGATCTACAAGCTACACAGAACCAATTAGCAGCGAATCAAGCCTTATTAGGGAATTTGCCGTTACGCGAGCAGCCAGCAGTGAAGAATGCCGTGAGTGCCTTAACCCTCGCGTGGTTGAATTTACAACGTAGCAAAATTGTTAGCCCTGTTGATGGTTATGTTGCACGTCGTAATGTGCAAGTGGGGCAAAAAGTGGCAGTAGGTAGCCCTTTAATGGCAGTGGTATCCAATCAAACAATGTGGGTTGATGCGAATTTTAAGGAAACCCAACTGCGTAAAATGCGGATTGGTCAGCCGGTAAAATTAGTCTTCGATTTATATGGCGATGACGTAAAATTTGATGGCACCGTGAGTGGGATAGAAATGGGAACAGGCAGTGCTTTTTCGCTTCTTCCTGCTCAAAATGCCACAGGTAACTGGATTAAAGTAGTACAGCGTGTGCCAGTGCGGATTGATTTAGATCCTGACCAAATGAAAAAATATCCATTACGGCTTGGGCTTTCTGCCACAGTGGAAGTGAATGTGGCGGATACGCGCGGTAAGGTGTTGCGTGAACCGAGAGCAAGTGAAGTATTGTATCAAACGCAGGCATTAGATTATGACCTAAGTCCTGTAAACACATTAGCAGAACAAATTATTCAAGCTAATGCAGGTGAATAATATGCAAAAACCTGTTCAAGGTGCCGCACTGGCAGTAATGACGATTGCCCTTTCCCTTGCCACCTTTATGCAAGTGTTAGATTCGACCATTGCCAATGTGGCAATCCCGACGATTGCAGGCGATCTGGGGGCATCGTTTAGTCAAGGTACTTGGGTCATTACTTCCTTTGGGGTTGCAAATGCCGTTTCAATTCCCATTACAGGCTGGCTAGCAAAACGTTTTGGCGAAGTGCGCTTGTTTTTAATTGCTACTGGCTTATTTGTGCTTGCTTCTTGGCTATGTGGTATTTCTCATAGTTTAGAAATGTTGATCTTATGCCGTATTTTTCAAGGACTTGCGGCAGGGCCAATTATCCCACTTTCGCAAAGTTTATTACTGAACAACTATCCCCCGCAAAAACGCAGTATGGCATTAGCATTCTGGTCAATGACGGTGGTTGTTGCACCTATTTTTGGTCCAATTTTAGGTGGTTGGATTAGTGATAATCTGCACTGGGGGTGGATTTTCTTTATTAACGTGCCGATTGGATTGTGTGTCATTTTTCTAAGTTGGAAAATTTTAGCTAAGCGAGAAACCAAAACTTATCAGCAGCCTATTGATATGATGGGATTAATTTTGCTTGTCATCGGCGTGGGTTGTTTACAATTAATGCTTGACCAAGGGCGCGAGCAAGATTGGTTTAATTCTACTGAAATTGTCGTGCTTACTGTGATTTCTGCCATTGCATTAATTGCCTTAATTATTTGGGAATTGACTGAGGATAACCCTGTTGTGGATATTTCCTTATTTAAATCACGTAATTTTAGTGTGGGCTGCTTGTGTACTAGCCTTGCATTTTTGATTTATCTTGGTTCAGTCGTCCTAATTCCGCTTTTATTACAACAAGTTTATGGCTATACCGCCACTTGGGCAGGGCTTGCCGCCGCCCCAGTAGGATTATTCCCCATTCTACTTTCGCCTATTATTGGACGTTTTGGCTATAAAATTGATATGCGAATTTTAGTTACGATCAGTTTTATGGTGTATGCCTTAACTTTCCATTGGCGTGCCGTTACTTTTGAGCCTTCAATGACCTTTGCTGATGTAGCATTACCACAACTTATCCAAGGAATTGCTGTGGCTTGCTTTTTTATGCCACTCACCACCATTACCTTATCGGGTTTACCCGCAGAAAAAATGGCATCAGCCTCGAGCTTGTTTAATTTTTTACGAACCCTTGCAGGTTCAATTGGTACTTCGCTGACCACTTTCTTATGGTATAACCGTGAGGCAATACATCACACGCAATTTACAGAAGCGATCAATCCTTATAATCTCAACGCCCAAGCTTATTACAACACAATGGCAGAGCTAGGTTTGAGCGAAACGCAAACCTCAATGTCTCTCGCAAGAACCATCACCGCGCAAGGATTTATTATTGGCGCAAATGAGATTTTCTGGTTGTCTGCGATAATGTTTATGTTGCTTTTTATCGTGGTGTGGTTTGCCAATCCGCCGTTTGGTAATAAGCATTAGTAAAGCAATAGAAAGAGTAAGAGCGGTGGAAAATTCAGCATTTTTACACCGCTCTTTTCTTTGATGGAGATTTTTATCTGGAGTGATAAACCACAATCGTTTTGCCGTGAGCTGAAATAAGATGTTGGTCTTCCAGCATTTTTAAAATTCGCCCAACGGTTTCACGGGAACAGCCGACCATTTGACCAATTTCTTGGCGAGTAATTTTGATCTGCATTCCTTCTGGGTGAGTCATTGCATCTGGCATTTTAGCGAGGTTTAGCAAGGTTTGTGCAATACGCCCTGCCACATCAAGGAAAGCAAGATTGCGAACTTGTCTTGAGGTATTTTGTAAACGACGAGCAAGCTGACCAGATAAATACATTAAAATTTCAGGATTTACTTGGATGAGCTGGCGGAATTTCTTGTAAGAAATTTCTGCCACTTCACACGTCATTTTTGTTTTTACCCAAGCTGAACGTTCTTGACCTTCTTCAAATAATCCCGCTTCGCCAAAGAAATCGCCTTGATTTAGGTAAGTAAGGATCATCTCTTTACCATCTTCATCTTTGACTAAAATAGCCACAGAGCCTTTGATGAGATAATAAAGCGTTTCTGCTTTTTCACCCGCGTGAATAATTGAACTTTTGGTTGGATATTTATGGATATGGCAATGAGATAAAAACCATTCTAAGGTTGGATCCATTGGCGGAGTATGTTGTTCTTGCACGGTGTCCTCCTACATTTATCATCTATGATTTAAGAAATTCCATTTTATCTTTAATATCAATGGATTCGTGTAATTCCGACCAAACAATTACAGCCGTTCCTTGACGTATTTTGGTCAGCAAGTTTTGCGTTTTCTGTTGGAGGGAAAGCTCCTGTTCACCGTAATCTGTCCCTTCACGCAGAATGAAACTTTCTGCAATATTAATGAGTGTTTCTTCTTCTAAATCTTGCCAAGGAATAATCATCATATTACCTAAAAATTGTTATTATGCAAAGTGTACCGCGATAAGTTTCCATTGTTGTTCAAAATTTTGACTAGAATGATGGCGAAAGTTAGAACGAACATAACGCATAAATTGTCCTTCACACAGATTAACAAGATAAGAGGCAATAATCCGTTCATCGAGATGAAACCCTTTTCCTTCACGTAATTTTCGCATTTGTAAAATATTCACAAATTGAAATTCTAAACGATCAAAAAATTGCGCAACGCGTGCTTGTAGGAGCGGATCTTCAAACATCAAGGCGTGTCCGGTAAGAACACGAGTAAGCCCGGGGTTTTTACGTGCAAAATCTAAAATCATTTGCATAATATCTCGCACACGGTTCATCGTGTTTGTTTCATTTTTGATTGAATGGTTGATACGGCTAAATAAATTACTTTCTAAATTATCAATCAAGGCTTCAAACATTTTGGTTTTACTTGGGAAATAGCGATAGAGTGCCGCCTCCGAAACACCGACTTCTTGGGCAAGGCGAGCCGTTGTCATCCGTTCCATTCCACGTTCGGAATGAAGCATATGGGTCAGCACGGTGAGGACTTGTAAACGGCGTTCTTTAACACTACGTTTATCACTTTTCGTTATTTTTTCTGTACGTTGTGTCGTGGTGTGCTTTTCTGTGATGGGCGCTGGCTCAATCCCCGCAATTTCTAATTGTTCTTCTACCATATTCCCTCTATTGCTTACCCGAATGCCCAAATCCGCCTTCACCACGTTCTGTTTGTTCAAAATCATTTACAACGTTAAATTCTGCCTGCACCACAGGAACGAACACAAGTTGTGCAATGCGATCCCCCACTTCCACCTTGAAAGGTTGATCACCACGGTTCCACATTGAAACCATTAAAGGGCCTTGATAATCAGAATCAATGAGACCAACTAAATTACCCAGTACAATACCGTGTTTATGCCCCAGTCCTGAACGAGGTAAAATGACGGCGGCAAGATTAGGATCGGCGATATAAATAGACAGCCCTGTTGGGATGAGCTTCGTTTCACCCGGTTGGATTTCAAAACTTTCTTCCACCAACGCACGCAGATCTAAGCCGGCAGAACCGCTTGTGGCATAAGCTGGCAAGGGAAATTGCGTGCCAATTCGGCTATCTAAAACTTTTACATCAATCTTTTTCATTTTTTTGTTTATTCCTTTCGTTCAAACTGAGCGTAAAATCGTTCCACAATATATTGAGTGAGTTGCCGTGCCAACTCTTTTTTACTGCTGTGTGGTAATTGTTGGTTGCCGTCACGCCAGAAAAGCTGAAGTTGGTTATCATCACCATTAAAGCCTTTTCCATCAGAAACATCATTTGCGCAGATCAGATCCAAATTTTTACGCACTAATTTATCCTGTGCATATTGAGCAACATTTTGCGTTTCTGCGGCAAATCCTACCACAAAAGGACGGTTCTCAGTGAGTGCAGCCACAGTGGCAATAATATCAGGGTTTTTCACCAATTCTAAGGTGAGCATCTCATTTCCAGCCGTTTTCTTCATTTTTTGATCGGCGATCTGGGCTACGCGGTAATCTGCTACGGCTGCACAGCCAATGAAAATATCCACTTGTGGTGCAAGTGAAAGGGTAACATCCGCCATTTCTTGAGCAGAAATGACATCAATTCGTTCTACTTGCGCAGGCGTAGACAAATTGACCGGCCCTGCAATTAATTTTACTTTTGCACCTCGTTTGGCAAAGGCTTCGGCAATAGCAAAGCCCATTTTTCCTGAGCTGTGATTGCTAATATAACGTACGGGGTCAATGGCTTCACGCGTTGGGCCTGCGGTAATGGCAACCGTTAAGTGGCTGAGATCTTGTTTAGGGAGAAGCATTTCACAAAGTGCGGTGTAAATTTCGGCCGGTTCTGACATTCGCCCGAAGCCCACATCACCACAAGCTTGCTCTCCGCTATTTGGCCCGACAGTGGCAATGCCACGGGCTTTTAAATTGGCCAAATTTTGTTGTGTGATGGATTGGCGGAACATTTGCTGGTTCATTGCCGGCGCAAGCAAAATTGGCGCTGCAGTTGCAAGGCAAATGGTGGTGAGTAAATCATTTGCCATTCCTGCATTTAAGCGCGCCATAAAATCTGCACTAGCGGGTGCGATAACAATAAGGTCTGCCCATTTTGCCAGTTCAATATGCCCCATTGCTAACTCAGCTTGAGGATCTAATAGTGATTGAGCCACCGCATTGCCTGAAATTGCTTGTAATGTGAGTGGGGTAACAAATTCAGCCGCTGCTGCGGTAAGTACCACGCGTACTTCTGCTTGGCTTTTGCGTAACAAGCGGATAAGTTCAATACTTTTATATGCGGCAATACCCCCCGTAATGCCGATAACGATACGTTTTCCTTGAAGATCTTGCATTAATTAGCGATCCTTAAATTAAAAGTGCGGTTAATTTTACTGTAATTTTCCTTAATACAAAATCCTATTTTTCGATCAGGATCGCAAAAGTGATGGATAAATCTATCACAATACGGTTGTCTATGCTAAAAGTAAGTATAAATTGATTTAAGAGAAAAGAGTACATCATTAAAATGACCGCCTTAATGCCACGAGAAAAATTATTAACATTTGGTGCAGAAGCCCTTGATGACAGTGAATTATTGGCAATTTTTCTACGTACAGGGATCAAGAATTGTTCAGTGATGGAATTATCCCGCTTGGTTCTTGAACATTTTGGATCGTTAAGGCAATTAATCAGTGCGGATCAACACGCTTTTTGCAACGTCAAAGGGTTAGGTATCACGCAATTTATCCAGCTTCAAGCCAGTACAGAGATGACAAAGCGTTATTTGTTACAAGAATTGGAAATGGCACAGGCATTTACCCGTCCTGAACTGGTGCGAATGTATTTGCAAACGGAGCTAGAGCATAAAGAGCGGGAGGTTTTTTTGGTGCTTTTTCTAGATAATCAACATCGTTTAATTAAAAAAGAAGAAATGTTTTTAGGGACAATTAATAGTGCCGTTGTGTATCCTAGAGAAATTGTGAAAACAGCATTATTTTGCAATGCTGCAGCGATTATTTTAGCCCATAATCATCCCTCTGGAATTGCAGAGCCGAGCCATTCTGATCGGTGCATTACTGAAAAGATCCAAAAAGTGGCAGAATTAGTGGAGATTCGGGTATTGGATCATTTTGTGATCGGTAAAGGTTGCTATGTTTCTTTTAGTGAAAAAGGTTGGTTATAGCAGAAGTCTTGCCAGCGCAATGTAACAGAATTGCTGATTTTTTTGTCATTTATTGCGTTAATTAAGTGATTTAGGCTTGAGTATAGCAAATAAAGTGAGTATAATTTGCCACCTTTAATATAGTATGCGGGTCGGTTACAGCGACCTGACGAGGTGGCTTGCAAACCTAGTTTGCAGTAATCCGAACCCTAAGCTCGAGCTTATATTTGATTTATTGGAGATTAATATGTCTAGAGTCTGTCAAGTAACAGGCAAGCGTCCAGCAGTTGGTAACAACCGCTCACACGCAATGAATGCGACACGTCGTCGTTTTCTTCCTAACTTACACACTCACCGTTTCTGGGTTGAGTCTGAAAAACGTTTCGTAACTTTACGCTTAACAGCGAAAGGTATGCGTATTATTGATAAAAAAGGCATTGATGCAGTGTTAGCTGAAATCCGTGCTCGTGGCGAGAAAATCTAAGGAGCTAAAAAATGGCAGCTAAAGGTGCTCGTGAAAAAATCCGTTTAGTTTCAACAGCTGAAACCGGTCATTTCTACACAACAACCAAAAATAAACGTAATATGCCAGAAAAAATGGAGATCAAAAAATTTGATCCTGTTGTGCGTAAACACGTTATTTATAAAGAAGCGAAAATCAAATAATTTGATTTTGATGAATTAGAAAAACCCGACTTGTTCGGGTTTTTTTCTATCTGCGTTTCTTGGATTTTTATTGATTGCCTCTATTTATCTACCTAGTGAATTATAGCGATTTCCATTAGAAACAATATAGCATTCGTAAGGAGGAAAAATGCCTGAATTACCCGAAGTTGAAACGACCAAAAATGGCATTTCACCTTATTTGACAGGGTTTACCATTGAAAAAATTGTCGTGCGTAACCCTAGATTACGCTGGGAAGTGAGTCCGCAATTGAGTGAGTTTAGGCAAGTAAAAGTGAGCCACCTTTCTCGTCGTGCAAAATATTTAATCATTCATACTGAAAAAGGGGCAATCATTGGGCATTTAGGAATGTCAGGCTCTTTGCGTGTTGTGCCACAAGATAGTCCCATTGATAAACACGATCATTTAGATATTGTGATGAATAATGGCAAAGTTTTGCGTTATAACGATCCTCGCCGTTTTGGTGCGTGGCTATATACGGATAATTTGGCGGATTTCCACCTTTTTGCGAAACTTGGCCCCGAACCCCTGTCGGAAGAATTTACCGGGGAATATCTGTTTAAAAAATCTCGCAAAAAACAGACCGCACTTAAAACTTTCTTAATGGACAATGCCGTAGTCGTTGGTGTAGGTAACATTTATGCGAATGAAACCTTATTTTTATGTGGATTACATCCGCTAAAATTAGCTAAAAATTTGACTAAAGAGCAATGTGAATTGTTGGTTCAAACCATTAAACAAGTGCTTGCCAGCGCAATTCAACAAGGTGGCACAACCTTAAAAGATTTTTTACAACCTGATGGTCGCCCGGGGTATTTTGCTCAAGCATTGCGAGTTTATGGCAATAAAGACAAGCCTTGTCCAAAGTGCGGTACAAAAATTGAAAGTTTAGTCATCGGACAACGTAATAGTTTTTTCTGCCCAAAATGTCAGAAAAAAGGCGGAAAATAGGGAAAAATGCACTCGTATAAAATTAATTAAACAAACGAAGGAAGGCAAGCAAGCCTTCCTTTTTCATTAGGAACGCGAATGGTTAATCCGTTGTAAAATCAAAAATCGGCAATCATAGGGATTATTTTCATCGGCGGGACGATATTGTTCAAATTCAATTTGCCATTCAGCCCAATTAATTTGTGGGAAAAATGTATCCCCATCAATTTCTGCTTGAATCTCAGTAAGATAGAGTTTATCTGCGTGGGGAAGGTATTGTTTAAATAATTCGCCACCACCAATCAGCATTATCTCAGGAAACTCGTTCACAAAATCCAGTGCACTTGTAAAATCACTTTTCCAAATAACACCATCGTACTCAAAGGGAGAGCGAGAAAGCACAATATTGGTGCGTTTTGGTAATGGACGACCGATACTTTCAAAGGTTTTCCGCCCCATTATCACGGGTTTGCCTTGCGTGTTTTGGCGGAACCACGTTAAATCGGCAGGCAAGTGCCACGGCATTTGGTTATTTTTACCAATCACATTATTTTTCGTCATTGCCACAATTAAACTGAGGGTCATTTGCTTTCCTTTTGATTCTCTTGCTTTGGCTATTATATTACAGGTTTTTGTCGATAGAACAATAAGCCCGGCAATGCCAAACCAAAAACTAATGCCCCTAGAATAAATCCCGTTTTAATAAAATAATCAATCATTTGTGCAAATAATACATCAGAAAAACCATAATGGTGAATTTGCACAATCGCGATCATCGCTTTATAGGCATAAACGCCGGGAATCATCGGGATAATTGCCGCAACTGTAAATACTTTAGGATGGGCAAGATAGCGATGCGATAAATGCACGCCAATAAAACCAATTAAACTGGCTCCAGCAAAGGTCGCAAATACTAACGGTACATCAAAATGCACCAATAAGGTACGCAAGCCGTGTCCTAATGCGCCTAAAATTGCACAATATTTCAATGCCTTAGGGGGAACATTAAAGACTAAGGCAAAGCCCACCGCAGGAATAGCGGCGAAAAACATATCATCTAATAAATTCAGCAACAAGGTCATTTTAATTCTCCCCAATAGGGAATATTTAACAGTGCAAGGGCAAAGACAATACCTAAGCAAGCGCCAAAGGTGAGAATGGTGGCAATGGTCCAACGCCCTAAGCCCATTCCAACGTGGCCTTTGAGAATATCTGCGAGGGAATTAATCAATGGAAAACCCGGCACAAGTAAAAGCACGCTCGAAGCAAGGGCAATTTGCGGATCATTGCCTAATTGATATTTCAACGCCATTCCTGAAATAATTGAGGCGATAAAGGCGGTAATTGAAAAGACAATGATCGGATTATAATGGCGATGAGCAAGGGATTGACGAATAAACATTGCAATTGCAGCAGCAACAAATGTTATCACCGCAATCCTACTATCGCCCCCAGATAAATGGGCAAAACAAGCACAAGATAACCCAATCATTAGCACCACAAGAGAGCGGTTATATTTAAACGGTTTAATTTGCTCAAGGCGTTTTTTCACTTGGTGCAAATCATAAATACGATGCTCCGCCGTAATCACTACGCGTTGCACTTCCGTAACAATATGCATATTAATGCCTTGATCCACATTCTTGCGTGCAGTGGTAATGCAATGATTATGATATAGCGTGGTAATAATCACCGCATTCGGCGTTAAGGCACATTCAACACTATCCATTCCTAAAGCTCGCCCTAATCTATGCGACATTTGTACCACAACCGCACTTTCTGCACCGTGTTGAAGTAGCATTAATGCCACTTTTATACATAATCGTGTTACTTCACGTTGGCGTTCAATATGATTTTGTTCTGACATTTCAATTGCGCTGGGTTGATTAAAAAATGATGCTATTATACCCTGTTTTGAGTAATAAAAATTGTTTTAAATCATACAAAGTGCGGTGAAAATTTAATGAAATTTTTCGCATTTAATGATAGGGTTTTGCGCATTCAACAGTAATAGGAAACTCCCTTATGGAACAAAAGAAAACCATTGTCGTGAAGTTTGGTACAAGTACCTTAACACAAGGCACGACCAAACTTCATCGCCCACATATGATGGAAATTGTACGACAAATCACCCAACTACACCAAGCAGGCTTTCGCATTATCATTGTTACCTCTGGAGCAATGGCGGCAGGACGAGACTATCTCAACCATCCGCAACTTCCGCCTACCATTGCCTCAAAACAATTATTAGCCGCCGTGGGGCAAAGCCAACTTATTCAAACGTGGGAACAGCTTTTTTCTATTTACGATATTCATATTGGGCAAATTTTGCTCAGTCGTGCCGATATTGAAGATCGCGAGCGTTTTCTCAATGCACGAGACACCCTTAACGCCTTATTAGATAACGGCATTATTCCCGTGATTAATGAAAATGATGCAGTAGCCACCGCCGAGATTAAAGTTGGTGATAACGATAATTTATCGGCGCTTGTGGCGATTTTGGCACAAGCTGAACAACTTTATTTGCTCACCGATCAGCAAGGCTTATTTGATAGCGATCCAAGAAACAATCCGCAAGCGAAATTGCTTTCAGTGGTGGAAAAAATCACCGATGCGATTCGCCAAATCGCAGGCGGAAGTGGCACAAATCTTGGTACAGGAGGAATGTCCACAAAAGTGATCGCCGCAGATGTTGCCACCCGTTCAGGCGTGGAAACCATTATCGCACCGGGTAATCGCCCAAATGTAATTGTGGATCTGGCTTACGGCGAAAATATCGGCACCAAATTTACCGTGCAAACAGATCGCATTGAAAGCCGTAAACAATGGCTTTTTGCCGCGCCATCAGCAGGCACGATTATCATTGATGAAGGTGCAACAAGTGCGGTGCTAATTCAGCATAAATCCTTACTTCCAGCAGGCATTGCACAAATCGAAGGGCGTTTTTCTCGTGGCGAAGTGGTAAAAATCCAACAGCCTAACGGCAACATTATCGCCCTTGGAATTCCTCGCTACAACAGCGATGCGTTAAATTTAATTAAAGGCAAAAAATCACAAGAGATTCCACAAATTTTGGGCTATGAATACGGCGCTGTCGCGGTACATCGTGATGATATGGTGGTGTTGTAGAGATATTTTGGAAAAAACTACCGCACTTAGAAAAGAGCGGTAGTGTTATCACGTTTTTTATTCTAAGGCACGTTCCCAAAAGCTATCTTGATGCCAATTCTCAGGCATTCCCATACTAAACAAAGCGGGTTGAGGGTATTTATCTATTAGTCCCTTTAATCGTTTGGCCCAACTGGATCTAAGGTTTACGAATATAGTATTTCAGGAACGGTTAATCTCCCTCTACTTAGTTTTTAATCTTAAATTGATACTCAATCCACTGCCGATAAGGCTGATTTTTCTTGCTTATTCCACCGTATTTTTGCCACTCTGGATGATTAGGGGTATCAGGCAAACATTCTGGCTCAAGGGCGATACCTTGATAATCTTGGTAAGTTCCCCCTAAACGATTTGGCGTGCCAGCCAGATAATTCCCTGTGTAGATTTGTAACGCTGGCTGCGAGGTGGAAACGCTAAGGGAAATTTGGCGATTACTGGAATGCAATATGGCACAAGGCTGTGTGCCATTGAGTAAAAAAGCGTGATCGTAGCCTTTAGTAAGTCGTTGTTCTTGCTGTAAAAAATCTTGAGCTATCATTTTTGCTTGGCGAAAATCAAAACTTGTACCTTGCACCGCTTTGAGAGGGGCATTCGGAATACCTTGTTGATCAACCGGTAAGAATTGCTCACTATTAAGTTGCAACCAATGTTGGCGTACATCTGTGCCAGCGCTGGCATCATCTAAATTAAAATACGCGTGGTTGGTTAAATTAAGTGGTGTATCTTGATCACAAATGCCCTCAAATTCAATACGTACTTGATTTTTTTCAGTTAAACGATAACTCACCTTCACCTGTAAATTACCGACAAAGCCCTGATCGCCATCGGCAGAAAAAAGGGAAAATTGAACAAAATTATCACCGCACTTTTCTACTTGCCAGCGACCTTTGTCAAACCCTTTACCGCCGTGAAGTTGATGTTTGCCTTGATTAGCATTAAGATAAATCGTTTTACCATTTAAGCGAAAGCGACTATTGGCGATGCGATTAGCATAACGCCCCACCGTTACCCCTAAATAAGCTTGCTGTGTGAGATAATCCTGTATATGGCAACCTAGCAGTACTTCTTGTAATTGATTATTCACGGGGATTTTACAAGAAAGCCACGTCGCCCCCCAATCCATTAATTGAATGCACATTCCTTGTTGATTGGTTAGCGTAAATAGCTTAAAGGGCTTGCAATCTGGCGCAAGCCCGGTGTGCGATTGTCTTAACATACTGAAACCCCTTGTGAGGCGGTGCAAACATAGAAATCTTCTTTTAGCCCTGTTTGTTTTTCATAATTTTCGCTAATAAGCTGGCGTACCGCTTCAACTTTTTCTTGTGGCGCAACCACCACAATACAGCCACCAAAACCGCCTCCTGTCATTCTCGCCCCGCCTGTGTTGCCAACGGCAAGTTGAGCGAGTTCGACTAAGTAATCAATTTGTGGCACGGTGATTTCAAAATCATCACGCATTGAATCGTGGGATTGTGCCATTAATTGCCCTAGTTTACTGAGATCGCCTTGTTTTAAAGCCTCAACAGCAGCAAGCACACGGGCATTTTCAGTAATAACGTGCTTGGCTTGCTTAGCGACGATAGGATCAAGTGCGATAAGTTTTTCTTCCATTTTATTGAACTGTTCCACTGACACATCTCGCAAGGCTTTCACGCCAAAAAACGCGGCGGCTTTTTCACATTGTGTGCGACGAGTATTGTATTCACCGGCGACTAAATCGTGTTTAACGTGAGAATTAACAATCATCACAGCTACATCATTTGGTACAGGTGTGGGTCGAGTTTCAAGACTGCGACAATCTATCATCAGTAAATGATCTTTTTGCCCAAGGGCGGAAATCAGTTGATCCATATTGCCACAATTCGCTCCAACGAATTGGTTTTCTGCTTGCTGACCGATCAACGCCAATTGAGTATCGCTAAGCGGAAGCTGGGCAAGCTGTTGGCAAAATTTGCCGATAGCCACTTCCAATGAAGCGGAAGAGCTTAGCCCAGCGGAAAGTGGCACATTACCACTAATCACCAAATCAGCCCCTTTCTGGAAATGAGGACATTGCGCTTGAATAAATTTCACCACCCCACGCACATAGCCCGTCCACTTATGTGCAGGATTTGTTTCAATGGGCTTGGCGAGATCAAATTCATCAAACGCATCAAGATCAGCGGCATAAACCCGAAATAAACTATCATCACGCTTTGCACCACATACTGCCGTGCCATAATTAATGGCGCAAGGCATCACAAAACCGTCATTGTAATCTGTATGCTCACCAATAATATTAACGCGCCCGGGAGCATAAACACGGAGATCAAAAGTGCGGTGAAATTTTTCAGAAAATAAGTGTTCTGCACGTTGTTGTGGGGTCATTGATTGTCTCCTTCTTTTGATTTAGCGTAATTTGTAATGAATATCGCTTAAAGCCCGTAATCTTTCTGCGGCTTGTTCTGCGGTGAGATCACGTTGGCTTTCCCCCAGCATTTCATAGCCCACCATAAATTTTCGCACCGTGGCAGAACGTAATAATGGGGGATAAAA
This sequence comes from Avibacterium sp. 20-126, assembly GCF_044358625.1. NCBI lineage: Bacteria > Pseudomonadati > Pseudomonadota > Gammaproteobacteria > Pasteurellales > Pasteurellaceae > Avibacterium > Avibacterium sp. 20-126. Next base: position 1,998,043 of record NZ_CP091457.1, on the reverse strand, counting down.
ATGGGCGTGTAGTTGCCAATGTTCATTTTCTTTGCCGTTAAATGGCGCAAAATGAAAGCCCATTGAATAAGGGAAAGAGGTTTCAAACAGGTTATCATATTTGGTGGTCAGCAATTTCAAGGCAAGTGCCAAATCTTGCTGTTGCTCAGGGCTGAGTTGTGCAAAGTTTTTACGATGTTGTTTAGGGAGTAATAAGGTTTCAAATGGCCATACCGCCCAATAAGGCACAAGGGCAACCCAATGTTTGGTTTCCACCACAATACGCTCTTTTAGTGCCAATTCCCGTTGTACATAATCCACCAATAGCACTGAACCGTATTTTTCAAAATAACGCTGTTGAGCCAGATCTTCCTGAGCCACTTCATTGGGAAGAAAACTGTTCGCCCAAATTTGCCCGTGTGGGTGTGGATTTGAACAGCCCATTGCTGCCCCTTTGTTTTCAAAAATTTGCACCCAAGGGTAACGCTGACCTAGCTCATTGAGTTGAGCTTGCCATACATCAATTACATCAGCAATTTCTTCTACGCTCAGTAAGGGTAAGGTTTTGCTGTGATCAGGTGAAAAACAAATGACACGACTTTCCCCTTCTGCCGCGGCGGTTTGAAACAACGGATCATCACTAGGTGCGGGCTTAGGCGTTTGTTCTAACAAGGCAGAAAAATCATTTTTAAAGACAAAAGGTTTGTGATAATCAGGATTTTGCTCACCCGTAATACGCTTATTGCGCGGACAAAGATAACAGTTAGGATCATAGCTTGGTTTTTGCACTTCTTCATTTTTCTCTTGCTGACCTTGCCACGGACGTTTTGCGCGGTGGGGAGAAACCAGCACCCAACGGTCAATCAATGGATTATAGCGGCGGTGTGGATGATCTGCCGCAACAAATTGTTCAGACATAATTATTCTCCCTTATCAAAAAGATGAAAGCGGTTACAAAAAGAAACTGCTATAAAATAGCAGATTGCCAAAAATAAACTATTAACTAGATCACAAATTGAGAAATAAGTCGTATTTTTTTGTGATAGAGTTTTCATTTTTTAAAGTAAGCGTTTTCAATTAGAAAAAATTCTTTATATGATAAGTGCGGTATAAATTTTTTGCATTTTTAGGGGAGAAGATGATTACAATTCGTGATGTGGCAAAACAGGCGGGGGTTTCCGTCGCAACGGTTTCTCGTGTGCTGAATAATCATTCTTCCGCCAGTGAGAAAGCCCGTCTGGCGGTACAAAAAGCGGTGCAGGAACTGGGTTATCACCCTAATGCGAATGCACAAGCGCTCGCCCTGCAAAACACGGAGACCATTGGCGTGGTGGTAACCGATGTTACCGATCCTTTCTTTGCGATTTTAGTTAAAGCGGTGGATAAAGTGGCGGAACAGCATCAAAAAAGTATTTTGATCGGCATTGGTTATCATAATGCAGAAAAAGAACGCCGTGCTATTGAAACCTTGCTACGCAAGCGTTGTAGTTGCTTAGTGGTGCACGCCAAAGCCTTGAGTGATGAAGAATTAAGCCAATATTTAAGTCGCATTGCGGGAATGGTGGTGATTAATCGTGTGGTGAAAGGCTATGAAAACCGTTGTGTGAGCCTTGATAACACCAAAGGCACGTTTATTGCCACAGAAAGTTTAATTCGCCTTGGGCATAAAAATATTGGCTATATTGGTTCTAATCATCAAATTAGTGATGCACAAGAGCGAATACAAGGTTATCTCAATGCTTTGGAAAAGTATGTCTTACCTTATGCTGAACATCGTATTGCCTACAGTTCGCCTGACTTTGAGGGTGGTGAACAGGCAATGATTCATCTACTGAGCTACAATTCTGATTTAACCGCCGTCGTCGCCTATAACGATACAATGGCAGCAGGAGCAATTTCCGTATTAAATGAAAACAATATCAACGTGCCGAAACAATTTTCCATTATCGGGTTTGATGATATGCCCATTGCCCGCTATTTGATCCCTAAACTTACTACTATTCGCTATCCGATTGATTTAATGGCAACTTATTCGGCTAACTTAGCGTTAAGCTTGGTGGATAACCGCATTAATACACCGATTCATACGCAATTTAATCCAACCCTAGTCAGACGATTTTCCACAGAACCTTGTGATTAATTTATGATCACCGTCACATTTTTAAACATTTTTTTGTAATCGTTTCCATTAATGTGAGAGGGATCACAGTCTTAACAATTATTTTTCGTTATGCTCTGTTCTGTTATTGAATTTATTTCATAACAAATCCTTGTGCTGTATGAAATAAATTTAGCAGTATGCACAACCTCTTTGCGATTGTTTAATCCATTTAAGGAGCTATCTATGAAAAAAATGCTATTAAAAACCACCGCACTTGCTGTGGGCTTAGGTCTTGCTGCAACAACAGCACAAGCGGTAAACCGAATTGGTGTAACGATTTACAAATATGACGATAATTTTATGTCTTTAATGCGTCAAGAAATTGATAAAGAAGCAAAAACACTTAAAGACGTTGAATTATTAATGAACGATTCACAAAATGCCCAATCCGTGCAAAATGACCAAGTAGATGTGTTGATCTCTAAAGGGGTGAAAGCCCTTGCCATTAACCTTGTGGATCCCGCGGCTGCGCCAACCATTATTGGCAAAGCAAAAGCGGAGGATATTCCGGTGGTGTTCTTCAATAAAGATCCGGGCGCAAAAGCCATTGGAAGTTATGAACAGGCTTATTATGTGGGGACAGATCCAAAAGAATCAGGCGTCATTCAAGGGCAACTTATCACCAAGCACTGGAAAGCTAATCCAGCCTTTGACTTAAATAAAGACGGTAAAATTCAATATGTACTGTTAAAAGGTGAACCCGGTCACCCAGATGCCGAAGCACGAACCAAATATGTGATTGAAGAATTAAATAAAAATGGCATTGAAACCGAACAGCTTTTTATTGACACAGGAATGTGGGACGCAGCATTAGCGAAAGACAAAATGGACGCGTGGTTATCCAGCTCTAAAGCGAATGATATTGAAGTGATTATTTCTAATAATGACGGTATGGCAATGGGTGCATTGGAAGCCACCAAAGCACACGGTAAAAAATTACCGATCTTCGGTGTGGATGCCCTGCCTGAAGTGTTGCAACTGATCAAAAAAGGGGAAATGGCAGGCACCGTGTTAAATGATGGCGTAAACCAAGGTAAAGCTGTGGTGCAATTAGCCAATAACTTAGCTAACGAAAAACCCGCGACAGAAGGCACACAATGGAAATTAGAAAGTAAGGTTGTGCGTATTCCTTATGTGGGTGTCGATGCAGATAATCTAAATGAATTTCTAAAATAATATGCATTATATATAGGGGGAGAATGGCTCCCCTTTTCTATGAGGTTGGCTATGAAAGAACATACACCAATGCCACAACACCAAGGGATTTTACTGACAATGACCAATGTAAGTAAAACCTTCCCCGGTGTTAAAGCCCTAGATCGGGCAAATCTCACCGTCCGTTCACATTCTGTTCACGCCTTAATGGGAGAAAATGGGGCGGGCAAATCCACCTTACTTAAATGCCTATTTGGCATTTATGCCAAAGATGAAGGGGAAATTCTCTTTTTAAATCAACCTGTTAATTTTAAAACATCAAAAGAAGCGCTAGAAAATGGCATCTCAATGGTTCATCAAGAACTCAATTTAGTTCGGCAACGCAATGTAATGGATAATCTTTGGTTAGGACGCTATCCGCTAAAAGGCATTTTTGTCGATCACGTTAAAATGTATCACGATACCAAAGCGATTTTTGATGAATTGGATATTGATGTAGATCCAAAAGAAAAAGTGGCAAATCTCTCTGTTTCACAAATGCAAATGATTGAAATTGCAAAGGCTTTTTCTTACAACGCAAAAATTGTGATTATGGATGAACCCACTTCCTCCTTGTCAGAAAAAGAAGTGGAACATTTATTTAAAATCATCGAAAAACTCAAAGCACGAGGCTGTGGGATTATTTACATTTCGCACAAAATGGACGAAATTTTCAAAATTTGCGATGAAATCACTATTCTGCGTGATGGCAAATGGATCAACACCGTGCCAGTCAAAGGCAGTACAATGGACGAAATTGTGGCAATGATGGTAGGGCGTGAGCTAACTCAACGCTTTCCTGCAAAAACCAACACGCCACAAGAAGTCATTTTAGACGTGGAACATCTCACTGCACTCAATCAACCGTCTATTCAAGATGTGAGTTTTCAGCTTCGTAAAGGGGAAATTCTAGGGATTGCAGGGCTTGTAGGGGCAAAACGCACCGATATTGTGGAAACCATTTTCGGGGTACGCGAACGTAAAGCGGGTGAAATTAAATTGTACGGAAAAACAATGAAAAATCGCACCGCACTTGAAGCGATTAACAATGGTTTTGCTTTAGTTACAGAAGAACGTCGCTCTACGGGCATTTATGCCAACCTAAATATTGAATTTAACTCGTTGATTTCAAATATGAAATCCTATTTAGGTCGATTAGGTTTATTAAGTGGCAACAAAATGAAAAGCGACACCCAATGGGTGATTGATGCAATGAATGTGAAAACCCCTTCACACAAAACCACCATTGGTTCGCTGTCTGGCGGAAATCAACAAAAAGTGGTGATTGGGCGTTGGTTGCTCACCCAGCCAGAAATTTTAATGCTTGATGAACCCACTCGAGGCATTGATATTGGTGCAAAATTTGAAATTTACCAATTGATAATGGAACTTGCCAAAAAAGAGAAAGGCATCATTATGATTTCTTCCGAAATGCCCGAACTGTTAGGCGTAACCGACCGAATTTTAGTAATGAGTAACGGAAAAGTGGCGGGCATTGTAGAAACCGCCAAAACCTCACAAGAAGAAATTCTGCAACTTGCAGCGAAATATCTCTAATTTAGAAGGAAATGAATTATGTCAGCTTTAAAATCGAATAAATCGCTTGATTTCCTCAAACAAAATGCCATTTATTTTGTCCTCTTAGTCTTGCTTGGCATTATTATTATGCAAGATCCAAGCTTCTTAAGCTTACGAAATTTCAGTAATATTCTGACCCAATCTTCGGTTCGTTTAATTATTGCACTCGGTGTTGCAGGCTTATTGGTTACACAGGGAACCGACTTATCCGCTGGGCGTCAAGTGGGCTTGGCTGCGGTAATCTCTGCCACACTTCTGCAAGCAATGGATAATATGAACCGTGTTTTCCCTGATTTAGGTGAAATCCCGATTCCTGTGGTGATTTTAGTTGTCTGCTTTGTTGGCGCAATCATTGGCTTGGTCAATGGCGTAGTCATTGCTTACCTGAATGTTACCCCATTTATTGCCACAATGGGAACGATGATCATTGTTTATGGTATCAACTCGCTTTATTACGATGCCGTTGGTTCATCACCCATCGCGGGCTTTAATGAACAATTTTCAACTTTTGCTCAAGGTTTTTTCAGAATAGGAAGTTTCAAATTATCCTATATCACCATCTATGCAGCAATTTGTGCCGCTTTTGTTTGGGTGCTATGGAATAAAACGCGTTTTGGTAAAAATATTTTTGCCATTGGGGGAAATCCAGAAGCCGCTCGTGTGTCAGGGGTGAATGTAACCCGTAACCTTGTTGCCATTTATATGATTGCAGGAATATTTTACGCATTTGGGGGGATGCTGGAAGCAGGACGTATCGGCAGTGCAACCAATAACCTTGGTTTTATGTATGAACTTGATGCCATTGCAGCTTGTGTCGTGGGAGGTGTTTCTTTTGCAGGTGGGGTGGGTACCGTAATGGGCGTTATTACCGGCGTGCTTATCTTTACTGTCATCAATTATGGTTTAACCTACATCGGCGTAAACCCTTACTGGCAATATATTATCAAAGGGAGCATCATCATCTTCGCCGTCGCCATTGACTCGCTTAAATATGCGAAGAAAAAATAGCGACAGTGCAGAAAAAACTTGTGAAAAAACCACCGCACTTAATTCTTCTCTCTTTATAGATACCCCCTCCATGAGAGGGGATTTTCAATTGTACTATACGATCTAAATAGACGTTGATTGTGCTATCCCACAGGTAAGGACGGATCGATGTATCCGCCCGAAATAAGATGGATTTCATTCCACACCCAAAGGGCAGACACATAGGTCTGCTCCTACATTGGTGCAACAATTCTGGTTATTAAAACAAAAGAGAACCATACGATTTGATTTTATGAACAATAAGGTGCTATCCCATAGGTAGGGACGGATCGATGTATCCGCCCGAAATAGATGGATTTCATTCCACACCCAACGGGCAGACACATAGGTCTGCCCCTACATTGCTGCAACAATTCTGGTTATTGAAACAAAAGAGAATCATACGATTTGATTTTATGAACAATAAGGTGCTATCCCACAGATAGGGACGGATCGATGTATCCGCCCAAAATAATATGGATTTCATTTCACACCCAACGGGCAGACACATCGGTCTGCCCCTACATTAAATATGTGAAGCAATGTTGCATTAGCATTGTGGTTATCGGGCAAATCTTTAATGAATGCTACATTATTACGGTCAAGCAGCTTGAACATTTTGCTTAGGTAATAATTTATCTTGTTATAAATTTTCTATTTCTCCCAATCCTTTTTTGAAGAAAAATAACTTTTTTGTAGATTTAATTGTTGATTGTTATAAATGGCTGCTTAAAAAGTGCAATAAGTTATAAGAACTTCTTTTCAATCATTAACGTGGGGTTACTTTACATTAAATTTACAATTAATTACGCTAAATTGGTTAGTAATATAGCGGTTTTATGCTATATTTGCATCCTGAAATTTTTATCTTTGTTCGTTTTTTAAACGATAGTTGTTTCTTCACTAACCAAAATTAGGTATAACTTATGAATAAAATATTCCGTATTATTTGGAACCACGCTCAGCAAAATTGGGTTGTAACCTCAGAATTAGCTTCTCGACAAGGCAAATCAAACAGCCTTGTGGATTCTTCCATTCAGCCAACAAAATCAAGCAAAAATTTCTTTTTAAATCTTATTTCATTAAGTGTATTAATGAGCTTACCCCTTGCCGCAAATGCCTATGTGGCAATTGGGGGAACAGCACAATATAGCGGAACCGCACAACAAAATGCGGGAATGGCAATAATTAATAATCAGCAGAAAAGTTTGACTGCAACTGCAAGTGATGACTTTGGACATAATGCTCTCAATTATAATAACCCAGGGAATTTAAGTTATGCAGATCCAAATTTAATTGATCCTACAGGACGTTATTCAGGGAATTTAATTTCAGCAACAGGAATAGCTATCGGTGCGGGTGCAAATGCTATGTTTGATAGACGTTTTAATTTAAACGCAACGGGATCTTCAGGCATTGCCATTGGCGATTATTCTAAAGCCAGCGGACCATTAAGCTTTGCGTTAGGGGCATATTCTATTGGTTCAGAAGTGGGGGCTACTGCGATTGGTACAGCCTCTCGTGCATCAGGCTTTAACTCTTTAGCAATGATGCGTCAATCTGCCGCAACTAATGATTATGCAATGGCAATTGGTACGGTTTCTTGGGCTTCAGGTAAGGGAAGCCTTGCAATGGGGCAATCTTCTCAAGCTGCGGGCGATCGTGCTATTGCTATCGGTAGTGCAGATGTTATTGGCGGTACAGATGTTGGTGGCGCACGCGTAACCAATTACGATGCGAATACCAACACACAAGCCTTAGGCGATCGTTCTATTGCCTTTGGGGCTAAAGCGCGTACTGCACAAACTGCTACTGACGCGGTGGCTTTAGGTTCAGAAGCTAACGCCCTTTCACGTGCCGATATGGCAATGGGGCTTGGTGCGGTGGCAAATGGCACAACTACTAATAATACTGCAGCAATGACTAATACAAATGTTCAGAGGGAAATAGCCTCAGCAGCAGTGGCAGTGGGTGCAGGGGCTAATGCCACAGGGCGTAATGCTGTTGCGATCGGTGCAGGGGCAGAAGCCAGTACAGCAGGTTTGCCTGATAGCCTAGCTTCGCAAAACCGTGCAGATAATGTTGCTGTTGGGGCGGCAGCACAAGCCGCTTATAACGCTGTGGCAAGTGGTTTTAAATCGAAAGCTACAGGGATAGGCTCTGTTGCAATTGGTTCAAGTGCCAAAGCAGATGCAGAGTATATGATTGCTATTGGAGTCAATGCAGGTCAAGGTGGCGCCACAGAGAAGAACAAAAAGAATAACAACGGAATTGCCATTGGTAACGGTGCCGGTAAAAATGCGATATCAGGCACAGAAAACGTAGCAATTGGTCGAAACGCAGGGGCGAATGTTGAGGGTAACACAAACTATGCCATTGGTGTCAGCGCGGGGAATAATGTTAAAGGTGCTGATAACTTTGCTGCCATTATCAACGCAGGGCAAAATGTTGAAGGAAGCCAAAATATCGCATTAGGCTATTATTCAGGACAATATATCAAAGGTAGCTCCAATATCGCCATTGGTAAAAATGCGGGTAAATATACCGAAGCAGAAAAATTAACATCGAATAATAACATCGCCATTGGTACAGACACCAAAGCCAACCCGGGGACAAACGGCAATGCAGCAACCGCAGTTGGTGCTAACGCAAACGCATTGGCAAATGCCGCGACTGCATTAGGGGTTTCTGCACAAGCATTAGGTGTGGCATCTGTGGCAATTGGGGAAGCTGCTTTAGCTTCTGCGGGAGCGCCTATTACTGCGGGTTCACCTATTACAACAGGTGGAACTACTGCCGTAGGGCGTCAGTCTAAAGCAACCGCTGGTTCGGCTTCCGCCTTTGGTTCCAATGCCAATGCGAGCGGTGAAGGAGCAACCGCATTAGGGAATGCATCTTCTGCTTCGGGTAAATATGCAGTAGCAAGTGGCGTACAGTCAAATGCATCAGGTATTCAATCAACCGCAATTGGGCGTGCAGCAAAAGCAACCGCAAATGACACAATCGCCATTGGTTCAAGTGCGCAAGGTACTGCTGAAAATGCCATTGCTTTGGGGATTAACGCACAAGCTTTAGCCGCAAATGCCATTTCTATTGGTAACGGCAACGTAGTTACGGGGCAAAACTCTGGGGCGATTGGGGATCCAACAACCATTACAGGCGCTGGCACCTATTCTCTCGGTAATAACAACGGCACGATTGCATCAAGCGGTTCTGGTGTATTCGGTAATGATAATAATCTTGCGGCAGCTAGTGATAATAACCGTGTAATTGGCAATAATAATACGCTACAAAATAATGCAAGTGGCGATATGGTAATGGGCGCGCGTAATATAGTTTCAGCGACTGATAGTGAAATTATTGGTAACTCAAATACGGTTCAAGGCAAACAAGTGGGGGTGTTTGGTGATAGCAATATTCTCACTAATAATGCAGGAAAAAGTCGTATTCTGGGTAATAATAACTCTATAAATGGACAAGAGGCTTTTGTTCTCGGTAATAATGTTAAAGTGCAAAAAGATAAAGCTGGAACAAGTGCAAGAGCGATCGGTATTGGTAGTAATGCTACGGTAAATGACAATGATTCTATTGCAATTGGTACTAGCTCTCATACTGATGGTAATTTTGTTACTGCAATTGGTAATAAAGCAAGTGCAAGTGGCGATCAGGCAGTTGCCGTTGGTTCAAATACACTTGCTACCAAATCATCTACTGCTTTAGGACAAGAGGCGCAAGCAACAGGAAATGTTGCATTAGCTGTAGGCGCAGGAGCAAAAGCCACGGGCAATAACTCAATGGCAGTGGGACAATATAGCCAGGCAGTAGGAGCTTCTAGCACAGCAGTTGGGCAGGGAGCGTTAACTAGTGAAAATAATGCTGCGGCATTAGGTTTTCAAGCTAAAGCTGAAAGAACGGGGGCGCTTGCACTGGGTTATAACGCACAAGCAACTTTAGCAGGCGCTGTTGCATTAGGTGAAGGAAGTAATACGGCAGCGGCAGCAGTTAAAACCTCAAGTGCGAAAGTGAATGGTATTACTTACTCAGGCTTTGCTGGCGATAAAATTGGAAGCGCTCGTGTTGTTTCTGTGGGAACAACGGAAGAAGGTAAGCAACGTCAAATCAAAAATGTGGCAGCTGGGCAAGTTACTGCTAGTTCAACCGATGCGATTAATGGTTCGCAACTCTATATGGTGGCGAATACGGTTGGCAATATTGCAAACAGTGTGCAAACAGTTTTAGGAGGAAATGCCGCGATTGATCCTAATACGGGCAATATTACGATGAACAATATTGGCGGAACGGGTAAAAACACTATTGATGAAGCAATTAAAGCCACAAAAACGCATTATTATAGTGTAGGTGCTAATAATCCTAATGATGAAAATTATAATAATGATGGTGCAACAGGAGTTGATGCTATTGCAGCAGGAGTAAGAGCTCGAGCTACCGGTAAGGGGGATATTGCTGTAGGGGAGAGTGCTTTTGCTGAGTCTGGTAGCGATATTGATGATCAAGCTGCTGTCGCTGTTGGCTATCAGGCAAAAGCAACAAAGATTGGTGCAGTTGCAATTGGCCCTGTAGCACAGGCTAAAGCTAATAATATGGTTTCTATGGGATACTCAGCGGGAAGCGATAGTACTGCTCCAAATAGTGTTTGGATTGGTGTGAATGCAGGAAATTCTGCTTCGGGAATATCAAATATAGGAATTGGAGACTCCGCTGGCTCAGGGATTGGCGATAATTCTAACTATAATGTTGCAATGGGAGTTTCTGCTGGTGGGGGAATCAACGGTTCAAATAACCTTGCTTTAGGCACTTCAACTGGTAGTACACTAACTGGTAATGATAATGTTGCCTTAGGTAATGCAGCAGGGGCTAATTTAAATGGTAGTAATAATATTGCGATTGGTCGTCAAGCAGGTACAGCCGTTGTTGTAAATGATGATCCTAATGAGCTAATATTTAAATCGGGTGCTTCTGATACGCGTGAAGTAAGCGACTCAATTAGTTTAGGAAATAATGCTCAGGCCTTAAAAGATAAAGCGGTTGCCATTGGCTTGGATAGCCAAGCGAAAAATGAGAATGATATTGCATTAGGTGCGGGGGCAATCAGCGAAACTGCGGTTGGAACAACAGAGGCAGTTATAAATGGTATTACCTATGATGGCTTTGCAGGAACTTCACCAATTGCAACATTAAGTATTGGCTCAGCTAGTAAGGAACGTACTATCACGAATGTTGCAGCAGGACGCATTAGCAAAGATTCAACTGATGCGATTAACGGCTCGCAACTTTATGCAGTGGCAGGTAACATTACTGATGCAACTAAAGGTGGTGGTTTTATTCTAACAGATGACAATAATGAAAAAGTTTCACAAGACTTAGGTCATTCTATCCAGTTGAAAGGTGAGAAAGGAATTACAGTTACTGCAAATGAACCGGGTAAACAGCTTAAAATTGGTCTTGGCAATGAGATTACCATTGGGGATCCTGAAAACCCATCAAATCCTAATGCTCCGAAAAAGGCAGGCACAATAAATGTGGTTGGAAAAGATGGTAAGAATGGCGTATCCATTAAAGGCGATACAGGCAATGACGGTAAACCAGGTATCAGTATTGCTGGTAAAGATGGTGCAAATGGCGTAACCTTAACGACAAAAACAGATGGTACACCAGATGTTTCTGGAGAATCAACTAAACCTCGCTTAGAAGTGAATAACGAGGAAGTAGCGACCTTGAATGATGGCTTGAAATTCCAAGGTAATAATGACACAACTGCAGCAATTCAGAAAAAACTGAATGAGACCTTAACCATCAAAGGGGGGAATGCGGGAGATGATGTTTCTGCTACTAATATGTATGTAGAAAACAGCGGTTCTGAGTTAATCATCAAGATGGCAAAAGCGCTAACTGACTTGACGAGTGCAACATTTACAACCCCAGATGGTAATACAACTGTTGTCAATAATAATGGGGTGACGATTACACCAAAAGATGGTCAGAAAAAACCTGTATCTTTAACGGATGCTGGCTTAGATAACGGTGGCAACCAAATCACAAATGTAGCAAGCGGTGGTGACGTAGATACTAACGCAGCGAATATTGGTGATTTGAAAAATGCAACCAGCAACCTTGTGAACACAGGTTTCAATATCGCAGCAGATAATGGAAATGAAGACAATGTGAAATTAGGAGAAACAGTGAAATTCACCGACCCTAATGGAAATATTGTGACTACTGTGGCAGATAATGAAATCAAATTTGCGTTAAATAAAGATTTAACGGTAGGTGGTGACAAGGAGCCAGGAACCATTACGGTGAAAGGTGAAAACGGTAAAGACGGCGTAAGCCTCAACGGTAAAGACGGTTCAATCGGCTTGAATGGTAAAGATGGTGCAAGCGGCACAATTACCGTGAAACAAGGTAAGCCGGGCGTTGATGGTAAAGATGGCGAACAGAAACCGCGTTTAGACATCAATGGTGAAGACGTTGCGACCTTAAACGATGGCTTGAAATTTGCTGGGGACAAAGGCGATACCTTGATTAAGAAACTGAATGAAACAGTGACAATCAAAGGTAAAGCTCAGGCAGATGCTGATGTAACAGACAAAAACCTTCGTGTAGATAGCGAAAATGGTGAGCTTGTTATCAAAATGGCAAAAGCCCTGACAGATTTTACCAGTGTTGCAACAGGCGATACCTTGATGGATAACAATGGTGTAACTATCAATAATGGTAAAGCAGGTAAGCCAGTTAGCTTAACGAAAGATGGCTTAGATAACGGCGGTAACAAAATTACTAATGTTGATGATGGTAAAGCACCAACAGATGCTGTAAATGTAAGCCAACTAGAGAAAGCACAAAAAGCCGCTACAACAAAAGTGGTTGAAGGTAAAAACATTAAAGTCACTGAAACAAAAAATACTGACGGTAGCAAAACCTATACAGTTGCGACTGCAGATGATCTTGATGTGAATAGCGTAAAAGCTGGTGATACGGTATTGAATAAACAGGGTGTGAAAGCTGGCGATACTGTACTGAATAAAGACGGTGTTAAAGTTGGCGATAACGTTGCTCTCACCAAAGATGGCTTGAAAGTGGGAAATGTGAATATCTCAACTAATGGTATCAATGCAGGTAACAAGAAAGTAACTGGTGTTGCCAAGGGTGATATTAGTGCAACAAGTCAAGATGCAATAAACGGTAGTCAGCTCTACGCTGTTCAACAAGAAGCGAAAGCGGCGAAAACAGAAGTTGAAGCTGGTGATAATATTGAAGTAACTTCAAAAACTGGTGATGATGGTCAAACTGTTTATACTGTTGCAACTAAGAAAGAGGTAAACTTTGATAAGGTTAATGTTGGTGGTGTGAGCATTAAAGATACTGGAATTAACGCAGGTAACAAAAAAGTAACAGGCGTATTAGACGGCAATATTAATGCGAATAGCACTGATGCAGTAAATGGTAGTCAATTACACGAAACTAACCAAAATGTAGCAAAAAATGCTGCAAATATTGCAAACAACACTGCAACGATCAACAAGGGCTTGAATTTTACGGCTGATGATGGTCAAACACTTAACCGTAAATTAGGTGATACAGTCGCTGTTAATGGTGATGAAAATATTAAAACTTCTGTAACCTCTTCAGGTGTGAAAGTTGCATTAAATAAAAACCTTAAAGTTGATAGTATCACTGCGGGTAACACCGTTGTGAATAACGAGGGGGTAACCATTGGCAGTGGCAATAATGCGGTAAGCTTAACGCAAAATGGCTTGAATAATGGTGGTAATCGAATTACTAACGTGGCACCAGGTACCGCGCCAACAGATGCAGTAAATGTGGCACAGCTTAGCAATGTTGCGAACCATCTTGATAATAAAGTCAATAAAGTTGCTGGCGATATGAAACGTATGGATAAAAAACTCCGTGCAGGTATCGCAGGTGCAGCGGCATTAGGTATGTTGCCTCAACCAACGAGACCGGGTAAATCAATGGTTTCTGTGGGTGGTACAACTTACCGCAACGAGTCAGCAGTGGCGTTAGGTGTTTCTCGTGTATCTGACAATGAGAAATGGGTGATTAAAGTTGGTGCATCGGCAAATACGCGCAATAACTACATTGTGGGTGGTTCTGTCGGCTATCAATGGTAATCATTTGAAAATTGTACCGCACTTTAGTTTTGTTTAATTTATAAAGTGCGGTGAGATTTTTGTTGTTTTTAAGCCCTACATATTGTAGGGCTTATTTTTTGTCTGAATTTCCTTGAGAGAAGATTATTCTAAACTAGGATAATTTCCCATAATCCAGTACAATAGCCCCATTTCGTTTACTTAATTTGAATAAAGCTAGCTATGAATACAAAATTTGATGTAAAAACCTTTCAAGGTATGATCCTTGCCCTACAAGCTTATTGGGCAGAGCAAGGTTGTACTATTGTGCAACCTTTTGATATGGAAGTGGGCGCGGGGACTTCTCACCCAATGACTGCATTACGTGCTATAGGGCCTGAGCCAATGGCATTTGCTTATGTACAACCTTCACGCCGTCCGACAGATGGGCGTTATGGCGAAAATCCAAACCGTTTACAGCATTATTACCAATTCCAAGTGGTGATTAAACCTTCCCCTGATAACATTCAAGAGCTTTATCTTGGCTCATTAAAAATGCTTGGTTTTGATCCAACACAACACGATATTCGTTTTGTGGAAGATAACTGGGAAAACCCAACCCTTGGTGCATGGGGCCTAGGCTGGGAAGTATGGCTAAATGGTATGGAAGTCACCCAATTTACCTATTTCCAACAAGTCGGTGGTTTAGAATGTCGCCCAGTTACGGGGGAAGTTACCTACGGTTTAGAGCGTTTAGCGATGTATATTCAAGGTGTGGATAGTGTCTATGACTTGGTGTGGTCAGACGGTGCTTTAGGCAAAACAACTTATGGCGATGTGTTTCATCAAAACGAAGTAGAGCAATCCACTTACAACTTTGAATACGCTGATATTGATTTCTTATTCAACGCCTTTGAGCAATATGAAAAAGAAGCACAAGAGCTATTAGCACTGGAAAAACCATTGCCATTGCCTGCTTACGAACGCATTTTAAAAGCGGCACACAGCTTTAACTTGTTGGACGCACGCAAAGCCATTTCCGTCACTGAACGCCAACGCTATATTTTACGAATCCGTGCTTTAACTAAAGGCGTGGCAGAGGCATATTATGCCAGCCGTGAGGCGTTAGGTTTTCCTGGTTGTAAAAAATAATTTTAGAGAATTAAGGAGAGGGAAAATGAAACTTTGGTATTCCACGACGAGTTCATTTGCTCGTAAAGCGGTTGCTACATTGAAATATCATCAACTTGAAGAACAAGTTGAATTATTGAGAATTACTAATTCATTTGATTCTAACTCTCCACATAATCAAGATAATCCGCTAGGGAGAATTCCTGCATTACAAATGGAAAATGGTGAATGGCTATTTGGTAGTTTGTTAATTAGCCAATATTTAGATAGCATAGGTTCACAACCAACATTATTTCCGATAAATGCTAAACGTTGGCAAGTCTTGCAGTTACATTCTTTAGTTGAAGGGATTTTAGAGAATACCACGCCAACCATTGTTGCCGAACGCCGTTTTCGTCCACAAAATGAATGGTGGACAAGCAGACATCAGCAATTAATGGAAAGAAATATTCGTACATTTAAGCAATTAGAACAGAAATTAGCAACATTTGGTGACGAAATTAATATCGGTACATTAAGTGCGGTGTGTTTAATTGATTGGTGGCAATTTCGCATAGATGGCACAGGTTTCAATTTAGTGCAACACTTCCCTAATTTAGTAGAATGGGCGGCAAAAATGAATGAAAAATATATATTTTTACAAACAACAAAACCAACAATATAAGATTTTGTGTTAGGAGTAGCATATGACAAAACCCGTGTTATTTTTCGCCGAAACTTGCCCTGATACCGCCCCTTTTGTGGCACGCTTGCAAGAATTAGGTGTGCAATATGAAGCGGTGGAAATACAATCTTCATTAGGTAACCTCAAACGTTTTCTTGCTTTGCGTGATAGCCGTGCAGAGTTTGAAGCAGTGAAAGCGCGCGGAGCGATTGGCATTCCTGCGTTGTTATTAGATAACGGCGATGTTGTGCTAGAAATTGAAAAATTGGCTGACGTTTTGCAAAGTAAGTGATAGCTAAAAGTGCGGTAAGTTTTGCAGGAGTTTTAAATGAAAAAAGAAAACCACATAGCAATCAACGAACAGCAATTAGTGGGTGAAATTAGCCAACTTATTCAAACCAGTAAACAGCGTGTTGCGGTAACAGTCAATGCGGAACTTACCTTACTTTATTGGCATATTGGACAGCGGATTAATCAATATATTCTCAATAATGAACGGGCGGAATATGGCAAGGAAGTGGTTAAAAACTTGTCTAAAAGCCTAACGGAGCAATTTGGCAAAGGTTGGGGACGATCTCATCTTAATTATTGCATCAAATTTGCCGAAACATTTGATGATTTGGAAATTGTCCACGCACTGCGTGGAAAATTAAGTTGGACACATTTCAAAGCATTAATTTATATTGATGATCCGCTCAAACGCGATTTTTATGCAACGATGGCGGCACAAGAGCGTTGGAGTACAAGAACACTAGAAGAGCGTATTGGTTCTTTGCTATTTGAACGCACGGCAATATCGAAAAAGCCTGATGAAACCATTAGCCAAGAATTAACCTTATTGAGAGAAAAAGGCGAATATAATCAGTCGCTTGTGCTGAAAGATCCGTATGTCTTGGATTTTTTAGATCTCAATGATCGTTATTTAGAAAAAGATCTCGAAGATGCGATTTTAAGAGAAGTTGAACAATTTCTTTTAGAATTAGGTGCTGGTTTTACTTTTATCGCACGGCAGAAAAGAATTCAAATTGATAATGATGATTTCTATATTGATTTGTTGTTCTATAATCGTAAATTAAAACGCTTAATTGCCATTGAATTAAAAACCGAAGCGTTTAAACATTCACATAAAAGCCAAATGGAACTTTATTTGGCGTGGCTTGCAAAATATGAACAAGAAGAAGGGGAAAATCCTCCTCTGGGTATTATTTTATGTACTTCTAAAAAGCAGGAACAAGTTGAATTATTAGATTTAAAGCAATCGGATATTCATATCGCTGAATATATGACGGTGTTACCGAGCAAAGAAATATTAGCACAGCGATTGCATTTAGCGGTAGAAAAAGCAAAATTGCGGTTTAATGACTGATTAAGAAACGATGATGACATAATTAACCAATACGGGTTTATTACAGCAAATCAGTCAAATTATTGAACAGGCACGTCATCAGGTTCGCCAAACGGTAAAGTTAGAAAAACAGCTTGAAAAAGCAAGACAAGAGAGCCTAAAACTTAATTAAATTAAAATGTAATTAGAGAAACAAAATGACAAAAAATTTCCTCGCCGAAATCGGCACAGAAGAGCTACCACCGAAGGCTCTGAAAAAATTAGCGGTGGCATTTAAAGAGAATGTGGAGCAAGAGCTTCATCAAGCAGGTTTAGCCTTTGATGAAGTTCAGTGGTTTGCCACCCCACGCCGTTTAGCGGTGAAAGTGTTGGGATTAGTGGAAGCACAGCCAAGTAAAGAAGTGGAAAAACGTGGGCCGGCAATCTCGGCTGCTTTTGATGCAGAAGGCAAGCCAACCAAAGCCGCAGAAGGCTGGGCGCGTGGTTGTGGTATTAGTGTGGAACAGGCGGATCGTTTGGTAACTGATAAAGGCGAATGGTTAGTCCATCGTGCGGTGATTGAAGGTCAGCCAACTAAAAATCTTCTGCTTGGTATTATCAGCAATGCCCTTGCGAAATTGCCTATTCCAAAAACGATGCGTTGGGGAGATAAAAGCGAGCAATTTGTTCGTCCTGTGCATACCGTAACCCTGTTATTGGGAGATGAGCTGATTGCAGGCGAAATTCTTGGTGTTGCCAGTGGTAAAACCATTCGTGGACACCGTTTTTTAGGTGAGCAAGAATTTACCATTGAAAATGCCGATCAGTATCCGCAAATTTTAGAACAAAAAGGCAGTGTCATCGCGGATTTTGAACGCCGTAAAGCGATTATTTTGGAAAATTCACAACAAAAAGCCACCGCACTTGGTGGTGTAGCGGATATTGAAGAAAGTTTACTTGACGAAGTTACCGCATTAGTAGAATTTCCAAATGTGCTGACCGCGAAATTTGAAGAACGTTTTCTTGCTGTGCCAGCAGAAGCCTTGGTTTATACAATGAAAGGGGATCAAAAATATTTCCCAATTTACGATAAAAACGGCAAATTACTACCGCACTTTATTTTTGTTTCTAATATTAATCCAGACGATCCAAGTAAGATTATTGAAGGAAATGAAAAAGTGGTACGCCCACGTTTAACTGACGCAGAATTCTTCTTCAAAACCGATTTAAAACAGCGTTTAGAAGATAATCTACCTCGTTTGAAAACCGTCTTGTTCCAACAGCAGCTCGGGACGTTATTTGATAAAACACAACGTATTGAAAAACTGAGCGGTGAAATTGCGGCACAAATAGGTGCTGATGTAAGCAAAGCAGAGCGTGCAGGCTTACTATCAAAATGTGATTTAATGACCAATATGGTGTTTGAATTTACTGATACACAAGGTGTAATGGGAATGCATTATGCACGTCATGATGGTGAAGATGAAGAGGTGGCCGTTGCGTTAAATGAGCAATATATGCCACGTTTTGCCGGTGATGAATTACCGCATTCCTTAGTGGCCTGTTCCGTGGCATTAGCGGATAAATTAGACACCTTAACGGGGATTTTTGGCATTGGTCAGCATCCAAAGGGCGATAAAGATCCATTTGCTTTACGCCGTGCGGCATTGGGTGTGTTACGTATCATTGTAGAGAAAAAATTACCTCTTGATTTAACCGATTTAGTGCAAAAATCCACCGCACTTTTCGGCGATAAATTAACCAATGGCAATGTTGTAGAGGATGTTGTGGACTTTATGCTAGGTCGCTTCCGTGCTTGGTATCAAGAAGAAGGCATCGCTGTTGATGTCATTCAAGCAGTACTTGCCCGTCGCCCTACCCGTCCTGCTGATTTTGATGCGCGAGTAAGAGCAGTGGCACATTTCCGTACCCTTGAGGCAGCGGAAGCCTTAGCCGCCGCGAATAAGCGTGTAAGCAATATTTTGGCCAAAGCAGAGGGTGAAATTGGTGAAATCCAGTTAGATCGTTGTGTTGAGCCAGAAGAAAAAGCATTAGCGCAAAGCGTACTCGCGTTACAAAGTGAAGTGCAACCACTTATTGCGCAGGGAGACTACGTGGCGGTGTTAGATAAATTGGCAAATTTACGCCAGCCAGTGGATAACTTCTTTGAGAAAGTAATGGTAAACGCCGAAGATCCGCAACTTCGCCAAAATCGTTTAGCCATTCTGAAAACCTTGCAAGGGTTATTCTTACAAGTAGCAGATATTTCTTTATTGCAATAACTTGTCTTTTTAATGTCGCCCCGCTTTCTAAAGTGCGGGGCTTTTTTTCTAAATTTTTCTAAAAAAATCACCGCACTTTAAATTATCCATAAGCAGGTTATATCCCTATCTTATTGATATTACAGATAAGAAATAAAAGGAATGTTGCCTTGTGAAGAATGACTAATGACTTTCCGTAATGGATACTGATTCAGACTTTGGTAAAACTGTTCTAACGCATTATCAAGTAAATGTTTCAGTTGGCATTGGGGCTGTAATCCACATTTTGGTGAGAGGCAATTTACAAGAGGATCATTGCCTTGAAAAGTGCGTAGCATTTCACCGAGAGGAAGATCAAGCGTATTTTCTGCTAAGCGAATTCCACCCCCTTTACCGCGACTAGTGATGAGCCATTGCTGTTTCGCCATAAAATGCACAATTTTCACTAAATGATTTTGTGAGAGTTGAAGGGCATTAGCAAGGCTTGCGATTGTGTGGCTTTGCGCTTGCTGACGAGCAAGGTAAATTAACACACGGAAACCATAATCAGTAAATTTATTAATTTGCATTTCAACTCCTTAGGTGGATTATTGTAGTCTATTTCACCACTTCTCGCTAGATTATCGCGTATTCATAAATAATCGCTTGCCAGCCTAACATTAAAAATGTATTTTAAATACATTTTTAATAAACGAAAAAGGAATGTTTATGTCATTAACAGCAAATCAAATTGAATTAGTGAAAGCGACTGTGCCAGTGCTACGTGAAAATGGTGTTGCACTGACTTCTTATTTTTACAACAGAATGCTGACCAATCATCCAGAATTAAAACAAGTATTTAATCTTGGTCATCAACGTAGTGGCGCACAAGCCCGTTCTTTAGCTAATGCGGTATTAGCTTATGCAGAAAATATTGAAAATCCCGCTGTGTTATTGCCTGCCGTTGAATTAATGGCACATAAACACGTGAGTTTGGATATTCAAGCACCTGACTATGCTATTGTAGGTAACAACTTACTTCATTCTATTAGTGAAGTGTTGCAAATTTCAATGGACGATCCATTAATTGAAGCTTGGACTGCGGCTTATAACCAATTAGCAGATATTCTGATTAGCACAGAAAAAGCCATTTATGATGAACACCAACAAACAAAAGGAAGCTGGTTAGGTTGGCGTAAATTTAAAATTGCGAAAAAAGTAGCAGAAAGCAGTGAAATTACGTCTTTTTATTTACAGCCTGTCGATGGGGGCGCATTGCCAACTTATAAAGCGGGGCAATATATTTCAGTGCGTGTTTTTGTCGAAGAATTAGGGTTAAAACAACCTCGTCAATATACGCTTTCAGATAATCCAAAAACAGATTATTTACGTATTTCTGTAAAACGTGAAGATCCAAAAGGTGAACTTGCAGGCGGTTGGGTTTCAAACACCTTGCATCAGTTAAAAGAAGGCGATGAGATTGAAGCCACTGCTCCAACAGGTAATTTCTTCTTGGTTGATAGCCATAAGCCGAATGTATTTATTAGTGGTGGTGTTGGCTTAACCCCTATGATTGCAATGCTTAACCAGCTTGTAGAACAAAATGTACCTGAAAAAGTAAGCTTTATCCACGCCTGTCGTAATGCTGATGTGCATGCTATGAAAAATCATATTGATAGTGTAAAAGCACAGTATCCAAATGTCAGTACGTTTACTGTCTATGAAGTGGAAGACGAACAAGCTGATGCAACAGGTCGTCTAAATTTAAGCCAAATTCCAACCGCACTTTTACCTAAAGAGGCGGATTACTATTTATGCGGTCCAATGGCATTTATGCAAGCACAGTACAATGCTTTAGTTGAGTTAGGCGTGCCAGTAGCGCAAATTCATTTTGAGGCATTTAATACGGGCGGTGTCAAGTTAGACTAATATTTAGCGTTAATACAGAAATAGGGCTGGATAGGAATATCTAGCCTTATTTTTTATAGCTGATTTATCTGGTTATAAAAAATGGTATGTTATTTATCTATTGTATGGGACGAAAGAGCCTAAGCTGTGGGAAAATGCTATTAATAACTAAAATTCAACATATAGGAAAGTAAGCTATGATAAGCAAATTGAATGATGATAAAAATCGACCATACAATAAATGGAACTATAAATAGTATATAGTTTTTAAACAAAAACGATTTGTAGCCTTGTAGGCAAAGGTGAGTGAATAAGGATAAGCTGAGAGACATTATTCACTTGTCTCTGTTGAGGACATAAAAATTTAGAGATAAAGTCTAAAGATCCGCACGTTTTACGTGCGGATGTGATTATCAAGGTTTATTGCTTACGCCACGTTGTGCCATTTGCACCGTCTTCTAATACAATGCCCATTGCATTGAGTTGATCGCGGGCTTCATCAGCGGCAGCCCAGTTTTTAGTTGCTCGGGCTTCGTTGCGTTGTTTAATTAAGGCTTCGATTTTGGCGACTTCGTCATCGTCAGCGCCAGCTTGTAAGAAACGTTCAGGGGCTTGCTGTAATAAGCCTAAAATATCACCTAACTCACGCAAGCGGGCGGCAAGTTGAGAGGCTTTGATTTTATCTTCCCCTTTCAATTTATTGATTTCACGCGCCATTTCAAAGAGTACAGAGAGGGCATTTGGTGTGTTGAAATCATCATCCATCGCTTCTTTAAATTGTGCGACAAATGCTTCGCCACCTTGCGGGGCAACATTCGGATCGGTATCACGTAATGCCGTGTATAAACGCTCTAATGCGCCTTGTGCAAGGTTAAGATTTTCTTCACTGTAATTGAGCTGGCTACGATAATGGGCAGTGAGTAAGAAATAACGTACCACTTCGCCGTGATAATGATTTAATACATCGCGAATGGTGAAGAAGTTGCCAAGGGATTTCGACATTTTTTCTTTATCCACCATAATCATTCCTGAGTGAATCCAGTAATTGACGTATTCGCCATCGTGCGCACAGCAAGATTGCGCAATTTCATTTTCGTGGTGTGGGAACATTAAATCTGAGCCACCACCGTGAATATCAAAATGATCCCCAAGTTGTTTACTATTCATTGCTGAGCATTCAATATGCCAACCCGGGCGACCTTTTCCCCACGGAGAATCCCAACTTGGTTCATTGGGTTTAGACATTTTCCATAACACAAAATCCATTGGGTTTTTCTTGATTTCAGAAATTTCAATTCTTGCCCCGGCTTGTAATTGAGTGAGATCTTGGCGAGAAAGTTTGCCATACTGTGGGAAACTTTCTATATCGAACATCACATCGCCATTTTCTGCCACATAAGCGTGACCACGTTGAATTAATTTTTCAACAATATCAATAATTTCAGGAATATGATGGGTGGCTCTTGGTTCAATATTTGGGCGTAAAATGTTGAGCGCATCAAAATCACGATACATTTCAGCGACCATTCGATCCACTAATTGCTCACAGGTTTCTTTATTTTCTAATGCGCGTTTAATGATCTTGTCATCCACATCGGTAATGTTGCGTACATAAGTGAGATCGTAACCCAAATAGCGTAAATAACGCGCAATCACATCAAAACAAACAAAAGTGCGTCCGTGTCCGATATGGCATAAATCATAAACGGTAACACCGCACACATACATCCCCACTTTATTGGCTTCAATGGGAGTAAAAATTTCTTTCTCTCGGCTTAATGTATTGAAAATTTTTAGCATTTGTTTGTTTCTCTTGAAATGATGAATTAGACAAAATAAATGAGCTGGAATTATACCGCACTTTTATGAAATAATAACCGCCTTTATCAGTTAGAGGAATATAACGATGACAATGGTTACTTTACACACCAATTTGGGTGATATCAAACTTACTTTAAATAGCGAAAAAGCGCCACTTACCAGCGAAAATTTTTTAACCTATTGTAAAAATGGGTTTTATGATAACACAATTTTCCACCGTGTTATTAATGGCTTTATGATCCAAGGTGGTGGAATGGAAGCGGGAATGAAGGAAAAAAATACCAATGCGCCTATCAAAAACGAAGCCAATAACGGTTTAAGCAATAAACGTGGGACTATCGCAATGGCTCGCACCTCTGATCCGCATTCTGCAACAGCACAGTTTTTTATTAATGTAGCAGATAATACGTTCTTGGATTACCGTTCTAAACAAATGTTTGGTAAAGAAGTGGTACAAGATTGGGGCTATGCCGTATTTGGTGAAGTCGTGGACGGTATGGATGTCGTAGATAAAATCAAAGGTGTAAAAACCGGCAATAAAGGCTTCCACCAAGATGTTCCTGTGGACGATATTGTCATTCAGTCTGTTACAGTGGAATAAGATTGACGAAATAAAAGGAGGCTTGCCTCCTTTTAAAATAACTAAAATTTTTACCGCACTTGATTTTTACTATCTTCTCTAAGGAAGCGTACGATGCAAAATGAAAAATGGTTGCAATGGATAATCGAATTGCAAGGATTAGCACAAGCTGGCTTATTTTATTCTGAAAACAAATTTGATTTAGAACGCTTTCAACGGATTAGAGAAATTAGCGCTGAAATGTTGCAAGCCCAATCTAATTTACCTTTAGCGCGTGTTACCCAGTTATTTTGCAATGAAAATGGTTATCAAACGCCAAAAATTGATACTAGAGCGGCAATTTTTCAAGATAACCAAATTCTATTGGTACAAGAAGAAAATGGCTTGTGGGCGCTCCCCGGCGGTTGGTGTGATGTGGTTGCCACCGTCAAAGAAAATGTGTTGAAAGAAGTAAAGGAAGAAGCAGGGCTAGATGCCATAGCCGAGTTTGTTATTGCCTTGCAAGATCATACTAAAAATAACCCTCCTGCGTTGGCGCATAATGTATGTAAAGTGTTCATTTATTGCCGTGCTATAGGGGGAGAATTTAAACCAAATAGCGAAACCTTAGCCAGTGGTTATTTTTCCTTACAGAATTTGCCACCTTTG
The DNA here is from genome assembly GCF_044358625.1 of Avibacterium sp. 20-126. Lineage (NCBI taxonomy): Bacteria > Pseudomonadati > Pseudomonadota > Gammaproteobacteria > Pasteurellales > Pasteurellaceae > Avibacterium > Avibacterium sp. 20-126. The sequence goes on along the minus strand of NZ_CP091457.1, from coordinate 1,973,678 downwards.
GCAACGGGCAAAACAACAGAAGCACAAATAAAAATGTGCTTTGAAGCACATTACGCCAAACATTGGCAGACCATTTTTGATTAACAGGAATTCTCGTGCCATTTTTTGATACTCACACTCATCTTGATTATTTATTGGCTAGCACTCAACAGCCTTTGGCGGAACTGATTGAAGAAAGCCAACAAGCTGGCGTTGAGAAAATGTTAGTGGTGGCAGTGCAAGCAGAAGATTTTAATAATATTGAAAAACTCACCGCACTTTATCCTAAACAGCTTTATTATGGCTTGGGTTTACATCCATTATATATTGCTCGGCATCGCTTAGCAGATTTAGACCTATTGGCACAGCGGCTTGCTCAGCGTTCTAACAATCTGACTGCGGTAGCTGAAATTGGCTTAGAAAAAGGCGTGCCTGAGCTATTAACGCCTGCATTATGGCAAAAACAATGCGAATTTTTAGAAGCTCAACTTCATTTAGCGAAAGACAATCAATTACCAGTGAATTTACATTCACGCAAATCTCACGAGGATCTTTATCGTTTTTTAAAAAACGCCCAACTTAGCATTACGGGCGTGGTACACGGTTTCTCAGGCAGTTATGAACAAGCCAAACGCTTTGTCGATTTAGGCTATAAAATTGGCGTAGGCGGTGTGATTACCTATGCGCGTGCGAACAAAACTCGTGAAACCATTAAACGTCTGCCTTTAGATAGCTTATTGCTTGAAACCGACAGCCCGGATATGCCCGTATTTGGTTTTCAAGGTCAGCCTAATCGCCCAATGCGCATACGAGAAACCTTCAATGCATTATGTGAATTAAGATCAGAACGTCCCGAAGACATTGCCGAGCGAATTTGGCAAACTAGTTGTGCGTTATTTGCTGAGAAATAGTGCCATATTAGTGATGTAAAATTAGTCAATTTTCAAGCGATAAATGACCTGATTAGCCGAACCTCGCCATATTAAAGAGGGATCGGCTTGTTCTTGGATAAATTTACCATCAATCAGTACGTCAATATAAGGTAACATTTCGCGTTGTAATTCATTGAGTTCCGCAAGTTGATAGCCTGTCCAAAGCCAGATGTCTTTGTCTGGGCATTCTGTTTTGATGCGTTTGACTAAGGCGAGTAAAGTTGGCACGTTGCGTGGGTGGAGGGGATCTCCGCCTGATAAACTGAGTCCTTGCCGTTTAATACGTTGATCTTGAAGATCACGGATAATTTGATCTTCCATTGCTTTATCAAATCGCACACCAGCACTAAATGACCAGCTTTTTTGGTTATAGCAACCTTTGCAAGCGTGTTCGCAACCACTGACAAAGAGTGTGCAACGTGTGCCTTCACCGTTTACGATATCAACGGGGTAATATTGGAGATAGTTCATTTTATTTTATTGTTTATCTTGAATAATTAATTTTTTCTTTGTGATTGATAACGGATTTCGCCGTTGGCGACTTCCTTTCTTTTGCTTACCCAAAAGAAAGGAAGCAAAGAAAAGGGAACCCCGATCAAACCGCTTTTTCCTCATTCTAATAAAATTTTCTTAACGAAAAATCAGCCTGATGTTCGCTTCGCTCTCGCTCGGCGTGATTTTTCTAAAAATTTTATCTTCATTCGGGCGGTTTGGACGGGGAAATTCGGTTAAGGCGAATTTTAAAGTGCGGTGAGAATCTTTGAGTTTTACAAAGAGTAAAGAAAATTCTCGATCTTAGTCACAGAGCGACTGTGTTACCTAACCGCCTATGGCTCGTAGGTGGTGAAGTAGCTTCCTGAACAAATCTCCCCACCCCTCTTTACTAAAGAGGAGCTTGAACGTTCCCGCTTTATAAAATCTGAGGTTGAATACAGTATCTCCCCGTTTATTTCAGAAGGGCTTCAAAATCCTTCTCTATGATCTGGAGAAGATAATGAATTAATCTCCCGTGTAAATTGCCTTCATTTTTAACAAATTTTTAGAAAAGTAATGCCTGAACGCAGCGTAGCGAGTATGGGCTTACTTTTCGTTAAGAAAATTTGCTAAAAATGAAGAACAGCAATTTAGTCGGGGGCTTTTTTCTTTGCCTACTTTCTTTTGAGCAAGCAAAAGAAAGTAGGTCGCCCAACGGTGAAATCTGTTATCAATCCCAAAGAAAAAAGCAAGTAATAAAGTGTGGGCATTTTCCACAGAATTTTAAAAAATCCAAAAATTTCTATCGCACTTTAAAGTTCATCTTAACCGCATTCCCCGTCCAAACCGCCCGAATGGAGATAAAATTTTTAGAAAAGTAACGCCTGAACGTAGCGTAGCGAGTATGAGCTTACTTTTCGTTAAAAAACTTTATCAGGATGAGGAAAATGCGGTTTGATCGGAGTCTCTTTTCTTAGCTTCCTTTCTTTTGGGTAAGCAAAAGAAAGGAAGTTGCCAACGGCGAAATCCGTTATCAATCATAAAGAAAAAAGCAATTTAACCTTAAACAAAATTCTCACTCCATTCTCCAATTATAAATGTTTCACTCTTCTTTTCACCTCTTCTTGTTTACCCGCATTAAACGGGCGTGCATCGGGGCTACCGAGATAACCACAAACACGGCGAGTAACAGAGACTTTTTCACTGTCGTGATTACCACATTTAGGGCAAGTAAAGCCTTTGCTGGTGCAATGGAATTCGCCCGTGAAACCGCATTCATAGCATTCATCGATGGGCGTGTTTGTCCCGTAATAAGGCACGCGGTCGTAGCTGTAATCCCAAACATCTTCTAAGGCTTTGAGATTGTGTTGAATATTTGGGTATTCGCCATAACAAATAAAGCCTCCACTTGCTAATGGGGGATAAGGCATTTCAAAGTCGAGTTTATCGTAGGGATTGACCTTTTTTTCTACGTCAAGATGATAGCTGTTGGTGTAGTATCCCTTATCCGTTACTCCTTGAATGATGCCAAATTGCTTGGTATCTAGGCGGCAGAAGCGATCGCATAAATTTTCACTTGGTGTGGAATAAAGGCTAAAGGCATAGCCTGTGTCTTGTTGCCATTGTTTTGCTGCATTGCTTAAATATTCTACAATAGCAATGCCTTTTTGACGTAGATATTCATCATCATAAATATGACCCTTTTGATAAAGGGCGTTAATGGTTTCGTGGATACCAATATAACCTAGGGAAATGGAAGCACGTCCTTGCTTAAAGATAGTTGCGACATTATCATCCGCATTTAAGCGAACCCCGCAAGCCCCTTCCATATAGAGAATAGGGGCAACCCGTGCTTTGGTGTTTTCGAGACGTGCAATACGTGTCATTAAGGCTTTTTTCGCAATAGCAAGGCGTTCATCAAGTAATGCGTAAAAACGTTGTTCATTACCTTGAGCCTCTAGTGCAATACGCGGTAAATTTAGACTAACCACACCGAGATTATTACGCCCATCGTGAATAAGCTCACCATTTTCCTCATAAGCGCCTAGGAAGCTGCGACAGCCCATTGGCGCTTTAAATGATCCCGTTACCTTAACCACTTGATCATAGTTAAGAATATCAGGATACATCCGTTTGGAAGCACATTCTAAAGCCAGTTGTTTAATATCATAATTGGGATCGCAGTGTTGCTGATTTATTCCTTTTTTAATCGTGAAAACCAATTTAGGAAAGACGGGGGTTTTGTGATTTTTTCCTAAGCCACGAATACGATTACGCAAAATGGCTTGTTGAATTAAACGGGCTTGCCAACTTGTTCCTAAACCGAAACCAAAGGTAACAAAAGGGGTCTGTCCGTTGGAGGTATGTAGGGTATTGACTTCATATTCCAATGATTGAAAGGCGTCAAAACATTCTTTTTCAATCAAGGCGTTCGCATAATTTTCTGGTTCAGGGATATTCCATTGTTGGGCGGTTTTTAAATGCTTTTCATAGCTCAGCTGAACATAAGGGGAAAGTACTTCATCAATACGATTAATTGTGGTTCCGCCATAAATATGGCTCGCCACTTGTGCAATAATTTGGGCGGTTACTGCGGTAGCGGTGCCAATTGATTTAGGCGGTTCAATCTCCGCATTGCCCATTTTAAAACCGTGCGTGAGCATTCCTTTGAGATCCACCAACATACAATTAAACATTGGAAAGAATGGGGCATAATCTAAATCGTGGTAGTGAATTTCGCCTTTTTCGTGCGCTTCTACGACATCACGAGGTAGAATATAACGCTTTGCATAATGCTTCGCCACAATACCGGCAAGTAAATCCCGTTGCGTAGGAATGACTTTAGCATCTTTGTTCGCGTTTTCATTGAGTAATTCCACATTACTTTGTTCAATCAGCCCTTCAATATCTTGGGTGAGCTGACTACGTTTTTCGCGTGCTAAATCTCGATCGTGGCGATATTCAATATAAGCCCGTGCGACTTGCGGATAAGCACTTGTCATTAATTGATTTTCAACCAATTGTTGGATTTCGTTAATATCAATGTCTTGCTGATATTGTGCAAAAATGTCATTGGCAATCTGTTGTCCCATTGTGTGGCAATAATCCTCATTATGAATGCCAACGGCTAAGGCTGCTTTACGAATTGCATTGATGATGCGTTGAATATCAAATTGCGCGCGTGAACCATCGCGTTTGATGACAAAAAACGAACTCATTGTATAACCCCTATATATTGTGTTTTTATGTTTTGAAAAGCACTATATATAGATTTTTACCAAATTCAACTGATAAAAAATAAGGTTTTTTAGCTTGTTTTTTGAGCGAAATGACGTGGAGAAGTTGATTTTACTAGGCAATTTTCATCTTTATTTATGAGAATTATTCTCAATAAATTGTCAATTTTATTGATATAGATCAAAGTTTATAAAAATAAAGTGCGGTGAAAAATTTGCGAGTTTTTGCTGTTGTGAAGAGAAATGAAAAATGGAAAATGCGGTGAAAAATCACCGCGCTTGGTTTTTTATTGATACATGGCTTCAATTTGTGCTTTGTAACGTTCCAAAATCACTTTTCGACGTAGTTTCAATGTGGGGGTAATTTCATTCATTGCGGTAGTAAAGGCTTCTGGTAGCAAGGTGAATTTTTTTATTTGTTCAAAGCTTGCTAACTCTTTTTGCAATTCATTTAAACGTTTTTCAAAAAGCTGAATAATTTCAGAATGTTTGAGCAACTCCATTCGATCTTGATATTTAATATTGAGTTTTTTCGCATATTCTTCTAAAGAGGCAAAACAAGGCACAATCAAGGCGGAAACATATTTTTTCGCATCAGCAATCACGGCAATTTGTTCAATAAATTTATCTTTTCCAATTTTTCCTTCAATATGTTGAGGGGCAATATATTTACCGTTTGAGGTTTTCATCAGCTCTTTAATGCGATCCGTGATGTAGAGATGTCCTTGCTCATCTAATTTACCAGCATCACCAGTTTTCAAAAAACCGTCAGCGGTAAAGGCAGTAGCAGTTTCCGCTGGTTTTTTGTAATAACCACGCATAACCATCTCGCCACGCACTAGGATTTCATCGTTTTCGCCAATTTTAACCTCGGCGCCGGGCATTAACTTGCCGATAGAATTTGGCTCAAAATGATCATCTTCCCAGCAAGAAACGGTAGCGGTGGTTTCTGTCATACCATAGCCCAGCTTAATGTTAATGCCAATGCTGTGGAAAAATAGCCCAATAGTGGGATCTAATTTTGCACCGCCACAGGGCATCATACGAATACGTCCACCGAGCAAGTGGCGTAATTTGCTCAACACTAATTTATCCGCTAAGAAAAATTGCTGTTTAAGCCAAAATGGAATAGGCAGTTTTTGGCTTTTGCGATCAAAATAACGATGCCCCACGTTCATTGCCCAGTTAAATAGCGCACGGCGAAGTTTGGGTGCTTGTTGCACTTTATCGTGAATAGCGGTGTAAATTTTTTCGTAAAAACGTGGCACCGCACACATTAATGTTGGGCGGATAGCACTTAACGCAGGGCGAACTTGATCGGTGTTTTCAATATAGCAATTCACTGCACCACGATGTAGTACATAGGCGACCCAAGCACGTTCAAAAATATGTGAGAAAGGCAGAAAAGAAAGGGAAATATCCTGTTCTGTAATGGGCTTTAATGCTTGATCGTGCGCTTTAAGTTGATGGGCAAGGTTAGCATAATCTAACATCACGCCTTTTGGTTCACCTGTTGTGCCAGAAGTATAAATAAGGGTAAATAAATCATTCAGTTGTTTATTATCGAGACGTTGTTGTAATGCTGTGGGATTGGTTTGAGATCCTGTTGCAATAAAGTTTGCCCAACTGCAAGCCAGTGGATGATTGTGCAGTTGAATGCTGTCTTTCATCGCCACAATATGCTGTAACTGTGGACAATCCGCAGCAATGTGTAATGCTTGTTCATACTGTTCTTGATCGCCAACGAAGAGAATTTTTATATCGGCATCATTAATAATAAACGCGGCCTGCTGTGCGGTATTGGTTGCGTAGATTGGTACGGTAATGGCACGAAGTTGTAATGCTGCGATATCGGCAATTGTCCAGCGTGGCATATTATGGGAAAAAATGCCAATTTTGTCTTGTACATCAATATGATGGGCGAGTAGTGCAAGAGAAAGTTCGTTTACTTGTTGTTGAAAGCTAGCCCAAGAAATATCGTGCCATTGTTGATTTTCAAAATAACGAAGTGCGGTGTTATTTTTTAATGTTTTTGCTTGCTGTTGAAAACGGCTCACAAAATGAAAATCAAGGGTATTTGTCATTCTTCTTTATCCTATTTACCTAATTATGATTTTTTAGCGTACAGTTGTAGGCTAAATATAATCGTTAATCCAATAAAAAGCGAGAAAAATCCGCTGAAAAATGCGGATAATCAGTGATTTTGTGAGCGATGTAACAGTTTTAACGAGCGAACAGTTGTTCATTTTTATGTTATGAAGAAAAGAAATGTTTTTCCAGAGAAAGGCAAATAGAGAGAAGCAAGAATAAATCAGCGAGAAAAATTTGGTGAAAAAAACCGCACTTTAAAAGTGCGGCTTAATTTTAAATGATTTTTAATTAGCCTTTGTAGTTGTGAATATGAGCTACTAAGTCTAATACTTTGTTTGAATAACCTGTTTCGTTATCGTACCAAGATACTAATTTAACGAAAGTATCAGTTAATGCGATACCTGCTTCTGCATCAAATACAGAAGTTAATGCACAACCGTTGAAGTCTGTTGATACTACTGCATCTTCAGTGTAGCCTAAAACGCCTTTTAATTCGTTTTCAGAAGCACGTTTGATTTCTGCACAGATCTCAGCGTAAGTTGCTGGTTTTTCAAGGTTTACAGTTAAATCAACAACAGAAACATTTGGTGTTGGAACACGGAATGCCATACCTGTTAATTTACCGTTTAACTCAGGAATAACTTTACCTACTGCTTTTGCTGCACCTGTTGAAGATGGAATGATGTTTTGAGCCGCACCACGACCACCACGCCAGTCTTTCGCTGAAGGACCATCAACTGTTTTTTGGGTTGCTGTGGTTGCGTGAACAGTGGTCATTAAACCGTCTTTGATTCCCCATTTGTCGTTGATTACTTTCGCTAATGGTGCTAAACAGTTTGTTGTACAAGAGGCGTTTGAAACGATATCTTGACCTGCATAAGTATCAAAGTTTACGCCGTTTACAAACATTGGTGTCGCATCTTTAGATGGACCGGTTAATACAACTTTTTTCGCACCCGCTTCAATGTGTTTACGAGCAGTTTCATCAGTTAAGAAGATACCTGTTGCTTCAACAGCAATATCAACACCAATTTCGTTCCATTTTAAGTTTGCAGGATCGCGCTCAGAGGTAACACGGATAGTTTTACCGTTTACCACTAAATGGCCATCTTTTACTTCAACTGTGCCATCAAAACGACCGTGAGTTGAATCATATTTTAGCATATATGCCATATATTCAACGTCGATTAAATCGTTGATACCTACTACTTCGATGTCATCACGTTGTTGTGCTGCACGGAATACGATACGACCGATACGGCCAAAACCATTGATACCAATTTTAATTGCCATAAGTTTTTCACCTATAATTTAAGTTAAACAAAAGGGTTACGGTGCATAGAAAGAATTTCTATTTTCCGTTCGCTGCGGATTATAGCACGCTTTTTAGATAGGGTGAAACTAACTCGCAAGAAAACCGTAAAACATTTGTGATCTACATCAAAACTTTGCGGATCAGCCAGTTAGCTTGTTTTTATTTTGTCAATATTAAGTAAAAAAACACCGCACTTTTAGGGATTGTTGATAATTTATTTCGCCGTTGAGCGGGGGGCTATTTTTGTGAGAGCAAGGCGAAAGTGGCAAAGTTGAGTTATGCTAAACGAACCACATTCAACGCAGTTACCACGAAAAATATCCCCTGCCCCTAATGATTTTTTTCTGATTTATCGGCATAATGAGCGTAATTTGATGGAAATTGAGGATAAACAATGAGCCAGGGTAACCTTTATATTATTTCTGCCCCAAGTGGTGCGGGAAAATCATCTTTAATCGCCGCATTATTAGCAAAAGAAACAGGGCGTAAAATGATGGTTTCTGTTTCCCATACCACCCGCTCACCACGCCCGGGCGAAGTGGATGGCGTGCATTATCATTTTGTGAGTAAAGCGGAATTTGAGCATTTAATTGAACAAGATTTATTCTTGGAATATGCGAACGTATTTGGCGGAAATTATTATGGCACCTCCTTACCAACGATTGAAAAAAGTTTGGCGCAAGGCATTGATGTTTTTTTAGATATTGATTGGCAAGGGGCGCAACAAATTCGTGCCAAATTACCGAGTGTAAAAAGTATTTTTATTTTGCCTCCTTCTGTGAGTGAATTAGAGCGCCGTTTAATTGGACGTGGACAGGATAGCGCAGAAGTGATTGCCGATCGAATGGCAAAAGCCACCAGTGAAATGTCTCATTATGATGAATATGATTATGTGATTATTAATGATAATTTTGAACAAGCTGTGGCAGATTTACAGCACATTTTACGCGCCGAATGTTTAACCAAAAGCTATCAACAAACGCAAAATATCGCTTTAATTCATCAATTACTGGCAAAATAATTGACATTTTAGTATCATTAGATCCCTTTTATTTATTGAAGAAGTTTAACTGATTGGAGTAAATTTATGGCTCGTGTAACAGTGCAAGATGCGGTAGAACAAATTGGTAACCGTTTTGATTTAATTTTAACCGCAGCACGCCGTGCAAGAGAATTACAATTGCATATTCGCCAACCTTTGGTGCCAGAAGACAATGACAAGCCAACAGTCATTGCATTGCGTGAGATTGAGAAAGGCTTGATCAATAATGAAATTATGAATGCGCACGAGCGTCAAGATGCCTTAGAGCAAGAGGCAACAGAACATCACGCAGTATCTTTATTATCTTCATAAGCGATAAAAGTGCGGTAGTTTTTTGTTTTATTTTTATCCTTCGCAATAAAATTTGAATAAAAAGTTAGGTGTCCTTTGTACTTATTTGAACGTTTAGAGCATATTATTCGCGGCTACTTGCCTGCTGAACAAATTGAATTAGTAAGACGTGCATATATTATCGCAAGAGATGCGCACGAAGGACAGTCTCGCTCTAGCGGTGAGCCGTACATCACACACCCTGTTGCGGTGGCCTCCATTATTGCGGAAATGCGTTTAGATCACGAAGCGGTGATGGCAGCCTTGTTGCATGATGTGATTGAAGACACACCTTATACCGAGGCGCAGCTTGAAGCCGAATTTGGTACGAGTGTTGCTGAAATTGTAGAGGGTGTTTCTAAATTAGATAAACTCAAATTTCGCACACGCCAAGAGGCGCAAGTAGAGAACTTCCGTAAAATGATCTTGGCAATGACACGAGATATTCGTGTTGTGCTTATTAAATTGGCTGATCGCACCCATAATATGCGCACACTTGGCGCATTACGCCCGGATAAACGGCGTAGGATTGCAAAAGAAACCCTTGAAATTTACGCTCCTCTTGCTCATCGTTTAGGGATAGAACATATTAAAAATGAGCTAGAAGATCTCGGTTTTGAAGCGATGCACCCGCAGCGTTATGCGGTATTACAAAAAGTAATAAAAATTGCGCGTGGTAACCGCAAAGATATGATTGAGCGGATTTCCGATGAAATTAAAGGACGTCTGGGGGATGTGGGTATTGATGCACGCGTCTTTGGGCGAGAAAAACACCTTTATGCCATTTACCAAAAAATGCGCCTCAAAGATCAGCAATTTCATTCTATTATGGATATTTATGCTTTCCGTGCGGTAGTGAAAGATGTTGATACTTGCTACCGTGTGCTAGGACAAATGCACAGCTTATATAAGCCACGTCCCGGTCGAGTAAAAGATTATATTGCTGTGCCGAAAGCAAATGGCTATCAATCCTTACATACTTCTATGATTGGTCCACACGGCGTGCCGGTGGAAGTGCAGATTCGTACAGAAGAAATGGATCAAATGGCAGAAATGGGGGTGGCAGCGCATTGGGCATATAAACAAGGCGGTAAGAATGATAGCACCACGGCACAAATTCGCGCACAACGTTGGTTACAAAGCCTGATCGAATTGCAACAAAGTGCGGGGAATTCTTTTGAATTTATTGAAAGCGTAAAATCAGAATTTTTCCCGAAAGAAATTTATGTCTTTACCCCGAAAGGACGCATTGTTGAATTGCCTGTAGGGGCAACAGCAGTTGATTTTGCCTATGCGGTTCATTCTGATATTGGTAATGCGTGTGTTGCAGTAAATGTTGATCGCAAACCTTACCCACTCTCTCAACCGTTGCAATCAGGACAAACAATAGAAATTATCACCGCGTTAAATGCGCGTCCTGATGTGGCTTGGCTTAATTTTGTGGTTACCGCAAAAGCACGTTCTAATATTCGTCATGCCTTGAAAAATATGCGTTCAGATACCGCTATTCTATTAGGTAAACGTCAGCTCACGAATGCCTTATTGCCACATAAATTAGAACAGATTTCACCACAACGTATTAATACGTTGCTAAATGAACTTAAACTTAATCGTTTTGAGGATTTGCTAGCTGAAATTGGTTTAGGCAATCAGATGAGTGCGGTCATTGCCTATCGTTTACTTGGTGAAAGCATTGAAATTGATACCGATGGTGATCTAAGTAATAATAAAAGCATTTTTGCTATTAATGGTTCAGAAAATTTATTAACAACATTCGCACAATGTTGCCATCCTATTCCTGGCGATCCAATTATGGCTTATGCGAGTCCCGGCAAAGGACTTGTTGTACATCATGAAGCTTGTGCAAATTTGCGTAATCATGAAGACAATAAAGAGCATTATACGCCTGTTACGTGGGAAAATAGTGAGAATAAAGTCGATTTTGAAACAGAATTACGCATTGAAATGATTAATCAGCAAGGGGCGTTGCCTAATTTGACATCGAATATTTCCGCAATGGACAGTAATATTCATAGCATTTGGACGGAAGAGCAAGACGGACGTTTATATCAAATTGTCGTATTGCTTACCGCAAAAGATACCCATCATTTAAGCCAAATTATGCGAAAAATCAAGACAACGCCGGGTTTTGTCAGTATTGAACGTAATATTAATCGCTAATGACAACAGATATTCTTGGGGCTGTACCGCTTACTACACTATCAGGCGTGGGAGTGGCAGTTTCGGCGAAATTAAGCCGAATTGGTATTAATAATCTACAAGATCTTCTCTTTCATTTACCGAGTCGTTATGAAGATCGTACACGCATTACGCCTATTATTGATCTTCGTCCTGAGCAATATGCGACGATCAGTGCGACAGTTCAGCTCTGTGAAGTGCAGTTTGGACGTCGCCCAATTCTAATCGTCGTGGTATCTGATAGCACATCAAAATTAACTTTACGTTTTTTCAATTTTAACGCGGCAATGCGTAACAGTTTTCAGGTGGGAACACGGGTAAAAGCCTTCGGTGAAATTAAGCGTGGTCGTTTTATGGCAGAAATTCATCACCCTGAATATCAAATTATTCGTGATGATGCTCCTTTAGTTATGGCAGAAACGCTTACCCCCATTTATTCTACCACTGAAGGTTTAAAGCAAAACGCTTTACGAAAACTCACCGATCAAGCGCTGGCGTTGTTAGATAAAATCCAGTTGCCAGAAATTCTACCTGATGAATTTAATCCTTATCCATACAGTTTGAAAGAGGCGCTCCGATTTTTGCATCGTCCGCCACCCGATGTTTCGCTGGAAATGCTCGAAAAGGGACAGCACCCAGCGCAAGTGCGATTAATTTTTGAAGAATTATTAGCTCATAATTTGGCAATGCAAAAAGTGCGGTCAAATATTCAGCAATTTTTTGCTTTGCCCTTGCACTATCAAACGGATCTAAAACAGCACTTTTTACAGCGTTTGCCATTTACCCCAACTAATGCACAACATCGTGTTGTGCAGGATATTGAGCGAGATTTACAAAAGCCTTATCCAATGATGCGATTGGTGCAAGGTGATGTGGGATCAGGGAAAACCTTGGTTGCAGCGTTAGCCGCACTCGTCGCAATTGATAACCAAAGGCAAGTGGCATTAATGGCACCGACGGAAATTTTGGCTGAACAGCATTTTGTCAATTTTCAACATTGGCTTGAGCCTTTTGGTATCAAGGTCGGTTGGCTTGCCGGAAAAGTGAAAGGTAAGGCACGCCAAACCGTATTAGAACAGATGAAATCAGGTGAAGTGCAGATGATTGTTGGTACGCACGCCTTATTTCAGCAGGATGTAGAATTTAATGATCTCGCTTTAGTGATTATTGATGAACAGCACCGATTTGGCGTACATCAGCGTTTAATGTTACGGGAAAAAGGTGAAAAATCAGGAAATTATCCACATCAACTGATAATGACGGCAACCCCTATTCCGCGCACCTTAGCGATGACAGTTTATGCTGATTTGGATACCTCTATTATTGATGAATTGCCACCGGGAAGAACGCCCATTACAACGGTTGCGATTTCAGAAGAACGCCGTGCTGAAATTGTTGCACGCGTGTATCAGGCTTGTGTGAATGAAAAACGTCAAGCATATTGGGTTTGTACGCTTATTGATGAAAGTGAAGTCTTAGAGGCGCAAGCCGCAGAAGCAATTTGGCAAGATCTGACAAACGCTTTACCTAATTTACGTATTGGCTTAGTTCATGGGCGAATGAAGCCGACAGAAAAGCAAGACATTATGGCAAGTTTTAAAGCGGCAGAGCTGGATGTTCTTGTGGCCACAACGGTAATTGAGGTGGGGGTTGATGTACCTAATGCAAGTTTGATGATTATCGAAAATGCTGAACGGCTTGGCTTATCTCAACTCCACCAACTGCGTGGACGTGTAGGGCGGGGAAGTACGGCCTCGTTTTGTGTACTAATGTATAAACCACCATTAGGAAAGGTATCAAAAAAACGTCTGCAAGTGTTACGTGAAAGTCAAGATGGTTTTTATATTTCAGAAAAAGATCTTGAAATCCGTGGACCGGGGGAAGTATTGGGAACAAAACAAACAGGGGTAGCTGAATTTAAAGTGGCAAATTTAATGCGCGATCGCAAAATGATCCCAATGGTTCAGCAGTATGCCAGAGAAATAATTCACAAATATCCACAACTTTCGGACGCCTTGATTCAGCGTTGGCTTGACGAGAAAACCATTTATTCCAATGCGTAAACTTTACCTTGAGATATCCTATACTAAGGTATAAGATCACCTCAACTTGAATTGCTTTTTAATAATAAATGACAACCTTATCTAATCCGCCTACCATTTTATTTTTTGATTCTGGCATTGGGGGCTTGAGTGTATATCGTGAAGTTAAAACACTTTTGCCTTATTGCCATTACCTTTATTGTTTAGACAACGCATTTTTTCCTTATTCTGAAAAAGAAGAGCAGGCGATTATTGAACGTTGTGTCTTGATTTGTCAGAAAATTTCGCAACAACATCCGATTGATTTAATTGTGATAGCTTGTAATACCGCAAGCACAGTCGTTTTGCCAGCATTACGAGAAAAATTTTCTTGCCCAGTTGTTGGTACAGTACCGGCAGTAAAACCTGCTGCACAGCAAACAGAAACAGGGATTATCGGATTACTTGCCACTAAAGGTACAGTAAAACGACCTTATGTAGATAAGCTGATTCAAGATTACGCAATGCATTGTACTGTTGAAAAGCTAGGAAGCACGGAATTGGTGAAAATGGCAGAAGAAAAATTACAAGGGAATCCCATTGATCCCATAAAACTTTTATTTGAAGTCAAAGAATGGCAACGGAATTTATCATTAGATACGGTGATTTTAGGTTGTACCCATTTCCCATTCCTAAAAGCAGAACTAAAAGCCTGCTTGCCACAGGTGAAATATTTTTTAGATCCAAGTAAAGCAATTGCTAAACGAGTCAAGGATTTGCTTGGAGAACCAACGCAAAAAACAGTCAAACAGAATTTGGTGTATTGTACAAAAGAAAGTAAAGAACAGCCTTCTTTATTAAAGGTATTTAAACAATTTGGCTTTTCAAGCTTACGAACGCTTATTTTAGATAAATAGCCAATAATTAAGTGCGGTATAAAAATTCACTAAATTTTCACCGCACTTTGCAGAAGAAATCATCAGTGTGATTTTAAAATAGTCAGTCGTCATCATTTTTATGTTTTTTTATTATTTTTTACAAAAAAAGACTTGCAAAGATTTTCGAGATGTCTATAATACGCCGCACACAACGACGCGACGTTGTAGAAATTAAGATGATACAAATCGCGTCGTTCTTTTTTGCTCTTTAACAATCAATCAGACAATCTGTGTGGGCATTCGTTGATTTTCAAAAAGATTTAAAATTTAGAAATCAATGATGCTTAACTTGAAATTCGAAAAGAATATAACGTTATGTATTCATTGAGCGAGATTAAACTGAAGAGTTTGATCATGGCTCAGATTGAACGCTGGCGGCAGGCTTAACACATGCAAGTCGAACGGTAACGGGTTGAAAGCTTGCTTTCGATGCTGACGAGTGGCGGACGGGTGAGTAATGCTTGGGAATCTGTTTTATGGAGGGGGATAACCATTGGAAACGATGGCTAACACCGCGTAATATCTGAGGATTAAAGTAGTGGGACCGGAAGGCCACTAGCCATAAGGTGAGCCCAAGTGGGATTAGGTAGTTGGTGGGGTAAAGGCCTACCAAGCCTGCGATCTCTAGCTGGTCTGAGAGGATGACCAGCCACACTGGGACTGAGACACGGCCCAGACTCCTACGGGAGGCAGCAGTGGGGAATATTGCGCAATGGGGGGAACCCTGACGCAGCCATGCCGCGTGAATGAAGAAGGCCTTCGGGTTGTAAAGTTCTTTCGGTGATGAGGAAGGTTGACGTGTTAATAGCGCGTTGATTTGACGTTAGTCACAGAAGAAGCACCGGCTAACTCCGTGCCAGCAGCCGCGGTAATACGGAGGGTGCGAGCGTTAATCGGAATAACTGGGCGTAAAGGGCACGCAGGCGGTAAATTAAGTGAGATGTGAAATCCCCGAGCTTAACTTGGGAATTGCATTTCAGACTGGTTTACTAGAGTACTCTAGGGAGGGGTAGAATTCCACGTGTAGCGGTGAAATGCGTAGAGATGTGGAGGAATACCGAAGGCGAAGGCAGCCCCTTGGGGAGATACTGACGCTCATGTGCGAAAGCGTGGGGAGCAAACAGGATTAGATACCCTGGTAGTCCACGCTGTAAACGCTGTCGATTTGGGGGTTGGGCTTTGAGCTTGGCGCCCGTAGCTAACGTGATAAATCGACCGCCTGGGGAGTACGGCCGCAAGGTTAAAACTCAAATGAATTGACGGGGGCCCGCACAAGCGGTGGAGCATGTGGTTTAATTCGATGCAACGCGAAGAACCTTACCTACTCTTGACATCCAAAGAAGGTTTTAGAGATAAGACTGTGCCTTCGGGAACTTTGAGACAGGTGCTGCATGGCTGTCGTCAGCTCGTGTTGTGAAATGTTGGGTTAAGTCCCGCAACGAGCGCAACCCTTATCCTTTGTTGCCAGCATGTAGAGATGGGAACTCAAAGGAGACTGCCAGTGATAAACTGGAGGAAGGTGGGGATGACGTCAAGTCATCATGGCCCTTACGAGTAGGGCTACACACGTGCTACAATGGTGCATACAGAGGGAAGCGAGCCTGCGAGGGTGAGCGAATCTCAGAAAGTGCATCTAAGTCCGGATTGGAGTCTGCAACTCGACTCCATGAAGTCGGAATCGCTAGTAATCGCGAATCAGAATGTCGCGGTGAATACGTTCCCGGGCCTTGTACACACCGCCCGTCACACCATGGGAGTGGGTTGTACCAGAAGTAGATAGCTTAACCGAGAGGGGGGCGTTTACCACGGTATGATTCATGACTGGGGTGAAGTCGTAACAAGGTAACCGTAGGGGAACCTGCGGTTGGATCACCTCCTTACCGAAGAGAAGACGAATGTTCACACAGATTGGTTGATTGATGTTAGACAATGAGAAGCAAAGGATGTAGTAGAGATTACCTTTATATGTAGTCCCCTTCGTCTAGAGGCCTAGGACATCGCCCTTTCACGGCGGTAACAGGGGTTCGAATCCCCTAGGGGACGCCATATAAAGCTAATTTTATAGCGAATTGCTCTTTAACAATGTAAAAACAAGCTGAAAACTGAAGAGACTTTCAAGCCGGTGATAAAAGATAAAGTTTATCATTGAATTGAAGAAGTCTGAGTAAAAGAAGACTTACTTGAACAAAAGCAAGTAAGCGATTCTCAACGAATGACGATGATAGCTTTAAGGAAAAAAATCCTTGAGGTTGTATAGTTAAGTGAGAAAGCGTACAGGGCGGATGCCTTGGCAATCAGAGGCGAAGAAGGACGTGCTAATCTGCGAAAAGCGTGGGTGAGTTGATAAGAAGCGTTTAACCCACGATGTCCGAATGGGGAAACCCGATAGGTGAAGAACCTATCATTGTTTACTGAATAAACTAGGTAAACAAGGCGAACCGGGAGAACTGAAACATCTAAGTACCCCGAGGAAAAGAAATCAACCGAGATTCTGTGAGTAGCGGCGAGCGAAAGCGGAGTAGCCAGTAAGTGATAGCGAGTGATTTAGGAGAATTGACTGGGAAGTCAAGCGAAACAGGGTGATAGCCCCGTATCTGAAAAATCGCGTGTGGTACTAAGCTTACGAGAAGTAGGGCGGGACACGAGGAATCCTGTTTGAAGATGGGGGGACCATCCTCCAAGGCTAAATACTCCTGATTGACCGATAGTGAACCAGTACTGTGAAGGAAAGGCGAAAAGAACCCCGGTGAGGGGAGTGAAATAGAACCTGAAACCCTGTACGTACAAGCAGTGGGAGCCCTTTTGGGTGACTGCGTACCTTTTGTATAATGGGTCAGCGACTTATATTTTGTAGCGAGGTTAACTGAATAAGGGAGCCGAAGGGAAACCGAGTCTTAACTGGGCGGCTAGTTGCAAGGTATAGACCCGAAACCCGGTGATCTAGCCATGGGCAGGTTGAAGGTTGGGTAACACTAACTGGAGGACCGAACCGACTAATGTTGAAAAATTAGCGGATGACCTGTGGCTGGGGGTGAAAGGCCAATCAAACCGGGAGATAGCTGGTTCTCCCCGAAATCTATTTAGGTAGAGCCTTGTGTGAATACCTTTGGGGGTAGAGCACTGTTTCGGCTAGGGGCCCATCCCGGGTTACCAAACCGATGCAAACTCCGAATACCAAAGAGTACTGCACAGGAGACACACGGCGGGTGCTAACGTCCGTCGTGGAGAGGGAAACAACCCAGACCGCCAGCTAAGGTCCCAAAATCTATATTAAGTGGGAAACGAAGTGGGAAGGCTTAGACAGCTAGGATGTTGGCTTAGAAGCAGCCACCATTTAAAGAAAGCGTAATAGCTCACTAGTCGAGTCGGCCTGCGCGGAAGATGTAACGGGGCTAAAATATAGTACCGAAGCTGCGGCATCAATCGAAAGATTGTTGGGTAGGGGAGCGTTGTGTAAGCGGAAGAAGGTGGTTCGAGAGGATTGCTGGACGTATCACAAGTGCGAATGCTGACATAAGTAACGATAAAACGGGTGAAAAACCCGTTCGCCGGAAGACCAAGGGTTCCTGTCCAACGTTAATCGGGGCAGGGTGAGTCGGCCCCTAAGGCGAGGCTGAAAAGCGTAGTCGATGGGAAACGGGTTAATATTCCCGTACTTGGTAAAGCTGCGATGTGGGGACGGAGAAGGTTAGGTTAGCGTACTGTTGGAGATGTACGTTTAAGTTGGTAGGTGGGTAGACTAGGCAAATCCGGTCTACTGTCAACACAGAGAGATGATGACGAGGCTCTAAGGAGCTGAAGTAACTGATACCACACTTCCAGGAAAAGCCACTAAGCTTCAGGCTTTACTAAACCGTACTGAAAACCGACACAGGTGGTCAGGTAGAGAATACTCAGGCGCTTGAGAGAACTCGGGTGAAGGAACTAGGCAAAATAGCACCGTAACTTCGGGAGAAGGTGCGCTGGCGTAGTGTGAAGTTCTTTGCGAATGGAGCATGAACCAGTCGAAGATACCAGCTGGCTGCAACTGTTTATTAAAAACACAGCACTCTGCAAACACGAAAGTGGACGTATAGGGTGTGATGCCTGCCCGGTGCTGGAAGGTTAATTGATGGTGTAATCGAAAGAGAAGCTCCTGATCGAAGCCCCAGTAAACGGCGGCCGTAACTATAACGGTCCTAAGGTAGCGAAATTCCTTGTCGGGTAAGTTCCGACCTGCACGAATGGCATAATGATGGCCAGGCTGTCTCCACCCGAGACTCAGTGAAATTGAAATCGCCGTGAAGATGCGGTGTACCCGCGGCTAGACGGAAAGACCCCGTGAACCTTTACTATAGCTTGACACTGAACCTTGAATTTTGATGTGTAGGATAGGTGGGAGACTATGAAGCGGTAACGCCAGTTATCGTGGAGTCGTTGTTGAAATACCACCCTTTAACGTTTGATGTTCTAACGAAGCGCCTGAAACGGGTGTTCGGACAGTGTCTGGTGGGTAGTTTGACTGGGGCGGTCTCCTCCCAAAGCGTAACGGAGGAGCACGAAGGTTTGCTAATGACGGTCGGACATCGTCAGGTTAGTGCAATGGTATAAGCAAGCTTAACTGCGAGACAGACAAGTCGAGCAGGTGCGAAAGCAGGTCATAGTGATCCGGTGGTTCTGAATGGAAGGGCCATCGCTCAACGGATAAAAGGTACTCCGGGGATAACAGGCTGATACCGCCCAAGAGTTCATATCGACGGCGGTGTTTGGCACCTCGATGTCGGCTCATCACATCCTGGGGCTGAAGTAGGTCCCAAGGGTATGGCTGTTCGCCATTTAAAGTGGTACGCGAGCTGGGTTTAGAACGTCGTGAGACAGTTCGGTCCCTATCTGCCGTGGGCGTTGGAGAATTGAGAGGGGCTGCTCCTAGTACGAGAGGACCGGAGTGGACGCATCACTGGTGTACCAGTTGTCTCGCCAGAGGCACTGCTGGGTAGCTAAATGCGGAAGAGATAAGTGCTGAAAGCATCTAAGCACGAAACTTGCCTTAAGATGAGTTCTCCCCGACTTTAAGTTGGTAAGGGTTGTTTGAGACTAAGACGTAGATAGGCTGGGTGTGTAAGCGATGTGAGTCGTTGAGCTAACCAGTACTAATTGCCCGAGAGGCTTAACTATACAACACTCAAGGGTTTTGGCTTGTTTTTGATTGAAAGAGTAGGGATTTTAGAGCGAAAGGCTTTGAAGTCTATAAAGAAGAGAGATAAGCGAAAGAATTATCTTGGCGGCGTTAGTGCAGTGGACCCACCTAAATCCATGCCGAACTTAGAAGTGAAACGCTGTAACGCCGATGGTAGTGTGGGAGTTTCCCATGTGAGAGTAGGGCACCGCCAGGTTTTGAATGAAAGAAGAACGCCATTGAGGGAACTCAGTGGCGTTTTTTGTATTTGGAGGGAATAGAAGCAGAGAAGCATCACTGAGAATGAATAGGCTAGATTGAACCATAATCTAAAGATAAAAGATATTATATATAAGTATATTTAAAGGCTATTAATTATGTCTTGATATGTTTTGGGTATAAAAGACATAAGCAAGAGAAAAAAGATGCAAGAAAAATCTGTCAAAATTACACCGCACTTTGGTCTTATATGTTTAAGAAAGAATATCAAAATCACTCAAATAAGTCATATTTGAGCGATTTTGTAAGTGCGGTGCTTTTTTATTCATTATTTATTCGCCAAAATCACCGCTCTTTTTGGAGCTGGGTAGCCTTCAATCGTTTTGCTGTGATCTTGTGGATCAAGGAAATCAATCAGGCTTTCGTTTTCTAGCCATTCGGTTTTACGTTGTTCTTCAAGGCGGGTTACGGCCACATCAACACAACGCACATTGTGAAATCCACTCTTTTCTAGCCATAAAATCAAAGCATTGACAGAAGGAATAAAATAGACGTTTTTCATTTTTGCGTAACGATCTTGCGGTACAAGTACGGTGTTTTCATCACCATCAATGACTAACGTTTCAAGTACTAATTCCCCACCTACCCTTAGCTGATTTTTCAATTGAGCGAAATGCTCAAAAGGGGATTTGCGATGATACAACACCCCCATTGAAAACACGGTGTCAAACACCCCTAAAGGTTGCATTTGTTCAATACCAAGGGGAATTAAATTGGCTCGGCGATCATTATTTAACAATTTACGCACCGCCTCAAATTGGCATAAAAAGAGTTCTGTTGGATCAATGCCTACCACCATTTTGGCACCTTCGCCTAGCATTCGCCACATATGATAGCCGCTGCCACAGCCCACATCTAAAATTAAGCGATCTTTTAATGGTGCAAGGTGAGGTAGCACGCGATCCCATTTGAAATCAGAACGCCATTCGCAATCAATATGAATGCCAAAAAGGTGATAAGGTCCTTTGCGCCAAGGCATTAATTGCTTAAGATGATACACAATGCGCTGACGTTCTCCAGCATTCAGTTCAATCTCACTTTCAGATTGCACCGCACTTTTTAAATTAATGTGATTGGCGTGCAAATCAGGCAGAAAGTCCACAATTTTTGCCCACTTGGCGTAATCGCCGTGGGTTTGTTTTTCCCATTGTTTAAGTTGAGCGGGGAGCGTTTCAAGCCAAGCTGAAAGTGGGCTTGTGGCAATTTGTTGGTAAAAAGGACGAAAATCGATCATAATTTATAAACGGAACATTCCAAAAGAAAAGGTTAAAATTTGAGAAAAGTCATATTTTACCTGATTTGGTACTGTTATTCTATTTCCCTTTTCGTTAGACTAGCCAACAGAAAAACAAGCAAACAAGATTAATATGGAAACCGTAGAATTATTAGTTAATGTAACGCCGAGTGAAACGCGTATTGCCCTTGTAGATACAGGAATCTTGAAAGAAGTACATATAGAACGGCAAGCTAAACGTGGCATTGTTGGCAATATTTATAAAGGTCGTGTAACCCGGGTATTGCCGGGAATGCAATCGGCTTTTGTGGATATTGGTTTGGAGAAGGCAGCCTTTTTGCACGCCTCTGACATTGTTTCACACACAGAATGTGTGGATGAAAACGAGAAAAAACAGTTTATCGTGAAAGATATTGCAGAGCTAGTGCGTGAAGGGCAAGATATTGTGGTGCAGGTGGTGAAAGATCCCCTTGGCACAAAAGGAGCAAGACTGACTACGGATATTACTCTGCCTTCTCGCTACCTCGTGTTTATGCCAGAAAACAGCCACGTTGGCGTATCGCAACGTATTGAAAGTGAAGAGGAACGTGCGCGATTAAAAGATCTGGTATTGCCTTTTTGTGATGAATTAGGTGGTTTTATTATCCGTACCGCGGCGGAAGGCGCAAAGGAAGAAGAACTTTTACAAGATGCAGAATTTTTAAAACGCTTATGGCGTAAAGTAATGGAACGCCGTGCAAAATACCCAACACGTTCAATGCTTTATGGCGAACTTGCGCTTCCGCAACGTATTTTGCGCGACTTTATCGGCGTCGATCTAGAAAAAATCCGCATTGATTCTAATCTTTGTTTCAATGAAGTGAAAGAATTTACCGAAGAATTTATCCCGAGTTTAACAGAAAAATTAGTACTTCATTCTGGCAATCAACCACTATTTGATGTGTATGGGGTAGAAAATGCCATTCATACCGCATTAGATAAGCGCGTTAATTTGAAATCGGGCGGTTATCTTATCATTGAGCAAACGGAAGCAATGACCACCATTGATATTAATACGGGGGCATTCGTAGGGCATCGTAACCTTGAAGAAACGATTTTTAATACCAATATTGAAGCAACCAAAGCGATCGCCCAACAGCTTCAACTGCGCAATCTGGGGGGCATTATCATCATTGATTTTATTGATATGCAGTCAGAAGAGCATCAAACTCGTGTATTGGAATCGTTGCAAGAAGCCTTAGCGAAAGATCGCGTCAAAACCAGTGTAAATGGTTTCACCCAGCTCGGTTTAGTGGAAATGACACGCAAACGAACTCGTGAGAGCCTAGAACACGTTTTATGTGATGAATGTCCCGAATGTAGCGGACGTGGACGAGTGAAAACCGTAGAAACCATTTGTTACGAAATTATGCGTGAAATTATCCGCGTGCATCATCTTTTTGATAGCGAAAAATTTGTCGTATATGCCTCAAGAGCAGTTGCAGACTATTTAATTAATGAAGAAAGCCACGGATTAATTGCAGAATTAGAAGTCTTTTTGGGTAAACAAATTCAAATTAAGACCGAGGTTTTTTACCATCAGGAACAATTTGATGTTGTGGTAATGTAAAACTTCACTAAAAAGCACCGCACTTTGCTTATGAAGTGCGGTCTGAATATTAGAATTTTTTTCAACACAATGGCGCTCAGTTTTGTCCGCCCCTATCTTTATAAGAGAAAACAATGCTAAACAAAGTAACCCAATCCCTACTTACGCCAAGCCAGTTGGCGACGCAAGATTTAATAAATGTCTTTAACCTTATGGATCACCGCAATATTGATTATGCCGATTTATATTTCCAACTTAGCCAAGATGAAAGCTGGGTGTTAGAAGACGGTATTATTAAAGAAGGCGGTTTTCATATTGATCGCGGGGTAGGCGTGCGTGCAGTGAGTGGCGAGAAAACAGGTTTTGCCTATGCCGATCAAATCAACTTAGCAAGTTTACAACAATGTGCCAACGCAGTGAAAGGCATCGCTCAGCCTATGCAGCAAAGTTTTATTTTGCCACAGCAGTTTATGTCAGTTTCTGCAGTGCATCGCTATGCAGCGATTAATCCACTGGAAAGCCTAAGCAAAGAAAAGAAAATTGAATTATTGCATCTGGTGGATCGTACTGCGCGTTCGGCTGATCCGCGCGTCACCAAAGTTTCCGCTAGTTTAAGTGCCATTTATGAAGAAGTGCTTATTGCCGCAACAGATGGCACATTAGCCGCGGATATTCGCCCTTTAGTGCGTTTGTCTATTTCTGTATTAGTTGAAGAAAATGGCAAGCGTGAACGTGGTAGTGCAGGTTGTGGGGGGCGTTTTGGGTTAGATTGGTTTTTTGAGATAGATAACGGTGAAATGCGCGCAGTGGCGTTTGCAAAAGAGGCAGTCCGTCAAGCCTTAGTCAATCTTAACGCCATTCCAGCCCCCGCTGGATTAATGCCCGTTGTGCTTGGCGCTGGTTGGCCCGGTGTGCTATTGCACGAAGCAGTCGGACACGGTTTAGAAGGCGATTTCAATCGAAAAGAAAGCTCTTTGTTTACTGGAAAAATTGGTGAATTAGTCACTTCCCCACTTTGCACCATTGTTGATGATGGTACACTGCCAAATCGCCGAGGTTCGCTCACCATTGATGATGAGGGGGTACCAAGCCAATGTAACGTATTGATTAAAGAGGGGATTTTGCAAGGCTATATGCAAGATAAAATGAATGCGCGTTTAATGGGCGTTGCCCCTACGGGCAATGGTCGCCGTGAAAGTTATGCCCATTTACCTATGCCAAGAATGACCAACACTTATATGCTAGCTGGTAAAAGTAAATTTGATGATCTTATAGCTTCCGTAGATCGTGGGATTTTTGCACCGCACTTTGGTGGAGGGCAAGTGGATATCACTTCAGGAAAATTTGTGTTCTCAACTTCGGAAGCTTATTTGATCGAAAATGGCAAAATTACGAAACCCGTGAAAGGGGCAACGCTAATTGGTAGTGGTATTGACGTGATGCAAAATATTTCAATGGTCGCCGACAGCGTAGAAATCGACCACGGCATTGGCGTATGTGGAAAAGAGGGGCAAAGTGTTCCTGTTGGGGTTGGTCAGCCCGCATTAAAAATCGAACAAATTACGGTGGGGGGAACGAGCTAACGCCTTTATGGTAAAAAACCTAGCAATAATACTAGGTTTTTTTATTGACTATTTATTAACGTTAAATGCTTCTAAGGCTCTTAATGAATAAGTATAAGCAGCACCCGCGTTAAGGGCGATGGCGGTGGCTAATGCTGCAGCAACTTCTTCTTCCGTCGCACCTGCTTTGACTGCTTCATCTGCGTGTACTGCAATGCAACTTTCGCAACGTGTGGTAACAGCAACCGCAAGGGCGATGAGTTCACGTGTTTTAGCATCTAGTGCTGAGGCTTCCATTGCACTTGATAATGCACCGTATGCCTGTAACATTTTCGGATATTTTTTACCAAGTTCGCCGAAAGATTGCTTAACGTGGGTCTTTTCTTGTTTCCAGTCTTTAAACATTGTTTACTCCTATTTAATCAAATCATCTCTGTTTAGCTTGTGTTATTATGAGATGATTTATTCGGGCTATCTTGTAAAATCATCTCAATTTGTGGTTAAAAAGTCTAACAAAATACTTTATGATGATTGCTTAATAATCGTGAGGTAAAAATATTGGATATTTTAGATCATTTAATTGAGTTGGCGCAGATTAAAGGGGAAATTCATACCCATTGTTTATTTCAAGGTGAGTGGCAATCAGTTCAGCCAAGTGCGGCACAAAATATGGGCGTTTTCCATATTATCGTGCAGGGGGAATGTGAAGTGATTGTGAATAAAGAAAAAATTTTCCTAAAAGCCGGGGATATTTTCTTTTTACCGGAGGGAGATTTGCACTATATTCAAAGCCGACAATTTGCAGAAAAGACACCAGCGTCAATTGAAAAGCGTGAAAATGGCTTATTTCAACGGGCAAGTAATGGCTTAGATAAAAATGATTTTGAAATGTTCTGTGGGGCGTTTTATTATGATAAACAGTCTATTTTATTCAAAATTCTGCCGCATATTTTGCATTTTTCGATATATCAAACACCAATTGAACAACTTATGGCATTATTCCGTTTTGAGGCAGAAGGGGAAACACAATTTGCTGGCAGATCGATTATTAATGCCCTTTCATCCGTGCTGTTTTCTTACATTTTACGCGATTATATTGAAAAACACGAAAGCAAAATAGGGCTACTTGCGGTATTGCAAGATAAACGTTTATCCGTTGCGGTGCGTGCAATTTTGCAGCAGCCTGAGCAGAATTGGAATATGGGAAATCTTGCGAAAATTGCGAATATGTCGCGCGCCAATTTTATCCGCGTTTTTCAAAAGAAAATGGCGATTACGCCGGGAAAATTTCTGGCTCAAGTTCGTATGCAACAGGCATCAATGTTACTCAAAACGACGCAGAAAAACATTCTGACTATTGCTTTAGATATAGGCTATCAGTCAGAGGCTTATTTTAGTCGCGTCTTCAAGCAATATTATGGCATTTCGCCAAATCAATATCGTAAACAAGGAGAAACGAATGGCTGATCCACATATTCAATCACCGATGGATTGGTGTGATTATTTTACGGTCATCATTTATCGTTGCGGTTTTGTCTTAGCAGCAATAATGACGGCACTGTTACCTTATTTTCCAGAAATTGCCTATTTAGGCTTACTCTGTTCGGCGTTATGTTGTGCCTCATCATTGCATATCTATCTGAAAAATATCCGTTTTCTATTGCAATTTGCCACTTGGACAGCATTGTTATGCCATTTAGTTGGAATGCCACAATTAGCAATAGGCGGCGCGTTGCTGACACTGGGTGGGTTGTCATTTAAAGAGTATTTTTGTTTTCGTATTTTTGGATTAAATTTGCAACCTCTCTTTCTCGCCTTATTGTGGCTTGCGGAAGTCTTAAATTATTCCTTACTTCTCAATGGGTTATCGGTGATTTCTGCATTACTTTTTGCACTGCTTGCCATTCAAAAATGGCGAATGCCATTACATTTTGATATTGGGGATAAGACTAAATATCAAATTTAATCGTCGGCAACATCAAAGCAGCGAGAAATTTTATTTGCCAAGAGATGATTGTCTTGTCTGATTTCGCATTATAGAATTGAGAAACCTCATTCTTGCTTTTATAAAAGCAGGATTTTATTGATATTTTTATGAATAGGATAAAACCGTGATTTCACCTGAAAGCCAAGTGCTAGAACGCCATCTTTCTTTATTTGAAAATCGAAATGTATTATTTACTGGGGCGTTGAATGATGATTTTCCACAACAATTATGTAGCAGCGCAAGATCGGTGCATTGTTGGACGTGGTATTTTGATTATGCAAAAAACAAAAGTGCGGTGGATTTTTCCGTCGATTTTGTGCCGACCGCGGATCTTATTGTTTATTACTGGACAAAAAACAAACAAGAAAATCAGTTGCAATTAATGCAGCTTTTATCACAATGCTCACCTGAGCAAGAAGTATTGATTATTGGCGAAAATCGTAGCGGTGTGCGTTCAGCGGAAAAAATGCTTTCTCCGTTTGGTGAAATTGGCAAGATTGATAGTGCAAGACGTTGTGGGCTTTATCATTTTTGTCTGAAAAAATCACCGCACTTTGATTTAGCGAAATATTGGAAATCCTACCAGCACGCTCAATTGGGCGATCTGACCATTTTCAGTTTACCCGGGGTGTTTAGTGCAACGGAGTTAGATGTGGGAACGGCGTTATTGATTTCTACATTAGATCACCCAATTAAAGGTCGTGTGCTAGATATGGGCTGTGGAGCTGGGGTAATCGGGAGCTATATTAAGCAGAATAATCCAACGGTTGCACTGACAATGACGGACATTCACGCTTTAGCGGTTGCTTCAGCCCAGCGGACTTTCTTAGAAAATAATTTGCAGGCAGAGATTTTTGCAAGTGATGTCTTTTCTCAAATTGAAGGAAAATTTGATTTGATCATTTCTAATCCGCCTTTCCACGATGGAATGGATACCGCATTTCGTGCCGTGTCGGAACTTATTTCACAAGCTAAATGGCATTTAAACGAAGGGGGAGAGCTGCGTATTGTGGCAAATGCTTTCTTACCTTATGCGGATTTATTGGATCAGTATTTTGGTTCGCACCAAGTGTTAACCAAAACGAATAAATTTAAAGTTTATTCTGTTTATTATTAAGACAAAGTGCGGTAAAAAAATTTTAAATTTTCCACCGCACTTTGGTTTTGCGAGTGATTCCTTGCGCTACGTTTCTTTTTTCAGTAAGAACACGCCATAGTTAGCAAAATGCACATAGGCTTGGCTGATGGTGGGATCAAAACTATCTGGCTGGCAATTAATGAGTAACGGCTTCTCGCCCCATTGTGCGACAATTTCCCAGTGATTACCCATATACACCGCACTTTGAATTTCACAGCGTTGTGTTGCCTCTCCTTGTTGTGAAAGACGTACCGCTTCAGGGCGAATACCGACTAAGCATTCCCCGTCTGCTAAACCGAAAGATTGCACATTGGGTAAGGAAAATGCATATTGATTGACGGTGATTGTGCCGTTTTCAAGTTTTCCGTCAAAAATGCTACTTTCCCCCATAAAATTCGCCAAAAATAATGAGTTAGGGTGTTGATAAAGTTCTTTCGCAGACGCTTTTTGCATAATTTTCCCCTTGTGCATTACGATCACTTCATCAGACACCGCAAAAGCTTCGCTTTGATCGTGAGTCACATAAAGGGAGGTAATGCCAAGGCGTTGTTGCAGTTCGCGGATTTTTTCACGCATACTACGGCGTAAATTCGCATCAAGATTGCTCAGTGGTTCGTCAAATAATAGCACCTTCGGCTTTAATACGAGGGCGCGAGCTAAGGCAACGCGTTGCTGCTGACCGCCCGAGATTTGATCCACATAACGATCTTCAAAGCCGGCTAAATCGACCAATTCCAACGCTTCTTTTACACGTTGTTTGCGCTCAGCCGATCCGACGCCTTGCATACGCAAACCGTAGCCCACATTATCGCCAATAGACATATGCGGGAACAGCGCGTAGGATTGAAACACGATACAAATATCACGGTTTTGAATGGAAGATTTGGTTACATCTTCGCCATCAATAAAAATCTGCCCTGAGGTTGGGCTTTCCAACCCCGCGACAAGGCGTAGCACGGTGGTTTTGCCGCAGCCAGAAGGCCCAAGTAAGGTAACCATTGAGCCTTGTTTTATGGAAAGATTGAGATCATCGATTACCACCGCGTTACCAAAGGATTTGGTGACATTTTTTAATACTAAAAAATCATTATTCTTCATTTTGACAACCTAATTAATTCATTTTTTTCGCTTTAGAACGTGCAATGCGTGTATCGCCCACTAACCAATCAAATAACAAGATAATCGCCATCATTACTACGATTAAAATTGAGCCATAAGCAATGGCCACACCGTATTCACCATCTTCTACACGGTTCAAAATATAAGAGGTCGCCACTCTTGTATCTGCGGTCACTAAGAATACGATCGCACTGACTGTGGTCATTGCTCGTACGAAACTCGTTACTAATGCAGATAATAAGGCGGGTTTAAGTAATGGAAAGACAATATACCAAATGGTTTTTAATGAGCTTCCTTTTAAGGAAAGTGATGCTTCATCAAGGGATTTATCAAGCTGTCCTAAACCTGCCACTGCGGCGCGCATCCCCACAGGCATATTACGCATAACCATTGATAGTACAATGATAATGCTGGTTCCAGTAAGGTAAATTGGGGCATTGTTAAAGGCAAGAATATAGGAAACCCCAGCCACGGTTCCGGGAACGGCAAAACAAAGTAAGGTTAAAAACTCAAGGGTTTTCTTACCTTTAAAATCACGGCGTACCGTAATGTAGGCGATCAGCAAACCGAAAATTGCGGTGATAGGGGCGGCAGTGGCGGCAAAAATCACCGTATGAATAAGTGATGGCCAGGCTCCGTCACTAAAGCCTTGTCCAAACAAGGTGAGATAGTGTTTAAAGGTGAAGGTGTAATCCACTCCCCAGTTCATTGTGAAACTGCCGTAGAAAATACTGCCGTATAACACCGCATTAAACAGTACCCAGAAAGCAAGGGTAAAAATAATGAAAAATTTCATCGCACTTGGTAAATCTTGCACATCGCCACGATAAGATTTACCGGAAACCGTAACGTATGAACGATTACCTATCCACAAATATTGGATAATAAAAATACCTAAGGAAAAAATTAATAAGAGACTTCCTAAAGTACTCGCTGAGGCATAATCTAACTGTGAACCTGCAATATAGAAATAAATTTGTGAAGAAATCACATCAAAACTACCGCCCAATACAAGTGGGGTACTAAAATCCGCCAAAGATTGGATCGCGACCACTAAAAACGCATTGGCGAGTGCAGGTTTGAGTAGAGGAAAAATAATATTAAAAAAGGCTTGGTAGCGATTCGAGCGTAGCGTGTAAGCTGCCTCTTCAATAGAGGGATGAATAGATTTTAGCGCACCTTCTAAAATCATAAATGCCATAGGTGTCAGCGCGAGGGTGTGAGCAATGATAATCCCGGTAAACCCATATAACCAGTTGCTACTAAAGCCAAAATATTCTACCAAAAATTCAGTCACATAACCTGAACGCCCAAGCATTAAGGTTACGCCTAACCCTACCACGAAAGGCGGGGTAACAATAGGTAAAATGGAGAAAATTTTTCCGATGACTGCGGTGCGTTTCGCAATACGTGTCGTATAAAGAGCGAAAATTAAACCAAATAATGTCGCTAAAATCCCCACCGTGATTGCCACACTGAGCGAGTTACCGATAATCCGAATAATATAAGGTTTTTCGATAATGCTGATCACTTGACTTGGCACAAAGTCCCCATTGTCATAAAACATTGAGACAAAAATTGCCAAAGTTGGATAAACAATAAAAAAGAAAATCAGCAAGACAATGCTAATTAGCGAGGCGATGATAAATTTATCCCCTTGCATCACCTTCATTTTTGCTAAACCCTGCGTTGCAAGAGCAATCAGGCTTAGAATTAGAATAAAAATAGCATAGCCGAGATTGAATTTTTCTATGGTGGCAGAAATAAATACGAACAGGAAAATCACTAAAACTGCTATAAATTCGGCAATGCCCTGTTGCCGTTCGCCTTTTCCTTTGAAAACAGCTGAAAAGATGGGTACGAATGCTAATGATGCAAACCAAAACCAACTTAAATTAAAGCTTGCCCAGCCCATTGCTTCATAAATTTCATCCGCAGTAGATTCTGCTAAGCCATAATACAACGCCATCGAAGGCAAGCAGATAAAACCCAACAGCGCTAGCAAAATCCAAAATAGGCTACAATTAAACATCTGTGACAGCTTTTTCATAACATCTCCGTGAAACACCTATTACTTCGCCAATTTTACTTCATTTACCCATCTGTCAATGAGATGACGACGTGTTTCGTTTGAACCAAATTTATCAAAATTATAATCGATCAAATTCAAATCAGCAGGTTTAAGTGCATAAGGTGAAGGTTCTGCATTAATGTTTGTCGCAACGTGATGAGATTGGGCTTCTTTCCAAGATAATTCTTGCGCCTCTTTTGACATTACCCAATCAGCAAATCGTTGTGCATTTTTTAGGTTACGTGCATTTTTGATAATACTTACACCCCCTAACTCATAGCCCGTTCCTTCGCAAGGTACGATCAGTTCAATTGGCGCACCTTGTTGTTTTTCAAAAGAATAATTTTGTAAAAAACCAATACCAATCGCGGTTTCACCTCTTGCCGTATTGCGTGAAGGGGCTGTCCCTGCTTTTGGATATTGTGAAATATTTTGATGGATTTGTTTGAGGTAATCAAAGGCTTTATCTTCTCCCCAAAGCTGTGTAAAAGTCGCTATTGCCGTATAAGCCGTGCCAGAGCTTTGTGGATCAGCAATTTGCACTTCATTTTTTAGGCGAGGATCTAATAGGTCTTTCCAACACTTTGGTATTTCTGTGATGCCTAGTTTTTTCAAACGTTCTGTATTAACGCCAAAACCTAAAACCCCCATATAAATAATAGAACTTTTTCCATTCCCAAGTTTTTGGAATTGTGTCATTACTTCATTGCGTTTTGGAAAATCATAAGACGCAATTAAGCCCAACTCTCCCGCTTGGAGGTGTGTATCAAAAGGGCCACCAACCCAAACATCGGCTTGAGGATTATTTTTTTCAGCCTCCATTTTGGCAAGCGTGCTACCAGAGCTATTGCGAATAAAAGAAGTTTTTACCTTATATTTCTGCGCAAATCCTTGCACCGCTTTTTCGCATACAATATTTTGTGCGCTACAATAAACCACTAAGCGCCCCTCAGCAAAAGCCCGATTAGAAAGACTTAATCCTGCTAGTAATAGACTAGACAAAATTAGATTGGACGTTACTTTTTTCATTACCCACCTCACTATGCTAAGGCTAAATTACTGCGCTAATTTCACTTCATTCACCCATTTGTTAATTAGGCGTTTGCGTTCTTCGGAGGCACCGTATTTTTCAAAATCATAATTGATTAAATTAAGTTTAGTTGGATCAAACGCCGTAGGGGATTGTTCTGCGGTGATATTCGTGAGGGTTTGGAAAGCACGCCCTTTTTTCCAGGCTAATTCTTGACCTTCTTTCGACAAGGCCCAATCCACAAATAATTTGGCGTTATCCAAGTTGCGCGCACCTTTTAAGATACTCACACCGCCTAGTTCGTAACCTGTTCCTTCGCAAGGGACAACTAATTCAATTGGCGCACCTTGTTGTTTTTCAAGGGCATAGTCGTGTAAGAATCCTATCCCTACGGTGGTTTCGCCTCTTGCCGTATTGCGTGAAGGTGTGATGCCCGATTTGGTATATTGGGAGATGTTCGGATGAAGTTGTTTAAAGAAATTGAAAGTTTGATCTTCTCCCCATAATTGTACAAAGGTCGCAATTGCTGTGTAAGCTGTACCTGAGCTTTGTGGGTCAGCTACTTGAATTTCACCTTTTAAGCGAGGATCGGTCAAGTCTTTCCAGCATTTAGGGACATCTTTGATGCCTAATTTTTTCAAGCGTTCAGTATTCACACCAAAACCTAAAATACCCATATAAATCGCAGAGGTATAATTGCCTTTGACTTTCGCTGGATCTTGGAATTTTGGCATAATTTGTTCAACATTAGGTGAACGATAGGCTTCCAATAAACCAAGTTCTCCTGCTTGAGATTGCGGATCAAGGGTACCGCCGTACCATACGTCAGCTTGAGGATTTTTCTTCTCGGCTTCAATTTTGGCAAAGGTGCTGCCTGAACCATTACGGATAAAAGAGGTTTTAACATCATATTTTTGACCGAAGGCTTGGGTTTCAGCCTCACACATTTCATTCGTTGCGCTACAATATACCACTAATCGTCCCTTGGCTTGTGCTTGCACACTGAATATTAAGGCTGACGTGGCAAGTGCGGTGGAAATTGCGAGAGAAATTGCTTTACCTTTCATTGTCGTACTCCTTATGGTTTGTCGAGAAAATCAGCTATCTTATTGATTAATCTTAATTAAATGCGGTTAATCCTATCTGAATGGGATAAAAAATGCTGTGAGCAATATCACAAAATAGAAGATTTCTTTCGTTTTATTTTATTAAAAGGGGGAAACTATTATCAAAAAGTGAATTTTTTCTTTATAATTCGCAAATTACTCATTCGTTTAATTGAATCCTATTATGTCAGATCAAGATTGCATTATTATTGCTATTGCAGGGGCTTCCGCATCAGGAAAAAGCCTTATTGCTTCGACCATTCATAAAGAGCTTCGTGATGAACTCAGTTGCGAAGACATCGGCATCATTTCCGAAGATAGCTACTACAAAGATCAAACCCACCTTGCTTTTGAAGAGCGCATTAAAACCAATTACGACCACCCAAATTCAATGGATCGTGATTTATTATTGCAACATTTGCGCGCATTAAAAGCAGGCAAGGCGGTAGATATTCCCGTTTATAGCTATGTGGAACACACGCGTACTGGTGAGACCACCCATTTCAAACCAAAGAAAGTGATTATTTTAGAAGGGATTTTGTTGCTCACAGATGAACGCATTCGCCAAGAGGCGAGCATTTCTGTGTTTGTCGATGCACCATTGGATATTTGCTTTATCCGCCGTTTAAAACGCGATATGGAAGAACGTGGTCGTTCTTTACAATCGGTAGTGGATCAATACCGAGCAACGGTTCGTCCAATGTTCTTGCAATTTATCGAACCGTCGAAACAATATGCGGATATTGTTGTTCCTCGTGGTGGGAAAAACCGTATTGCAATCAATATGTTAAAAGCACAGATTTTGCATCTACTGAAAGGCAAATAGGGGATAACAATGAGATTATGTGATACTGACATTGAACGTTATTTAGATCAAGGTATTATCAGCTTAACGCCACGCCCAGATAATGACAAAATCAATGGTGCAACCGTTGATGTACGCTTAGGTAATTCTTTCCGTGTATTTCGTGAGCATACAGCGCCTTATATTGATTTAAGTGGCAAAAAAGAAGAGGTTTCTGCCCAGCTTGAAGCGGTGATGAGTGATGAAATTCTCATTGATGACGGTGAGGCATTCTTTCTTCACCCGGGGGAACTTGCCCTTGCTACCACTTTTGAAGCCGTATCTTTGCCCGCAAATATTATCGGTTGGCTAGATGGACGCTCTTCCCTTGCTCGCCTAGGGTTGATGGTTCACGTTACAGCACATCGCATTGATCCGGGTTGGAATGGGCGAATCGTGTTGGAATTTTATAATTCAGGTAAATTACCTTTAGCACTGCGTCCAAAAATGGTGATTGGCGCATTAAGTTTTGAAGTGCTAAGTGGTGAGGCAGCCCGTCCTTATAATCGCCGTCAAGATGCGAAATATAAGGATCAGCAAAATGCGGTAGCCAGCCGTATTGATAAGGATAAATAAGCAATGAAAAAGAAAATAATATGGCTAATCGCACTGTTGTGTGTTGGGCTATGTTTTCTTTTTTGGCAGAAATCACGTTTAACCGCACAACTTTCTGCACAGCTTGCGCAACATCATATCCAAGTGACGAAAGTAGAAAGTCAGCTTTTCCCTACTCAATTATCCTTACATCAAGTTAAGTTTCAACAAAAAGCGCGGTGGTTTTTTTTCGAAAAAATTGTGCTTGAATTCAATCCTATCACCTTGCTTAGTGGTCAGCTTACGCTGAATGAGCTTCAGTTGCATAATGGCAAAATGGCAGGTTCTCAATGGCAAGGGCTAAATGTTAGTCTAACCCCCAGCGCACTTGCTTGGCAGGATATTTCCCATTTATTCAATGCGTTATCACAAAATGCCTCATTGAATTTAACCTCTCCTTTGCAAATGGCGTTTAGCGCACAGGCAACACGAAATGAAAGTCAACTCCATTTACAAGGAAACTTGCAACTTTCCAATAATGGCTTAACTTTTCAGCAAATTGCCGGGCTGTGGCAGTTTGAACAGCCACTTTATGGCGATGTGAATACAGTGGTATTGCAATTATCACAAGGGAATTTACACAGTGAAACCCAAAACCAAACTCAGCATTACCAACTTGATTTTACGGATCTTAGCATTAATCAAATACCATTTTCGCAGGGAAAAATTCTGCTGGAATTTCAACCGCACTTTATAAATGGCAACCTTGCCTTGTTATCACAAGGGAATATGAACTTCCAATTTAATCAAGAATCACAACGTTTGCAGTTTTCCGCACAGAATATCGCCATAGAACAATGGCTAGCATTGTTGAAATTACCCGTATTGGCAACAGGGCAAGCTCAATTAAAAGGAGAAATGGAACTGGTTGCACAGAAAATCAAAAAAGGGCAGGCGAGTTTACAGATTACCAATGGCAAAGCGAAAAATGTCAATCTGTTAGCCATCGTGGCACAACGTTTGCCGATTAATTATGATACAGAACGCTTGCAAAATATGGATTCGCCTTTTGAACTGTTGAGTACCCAATTAATCTGGGATCAGCAAACAATGCAATGGCAAAATTTACAATTACACGATGCTTATTTTCAACTGGCAGGCGAAGGGACAGTGGATCAAGTCAGCCAGCAATGCGATTTTCGCGTTAATCTCAATTTGCGTGAGAAAAAATATCAACAGATCCAACTGCCGTTACATTTCTTTGGTGATTGCTATTCGCCACAATATCACATTGAGTCCACGCAAGGATTAAAAAAACAACTTAAAGCGCTATTGAAACAACATTTTTCCCATTGAGAAAAAACCAAACTTCTATGCTAAAATAGCCCCCTTTTTTGCTAACCCCAATTAACAATGTTATCTCCCAAAATTGTTCGCCGTGTAAAATTATGGCGCGTTATTTGTATGGCGTTTTCCGCGTTTATTTTCAACACCACCGAGTTTATCCCAGTGGCACTATTATCGGATATCGCGAAAAGTTTCCAAATGCCCGTCAGCCAAACTGGGCTGATGATCACCATTTATGCGTGGATTGTTTCCCTGCTTTCCTTGCCCTTTATGTTACTAACCGCAAAGCTAGAACGGCGTAGCTTGCTGATTAAACTATTTATTCTGTTTATCTTGAGCCACATACTGTCCTGTGTGGCGTGGAATTTTCACGTATTGCTGATTTCTCGCATTGGCATTGCAATCTCTCATTCTGTGTTCTGGGCAATTACCGCCTCGCTTACAGTACGCCTTGCACCGAAAGATAAAAAAGCACAAGCGCTCGGTTTGTTAGCAATGGGCAGTGCATTAGCAATGGTGTTAGGTTTACCTTTAGGGCGTATTATTGGACAATGGCTGGGTTGGCGAACCACCTTTGGCGTGATTGGTGTGGTGGCATTTATCGTATTGATTTTTCTCTATAAATTATTACCGCACTTAGTGAGTAAAAATGCCGGTTCATTGAAAAGTGTTCCGATTTTATTTAAACGTCCACTCTTAGTCGGATTATTTGTTCTTACCGCCATTGTGATTTCAGCTCATTTCACCGCATATAGCTATGTTGAACCTTTTATGATCCAAGAAGTGACTATTGCGCCAACAGAAACGACCCTGATTTTATTGCTGTTTGGTTGTGCTGGAATGATCGCAAGTTTTTTATTTGGTCGCTTTCATCGCTTTGGACCGGCAAAATTTTTACTTATTGCAATGATAAGTCTAAGCCTTTCCTTGTTTTTATTGCTATTATTAAAACAGCATTCTGCGTTTACCTATCCATTAATTTTATTATGGGGAACAGGTATTGCAGGGATTGGATTAAGTTTACAGATCCGTATTTTACAACTTGCTCCCGATGCAACAGATGTCGCAATGGCAATATTTTCAGGGATTTATAATATCGGCATTGGTGGCGGCGCATTATTAGGGAATCAAGTGATGCAACATTTGGGATTATCTTATATCGGTGTGGTTGGCGGAATACTGGCATTATTTAGTATGCTGTTATTTTTATTTATTCATTTACGTTATCGTTATTTGCCAATCCAGATAACGCAATAATTAAGTGCGGTGGAAAAATAGCTCATTTTTCTGTAGGTAATAA
Organism: Avibacterium sp. 20-126; assembly: GCF_044358625.1. Taxonomy (NCBI): domain Bacteria; kingdom Pseudomonadati; phylum Pseudomonadota; class Gammaproteobacteria; order Pasteurellales; family Pasteurellaceae; genus Avibacterium; species Avibacterium sp. 20-126. Next base: position 1,936,827 of record NZ_CP091457.1, on the reverse strand, counting down.
AAAAGGCGATGGTTGATCGCCTTTTATTTTAACTATTTCTTTGATTTCTTTATAAATTTCATCAAACGTTTACGCTTACGCAACTGATTTGGAGTCAATTTATTGCGTTTCCCTGCAAATGGGTTACTGCCTTCTTGGAATAGTAAGCGAATTGGTGAGCCAATGATTTTTAGACTGCGACGATAATAGTTTGATAAATAACGTTTATAGCTATCTGGCAGGCGATCAATTTGGTTACCGTGTACCACAATAATTGGCGGATTATAGCCACCCGGATGAGCGTATTTTAATTTGATTCGGCGACCACTCATCATCGGCGGTTGATGTTCATCAGTTGCCATTTGTAGGATACGAGTGAGCATTGAGGTGGTCATTTTTTGCGTGGCACAAGCATAAGCCTCTTTAATGGAATCAAAGAGATTGCCCACACCGCTACCGTGTAATGCGGAAATAAAGTGAACTCTTGCAAAATCAATAAAATCTAGGCGACGATCTAATTCTGACTTTACACGATCTTTAACCTCTTGATCTAAACCGTCCCACTTGTTTACCACGATGACTAAAGAACGCCCCGCATTTAAGATGAAGCCGAGCAAGGAAAGATCTTGGTCGGAAATCCCTTCACGCGCATCAATGGTGAGTAGTACCACATTGGCTTCTTGAATTGCTTGTAAGGTTTTGATTACAGAGAATTTTTCTACCGTTAAATGCACCTTGCCCCGTTTACGTACCCCAGCGGTGTCGATGATCGTGTAATGCTGACCATCACGTTCCATCGGAATAGAAATGCTATCTCGTGTTGTACCAGGGAGATCGTAAACCACGACGCGATCTTCACCTAAAATACGGTTCGTGAGGGTGGATTTACCCACGTTAGGACGCCCTACAATAGCAATTTTGATATTTTGCTCTTGTTCGCTTTCTTCTTCCTCAAGGGCTTCATCTAAAAGCTGGCTATCTTCTTCGTTGTTGAAATCAAACTCGTGATCCCATTCATCATCTTGGTTTTCTTCGTTATTTTTCACCGCACTTTGGTTTTGCGCTGCTTCTTTTTCCGCATTCTGTTCAGCAAGGGGGGCAAGCACTTGTTCCATTAACGCGTTTACGCCACGCCCTTGTGAAGCGGCGATTTGTACAATTTCGCCTAACCCAAGCTGATAAAATTCAGCACAATGTGAATCGGCATCAATACCGTCAGTTTTATTGGCAACCAGCACGGTGGTTTTATTTTGACGTTGGCGTAAATATTGGGCGATGCCAATATCGGCAGAAGTTAGTCCAGCACGCGCATCAACAAGAAACAATACAATGTCAGCTTCTTCAATGGCAAGTAAGGATTGCTCAGCCATTTTTTCTTCAACGCCTTCTTCGGTACCGTCAATACCGCCCGTATCGATCACGATAAAATCATAACCAGCAATATTGGCTTGACCATATTTACGATCGCGTGTTAACCCCGGGAAGTCGGCAACAAGGGCATCACGAGTACGTGTTAGGCGATTAAATAAGGTGGATTTCCCCACATTTGGGCGACCCACAAGGGCAACAACAGGAGTTGTCATAAAAACCTCTATCTTTGTTAGGGCAAATTTTCACGGCAAAAACAAAGTGCGGTGAAAAAATAACAAGTTTTTTGCAAAATTGGCTAATTATAGCGGATTTTACCCTGAATGAGAAATGGCTTATTGGATAGGTTAAAGGCTAACTAGAAGGAAGTATTTTTAGCAAAATGTTAAAATTTTTTGTGATCATTGTCATAATTTTTTAACAAATATTTTACTAAATCGATTAAATCAGCATAGAATGGCGACCCAGTTAAGTCATAAAATTAATTATTGATGGAGTAGTTTGTATGGCTCTTTTTTTGAGTATTTTTCCTATTGTTTTATTAATTTATTTAATGGTAAAACGTAATGCGTTGCCATCTTATGTTGCTTTGCCGTGGATTGCAGTAGTCGTATTAATTATTCAATTTATTTTCTTCGGTACAGATATCGCCATTGTGAGTGCCAATGTTACCGCGGCATTGGTGGCGGTTCAAACGCCAATTACGGTGATTTTCGGGGCGATTTTATTTAATCGTTTTTCTGAAACTTCAGGGGTAACGAATACATTACGCAAATGGTTGGGAAACATTAATCCAAATCCTGTTGCACAAATTATGATTATCGGTTGGGCATTCGCGTTTATGATTGAAGGAGCGAGTGGCTTCGGAACACCCGCCGCAATTGCTGCCCCAATTTTAGTGGGATTAGGTTTTCCGCCATTAAAAGTGGCGATGTTAGCCTTAATTATGAACTCGGTTCCCGTTTCTTTCGGGGCGGTAGGTACGCCAACGTGGTTCGGATTTGGGCCTTTACACCTTAATGAAGGACAAATTTTAGAAATTGGTTCAATGTCAGCATTAATTCATTCGTTTGCGGCATTAATTATTCCATTAATGGCATTACGTTTAATTGTCGGCTGGAGTGAAATTCGTAAAAATCTTGTCTTTATTTATATCAGTATTTTTGCTTGTGTGGTGCCTTATTTCTTATTAGCACAAGTAAATTATGAATTTCCATCATTAGTGGGTGGGGCAATTGGCTTGTTGGTGTCTGTATTCGTGGCGAATAAAGGCATCGGTTTAGCAAAAGTGGAAAATAACCTTGACGACAATGCAGTAAGTATGGGGCAAGTGGTAAAAGCCTTATTGCCAACAGGATTACTCATTGCGATTTTGATTGTAACACGTTTGCAACAATTACCATTCAAAGCAATGATGAACGATGCGACAACTTGGCTTAGCGTGCAATTAGGCTCATTAGGTTTATTTGAAATTAGCCACGGCTTGATTTTCAGCTTAAAACACATTTTTGGCACATCAGTTAATGCAAGCTATAAATTGCTTTATGTGCCAGCATTAATTCCATTTGTGGTAACCGTATTAATTTCTATCCCATTATTTTCATTGTCGGCAAGTAAAACCAAAGAGATTTTTATGGGAAGCTTAAGACAAACTCGCAACCCATTTTTAGCACTCGTTGGGGCATTAATTATGGTGAATTTAATGCTTGTGGGAGGCGATAATTCAATGGTGAAAATTATCGGTCGAAGTTTCGCTGAAGCCACTGGCGAATACTGGACATTATTTGCTTCTTACTTAGGCGCTGTAGGGGCATTCTTCTCTGGTTCAAATACGGTTTCTAACCTGACCTTTGGTAGTGTTCAACTTTCCACAGCAGAAATTACGGGCTTGTCAGCCACCCTTGTGCTTGCCTTACAATCTGTGGGCGGCGCAATGGGGAATATGGTATGTATCAATAATATCGTTGCGGTAAGCTCAGTATTAAATATTGATAAACAAGAAGGCACGATCATTAAGAAAACCATTATACCAATGATTGTTTATGGTATCATTGCCGCACTTGTTGCATTATTTATTATTCCACTTTTCTTTAACGTTTAGTGCGAATTATTACAAATCAGGCAGAGGCAACTTTGCCTGATTTCTTCATTTCTATTTGATTATGTTGGAGTAATTTATGAACGTAAATTTTTACGTTACTTGTATCGCTGATGTTGTGAAAGCCGGCGTTGCAAAAAATACAGTATTATTACTAGAAAAATTGGGCTGTCATATTGTTTTCCTTGAAAAACAAGGTTGCTGTGGACAGCCTGCGATTAACAGTGGTTATACCAAACAAGCCTTAGCAGGAATGAAAAACTTGGTAGAGACCTTTGAAGTGAATGATTACCCTATCGTTGCCCCAGCTGGCTCTTGTGTTTACGCAATTAAAAATTATCCTGAATATTTTAACCGTTTTGGTGAGGTTGAGTGGGCTGAACGTGCGCAGAAAGTGTCTGATCGTTTTTATGATTTAACGGATTTTATCGTTAATAAATTAGGCGTAACTAATGTGGGTGCGAGATTAACGGGAAAAGCAGTTTATCACCCTTCTTGTAGTTTAAGCCGTAAATTAGGTATTGTGAACGAACCTTTAACCTTATTACAAAATGTGAAAGGGCTAGAATTATTGCCAATTCATAATCAAAGCACTTGCTGTGGTTTCGGTGGAACATTTTCCGTCAAAATGGCAGAAATTTCTGGTGAAATGGTTACAGAAAAAGTGGCGCATATTACTGAGGTTGAGCCAGACTATTTAATCGGTGCAGATGTGAGTTGTTTGCTCAATATAGGCGGACGTTTAAGTCGTGAAGGCAAAAAGGTGAAAGTGATGCACATTGCCGAAGTATTAATGCAGGAGGAAAAATAAGATGTCATTAAAAACCAGTAATCTTGCATTTAAAAAACGTGTGGATAATGAAATTCACAACGACATTATGCGAAAAGCCATTGTTATGGCGCAAGAACGTATTGGCACAAATCGCCAAAAAATGGTGGACGAACTGGGCCATTGGGAAGAATGGCGTGATGAGGCAAAACATATTCGTAACCACGTTTTAGCTAATCTTGATGCTTATTTATATCAATTAAGCGAAAAAGTGAGCGAAAATGGTGGAAAAGTGTATTTTGCTGAAACGGCAGAAGATGCAACCAATTATATCCGTCAAGTTGCCCTTGAGAAAAATGCCAAGAAAATTGTCAAATCCAAATCAATGGTTACCGAAGAAATCGGTATGAATGAAGTGCTTGAAGCCGAAGGCATTAAAGTGGTGGAAACAGATTTAGGCGAATATATCCTACAAATTGCCGGAGATCGTCCTTCTCATATTGTGGTGCCAGCCATTCACAAAGATCGCCACCAAATCCGTAAAGATTTACACGAAAAATTAGGCTATGACGGGCCAGAAACGCCAGAAGCAATGACCTTATTTATTCGTGAAAAAATCCGCCAAGATTTCTTAGAGGCGGACATCGGTGTGAGTGGATGTAACTTTGCCGTGCCAGAAACGGGCAGCCTTTGCTTGGTCACCAACGAAGGAAACTTGCGTCTTGCCACCACGGTACCGAAAACGCACATTGCCGTGATGGGAATGGAACGTATTGCGCCTACCTTTGAGGAAGTGGATGTTTTAATCACAATGCTTGCCAGAAGTGCAGTCGGTGCAAAACTAACCGGCTATAACACTTGGCTAACAGGGCCACGTCTTACGGGGGAAACAGATGGCCCTGAAGAATTCCATTTAGTTATCGTGGATAATGGCCGTTCAAAAATTCTTGAAAGTGAATTTAAAGAGGTATTACGTTGTATCCGTTGTGGAGCCTGTTTAAATACTTGCCCAGCATATCGCCAAATTGGTGGACACGGTTATGGCTCAATTTATCCGGGACCAATCGGATCAGTCATTTCCCCATTACTAGGCGGTTATGAAGATTTTAAAGAACTGCCATACGCCTGCTCGTTATGCACAGCTTGTAATTCCGTTTGCCCAGTGAAAATTCCATTGGCACAACTTATCCTAAAACACCGTGAGCATATTGCTCAAAGTGGTATGACGCCTGCAGCAGAGCGTTTATCTATCTTTGGCTTCAATTTTGCAAATTCCCACCCAACGTTATGGAAAGTGGGCGTGAATGTTGGGGCGAAAGTTGCCAGTAAGTTCATCAAAAATGGTAAAGCACCGCTTGAATTTGGGGCATTAGCAGAATGGACAAAAGCACGCGATCTACCAAGTGCAGATGGCGAAAGTTTCCGTGAATGGTTTAACAAAAGAGAGGCAAAATAATGGACGTACAAAATAGAGAAAACTTTCTGAACAAACTTGCGGAAAAAATGGGGCGTCCACGCCAGCTTGTGCCAGAACCAATGCCTGCACCGCTGAATGATTATGCCACTACACGTTTAACTGATCTTAACCCACAAGCTTTATGCCAAGCGTTTATCGAATCAGCAAAAGCGATGATGGTTGATGTGATTGAAACAAATGAAGCAGAAATACAAAGTGCGGTGCTTTCTGTGTGTGAAAAATATGGTGGTGGGCCAGTTATTCTCACGGGAGATGAGCGTTTAGCGCAACTTGGTATTACTCAAGCGGTACAAGCACATTACGACACTACGGTCTGGCTACCACAAAATGGCGAAGAAAACCTAAAACACGCAGAACAAGCGAATATCGGTATTGCTTATGCAGAATATGGTTTAGCTGAGTCAGGGGGAATCGTGTTATTTTCAGGTAAAGATAAAGGCCGTTCAGTAAGTTTATTGCCTGAAAAATCCATTGTGGTAGTACGTAAAAGCCTTGTTTTACCTCGCGTCGCACAACTTGCTAAAATTCTGCACGACAAAGCTGTGTTAGGGGAAAGAATGCCTTCTTGTGTGAATATCATTTCAGGCCCAAGTTCCACAGCAGATATTGAGTTAGTAAAAGTGGTGGGCGTTCACGGACCGACTACCAAAGTGTATGTAGTGATTGATGATCTTGCTTAGCACTTAGTTATTTAACTTATACTGTATTAAAAGTCGAATGGATTTTCATTCGGCTTTTTTGTGTAACGTTAGTTTGAACTTTTGCGAAGACTGACTTAATAAAACTAGGCTAAAGTAAAGGGAATAGCAAGGTTTACGATAAAAAGTGCGGTGGAAAATTTGTAAAAAAAACACCGCACTTTTTTACTTAAGAATAATGGAATTAATGTGTACTCGTACTGGTTGTGGTACGGCTAGCACGTTTGCGTTCCATTTCAGTCAGTAATTTTTTACGAATACGTACTGAAGTTGGCGTTACTTCCACTAATTCATCATCATCAATAAACTCAATGGCTTGCTCAAGAGAGAAACGTACTGGTGTGGTTAAGGCGATCGCATCATCTTTTCCTGAAGCTCGCATATTGGTGAGTTTCTTCCCTTGTAAGCAGTTTACTGTGAGATCGTTTGAGCGGCTGTGAATACCAATAATTTGACCTTCATACACTTCCACACCGTGATCGATCATCAGTTTACCACGCTCTTGTAAGCCCCATAGTGCATAAGCAAGGGCTTTCCCTGTACCATTTGAAATCAATACACCATTTTTACGCTGACCGATTTCACCGGCTTTTACGTCATCATAATGGCTGAATGTGGAATAGAGTAGCCCTGTTCCTGAGGTCATCGTCATAAATTCATTGCGGAAACCAATTAAACCACGGCTTGGAATAATATATTCTAAACGGGTACGTCCTTTGCCGTCTGGGATCATATCTTTCACTTCACCTTTACGGATACCTAAGGCTTCCATTACTGCACCTTGATGTTGTTCTTCAATATCAATGGTAACTTGCTCGAATGGCTCTTGTTTACGACCGTCTTCTTCTTTAAAGATAACTTTTGGACGAGATACCGCAAGCTCATAGCCTTCACGGCGCATATTTTCAATTAACACAGAAAGGTGCAATTCACCACGCCCTGAAACACGGAATTCATCAGGGTTTTGGGTCTCTTCTACACGCAATGCCACATTATGTACAAGCTCTTTGTTTAAGCGTTCTAAGATTTGGCGAGAGGTAACAAATTTCCCTTCTTTTCCACAGAATGGCGAGGTGTTTACGCAGAAGAACATTGTTACCGTCGGCTCATCAACACTTAATGCTGGTAAGGCTTCTACATTGTTCACATCGCAAATGGTGTCGGAAATATTGAGTTCACCTAATCCTGTAATTGCTACAATGTCGCCCGCTTGCGCAAGATCTTCTTCATAGCGTTGTAAGCCTAAATGCCCTAATACTTGACCAATTTTGCCATTACGTGTTTTACCTTCACTGTCAATAATGGTCACTGCTTGATTTGGTTTGACTTTACCACGTTTGATACGCCCAATGCCAATTACGCCTACATAGTTGCTATAATCAAGCTGTGAAATTTGCATTTGGAATGGGGCATCAAGCTCGACTTTTGGTGGTTCAACGTGTTCTACAATGGCTTCAAATAATGGCGTCATATCTTCTGCCAGCTCTTCGTGTTCTAAGCCTGCTACGCCATTTAATGCTGAGGCGTAAATAATTGGAAAGTCAAGTTGTTCATCGGTTGCCCCAAGATTGACGAAAAGATCGAAGACTTGATCCACCACCCAATCAGGGCGTGCGCCTGGTCTATCTACCTTATTAATCACCACGATGGGTTTTAACCCGTGAGCAAAGGCTTTTTGTGTAACAAAGCGTGTTTGTGGCATTGGACCGTCAAAGGCATCAACAACGAGTAATACGCTATCCACCATAGAAAGCACGCGTTCTACTTCACCGCCAAAATCAGCGTGTCCCGGGGTATCAACAATATTTATACGGTAATCGTTCCAGTTAATTGCGGTATTTTTTGCAAGAATGGTAATGCCACGTTCTTTCTCAAGATCGTTGGAGTCCATTACACGCTCATCTGCGTCCGCACGGCTTGCTTCAAGGGTGCCTGATTGTTGTAATAATTTATCAACAAGGGTCGTTTTTCCGTGGTCAACGTGAGCAATAATTGCGATGTTACGCAATTTGTTAATATCAATGGTATCTGTCATTTGAAAAGTCTTTTGTTATCAATAATGATGTTTGAATAATGTGCAATCTTATTCGCAAGATTGCACGAAAAGGTTGCAGATTATACAACGTTTTGTCCACGTGAGCTATGAATAATTAGAAATAAGTGGTGTGCTGTCTTTTGGAGAGCATTTTATAAAGTGCGGTGTAAAAATGCCGAATTTTTTCCCCGCACTTGAGTAAAATTAAAATCTCGCTCGCCCCTTGAATTTTGCAAGTGATGTGATATTTTAGCCAGCGTGCATTGCACACCCATTATCTCAACTCTAGCAATCATACTTATGAGGATTATCACTATGTCAAATGAAGCGGCCGTTGCCAATGTGTTTAAATTAATTGAAGAAAATGACATTAAATTCGTTCTTCTACGTTTTACGGATATAAAAGGAAAAGAGCACGGCGTATCTTTACCAGTTAGTCTCATTGATGAAGACTTATTTGAGGATGGTAAAATGTTTGACGGCTCCTCGGTAGAAGGCTGGAAAGCGATTAATAAAGCGGATATGTTATTAATGCCAATTGCTGAAACCGCCGTAGTTGATCCCTTCGCACAAATTCCAACCTTATCCCTTCGCTGCAGTATTTATGAACCTACTACAATGCAAAGCTATGATCGTGATCCACGTTCTATTGCAACCCGTGCAGAAAATTATATGCGTTCAACAGGTATTGCAGACGATGTCTTTTTCGGCCCAGAACCAGAGTTTTTCTTATTTGATGATGTGCGTTTTGGCTCAGCAATGAATGGTAATTCTTATGTTGTAGATGATATTGAGGGCGCTTGGAATACGAATAAAGCCTATGAGGGGGGCAACAATGGTTATCGTCCTCTAACCAAAGGCGGTTACTGTGCCGTTGCACCAAATGATACCGCGCACGATATTCGCTCTGAAATGTGCTTGATTTTAGAAGAAATGGGATTAGTCGTTGAAGCGCATCACCACGAAGTGGCGACCGCAGGACAAAATGAAATTGCGACCAAATTTAACTCACTTACCCTAAAAGCGGATGAAACCCAAATTTATAAATATGTCGTACAAAATGTTGCGTTAGAACACGGCAAAACCGCGTGTTTTATGCCAAAACCAATCACAGGCGATAATGGATCTGGTATGCACTGTAATATGTCTTTAAGTAAAGACGGCAAAAATATTTTCCAAGGTGACAAATATGCAGGGCTTTCTGAAACCGCGCTTTACTATATCGGTGGCATTATTAAACACGCTAAAGCATTAAATGCCTTTACTAACCCTTCAACCAACTCATATAAACGTTTAGTACCGGGTTTTGAAGCGCCTGTATTATTGGCTTATTCAGCAAGTAATCGTTCAGCTTCAATTCGTATTCCGGCGGTAACTAGCCCGAAAGCAATTCGTATTGAGGCTCGTTTCCCAGATCCAATGGCGAACCCATACTTAGCTTTCTCAGCATTATTAATGGCTGGATTAGACGGTATTGTGAATAAAATTCACCCTGGCGATGCAATGGATAAAAACCTTTATGATCTTCCACCAGAAGAATTAAAAGAAATTCCAGCGGTTGCAGGTTCGTTAGAAGAAGCATTAAACGCCCTCGAACAAGATTATGGCTTCTTAACCCAAGGTGGCGTATTCAGTAAAGAATTTGTGGATGCCTTTATTGCAATGAAACGTAAAGAAGTAGAACGTTTAAATATGACACCACACCCAGTGGAATTTGAGATGTATTATGCTTAAATCTAGATAAAAGAAAGAGCGGTTGAAAAATCGCTCTTTTTTTAGCTTTAGTTCCTAATTAGATTAAGCCGTTACACCTAAATGACCTATTTTTACCCCTAAAAATCCTAGCGCTACGGGATCAAGGTATTCGCCTAAAAATTTGAATAATTCGCTTAATTCGGTGAAAGTGCGATTAATGTTTACTTGATCTTCTACTTTGCGTGTAAATTCATAGGTGATATGTTCACCTTCAATATGGGCATCAAGGGTGATATAAATTTTCTCAAAAAAATGACTGTGGGCGCCTTCTTCACCGGGATCGCTAATGCGTACGTTCCATTCGTTGCTAAATAAACATTCTGTTCTGATTGACATAATGACTTCCTCTATTTGCTATTTTTGTTAAGAAAAACCCGATTATAAAATCTCTGTTGCCAAAAACTTGATAATCGGGCTTTTCAATATATTTCCCTTGATGTTTTGCCTTACGCTGATAGCTGCCTTTGCCTTTTCGTTTCTTTTCAATGCGTTGGCGAAATAATTTATCGGATAATAATGCCTGAATGGCGTTATCTCGAATTGTCCCTTTGTTATGCTGATAGGTGGTGCAACCTTGCACCTCAGCAACGGGCGCAAAAGATTTTTTCTTTTTCATCATTGCCTCTTAATAAATAAAATGGGTAAAAATAATGCCCGCTCAATGATTATGGCGGAGCGGGCATTATTATAGCGAAGAAATTATAAAATTGCTAAAACACTTTCTGGTGGGCGACCAATCTTTGCTTTTTCTCCATTGACTACAATCGGGCGTTCAAGCAAGGCGGAATGCTGTGCGATTGCTTCAAGTAACTGCGTTTCCGTAACAGTGTGTGAATCCAAATGCAATGTGCGGTATAACTCATCTTTCGTTCTCATCATTTCTCGCACACTGTTTAGCTGTAACTTTTGTGCTAATTGTTGCAAGAAATCAACGGAATATTGCTTTTCTAAATAAAGCTCAATTTCCGGCTCAATGCCCTGCTGTTGTAATAACGCAAGGGTTTCGCGACTTTTTGAACAACGTGGGTTGTGATAAATTTTGACGGTCATAGAAAATTCCTTTTATTAGGGGCTGTTGAGAATTCATTTGGGGCTGTATTAGATTAGCACACTCTTTGCTGTCGTTCTTATCAAGGAAAGCATTCTTGATTTTGGACACCACTGCAATTGTGCTAATTTTAAACGATAACTCAAATGTACAATAAATTATCAACAGCCCCTAATATAAATCCCCCTGATTTTACCTTATAATCGGCACAAATTCTCACTGAAAGGAGGCTTTATGTTAGAAATGTTGAAAAATTGGTACAAACGCCGATTTAGTGATCCGCAGGCGATGGCGTTACTTGCCATTTTGCTGTTTGGTTTTATCGCCATTTATTTTTTTAGTGATTTACTTGCGCCGTTGTTGGTGGCGATCGTATTGGCTTATTTGCTGGAAATGCCTATTCGCGTGTTAAATGAGAAACTCAAATTCCCTCGTTTACTGGCAACCCTTCTTGTGCTTGGTGGCTTTATTAGCATTGTGCTGATTATTGCGCTGGTACTCATTCCCACCTTAGTGAATCAAACGATTAATTTATTCAGTGAATTGCCACATATGTTTAATTCCCTTAACGATTGGCTACTTTCTTTGCCTGAACATTATCCTGAAGTGGTGGATTATCAAATGATCGACAGCTTTTTCACCAGTGTGAAAAGCAAAATTTTAGGCTTTGGCGAATCGGCGCTCAAACTTTCAATTTCTTCTATTATCAGCCTTGTGAGCTTGGGCATCTATGCTTTCCTTGTGCCATTAATGGTATTTTTCTTATTAAAGGATAAACAAGAATTACTCACTTATATCAGCGGATTTTTACCTCGCAATCGCAAACTGGCTGATGAAGTGTGGCAAGAAATGCAAAAACAAATTGCCAATTATATTCGTGGCAAAATTATTGAAATTCTTGTCGTTGGTGTGATTACTTATGCAATCTTCCTCTTTTTTGATCTGCGTTATGCCTTATTGCTTGCTGTTACCGTGGGGCTTTCTGTCCTTGTGCCTTATGTGGGGGCGGTGTTAGTGAGTATTCCGGTAGCTTTAGTGGCGATGTCGCAATTTGGTATTACGCCGACTTTTTGGTCATTAATCGCTGCTTATGTGGTAAGTCAAATTTTAGATGGAAACCTGCTTGTGCCATTTTTATTTTCTGAAGCGGTAAACCTCAATCCACTGACTATCATTGTTGCCGTACTTATTTTTGGTGGATTATGGGGCTTCTGGGGCGTGTTTTTTGCGATCCCCCTTGCTACTTTAGTCAAAGCAGTGGTGCATTCTTGGCCTTCTGATGAAAGTGCGGGACAAAGTTAAGCGAATTTTCCCCTTAAAACAAAAGTGCGGTGAAAATTTTTAACTTTTTATTTGCATACTTATGCAAAAAATATTAATATTATTTCAACTTTGAATGTAGAGCTAACAACAAAAATGACCATTAGTGTAAAAAATCTCAATTTTTTCTACGGTTCATCACAAGCCCTGTTTGACATTAATTTAACGGCGGAAGATGGTGATACCGTGGTTTTATTAGGGCCAAGTGGTGCAGGAAAAAGTACACTGATTCGTACTTTAAACCTACTAGAAGTGCCAAAATCAGGCGAACTCGTTATTGCCAATAATAAATTTGATCTTTCTGCGGCAAGGGCAAACCCAAAACAAATGCGTCAATTACGCCAAGATGTGGGGATGGTATTTCAGCAGTACAATTTATGGCCACATTTAAGCGTGATTGAAAATTTGATTGAAGCCCCCGTAAAAGTGCTAGGTTTGGATAAAGAAACCGCGAAAAAACAAGCGCTTGAATTGCTTGCCCGTTTACGCTTGGAAGAATTTGCTGAGCGCTTTCCATTACACCTTTCTGGCGGGCAACAACAGCGTGTGGCGATTGCACGTGCATTAATGATGAAACCACAGGTTTTATTATTTGATGAACCTACGGCAGCGCTAGATCCTGAAATCACCGCGCAAGTGGTGTCAATTATTCAGGAACTGCAACAAACAGGCATTACTCAAGTGATCGTAACGCACGAAGTTTCTGTGGCACAGAAAGTTGCAACCAAAGTGGTGTATATGGAAAAAGGTCATATCATTGAAATGGGCGATGCAAGCTGTTTCACCCAACCGAAAACGGAACAATTTAAACAATACTTATCTCATTCACATTAAGGAATTACACAATGAAAAAATTACTTTTAGCTACACTTTTAGCAAGTTCAGCCGCAATGGTGCAAGCACAAGATATTACCTTTGCAATGGAACCGAGCTATCCACCCTTTGAATTAACCAATGAAAAAGGCGAAATTGTGGGCTTTGATGTCGATATTGCTAACGCAATTTGTAAAGAAATTGAAGCCACTTGTCATTTTAAAAGCCAAGCTTTTGATGCATTAATTCCAAGTTTAATTAAAGGGCGTGGGTTTGATGCAGCAATTTCCGCCATTGATATTACGGAAGCGCGCGCTAAGCAAGTGGCATTCAGCCAGCCTTACTATGAAAGCTCTGCAAGCTTTATCTCGGTGAAAGGGAAAGCAGATTTAGCCACAGCGAAAACCGTTGGCGTGCAAAATGGGACAACTTATCAACAATATGCCAATGCTGAGGCAAAACAATACACAACAAAATCTTACGCAAGCTTGCAAGATGCGGTTTTAGACTTAAAAAATGGACGTATTGATTTGATCTTTGGTGATACCGATGTATTGCGTGATATGTTCGAGAAAAATCCAGAATTAACTTTTGTGGGCGAGCGTGTTACGGATAAGCGTTACTTTAACAATGGTTTAGGTATCGCCGTAAATAAATCTAACACTACTTTAGTGGAAAGTTTAAACAAAGGTATTGAAGCCATTAAAGCAAACGGTGAATACCAAAAAATTTACGACAAATGGATGACTAAATAATCGCTATGTTTGTGGATTATCTTCCTTTAATGTACACCGCAACCCTAATGACTTTAGGGTTGGCGGTGTGTTCTTTATTCTTCGGGCTGATTTTATCACTCATTTTTGTTAGCTTAGAAATGAGCAAATGGCAATCTGTGCGTAAACCGAGTGCTATTGTGATCACCTTATTACGCGGCTTGCCTGAAATTCTCGTGGTGTTCTTAATTTATTTTGGTATTCCCGAAGTTTTGGAATTAATCACAGGAAAATATTTAGAACTTAGCCCGTTCTTTTGTGGCGTGCTTGCACTTTCTATCATTTTTGCTGCTTATGCTTCACAGTCTCTGCGTGGGGCAATTAAAGCAATTCCATTAGGACAATGGGAATCGGGCGCTGCCCTTGGTTTAAGCCGTGGTTACACCTTTTTGCATATCATTATGCCACAAGTTTGGCGACACGCCTTACCGGGGTTGAGTAATCAATGGTTAGTGCTATTGAAAGATACTGCCTTAGTTTCATTAATTGGGGTACACGATTTAATGCGTCAAGCTGAATTGATCAACACAAGAACACACGAACCGTTCACTTGGTATGGCTTTGCCGCATTGATGTATTTAGTGATTACACTAATCAGCCAAATGCTAATCCGCAAGCTTGAATGGCGCTTCACCCGTTTTGAAAGAGGAGTGGAATAATGATTCACGATTATTTCATCACCATCGCACAAGGCATTCCAACAAGCTTATTGCTCACCATTTCGGCACTCTTTTTGGCGTTTATTTTAGCCATTGCATTGACCTTTATTCTTGCTATGGAAAATAAATTATTAAAAAGTGCGGTAAATATTTTCCTCACTTTATTCACCGGCACACCGCTATTAGTGCAATTTTTCTTAATTTATTACGGCCCCGGACAGTTCCAATGGATCGTAGAAAGCCCAGCTTGGGCGCTATTGTCTAATGCGTGGTTTTGTGCAATGCTCACCCTTGCTTTAAATAGTGCGGCTTATTCCACACAGTTATTTTATGGCGCAGTCAAAGCGATCTCCAAAGGGCAGTGGGAAAGTTGTGCGGCACTTGGATTAACTCGTTGGCAAACCCTCAAAATTTTAATTCCTTATGCCTTAAAACGTGCTTTGCCTTCTTACAGCAATGAAATCATTTTGGTGTTTAAAGGCACGTCTCTTGCGTCAACCATTACCATTTTGGATATTATGGGCTACGCAAGACAACTTTACGGCACAGAATATGATGCACTCACTATTTATGGAATTGCAGGTGTTATCTACCTTGCCATCACAGGCATTGCGACATTATTATTACGCAAGTTAGAAAACAAAGTGCTAGTATTTGAGCGACTAGAGTTTAGCAAAGACTAATCGTTTTATATGAGCGGATCATCCTGATCCGCTTTTTTATAGACAATTATTCTTCAGGTAAGGCTGGGGAAAGGCTAGCAGGCATTGCAGCAGGTGCTAAAATCCATAGCAATTTAGTGGATACAGGTTTATTTTCATCTTCTTGGCAAGGCGCAAATTGATAATCGCTATAGCTTTGACCTGCGCTCAAACATAATTCCGTGCGAACAGATTTGATTTGTACTCCACCTAATGTACTTGGGATTAATTGCCATAATGAGCCATTATCTCTCGGATCACAATTTGCTGTAATAAACCGATTTTGAATACTATATAAGCAACGGGGAAATCCTATTGCGCGAAATTGAGTCAGACCAGACTTGGTTAATGAAGTTTCAGAAGGAAGTACTTCGCTAATGATCCATTGCTGATTGCGCATATCCGTATATTGTTGATTTGGTAATGGAACTCCTGTTTCTAAACTTCGCAAGGAAATTAAAGGATTTACTTGTGTTTCATCATCAATCAGAGTGCTAGGTTCGGCATTTGCACAAAGCGAATAGCAGATTAAACTTAAAATAATTAAATGTCTTTTCATTATTATTCCTTTATAAGTATTACGGAACAAAAAAGCCTACAGGTCTATGATCTGATAATAATTGGCTACGAATTTGCCCAAATAGAATAGAAGCAATAATTGCACTTCGAGTGAAACTCGCTGAGTTGCCAATAATACCGTAATCTAATGTTCCCCCACTTTGCTGAGTTGGTGTGGTAGGGGCAATGATATTCACGTGTCTTGCTATGCCCGGTTCAGCCATTTCAAGTGAGCTTTGCAATAAAGAGGGAATACGGTTAAAGTCCCCTACAATCATCCAATTTACATCGCGTTGTTCAGGAATTTGATTAAAATGATCAAATACTGAGCGTACAATTGCAGTGGAATCCACGCCTCGATTAGCTAAGGCATGAATAGAGAAAAATGCATCATTGCCAATTCTTATTCCTATGATTGGACGTGAAACAACCGTTGGGGGTGGAATGACAATCACTTCATCTGCTCGTTGGCGGCTTACAATGGCTAAATTTACCCGATTGGCTCCCACATCTACTCGAGAATAATAAATAAATACATTATCGGGGCGTGAGGTCGTGCCTAAATTCCAAATATATTCGTTTATCGGGATGCCAACACCGACAGGCTGTACGATACGTTCTGTTACCATTGCTGAACTTGGCAATACTCCCGCTTCCTGCACAGCTAAAATATCTACAGCACCGATTCCAGTAATGAGTTGACGAACGCTGATATTCCATTTGTTTTCATTTGCAGCGGAAGAACCTTGTAAATTCCAAGTGGCAACTTTGAAATCTTCTAAACGGGCATTGCTAATCGTTGAACAAAGTAAACACGTCAAAAAGAATAAAGATTTTTTCCACATTATGAGTCTCCTTGGTATGGAATAGGGAAAGGGTTCAAAATAGGCGGAATAATAAACCATTGTTGTTCTAGTGTATTTTGTTCTTCTGTTACACAGCTTGCAAACGTCAAGGACATATAAACTGTTGAGCGAAAGAGTGGGGTACGTAAGCACTGTTGGTTCGCAGCATTTTTTAATGCAATGGCACTATTTGTTAAAGGTAGCAAATCAAACTGTTGGGTTAAATCAGTTGTATTACAGTGAGTATGCACTATACCGTTGCCATGTGATGCTATACAAGTCTCTGTTTGTACATTACGGAAAGAAACAGAACCATTGGGATTTTTGATAATATACCAGTTACGTAAAGAACCAAAATTTTTTGAATCAAAAGGTGAGTACCCCCATAGCCAATTATTAGGTGCTATTGCCCACACAGTGATGATACCAGAGGTAAAACTCATAATACTCACAGGGGATTCTTGCATTGCTGAGTTACCAAGTAAAAGTGGCGTATGAGTAAGTGCGGTAGAATTTCCAACGATTTTTCCTACTTTTCCCGGTGGAATAGGGGTATTACCTAATGGAGCGGTGGTGGAACAGGCTGAAAAAATGAAGATAAATAATAAGTTAATTAGATATCGATACATAATTTATCCATATGAAAATAATTCTTATTAGGTATATGGCATTATAAGTAATCGATTGTAATTATGCTAGTGATAATATGTAAGACAGATAAATTTATGTAAAAAATCGCCCTAATGGTTTAGGGCGATTTTTTCGCGTCTAAACTACGATTAGATAAATTATAAACTTTCAGTGAAAGTACGAGTAATTACATCACGTTGTTGTTCTGGTGTTAATGAATTAAAACGTACTGCATAACCAGAAACACGGATTGTTAATTGTGGGTATTTTTCAGGGTTTTTAACCGCATCTTCTAATGTTTCACGACGTAAAACGTTTACGTTTAAATGCTGACCGCCTTCTACTTTTACAGTTGGAGCAACATCAACAGGTAATTCACGATATTCGATTTGACCTAATTCGCTGACTGCTACGATTTGATCTTCTGTGAAATCACCTTTTGCACATAAACAACGTGCTTCACCTTTTTCACTGTCTAATAGCCAAAATGAGTTTAAAAGATTGTCATTGGCAGCTTGAGTGATTTGAATACCTTTAATCATAAGAACTCCTAAATTTGTTTGTTAATTAATCATAAGTTGGTAGCGATTTTATCAAAAAATTTGACCAATTCAATTATTTTGATATGGATCAGATTGAATTTGCCAAACAAAAATAGTGAAATTGATATACATCAAAAATAAAATGAAATCATTATTTTAAATTTAACATTTAATTAACATTTATTTAAAGAATGGTTAAATAATTAAATCAAAATAGAGGCTGTTAATTTGGGGGGAGGTTATTTATAATCTCATTCTAAGTTTAACGCTGAGGAAAACAAAATGAAAACGTGGAAAGATGTGATTGGTGGCGAGAAAAGCCAGCCTTATTTTCAGCAAATTTTACAGCAAATCCAGCGTGAAAAAGCAGTGGGTAAAATTGTGTATCCGCCAACGAATGAGATTTTCAATGCTTTCAAATTAACCGAATTTGATCAAGTGAAAGTGGTGATTTTAGGGCAAGACCCTTACCACGGTCCAAATCAAGCGCACGGGCTATCTTTTTCGGTGAAGCCCGGTGTTGCGCCGCCCCCTTCGTTAGTGAATATTTATAAAGAATTAGCCAATGATGTGGGCTTTCAAATTCCTCAGCACGGTTATTTAGTCAGCTGGGCGGAACAAGGCGTATTATTATTGAACACGGTTTTAACGGTGGAACAAGGCAAAGCCCATTCCCATTCAAACTTTGGTTGGGAAACCTTTACTGATCGTGTTATTTCAGCCTTGAATGAACAGCGAGAAAATCTTGTGTTTCTCTTATGGGGCAGTCACGCACAGAAAAAGGGGCAGTTTATTGATCGACAAAAACACTGTGTTCTCACAGCTCCCCATCCTTCACCTTTATCGGCACATCGTGGTTTTTTTGGCTGCAAGCATTTTTCTCAAGCGAATGCCTATTTACAACAACATCAATTATCGCCAATTGAATGGCAGCTCCCCTTAATGGTTTAGCATATTTATAAGGATTTCATTATGTTAGCAATTATCTCTCCCGCTAAAACCCTTGATTTTGAAAGTGCGGTAGAAAAATTTGACGTTTCTCAGCCTGATTTAACGCAATATAGCGAACAGCTTATTGATATTTGTCGCCAGCTTGCACCAAATGAGGTGGCGTCTTTAATGTCAATTAGCGATAAATTAGCCGCATTGAATGTGGCTCGTTTTGCCCAATGGGATAAGGTTCACCACGAACAAAACTCACGCCCGGCGATTCTTGCTTTCAAAGGCGATGTGTACACGGGGTTAGATGCAGAACATTTATCTCGTGAGGATATTTTATTCGCGCAACAGCATTTGAGAATGTTGTCAGGCTTATATGGTTTGTTACGCCCTTTAGATTTAATGCAGCCTTACCGTTTAGAAATGGGAACGAAATTAGCCAACCCGAAAGGCAAAGATTTATATCATTTTTGGGGTAATATTATCACGACGACGCTACAACACGCGTTAGATCAACAAGGGGATAATGTGTTGATTAATCTTGCTTCGGATGAGTACTATAAATCCGTCAACGAAAGTGAATTGAATGCACATATTGTGAAACCAGTTTTTTTAGACAATAAAAATGGGAAATATAAAGTCATCAGCTTTTATGCGAAAAAAGCGCGCGGTTTGATGTGTCGCTACCTCATTCAAAATCGGCTCACCCAAGTAGAACAATTAAAAGCGTTCGATCTCGCAGGTTACTGGTTTGATGCCACTTCATCAACAGAAAAGGAATTCGTGTTTAAACGCGATTTGAGTGAATAAAATGAAAGCGCTAATTCAATGGATTAAGGAAAAGAGAAGTGCGGTAAAAAAAATGGGTATTTTTTTCACCGCACTGAGTATTACGGCGTGCAGCATTTCCCCGCAGCTTGCTGTGTCAGAAGCGATTAATCACGGAGGGCAAACTTATTATCTTGCTTCGCAGCAGGATCTCGGTACGATTGCACGCTATGTTTATGTCCCAAAAGGTGAAACTGCTGAGCAATGGCACAGTGCCATTGAGCTGTTGCAAGACCGCAATAAGGATAAGCTTTCTTTAGCCGATCGCATTGCCTTGCGTAAACGTGTTTATCGTAATACTGGCGTGCAACATTTTGATATTTACACAAGAAAAAATGAACTTTTTGCTTTTGTGATTTATGATCCTAGCGCACAAAATCCAGATTGGCAGGTAAATGTGGCGCGGGGTAAAAACATTCCATTTTGTGGGTTTGTACAATATCAATATTCTGTGAAAATTGCCAAGGATCGCAAATTGATGAATATGGCGCATCGCAGAGTAATTCGTTATTTGAAAAAATATATTGTTGATAAAGAAATGCAAAAATTAAACCGTACCCCTTTCGCTTGGAGCTGTAATAGCTAATGCAAGAAGTCTATTCTAAACAGGTGAAGCGGGCTGCAAACTGTGCGATTTTCACCGCGTTGCTATTAATTTTAGTGAAAGGCTTCGCGTGGTGGAAAACGGATTCTGTCAGTATGCTGGCTTCTATTACAGATTCTACGCTAGATTTATTAGCCTCTTTTATGAATATGCTGATCTTGCGTTTTGCTTTAATGCCAGCAGATCATAATCATTCTTTTGGACACGGCAAAGCAGAATCTCTCGCCTCACTTATTCAAAGTGCGTTTATTTCAGGCAGTGCGATTTTCCTTTTATTACAAGGTATTTACCGTTTAACCTCAGCACAGCCGTTAAATCAAACCGCTCTCGGTATTATGGTAACGCTGTTTTCCATTGTGGCAACATTGTTACTGGTACTTTATCAAAGCCATATTATAAAACAAACGGATAGTCCTGCGATTAAGGCGGATCGTTTGCACTATCAAACAGATTTACTAATGAATATGGCGATTTTATGTTCTTTAGGCTTGAGCTTATGGGGCGTACTGTGGGCGGATGCAGTGTTTGCTATTTTTATTGCGTTATATATTTTATTGAATGCAGCAAAAATGTTTTACAATGCCATTCAGTTGTTGCTCGATCAAGCTTTACCCCCAGCAGAAATTGAGCAAATTGAACAGGTTATCCGATCACAACCGAATATTTTAGGCTTTCACGATTTGCGTACTCGCTGCTCAGGGGCGATTCGTTTTATTCAATTCCATTTAGAATTAGATGATCATCTTTCTTTTGTGGAAGCGCATCAAATTACCGATCATCTTGAACAACGTTTACGCCAATGTTTTCCACAGGTGGATATTGTGATTCATCACGAACCGACCAGTGTGGTACAAATAGAACAGGCGCAAGCTGATAGCTTACAGCAAAATAATTAGACCTAAATCAAAATGTGATAGAATTCACGAAATTTTTCTAGAGCAGATTTGGTGAATAGTGTAAGCTACGCACAGTTTTTATATTATTAACTTTGAATAAAGGTATTGACTATTATGATTAAAAAAATTGCCGTATTAACCAGTGGTGGTGATGCACCGGGAATGAATGCTGCGATCCGTGGCGTCGTTCGTTCAGCCTTAGGAGAAGGTTTAGAAGTGTATGGTATCTATGATGGTTACCACGGGTTGTATAACAATAAAATTAAGCAATTAACGCGTTATAGCGTATCCGATGTGATTAACCGCGGGGGAACTTTCTTAGGATCAGCGCGTTTCCCTGAATTTAAGAAACCTGAAGTGCGGGCAAAATGTGCGGAAATTTTACGCTCACACGGTATTGATGCCTTAGTCGTGATTGGGGGAGATGGTTCCTATATGGGAGCAAAATTGCTCACCGAAGAACACGGTTTCCCTTGTGTTGGTATCCCGGGGACGATTGATAATGATGTGGCAGGAACAGACTACACCATCGGTTATCAAACCGCATTAGAAACGGCGGTAACAGCGATTGACCGCTTGCGTGATACTTCAAGCTCTCACCAACGTATTTCAATCGTAGAAATTATGGGCAGACATTGTAGTGATCTGACTATTTCGGCGGGGATTGCTGGTGGTTGTGAATATATTGTGGCTTCTGAGGTGGAATTTAACCGTGAAGAGCTTATTCAACAAATTGAACGCAGTATCATCAAAGGAAAACGTCACGCGATTATTGCGATTACAGAATTAATCTGTGATGTGAATGAACTTGCCAAAGAAATTGAAGCACGCGTTAAACACGAAACGCGTGCAACAGTATTAGGTCATATTCAACGTGGTGGTACACCTTGTGCGTTTGACCGTATTTTAGCTTCTCGTATGGGTGTTTATGCGGTAGATCTGTTATTACAAGGTAAAGGCGGTTACTGCGTAGGTATTCAAAATGAGCAGCTTGTGCATCACGATATTATTGATGCGATCAATAATATGCGCCGTGAATTTAAAGCGGACTGGTTGAAAATGGCGGCACGTTTGGATTAATTTCCTCAATTTTATCCATATAAAAAGAGCCAATTTTTATTGGCTCTTTTGCTCTTTTGCGTTTTGAAATAACAAAATTATTCTGCTCTCGGGCAAATTTCCCCCTCGACAAAGAAATAGGCAATTTCACGGGCAGCGCTTTCAGGGCTATCAGAACCGTGTACGCAGTTTTGTCGTTGGCTAAGTGCAAATTGCTTACGTATTGTCCCTTCTTCTGCTTTTTCTGGATCTGTTGCCCCCATTAAAGTGCGGTAATTTTTAATCGCATTTTCTTTTTCTAGTACGGAAACTACCACAGGGGCGGAAGTCATATAATCGACTAAATCAGTAAAAAATGGTTTGCCTTGATGCTCTGCGTAAAACCCTTCTGCTTGTGTTTGGGTTAAATGTACCATTTTCATTGCAATGATGCGGAAACCTTCACTTTCTAAACGGTTAAGAATTTTACCAATTAAGTTACGTTCTACCGCATCCGGTTTAATGATAGATAATGTCCGTTCCATCTTTCCTCCTATGAATTTGCTTTGTTTAAGAGTAAATGAGCGAGTGTTTGCACACCAATGCCTGTTGCCCCCGCAGCCCATAAATCACTGGCTGATTTACGATAAGTGGCAGAGCAATCAATATGCAACCAATGTTGTTGATAATTCTTCACGAAATAGGATAAAAACGCCGTTGCCGTGCTTGCACCTGCGCCCACCGGCACGGTACCGATATTGGCAATTTGCGCAAATGATGATGAAATTTGATGACGGTGGAATTCTTCAAAAGGCAAACGCCAGAATGGCTCATTGCTGATTTGTGCCGCGTTAAAGAGGTCGGCAACAAGTTCGTTATCCATTGAAAGCACCGAGTGGTAATCATTTCCTACGGCGATTTTTGCCGCTCCCGTTAAGGTGGCACAATCAATAATAAATTGCGGATTTTGTTTATCGGCATCGATTAAACCATCGGCTAGTACTAAACGCCCTTCGGCATCGGTATTTAGCACTTCGGCAGTGATGCCATTACGATAAGTGATAATATCTCCTAATTTCATCGCTTCGGCACTTACCATATTTTCGGCACAGCAGAGATAGAGTTTCACCCGTTGGTTTAACCCTCCTGCAATCGCCATACCTAATGCGCCCGTCACTAACGCTGCACCGCCCATATCCGTACGCATTGTGGACATTGAATCACTCGGTTTTAAGCTATATCCGCCACTGTCAAATGTGATGCCTTTCCCCACTAAACAGGCTAAAACGGGGGCATTCGGATCTTGGCTTGGATTAAAATCCAGTTGTAGCATCGCAGGCTTATGGCTAGACGCTTTGCCTACATTCCAAATGCCTTGATAATTTTTCTCTAATAAGGCTTCCGCAGAAATAATCTCAAAACTTACCGCACTTTCACAGGCGTATTCCGCAGCAAGTTCGGCAATAAATTGTGCAGATCGCTCAGCCAATTTTTTTGGGGTGATCACATCAGAGGGTAAATTAATGATTTCTCTAACAAAATCACCGCACTGAATACGGGCAAATAGTTCTGCTTGCGGTTCGTCATCTAAATGAGGAAATTCAATAGCGTAATCTTGCTTTGCGGAATAAAAACCTTGATAAAATGCCCAACAGTTTTCTAGATCCCAATCTTCACCGACTAATTCTACCTCTTTAATACCTTGATTACGTAATTTGCGCGCAGCTTTCTGAATTAAAGTGCGGTCAGAATTTGGGGCGTTTTGTTTGATATGAACCGTGCCTTCGTCATTGGAAAAACTCAGCAATGCATTTTCGCCCCAGACTGGGCTGGCAGGTTGTGTTGAAAGGTGAATTAACATAATGATTATCCTCATTCAAATTAGATTTAGTTATCCTAATACAAGTGTGAGAAAAATCAAAATGTTAAATCTCCCCTCGCTCACTTTTTAGCGAGGGGAGGGGGGCAAAAACTTAACCGATGGGTTTTGTTTTATAGAAAGAAATCATTGCGATTGGGGCTATTACGGTGAACCAAATTGACCATTGCAGTGGCATACCTAAATACACGCATAGTACGCCGAGGAAGGTGGCTGCGATAGCAAGTACGAAACCAATTACGCTGTAATTCGTATCTTTATCTAAATACCAGCGTAAGAAGGCTAACGCAATAAGATAAATCGCAGTGCAAATGCTTAGGGCGATCATCGCAAATAGCGGTGAAATAGAATGGGCATTGCTGCTTGCGTGTTCAACAACCTCTGCCATCGTGCCAAATTCTTTTACGGCGTCGGCTAACAGTTCAAGACCTGAGCCTAATGCAGTGAGCGCGATAAAAATCAATAAATGTCCATAGCCATAAACTAACGCATTATTTAAGGTACGTTCATTATGTAAAAATTCACCCCAAGGCATTTTGAAATAAAGCCACCATAAAGAAAACATTAGGGCAGAGATACCCAAACCGAGCGGGAATGCTTCAGTAAGCATTGCTTCATTGCTATGGAATAACGGCGTAATGGCGTTGGTGGCGCCTAAAATACCTTCACCTAATACGATGATAACCAATAATCCGTAACGTTCAGCAATATGGTGTGGGTGCCAAGCAGTTTTATTCGCACTTTCCGCCCAAGCTGGCACGCAAAGTTCTAATAATGCCAAGAATGGAAAGAGATTATTGAATAAATAAGGAAAATTCAATGCACTAATAGTCCAGCAAATTTGGGTGAAAATAATCCCGAAGGCATAACGCAAGCAGGTTGTCCGACGTTCCGGATCACTTTTGGCTGCACGAAACCATTGATATGCCATCGCGACCCGCATCACAATATAGCCGATTAAGATCATCGTAAAATCATTATGTTCAAAGACATTATTGATACCAATGGCAAGAATAATTGCACCGAACATTTGTACCATTGTAACAATACGATAACTAAAATCGTCATTGTCATAAGCAGAGGCAAACCAAGTAAAGTTCATCCAAGCCCACCACACACAGAAAAACGACGTGGCAAAATGGATTAAGCCTTCACTGAAATGATGTGCTGCTAGGGCGTGGTGTAAACCACTTGCGGTAGCCGCAATGGCGATCACGAAAACTAAATCAAAATAAAGCTCAAGCGTGGTGGCGACACGATGGACTTCGTGGTGATCGCGGGCTTTCATTAATTTATGAATCATTTAATACTCCAGATTAAAACGAGGAATTCGGTTGATTTAAAAACGCAATTTCTTCCGCTGTCGATGGGCGATTTAAAATCTCATTACGATGTGGATAACGATTAAATTTATCAATAATGGCTTTGTGGCGTAACTCAAAATCCAGCGTGTATTCATCATTTAGCGAACGAAATAAATCAACTGCTTGTTGGTGAATAAAGGCTGATTCACTGTGCATATAAGGCATAATCATAAATTTACGCCATACTGTTGGCAGGCGAGTAAAATCAGCTTGTTTAATCGCTTCTTGGGCTAATGCTAATGCCATCGGATCTTGTGCAAATGCCGCAGGGGTATTGCGGTATAGGTTACGAGAAAATTGATCTAATACAATAATTTCTGCTAAGCGTCCTTCGATGCTTTCACGCCAGCTTGCGCATTCACCTTGTGCTGCCGCTTTTAAAGTGCGGTCAAATTTTTCACGAATTTTATTATCAAAGTCTTCACTTTTTACAAACCAAAAAGGTTGATTTTCCTCGCTGAACCAAAAATCCAGCACCGCTTGTGGTGTCGCAATATTCATAAAATGTCCTTAATTGAAATAAAAAAATGAAGTGAATTTCACGGCGGCAGATTTTACCATAGTTTATTAAAATTTGTGCATTAGACTAAATTTCTAGAAAAAACTTGGTGAATGCCCTTGATAGGAGTATAATTTGCCCGTTTTTTGACTTATTTATTAACTAATATTAGAGGAATTAATGGCTAAAGAAGATTGCATTGAAATGCAAGGCACAATTTTAGAAACCTTGCCAAACACAATGTTCCGTGTGGAATTAGAAAATGGGCACGTAGTTACTGCACATATTTCAGGAAAAATGCGTAAAAATTATATTCGTATTTTAACAGGCGATAAAGTTACTGTAGAAATGACGCCGTATGATTTAAGCAAAGGACGTATTATTTTCCGTAGTCGCTAATTTTTATTCTTCTTATTTATTGAGATTTGCCCTAAGTGATGCTTAGGGCAAATTTTTATCTATTTTTTATAATGTGATCGCAATTATCACGCTATTTACCGATAAAGAGCATAAAAATGAGAAATATCAAACATTTCGCACAACGCTATGTGGATTGGGTGATCCGTCTTGGGCGCGTGCGGTTTTCCCTGCTTGGTGTGCTGGTGCTAGCTGTACTGGCACTTTGTACACAAATGCTATTAAGCCTTTTTGTTGTAGGAACGGTTTATTGGGCAGACGTCGTGCGTTCTGTGGTATTTGGCTTGATTTCTGCGCCTTTTGTGATCTATTTCTTCACGCTGTTAGTGGAAAAGCTAGAAAAATCTCGCCTTGAATTAGCCAAATTAGTGGAAAATTTACGCCGTGAAGTCTCGGAAAGAATGGTCGCAGAAAAGAAATTATCCATTGCGCTTAATGATCTTGAACAAAATAGCCGAAATAAAACCGCATTAATGACAACCATTAGCCACGAATTGCGCACCCCACTAAATGGCATTATTGGGTTGAGCCGTATTTTATTAGACGGTAATTTAACCGCTGAACAGCAAAATTATCTCAAAACAATCAATATGAGTGCGGTGTCTTTAGGGCATATTTTTAGCGATATTATCGATCTGGAAAAAATTGATGCGCATAAAATAGAATTGAACCGCAAAGAAACGGATTTTTATGCCTTTCTTAATGATATTGCCAATTTTGCCACCTTAATGGCGGAGCAAAATCACCTAAAATTTGAACTAGACTATGAATCTGATTTACCGCAATGGCTGATGTTAGATAACGCAAGATTGAGTCAAATTTTATGGAATTTAATTAATAATGCAGTGAAATTTACACAAAAAGGCGTGATCAAGCTCAAAGTTACACAGATTGCTGAACAACAATTTGCTTTTGCGATTTCTGATACGGGTATTGGCATTGCAGAAAGCGAATTAGCCAATATTTTTGCAATGTATTATCGTGTGCAATCCAACCAATATCAGCACGCGGGCAGTGGAATTGGTCTAGCCGTTTCCAAAACCATTGCCAATTTAATGGGGGGCGATCTCAGCGTGCAAAGTGCGGTGGGAAAAGGCTCAATTTTTACCTTAACTATCCAAGCTAAACCTGTCAGTAAACCGTTAGACTATCAACAATATTTGCCAAGCCAACTGCGTATTTTGCTCATTGAAGATATTGAGGTCAATGTAATTGTCGCAAAATCTGTTTTGGAAAAATTAGGCTATGAGGTAGATGTCGCGATGACGGGACAGCAAGCCATTGAAAAATTTGAACAAAATAGTTATGACTTGTTACTCATTGATATTCAACTGCCTGATATGTCGGGTTTTGAAATCGCTCAGTATTTACGTCAGCAATATGAAAATGATCATTATGAGTATTTACCGCCACTGATCGCCCTTACCGCCAACGTAATGCACGATAAACAAGAATATCTCCAACAAGGAATGGACGATATTTTACGCAAGCCCCTTTCTTTAGAGGCACTGACGCAATGTTTATATCAGTTTTTTAATCAGGATATTTCGCCTATCCCAGCAACCGCGAAACAATACGATATTGCGCAAGATGAGATCTTAGATCTGGCTACATTACAGGAACTTGTCACCTTATTAGGCGTAAAAACGGTAAAAAATAACACCGCACTTTTCCAACAAATGATGCCTGATTATGTGAAAGAGTTGTTCTCTGCTTATGAAATGTACAAACTTCAACCTGAATATCAAAAAGAAGTGGCAAATATTGCCCATAAAATCAAAGGTGCGGCAGG
Organism: Avibacterium sp. 20-126; assembly: GCF_044358625.1. NCBI lineage: Bacteria > Pseudomonadati > Pseudomonadota > Gammaproteobacteria > Pasteurellales > Pasteurellaceae > Avibacterium > Avibacterium sp. 20-126. The sequence goes on along the minus strand of NZ_CP091457.1, from coordinate 1,908,503 downwards.
TTCGGTGGGGTTAAAACGTATCCAACATATTATGGAACAAGCACAACATAATGAATTTGCTGATTGGGAAAATAACATTGCGGATTGGTTAGAGACATTTTCACAATATTGGCAAAAAGATCTTGATAAATTAATGGATTGGTTAAATTCTTACAATAATTAGCCTTGTTTTACGCTATCGATCTAGCAATGCTTAAAGGATTTAGCTAAAATCTATATCGTTCAAATTTAATACTAACGAAGAGGAAGAAACCAATGAATTTTCCAAATATTGCCAAGCAAGTTATTGAGAAGTTGGGCGGTAAAGAGAATATCAGTGCGCTTGCCCATTGTGCAACTCGCTTACGTATTGTGGTCAAAGATGAAGGCAAAATTGATAAAGAGGCGATCGAAAATATTGATGGCGTAAAAGGTCAATTTTCTGTTTCAGGACAATATCAAATTATTTTTGGTTCGGGGACCGTAAATAAAGTACACAATGAAATGGCAAAATTATTAAACATCGGGGATATGACGAAAAATGAGGTTGCAAAACAAGCTTCAGACAATAACCAAGGGCTAATTATGCGTTTGGTGAAAGGCTTAGCAGATATTTTTGTGCCAATTATCCCTGCCATTGTAGCGGGCGGTTTATTAATGGGGATCCACAGTATGCTTACTGCACAAGGATTCTTCTGGGATGTGCCACAAGCCCTGCGTGATTCTGGGCAGCCTATCACGGGGTATTCCGTTGTCGATCGCTTTAGTAATCTTTCCGATCTTGTTGATTTTATTAATACTATTGCCAATGCGCCTTTCGTCTTCTTGCCCGTGTTACTGGGCTTTTCGGCCACTCGCAAATTTGGTGGAAACCCGTTCTTAGGGGCTGCATTGGGGATGTTATTGGTTCACCCAGCACTGGCAGATGGTTGGAACTATGCCCTGACCGCCGCGCAAGGCAAAATTACGCACTGGAATGTATTTGGTTTAGAAATTGAAAAAGTCGGCTATCAAGGCACGGTAATTCCAACCTTAATTTCGGCGTGGGTTCTTGCTACTTTAGAGAAAACTTTCCGTAAATTTGTGCCGTCTTATCTAGATAATCTTATTACGCCAATGTTCTCGTTATTTATCGCGGGGTTATTAGCCTTTACCGTGATTGGCCCAATCGGACGTGAAGCGGGTGATTTAATCACCATTGGTTTAACTTGGTTATATGACAAACTTGGCTTTATCGGCGGTGGTATTTTCGGGACATTCTATGCACCAATCGTCATTACAGGTATGCATCAAACCTTTATTGCAGTAGAAACCCAGCTACTTTCTAATATGTCATTATCAGGTGGTACTTTCATTTTTCCGATTGCTGCAATGTCAAATATCGCACAAGGGGCGGCTTGTTTAGGTGTAGCCTTTGCATTGAAAGATCCAAAAGTACGTGGTTTAGCCGTGCCTTCAGGGATTTCCGCCTTATTAGGTATCACCGAGCCAGCAATGTTTGGGGTAAACTTACGCTATCGTCAAGCCTTCTTAGCGGCAATGATTGGTTCTGGATTATCAAGTGCATTTATTGCGTTCTTCAATGTGAAAGCACAAGCGCTGGGCGCGGCAGGCTTCTTAGGTATTCCGTCGATTAAACCAGACAGCCTTGCAATGTATAGCGTGGGAATGGTTATTTCTTTCGCAGTGGCTTTCACGCTTTCTGTAATTTTAGTAAAACGTGCGCAAGCTAAAAGATAATATTGCATAAAACTTCGTAAAAAAGTACCGCACTTTGATCTGCACCCTAAACAGGAATACAATATTCTGCGTTTGAGGTGCAGATTTTTATTTTCAATGAGGCAAAAAATGAAGACGCAAATTGATAAATTAGCTTGGTTATATATTAAAGACAATCAAGTATTAATGGCGCGTTCCAAAGGAAAAGAAAAATTTTATCTACCTGGTGGGAAAAGAGAGCAAGGCGAAACGGATCAACAAGCGTTGTTGCGGGAAATTAAAGAGGAATTGGGTATTACCTTAATTGAATCTAGCCTTGAAAGAATTGGTGAATTTTCAGCCAAAGCAGATGGTAAAAACAGTGATTGCATCGTAACACTCCGTTGCTATAAAGCCGATTTCATCGGCGATTATCGCCCTGAAAGTGAAATTGCTGAACTGGCTTGGCTGGATTACCAAAGCAAAGAAAAATGCTCTTTAGCGACACAAAAAGTATTGGAATATTTAAGACAGCAAGGTACGTTAGAATAAACGCACCAAAAAATAACCGCACTTTGAAAGTGCGGTTATTTCTTCCGTTTTTTACGATTAATTAGCGTTTGAACATATTGCCAAGGCCGCCTAAACCGCCCATTCCGCCCATCATTCCTTTCATTCCACGCATCATTTTTGCCATTCCACCTTTACGCATTTTTTTCATCATACGTTGCATTTCGTCAAATTGTTTCAGCAATTTATTCACGTCTTGCACTTGTGTGCCAGAGCCTAAGGCGATACGGCGGCGGCGTGAACCTTTGATGATTTCAGGTTTAGCGCGCTCTTTTAAGGTCATTGAATTGATGATGGCTTCCATTTTAATAAACATTTTGTCATCAACTTGATTTTTGATGTGATCAGGCAGGTTTTTCGCACCCGGTAATTTTTCCAGCATTGTCATCATTCCGCCCATTTTTTTCATTTCAATAAGCTGATCACGGAAATCTTCCAATGTGAAATCATCGCCTTTTTGGAATTTTTTTGCCATTTTTTCCGCTTTTTCTTGATCCACTGAGCGTTGTAGATCTTCAATTAGCGAAAGTACGTCCCCCATTCCTAAAATGCGTGAAGCAACACGATCAGGGTGGAATGGTTCGAGGGCTTCTGTTTTTTCCCCAACCCCTAAGAATTTAATGGGTTTGCCAGTGATTTGGCGAATAGAAAGGGCCGCACCGCCACGAGCATCGCCGTCTACTTTGGTAAGAATAACCCCTGTAAGCGGTAGCGCTTCATTAAAGGCTTTTGCAGTATTCGCGGCATCTTGTCCGGTCATTGCGTCCACGGTGAAAAGGGTTTCCACTGGGTTAAGTGCGGTGTGAATTTTTTGGATTTCTTCCATCATTTCACCATCAACGTGCAAACGACCCGCGGTATCCACAATCAACACATCGTAGAATTTGAGTTTGGCATCAGCAAGGGCGGCTTGCACAATCTCTACGGGGTTTTGTTGGCTATTAGAGGGGAAGAAATCTACCCCAACGGCTTGCGCAAGGGTTTCAAGTTGTTTGATCGCGGCTGGGCGATAGACGTCCGCCGAGACCACCATCACTTTTTTCTTCTGACGTTCACGTAAGAATTTAGCGAGCTTACCCACGCTCGTGGTTTTCCCCGCCCCTTGCAAACCAGCCATTAAAATCACCGCAGGCGGTTGGGTCGCAAGGTTGAGGCTCTCATTGGCTTCACCCATTGCTTTTTCAAGCTCAGATTGCACAATTTTGAGAAATTCTTGTCCCGGCGTTAAGCTACGATTGACTTCTTCACCGATAGCACGTTCTTTGACTTTATTAATAAATTCACGCACGACGGGTAAAGCAACGTCTGCTTCAAGCAATGCCATACGCACTTCACGCAGGGTATCTTTAATATTATCTTCGGTTAAACGTCCTTTCCCCGTAATGTTACGCAGGGTTTTCGAGAGACGATCAGAAAGGTTTTCAAACATCGTTTTTCCTAAATTTGAGTGGAATGAAATGAAATAAATTGTGCCAATTATACTGAAATCCCACAGATTTTCATCATTTGCAAGAAATTTATAGCGATTTTAGTGCGGCAAGGCTAGAATAAAAATAATTCTTGATTTGGCTTTAAGGTGAGTAAAAATGTGGTTTGCCATATTTTCGATTTTTTTATACATAATCAGTATTTTGTTCATTACCCCAATGTTATTAAAAGCACACTCGGGAGAACAAACGAAAAAACCGAATAAAACATTGTTTTTTTGCACCGCACTTTTGGCAGTTGTGGCACATTGCATTAGTCTTGTCCCCCTGTTTTCTCATTTAGCGAATGCCCAACAATTTACCCTGATGGATATTAGTTCTCTGCTAAGTGTAATTGTGGCTGCTTTGGCAACCTTTGCGCTTGGTTTTCGAGTGAATACCCTGTGGTTCTTATTACCCATTGTGTATTGTTTGGCGATAATTAATTTGATTTTACAGACATTTTTACCTATCGCACTTGTGCAACATTTAATCCATAATGTGGGCTTATTTTTACATATCGGTTTAGCCTTATTGGCTTATGCGGTATGTTTTATTGCGACCTTATATGCCGTTCAATTGTGGTGGATTGATAGAAACTTAAAAAGTAAAAAGTTAGCATTATCGCCTATTATTCCGCCATTAATGACGGTAGAACGGCATTTTTTCCGTTTGATGTTAAGTGGTGAGTTCTTACTGACTTTAACGTTAATCTCTGGCGCGGTGTATTTACCCGACTTTTTTGGTATGCAAAATGTACAAAAAGCGATTTTTTCTTTTTTAGCGTGGGGTGTGTTAGCCATTGCCTTAATTGGGCATTGGAAATGGCACTGGCGTGGAAAAAAGGTGATTATTTATAGTATTTCGGGTATGATTTTGCTCTCAATTGCTTATTTTGGCAGTCGTGTTGCGTTTGGGCTAGGGCTTTAATTTGAGCGCCCAAGAACGATGGTTTGATAAAAGGATTTGATTTTGGATAGTATCCCCCTTAGTACATTATTTATCACGTTAATTATTTTACTGATTTTATCCGCTTATTTTTCTAGCTCAGAAACGGGCTTACTTTCTGCCAATCGTTATCGAATGCGGTTCCTTGCTGAAAAGGGACATAAAGGTGCAAAAAAGGCAGAAAAATTACTCAAGAAAACCGATATTCTGCTTAGCCTTATTTTAATTTGTAATAACCTCGTTAATATTTCTGCTTCCGCGATTGCAACCATTATTGGAATGCGTTTGTATGGCGATATGGGGGTGGCGATTGCCACTGGGGCATTAACTTTTGCAATGCTGATTTTCGCTGAAATTTTCCCCAAAACCATTGCAGCACTTTACCCAGAAAAAGTGGCATTTTTATCAAGTCATATTCTTACGCCATTGCTGAAAATTTTTAGTCCAATCGTGTTCTTAATGAACCTGATTATTCGTGGTTTGATGAAATTATTCCGTGTTAAAAATGAACAAAAAGTCAGTTCATTAAGCACGGAAGAGCTACGTGCTATTGTGAATCAATCAGGGCATTTCATTCCTTCCGCGCACCAAGAAATGTTGCTTTCTATTTTGGATTTAGAAAAAGTGACGGTGGACGATATTATGGTGCCACGCAATGATATTGGCGGGATCAACATTGACGATGATTGGAAAGCCATTATGCGTCAGCTTAATCACTCGGCACACAGTAAAATCGTGCTATACAAAGAAAGTATGGACGAAAATGTGCTAGGTATTTTACGTGTGCGTGAAGCATATCGTTTAATGTTAGATAAAAATGAATTTAGTAAAGAGACATTAATTCGAGCAGTTGATGAGGCCTATTTTATCCCTGAAGGCACGCCATTAAATGCACAATTAGTCAACTTCCGTAATAAAAAAGAACGTATAGGTTTAGTGGTTGATGAGTATGGCGACATTAAAGGCTTGGTGACATTGGAAGATATTTTGGAAGAAATTGTGGGTGAATTTACCACTTCTACTGCACCTTCCATTGATGAAGAAGTTACCCAGCAATCAGATGGCTCAATGATTATTGAAGGATCAGCAAATATCAGGGATTTAAATAAATTATTTGACTGGCATTTGGATACCGATGAAGCCCGAACCTTCAATGGACTTATTTTAGAGCATTTAGAAGAAATTCCTGATGAAGGAACAGAATGTGAAATTAACGGCTTAAAAATCACGATTTTAGAAGTCGCAGATAATATGGTGAAACAAGCGAGAGTAGAAAAAATTTCATCAGCAACACAGCCGAACTAAACGCATTTCCTTATCATAAAAGCAGAAAGACGAAAGGTGAATTGCCTTTCGTCTTTTTCTTTTGCCTTGCATTTACTTTTTATTTTTGAATGTTATCTAATTTATTTATAAAAGTGCGGTGTTTTTTTTATGAGTTTTTTCTTATTTTTAAAGATTTTATTGTTGGTAGATAAAAATTTGCTTTTTTCCATTTCTGACGATTGACTAAAGATGCAAAAAAAAACGATAATAATTCTCAATATTTTAATGGTGTGTAATAAAGGAAGTTCATTATGAAGAAAGCAAAATTTGTTCTTTTACCTCTCGCAACACTTGTGGCAACGGCGGTGCAAGCGGAAACCTTAGGTGTGATTGATGTTGTTACTGAAAATACCGGGGCGAAAAGCAAAACCAATGTCGTTACCCTAAAACAAATGGAGCGTAGTACGGAAACGGATTTACGTGGTTTGTTATTTAATGAGCCTGCGATTAATTTTGGTGGTGGAAATGGTGGAACATCGCAATGGGTAACAATTCGTGGAATGGGGCAAGATCAAATTGATTTCAAAGTGGACAATACTTATTCAGATACCCAATCCTTCCACCACGAAGGCCGTTTCTTATTGGATCCAGCCTTAATTAAACGTATTGATGTACAAAAAGGAGCGGGTTCTGCCAGTGCTGGGATTGGTGCAACCAGTGGCTCAATTATTGCAACAACTGTTGATGCGCAAGATTTATTAAGAGAAGGGCAAGATTTTGGGTTTAAACTTACTGGCGGCGTGCGTAGTAATAAAGGCTATACGCAAGGCGCGAGTGTATATGGCAAAGTAGGGGCATTTGATGCGTTAGTTTCAGGTAACTGGAATCACAAAGAAAACTATAAAGGCGGTAAAGATTATAAAAATCTTAATGGTTCAGATACCGTACAAAACAGCGCACTAGGTGAGCGTGGCTTATTGGCTAAATTGGGTTGGGATATTACTGAAAATCAACGTGTAGTACTAAGCCATCGCCAAGAACGTTACTATGGTGTGCGTGCATTGCGTGAAGAATTTGATTTTTCTAATTCTTATGTTTCTACTGCTCGCTTATCTTCAGCACAAATCAATAAAGGCTATCAATTAAGTAACGTTTATGCCGGCAAAGATAGAAGTGGGAAGAATGCATACTATGTATTAGATGGTAATGGGAATTATGTGGTGAATGAAGAGAATAATAACCCACGTTACCGTACCACTACGCAAGATACCACCAATTTGGAGTGGACAGGTAAGAATATGGGCTTTGTTACCGAAGCGAAAGCCAATGTTTATCATACAAAACGTGTACGTGAAGAAGGAAGCAGTAAAACCCAAATTCTCACCACGGGAGCTAACTTAAATTTAGACAGCGCCATTGGTGAAAATCACCTAGTGAAATACGGCGTAAATTATCGTAAACAAGTAGGAAAACCAAATCAACTTGCCGCAGAGGCGCATAATCAACGCAAAGACGATCTCGGTGTGTATGTAGAAGGCATTTGGGGAATGGGGCCAGTCATCTTAACAACAGGTGCGCGTTATGATTACTTTAACTTTAAAGCGTCAGATGGCTCTAAGGCAAGCAAAGGGCATTTCAACCCAAGTGCGGGCTTAATTTGGCAAGTTTCTGATGATTTAAGCTTGAACACCAGCTTGAACTATGCAACCCGTAGTCCTCGTTTATATGAGGTAATGATTGCTGGTTCTGGCACAATTGGAATCGATAGCAATATCCGTGCAGAAAAAGCACGCAATGCAGAAATTGGTTTCAATTATGATTTAAATGATCGTATTTCACTAAGTGGAAGTTACTTCTGGCAAAAAGTAAAAGATGCGATGTCATTGAAAAATAATGTTATTTATAATGGCGCATTATTGCGTAACCAAGGTTATGAACTCTCCGCTGCTTATAAATACGCGGGCTTAACACTACGCGCAGGTGTGGCAGAAAGTAAACCTGAAGTCTATGGTAATGTGGCGGATAATACAGTATTTGCTGTGGCAACAGGGCGTACTTGGACAACCGAAGTGTCGTACAAATTCGCTAATCCAAACTTAATTATCGGTTGGAAAGGACGTTTTGTTGAAGGCGAAACAGGAACACCTAGCCGTGGTTCAGGTGGAAGCGCAAGTGTGAAACAACCGGGTTATGGCGTAAATGATCTTTATGCGAGCTGGGAAGCCAATGAAAATCTCACGATTAACGTTGCAGTAGATAATGTATTCAACAAAAACTACAAAAGCCATAGCCAGCGTGCAGGGGTAAATAGTTTAACGGGCTCTGGACGCGACTTTAGAATGAATGTAAATTACACATTCTAATCTGTTTAACAAGTGCGGTGATTTTTCACCGCATTTTTTATTCGCACTTTGACCGAAAATTTTTAATTTGTTACAATTTGCAACCTAATTGAAATTCATTCTCAATAACAATTAAGGGCAGTTTGCCTCAGTTTTATTTAACGTCAGCGTTAAGGATTTCCCAATGCCACAATTATTCGCATTTTTACAACATTATATTGATTACATTATTTTAGGGTTACTCGGCTTAATGAGCTTTATGATGGTATGGTTCGTCATTGAACGTTTTATCTTTTTGAGCCGTGTGAATGTTTCACACTACACCAATATTCACGAATTAGACATCGATCTCAACCGTAATCTCACTATTATTTCCACTATTGGATCGAATGCCCCTTATGTCGGCTTGCTTGGCACAGTTATCGGTATTCTATTAACCTTCTATGAATTGGGAAATTCAGGGGGAGATATTGATGCTGCTGCCATTATGCTTAATCTTTCTCTTGCCCTCAAAGCCACTGCCGTAGGGATTTTAGTTGCCATTCCATCAATGGTGTTTTACAACGGTTTACAACGCAAAGTAGAAGTGAATCGCTTGAAATGGAAAGCCTTAAACGGACAAAAAAATCTAGGGGCATAATGTGAAAAAGTTTGATGAAATCAATATTATCCCTTTCATTGACATTATGTTAGTGTTGCTGGCGATTGTATTAATTACCGCGTCTTTTATTTCTCAAGGAAAAATCCAAGTCAATGTGCCAAAAGCAAGCAGTACCGTCGCATTTAAGTCGGACGATTTGGCTAAATTATTAACGGTTACCGAAACAGGGGAAATCTTTTTTAACGATAAACCTACGGATCTCGCTCAAATGGAAAAAGAAGTCGCAAGTTGGGCGAAAGATCAAAAAGTTACCCTAAAAGTCGATGCGAAAGCAACCTTCCAAGATTTTGTTAGCCTCACGGATTTAATGGCGAAGAATAACATCAAAAATGTTGCCATTGTAACAATGAAAGAGAAAGGCAACTAAATGGTAAATAAACATCGTTCTTGGTTTGGTTTTTTCTTTTCTTTGCTGTTCCACGTAACGCTCATTGGGGCAATTCTTTATGCAATACGAGATGATGGCACGGCAAATGGTTATCAGGCAGAAATCATTGATAATAGCATTTCAATGGAAATGCTAATGGGAATGACCGTGGAAGAGCCTGAAGTGACACCAGAGCCACAGCCAATAGAGCCGGAACCAGAAGTGAAAGAAAGCGTGCCTGATCCTATTGTGAAACCAGAACCGCCAAAGCCTGAAAAACCAAAGGAAAAAGAGGTTAAAAAAGAAAAGCCAAAAAAAATCCCAAAAGAGAAGCCAAAGCAAAAACCAAAAGAAAAACCGTTGGCAAATAAAGAATTAGAAAAAGGCGATCGTAATATTAATTCAGCGGCGAAGATCACCTCCAATGCAACGAGCCTAGGCAAAGCAACGGTAACTAATCCGAATTTAGTTGGGAAAGGAACAAGTTCAGATGAAGCCAAAGCCTACCTTAGTGCCATAAGGAAGGAAATTGAGCGTCAGAAACGTTATCCGCAACGCGCCAAAATGATGCGAAAGCAAGGAATCGTTACTGTTAGTTTCATCATCGCAAATGATGGTTCATTGAATAATGTGCAATTAGCAAAATCATCAGGGAATAATGATCTGGATAATGCCGCCCTTGATGCCGTAAAACGCGCGCGTTCTGTTGGACCAAAACCCGCGGGCGTTAGTTCCTCACTGACTGTGCCATTACGATTTAGTATTCAGTAAAACCATTCTTAAGTGCGGTGAAAAAATTCCCTGTTTTTACACCGCACTTCTCTTTATAATGCTCGCTCCCTACTTTATTAGAGAGAAGATAATGAAAAAATTAACCCAACTTTTTACTTTTACCTTAACCCTTGGCATATCAATGTTTGCCTCTGCAACAGAAAATGAACAGGCGAAGCCTTATACCTCCGCATTTCGTATTAGTGCAGAAGAAATGCACGATATTGCGAATCCAAATAAGCTTGCGTGGCGCATTTTCTATACAGAACCCTCTAAAGGTGAAAATGCACACTGGTTTGATGCCGTCAAACAAGGTAATTTAGCTGAAATTAAAGCGATGGTTGAAAAAGGGCAAGATCTTGAGGTAAAAGATACAGGAAGTCTTGGGCAAACTGCGCTTGGTTGGGCTGCATTTATTGGTTATGAAGATATTGTAGAATATTTGATCTCACAAGGTGCAAGCCTTTTTGCTACTGATTCAGGTGATGTTTATAACGTGCTGAAATCAGCTGTATTAGGCAAAAATACCCATATAGTGAAAAAAATCTATGGGAATTTAAGTCCCGTAGATTTAAACGATCAAAGCATTGAAAGTGATGGGGAAACCTTGCTGATGGTTGCAGCCAGCAATAACCGCTTGGAAACAGTAAAATTCCTTATTTCTCAGGGAGCAAATGTGAATTTAGTGACCACCACAAAAGAGCCATCAATGTTTTCTTATAACCAAAGTGCCTTGTCTTATGCCTGTGAGCGTAATTTACCTGAAATGCAAAAACTGCTTATTCAAAATGGCGCAATTAATCATAAAACAGGCAAACCTAGTTGTAACTAGTTAATAAGATTAAATAAAAAGCTAAGTGCGGTGTAAAAACTTCCTATTTTTACACCGCACTTTTGTTTATTCTGATTTTTTATTAGTTAGCATAAACGCCAGCTTTTGTCTGGCTGAATTTGTAAATGCAATGCGTGATGTTTCAGTAAGGTAGAACGATGCCCTACACTAATTATAGTGGTATTTGGCAATATGCTATCTAATAATTGATACATTGCTTCTTCCAATCCTTCGTCCATACTTGCGGTGGCTTCGTCAAGGAAGGCAACCTGTGGTTTATGTAAAAATAAACGCGCAAAAGCAAGGCGTTGTTGTTCGCCGAGAGAAAGTACACGCGTCCAATCTTTTTGTTGTTCAAGTTTATCGCTTAAATGACCTAAATTGACCTGTTGCATAATTTGTTGAATATGGGATAAATCCGGTTCTTGAGGTGCAAGCGTAGGATAATAAAGCGCATCAATTAACCGACCTTGCGGTAAATACGGTTTTTGTGAGAGGAACAATGCCTGTGTTTGCGGGCAATATATTTTGCCTTCAGAATATGGCCAAAGTCCGGCTATGGTGCGTAATAGGGTTGTTTTTCCTGAGCCAGAAGGACCTTGAATAAGTAGGCGACTTCCTAAAGGGAGAGTGAGATTAAGTTTTTCAATCAGGCTTTGATTATCAGGGCGTTTAATCGTTAAATGTTGAAAAATCACTTCGCCATCGCTATTTTCTATTTCCACATTTGTGTTGTGATTAATAGAATGGAGCGCACTGTGGAAACCCGTTAAACGATCAAGTACTGCACGATAAGCGGTAAAGTCATCATAAGAATTTCGATAAAAAGAAAGGGCTTCTTGCACTTTACCGAACGCTTGTGAAGTTTGCATTAAATCCCCTAATTTAATTTGTCCACTAAAGTAACGTGTCGCTTGAATGATAAAAGGAAAAATAACGGAAACTTGCGATACCGCAAGATTAAATCCGGACAGTTTTAGCATTCGATAAACCAATTGCCAGATATTGCTAATAATGTTGTTAAATTGTTTAAATAAAATATGGCTTTCCATTTTTTCACCACGATAAAAGGCGATGCTTTCGGCATATTCTTTTAAACGAATGAGGGAATAGCGGTAGTTCGCGTTAAGCTTTTCATTGGCAAAGTTAAGTTTTATTAATGGTCGTCCAATTTTAAAAGCGATAAGACTCGTAATTAGCACATAAACAAAAACCAGAAAGACCATCATATGTGGGATTTCATAGCCTGCGATCACCATTGGACCGGATAAATCCCATAAAATTGCGGTAAAGGCAACCAGTGATACGGTTGAGGAAATGACGCCAGTGGCAAAGCCAAGCGAGCTGGTCACATAAGAGTCAATATCCTGCTGAATTCGCTGATCGGGGTTGTCTAGTTGGCTAGTGCCGTGCAAGGTTTTGTAATAGGCTTGGTTTGCTGTCCATTGGTTGAGATATTGTTGATTAAGCCAAGTTCGCCATTGAATTTTAAAACGTTGCGAAAGGTAATAGGTAAACAAGACGTTTAAAACGTGTACCGTCGCGAGCAAAGAAAAAATGATCATTTGTTGCCAAAATACGTTTGCATTCATTTCTTGTAAGGCGCTATACATTGCGTTATACCAGTTAGAAAAGAGAATATCTAACCGTACCGCAAGCAAATTAAAGAAAATAATCACCCAAAAATAACAGAGTGGTTTTAAATGCTGTTTCGGCGAAAGGTAAGTTTGGGTGATGAGCCAAAATTGTCTTGCCCAACGGGTTGTTTTCACCAAAATGGCTAAAATAATAGAAAATGCGATGCTTGTAATAACAAGACTTTGAATTATCCATAAAAATGAACTGAGTAATTCTTCTGACCAATTCATAATACCGTCCGAGTAAATATGTGAAAATAAAAGGTTAAATCGTCTTTGTTTAGAGTGCAGAATTAAAAATTTGTTCAAAGATTGTTAAAGAAATTTAGTCCGCACGCAAGAAAAATGTGATGTAGATTAAACTTTTAGACTTTAATCCATTCTTTCTGTTTAGAGGTTGCTATAATTTTTTTAGTTAAATGAAATTATCGAGGTTGTGATGAGTGATATTGCGGTGACGATTAGCATTTTAGCCCTTGTTGCGGTCGTCGGATTATGGATCGGGCATTTCAAAGTTCGTGGCGTTGGGTTAGGTATTGGAGGTGTTTTGTTTGGGGGAATTATTGTTGCCCATTTTACCAACCAATATGGCGTGCACTTAGATGCACATACGTTACATTTTATTCAAGAATTTGGGTTAATTCTTTTCGTTTATACAATTGGGATTCAAGTCGGTCCCGGTTTTTTTGCTTCATTGCGAGAATCTGGCTTAAAGCTCAATGGATTAGCCGTATTGATCGTGTTGCTTGGGGCAGCCAGTGTGGTTGTATTATATAAAGCGGCTGAGGTTCCACTTGATATTATTTTGGGGATCTATTCTGGCGCAGTTACAAATACGCCATCATTGGGGGCTGGGCAACAAATTCTTGCTGAATTGGGAATGAGCCATACCACAAGTAATATGGGGATGGCATATGCAGTGGCCTATCCTTTTGGGATTTGTGGGATTTTACTCACAATGTGGTTAGTGCGGTTATTTTTTAAGATAAAAGTAGAGGAAGAAGAGGCAAATTTCCAACGTGAAAGTGGGCAAGATAAAGACAGTTTACGCTCAATGAATATTCGGGTTACAAATCAGAATTTAAATGGCTTAACCTTAATTGAAATTCCCGGATTTGAAAGTGAGGATGTGGTTTGTTCTCGTTTAAAACGTGGCGAGAATGTGAGTGTGCCAAGTGCCGATACGGAAATTCTTCTTGATGATATTTTGCATTTAGTCGGTGATGTTCACGTCCTGCATAAAATGAAGTTAGTCATTGGTGAAGCCATTGATGTGCCACGTTCAACTCTGACAGGGGATTTACGCTCTGAACGTATCGTTGTAACAAATGAGAAAGTTCTAGGAAAGAAAATAAAATCACTTGGTATTCATCAAAAATATGGCGTGGTAATTTCTCGCTTAAACCGTGCAGGGGTAGAGCTAGTTCCTAGTGCGGATACTACACTTCAATTTGGGGACGTATTACATATTGTCGGACGAACAGATGTAATTGATAATGCCATTGCCCTTATTGGGAATGCACAACAAAAATTGCAACAGGTACAAATGCTGCCAGTGTTTATTGGTATTGGTTTAGGCGTGCTGGTGGGGTCAATTCCTTTTTATATTCCGGGGCTTTCTGTGGCGTTAAAACTTGGGCTTGCAGGTGGGCCACTTGTTGTTGCCTTGATTTTGGCAAGAATAGGCAGCATTGGAAAACTTTACTGGTTTATGCCACCAAGTGCAAACCTTGCCTTAAGAGAAATTGGTATTGTGCTGTTTTTAGCGGTAGTCGGGCTGAAATCAGGCGGTAATTTTGTGGATACCCTAGTGAACGGCTCAGGGCTTGAATGGATGGGGTATGGCATTATCATCACATTTTTCCCATTAATGGCGGTAGGGCTATTTGCTCGCTTATATCTAAAACTGAATTACTTGTCTTTATGCGGTTTGCTTGCAGGCTCAATGACGGATCCGCCAGCGCTAGCCTTTGCCAATGCGATTAAAGAAGATAGTGGGGTCGCGGCGCTTTCTTATGCAACGGTCTATCCTTTAGTAATGTTCTTGCGAATACTCTCGCCGCAGTTATTAGCCATTTTGTTGTGGTCTTTTTTCTAATAGTCCGAAATTTCGCAATGCCCAGTTAAACTGGGTATTTTTATTTCTGTTTTCTATACACTCTCAACGTTTATTACGATGTTGTCACTTATCATCCCTTTGTTTTCTTTTTAGATTTCTCAACTGGTCTGAACTCTGATTAGTTTGCCCAAATTTGTTTGCACTAGTGGGGGGCTTTCTTTACAATCCAACGGCTTTTTTAATCAATTTTTATCAATTTAATCGAAAAAAGGTTACAAATGACTAAAACAACAATTTTTTCAAGAACATTACTTTCTTCTGCATTATTAGCTGTTGCAGGCGGCGCACAAGCAGCAGCATTCCAATTAGCAGAAGTGTCAAGTTCTGGCTTAGGGCGAGCTTATGCGGGTGAAGCCGCGATTGCTGATAATGCTTCTGTGGTAGCGACCAACCCAGCGTTAATGACATTATTTAAAACCAACCAATTTAGTGCTGGTGGCGTTTATGTAGATTCTAAAATTCGTGTTTCAGGTGAGGCTAAAGCAACACTGACATCTGCGGTACTTCAGAAAGAGTTAGCGAATGGTAATCTTGATAATAATAATGTAGTGCCAAATGCGTTTGTTCCTAATATGTATTTTGTTGCACCAATTAATGATAAGTTCGCTATTGGTACTGGAATGAATGTAAATTTTGGTTTAAAGAGTGAATATAATGAAGATTATGATGGTGGCGTATTTGGTGGGAAAACTGATTTAACGACAATCAATCTTAATTTAAGTGGGGCTTATCGTGTTACTCAGGGGTTTAGCTTTGGTGCAGGGGTTAATGCTGTATATGCAAAAGCTAAGATTGAACGTAGAGCCGGAATGTTAGATGAGGCATTATCTGAAGCTGTTGCCCTTACATCGCATATGCCATTGCCGCCAGCATTGATCGCTGGATTAGCGGCGAAAAGTAATATGCTTAATCGAGGTACAGTTGTTACACATCTTGAAGATAGAAATGCTTGGGGATTCGGTTGGAATGCGGGTTTAGTTTATGAGTTTAATGAAAACCATCGTTTAGGATTATCTTATCATTCAAAAGTTGATATTGATTTCAAAGATAATGCAGCGATTGGTCAAGAGCGTTCTGGTCCGGGTGGATTAACTTTGCATTTGCCAAGTTATTGGCAGATCTCGGGTTTCCATCAATTAACAGATACCTTTGCTGTGCATTATAGTTATAAACGTACTAAATGGAGTCGTTTACAGGAATTACACGCGACTTATGATGATGGTAATGAGGCATTTGATAAAGACTTAAATTATCGCGATACATCATTCATTTCATTAGGTGGAACATATCAAGTTAATGATGCCTTAGTTTTGCGCGCTGGCGTTGCTTATGATAAAGCAACAGGGCAAGCGACAGCAGCCATACCTGATACCAACCGAACTTGGTACAGCTTAGGGGCAACCTATAAATTTACCCCAAATCTTTCTGTGGATTTCGGTTTTGCTCACTTACGTGGCAAGAAAGTGAGTTTCACTGAACAACAAGATATTGCCAAATTTCAGCTACCGCCACAAATGGGGGGAGAGGTTAAGGCAAGCGTAAATGCTAATTATACTTCAAAATCCAGTGCTAACCTTTACGGTTTAAACGTAAATTATAGCTTCTAATTTGAGAAACTAGGCATTTACGCAAATTTCATTATAATAAGCCAATCCAATCGGATAGGCTTTTTCTTAAATTGCATACTTGTGCTGTGCAATTTAATTCTTTAGAATATTTTTCATAATAAGGGATAAGCAGAGCAAATAAAGTGTTTAATTTAACGGCTAAGCATTTTAAAGACGATTATCTTTATCGTTTTTTTCAGTATGGAGAATTGCATAGCAAAATTCCTGCCAAATTTAGCAAAAGTATTAGCGAGAAAATTAGATATGATAAATGCGGCAGAAAATTTGAATGATTTACGTGTTCCGCCTGCAAATCGTCTTGAGTTACTAGAGCCTAAAGAAAATAAACGCTATTCTATTCGGGTTAATAAACAATATCGTCTGATTTTTCATTTTGATAATGGCGAACTTTCTCAGCTTTATCTTGATCCTCATCGTTATGATTTATAAGGAGAAATGATGTTCTCAACACAGCGTAAACCCACATCAGTAGGGGAAGTCTTGCAAGAGGAATTTTTACATCCACTTAATCTTAAAATTAGTGATCTTGCTGAAATTCTTGATGTTCATCGTAATACTGCAAGTAGCTTGGTAAATAATCATTCTAAAGTGACCTTAGAAATGGCGGTTAAATTGGCAAAGGCTTTTGGAACGAGTCCTGAGTTTTGGATTAATTTGCAACATAACTTAGATTTGTGGGAGTTGAAGCATAATGCACGTTTTCAGCAACGTTTAGACAGAGTAAAAATTGCTAACTATCGCCCTACATTTTCTGTATAAAATGCAAGTGCGGTCTTTTTTTATATGATTTTTAGAGAACTCACCAATGCCTGAAATCTACTATTGTTATTATCATTCCCCGATAGGGCGATTATTAATGATTAGCCAAGATAATAAATTGACCAATTTGGATTTTGAAGCCGAGCAAATTACCCCAAATCCGAAATGGATTTTGCGAGAAAATCACCTGCTCTTTACTCAGGTTTCAGCGGCGTTAACACGTTATTTCAATGGCGAAAAAGAAACCTTTGCGGATATTCCGCTTAATCCACAAGGTACGCCCTTTCAGCAACGCATTTGGCAACAATTGTGCCAAATTCCTTATGGTGAAACCTCAAGTTATGGCGAGTTAGCTCATCACATTAATAACCCTAAAGCGGTGCGGGCGGTAGGCGGTGCAGTAGGGAGCAACCCAATTAGCATTATCATTCCTTGTCATCGTGTGTTAGGTAAAACACGTCAGCTAACAGGGTTTGGTGGTGGATTACCAGCCAAACGCTATTTATTACAGTTAGAAAATATTGCTTATGTGGATAAAGGCGTGGAATACGTTAAACAAAAATTATTGAAAAAGTATCAAAGCTAGGCAAAAACCAGATAAAAAAGCACCGCACTTTATGAATAGTCCGAATAGTTCGCACTCCGAACAAGCCCTTCTTTCCCTTGCGCAATCTCTCGCTGGTCTCACCTTTGGTGAAGTTGCCAAAGGACTAAATATTGCTGTGCCACCTAATTTGAAACGGGATAAAGGCTGGGTAGGTATGTTGCTGGAAAGTGCCTTAGGCGCAACCGCAGGAAGCAAAGCAGAACAAGATTTTGCACACCTTGGCATTGAACTTAAAACCATTCCCATTGACCGTCAGGGCAAACCTTTAGAAACCACCTTTGTCAGCCTTGCCCCACTAGTGCAAAATAGTGGCATTACGTGGCAATCTTCCCACGTTCGGCATAAATTATCTAAAGTGCTGTGGATACCCATTGAAGGTGAACGCAGTATTCCTCTTGCTGAGCGTCATATCGGACAGCCTATTTTGTGGCAACCTTCTTATGAACAAGAACAACGCTTACAACAAGATTGGGAAGAATTAATGGAATATATTGTATTTGGCCGCCTTGATGAAATTACCGCACGTCTGGGTGAAGTGTTACAACTTCGCCCTAAAGGCGCAAATCGGAAATCGCTCACGAAAGGCATTGGGCGAAACGGTGAGATGATTGACACCTTGCCACTTGGTTTTTATTTACGCAAAAATTTCACACACGAAATCTTGCAACAATTTCAGCGAAATAGCTGATTTCCCTTTGCATTAAAGTGAGAAATCTATATTATTGCTCGCTTTATCTCTACTTTCTTTAAGGAACGGATTATGTTTGATTGGATTGCCAGCCCAGAGGCGTGGGTGGCCTTATTTACCCTAACTGCATTAGAAATTGTGTTAGGCATTGATAACATCATTTTTATCAGCATTTTAGTTGGACGTTTACCAGCACAACAACGCCAATCTGGACGCTTGATTGGGTTAGGCTTAGCAATGGCAACGCGTATTTTATTACTGCTTTCCCTTTCTTGGCTGATGAAATTAACCACCCCATTATTTGAGGTATTTTCACAATCAATTTCAGGACGAGATCTCATTTTAATTTTAGGGGGATTGTTCCTCGTTGCCAAAAGTACCCACGAAATTCACCACGCAATGACGCCAGAAGAGGAAGAAGAACAAAGTGCGGTGAAAAAAGTGAATTTTTTCAGCGTACTCATTCAAATTGCCATTTTAGATATTGTGTTTTCCCTTGATTCCGTGATCACCGCAGTGGGAATGGCAAGTCAAGTTGGCGTAATGATTTTAGCGATCATTATTGCTGTGGGAGTGATGATGCTTGCGGCAAAACCGATTGGCGATTTTGTGGAAGCTCACCCAACGCTAAAAGTGCTAGCGCTTTCATTCTTGATTTTAGTGGGCGTAGCATTAATTGGCGAAGGCTTAGATTTCCATATTCCAAAAGGCTATATCTATTTCGCGATGGGCTTTTCTGTTGTGGTTGAAATGATCAATATAAAAATGCGTAAGCGTTTGATTAAACGCCCGTAATGCTTAAATAAGAAGTGCGGTGCAAAAATGCTGAAAATTTGCACCGCACTTTTTTTCTTCTCGTTTTTTCTATTTTAGTGAGCCTGTTTTTTCATTTACCATTTTCGATACATATTGGCGCACATCACTTGACCCAATACATAAAGGGTGGAATTTTTTTGCAATTTTACCGTATGCCGTTGTTGTTTGCGTAGCGCTGCGCGGATACCATCGCCCCAAAATTCACTGTAATAATCTGTTCTAACTTGTGTCAGACGATAAGTGTCGCAGTTGAGTATTTTATATTGACGCACGGATCGCGCGTAAAGCTCTGGACGGTTTTTATACACGAATAAGCCTTTGTCTGAATTAATCACGACATCAAAATGAATTAAATGTTTGTCTTCGTTATCCACCCAAACCGATTGGGTATCCACATAATATTCGGTATTCGGTGCTAACTTGAAATAGCCCGCTTTGGTTAAGATTGGTAGCACGAGTTTGACTTCGGGAGGAGGCAAAGTTGGGGTGGCAGAACAAGCAGCGAGTAGCATTACACTCAGTGATAAACCTAATTTTCTCATTTTGACCTCCTTACATTCTGAGGAAGAATGCGTGTTGATTAGGTTAAAATTATTCTTGCATATTTGGGGTTCAATTTCTAACAAAAAAAGCCAATTTTGTGAGCTGTTGCACAAATCAAAATGTGTCTAAAGAATGAAAAGAGTGGGACAAGAGAAAATTTATCGCAAACGATTGCGTAGGCGTGATACAATACGCGCGATTTTTAGTAACTCAAGTCATATAGGAAAAAATCGTGAGCAAACAATCATTAAGTTACAAAGATGCAGGTGTCGATATTAACGCTGGCAATGCGTTAGTGGAAAAAATTAAAGCCGATGTAAAACGCACTACGCGTCCAGAAGTGATGGGTGGATTGGGTGGCTTTGGCGCCCTTTGTGCATTACCAAGTAAATATAAAGAGCCAATTTTGGTATCTGGCACAGATGGTGTTGGGACAAAATTACGCCTTGCCATTGATTTGAATAAACACGATACCATTGGCATTGACTTGGTAGCGATGTGCGTGAATGATTTAGTGGTGCAAGGCGCTGAACCACTATTTTTCCTTGATTATTATGCCACAGGTAAATTAGACGTTGATGTGGCAGCGAGTGTGATTAAAGGTATCGCAAATGGTTGTGAGCAAGCAGGTTGTGCCTTAGTCGGCGGTGAAACTGCTGAAATGCCAGGTATGTATCATCAAGGTGATTATGATTTGGCGGGGTTCTGCGTCGGTGTCGTAGAAAAATCTGAAATTATTGACGGTAGTCGGGTGAAAGTGGGCGATGCCTTAATCGCATTAGGCTCAAGTGGGGCGCATTCCAATGGCTATTCATTAATCCGTAAAGTAATCGAACGTTCAGGCATTGAGCCAGCTACGGCACAATTAGACGGAAAACCTTTCGCCGATCAAGTGTTAGCGCCAACAAAAATTTATGTAAAATCCATTTTGCAATTAATCAAACACGTGTCTGTTCACGCCATTTCTCACTTAACAGGCGGTGGTTTTTGGGAAAATATTCCACGCGTGTTACCACATAATGTGAAAGCGGTGATTGATGAATCAAGCTGGCAATGGCCTGCTATTTTCAACTGGCTACAAGAACAGGGCAATATTGAACGTTATGAAATGTACCGCACTTTCAATTGTGGTGTGGGAATGATCATTGCCTTGCCACAAGATCAAGTGGAAACCGCTTTAGCATTATTACACCAAGCGGGCGAAACGGCGTGGCAGATTGGGCATATTGAAAGCCTAAGTGAAGGTGAACAGCAGGTTATTATTCGTTAATGAAAAAGATCGCTGTATTCATTTCTGGTGAGGGGCAAACCTTGCAAAGCATTATTGATGCCTGCAAGGTTGGCGATATCCCCGCACAAATCTGTGCTGTCATTTCTAATAAAGCAACGGCTTATGGGTTACAACGGGCAAAAATGGCTGAAATTCCTACCGCACTTTTTGAGCGAAAAGATTATGCAGATAATAAGCAAATGGATCAGGCTATTGGTGATTATATCGCCACATTAGGGGCGGATTTGATTGTCCTAGCTGGATATATGAAAATTTTGACTGCTGAATTTACCCAACGTTTTGCAGGTAAAATTCTCAATATTCATCCTTCATTGTTACCGAAATACCCCGGTTTACATACTTATCAGCGAGCTTTAGAGGCGGGCGAACAAGAACACGGCACAACGGTGCATTTTGTCAATGAAGAGGTAGATGGCGGGGCAATTGTGCTACAAGCGAAAGTGCCGATTTTTCCTGATGATGAAGTGGCTGATATTGAGCAGCGAGTGAAATATCAAGAGCAACAAATTTATCCTTTGGTGATTAAATGGTTTGTTACCGATCGGTTAACGCTTGAGGCTGGCAAGGCTTATTTAGATGGCAAGCGCTTGCCGAATGCAGGGTATGCCATCGATTAACGATACAAAGCACAAACGCCCGTTTGTGCTTTTTCGTTATGTTGAGCGAGAAAGAATTTTATTAAGTGCGGTCATTTTTTTGTGAGTTTTTGGTATAGTAGCGAAAAAATTTATCACAACCTAGGATTTATAAATGGCAGAAAAAATTCTTATTGATGAAGATCGATTTATGCGAACCATTTCTCGGATTTCACACGAGATCATAGAAAAACATCAACATCTTGATGACTTAGTGATCGTCGGCATTAAACGCCGTGGGGCAGAGATCGCAGAATTAATTAAGCGTAAAATTAATGATTTAACGGGGAAAGAAGTCCCTTCCCTTGATTTGGATATTACTTTTTATCGCGATGATTTAGAATATGTTGAGCCACAAAGTCAATCGCCCGTTTATAGCGGTGCATCAAATTATGTCAGCATTCAAAATAAAATCGTGATTTTAGTCGATGATGTCTTATTTACCGGGCGAACCATTCGGGCCGCATTAGATGCGTTAATTGATTTTGGACGTGCAGCAAAAGTGGAATTAGTTATTTTTGTTGATCGCGGACACCGTGAATTACCCATTCGTGCGGATTATGTGGGCAAAAATGTGCCAACCAGTCGCACAGAAAAAGTGCAAGTGCGCACAATGAAGTTTGATCAATGTTATGAAGTAGCATTATTAGGTAAAAATAGGTAGAATCATTTTATCTGTTTAATTACTATTAAATATGGAACCTTTTTTATCATTTAAGCTCTAAAGTAGTAATAAAATAATTATGTAACTAATTTGATACTGGAAATCTATGAAAAAATTTAATATAAAAGCTTTTTTATTTAGCGTAGTAGGTATGCTAGCTATTGTGAGTAATGCGAATGCAGTGGAACGAGTTGTGGCAACAGTCAATGGCGCACCAATATTAGAAAGCCAAGTCAAATCTGTCATTGGTAAGAAAGCAAATAATAAAGCAAATTATCAGAATGCGTTAGATATGATTATTGATCAGATTTTAACTAGACAAGCGGTGCAAGAGTCAGGGATAAAAATTACTAATGCACAAGTTGATCAAGTCATTGAAAGCATTGCAGCGCAGAATGGCTTAACTTTTGGTCAATTATTAGATGCACTAGATTATCAGGGTATTAATTATGATCAATATCGTCGTCAAATTGCTGATCAATTATTAATGTCGCAAGTTAGAAATCAAGCAATTGGTAAAAGTATTAATGTTTCTCGCGAAGAAGTTCAAGCTCTTGGCTTAAAATTACTTGAACAAGCAAAAGCGAATGGTACTGAAAAGAAAGTTATGGGAACTGAATATCAAGTTCGTCATATCTTATTGAAATTAAACCCACTTTTAAATGATTCACAAGCTAAAGCTAAATTGGCACAAGTACGCGCTGAAATCCTATCGGGTAAGACTAGCTTTGCTGAGGCAGCATTTAATTATTCAAAAGATTATTTATCTGGTGCAAATGGTGGAAATTTAGGCTTTGCTTTTCCCGAAGCCTATGTTGAGCCTTTTGCGAAAACTATTGTAAAAAGTAAAAAAGGCGTTATTTCTAATCCATTTAAAACTGAATTTGGTTGGCATATTTTAGAAGTAACGGATACTCGTAAAGGCGATAGGACTCAGGCAGCTTATATGCAAAAAGCCTATCAGCAACTTGTTAATCAACAAATTGAATTTGCTTCTAAAGATTGGGTAAAAGCATTACGAAAAACAGCAGATATAAAATATTTCAACTAATCAATCGTAAAATCCCAGCCCCCATGCTGGGATTTTTGTTTTATAATAGTGCGTCTTTTTTAACAGTATCAATCATTATGAATTCAAGAAAACATTTAGGTCATACCGCCCGTAAGCGTTTTGGGCAAAACTTTTTATCCGATGATAATATTATTCAAAGTATTGTGGCAGCTATTTATCCACAGCCAGATCAATATTTGGTGGAAATCGGTCCCGGTTTAGGGGCATTAACAGAACCTGTGGCGGAACGTGTTGAACGTTTAACGGTGGTTGAGTTAGATCGCGATCTGGCTGAACGTTTACGCCATCATCCCTTTTTACACCAAAAATTGAATGTGATCGAAGCAGATGCAATGCAGTTTGATTTTGCTCAGCTTTATCAAGATGAAAAACTGGCAGAAAAAAATCAGAAATTACGTATTTTCGGCAATCTTCCTTATAACATTTCAACGCCATTAATGTTCCATTTGTTCAACTATTGCGAACAAATTCAAGATATGCATTTTATGCTACAAAAAGAAGTAGTAAAACGCCTTTGTGCTGCACCAAATAGCAAGGCTTATGGCCGTTTAACCATTATGGCGCAATATTTTTGCCAAGTAATGCCTGTATTGGAAGTACCGCCGAGCGCATTTAAGCCTGCACCAAAAGTGGATTCTGCGGTGGTTCGTTTAATTCCGCATAGCACGTTGCCACACCCAGTGAAGGATTTATATTGGCTCAACCGTGTTTGTACGCAAGCCTTCAATCAACGTCGAAAAACCTTGCGCAATGCGCTCTCTACATTATTTTCTGCAGAACATCTCACCGCACTTGGTATTGATTTGAACGCACGAGCGGAAAATCTCTCCATTGCCGATTATGTAAGATTGGCAAACTGGCTGTGTGATAATCCCGTGCTGGAAAATGAACAGAGTGAAGTGGAATAGACAATGGCAACTTATTTAGTCGGCGATCTGCAAGGCTGTTATGATGAACTGCACGCTTTGCTGGAAAAGGTAAAGTTTGATCCAAGCCAAGATATCCTTTATTTGGTTGGTGATTTGGTGGCGCGAGGGGATAAATCGCTCGAATGTTTGCGTTTAGTCAAATCGCTTGGCAAGGCGGCTCACACTGTGCTAGGCAATCACGATTTGCATTTAATTTCTACCGCACTTGGAATTAAGCAAGTGAAGCGCAAAGATCGTGTGGATGCCATTTTCAACGCCCCTGATTTTCACGAGTTGATTGACTGGCTTCGCCAGCAACCCTTACTTATTCATAATGAGCAAGCCAATTTCTTGCTTACTCATGCCGGCATTTCACCTGATTGGGATCTTGACACCGCGAAAGCTTGTGCTAGCGAAGTGGAACAAGTGCTACGTCACGGTGATTATTATGCAATGATCGCGCAAATGTATGATAACCAGCCAGATCGCTGGTCGCCTGATTTGCACGGTATCGACCGTTTACGTTACATTATTAATGTGTTTACCCGTATGCGTTTTTGCTATTATGATCACCGCCTTGACTTTGATTGCAAAGCCCCTGTTGATGAAGCCCCCGCTGAACTGACACCTTGGTTTAGGCTTAATAATCCGTTGTTTAAAACACAAAATATCGTCTTTGGCCATTGGGCAAGTTTAGTGGATACGCCTACGCCAGCTAATATTTATGCCCTTGATACCGGCTGCGTGTGGGGCAATCGAATGACAATGCTACGCTGGGAAGATAAGCGTTATTTTACTCAACCAGCAATGAAACAATATACCTAAAAAATGAAAGCAAAACTGATTACCTCTGCCAGTTGCGATCTATTTAATTTGCCTTTTTTTCAGTTCGCACAAATGAAAAAATTTTGCCCTGAACAAATCCCACAAATTAAAGCGGATTACAAACGGGACTGGAATTTATGGAAGACCGCCATCTTACGAGTGGCACAACAGCTTGGCGCACCTTTTGCTGAACCTCATATTGAAAAATGGTGTAACGGGTGGCAAGTGCGGGCGCATTTTTTTGCTTATTTTAAATATGAATTTAACAAAAATTCTGCAGCGATTTTATCGGTTATCTTAAATCGTCGCCGTTTACAAGTGAGTCTTGATTGGCATTGCTACCGCGCTGATCGCTCGCAAATCAATGTGCAACAATACAACCAATGGGTTGAACAGTTGGATCAAGCACAGTATGCCGATTTTGATTTTTGGCGTGGTGATGAAAGCGAATACGCCGATTTCCGCAAAGTGCGGTCGCTTTCTGCACAGGATTTTTTACTCAACAATGATGAAGATTTTTTCTGTATAGGAAAAAATATTGAAAAAGCTGAATTAGATCACATTGATGCGGTGGAATTTATCGTACAAACTATTCAAGATTTACTGCCGTTGTATGAAAAATGTCATTTGAAATCAATATAACTTTAACAAAATATATATTATTATTTTGAAAGCACCTTTAGCGAATAAATCACTAAATAAAATATGAACGCTCCCTCTTTTAGATACATTTTCTCAGAAAAGAAACGTTCAATTTATTTTTATATTATAAAAACTCTTTTCTCTTTTGTTCCATCAAGTTGCGTAAATGCTCAAAATGATTTTTATCTAGACGTTGGAAACATTTATCTATCAATTTCTTTCCCTCATTTATTGCTAAAGTATAATCATTAGCAATCCATTCTTCATAAGTAATACCTGTTTTCTCTTCCTCACATTTAAAAGCCCCATCAACTCGAGAATGGTTCAAATAAATTTCAAATCCTACTTTTAATTTAAAGTATTGATCATCGTAGACAAGATAATTAGGCTTTACGTAAAAATAAATTGGGGTGGGTGAATAATCTTGAGTAGTCGAGAAGCGAATATTTTGTTTTATTGCTTCAATATATTTAGGATAGGCATAACTATGGCTTATATTGGGAATCTTAGTTATGCTTCCTTCAAGTTCTTCTTTTGAAAAACCAAGATCTGTCCAATTACAGTGCAATAAAGAAAATGGATTGCATAAAATCACCCCTAGAGTACTATTAATCGCCACCTTACCAGCAGTATGTCCTCTTGTTATGACTCGAAGATTATCTTGTGAGGGGGTTGGCTTTTGTAGTTCATATCCTGGTTTACCCACACCATAATAGATATTTATGGTGCTACCATCAATAGTAACGAACTTCTCGCTATGGGGAGTTTTATCCTGTGTTGCACAAGATGTAATTAATAAAGTGCACCCCAATAGCAGTAAAATAAGTTTATCCATTTTTTCTCCAAAAAATTTATCATTATTAATAAAATAATAAAGATGCTGGGGACATATTAGTTAATGATATTCCTACCTCAAAATAGCTTATAACCTTGCTTTTTAAGCATTTCCACTTTCCGTTCCCATTTTTCTTTGTCATCTGGAGATACTCCCCATATGAATCCTTTTGCCTGCATACAGCTGATGATTAATATATCTTTTTCTGTTGGAGCAACTTTATTCATCCCTACGTCATAAATACACTTTGCCTTGCTAGTTCTGACTTCTTCTTGGCTTATTCCTTGTTTATACCATTGTTCTTCTGGCATAGGAGGATAGGGATGCATTGCACAACTCGTTGCCATTAAAATCATTAATGTCATTAAAACTTTTTTCATAATATTGTTCTCCTAATAGTTAAATTAAATCCTCAAATACTCTTTTAATGAGTGTAAGTAAAAATATACAACATCAAAGAGATAAACTCAAGCGTATAAATGGCAAAAAATATCATTCAAAGAGTATTAAGCTACGGAGAAAAGAATGAGCAAATTTATTGCTGCTGAGGTTGATGCCGCGATTGGTAGAAAAATTCAACAAAGACGGAAAGAAGTGGGCTTTACAGCTGAAAATCTGGCTGAACAGATTGGCGTTTCTCAGCAACAATTTTCACGCTATGAACGTGGCGTAACTAAGATTAATGTTTCGCATCTTGTGAATATTGCCGTGATTTTGAATACCCCGATTAGTTGGTTCTTTGCAGATGTAAAATCAGAAAATCTCACTTTTTCTTTGCAAGATGAATATGTCCCTATTCGGAATGACGCCCTAAAAATGCGCCTAGATTATCATTGGGGGCATTTGAGTAATGATCAAAAACGCAATTTAATCAATTTTCTTGATTCTCTCCATAAAACCTAAAGCAATAGGCGTATTTAAAGTTCTATCAATTTCCCTTATTTTACGCTATCCTATACCACATTTTCTTATTCATCTATACCGCTAAAATCGCCTCTGGTAAAGGGGGAAAAGTGCGGTCAATTTTTTGATAATTTTTTGAAGGTAACATTATGCAAGAACAATATCGCCCTGATTTGATTGAGAGTGAAGTGCAGAAATATTGGGCTGAAAATAAGACATTTAAAGCGGTGCAAGATCCGAGTAAAGAGAAATATTATTGCCTTTCAATGTTCCCTTATCCATCTGGTCGCTTGCATATGGGGCACGTTCGTAATTATACCATTGGTGATGTCATTTCTCGTTACCAGCGAATGAACGGTAAAAATGTGTTACAGCCAATGGGGTGGGATGCATTTGGTTTACCTGCGGAAGGAGCAGCGGTGAAAAATAAAACCGCGCCTGCCAAATGGACCTACGAAAATATTGAATATATGAAAAATCAGCTCAAAATTTTGGGCTTCGGTTTTGACTGGGATCGTGAAATTGCCACTTGTAAACCTGAATATTATAAATGGGAGCAATGGTTCTTCACGGAGCTTTACCGCAAAGGCTTAGTGTATAAAAAAACCTCTAGCGTAAACTGGTGTCCGAATGATGAAACTGTGCTTGCTAATGAGCAAGTTCACGAAGGGCGTTGCTGGCGTTGTGATACCCCTGTGGAACAAAAAGAGATCCCACAATGGTTTATTAAGATTACTGACTATGCTGAGCAATTATTGGGCGGTTTAGATCAACTGCCAGAATGGCCTGATATGGTGAAAACGATGCAGCGTAACTGGATCGGTCGTTCAGAAGGGGTAGAAATAACCTTTAATATTGAAAATTCTGATGAAACCGTAACGGTTTATACGACACGTCCAGATACGTTCTATGGTGTGTCGTATCTGGCTGTTGCCGCAGCACACCCATTAGCGGAAAAAGCAGCACAAAATACCCCCGCACTTGCCCAATTTATTCAAGAAGCCAAAAACACGAAAGTGGCGGAAGCAGAGCTTGCCACAATGGAGAAAAAAGGAATGGCAACGGGCATTCACGCCATTCACCCGATTACAGGGAAATTAGTGCCTGTTTGGGTCGCGAATTTTGTGTTAATGCACTATGGCACAGGGGCGGTAATGGCCGTACCAGCGCACGATGAGCGTGATTATGAATTTGCTAAAAAATATGATTTACCGCTTTACCCTGTTATCACGCCAGAAGACGGTAGCCCGTTAGATTTATCACAGCAGGCTTATACTGAACACGGTATTTTGATTAATTCAGCAGAATTTGATGGTTTAGGTTTTGATGCTGCATTCAAAGGGATTGCGGATAAATTAGAACAAATGGGTGTGGGCAAGCGTCAAGTGAATTATCGCTTACGCGATTGGGGGGTATCACGCCAACGTTATTGGGGCGCACCAATCCCTATGCTTACCCTTGAAAATGGTGAAGTTGTGCCGGCACCACTTGCAGATTTGCCAATTGTATTACCTGAAGATGTGGTGATGGACGGCGTTCGTAGCCCAATCAAAGCTGATCCAAATTGGGCAAAAACCACTTACAATGGGCAACCTGCATTGAAAGAAACCGATACCTTCGACACCTTTATGGAATCTTCGTGGTATTACGCGCGTTACACTTGCCCAGATTTCCACCAAGCAATGTTGAACCCTGAAGAGGCAAATTACTGGCTGCCAGTGGATCAATATATCGGTGGTATTGAACACGCCACAATGCATCTACTTTACTTCCGTTTCTTCCATAAATTATTGCGTGATGCTGGTTTAGTAAACACAGATGAGCCTGCAAATAAATTATTATGTCAAGGAATGGTCTTAGCTGATGCGTTTTATTACACCAGCGACAGCAACGAACGCATTTGGGTCTCGCCAACCAAAGTTACGCTTGAGCGTGATGAAAAAGGACGTATTATCCGTGCCATTGATGATGAAGGACGCGAGTTAGTCCATAGCGGAATGACGAAGATGTCAAAATCGAAAAACAATGGTATTGACCCACAAGAAATGGTGGAAAAATACGGTGCGGATACCGTACGCTTATTTATGATGTTTGCTTCCCCTGCTGAAATGACCTTAGAATGGCAAGAATCTGGCGTGGAAGGGGCAAACCGTTTCTTACGCCGTTTATGGAATTTAGTCTTTGAGTACAGTAAAAATCCTGCAAAAACGGCGCTAAATCCAACCGCACTTTCTAACGCTCAAAAAGCCTTACGCCGTGATGTGCATAAAACTATTGCGAAAGTGAGCGATGATATCGGTCGTCGTCAAACCTTTAACACGGCGATTGCTGCGGTGATGGAGTTAATGAACAAATTAACCAGAGCCCCATTAGAAGATGAACAAGATCGTACGGTAATGGCTGAAGCGTTAAATGCGGTCGTTAAAATGCTTTATCCGATCACTCCGCACATTTGTTTCCAATTATGGAAAGAGCTTGGAAATCAAGAGGCGATTGACTTTGCTCCTTGGGTGAAAGCCGATGAGCAAGCAATGATTGATGACGAAAAACTGGTGGTGGTGCAAGTTAATGGTAAAGTGCGCGCTAAAATTACTGTGCCTGCGGATATGACAGAAGAGGTGATTAAAGACATTGCGCTTGCTGATCCGAATGTACAAAAATTCTTAGATGGTCTAAACATTGTGAAAACCATCTATGTACCCGGTAAGTTATTTAGCTTTGTAGCGAAATGATCCTATGCCCCACGCATTAGGTGGGGCGAATTATTAAGAGAAAATCAAATGTTGAACTTACTTAAAAAATTATCTCTCGTCAGTGCTGTCGCATTACTCACGGCTTGTGGTTTTCATTTCCAAAATGGCGAATTGATTCCGCAAGAACTAAGAACATTGCGTCTAGAAAGCCGTGATCCTTATGATGCGATGACGATTGCAATGCGTAAGCAGTTAAGAGCCAATAATATCCAACTTGTTGAGCAAGGCGATGTGGTGGTATTTCGCTTAAATAATGTGCGTGAGAACAGTGAAGTGGCATCTATTTTCAAGCAAGGACGTGAGGCTGAAAAAGTATTAGTGTTACAAGTGGAGGCGAACATTCAGCTTAAAAACAAGCAACGTTATCCAATTAATACGCAAGTAACCCGCACTTTCTTTGATAACTCACGTGCAGCATTAGCTAAATCGGCGGAAAAAGAGGTAATTTGGAATGATATGCGTGAGCAAGCAGCGCGCCAACTTATCAGCAAAATGGTGGCGTTAAAACAGCAGGTGAAAAGCCAATAATGCAACGTCTGTTTGCCGATCAGCTCAGTGCCTCGCTAGATAAAAAGTTAGCATCAATTTATTGTTTAGTGGGGCAAGATCCTTTGCTTTTACAAGAAAGCAAGGATCTCATTTGCACAACGGCAAAACAGCAAGACTTTGATGAAAAAAATGAAATGACTATTGATAATAGCACCGATTGGATCGCCTTAAACGAACAAGTGCAATCAATGGGATTATTTTTCAGTCGTCAAATTTTAGTGTTAAATTTTCCTGAAAATCTCACCGCACTTTTACAAAAGCGTATCGCTGAATTAATAAGTTTGTTAAATCAAGATGTGCTACTCATTTTGCAAATGGCAAAACTCACCAAACCAATGGAAAAACAAGATTGGTTTGTGCAAGCCAGTCAGTTTGATCCGCAATTTTCTCTCGTAAATTGTCAAACACCAAGTATTGAACAACTACCTCGTTGGATTGTCGGGCGTAGTAAAACCTTAGAAATCTTTATTGAGCCAGAGGCAATCCAGCTTTTGTGTTATAGCTACGAAAATAATCTTCTTGCCTTAAAACAGACCTTGCAGCTACTGGCATTGCTTTATCCAAAGGATAAAATCACCTTATCTCGCGTGCAAAATGTGGTGGAACAATCCTCCGTGTTTACCGTATTTCAATGGGTTGATGCCTTACTTGAGGGAAAAAGCCAGCGTGCCAGACGAATTTTAGCTGGGTTGCGTGGTGAGGAAATTCAGCCTGTAATTTTATTGCGTACCTTGCAACGTGAGTTAATAACCCTTTTGACACTCACTCAACCACAACAAGGAATGAGCAATATTGATCAAGGGCTTTCTACGGCGAAATTGCGTGAAAAATTTGATCAACTCAAAATTTGGCAAACACGTCGCCCACTTTTCTTACAAGCGATTCAACGCTTAAACTATCGTAAACTGTATGAAATTATTCAACAGCTCGCCGAATTAGAACGTTTGGTAAAACTTGAATTTAGTGATGATGTATGGGAAAAACTGGCGGATTTATCCATACAAATTTGTCATTAGATTTTCGTATTAATCAGCATTTTTCCAACCTAGTGCTTACTTAACATCTTATAAATACTGAGCTTTTCACTTAAATAGAATGAATTTTAGCGAGAATGTGTGCCAAACATTGCGAAAAAGCCTGTGGATTTTCTTGATGAGCATTATGTCCTGCATTGGGAATGAAATGTAAGTTGAGTTGGTTTTCCACCGCCATTTGACAGAATTTGACATCCTTTTCACCGCAAAGATAAAAAATTGGCAAGGAATTTGACCGCACTTGTGAGCGAAAATCAGGTTGTTTGGCAAGAGAAGTGGCTTTAAGCATTTGAGCAATATTTTCACCACAATTAGCTTGGCGAAGTTTGATCAAGGCCTGCCGTTTTTCAGCGGTTAAGTGGGCAAACACGGGTTGTTGATACCAATCTTCTAATACCTGATGAGCTGGCTGAGTGGCAAAACGTTCAGCCCAATCACAATCATTTTGCCAGCGTTGTTGGCGTTCTTGCTCGGAGGTTAGCCCTAAATTTGCCCCCTCTAAAATCAACCCTTGTAAATCACCTTTTTCTACTTCGGCTTGTAAGGCATAGTAAAGAGCAAGCCGTCCACCTAGTGAATAACCTATTAAAAAATAGGGCTGATTTTGCACCGCACTTTGAATTTGTTGAGCGAGTATTTTTGCTGCGTTGTCAAAATCTGTCACGTTAATATGTTTATTCTCCCCGTGTAAGGGGAGATCAAGAGCGAGACAGGAAAAGTGCGGTAGTTTTTCGATGATTTTTTGCCAATCCGCCTTTGTACCAAGTAAACCGTGCAGAAAAACTAAATGGGGTTTTGCCATTACTTAAGCTTCTTATTTAAGCGCCAATAACAGCGTGGCTAATTTGTTCAATCAGACGTTTATAAATATTACTGCCATCGCTATTGTTCACCTTAATTTCGATTAAGGTGGCTTCGCGGCGGAAATAAGCTTGTTTAAGCACGGAGCTGAGATCCGCCCAAGTGTAAGGACGTGCATATTTGAGATCAAACATTGACGCCGCGTGAGAAAATTCTAAATTATGCGGCATACGATAGAATTTATTTTTCATTTCCGCATCCACAGGCAGCATATCGAAAATTGCGCCGCCATTATTATTGATCACAAAAATAATGGTTGGCTGATTCACCTTTTTGAGCAAGGCCAAAGAATTGAGATCATAGAGGGCGGAAGTATCTCCAAGCATTGCTACCACAGGCTGGTTTGAACCTAAACTTAAGCCTGTTGCGGTGGCAAGTAAGCCGTCAATGCCACTTGCGCCACGGTTGGTGTACACCGGGTAGCCTTCTGGCAATTTAGTTAGGGCATCAACCAAGCGTACAAAGAGGCTGTTGCCCAAAAAGAGCAGTCCATTATTGGGTAATAAACGCTCTAAATGGTGAGCTAAAGAGGCCTCATTCAAATTACCGCCCACTTGCTGTTCCACAAAGCTGGCACAGAACTTAGCCAGTGCGATTGGCTCTAATAGCCAAGGTTTCTGGCGTAAAGGGGGATGGGCGCGTAGCCAATGATGAATTTTTCCATTAAAACGGGTGTGTGCGTGATGGTTTGGATCAACCGAATTATCTGAAGGTTCAATGATCCAATATTCCCCTTTAAAGGCCGCCATAAATTGATTTATACGTTTGCTAATAAAGTGCGAGCCAAATTGCAACACAATATCTGCTTCAAGCAATTTTTGTTTAACGGTTTGATTTGCCAGCCAAATATCCGCATAAGGTAG
Organism: Avibacterium sp. 20-126; assembly: GCF_044358625.1. Classification (NCBI taxonomy): domain Bacteria; kingdom Pseudomonadati; phylum Pseudomonadota; class Gammaproteobacteria; order Pasteurellales; family Pasteurellaceae; genus Avibacterium; species Avibacterium sp. 20-126. The sequence goes on along the minus strand of NZ_CP091457.1, from coordinate 1,874,971 downwards.
GGTTGGCTCAACGCCAGATTGAATATCTGTGAGCATAATCCAGCCTTGCGTTTCAGCCCAAGTGCGAATGCCCATAGCTTGCTCTGTGGGGAGTTTTCCAACCAAAATAATCCCACGTTTTGTACGCCAATGATCCCAATGTTCGTGCATTACCACTTCTTTTTGTGGGGCTTGATGGTTATGCCACGGTTTGTTTTGGCTTAACCAACGCTGAATTGGCATAAGCCAAGGATGTTGATCAATTTGCTCTGCATTGGCTTCATATAACGGCTCAGCAAATGGCATATTAATATGTACGACACCAGCGTGCTGGCTTTGTCGATAACAAGCCTGTTCCACAAGCGAAATCAGCCAGTTAGGTGAATAATCTTGGCTAGGACGAGGTAAATTTATTGTTGCGACAGGATAATCAGCAAAAATGTTGTGCTGTAAAATGGCTTGATTTGCACCGCACTCCAATAATTCAGGCGGGCGATCGGCACTCAATACAATGAGATTTACCCCACTTTGGCGCGCTTCAATCACCGCGGGATAAAGATTTGCCACTGCCGTGCCAGAAGTTACAATAATCGCCACAGGCTTTTTATTTGCTTTAGCTAAACCAAGGGCGAGAAAACCCAAACCACGCTCATCAAAATGGGTATGGCATTTGGCTTTGCCACCTTGTTCAAGGCGAGCGGCTTCTAACGTGAGTGGGGTAGAACGAGAACCAGGTGCAATGCAAAAATGGCTAACCCCTTGACGAATCAGGGTTTCCAAGATCACTTTTGACCAACAACGATTAAATACACTCACTGACATAGGGTTCTCCATTGATTTTGTTCGTTCTTTCTATGTTTATTCTTGTAATAAAGAAATTAATCCTAAGGCTTTACGCTCAATTTCTTGCCATTCTAACAAGGGAATAGAGCCTTCAACAATCCCCGCACCGGCAAAAACGCGAATTTGTTCTTGCTCAATGAACGCTGAGCGAATCGCCACGCAGAATTCTGCCCATTCTTTTTGCATTACGCCTAATGTTCCTGCATACCAACGGCGGTCAAAGGTTTCCGTTTGACGTAAAAATGCGATGGCTTCATTTCGTCCTAAGCCAGCTACCGCCGCGGTAGGATGAATGGCATTTAAGAAAAGGTTATCACCATATTCGGGGGAAATCTGTGCAGAAATTTTACGTCTTAAATGTTGCACTTGGCGCAAGGTTTTCAGACCTAAGGGCGAAACCTCAATATATTGGCTATAAGGTGCAAGGTGTTGCTTAATGTCATCAACAACGAGTTGATTTTCATAAATATTTTTTTTATCTTGCAGAAGCCATTGGGCTTGTTGTGCGGTTTCTTGTGCATTTTCGCCCACTAAGGCTGTCCCCGCCAATGCTTCGGTTTGCAGTTGTGTGCCTTGCCGTTGATACAGGCGTTCAGGGCTTGAGCCAATAAAAATACATTCTTCCGTTTCAGCAAATAGAAAATGATAGCAACCGAAATTATAGCGTTCACTTTCAGCCAAAAAATCATAGGCGTTCAGTTTTCCTTCTGAGTGGAAAAGTGTTTCATTCGCCAATACAATTTTATTTAGTAAGCCTTGCTTAATCTGCTGTAAACCTTGTTCTACCCATTCACACCATTGTGCTTGTGCTGCCCGTTTTTGCCCAAAATGAATGGATTGTTGAATTGGACAAAGTGCGTTGCTTTTTTCAAAAGTTTCTAATGCGTTTAAGCAGGCTTGGTATTCTTGTGCAAAATCTTTTGTTTGATCGATGAATAGTTGAATTTTTAGCTTATTTTCTTGCTGTTGCAAATACAAACGCGGCAAGAAAAATTGGCTGTCACCATAAAATTGCACACCGCCCACTAAGGGATAATGGTTTTCTTGTATAAAAGTTTGTGCCAGATTTAATTCCCAAAAGCACCGCACTTGTCCGATAGCGGCGACAACTTGCTTGCTATCACGGAAATTAAGGTAAAACTGCGGATAGGTTTTTTGCGCTTTTAGCCAGCTTAATAAATTGAGGTTCGTAACCATTTCTGCCTGCACACAAGCGATCTTCTTATGTTCAAGCAGAGAAGGGCGGAGTTGCGCCAAAAGCTGTTGTTTTATTGTGCGTAAATTATCCATTTAAAAAGCGTTGTTTTTGGCAAAAAAATCAGTTAAAAATAAGGGCTAATTCTACCGCACTTTATGAAAATTTTTTATAAAATCTTTTCATCTTTGTAAAATAAGCGTAAAGTGCGGTAAAAAATAAGCCGATTTTTATCGGCAATTTTTTACCCCAAATGATAACCGCACGCAACATTATTGATATTGCAACCAAAAGGATAATAACAATGACAACCTTTCCTAAATCAAGCAAGTTAGAACACGTTTGTTACGATATTCGTGGGCCAGTGCATAAAGAGGCGCTACGTTTAGAAGAAGATGGACATAAAATCTTAAAATTAAATATCGGCAATCCTGCGCCTTTTGGTTTTGAAGCCCCAGATGAAATTTTGGTGGATATTTTGCGTAATCTGACCTCAGCACAAGGTTATTGTGATTCCAAAGGGTTATATTCTGCACGTAAAGCCATTGTGCAATATTACCAATCAAAAGGCATTCAGGGCGCAAATGTGAATGATGTTTATATCGGTAATGGCGTGTCTGAGCTGATTATGATGTCAATGCAAGCCTTATTGAATAATGATGATGAAGTGTTGATCCCGATGCCTGATTACCCATTATGGACAGCTGCTGCTACGTTAGCGGGCGGAAAAGCGGTGCATTATTTATGTGATGAACAGGCAGATTGGTTTCCTGATTTAGCTGATATTAAAAGCAAAATTACCTCTCGAACTAAGGCTATTGTGATTATCAACCCAAATAATCCAACGGGGGCGGTGTATAGCAAAGACTTATTGCAAGGTATTGTGGATATTGCTCGTGAACATAAATTGATTATTTTTGCCGATGAAATTTATGACAAAATTTTGTATGACGATGCGGTTCATCATCATATTGCGGCACTTGCGCCGGATTTATTAACCATTACCTTTAATGGGTTGTCTAAATCTTATCGCGTTGCAGGTTTCCGTCAAGGCTGGATGATTTTAAATGGCCCGAAACAGCACGCAAAAGGTTATATTGAAGGGCTAGATATGCTCGCTTCAATGCGTTTATGTGCAAATCACCCAATGCAACACGCCATTCAAACCGCATTAGGGGGCTATCAAAGCATTAATGAATTTATTCTGCCCGGTGGGCGCTTATTAGAACAACGCAATAAAGCCTATGAACTGATTAATCAAATTCCGGGAGTGAGTTGCGTGAAACCAATGGGCGCGCTTTATATGTTCCCCAAAATTGATGTGAAAAAATTCAATATTTACGATGATGAAAAAATGGTGCTGGATTTGTTGCGTCAAGAGAAAGTGCTATTAGTACACGGACGCGGTTTTAACTGGCATTCCCCGGATCACTTCCGCATTGTTACCTTGCCTTATGTAAATCAAATTGAAGATGCGCTTGGGCGATTAGGACGTTTTCTAGCTAATTATCGTCAGTAATCTATCAATTTAAACGCCAGTTCGCGGCTGGCGTTTTCCCCTTAAATTGTTTTATTCGCCAAAATTCTCGGGTAAGTGGTGTAGCATTGCTTTCCAAATGCTGCTACTACGTTCGCGGTTTTCAGCGAGGCATTGAATAGCCAGTTCAACATTGCCTTGCTCACAACTTTTGCGCAGTGTTTGGTAAAATTGCATCGTGAATTGACGCGATTTTGCTTCAGAAAAGAATAAAGAGGCCACTTGGTGGTAGAGATCTTTAAAGCTATTTAAAATTAAACCATAGACAGGTTTGTTTGCGGCAAAGGTAAACGCGCGGTATAAATGATAGTCAAATTCAGCGTACGCCTGTGGCGTGTCTGCCAAGTGCGGTAGATTTTCAAATAATTTTAATGAAGCCACGGGATCGGTTTGAATTGCTTCAGGGATATACTGTTCGCCCATTTTTGTACGTAATGAAACAACATTGGTAATAATCACAGGAATCGTGGATTTATCCAGTTGAATGAGTGTGCTGATGATATTTGGCCCGGCGGTTTCCCATACGTTATTCACGCGGGTTGGTTTGCCGTGCTGAATACTTAGCCAACCATCACGGGCAAGGCGTTGCAACACTTCTCGCAATGTCGTTCTGGTTACCCCGATTTTTTCTGCTAATTCCCGTTCTGCGGGTAGATCAGAACCCGGCGGAAAATGGTTATTCCAAATGCTTTTTACAATATATTCCTCAGCTAATCCCGCTGGGCTTTGGGCTTTAAGAAGCGACTGATGATTATTCATACTTTTGCGCAATTATTTTTTGAAAAATTTGTGACATAGATAACAAAATAGAGATTTGTTATTATCCTTGAAAGGTGGATATATTACAATTGGCACAGTTGTATTTTTTCATTTTAAGGTAAAGGTCGTAATATGAACTATTATCAAGCATTTCTAAAAAATTTTCTTGGTTCAAGTCCTGACTGGTACAAATTAGCCATCGTTGGATTTTTAGTTTTAAATCCAATTTTGTTTTTTTGTGTTAGCCCATTTATTGCAGGCTGGGTGTTAGTGGCTGAATTTATTTTAACCCTTGCAATGGCGTTAAAATGTTATCCGTTACAACCCGGCGGGCTATTAGCCATTGAAGCGGTAATGATTGGAATGACTCACCCTGAACACGTTAAGGCAGAAATTATGGCAAATTTTGAAGTGATTTTGCTCTTAATGTTTATGGTGGCTGGCATTTATTTTATGAAGCAACTGCTACTTTTTATTTTTACTAAGTTGCTACTCAATATTCGCTCTAAATTGGTTTTGTCTCTTTCATTTAGCTTAAGTGCGGCATTTCTTTCTGCTTTTTTAGATGCGCTAACTGTTGTTGCAGTGATTATTAGTGTAGGAATGGGGTTTTATGGTGTTTATCATAAAGTGGCTTCAGGGAAACACTTTGATGATTCTGATGATATTAATGATGATAAACATATTGGTAATCGTAAAGACACCTTGGAAGAATTTCGTGCCTTTTTACGTAGCTTAATGATGCACGCAGCGGTGGGAACGGCGTTAGGCGGTGTAATGACAATGGTGGGAGAACCACAAAATTTAATTATTGCTGAACAAGCGAAATGGGGCTTTGGTGAATTCTTCTTCAGAATGACGCCTGTTACGATTCCAATCTTAATCTGTGGTGTATTAACTTGTATTGCTGTCGAAAAATTCCACTTATTTGGTTATGGTGCAAAACTTCCACGCAAAGTTTGGGGCGTGTTGGCAAAATTTGATCGTAATCGCCAACGTAAAATGAATAATCAAGAACGCATTAAACTTATTATTCAGGCTCTTGTGGGAATTTGGCTTGTCGTTGGGCTGGCTTTCCATCTTGCTGCAGTAGGATTAATAGGCTTAAGTGTCATCATTTTATGTACTTCCGCTTGTGGTATTACGAGTGAACACGCATTGGGTAAGGCATTCCAAGAATCGTTACCTTTTACTGCCTTGCTTGTGGTATTTTTCTCGGTGGTGGCTGTTATTGTTGATCAACACCTTTTCGCACCGATTATTCATTTTGTACTCTCTGCCTCCGAAAATGTTCAGTTAATGCTGTTCTATATTTTTAATGGAGTATTGTCTGCAATTTCAGATAATGTTTTTGTCGCAACGGTCTATATTAATGAAGCAAAAGCAGCGTTGGAACAACATATTATTTCACCACAACAATTTGAATTACTTGCTGTGGCGATTAACACGGGGACAAACTTGCCATCTGTCGCAACACCAAACGGACAAGCCGCATTTTTATTCTTGCTCACATCCTCGCTTGCGCCGTTAATTCGTTTATCTTACGGAAGAATGGTTTATATGGCGCTACCTTATACAATTGTGCTATCTTTAGTTGGATTAGCTGCAGTAGAATTTTTATTGCCTACATTAACACAGTTTTTAACTCAACTAGGATTAGTTACTCCAGTATAAGAAGGATTTAAAATGCTGAAATATTTCAAACAGTTATCGCTAAATCGTGGCGGTTGGTTGCTTTTATTGATCTCAACAATCGCCTTAGAAAGCACCGCACTTTATTTTCAACACGGAATGGGATTAGCGCCTTGCGTGATGTGTATTTATGAGCGTGTTGCATTGTTTGGCATTACATTTTCAGCATTAATTGGCTTGCTTTACCCTCGCTCACTCATTTTGCGCGTATTGGCATTATTAGTGGGCTTGGGGAGTGCGGTAAAAGGCTTATTACTGGCAATCAAACACGTTGATTATCAACTTCATCCTGCGCCTTGGAATCAATGTTCTTATATGGCGGAGTTTCCACAGACATTGCCTTTGGATCGCTGGTTGCCTTATATATTTAACCCAACCGGATCTTGTGCAGATATTACATGGTCATTTTTAGGTTTTTCAATGGCGCAATGGATTATCGTAATTTTTGCATTTTATAGTTTATTACTAGCGGTGTTATTAATCAGTCAATTTAAACGTTTAGAGCAAACAAGAAATATCTTTAGATAATTGAATTATAATGAAGATCTCATTTAAAAATTAAATGATTGTAATAAGCACAGCTAAAAGTTTCAGGTGATTTGGAATAACTAATAGAAAAGTAGTTTAAATTAGTATTCATAAAATAAGCTTGCCTAGTCATTACTAGGCATATGGATGAATTACCTAATGTAAAAAATATGTCAGTTTAATCTCCTGAATAAGTATAGAATTAGATTTTTGATTTATGTCAGAGACAGATCCTTCATTACGCATACTTAATATGCAAATATTGCGTCAATTACGCCATTATCTATTACTTGCAGAAAGGTATTTTCAACGTGCTTTCCCAATGCCTGAAATAAACTATCAGTTACGAGGTGTGAAAGCAGGCGTGGCATATTTGCAGAAAAACGAAATCCGTTTTAACCGCACGTTACTACTGGAAAATCCCGAATATTTTTTGCAGCAAATTGTCCCTCATGAATTGGCACATTTGATTGTTTATCATGTTTTTGGGCGAGTAGCGCCACACGGTAAAGAATGGAAAGCTGTGATGGAAACGGTTTTTCAGCAACCTGCTGAAATTTATCATCATTTAGATATTAAAAACGTGCAAGGTAAAACCTTTGCTTATCACTGCGGTTGCCGCACTCACAATCTCAGCGTACGTCGTCATAACAAAGTGCAAAAGCAAAGTGCGGTGTATTTTTGTCGAGAATGTAAACAGCCGTTAATTCATTTACCGTGAGTTAAAAACTATGCTACAATCAGGCAGTTTTTAACACCTTTATTGGAGGATAATATGAAAAAATTCTTAGCAGTAGCAATGAGTGCTTTAGCTATTTCAGCAACAGCCAATGCAAATTGGTATGTGCAAGGGGATTTAGGTTATTCAAAAGCTAAATTTACTGGTGGCTTTAATGAGCTGAATATGAGCAAAGTTGCCCCAAGCGTATCTATTGGATACAAAATCAATGAACTACGTTTTGCATTAGATTACACTTATTATGGTAAGAAAAACTATTCTTATTATATTCAAGAAAATGCTACAGATTATGAAAAAGGCAATGGTTCAATTAAAGCTCAAGGTTTTGGTTTTTCTGCCCTTTATGATTTTAATTTAGATATTCCACTTAAGCCTTACATTGGTGCTCGTTTATCCTTAAATAAGGTAAAGCTCAATGAAACTTCGGTAGAAGTTAACTCTAATGGGCATTTTACGGGGTTTGATAATGAGTCACACACTAAATTTGGTTATGGTGTATTAGCAGGAGTTTCTTATCAAATTACTGATAATTTAGCTTTAGATGCAGGTGTTCAATTGCAACGTTTAGCTTCTTTTGAAAATACCAAAGTAAACCAATATGGCTTAAAAGTCGGTCTTCGTTACGAATTTTAATTAATCAATGTTTTATTGTCAGTGCGGTGGTTTTCCACCGCATTTTTTTATGCTGAAATCGTTTAGCTTTATTTGATGAAGCCTTTCTAAATGTTTACAATACAGCAATTTTCTTAATGAACGGTAACATAATGAAACGGCATCAACTTCTGTTACAAGAAATGGGGCTTTCCCAATGGCAACTGGTTCGCCCTGAAAGCTTGCAAGGTGTAGTTAATATTCCTATTGATGAGCGGGTACGGTTGGTGATCATTAGTGAGGCTGAAAATCCCCCTATTGCGTTATTACAGGATATTTTGCGTAGCTTAGATGTGAAGCAAAATGAATATTTAACGATTCATTTTGATTTTATCCCGCATTTGCACGTCAGCCACGAAGTGCATTATTGGTTATTAAGCGAAAATTCAGAAAAAATCCACCGCACTTTGCCGTATTGTCAAAAAGCCTTGAGCCAATGGTTATCACCAGATTGGGAAACCTTGATGGCAAGCCCGCAAGAAAAGCGTCAATTATGGCAGCAAATTCAAGGAATTAATCCATAATGATAAAGATCTTACCGATTCAATCACAAGATTTTGATCGATTATTTTCGATCGAACAGCAAGCGCATCTTGTGCCTTGGTCTTTAGGGACATTAAAAAATAATCAAGGTGAACGCTATTTCAATTTAAAATTAGAGAAAGAGCAGCATATTATCGGCTTTGCCATTTGTCAGAAAGTGCTTGATGAAGCTACCTTGTTCAATCTTGCCATTGATCCTGCTTATCAAGGGCAAGGCTTAGGAAAGCAATTATTGCATTCTTTAATCGATAAATTGCGCGAGCAGGGCATTTTGACATTATGGTTGGAAGTACGTCAATCCAATGAAATCGCGCAAAAGCTTTATCGACAATGCGGCTTTAACGAAGTAGATATTCGCAAAAATTATTATCCGACGTTAGACGGCAGACGAGAAAATGCAGTGGTAATGGCGTGCTATTTATAAGGAACAACAATGCTAGAACGTTATCGTGGGGAAATTATCCTTTTATTTGTAACCATTTCTGCTGCCATTGGCTGGTTCTTTTCAAAATATGCTATTGATGCCTTGCCCTCGGTGGGATTTATCGGCTTGCGATTTTTTCTTGCTGCGTTGGTTTTCTTGCCTTTTGCTTATCCTCATTTACGCCGTTTGAGCCATCGGCAAGTGCTTAATGCCTTGCTAATTGGGGGCGTTTTTGCGGTTTTTCTTGGTGTTTGGATTTTGGCAATCACCAATAATACCAATTTTGGTGAAGGGGCGTTTCTCACCAGTTTATCAATGTTAATTGCGCCGTTGCTCGCTTGGCTGCTGTTCAAACAAAAGCCGCAATCGCGTTTTTGGCTCAGCTTGCCCATTGCGATTTCAGGCTTGTATTTTCTTGCTTTAGGTGATAATGGGTTTAATCTTTCTTCAGAGAATAGCTTGTATTTACTCACTTCACTGCTAGCCGCGACTTATTTTGTGCTTAATCATCATTATGTTCGCCATATTCCTGTGCTGCCTCTCACCACCATTCAGCTAGCAATGGTTGGTATTTTATGTGGTTTGTATTCGATTTTTATGGAAACTTGGCCAGAGGATATTCCGAATGAAACTTGGGGCTGGCTGGCAGCCAGTGTGCTGATCGCAACCAATTTTCGTTTTTTATTGCAAACCCTTGGTCAGAAGTATTCCAGTGTAGGGAATGCGGCATTAATTATGTTGCTTGAGCCAGTGTGGACACTTTTTTTAAGTATGATGATTTTTCACGAACCGATTACATCACATAAGGCATTAGGTTGTGGGTTAATTTTTCTGGCGTTAATGTTCTACCGCTTGCCGAAAGAAAAGCTGAAACAATTTTTGCGTAGAAAAAAATAGTAAAAAAACACCGCACTTTCTTTAGTTATATCGAGAGCCTAACTCGTTGGCAATATTGTTGATATGGTTTGCCAAAAAGTGGTAATAATGTTTGTTCTTCTTGCTTAATTTGGAACTGATTCATAATTATAATAAAGTAAATCGGTTCTAAAATTGCCAATCCTTTTCCTAGCCACAAAAACTAGCTTAGCAAGACCAGCCATAAGCTAAGGTACATTGGGTTAGGGCTGTACGCGTAAATGCCTTTTGTGATAAGACGGGAGGTTTTCTCTGTTGCCAGTATGCTTATGGTTGTTTTAGCTTGATGAAATTGCCAAAGGTTACAAATGGCAATAAGGCTTGCCAATATCCTTATGGGGAGAAGAAAGAGAGGCGGGAAAGAGAATAATCCAGCGGGAGGAACAAAATACATTCCGCCCGCATAGGTAAGAAATACAAGGGGAGGAGGAAGGATAATCTTCCCTATTAATAATTCACTTTATGCCCATAACCTTCTAAGATTTGCTTGATGTGTTCAAGTGATTCTTTTGTTGGTGGTTTTACCTCTTCCAGTTCGTATTTTTCCCCCATTGCTTCCCATTTATGCGCTCCTAATCGGTGGTAAGGCAGAAGCTCCACTTTTTCAATATTATCCATATCTTTGATAAAGTTGCCGAGTAGATGGACATCTTCATCGCTATCCGTCCAACCGGGGACAACCACATAGCGAATCCAAACTTTTTGATTGCGTTTTTGCAAGTATTTCGCGAACTCAAGGGTACGTTTATTGGGAACACCGATAAGATTTTGGTGAACGCGATCATTGAGTTCTTTGAGATCTAACAATACTAAATCAGTCACATCAAGTAATTCATCAATAATATGATCATAATGGCGAACAAACCCGTTGGTGTCTAAACAAGTGTGAATACCTTCTTTTTTACAGGCGCGAAACCAATCCCGTACAAATTCCGCTTGCAATACAGCTTCTCCTCCTGAGGCAGTAACACCACCACCAGAAGCATTCATAAAATGGCGATAAGTGACCACTTCTTTCATCAGTTCTTCTACGGAAATTTCTTTACCACCGTGTAGATCCCAAGTGTCGCGGTTGTGGCAATATTTGCAACGCATTAAGCACCCTTGCAAAAACAGGATGAAACGGATCCCCGGGCCATCAACGGTTCCGCAAGATTCATAAGAATGATAGCGAGCTAAAACTGACATAATGTTCCTTTGTTAGAGAATGTAAAATCGTTAATTTCTATTTAAGGCTTTGCGAAAAGGATTAAATAGAAATTAATCTGCCTCACGATGAGGCAGATGGGGTATTATAGCGTAATATTAAGGAAAAAAGTTATTTTCCGCTCCAAGCTTTTATCGCATTATGGCGAATTTTTACACGGCTTTGATTATCACCTTTGTAATAATCTTTGGCTAAACCGCCTTCCCAATCACCATAGTTTGGATTTGGTAGCATAATAAATTTTTTACCAAATTGTTTGCTATGTTGTTGTACAAATGCACGGCGTTCTGCATTAGATTTGTGGTAAGTGGCATCACCAAAATCATTTAAATTATCACCAACATAAAGTACGATGTCATAACCTAATTTTTCAATTTCAGCAAAGCGTGCTGATTTGCTAGATTTATCTTTTTTCAAATAGAGAACCTCTTCACTCGCACCGATGAAGCCAAGCGTTTTAAGGTCATCTAATGTTGCCGCTTTTTCTGTAGCATCTTTGCGGTTAGAAACGTAGAATACTTTACCGTTGTGGCTATTAACATAGTTATTAAATTCTACCGCTCCCGGTACAGCTGCGGTTTCTCGTGCATTTACCCAACGAGTCCAATCATCACCATTGAAGCCTGTACCTGTTTGTATCTGCCAGCCTGCATAGGCACTGTTATCCATCATTGTTTCATCAAGATCAACGACAACCGCTTTTTTCTTACCTTTTGCAGCCTTAGCTTGATCAAAGGCCAGTTTTGCCATATTGAAAGCTTGGTGAGTCAGTGCTTGATATTCACCTGATTGTTGCACCCAATTCAAGCCTAATACGGCTTGCTCTTGTAGTTGTTGTTCTGCATTTTGTTGCGATGAAGAACAAGCTGTGAGCGCAAGTATGGATGAAAGCGTAAGCATAGAGAGTGTCAATTTCATTGTTTTCATAAGATCTCCTAATGAGTGAGGGATAAATTTTTGCCAAAAAAACTACCGCACTTATTATCGCAAATAAATTTTATCTCACAACTATTTTTAGCCATTTAGCCTCATTAGTTATAAGATTTCACTCTTTCACAAAAATCTGTTTTAAACTCATATCGTCCGTTGTTATTGGGGATTGCGACAGAAATAATATGGCTATCAATAATAGCAAACCGAATGTTGTTACCATATTTATGGTATAAGTCTGCATTATTTAAGCAATGTTTATTGAGTATTGCGTTAAAACTGGTTTTTACCAATGCTTGCTCAAAGGTTAAATAATAAAATTGACCGATAATGGGTTTATAGTTGCAAGATACGGCAAAAATAAATTTTATTGCAATCAAACTCATTAGTAACTGGTAGCATAATTTTTGTTTTTTCTGCGCACTTTTATCTAGCCAAATCAGATTTCGCCATAAAGAAATTTGATAGTACACCGCAAGTATCCCCATTAATGCCGATACAATAAATAAAAATAAGATAATGCCACTGATCAGGATAAATAACACCTGAGTAGAGGTGTGAAAGAAGCTAATTGTGAAGCCAGTTCTAACACAAACCTCTTCTGAGACGACACAGTTAATATAAATGAGGTAAGGCGTTGAAATAATAAAAACAAGCGGTTTATTATTAAACGTTGTTTTACATTTATCAACGAATTGCTTATTGTCTAAATAGCAATAAGATAGACAGATCACAATTGTTAGCAGTAATAAACTAAGATCAATAGGCTTTTTAGGTTTGGCGGTCATTAGAAAAATGAATATGCCAAATAAAATAGCTATTCTGAGATAATATTGATATTTAATGGTGAGCCAATTTAGTTCTCTTGGCAGTTCTTTTATTGCAATGCATAAATCGTTATATAAAGAATATAAGTATTGACGCATAGTTTTTGATGAAATAAAACATAAAAATGGTCGGTATATATTGATACCGACCATTTACCCTAGAAAGATTTAAATTACATTGATTGTGTAAATGTACGTGTAATTACATCTTGTTGTTGTTCTTTCGTTAAAGAGTTAAAACGCACAGCATAACCAGAAACACGAATGGTTAATTGCGGATATTTTTCTGGATTTTCCATTGCGTCTAACAACATTTCACGGTTCATTACGTTCACGTTTAAATGTTGTCCCCCTTCAACAGTGGCTTCGTGGTGGAAGTAACCATCCATTAAGCCTGCAAGATTACGTTTTTGTGCTTCGTAATCTTTACCTAATGCATTTGGTACGATTGAGAAGGTGTAAGAAATACCATCTTTCGCATAAGCAAATGGAAGTTTCGCCACAGAAGTTAATGACGCTACTGCACCTTTTTGATCGCGTCCGTGCATTGGATTTGCACCCGGTCCAAATGGCGCACCTGCACGACGACCATCAGGTGTATTACCTGTTTTCTTACCATAAACCACGTTAGACGTAATGGTAAGCACGGATTGTGTTGGAGTTGCATTGCGGTAAGTATGATGCGTTTGAATTTTTTTCATAAAGCGCTCAACAAGATCAACCGCTAAATCATCAACGCGACTATCGTTGTTACCGAATTGTGGATATTCGCCTTCAATTTCAAAATCAATCGCCACATTAGAGGCAACCACATTACCGTCTTTATCTTTAATATCCCCACGCACTGGTTTGACTTTAGCATATTTAATTGCGGCTAAAGAGTCTGCAGCAACAGAAAGCCCTGCGATACCACAAGCCATTGTACGGAATACATCACGATCGTGGAACGCCATTAAGGCTGCTTCATAAGCATATTTATCGTGCATAAAGTGAATAATGTTCAATGCGGTAACGTATTGCGTTGCTAACCAATCCATAAAGCTGTCCATACGCGCCATTACGGTATCGAAATCTAACACTTCATCAGTAATTGGTGCTGTTTTAGGGCCAACTTGCATACCTGATTTTTCATCAATACCACCATTGATTGCGTATAATAAGGTTTTTGCAAGGTTTGCACGCGCACCAAAGAATTGCATTTGTTTACCAACGACCATTGGGCTTACACAACAAGCAATCGCATAATCATCACTATTGAAGTCTGGACGCATCAGATCATCATTTTCGTATTGGACAGAAGAAGTATCAATAGACACTTTAGCACAATAGCGTTTGAATGCTTCTGGTAATTGTTCAGACCAAAGAATGGTTAAGTTTGGTTCTGGTGAAGGTCCCATTGTATAAAGTGTGTGCAAGATACGGAAGCTGTTTTTGGTTACTAATGTACGACCATCTAAGCCCATACCAGCCAATGTTTCGGTTGCCCACATTGGGTCACCAGAGAATAATTGATCGTATTCTGGTGTACGTAAGAAACGCACCATACGTAATTTCATAACAAGATGATCAATTAATTCTTGCGCTTCTTGTTCAGTAATTTTTCCTGCTTTTAGATCACGTTCAATATAAATATCTAAGAAGCTTGATACACGACCGAAAGACATCGCTGCACCATTTTGTGATTTTACTGCAGCAAGGTAGGCAAAATAGGTCCATTGTACGGCTTCTTGTGCATTTGTTGCTGGGTTAGATACATCAAAACCGTAAGACGCCGCCATTTCTTTAATTTTACCTAATGCACGGTGTTGTTCTGCAATTTCTTCACGTAATTGAATAGTAGCTTGAATATCTTCACCACGTTCTAATTTTTCTTGTAATGAATTAAATTGTTTAAATTTATCTTTCATCAAGAAATCGGCACCATAAAGTGCTAAGCGACGATAATCCCCGATAATACGACCACGACCATAAGCATCTGGTAATCCAGTGATAACACCTGATTTACGGCAACGTAAAATATCTGGTGTATAAACATCAAATACCCCTTGGTTATGGGTTTTACGATATTCTGTAAAGATATGTTCAATTTCAGGCCTTAATTCGCGACGGTAAACTTGGCACGAACCTTTTACCATTTTAATTCCACCAAATGGCATAATGGCACGTTTCAATGGCGCATCTGTTTGTAAACCCACAATTTTTTCTAAATTTTGATCGATATAACCCGGTTTATGTGAAGTAATTGTTGATGGAGTATCTGTATCAATGTCATAAGGTTCGTGAGTTTTGTTCTCAACCTTAATTTTTTCCATTACTTCATTCCATAATTTGGTTGTTGCTTCAGTCGCACCAGCAAGGAATGATTCATCACCTTCATAAGGGGTATAGTTTTTTTGGATAAAGTCACGTACATTGACTTCTGTTTGCCAATCGCCTGGGGTAAATCCTTCCCACGCTTTTTGTTGCGCTTCAGTTAATTGAGTCATTACTATTTTCCTTTAACGTAAATAAAATTTAATTATGTAAAAACGATGAAAAAAACAACCGCTCTTACGCCAAACTAATGTGAATGTGGTTTATTAGTAAACCACTGCATTAATGCAATACATACCCCGCCACCAACAATATTACCAAGCGTAACAGGGATAAGATTTTTTACGACAAAATGATATACATCTAAATCAGCAAATTGCTCGGCATTCAACCCGATAGCTTGCCAAAATTCCGCAGAACTGCAATGCGCTGTAATGATACCAAGTGGAATCATAAACATATTTGCTACACTATGTTCAAAACCAGAAGAAACAAATAAACCAATTGGCAAGATCATAATGAATGCTTTATCAGTCAAGGTCTTTCCGGCATAGCTCATCCAAACTGCAATACATACCATAATGTTACACAAAATACCTAAACTAAAGGCTTCAAACCAACTATGATGAATCTTATGCTGTGCGGTTTTTAGAATGGTTAACCCCCATTGTCCATTCACAGCCATTGTTTGCCCAGCAAACCAAATGAGTCCAGCGATGACGATAGCACCTAAAAAATTACCGGCATAAACGGCAATCCAGTTGCGTAACATTTGAATCGTATTAATGCGTTGCCCTGCACGTGCAACCAGCGTCATTGTTGATGAAGTAAATAACTCCGAGCCACAGACAACCACCATAATCACCCCAACAGAGAAAACTAAACCACCTACAAGCTTGGCTAAGCCCCAAGACACGTTGGAGAGACCAGTTTGTGTTGTTGTATAAAAAACAAAAGCAAGGGCAATAAATGCGCCTGCAGAAATTGCGGAAAGAAAAGAATAGAATTGATTTTTAGTCGCTTTATAGGTCGCGATATTTTCGGCCAATTGCGCCATTTCTGTTGGCGTTGCCATAAAGCTGACGGAGTTTTCTGTTTTCATCACACACCCTACAAAAATTAACTGTCCCTATTCTAAGGTATAAACCTGTAACTTAAAACTAAAAAAAAGTTTATTTTTTATAAAATTTGTTCAAGATCAAATTTATTTACATTTGTGTAACATATTGAAATAAAAAACAAGTTTTGCATTAACATAAATTTAACAAATGGATTGCAAATTGCTATTTTAGAACTTTTCTGATAAAAATAACCGCACTTTATATACCGCAAAATATCAATCAATACGCGGATAAAAAGCGTACAATAAGGATTGTATTTATCTCTCAATATCCCTTTAAAATATAAGGAATTGCTATGGCAGAAGAAACCATTTTCAGCAAAATTATTCGTAAAGAAATTCCAGCAAATATCCTCTATCAAGATGAGCGAGTAACGGCATTTCGTGATATTTCCCCCCAAGCGCCTACGCATATTTTGATTATTCCAAATAAATTAATCCCAACAGTGAACGAAGTAACTGAGCAAGATGAGCTGACATTAGGGCGTTTATTTACCGTGGCGGCTAAATTGGCGCAGCAAGAAGGCATTGCGGAAGATGGGTATCGCCTTATCGTCAATTGTAACAAACACGGTGGACAAGAAGTGTATCATTTACATATGCACTTACTTGGTGGTGAATCTTTAGGAAAAATGTTGGCAAAATAATGAAAAAACTATTTGTTTTATGCGGATTAAGCCTACTGCTTGCGGCTTGTGGCTCAACGCCCTCGCAAAATATTGTAAGCGAGAATGATCCTATCTTAAATGTAGAAGCAAATTTAGCGCCGTTGATTGAGACAAAGTTACGCGATAATAATGTTTGGCTAAAGAATACTAGCCCACATCAGCTTGATGTCGCTTATTATTTCTTTTGGTATGACAAAAATGGCGTAACCCAAGGGGAAGAACCGAATTTACATTCGCCTTCTAGCTTGCTTCTACAACCAAGCCAACAAACCAATTTAACCCCTGTTCCACCAACACAACAAAGCGTTAATTACCGCTTATACCTTCGTTTGAATAAATTGCAATAAGGATTTCAATGTCAGCTTTACTTATCGATCTTACTGGACAAGAAGTTAGCCAAGAAGAATTAGAATTACTTGCACATCCATTGGTTGCTGGCGTGATTTTGTTTACGCGTAATTTTTATGATCGTGAACAAATTCAACATCTTGTCGCCACCTTACGGCAAAAAGTGAAGAAACCCTTATTGATTACGGTAGATCAAGAAGGCGGACGGGTACAACGATTTCGTGAAGGCTTTACCCAGCTTCCCGCAATGCAAGCGTTTGCCGAACTTATCAGCCATACCGCACAACAACAAGAATTCGCGCACCAAGCGGGTTGGCAAATGGCAGCAGAAATGACCGCACTGGATATTGACTTAAGTTTTGCCCCGGTGCTGGATTTAGGTCATCAATGCCGTGCTATTGGTGATCGTAGTTTTCACGCTGAAATCGATCCAACACTTCGCCTAGCCACAGCGTTTATTCAAGGTATGAAACAAGCGGGTATGGCAAGCACAGGCAAACATTTCCCCGGTCATGGACACGTGATCGCTGATAGTCATTTAGAAACCCCTTATGATGAACGTCCACAAGCGCAAATTTTTGCGCAAGATATTCAACCCTTTAAACAGCTTATTGCACAAAATTTGCTTGATGCCGTAATGCCAGCACACGTGATTTATAGCCAATGCGATAGCCAGCCTGCAAGTGGTTCAGCTTATTGGTTGCAAACAATTTTACGTCATCAGCTTGGCTTTAACGGTGCGATTTTTTCTGATGATTTAGGTATGAAAGGCGCAGGTTTTATGGGAGATTTTGTTGCACGTTGTCAGCAGTCATTGAATGCGGGTTGTGATTTATTACTACTATGTAATGAACGTGAAGGTGTAATCCAAGTTCTTGATCATTTCCAACCGCAAGAAACCACGGAACAATATGCACTTCGCCAACAACGTTTACAAAGTTTATTTAAACGTAGTCAATTAGATTGGAAAACCCTTGAAAACTCAACGCGTTGGAAAGAAAATCAGCAAAAATTGACCGCACTTCAACAAGATTGGTTAGCGAGAGCTTAAATGTCAGTAATGCCTGTTTGTCCGCACTTTATCGCGGGGCAATGCCGTTCTTGTCAATGGCTTGAAATGCCCTATTCGCAGCAGCTTGATGAAAAAAAAGCCCATTTAGTTCAACAACTTGTTGGGCTTGATCTTTCACAGCTTGAATGGCTACCAACTTATCCCTCTGCACAGCAAGGTTTTCGTAATAAAGCCAAAATGGTGGTAAGTGGCTCAGTAGAACGCCCGATTTTAGGCATTCTTAGCAATCCTAATGATCCACAAAGTGCGGTAGATTTATCAGACTGTTTACTCTATCCTTCTCATTTTGCGCATATTTTTCATCAATTAAAAATCTTTATTGGACGAGCTGGTTTAGTGCCTTATCACATTACGAAACGCAAAGGGGAGCTGAAATACATCTTACTCACTGAAAGCCAAATTAACGGTACATTAATGTTGCGTTTTGTATTACGTTCAACGGCAAAACTTGCGTTAATTCAACGAGAATTACCACTTTTATTAGCAAATTTACCGCAAATAAAAGTGGTGAGTTTAAATATTCAACCCAAACACGCGGCAATTTTAGAAGGTGAGGAAGAAATTTTTCTCACAGAACAAAAACAATTAGAAGAAAATTTTAACCAAATTCCCTTATTTATTCGTCCACAAGGCTTTTTCCAAACCAATCCTAAGGTAGCAGAAAGCTTATACGGCACGGCACAACAATGGATTAAAAATCTTCCCATCAGCAACATCTGGGATCTGTTTTGCGGCGTAGGTGGCTTTGGCTTACATTGTGCGGCGATCTTGCAAGAAAAAGGGAGAAATGTGCAATTAACGGGCATTGAAATCTCTCCATCAGCCATTGCAAGCGCCAGCTCATCAGCAGAAAAATTGGGCTTAACCCAAGTGAAGTTTCAATCCTTAGACGCGGCAAATTTCGCCTTAGTACAAAATGAAAGACCAGATTTGCTGATCGTCAATCCGCCACGCCGTGGCATCGGCAAAGAACTAGCGCAATTTCTCAACAAATTACAACCGCACTTTATTTTGTATTCCAGTTGCAATGCCGTTTCAATGGGCAAAGATTTGCGCGAATTATCTCGCTATCAAGCTCAAAAAATTCAACTTTTTGATATGTTTCCTCATACTGCGCATTATGAGGTGTTGATTTTTCTTAAACGCATTGATGATAAATTTAAATAGCTATAATGTGCCGTTAGTCGTGGCGAGGAAAGCCATATAGGTTAATTCTTCCCAGTCCTATTTTTTTCTCTCATAGTTATTAGTGGTCTTCGTTGATAGAGAAAATAAGCCACAATAGAGAAAGCAAAGAGTAAGTAAATGATGGCATTGAGGTTATAGCTTTTCGTTGACCAGTAATAATGGATTGATGCACACCCTAATGCAAGATAATTAAACTGGTGAAGGATAAACGTTTTTTGTTTTAAGTATTGACGAAGTGCAGGTAGCATCACAGTAGTACTAACGCAGAATAATAAAAGCGCAGTGACGCCAACCCATAAATAAGGATGAGTGAGGATCTCGCTGAGGAATAATTCCATATTGAAACCTAATTCTAGGTATAAATAGGCAAGAATATGCAAAAATGCCCACCCAATAGCCCATAAACCGATTATTTTATGTATGGGAGAAAGTGATTTTCTCCCTAATAATTGAATGATAAGACGGAAAAGAAATAATGCTAGAAATAAACTTAATGAAATCCAGCCAAGAAAATGAATAAGCTCTTTAGTAGGATCTGCGCCAAAAGATTCACCATTATTGATACCTAACTCATAAACCAACCATAGTAGGGGAGAAGAGGCACAAAGGTGAGCGATAAGATGGATTTGCTTCATTAGTAATTCACCTTTAAATCTAACCCATTATAAAGTGAAGCGACTTCATCATAGCCATTAAACAGTAAAGTAGGTTGGCGCTTATTATCAAATAATCCACCACGACCGATAATGCGTTCACTCGCTTGTGACCAACGGGGATGAGGGACATTTGGATTAACATTCGCATAAAAACCATATTCTTGAGGAGCAAGCTTGTTCCAAGTTGTTAGCGGACGCGTGGCACTGAGACGAATTTTTACAATGGATTTTATACTCTTAAAGCCGTATTTCCACGGCACAACAAGGCGAATTGGCGCACCACTTTGGGGAGAAAGCGTTTTTCCATATAATCCAACGGAAAGTAAAGTTAGAGGGTGCATCGCTTCTGCGATGGTTAATCCTTCAATATAAGGATATTCAATTCCTCCCCCGAAAAAATAATTTTTTTGTCCCGGCATTTGTTCAGGATCATATAGGGTTTCAAATATAACATACTTGGCATTACTGGTGGGATTGACATCACTAAGTAAGGCTTTTAATTCAAAGCCTATCCAAGGAATCACCATTGCCCAGGCTTCAACACAACGAAATCGATAAATGCGTTCTTGTAGTGGATAACGATGATAAAGATCATCCAAATCTAAAGTTAATGGAGTTTGTACCTCACCCGTAATTTCAACTTTCCAAGGATCCGTTTTAAAATTTTTCGCGTATTGCGCAGGGGAGCCTTTATCAACACCAAATTCATAGAAGTTGTTATAACCGATGACTTTATTTTCTGGCGTCAATGGTAATGTATTCGGTGTATCTTTAATCGCATTAAGAGGCTTTCGTCTATCTATTACAGGGTTAGCAATACTTGTATTTGGGAGTATCATATTCCCACTTACTGCACCAACGCCAATCAAGAATTTTCTGCGGTTTAAAAATACATCTTCTGGCGTTACATCGTTTTCAGTTAATATCTGCTTTTTCATGCTATTATCCTCCTAAGCTGAAAGGGAGCCTGTTTGATGTTTAAGATAAGGCAACACACCGCAGACAATATAAATAATAAAGTGAGGGAGGCGCCGTCATTTTATTCTAAAATTAAATGACAAGATTTATATATTGTTTGATTGTTAGACAAGTTGTTTATTGAATAGTTGCGGGTGAACTGATCCGATGACTGAGTTAACAGATAGCCACAACTATGTGGCTAAGAAGGACTGGAATGCTTTTTTACGCGTTATCACTTAAATGGATAGCTGTTTAAGGTAAAGCGCTTTATCATTCGCATTGACAAAGCGAAGTAACGCCCGCCATTTCTAAATTAATCCAATTATAGATAACGTTTTAGCAAAAATGCCCAATCAACTTACTCAACAGTTCGTGAGTAGGTTTGATAAATTCGGCGGAGAGATATTCATCTGGCTGGTGGGCTTGTTCAATTGAACCCGGTCCAAGCACCAAGGTTGGGCAGAGTTGTTGAATAAAAGGGGCTTCGGTGCAGTAGTTCACCGCTTCGCATTTTTCACCAAGTAATTTTTCCACCACTTGGACAATTTGGGCGCTGTGTTCACATTCATAACCCGGGGTGGGTTCATGCAAGGTGCGGAGTGAAATCAGATCGCCCCATTTTTCAAACATTGGGCGAAGTTTTTCTTGTAACATTTCATTGAGATCTTCTAGACGCATTTGTGGTAAGGGGCGGATGTCAAAATGCAATTCGCAGCACGCACAAATACGATTTACTGCATCCCCCCCGTGGATTGCACCAAAATTCATTGTCGGATAAGGAATGGCAAAGGCGGAATGATGATATTTTTCCTTTAACTCGTTACGCATCTCCATTAAATAGCCTGTTGCTTCGTGCATTAATTCAATGGCGTTAATGCCCTTATCTGGATCGCTCGAATGCCCTGTTTTACCTGTAATTCTTACTGCTTGCCCAATATGTCCTTTGTGCGCGCGAACGGGTTTTAATGATGTTGGTTCGCCAATAATCGCACAATCTGGGCGGATATGGCTGTGTTGGCTGAACGTTCTTGCCCCAAGTAGGGTAGTTTCTTCATCGGCAGTGGCGAGAATGCGTAATGGTTTGTTTAGTTTAGAGAGATCAATATGGCGTAAGGTTTCTAACACGAAAGCGAAGAATCCTTTCATATCAGCTGTGCCTAAGCCGTAAAATTTACCGTCTTTTTCGGTGAGTTTGAAAGGATCAAAATGCCAGCGTCCTTCATCGAAAGGCACGGTATCTGTATGTCCTGCAAGTAGCAGTCCCCCTTCTCCTTCGCCATAAGTGGCTAGTAAATTGAATTTTTCTCGGCTGCCCTGCACGGGAATAATGTTCGTTTTAAAACCTAACTCATTGAGCCAAGTGGCAAGAAGTTCAATTAACGTTTTATTTGATTGGTCAAATTCTGCTTCTACGCTACTGATGGTAGGCAAGGCAATAAGCTGAGAATACATTTCAAGAAAAGTAGGCAATTTTTTCATTAAGTTTATCCTGTATTAAATTAAAGGTTGATTTATGATTAATTATGCACAATAATAGCATAATTAATCAAGTGTTATATTTTTATCTACAAGGTGTTCTATGCAAAAAGCCATTATTATTGGGGCAAGTGGTTATACAGGGGCTGAATTGGCTCGTATTCTAACCCTGCACCCTGCATTTCAGCTCAATGGATTATATGTTTCAGCGCAAAGCCAAGATGCGCATAAAGCCATTTCTGATATTTATCCGCAACTGAAGCAGATTGTTGATTTACCGTTGCAACCTTTGGACGAAAATTTAACCGCACTTGCACAACAAAATGATCTGGTCTTTTTAGCCACCGCACACGAAGTTAGCCACGATCTTGCGCCAATTTTCTTGCAAAATCAATGTAAAGTGTTTGATTTATCTGGCGCATTTCGGGTGAATAATGCGGAATTTTATCCACAATATTATGGTTTTGAACATCGTTATCCTGAATTATTAGAAAAAGCGGTTTATGGTTTAGCGGAATGGAATGACAGTGCCATTACGCAAACGGATTTAGTGGCGGTGGCTGGTTGCTATCCAACAGTTTCTCAACTCAGCTTAAAGCCATTAATTGAAAATAATTTATTAGATCTCAATCAGTTACCTATTATTAATGCAGTAAGTGGGGTAAGCGGCGCTGGACGCAAAGCATCGCTCACGAATAGTTTTTGCGAAGTCAGCCTGAATGCTTATGGCGTATTTAACCATCGTCATCAGCCTGAAATTGCCACGCATTTAGGCACAAATGTCATTTTTACGCCACATCTCGGCAATTTTAAACGCGGTATTTTGGCGACAATCACCGCAAAATTAAACGCAAATGTAACAGACGCTCAAATTCACGACGCTTATCAGCAATATTATGCGAATCGACCACTGGTGCGTGTTTATAAACAAGGATTACCAAGTATTAAGTCCGTAGAGTTTACGCCTTATTGTGATATTGGATTTGCCACTCAAAACGGTTATATCATCATTGTTGGCGCAGAAGATAACTTACTCAAAGGTGCAGCAGCACAAGCGGTACAATGTGCTAATATTCGTTATGGTTTAACAGAAACCTTAGGCTTGATTTAGTGGAAAAAAGAATGAAACCTTTAGTAATTAAATTAGGTGGTGTGCTGTTAGATACGCCACAAGCAATGGAAAATTTATTCACCGCATTAGCAAATTATCAGCAAAATTTTGCTCGTCCTTTGCTTATTGTACACGGTGGTGGTTGTATCGTTGATGAATTAATGCAACGTCTTGCATTGCCAGTCAAGAAGAAAAATGGGTTAAGGGTTACCCCTTCTGATCAAATTGAAATTATTGTGGGCGCACTGGCGGGGATTGCAAATAAAACATTGTTGGCGCAAGCGACGAAATTTAATCTTAATCCTGTTGGGCTTTGTTTAGCGGATGGGCAATTAACAAGCGCGAAACAAATTGATGTTGAATTAGGACACGTTGCGAACGTATTTCCCAATAATCCGCAATTATTACATACATTATTAAGCGAGGCATTTTTACCTATTATTAGTTCTATTGCGGTAGATGCGCAAGGGCGTTTAATGAACGTGAATGCGGATCAAGCAGCAACGGCGATTGCGGCATTAATGGGGGGCGATCTGGTGATGCTTTCTGATGTGGATGGGGTTTTAGATGCCAATAAACAACGCCTACCACAGCTTAATAGTGAGCAAATTCAACAGCTTATTCAGCAAGGTGTGATTACAGACGGAATGATCGTTAAGGTCAATGCCGCATTGGAGGCAGCAAAAATCCTTAACACGGGAGTGGATATTGCCAACTGGAAATATCCAGAAAAATTGACCGCACTTTTTGCAGGTGAGATAATCGGCACCAGAATTTTACCTTAAGCGTAAAGCAATTTGGTATGGGCGAACATTTACGTTCGCCTCTACATTTTTAATGATAAAAATCAAAAGATAAGGATAAACTATGGCACTTTGGGGTGGACGTTTTACACAAGCCGCGGATAAACGTTTTAAAGATTTTAATGATTCATTACGCTTTGACTATCGCCTTGCCGAACAAGATATTGAAGGTTCAATTGGTTGGTCAAAAGCCTTGGTCAGTGTTGGCGTATTAAGCCAGCAAGAGCAACAACAATTAGAACAAGCATTAAATGCGCTTTTAATTGAAGTGCGGTCAAATTTACAAGGTATTTTGCAAGATGATGCGGAAGATATCCACAGTTGGGTAGAAAGTAAGCTGATCAATAAAGTTGGGAATTTAGGTAAAAAATTACACACTGGGCGTAGCCGTAATGATCAAGTGGCATTAGATATAAAAATGTGGTGTAAGCAACGTGTTACGGAGCTGCAATATTCTATTCGTGCCTTGCAAACTAAATTAGTGGATACCGCAGAAAACAATCAACACGCAGTAATGCCGGGTTATACCCATTTACAACGCGCCCAACCGATTACCTTTGCACATTGGTGTATGGCTTATGTGGAAATGTTAGAACGTGATTATTCTCGCTTATCTGATGCTTACCAACGAATGAATACTTGCCCACTTGGTAGCGGCGCATTGGCGGGAACAGCCTATGCCATAGATCGTGAAAAATTAGCACAGGATCTTGGCTTTGCAAGTGCTACTCGTAACAGCCTAGACAGTGTGTCTGATCGTGATCATATTATCGAATTGCTTTCGACTGCTTCGTTAAGTATGGCTCATCTTTCTCGCTTTGCTGAAGATATGATTATCTTCAATAGCGGTGAAGCGGATTTTGTCGAACTTTCTGATCGCGTTACTTCAGGTTCTTCATTAATGCCGCAAAAGAAAAACCCCGACGCCTGTGAATTAATTCGTGGTAAAGCGGGGCGCGTGATGGGCGCTTTAACAGGAATGTTAATGACCCTAAAAGGCTTGCCGCTTGCCTACAACAAAGATATGCAAGAAGACAAAGAAGGCATTTTTGATGCGTTAGATACTTGGCAAGATTGCTTAGATATGGCGACCTTTGTATTAGATGACATTAAAGTCAATGTTGAACGTACACGTGAGGCGGCATTGAAAGGCTATTCTAACGCCACAGAATTAGCGGATTATCTGGTTGCTAAAGGCGTACCATTCCGTGATTCTCACCATATTGTAGGCGAAACCGTGGTTTATGCAATTAGTGTTCACAAAGGTTTAGAAGATCTCCGCTTGGCAGAGTTCCGTCAATTCAGCGATGTGATCAGTGATGATGTGTATGACATCCTCTCGTTACAATCTTGCCTTGATAAACGTTGTGCTAAAGGTGGGGTATCCCCATTGCGTGTTGCCGAAGCCATTGCAGAGGCAAAAGTGCGGTTGAAATAAAGTAAATATTTTTTATTGCTTATTCACGCTATAAAATTAGCGTGAATTTTTTATTTTGTTAATGTATTTATAGTTTTTTCAGTTCAAAAGAAGAAAAGGCTTTGAACCTCATATAATACAAATAATAAGGTAACGTAGAATAATGCAGTATTATTTTTATACATTGTCTAATTTATTATTAATAATAAATTTTTGTGTGTTTGTTAATGAAATATGCTTTTAATGTTTTATTGTTGTTAAATAAAATAAATTTTTAATCTCAGATATACCTTTTTAGGTAAATATTCCGTATACTTCCTTCCAATAAGATTAATAGTCATTTTAGTTCATTGAATAAATAAGTGATTTTAAGTTGTGAGTAGTTATGTCTGAAGATGTTTATTTTAGTGAACAAGTTCCTTTTTCTTCTACGCAGAAATTAGAGCAAATTCGTTTATTTTTAGCAGATAATGAATTGGATTTAGATAGTCAAATTTTACGATTTGTCGTTTTTTACCGAGGGTCTGATAATCAAATCATTGCTTGTGGAGGAGTTGCAAAAAATATTATTAAATGTGTTGCAATCTCTTCTGAATATCGTGGTACAGGATTAGCATTAAAACTCGCTACAGATTTAATTAATTTAGCTTACGATATTGGTTATTCACGCCTTTTTATTTATACAAAACCAGAAAATGAGTTCTTATTTTCACAATGTGGTTTTTTTACCATTTCTACTGCATATCCTCATCTTGTTTTAATGGAAAACAGCAAAATGCGTTTACAGAAATATTGCAATCAATTAAGAAATGCAAGAAAAATGGGTAAGAAAATAGGTGCTATTGTAATGAATGCTAATCCTTTTACTTTGGGACATAGGTATTTAATTGAACAAGCTGTATCTCAATGTGATTACGTACATATTTTTTTAGTAGAAGAAGATGCTTCTCGTTATGCCTATGCCGATCGTTTGCGTTTATTAAAGAAAGGAATAGGTGATTTGAGAACTGCGATTATTCATCCTAGTTCAAGCTATATTATTTCACGTGCTACTTTTCCCGCTTATTTTTTAAAAGATCAAGGATTGGTAGATAAATGCTATATGGAAATTGATCTGAAATTATTCCGTAGATATATAGCTCCAACTCTTGGTATTACCCACCGATTTGTTGGTTCTGAACCTTTTTGCCAATTAACTGCAGCCTATAATCAAAATATGCATTACTGGCTAGAGGAGGCTGAAATGGCAGCGCCATTAATTAAGGTTGTTGAAATTGAACGTAAAACATATCAAGGACAAGCTATTTCAGCTTCTACTGTTCGTAAACTCGTAGAGCAGAAGAATTGGCAAGAACTGCCTCATTTTGTGCCTGATAGTACATTCAGTTTTTTGCAAGGGCTGGCAGTTCAAACACAAAATTAACTTATTATTGAGATGAAATAATTATTTTAAGGAGCAATTATGCGAATAACAAAAGCAGCCGTCGCTGGAACATTGGAATCTAGTGATGTGATGATCAGAGTTGCACCGAGTGAAACCATTGATATTGAATTACATAGCTCGGTAGCAAACCAATTTGGTGATGCAATTCTTGAAACTATCCATACTGTTTTAAGGCAACTTGGTGTTAATGCTGTTCAGTTGATTATTGATGATAAAGGTGCTTTGGACTGTGTGTTACAAGCTCGATTAAAAACGGCATTATTACGTGGTAGTGAAGAAGCCGTGCAATGGGAGACATTCTTATGAAATTAAGACGTAGTATGTTATTTGTTCCAGGGGCTAATGCGGCGATGTTAAGTAATAGCTTTATCTATAAGCCAGATGCCATTATGTTTGACTTGGAAGATGCCGTAGCTTTGAAAGAAAAAGATAGTGCAAGAATGCTTGTTGCACACGCATTGAAACATCCATTTTATCAAGATATAGAAACTGTTGTACGAGTAAATCCCTTAGATTCAGCATTTGGACTTGCTGATTTAAATGCGGTAGTTAGAGCTGGAGTGGATATTGTTCGTTTACCCAAGACAGACACAGCTCAAGATGTGATTGATATGGATAATGCGATTGCTGAAATTGAAAGTCAGTGTGGACGAGTTGTTGGTAGTACGAAGCTATTAGCCGCGATTGAATCTCCATTAGGGGTAACACAAGCAAATGAGATAGCAAAAGCCTCATCTCGTTTGATTGGAATTGCGTTGGGGGCGGAAGATTATGTTCGGAATTTGAAAACAGAACGTTCACCTGATGGTGTGGAATTATTATTTGCCCGTTGTACGATTTTGCAAGCCGCCCGAGCTGCCGGAATTATGGCATTTGATACGGTATTCTCTAATGCTGATGATGAAGAAGGTTTCTTGCGAGAAGCCTCATTGATTAAACAACTTGGTTTTGATGGTAAATCCTTAATTAACCCACGCCAAATTGAATTGATTCATAATCTCTATGCTCCCTCACAGAAAGATGTTGATTTTGCACAACGGGTAATTAGTG
Source organism: Avibacterium sp. 20-126 (assembly GCF_044358625.1). Lineage (NCBI taxonomy): Bacteria > Pseudomonadati > Pseudomonadota > Gammaproteobacteria > Pasteurellales > Pasteurellaceae > Avibacterium > Avibacterium sp. 20-126. The sequence goes on along the minus strand of NZ_CP091457.1, from coordinate 1,846,576 downwards.
CGGCAGAACAAGCCGAAAAAGAAGGGCTAGGCGTGGTCTCTTTGAATGGAAAAATGGTGGATTCGCCTATTATTGAACGTGCAAAACTTGTTTTACAGCGAGCAGCTTTATCAGGGATTCGTGAGGAATAATTATGAATAATAGAGAAAAACGTATTGGAAACTTTCATTCATATCAGACAATGGCTATTTATCAGCAAGAGCCTAAAGTAACAGCATTAGAACGAATTCATCGAGATCGTAAGCTATGCGATAGTTTAGAAACTATGATTATACGCAGTGGATTACAAGATGGAATGACAGTGTCTTTTCATCATGCTTTCCGAGCAGGTGATTATATTGTGAATATGGTGATGAACAAAATTGCTGAAATGGGATTTAAAAATCTGACTCTTGCCTCTAGTTCCTTAACCGATATTCATTTCCCCCTTATTGAACATATTAAAAATGGTGTGATCCGTAAAATTTATACATCGGGATTACGCGGTGAACTTGCTGATCAAATTTCTAATGGATTAATGGAAGAACCCGTTGTTATTCATTCTCATGGAGGTCGGGTTCACCTTATTCAAAGTGGTGAATTACACATTGATATTGCCTTTCTTGGTGTGCCGATTTGTGATGGTTTTGGTAATGCAAATGGATTTAGTGGAAAAAATAATTGCGGTTCACTGGGTTATGCTCGAGTTGATGCAGATTATGCGGATAAGGTTGTATTATTGACAGAAGAAATTGCAAATTATCCTCATCATCCTATCAGTATTGCCCAAGATCGCGTTGATTTTATCGTAAAAGTCGATCAGGTTGGCGATCCTAAAAAAATTGGTGGCGGAGCGACCAGAATGACAAAAAATCCACGAGAGCTACTTATTGCACGCAAAACAGCAGAAGTAATTTTCGCCAGTGGTTATTTTAAAGATGGTTTTTCGCTTCAAACAGGAAGCGGCGGGGCATCACTTGCGGTAACTCGATTCTTAGAAGATAAAATGCGGCGGAAAAATATTTGTGCCGATTTCGCTTTAGGCGGAATAACTTCTAGTATGGTGGCGTTACACGAAGCGGGATTAATTAAGACATTGTTAGATGTACAAAGTTTTGATAAAGGTGCCGCTGATTCCCTTGCTCGTAATCCAAATCATATTGAAATTAGTGCTAATCAATATGCGAATTTTGGATCTAAGGGGGCGTCAGTTGAACGTCTTGATATTGTGATCTTAAGTGCTTTAGAAATTGACACTCAATTTAACGTAAATGTTTTAACGGGTTCTGATGGAATTATTCGAGGGGCATCGGGTGGGCATTGCGATACAGCAGCTTGTGCAAAAGTGGCGATTATTGTAGCACCACTTGTACGTGGTCGTATTCCAACTGTTGTAGAAAATGTCATTACTTGCGTTACCCCAGGAGAAAATATTGATATTTTGGTCACCGATCACGGTGTTGCAGTAAATCCTAAACGACCAGATTTAATTGAAAAATTGACCGCACTTGGTATTCAGCTCTTTACGATTGAGCAGTTGTGTGAAAGAGCTTATCAACTGACAGGCAAGCCAAAAGCCCTTCAGTTTACAGAAAAGCCCGTTGCTGTTGTTCGCTATCGAGATGGTTCCGTGATAGATGTTGTTTATCAAATTAAATCGGAGATGGTGACTGAATAATGTATGGGGTTAGTCGGTTTCAGGCTTCTTTGACAAACGTATTCAGCCAGCAAGGAGATTCTGTTTCATTGATGGCTTTGCTTGATGGAAAAGAGCAACGTGCGAAATTACAGCGTGAATTATGCCAGCAGTATCACCAAACATTACTCAGTGTGACGGTGATAGCTCCCGGTGCGGTAAAACGTAATCCATTGTTAAGTTATGTATTTAAACAGGCATTGTGTAGATTAAATAGCTTGTTTAAGCAACTTAATGTAAAACCGACTAAATCTATTGTTTGCAGTACAGAAAGTGGAGATGAAGCCTTTTTTGTTTTACCTATTGATGCTAAACGTTTAAAACAAGAAGCAATCATTTTAGAAGAAACTTCACCCATTGGGCGATTATGGGACTTTGACATTTTTACTCCTAATGGTGATTTGGTTGGGCGTAATAATTTAGGTTATTCACCACGTGATTGTTTGATTTGTGGAGATAATGCTAAATCTTGTGCAAGAAGCAGGCAACATTCCTTATCTGAATTACAGAATGCCATGTTCCAACGTGTAGCACAGCATCAATTAGGTCTTTTTACCGCCAAAAAAGTAAGGCGTGCTTTATGGAAAGAAGCCAGCTTGACACCAAAACCGGGGCTTGTTGATCGGGATAATAATGGGGCGCATCAGGATATGGATTTACATACTTTTATTAAAAGTATCAAGGTGTTAACATCATTTTGGCAACGGTTTGTTTGGCTAGGTTGTCGTACTGCTTTATCTCCCCCTCAACAGGTTTTGCCTGAGCTAAGAAAATTAGGTTTAGAAGCAGAGCAAGCCATGTTTAAAGCAACGCAAGGTGTGAACACGCATAAAGGTGGCATTTTTGCATTTGGCTTAACTTGTGCGGCGATTGGGCGGTGTTGGACATTAGAGCAAGCCATGAATAGTATTCAAATTTGCACAACTGTGTCTGACTTTTGTTGTGGAATTAGTCAAGAACTCAATGAAAGCAATGTGCTTACCGCTGGAATAAGAATTTTTCAGCATTATGGTATAAAAGGTGCAAGGGGAGAAGCGGAATTAGGTTTTCCTCTTGTTCGTGATTGTTCTCTTCCTTATCTTAAAGAGCAGCTAAATCAACATATTCCTTTAAATCAAGCATTATTGAAAACATTATTAATGTTATTTGTTAATAATCAAGATAGTAATGTGATCCATCGTGGTGGAATAGAAGGGCTTGCGTGGTTTCAAGGGCGAGCTAAGCAAACACTTTCATATGTATCTATGTATCCAGAGCGCTTAATGAGTGAGTTAACTTCTTTTAATCAAGAATGTATTGAAAAAAATATTAGTGCGGGTGGTTGTGCTGATTTACTTGCTCTGACCTATTTCTTTTTTATTTTTTTTAATTAATGAGGAAATTATGACAAAACTTCATAAAACATTAATATTGGCAGCCATTCCTATTTTGGTTTGGATTTTACCAGCCCCTGATGGGTTACCTTTGATTGCGTGGCGATTATTTGGTATTTATCTCGCAACGATTGTAGGGCTTGTGTTGAAGCCTTATGGCGAACCTGTTATCTTGTTAGCAGCGGTAGCACTCTCATCAATCGTGATTGGAAATACGGAAGGTGCAAGTAAACTTGTTAAGGTTTCTCAGGCATTGAGCGGTTATCAATCAGGTACAACTTGGTTGATTTTTACTGCCTTTACGTTAAGTTCGGCTTTTGTTATCACCGGTTTAGGAAAGCGTATTGCTTATCATCTTATTGGTTGGTTAGGAAACACTACATTGCGTTTAGGCTACGTTACCATGTTTCTGGATTTATTACTTTCACCGGCAACACCATCCAACACGGCTCGAGCTGGAGGAATTATTTTCCCTATTATTAATAGTGTTGCTGTTGCTTTAGGTTCTACACCTAATGAAAGCCCAAAACGTGCGGGGCGTTTTCTTTTAATGAATGTATATATGGTTGTAAAATCAACAAGTTATATATTCTTAACAGCAATGGCACCAAATGCGTTAGCCCTTTCTTTAATGGCACCTATTTTAGGGTTTAAAATGGATTGGTTGCAATGGTTCTTAGCCGCTTCTATTCCTGGATTGCTATGTTTATTTTTAATCCCTGTGGTTTGTTATTTCACTGCCCCACCGGAATTAAAGCAAGTGAACAATAAAGCGATTGCTGAAAAAGGATTAGCAGAACTAGGCCCAATGAGTTTTAGAGAAAAGGCATTAGCTGCTTTATTTGTGTTAGCTTTGCTCTGCTGGATTTTTGCCGATACCCTTGGAGTGAATGCAACCACTGTCGCGTTAAGTGTTATGGTGCTATGTGTTGTATTAAGCATTGTTTCTTGGGACGATATTCTTAAAAATAAAGCAGGCTGGAATACCTTAATTTGGTATGGTGGCATTATTGGTATGTCAACGATTCTTGACAAAGCAGGCTTTTTCAAATGGTTAGCGAGCGTTTTTGAGCAACATTTGAATTTTGGCGATAGCAGTACATTGGCCCTTGTTGTCATTTTATTTACGAGCGTTGCAGTTCGTTATCTTTTCGCTTCTGGTGGAGCTTATGTTGCAGCAATGGTTCCCGTATTTGCAACAGTTGGTAAAGTTGCAGGAGCTCCTGTTGAATTATTAACCATTGGTTTACTCTTTGCGAATGCTTATGGTGGTAGCGTTACTCACTATGGCGGTGGACCGGGGCCAATCACCTTTGGTGCAGGTTATAATGATATTAAATCTTGGTGGATCGCTGGTGCTATTGTTGCCTTCGGAAGTCTAATCATCCATTGCACTATTGGCGTAGCTTGGTGGAATTTTTTGTTAAATCTAGGTTGGTTATAATTGCGTTGTAACGCATTAAAGATTATCGCATCAAAAGGTTTGGCATTGATAGTCAAACCTTTTTAGTTAGTTTACTTACCATTGTAATCTTGCATTTCTCATACAATAAAAAGTATTATGTCGTGTGGTTTAGCCGAGAAAGATAAAATTCCGCCAGTGCTAAATCTTCAGGGCGAGTGATTTTGAGATTATCACTTCTGCCTGCTACAAGATGAGGCTGAAAGCCCATTAATTCCATCGCAGAGGCTTCATCAGTAATAGAGAGATGATTGGCTAAGGCTTGTTGCAAGGCGTGTTTGAGTGTTTGAGCAGGAAAAAATTGAGGCGTTTGCGCAAGCCAAAGTTGTGAGCGATCTTCCGTTTGTTGAATTTGTAAGGTTGAATTTGTGCGTTTGATCGTATCCACGGCAGGAATCGCTAAAATTGCCCCATTGTTATCATTGATTTGTAATAATTTATCCAGATCCTGATGAGTAAGACAAGGACGTGCCGCATCGTGTACCATAACCCAAGTGTTTGCTTTGCTTTCAATGTGTTGCAAACCATTTAGTACCGACTCTGCGCGTGTTTTTCCTCCCTCAACAAGCTGAATCTTTGAATGATTGAGTAAATCAATTTCCGCTAAATACGGATCACTTGGAGTTACCGCAACAATAATGTGGTTAATTGCAGGGTAGTGAATTAATACATCAAGCGTATGTTCGAGAATCGTTTTTCCCTGAATGGTTAAATATTGCTTTGGTTTATCTGCCTGCATACGGCTGCCGATCCCTGCAGCAGGGACAACAGCGATAATTTCACGTGGTAATGATTTCATCATTTATGCTCTTTTACTATACGATAAAAGGTTTCGTTATGTTTTACCATCTCGTGTTGTAATCTGGCACGCTCTTCAATGGCATCCACGCCTTCTTTGAGATCTTTAATTTCGGCCGCAATCGCTTGATTACGTTGGGATAGTTTTTCATTTTCTTGTTGGCGCAAGGCAATTTCTTTTTCTGTATTTTTATAATCTACATAGCCGTTTTTTCCAAACCAAAAATCGTATTGAAAAAGTAAGGCAAACCCCGCCAAAATAAAAATTAATAAACGCATAATTTTTCTCGTTAAGTAAAAATAGCCATAGTTTACCTTGAAATGCGTAAAATTTGTAGAAATGCATAGGATTAAGTGCGGTGTAATTTTTTCAAATTTTATGAAAAAAGCCCCGCAAGCGGGGCCTTGTCTTACATTTATCGGTCTGTGTTATTCAACAACCAGTTTTTTTCCATCATAACTCATTGTTTGAACTGAGGTGAGGGCTTTTCCTCCTTGACCTTCACCACCGATTAATAGCACTTTGTTGTCATAGCTTACACTCACGCCATAACCAATTGGTTCTGGCAAGTTACCAATGATTTTCCAAGTCCCTTTTTTGGCATTGAGTGCATAAATATCACTATGCCACGTTTTTTTCAACCCACCAGTGCGGTGTGCATCGTTGATACCATTTTGATAATTTGTACGCGCGCCCGGGAAGTTGGCTCCACCTGTTACAATATAGTTACCGTAACTGTAGCCCCCCATTGCGCCTGCAATCCCTTCTTGTTGTTTTTGCCCTTTCGGTGTTGGTAAATCACCCAATTTTTTCCAAGTCACTCCATTTTTACCGATCGTACCAAGCTCCGTGGTTTGGGTTCGCAATCCTGCTTTTACTTCTCCGTTTACAACAAGAAGTTTGTTATCCTTAATTGCCACCGCAGCCCCTGCTCGTCCTGAGTAGGGGAAAATGCCTTCATTACGCCACGTGTTAGTAGCTGGCTCATAGCTGACAATTTCTGGTGAGAAGAAGAAATCTTGTACGCGTAAATTGAAATAAGGATCAAAAATGGCTTTTTCTTTCTCTTTATCGCCACCTGCGGCAGCAATATCTTGGAAAAGCCCATTCCAAATTTCTTGGTTAATGCCGCCGACAAAATAAATTTTACCGTTAGTTTCAGCAACACTTGCCCCTACTGCAGAGCGTGGGGAACGGGTTTGCAATTTTGTCCACGAGTTTGTTTCTGGATCATAGCGATAAGCATCATTAATCACTTGATTTTTTGCTACATCCGTATCTTGAAAACCGCCAAATACATAGAGCTTGCCCTCTACGCCCGCAGAAACGGGTTGATTACGTTTTCCACCGGGGAAAGCAGGTAATTCTTGCCATTTAGCATCTTTCTCTTTTAGGTTAAGAGAATAAAATTTATCTCCCCCTGTTCCTAAACCAACATAAACGGTATCGCCAATTAATGCCCCTGTTCCGCTTTTAATCCCGACTGGCAAATCAGGATATTGGCTTGCTTGTGTAGCAAAAGCTGTCATTGCAATTGCTGCAAATAATGCACTGTGTAATGCTGTTTTTTTCATATTGACCTCTTGTCGTTAAGGTTATTGCTTAAAGTGAGCAAGCAAACCGCTTATTTAGCTAACTCAGAGATTTCTTTTACAGCTTGTTTTCCAACTTCACCATTCTTTTTCAAATATTCATCATAGTACGGTTGTAATGCCGCTTTGAAGGGGGCAAGATCGGGTTGTGTTACCGTTACGCCTTTTTCTTTGAAGAAAGCAATTAATTCATTTTCACCGTCCACAAATAATTTAGTGTGATAATCGGCTGCTTTAAGTGCGGCTTCTTTTACTACCGCTTTTAAATCATCAGGTAATTCATCAAGGGTTTCATTACTGATAACGTAAAGTTGATCGTTTAAAATGTGGTTAGTTAATGCTAAGTATTTTTGCACTTCATAGAATTTTTGCGCTTGAATGGTTGGTAATGGGTTTTCTTGCCCATCTACCGCATTAGTTTGTAGCGCAAGATACACCTCAGAGAACGCCATTGGTGTTGGCGTTGCACCGACATATTTAGCGAAAGCAAGGTTTGTTGCGGCATTTGGTACGCGCAGTTTTAAGCCTTTCATATCTGCAATGCTATTAATTGGGCGGTTTGACGTGGTTTGACGCGTACCGTTATAACCGATAGAAAGTACACTTACGCCTAATTCTTTATTAATTTTAGCGAATAAGTTTTTACCAAAGTTGGTTTCTAACACCGCTTTTTTCGCCACATCAAAGTTTTTCAACATATAAGGCAGTGCGAATACCTCTGCTTCTGGGTAGAAAATTTGGAAACGTGCAGATTCTGCGAGCGTGAAGTCTAATGCGCCATCTTTAAGTTGCTTAAGCATTACACGGTCATCACCGAGTTGAGCGCTTGGGAAAATTGCTACTTCAATTTTACCTTGAGATTTGTCTTTTACTTCTTTCGCAAAGAACTCAACCGCTTTGTATTCATTGGAGCTTGTACCAGCAACCATACCAAATTTTAGGTTATAGTCTGCGGCAAACACCGAAGTAGATAGACCTAAACATAATGTAGCAAGAGCAAGTTTATTTAATTTCATTGCAATTCTCCTTTCATTGATTTGCAGAGTAGAACATTTCAATCTAAATGGTTAGGGCGTATTCTCTTTGGGGATACGACGAGACCAAATAACGGAGGGAACGACCTAATGGCTATATAATAAATGAAGTAATATTTCATTACTGAGAGCTATATCACAAAATTGAAAAAAGATTAAAAAAACTTTTTAACCGCTTTTATCTTGAATTCACTTAAGTTTAAATGTGTTGGAATATGTTGGGGTATGAAATGATACTCCATTTTTTTGTAAAAAGATTTTCTAGAAATTAATGTACGGTGGTTTTTTAAGACATTTTTTGTGATAAAAAAGCGGGTGAATTTTCACCCGCACTTTGTTTTTTCCTTTCTGTTATGGCATTAACAGATTTGGAATAAAGGTGATAATTTGTGGGAAGATGGTGATAAGCACCAAGGTGGTAAACACGGGGATTAAGAACGGTAATACCCCTTTGGTTACCGTACTCACTGGCATATTACCCACACGAGCGACCACGAATAATGCCATTCCCATTGGTGGTGTTAAAATCCCCACCATCATATTTAATGTGGTCATTACCCCAAAGAACACGAGATCAATACCAAAATGTACGGCAATTGGAATGAGCATTGGTAGCACTAAGAATTGCAGTGCAAGGGCATCAATAAACATTCCCAAGAATAATAGTAGCAAGTTGATCATAATTAGCACCATTGTTGGTGTGTCTGCCACTGCCATAAAGAGATCGGCAATGCGCATTGCCACTTGTTCACGGGCGATCATATCGCCAAAGAAAGTTACCGTCATTACCATTAAGGCAGTCACTCCTGTGATTGCCATTGCTTCAACGCAACTTTTGAACACCATTTTTAATGTGAGTTCACGGTAAACAAACATTCCAATAATAATGGAGTAGGCAGCGGCGATCACCGCAGCTTCTGTTGGGGTGAATAAGCCAGAGAAAATACCGCCAATAATGAGAATGGGGGTTAAGATCGCCCAAATCGCTTTTTTGAATGCTTCACAACGTTGTTGTAATGAGGCTTTTGGCGTTCTCGGATAATGACGTTTTTTCGCAATGGCATAGTTCATCGCCATTAATGCAATGGTTAGTAACACCCCGGGTACGAAGCCCGCTACAAAGAGTTTAGCAATAGATTCATTGGCGATGACGCCATAAATAATCATCGCAATACTTGGCGGCACGAGAGGCCCAATAATACAAGATGCTGCGGTGATCCCACCACAAATATCATCGTCATAACCTGCATCACGCATTGCTTTAATTTCAAGCTGACCTAATCCCCCAGCATCGGCAAGTGCTGAACCTGACATTCCAGAGAAAATCAAACTTGCACCGATATTTACGTGTCCCATACCGCCAGAATAATGCCCTAGCAAGGCTTTCGCAAAGTTAAAAATTCGCTCGGTAATTCCCCCCGTATTCATCAAAATTCCCGTTAGAATAAAGAAGGGGACAGAAAGCAGTGGGAAGCTGTTTAGGCTATCGACTAATTTTGAGGAGGCAGAGTTGACGACATTCCAGCGCGTCATTGCAAAATATAAAATGGTAACAATAAACAACGACCAACCCACAGGTGTACCAAGGAACATAATGACAAGCCATACAATCAAGCAGACATACACGGCATTGCTGCCTAGCTTGATATAGTTACTAATGCGTAAGGCTTTAAACCATTCTGGGTGGGTCATTAAAATGACAAACAGGAGCAAAGCAAGAATAATATACAAAGTGGCGGGCAAATAGCTAAGTTGATTTTTGTAATTCTCGCTTTGCGCTTGCAGAAAGCGGATAAACACTAACATTGAAATGAATGGCAAGGGCGCATAAAGCCATTTTTCCGAAATCTGCAAGGAAACAATTTCAAAACTGGCATCTAAAAAGACTTTAAAACCTAAATAGATAAATAAGAAAATACAAGCAAAAATAATTAGTTGAACAAATGAGTTTATTGCTTTTCGTGCTTTCTCTGGCATTAAATTGGTGAGAAAGTCGATATAAACGTGCTGTTGCGCACGCGTTGCCATACTAATGCCAAACATAGCAACATAAACAAAGAGTAAACGCGCCAGTTCCTCACTCCAAATAAATGGAGAATCAAACACTTGGCGGGCGATGATTTGGGCAAGAAGAATGATAAAAATGGTGAGGAATAAAACACCCCCCACCCATTCTTCTAATTTATTGAAATATTTCATAGGAACTCCAAAGATGTCCAACTAAACATTGTGATATTTGTCTATAATGAAATGTGAAACGGATTTGCTTTGTAATGCTTTCGTTCTCAAGTTTTAATGAAGTAATATTTCAAGATAACCCTGATTTTCGTTTAAGATGAGAACAACATCATTTTTAGCAAAAACGGTATTTCCCTTCTAAAATACAAGGCTAATGGCGTTTTTTCAAATTGTTTTATGAAATTTTACTCCAGTTTGAGATCTAGATCTCACTTTTGAACTATTTTTCTTGTATTTTATTTTCAGAGGTCTATCCTAGCACCCAGCGAAAATTAACTTCCTTTCTTAAAAATATCTTGGAGTTTCTATGTCAAAATTATCACATCAAGATGTGCTAGATCAGATTCGCTATGGGCTTATTGCGTCTTGCCAACCCGTTGATGATGGCCCTATGGATAAGCCTGAAATTGTGGCTGCAATGGCACAAGCTTCTGTACAAGGCGGTGCAGCGGGATTGCGAATTGAAGGAATCGAAAATCTAAAAGCAACTCGTCCCGTGGTGGATAAGCCTATTATTGGGATTGTAAAACGCGATTTGCCTGATAGCCCTGTGCGAATCACCCCGTTTTTGCAAGATATTGAAGATCTGGCTCTGGCGGGCGCAGACATTATTGCAGTGGATGGCACATTGCGTTCTCGTCCCGTAGCGCTTGAAAGTGCGGTGAAAAAAATTAAAGAATTAGGCTGTTTGGCGATGGCGGATTGCTCGAACTTGGAAGAAGGATTATATTGCCAGCGATTAGGCTTTGATATTGTGGGCAGCACAATGTCGGGTTATACCGGTGGCGAAGTCCCTGATGAGCCAGATTATCAACTGGTGAAAGATCTCAAGGCGGCAGGTTGTTATGTGATGGCAGAAGGGCGTTATAACAGCCCCGAATTGGCGAAAAAAGCCATTGAAATAGGGGCGGATGTGGTAACCGTAGGATCGGCTCTCACGCGTTTAGAACATATTGTGAGTTGGTTTGCCAGTGCGGTGAAATCAGCAAAACCCTAACCAGAACAAGGACGGTATATGCATTGTTTGGCATTAGACATTGGTGGCACAAAAATTGCGGCCGCATTGGTGGAAAATGGCGTCATTTCCGAGCGCCAGCAAATTAGCACCCCGCAAGATCAGTCTGCACAAGGAATGGCGCAGGCGTTAAAAACATTAGTTACCCAGTATGCTGGGCAGTTTGATGCGGTGGCAGTGGCATCCACAGGGATTATTAATCGTGGTGTACTGACCGCACTTAACCCGAAAAATTTAGGGGGATTAGCGAATTTTCCATTGAAAGATTGCATTGCGCGTTATACTGACAAGCCGATCGGATTACTGAATGATGTGCAAGCGGCGGTGTGTGCCGAATACCAATTACAAGATCAGGCTCAAAATAAAAGTGCGGTGCAAAATTTCTTATTTATTACCGTCTCCACGGGTGTCGGCGGTGGAATTATTCTAAATGGCGAATTAACCACTGGGGTGAATGGCATTGCGGGGCATATTGGGCATAGCCTTGCTGATCCTAATGGGCCAATGTGCGGTTGTGGGCGTCAAGGCTGCGTGGAGGCCATTGCTTCTGGACGAGCCATTGAAGCGGTTGCCTCTCAATGGACTGAACCTTGTTCTCCCAAAGAAGTGTTTGAACGCTTTAGAAAAAATGACGAAAAAGCCACCGCACTTGTGCAACGCTCCGCACGAGCGATTGCCAATTTAATTGCCGATATGGTGATTAGCCTAGACATTCAAAAAGTGGTGTTGGGTGGTAGTGTAGGCTTGGCGGAAGGCTATTTACCCTTAGTTCAACAATATTTACAGGCAATGCCCGCTTTTTATCAATGCCCTGTCGAACCCGCGAGATCGGGGGCTGATGCTGGTTTATTAGGGGCGGCTTATTGGCTTACTCAACAATATAAAGAATAAAATGAGGAGAATACAATGATTTTAGGTGATTTAACCCGTGATGACTTTGCCAGAGGTTTACCAATGGTGCTGGCAGAAATTTGTCATCAATTAAGACGGATGGATCTGGCAAAATTAACGATTGGACGCCACGATCTTACAGATCAAATTTATATGAATGTGATGGAATTTGACACCACACCTAGCGACAGTAAACAAGCAGAACTTCATCATAAATACATTGATATTCAAGTGCTAATCAGCGGTAATGAAGTGATTGAATATGGCGTCAATGAGCCTGAACTGAGTACTTATAATGAGTATAACGAGGCAGATGATTATCAACTAACGCCTGATATTCCAAATAAAAGTGCGGTGTATTTATTGCCAAAAATGTTTGCCGTATTTTTCCCTTATGAACCTCATAAACCGGGGTGTATTGCAGGGGAGAATGCGCAATTTATTAAAAAATTAGTGGTAAAAGTACCAGTGGCGTTAGTGAGTTAAACAAACACAGGGAGAAGTTTTATGGTTGCAACAAGTGGGAATATTCTGGATACCATTGGGGCGTTGTATAACAGCCTGACAAAAACGGAGAAGAAAATTGCGACTACGATCTTATCTTCTCCACATTTGTTAAGCCAATTTTCATTAGCAGAAATTTCACAACAGTTTGATGTGGGTGAGGCGACCTTTATTCGTTTTTGTCGAACTCTCGGCTTCAAAGGGTTTACAGACTTCAAATTACAGCTTTCTATTGAATTGGCAACTAAAGAAAAACAGCCAAATTCGTTGTTAGAAAGCGATATTAGCAAAAATGATGATACGCAAAGCATCGCCGAAAAATTGCATAATTCTATTAATAATGTGATTAAAGAAACCATTAATTTGCTTGATGTAAAGCAGCTAGAACAAGTGGTGTTGGCAATGCGACAAGCAAAACGCGTGTTTCTATTTGGTGTTGGCTCTTCAGGGCTTACTGCGGAAGATACAAAACATAAGTTAATGCGTATTGGTTTACAGGTTGATGCCATTAGTAATAATCATTTTATGTATATGCAAGCGGCTTTAATGAATAAAGAGGATGTGGTCATTGGCATTAGCCATTCAGGCTATTCCAAAGAAACCACACAATCATTGAGTATTGCGAAAAAAAATGGAGCAACCACTGTCGCATTAACCCACAATTTACGCTCACCAATTACGCAAGTTGCCGATTATGTCCTCATTAACGGGCATAGACAGGGGCAGTTACAAGGAGATTCTATCGGAACAAAAATTGCACAACTCTTTGTGTTAGATTTAATTTATGCCTTGATCGTGCAAGCCGAAGAAGAAAATGCAACAGAAATGAAGCAAAAAACCGTAAATGTGATTTTAGAACAGCGGATCAAATAAATCAGTTTAGGAGAAACCAATGAAAAATTTAAAAGGCATTTTTAGCGCGTTGCTTGTGTCTTATAACGAAGACGGCTCAATCAATGAAAAAGGGCTGCGTGAAATTATTCGCCATAACATTGATAAAATGAAAGTCGATGGCTTGTATGTGGGCGGTAGCACAGGGGAAAACTTTATGATTTCCACCGCTGAGAAAAAGGAAATTTTCCGCATTGCCAAAGATGAGGCAAAAGACCAAGTGGCATTGATTGCTCAAGTAGGCAGCGTGAATTTACACGAAGCCGTAGAATTAGGTAAATATGCCACCGAACTTGGTTATGACTGTTTATCTGCGGTAACCCCGTTCTATTACAAATTTAGTTTTGCGGAAATCAAACATTATTACGATACCATTATTGAGGAAACGGGCAATAATATGATCGTTTATTCCATTCCATTCTTGACGGGTGTAAACATTGGCGTGGAACAATTTGGAGAACTTTACAAAAATCCAAAAGTGTTAGGGGTGAAATTCACCGCAGGTGATTTCTATCTCTTAGAACGCTTGAAAAAAGCCTATCCTGATCACCTTATCTGGGCAGGATTTGATGAAATGATGTTACCTGCCGCTGCTCTTGGCGTGGATGGCGCAATTGGTAGTACATTTAATGTAAACGGTATCCGAGCAAGACAAATTTTTGAATTAACCCAAGCGGGCAAACTTGCCGAAGCACGTGAAATTCAACAGATTACCAATGATCTGATTGAAGGTATTTTAGCTAATGGCTTATACCTCACCATTAAAGAATTACTTAAATTGGAAGGCGTGGATGCAGGTTATTGTCGCGAACCAATGACAGCCAAAGCCACTGAACAACAAATTGCTGTGGCAAAAGCATTGAAAGCGAAGTTTTTATCATAATTTTCTATTCAAGAAAAAAGAGCGGAAAATCTCCGCTCTTTTTAGTCATCAATGATTTTGGCTAGCATTTCTCGCCTTTTTTCTTTGTGTTTAGCGTATTACCCAAAATAAAGTGCGGTGTAAATTTTACGCATTTTTATAGCAGTAGCGTCGCACCCCACTTAATAATATCAAAGAAGAATTTATTATCATTAGTGGCAACGCCGTTACTTGTTTTACTATCTTCTTCTTTGATTATTTATGCCATACCGCTTTTATATTGCCCTTTCACAACCGCTAAATCATCGTGTGCTTTAAGACGTAACACATTGCATTCAGCTTGAGTTAAAGGCTCAAACTCAGTTTTTTTGAATTTTTGAACTGAAACCCATCGCTTTTTTATTGTTAGCCTGCTAAACGTTGTCGTGCAATTTCAAATAAACAAACGCCCGTCGCAACGGAAACATTCAAGGACGAAACCGATCCCGCCATTGGAATACTCACCAATTGATCGCAGGTTTCACGGGTTAAGCGACGCATTCCGTCCCCCTCTGCGCCCATCACCAAAGCCAGTGCCCCCGTCAGTTTTGTTTGATACAAGGTTTCTGTTGCTTCACCTGCCGTGCCAATCACCCACATATTATAATTTTGTTGTAATTCTCTTAGTGTACGAGCGAGATTGGTCACCCGAATAAGGGGAACAACTTCCGCAGCACCACAAGCCACTTTGCGTGCCGTAGCATTAAGCTGGGCAGATTTATCTTTTGGTACGATCACGGCACATACACCAGCCGCATCAGCTGTTCGCAAGCAAGCGCCGAGATTATGCGGATCGGTAACCCCATCTAACACCAAGACAAGCGGTGTTGGTTGATCACGTAAAATGCGATCGAGATCATTTTCATTTAATTCTTTTGCAGGTTGTACACGGGCGATGATCCCTTGATGTACTTCACCATTCGCTTTTTTATCAAGGGTTTCACGGTTAAGAAATTGAACAGAAATACCAAGCGTATAAAGCGCATTGAGAACGAGCTGCAAGCGTTTATCTTCACGCCCTTTTAGCACATAAACTTCAATAAGTCGTTCAGGGGCATTTGCCAAAAAAGCATTAACTGCGTGGATTCCATAAATATTTTCAGACATTGTTATCCTTTACATTGATAGATAAAATAAGGCGGAATTATACGCGTATTTGTCTTCCTTCCGCCAGTTTTTCGCAAGCTCATTTTTACTGAGTGCGGGGCGATTTACGTTTATTTTTCTTGGCAGAAATGGCTGATTTTTTCACCGCACTTTGATTTTTCGATTTTTTCGCCGATTTCTCTTTTTGCTTTTTCGCACTTTCTGCATAACGAAAGCCTTTTTTCGCTTTATCTTTGGCTGTTTTTCCTTCTCGTCGAGGTTTACGTTCAGTGCTAATAAGTGAGAAATCCACTTGTCGTTGTTCAAGGCTAACCGCCTCTACACGAATAGTAACCTTATCGCCTAGGCGGTAAATTCGTCCACTGTTTTCGCCGATTAATTGCTGGCGATTTACATCAAATTGGTAATAATCATTATCTAAGGTTGAAATATGCACAAGCCCATCAATGAATAACTCATCTAAACGCACAAATAAGCCAAAGCCGGTTACCGCAGAAATCACGCCACTAAATGCTTCGCCAACGTGATCTTGCATATATTCACATTTGAGCCAATCTGCCACTTCTCTGGTTGCATCATCGGCACGGCGTTCAGTCATTGAACAATGTTCACCTAGGTTATCCATTTCATCAAGTGCATAATGATAACCACCAGAATCCGTGGTTTTACGTTTTGAACCTTGTAATTTAGCCAGTAAATATTTGATTCCACGATGTAAGGTTAAATCCGGATAGCGGCGAATTGGCGAGGTGAAATGCGCATATTGCGTCAAGGCTAAGCCAAAATGCCCAATATTATCAGGGGAATAAATGGCTTGGCTCAAGGATCGTAGTAACATAGTTTGGATAAGTTCGTGGTCGGGGCGTTCTTTCACTTGCACGAGCAATTTGGCATAATCTTCTGTTGTCGGTTTTGCTCCACCACCCAAACTTAATCCTTGTTCGGCTAGATAAGCACGGAAAGCACTCAGCTTTTCTTCACTCGGACCAGCATGAATACGATATAATGCGGGTTCATTATGCGTTTCCATAAAATTTGCTGCGGCGATATTAGCTAAAATCATACATTCTTCGATGATTTTATGGGCATCATTACGTACTACGGGTTCAATGCGCTCAATGCGTCCCATTTCATTGAAAATAAATTTACTTTCTATCGTGTCAAAATCAATCGCACCGCGTTGCTGACGGGCTTTTACTAAGGCTTGATACAAATGGTGCAATTCTTGCAAATGAGGAACAAGAGGTTCATAACGCTGTTGTAATTCTTCATCACCGTCTAAAATACGCGCAACTTTAGTGTAGGTTAAACGAGCGTGAGAATTCATCACCGCTTCGTAAAAACGATAATCGGTCATTTTTCCTTTAGCAGAAATAGACAGTTCACACACCATACATAGACGATCAACTTGTGGATTGAGCGAACATAAGCCATTAGATAGGACTTCTGGCAACATTGGCACAACACGATTTGGGAAATACACGGAATTGCCTCGATTATAGGCTTCATTATCTAATGCAGTACGCAGGCGAACATAGTAGCTCACATCCGCAATCGCAACCCAAAGTTTCCAACCGCCTTTTACGTTGCGTTGGCAATACACGGCATCATCAAAATCTCGCGCATCCTCCCCATCAATCGTAACCAAAGGAAGTTGGCGTAAATCAACCCGTCCTTTTTTGGCGGCTTCTGGCACTTCTTCAGTGAATTTTTTGACTTGTTTTTGCACCGCACTTGGGAAAACGTGGGGAATATCGTGATTGCGAATAGCAATTTCGGTTTCCATTCCTTTTGCCATATTTTCGCCTAACACTTCAATAATCATTCCCACTGGGCGAGTAAACATTGCAGTACTAGGCTTGAGTTCCACCACCACAACTTGCCCCATTCGCGCGCCGTGGCGATATTCATTGGGGATCAAAATATCACGATTGATTCGGCTGTCATCAGGCACAACATAGCCAATCCCTTCTTCTAAAAAGAAACGGCCCACAATATGCTTTTTGCGTCCTTCAAGTAAACGCACGATGCGCACTTCTTCACGCCCTTTGCGATCAAAGCCGCTTGGCTGTGCAAGGACATAATCACCGTGCATTACTTGCTTCATTTGTCCATTGGGAATGAATAAATCTTGCTTTGCACCGTCCACTTGTAAAAAGCCATAGCCTTCTTTATGCCCAATCACCATTCCTTTGATTAAGTCTAATTTTTCTGGCAAGGCATAGCGTTTACGTTTGGTAAACACAAGCTGTCCTTCATTTTCCATTGCGCGTAAACGGCGGCGCATTGCTTCTTGGCGCTCTTCATCGTGAATCGCCAAAACGGCATATAATTCTTCTTTTGACATTGGCGCATTATGATCACGAATAATATTGAGAATAAACTCACGACTTGGCACAGGGTTGCTATATTTTTTTAATTCCTGCTGATAATTTGGATCGGAAAGTGCGGTGGTTTTTTTTGTTATTTTTTTAGCCATAATGATTTCCTTATAAGGCATAGATTGCTGTAAGTTTGACATTGCAGGAAGGGGAAAGCAAGGAAAGAATTGGGGATATTTTAGGCAAAGTGCTTTTTATCGTTATTATTTGTAAAACAGCAAGGGGAAAATACGCTTACAAACAAAAACCCAGCGCGTGCTGGGTTTTTTATCTTATAAAAAGCTGTGATTATTCAGCAACTACGATAAGACGTAAGTTTGCGAATACTTCACCGTGAAGTTGGAAGCGTACTTCGTGTTCACCTGTAGTACGGATTAATCCGTTTGGTAAACGAACTTCACTTTTCGCAACTTCAACACCACGAGCTGTGATAGCATCAGCAATATCACGAGTACCGATAGAACCAAATAGACGGCCTTCATCACCCGCTTTACTTGCGATGGTTACAGACTCAAGGGCTTCAAGACGCTCTGCGCGATCCATTGCTGCCACAAGTGCTTTCGCTGCTTTTTCTTCTAATTCTGCACGACGTGCTTCAAAATATTCAACGTTAGCTTTGGTTGCCATAACCGCTTTCCCTTGTGGGATTAAGAAGTTACGTGCATAACCAGATTTAACGTTTACTTGATCACCAACGTTACCGAGGTGAACAACTTTATCTAAAAGAATTACTTGCATTACCGTATTCTCCTTAATTACTGATTATCAGTGTATGGAAGTAACGCTAAGAAACGCGCGCGTTTGATTGCACGAGCTAATTGACGTTGATACTTCGCACGAGTACCGGTAATACGGCTTGGAACAATTTTGCCGCTCTCTGAAATATAGTTCTTTAACGTTGCGATATCTTTGTAATCGATTTCTTGAACGTTTTCCGCTGTAAAGCGGCAGAACTTACGACGACGGAAATAACGTGCCATTTGGCTAGTCTCCTAATCTATAAATTCGATTTGCTCGGCGTGTAATACTAATTGACTTAAACCATTTGCAGATTTGTGTGAGGTGATAAACCCCGCTATCAATAAATTACTGCCGACCGTAATGCTTTGAGTTTTTGCAATTAATTGATTGCCACTAACTTGAACGGCGATTTTACACCACGCTTGACGGGGCAAACCCGCTTCTTGTTGCTCTGAACGATGTTCTAAATAAAAGCGACAATGTTCAATGCCGTTAGGGCTTTTGCTTCGCTTGGGAAAGTCAGTAACTCGCCCAATTAATGAGAAGCGATTATCAATCTTTGAATTACTCTTCAGCATCCTCAAAATCGTTGTTTTCAACTTCAGCTAAAGGTTTACGCTCTTCGCGTGCTTTAACCATTGGGGACGCTTCTGTTACGGCGTGCTTAGTACGAATAATTGCGTTACGAAGAACTGCGTCGTTGTAACGGAATGCTGTTTCTAGCTCGTCGATGACTTCTTGAGGCGCTTCTACATTCATTAGCACATAATGTGCTTTGTGTAATTTGTTAATTGGGTAAGCTAATTGACGGCGACCCCAATCTTCTAAACGATGGATTTGACCGCCCGCTTCTTTAATAGAATTGGTATAGCGCTCAATCATCGCTGGTACTTGTTCGCTTTGGTCCGGATGAACCATAAACACGATTTCGTAGTGACGCATTACTGCTCCTTACGGGTTAATCAGCCTCCGACTGTAAGACCAGCTACCAATCTTGCGGAAGCAAGGAACGAAAATGATGATGTAGCTGTAAGGCGTGCGATTATACAGGATTAATAAAAAAGCACAAGGGAAAATGAGGTTATTTTATGAGGAAATATTAGGCGCAAACGGTAAATTTTTTAATGTGGATGAAAATGGTGAATTATCCCAAACAAATTTAGAAAAAAACAACCGCACTTTTTAAAAGCGTAACAGAGATTAACCGTAAAGCTTCAAGATAACTTATGCAGTGAACGCTATCGTGAACCGAGATGGGTAAATCAAAGTGCGGTGTAATTTTTTTAATGTTTAATGGCTAGAACGTCAATAAGTTACATCCATGCATTATTACGAATAATCCCCACGGCAATACCTTCAATCTCAAAACTTTCGGTTTGTGTGAGATCGACAACAATTGGGTCAAATTCTTCATTTTCGGCGTGAAGATAAACCATTGAGCCTTTGCGTTCAAGGCGTTTTACAGTAACTTCATCTTCAATTCTTGCGACGATCACTTGCCCATTTCGCACATCTTTGGTGCTATGTACCGCGAGGAGATCGCCGTCTAAAATACCGATATCTTTCATTGATTGACCATACACTTTTAGTAAGAAATCCGCTTGCGGTTTGAATATATTGGCATCAACTTTATAAGTGCCTTCAATATGTTGTTCGGCTAAAATCGGTTCGCCAGCGGCTACGCGTCCGATGAGTGGTAAGCCTTCAGGCTCTTCTTCCGCATTTTCTTCAAGCAGTAATCGAATACCACGCGATGCACCGGGAATAATTTCAATTACCCCTTTTCTTGCAAGGGCTTTTAGATGCTCTTCCGCCGCATTCGGTGAGCGAAACCCCAATTCACGAGAAATTTCCGCACGGGTGGGCGGCATTCCGGTGGTTTCCAAATGCCGTTTTAATAGGTCATAAACTTCTTGCTGACGGGCTGTGAGGGCTTTCATCATTGTCATATATCTCCCCTGTTTTTATATCCATATTTACTGGTATTATATACAGAAAGAGAATTGTTGCAATCTTCTTTTGTTTTCTTTGTGATATTTGTTTGATTTTTGTTAGATCTGTGCGAAATTTTCGCTTTAATTAATTTATATCAGGCTAAATTGAAAAAAAATGCCAAAAATTTGTGGTAAGATGGCGTAACTTTTTATCTGGATAAATAAATTACGGAATTTATATGGCAAGTATGCTTAATTTATATAGAAAATTATTAGAATTCCCCCTTTCTGTATTAGTTAAAAATAATCCGATTCCTCATCATCCTATTGAAGAATTAGCTTTAAATGTGCAGCAACCTATTGTGTATGTGCTGCCTTACACCTCGCAAACGGATTTAGTGATTTTCCGCAAAAATTGCTTAAATGTTGGCTTGCCTGATCCTTTCGAGAAAAATGAAATTGGCGGTATTTCGTTACCCCGTTTTGTGTTTTTAGATGAAGGGCGTCGCATTTTTAAATCTAAAGGGGCAAAAAAGGAAACCATCACAATTTTTAATAAATACCTAGAATTACACCGCACTTTTTTGGATCTTGATGTGCAGCTTATTCCTGTTTCGGTATTATGGGGACGTTCACCGGGACACGAAAATAAATCAGGGTTGCCAAATTTACGCTTATTAAATGGTCTTCAAAAATTTGCAGCGGCAATTTGGTTTGGGCGTGATACGTTTGTGCGTTTTTCACAAGCGGTTTCTCTACGTTATATGGTGAATGAACACGGTTCAGATGAAAAAATTGCGGCGAAATTAGCGCGCGTTGCTAAAATTCATTTTTCTAAACAACGTATTTCTGCAACAGGACCACGTTTGCCAAATCGCCAAGCGATGTTTAATAAATTGCTGCAATCTCCAGCGATTCTCAAAGCTATTGAAGATGAAGCAAAAAGTAAGAAAATGCCCATTGAAAAAGCACAAAAAGAGGCGTATAAAATTTTAGATGAAATTGCTGCAAATGTGAGCTATGAAGGGTTACGTGTAGCAGATCGTTTCTTACGTTGGCTATGGAATAAACTTTACCAAGGGATTGATGTGCAACACGCGGATCGGGTACGCAAGCTGGCACTTGAAGGCCACGAAATTGTTTATGTGCCTTGCCACCGTAGTCATATTGACTATTTGTTACTTTCTTATGTGTTATATCATCAGGGCTTGGTTACACCACATATTGCAGCGGGAATTAACTTAAATTTCTGGCCGGTGGGCGCAATGTTCCGCCGAGGAGGGGCATTTTTTATTCGCCGAACCTTCAAGGGCAATCGCCTCTATTCAACGATTTTCCGTGAGTATTTAGCAGAATTATTCCATCGTGGTTATTCGGTTGAATATTTTATTGAAGGGGGGCGTTCGCGCACCGGACGTTTACTTGCCCCTAAAACGGGGATGATGTCGATGACCTTGCAAGCATTACAACAACGCCAAACACGTCCTATTTCTGTCGTGCCTGTTTATGTGGGCTACGAACACGTTTTGGAAGTGGATACGTATGCCAAAGAATTGCGTGGTGCGGCAAAAGAGAAAGAAAATGCAGGGCTTGTGTTACGCGTCATTAAAAAATTGCGTAATTTAGGTAAAGGCTATGTGAATTTTGGTGAGCCAATCGTATTAAGCAGTTATTTGAACCAACATTTTCCAGAGTGGAAAGAATTGCATTTAGACGATGAGCGTTCACAATGGTTTAATAAAGCCGTTGATGCGGTGTCAAACCAAGTTATGGTGAATATTAATAATGCCGCCGCAGTCAATGCGATGAATTTAACAGGAACTGCATTGCTATCATCTCGTCAGCGTGCATTAACGCGGAAACAGTTATTAGAGCAGTTAGCAAGTTATCAACAATTTTTACAGAATGTGCCTTATTCTGATGATGTCATTGTGCCAAGCGAAACACCAGAAGAAATGCTCAATCACGTTTTAAATTTAGATCGTGTG
This sequence comes from Avibacterium sp. 20-126, assembly GCF_044358625.1. Taxonomy (NCBI): domain Bacteria; kingdom Pseudomonadati; phylum Pseudomonadota; class Gammaproteobacteria; order Pasteurellales; family Pasteurellaceae; genus Avibacterium; species Avibacterium sp. 20-126. The sequence continues at coordinate 1,824,050 of NZ_CP091457.1, read as the reverse complement.
GGCGTCTTGGTTGAAAAAGATAATTTTGGCGAGATCATTCGTTTAGAGCGTAATTCAGCGGTGTTGATGACTTATTATCGCAACAATATTCAGCATTTATTCGCCTTGCCTTCTCTGGTGGCGAGCATTGTGTTGCACTATGGTGCAATGCAAAAAGATCTTGTCCTTGAGGCGGTTGAAAAAATTTATCCGTTCTTGCGTGGTGAATTATTTTTACATTTCAGCGATGGTGAATTAAAAGATTATGTCGAAAATATTATTCAGGAATTGCAACGGCAAAATATTATTCAATGCAATGAGAATTTGCTTGCGATCCACAAACCTCAAGTCAGAATGTTACAGCTTTGGTCATCGGGCGTGAGAGAAATTTTGCAGCGTTATTACATTACGGTAAGCATTCTACAAAATGATCCAACGATTTCTCGAGCCACATTAGAAAAAGAAAGCCAATCTGTGGCACAACGTTTATCTGTGCTGCACGGCATTAATGCTCCAGAGTTTTTTGATAAAGCCGTGTTTTCTGCGTTTGTTGGAAATCTAAAACAATATGGTTATTTTGATGACAACAATCAAGTGAATGCCTCCTTGCTTGATGAACTCAGTGAAATTCTTGCGCAGATGATTTCTGCCGAAGTCAGACTTACAATTAAAAGTGCGGTGGAAAAAAACGAAGAAATTGACTAATGTTTTGATTAAGTATTTTCAAATGAGCTAAAGAACCTTAGCTAAATCGCGAAGGTTCTTTTTATTTTTTAAATGATAACCCTATCTACTAAAAATCATCTAGGTGAGCGTTGTCAGCAATTTTTCCCTATTTGCCTAGCTCGAGTAACCCGATTACTTAGATAGAGCCAGAAACCTCATAAACAGTGCCTAGAAAAAGTAAAAGAAGCAGATTTTTTACGTCATCATTTCAAAAATAGCTTGCAATAACCTTTCGCGGAACGCGAAAGGTTTTAGAGAAATTTAGGCAATTAAACGGAGCATTTCTTCTGCGTTTGCTAAGGCACTTTCAGTGACTTTGGTTGAGCCAAGTAATTTGGCTAAGGCTTTCACACGTTGTTGCTGGGAAAGTGCGGTCATTTTTGTTTCCGTTTTTCCATCAATGATTTGTTTTTCGACAGAAAAATGTTGATGCCCACAACAGGCGACTTGTGGTAAGTGGGTAACGCAAATCACTTGGCATTTTTTGCCTAATTTGCGTAATAATTTTCCCACTACGCTTGCGGTTGCACCACTGATTCCCACATCAATTTCATCAAAAATGAGGGTTGAAATCGCGGATTTATCAGAGGTCAGCACTTGTAACACTAAGGCGATACGTGAAAGCTCACCACCTGATGCCACTTTTGCCAATGGCTGAGCGGATTGTCCGAGGTTTGCTTGTAGAATAAATTGCACCTGATCCATTCCGTGAGCGGTCAGTTTATTTTCCGCTTGTACCACACTAATAGAGAATTCGGCATTTTCCATTGCCAGTTGTTTAATGCCTTTAGTCACTTGTGCTGAGAGTTTTTCAGCCCCTTTTTGGCGGCTTGCACTCAAGGTCTGTGCATTTTCTAACAACTGTGCATAAGCCACTTTTTCTTGTTCAATCAGTGCATCTTCGCTGTCAGCAAAATCTACAAGCTGATGGAGTTCTTGTCTTAAAGATTGATGTAATGCAACCAATTCTTCCGCTTTTACATTGTGTTTACGTGCAAGTTGTAGTGCTTGGCTCATTCGGCTTTCCACTTCCTGTAAACGATACGGATCGGGGTCAATGTTGCAGGATAAATGTTGGATCTCAGAGCTTGCTTCCTGTACTTGGATCAACGCTTCTTGTAACATTGTGAGTGCATCATTGTAGTGCGGATCAAGGCTGTGTAGTTCTTCTAAATTTTGTACCGCACGATAGAGCAAGCTATCTACATTCAGTTCATCATTCTCACTTAATAAATTTAAGACAGATTGATAAAGTGCGGTGAGTTCTTCGCTGTTAGCAAGTCGGTTATATTCTTCCTCTAGTTCACTAAATTCATTTTCTTGTAAATTAAATTCATCAAGCTCTTCAACTTGATATTGTAGCAGTTGTTTTTTTGCCTCATTTTCGGCACATTTTTGTTTGAAATTCGCGACTTGTTGTTGCAACGCTTTCCATTGACGATATTGCTTTTGTACCTTGGCAAGCAGATCAGTATGCGCGCAATAGTCATCTAATAAGGTGAGCTGATAGTCATTTTTTAGCAAACGTTGTGAGGAATGTTGCCCATTGACTTGAATTAAATATTGCCCTAGTTCTTTGAGTTGGCTAGCAGAGACAGGAATGCTATTAATAAAGCCTTTGGAACGTCCATCAGCGTTGATTACTCGACGTAAAATACAGTTTTCTGGATTATCTTCATCTTGCAATTCTTGAATTTTAAGCCATTCATCAGCGGGGCTGTTTGGTTCAATCTGGAATGTGGCACAAATATCTGCACGGTTTTGCCCTTCACGTAACATCGCGCTTTCTGTACGTTGTCCTAAGCATACGCTAAGGGCATCAATGGCAATAGATTTACCTGCACCCGTTTCACCAGTAATCACAGACATTCCCTGCGCAAATTCAATATCAAGGTGATGAACAATCGCAAAATTATTAATCGTAAGTTGAGTAAGCATAATACACTCCTGTTTAACTGTATATATATCAGTTTATAACTGATTTTATATACAGTAAAGGGGTTTATGCAAATTTTTTACGCGGAATTTCTCAACCAGCCCAATTTTGTGCTTAACACATTGTAATAATTATAACTTTTTAAGTGAAGTAAACGCAGTTTATGTTTGCTTTTATAAATATGTACGACGTCATCAGGGGTGAACGGCAGCGCGACTTGACTATCGCAACCCGCTTCTAATTGCGGGGTGTTGTAGTCTGCAAAACGAATAGAGATTTTGCTTTCGCCATCAATGACCAAAGGGCGAGAAGAAAGGGTGTGCGGAAACATTGGTACCAGCGCGATTGCATTAAGTTGCGGGGTAAGAATTGGGCCACCAGCGGAAAGTGAATAGGCCGTTGAGCCTGTCGGTGTAGAAATAATTAAGCCATCAGAACGCTGTGAAAAGGCCAATTTATCATCAATATAAACGTGGAAATCGATCATATGAGCAATTTTGGCAGGGTGAATCACCGCTTCATTTACTGCATTGCTGGTGGCAATAATTTGTCCGTCTCGTTCAATGGCGGTTTCTAATAAAAAGCGTTCTTCCACAAAAAATTCACCACGATCTAAGCAAGCCTCAAGTTGAGCATAGGCATTTTTCGGATCAATATCCGTCAGAAAGCCTAAATTACCCCGGTTAATACCAATTAAAGCAATATCATATTTAGCTAAGATTCTTGCTCGTCCAAGCATATTGCCATCACCACCGATAACAATGGCTAATTGCGCCTGTGTACCAATCTCATCTAATTCTGCAAGATGTTGAATAGGTAGGCCTAAACGCTCGCCCACACTTTTTTCCACAAGTACTTGATAGCCTTTTTCTAAAAGCCATTGAAATAAATTTTTGTGCATTTGCAAATTTACATCATTGCGCGGACGCCCCACCAATCCGATGGTATGGAAGGAATTATGCAAACTTTTGTTGTCGATTAAATGGGTTGTGGACATCATATTTATTTTTATGCGGAAAACAGACCGCACTTGAATTCAAGAAATTTATGGCTATATTACACATAAACTATGTCAGTGGCTAGCCAAGTTTAGCAACTGTCAATTTTTACGTTTTTTGTTACAATAACGCAAATTTTTGAACAGATGGAGAAAACGATGTCAGAACAAGAACAACAAGTGGAAAAAACAGAAGTAAAACAAGAACAAGTAGAACAGGCGGAGAATGTGCAAGAAACAGCGCAACAACAAGAAAATGCTGAAAATCTTGAAGGTGATGCGTTAGAAGAAGCCATAGCCCGTGTTCAAGAACTTGAAGAGCAACTTGTTGAAACGGCGAAGAAAGAGCAAGATATTCTATTACGTAGCCGTGCAGAAATTGATAATATTCGCCGTCGTGCCGAGCAAGATGTGGAAAAAGCACATAAATTTGCTTTAGAAAAATTTGCCAAAGATTTGCTTGAAACCATTGATAATCTTGAGCGAGCTTTGGCAACCCCAGTTAGCACGGAAGACGAGAGCTTAAAAGGCGTATTAGACGGTGTGGAATTAACCTTAAAAGGATTGTTGGCAACAGTAGCACGTTTTGGCGTAGAAGCGGTAGGGACAGTGGGAGAAACCTTTAATCCCGATTTACACCAAGCCATTTCAATGCAACCGGCAGAAGGTTTTGAAAGTAATCAAATCACCACTGTATTGCAAAAAGGCTATTTGCTGAATGGTAGAGTGATTCGTCCTGCAATGGTGATGGTGGCTGCGTAATCAATCAAATGCAATAAGTCTCATAAAAATAGGCGAGTGTATCGCCTATTTTTTTGCTCTAAATTTGAGGGGAATTTTTTGCGTCAGCTTTTGCTGCTTTTTCTGTTCGCGCCTTTTGCGGAAAAATTCGCTAAGTTTTTGGCTACATTCTTCTTGCAGTACACCGCCAGTAATTTCAAGATTGTGATTCATTTTATAATCATCAAAAAAGTGAAAACGCGAACCTACCGCCCCTGTTTTTAGATCATAAGCACCGAATACTAAACGCTTAATTCGGCTATGTAAAATTGCGCCTGCACACATTGTGCAAGGCTCCAGGGTAACGTACAGGGTGGTATTGAGTAAGCGGTAGTTTTGTTGCACTTGTCCTGCTTGGCGGAGTGCGACAATTTCTGCGTGGGCGGTGGGATCGTGCTGAAGAATAGATAGATTCCAGCCTTCTGCCACAATATTTCCTTCATCATCAACTAACACCGCACCCACAGGAATTTCCCCTAAGGCTTCTGCTTTATCAGCAAGGCTTAGGGCGTAACGCATCATTTTTTCATCAAAATCTGACCGCACTTTTATTCCCTCAATGTGTAATTCGTGTGAAAAATCAGCCATAAATTGGCTGATTGGTAATATAAAGTGCGGTGCTTTTTGTGGAAGTTTTTCATTTTGTTATTTTTTATGCTTACACCGAGAAAGGATATTTAATCGCAGGGTGAGATTCATAGCCAATAACCTTGAAATCCTCCATTGTTACCCAAGTTTCGAGATCTTCAAGGGTTTTGATGTCAGGATTAATTTCTAATTTTGGTAGAGGCAATGGCTCTCGTTTGAGTTGTACATTTTGCATTAGCTCAAGCTGATCTTCATAAATATGTGCATTGACGATTTTATGATACGCCATTCCTGCTTTTTTCCCAGTAATTTGAGCCATTAATGCCAAGAAAGTAAACACTTGAATTTGGTTGAAATTTAACCCTAATGGTACATCGCAAGAACGTTGATAGCTGGTTAAATAAAGGGTATCGCCAAGTAAAGAAAAGGTGTGGGTGTGCATACAAGGACGCAAACAGCCTAGCTCAATTTCTCCGGGGTTGTAAAAAGTGATGATTTCGCCACGATCGTCTAGCCCTTTGGTTAAATCATTCACCACTTTACGCAATTGGTCGAGGGTTTCACCATTCGGTTTACGCCAAGCACGTCCTTGCACACCATAAACGCGCCCCATATCATCAGTGCCTTTACGGTGTGGGTTATTCAACCACGCTTGATTTTCATTTGCATTGGCATCCCACGTTTTAGTGCCAAGCTTACGGAAATCAGCGGCGTTGTCATAGCCACGAATGTAGCCTAAAAATTCTGCAATTGCGGCTTTCCAGTAACTTTTTCGGGTAGTGATTAAAGGAAATTCATTGTCCGCAACATTATAAGTGAGATCTGCATTAATTAGGGTTAAACAACGTTTTCCTGTCCGTTCATTTTCTACCCAAGTGCCGTTATCAATAATGTTTTGGCATAAATCTAAATATTGACGCATTATAAATTTCCCCTATTTTTTCACCGCACTTTTATAAGCGATCAGCATAATCAATGCCCCCAGCAAAATCATTGGCAATGAGAGAATTTGCCCCATTGAAATGTGCTGTTGGAAGAATAAGCCAAGCTGTGCATCAGGTTCACGAAAATATTCAATAATGAAACGGAATGTGCCATAACCGACTAAAAATAGTCCTGCCACTGATCCCGTAGGGCGAGATTTTTTGATAAACAGATTAAGAATGACAAATAGCACGAGACCCTCTAACACGGCTTCATAAAGTTGCGAAGGGTGGCGAGGTAAATAACCGCCAGAGGGGAATAGTACTGCCCAAGGTACGTCTGTTACACGTCCCCAAAGTTCATCATTGATAAAGTTACCAATTCGCCCCATTCCTAAACCAAAAGGAATAAGCGGTGCAACAAAATCTGCCGTTGCCCAAAAGCCACGGTGTTGTAATTTGGCGGTGATGAGCATAGCTAAAATCACACCAATTAATCCGCCGTGGAAAGACATTCCCCCTTCCCAGACACGAATTAAATACATCGGATCTTGTAAGAAATAATCAAATTGATAGAACAGCACATAACCGATACGCCCACCTAGGAATACACCAAGAAAGCCGTTAAATAAGAGGTTGTCCACTTGTTCTGTTGTCCAGCCACTATTTGGGCGATTTGCTCGGCGAACGGCAAGCCAACGAGCGAAGACAAAACCGATTAAATACATTAATCCGTACCAACGCAAGGCAACAGGACCTAACTGAAAAATCACAGGATCAAAGTGAGGAAAAGGGATAAAACTAGAATTCATATATTTCCTTTTATTTCATAATCATATTGATAGCAATCACAATCAATAATACAGCAAAATAACGTTTTAGGGTTTTTACAGGCAATTTATCCGTGGTACTTGCCCCTAATTTAGAGGTAAAAAATGATGTTGCAGTAATCGCTACGACAGCGGGTAAATACACATAACCTAATGAATAGCTTGGCATATTAGGTTGTCCCCAGCCACCCACGATAAAACTTAGCATTCCAGATAGACCCAGCAGCATTCCACAGAATGCAGATGAACCAATGGCTTTTTTCATCTCGATCCCACGCGCATTAAGGAATGGCACAATAAAGCCACCACCGCCAATGCCTGCAATGCTAGAGGCAATGCCAATCAAGATACCGCCAATGACAGAAGAAGTCGTGGTTAATGTTTTTTTCACTTCTTTTGGTTTAATGGAAAGCAACATTTTTAATGCAAGATACACCACCAAACAGGCGAATAATTTGCTCGAAATGCTTTTATCTAAATGACCTACAAAAAGCCCCGAAATGAACGTGGTTATCATAATCACAGGCGCTAGCACTTTTACCGCATTCCATACAATATTGCCGAGTTTTTGATGGCGTTGGGCGGAAGAAAATCCAGTTACCACAATCGTGGCGAAAGAAGTACCTAATGCTGTGGACATCAAAAGTTCACTAGGCACATCAACCATTGGCAATAAATAAACCAATACCGGGACAATAATCAGTCCGCCTCCAATGCCAAATAAGCCTGCTAAAAAGCCGACCACACAGCCGACAATTAAACAAATAAGAAAAAAACTCAGCATTATGCTCCCCTTGTTCGATGAAATGAACGCTTATAATATTTGCCTGATGAATATTTTTTGCCAGAATGTTTGTTCGGTGTATTAGTTGCAGAATGTGTGAGCGAAGTTTTCTGCTCTTGAGACGCCGCATTTGGCTGATTTTTCGGATTAAACAATACCCCCGCAAATTCTTTCATCGCTTTGCGGTACACTTCTTTTTTAAAAGGAACAACCTGACGCACTGGATACCAAAAATTCACCCAACGCCAACCATCAAATTCTGGCGATTTGGTGGTTTGCATATTAATATCTTTTTCGTCCGAGACTAATTGTAATAAGAACCAACGCTGTTTTTGCCCAATGCACATTGGCTTGCTGTCGTAGCGTAATAAGCGTTTAGGAAGTTTATAGCGAAGCCATTGTTTTGATACATAAAGCAATTTAACATCTTTACGGGTTAAACCCACTTCTTCAAAAAGCTCACGATACATTGCTTGTTCAGGCGTTTCATTATCATTTATACCGCCTTGTGGAAACTGCCACGAGTTTTGCCCATAGCGTTTCGCCCACAAAACCTGACCTTTACGATTGCAAATGACAATTCCCACATTCGGACGGTAGCCATCGAAATCGATCACTATCGTTTACCTTCATTTTAACTATTTTAAATTCTGAATTGGTGAATTGTTTCACAAACTTAAGGTTTTAACAACCGAAAACAAGCATTAAGCCGCTTTTCTATGAGAATTTTACAAATATGAAATCGTTATCATCTGTTAATAAATTGAATAAAAACCACAAGACTGTGTATAACCTTGTGAAAAGTGCGGGAGTAATATCAAATTATTTGTGTATAAAGATAACAAAATCCTTATTTCAAAATAAGTTAAAGAAGATCATTGCATCTTATTAAGATCTAAAGTTGAGATCCGAGATCGCATTATTTTGTTCCAATTCTCGCCTATAAAAAAATCACACTGTATTTTTATCAGGATTTTAACCCCATTTCTTCTCTCAAGCTGTGAGTTATTCAGTATTTTTGTGGATAAAATTGTGGTTTTATGCAGAATAGGTGGGAATTAAATAGTAAACTTGGTGTGTCTGTATTGGCTCAGAATAATAAAATCATTTAAAATCAAAAGGATAGACAAAAAAAGAAGCGTTGTTATATTATGAATTACACAGGATAAAAAGAGTGGTTATTAATTAATCAAAGACAAAAGTGCGGTGCTTTTCTCTCGTTTTTTTCATAAAACTTGACCTTAACCACCCGTTAAACTTTATACTATGGCAAATTTTCTCTAGGAACATTTATGCACCACCACCACGAGCAGAGCTGGCAAAACCAGCGCATTTTAGCCTTTAGCTTTGTTATTATCACCGCTTATATGGTGATTGAATTTTTGGGCGGCTATTATTTTAATAGCCTAACGTTAATGGCGGATGCAGGCCATATGGCAAATGATAGCCTTTCCTTATTACTGGCTTTTATCGCATTATTTTTCCCCCATAAAACACAAAAATATTTCGCCCTATTTAATGGAATTTCTTTAATGGTGGTGGCGATTTGGATTTTACTTGAAGCTATTGTGCGCTGGAAAAATCCCTTATTTATAAATGCGTTACCAATGCTAGGTGTGGCAGTTATGGGATTGTTGGTGAATATCATTGTGGCGTGGTTAATGCTGAAAAGCGATCAAGAAAACTTAAATATTCGTGCGGCTTATTTACACGTCTTGGCAGATTTATTTGGCTCTGTCATCGCTATTATTACAGGGGTGAGCGCGTGGTTATGGCAAATTCAGTGGTTAGATATTGTTGCCAGTGCCATTTTAAGTGTGTTCATTTTACGCAGTGGTGGGGGGATAATAAAAGCGGTAATGGTTGGACGGTATTTAGGGCATTCTCATTAGGCAATATATTGTTAAAGTAGAATACAGTGCGGTGGAAAAATCGAAAAATTTCCACCGCACTTATGTTATAGGCAAGTTAAATATTTTTCCCAATCAAAATATTGACCCGGATCGATTTTTCTTCCGGGGGAAATATCGCTATGCCCCACAATGCGATCTTTTCCTATTTTGGGATAGTGTTGCATTATGCTTCGTGTGAGTTTTGTCAGCGTGGCATATTGCTGTTCGGTGAACGGCTGATTGTTACTCCCTTCTAATTCAATGCCAATGGCGAAATCGTTACATTTTTCACGTCTTTGAAAGCAAGAGACACCAGCGTGCCAAGCACGATCATTGAAACTGACATATTGCGTTATTTTACCCTCACGATTAATTAAGCAATGCGCTGAAACGCGAAGATCTTTAATTTCGTCAAAATAGGGATGAATAGCAGGATCTAAACGCCCTTGGAAAAACGCATCAATGTAATTTCCACCAAACTGCTCGGGGGGCAAGCTGATGTAATGAATGACGAGCAAGGAAATATCTTGTGGATCGGGACGTAAATCATAATGGGGAGAAGGACAATGTTTTTGGTTGGCCAACCAGCCTGATTGATTAATAGAATATGTTGATTTCATAGATTTTTTGCGATCGTGATCGAGAAAAAGTGCGGTGCTTTTTGGCTTTATGTTTAATTTGAGCCACACTTATTCACGCGGGTTATTGATTGCTCGTATTTTATCGAAAATTAATCTTAAGAGAAATCAACAAGGACAACTTATGAATAGATTTTCTACGCGTTTGAAGCGGCAAGAAGGGTTTACGTTAATTGAATTAATGATTGTAATCGCCATTGTGGCAATTTTGGCAACAATCGCCGTGCCAGCCTACCAAAATTACACGAAAAAAGCGGCAATTTCAGAACTGATTCAAGCTGCAAGCCCTTACCGTTCTGAAGTGGAACTTTGTGTGTATAACACAGGATCAACCACCAAATGTAATGCTGGAACGAATGGGATTCAGAAAAAATTAACGAATAAAGGCAAAGTCGCGTCGATTGATGTACAGAAAGGTAAAATCACCGTTACAGGCAGAGAAAACTTAGCTGGGATAAGCTATTCTTTAACCGCGAGCGGTGATGCAGCCAAAGGAATAACTTGGGCGGTGAAATGTGCCAAATCGGCGGAACTTTTTCCCGCAGGATTTTGTAACTGATGGGGCTAAATAATGGCGGAATATGCGTTACAGCCACAAATAACAGTGTGTGCGGTTGATGGAAAATATTTTGAAATTGCACCGCACTTATGGCAGCAAAATCAACAGCAAAAAGCCTTATTAATTCGTTATTTTGCTGTGCCATTGCAGGAAAATGCACAAACCCTTTGGTTAGGTATTGATGATTTGAATAATCTTTCTGCTTGTGAAACCTTTTCTTTTTTAACAGGAAAAGTGGTTGAACCGGTATTATTACAAGCCCAAGATTTAAAATCACTTTTACAAAGCCTTGCACCAAATGTGGCGGAAGAGCCTGCAGTACCTGATTTTTATCACTCTATGGAGCAGATTAAAGCGGAAGATTCGCAAGAAAAAACCGATGAACCCGTTATTCAGCTCTTAGATCGGATTTTTGAAAATGCTTTGCAGCTGAATGCCTCAGATATTCATTTAGAGCCACAACGTGAACAGTTGCAAATTCGCTTTCGTATTGACGGCGTATTGCAATGTCAAACGCCATTATCCACACAAATTAGTCATCGTTTGATTTCGCGTTTAAAGTTGCTTGCTCGGCTTGATATTAGCGAAACAAGGTTGCCACAAGATGGACGTTTTCATTTTAAAACGACGTTTTCCGATATACTCGATTTTCGCCTTTCTACCTTACCAACGCAGTATGGGGAAAAAGCCGTGCTGCGTTTACAAAAAAATAAACCCGTCAGCCTTGCCTTTTCACAACTTGGAATGAATACAACACAGCAACGCACCTTGCAGCAAGCACTTTCTCAACCCCAAGGTTTGATTTTGGTTACAGGACCAACAGGAAGCGGAAAAAGTATCACCCTTTATACCGCACTTGAGTGGTTAAATCAGTCAGAAAAACATATTCTTACCGCAGAAGATCCCATTGAAATCGAGCTACCGGGTATTATCCAAACACAAATTAATCCCCAAATTGGGCTTGACTTTAATCGCCTATTACGCACTTTTTTAAGGCAAGACCCCGATATCATTATGCTTGGTGAAATTCGTGATGCAGAAAGTGCTTCAATTGCTTTACGTGCCGCACAAACAGGGCATTTAGTGCTTTCTACATTGCATACGAATGATGCACATTCAGCGATCTCTCGTTTGTTGCAACTTGGTATCCAACAGCACGAAATTGACAATAGTCTATTGCTCGTTATTGCACAGCGATTGGTACGAAAGAAATGTCATCATTTGACTAAAGATTGCGATTGCTATCAAGGCTATAAAGGGCGTAGTGGCATTTACCAATTTTTACAACCGCACTTTCATAACGGGGAACGTTCCTATCAAACGGATTATGCATCCTTACGGGAAAGTGGAGTGGAGAAAGTAAAAGAAGGAATAACAGATTTAGTTGAGGTAGAACGAGTATTAGGGAAACGGATGGGGGAATAAAAAAGTGAGAGAAATGATAACCTTTCTCTCACTTCAGAGGTTAGTCTATTAGAAACGATAGGTTAATTTACCCGCAAAATAAGTTTGTTTTAGCCCATAATCAGAAAGCGATGTTCTATGGCTAATTTGTGCGCTGATATTTAGATTTTGCGTAATATCATAACCTGCACTGGCAGAGAATAATAATGCGTTACCTAATTTACCCGTTTTATATTGCTGGGTTGTTCCATCATTGAGGGTTAAAGTTGGGGTATTTCCTGCATTGTGTTCATACATCGCACGGAACTTTAATAATTTCCACGCAATTTCACCACCGATTTGTTGAGTGAAAATAGCTTGTCGATCATTATTAATATTCCAACTGAAAGTATGATCTTCAATCTTGGCTTTACTACGTTGGTATTGTAAAGCCATAATTGGCGTTAAACGGATTTCATTTAATAAGAAATGATAACCCATTTCTGTTCCAATTCCCCAGGAATGACCTCTCACTTTAGCTAAATCTTTATGTTGTGAAGTCGAAATTTTACCTCGTACATATTGATAGTTTCCACTGAGATTAATATAGCTTTGCTCAGTAAGTTTATTTTCTAATGTGAACAATAAGCCGACAGACTTGTATTTTGCAGAGCTGCTTCCTTCAATTTTTGTGGTTTTTGGTTCGATTGAGAATTTACTCAACGCAAGCCCTAAGTGAAGATGGTGTTTATCATTGAGATCAAGTTTTCCCCCAAATAACGTGCTGTTCGTAGTGGATTTGTATCCATATCCATAATCAGTAAAGCCAAGATTGCTATCATAAGAAGCTTTACGATGTTGCTGTAAAACATAGAAGTTTTTTGTGTCTTGCGTAATGTTTTGTGTAAAGGTTTGAGTCTGCATATAACTATGCTCTAGCAAAGCTAAATTAGTTATCAAATAGGCAGGGACTTGACTATTTAGTGCAGCGCGATAGGTTGCTGTTCTTCTTGTTAATTCCTCATTTTGATTTGCAGACGGTGTTACTGCCGTATTAGTACTTGCCGTTGGCAAAGTAGGTGTTGTGGTGTTATCAGGTTTAGTTATTTCCCCTTTTGGTGGTTTTTGATATGCTTTTATGATTGGTGATAGTGTTTCGCCTTTTTCATTAACTAATAAGGTTTGCAATCGATAATCGTAGAAATCATTATTATTTGTGCCAAAGCGATTTTCACTTGCGGTAGTCGCGCCTTTTTCAATGCTGACTAAGGTATAGCGATGAATATGGCTTTCATCATTGTGAACCACTTTAGCCAAGTTGAAGGCATCAATACGATTGCTTTCTCCTTTTACTTGAATTAGCGAGATCCCCTCATTCGCATCATAACGATTATTTTCATTGGTATCTGAGCGACCAATATGGCTATTGTGTAAGTTAATGTTCACCGGAATTGCTTGTGTGGTAGTTAAATCACCATTAATCAGAACCTGATCAGAGCGCCATTTTGTCATATCTTCGGAAACGTTGTCTACATTTAACGTAATAACCGCGCCTTCATTGTTTACATCTGCAAAGGAGAGTGTTTTAGGTTGGAAATCAGTATTGGTGGATTTATCTCCGTTTGTCGTGTGATTTAATTGTGGGGTATTATTTGGCATAATGTGGGCATTGGTTTTCCAATACGTATGTGAATGAATTACGCCATTTCCCATTAAACTCGCATTTTCTTGGATATATAATGGAGAATGATTTAATTCTCCCTCTAAAATAGTTACCCCTTGATTTAAAAAAGTTTTTCCTGTGTGATTGAGTTGTCCAATTAAATATAATGTCCCATCTCCATTTTTACTGAGTGTACCTGTGCCTTGTGTATCAGCAAATAAATGGCTTGTTTGGTTGGTGTTAATGTCGGCATTAATTTGGCTTGTGTCATCAAGTGTAATTGTATTAAAACGAGCAATCACATTATCTTTTATGCTTAATGTTGCATTATTTGCTAAATTTGCATTATGCGTTAAATGTGACGTGTTTGAGGCATAAATTATTTTACCTTGATTGATGTTAAGTTCATTTAATGTCGAATTCGTTTCTAAGGTCAGCTGGTTATTATTAAGTGCGGTCGGTTTATAAGAAAAATTTAATTTACCCTGCTCATCACCGAGTATTTCACCCTTAATTTTTCTTATTCCTGATTGTAAATAGTTGAGTGTGCTGGTTTTGCTTGTATTGCTGTTTATAATATTACCGTTAATTGTTCTAGCTTGCAGCCCGTTATCATCGCCATTTGTGATGGTGAAATTATTTCCATTTAAGTCAAATGTGCCTTTATTCAAGCTGAGGCTTTCGGATTTAATTTGGTTTTCTCCATATAATTTGACTGTACCTTCAGGATTTACAATGATTTCAGAATAGGCTTGAACTTTACCATCTTTTTCCTGCTGTTTTAAACCTAAGGTGCCTTCATTAACAATGATTTTAGCCGGATTAATTCCTTCACCAATTTTAATTATTTCTCCATCACCAATTTTATAGAACGTTTCCGCCACCGTGCTATTACGATCATATTCAAATGGCGTATTTCGTTTATCTCGGTGTAGGATATTATTTTGCCATACAAGTTCTTGAATATTTAAACGCACAAATTCGATTTTACCTTCTGCACCTTCATAGAGTAATCCAATATCTCCGTTTGGTAATTCCGTTAAGCTGCTATAAGCATAATTGTTTGGTGTAATCGTGGTGGTATATTTCCATTCGATAGAGCCATCTTCTTGCACTTCACCGAGCCAGACTTTACCATTGGTGCGTTTGTTTGAGTGTGGGTTGGCAAAAAGGATATGTTCTTTGCCATTAATTCGTTTGGAATATTTAATCACTGAAAGTTGACAATAAGGTTCTAATAGCACATCGTCTAAAATAGCCTCTTTTTCCCAAGTGTAACCACCGTCATAGCTAGTGGAAATATGAACACGATTATGTGGTGTGACACGGGAAAAGAGTTTTAATTGTCCGTTGTCTAACTCAATCACTTGGGATTCGGTAATTTCATAACCGTAAGTACCGTCAAGAAGACGGGATCCGCCTTGTGCTGCAAATCGGCTATCAATTGGTGATTCGCCACGTTCCCAAGTTTTTCCGCCGTCTTTACTGATGATGACAGCAGCCGCTTGTTTATTGTTATTATTCGTATAGTAAACAGGCATTACTAAAGAACCATCTTTCAGTTGAATTCCTGTTCCTGGACCTGTTCCCATAAAACGCATCCAATCCGCTTTTACTTGAGCATTAATATTGACAGGATTAGACCAAGTTTCACCATCATTATCACTATAAGTTAGCCATAAATTGCTGGTGATGGTTGATTTAAGTGGTGCGCTGTCATTATCTGGATTTTTAGTCTGTAAATAAATATTGCCTAAGCGTGTATTACCTTGATATAAATCACCAAGATCTTTAAATGCAAGTTCAGGATTGCCATTAATTACTACACGATAATCAGTTGGTTTATTTTTATCATTATAAACAATACCGTTTTCACGAATGGTATAACGATTATTATATTCATCAGTTAATAATTGATAATATTTCCCATTAATATTTTTATAACCTGAGCCTTCTGCATTTTGATTTTTGATCCCAAAGAAACCGCGTGTTTCAGGAAACATATCTACAATCATAAAGACACGTCCATTGCGTTTATCTTGCACCATAAGAGGATCGATTAAGAATGCGGAATTTTGATCACCATAAGATTGACTAGCAAGATCAATCACGGTTTGGCTTTTTTGCCAAGTTAAACCACCATCAAAACTGCGGCGGATTGCGGTATCAATATTTCCCCAGTCCGCAGAATGTTGCCAACGTTTATCAATTGCTGCAATCACAACGCCATTTTGTGTGGTGAGTAAAGAGGGAATACGATAGTTTCTTGCGTCATCTTGATTGGGTTGAAAGAGAGCGTTTTTTTCCGTTAGCATTGCGCCTGAAGCACGATATTTATCCACATTTTCAATTTCGTTTCGGTGATAAGTATCTGCTAATTCTTGGTGTAACGCTTTAATTTTTTCTTCTGACAAGACGTGTTCGGTCACTCCAGCAGAATAAATGTTTCCACTAAACTGCATTTCATTACCAGTACTTCTTGGGGTTTTCCCTAAATAAGCAATATTTAAATTTTCAATATCTTTGAAAAATTTAGAATTATTGTGTGTTTGCTTTAATTCACCATTGACATAAATTTTAATTTGATTATTTGTTTTATCAAAAGTGTAAGTAATCGTTTGATAATCTTTATTTTGATTATTGACATTGGCAGCAAGTAAAGCATTTTGAATTAGATAGTGGTTATTATTTCTTAACTCCAAGCCAAAGGTATCCGTACCCTGTTTCCTTAACATATAGAAATTAATGTAGTGGTTTGCAGGCCCGCCTAATGTTGAGGCGCCTAAGAGAGAATAAACATTATCACCACCATTAGTTTTAAAACCAAAAGTTAATGAACCATTTTCTAAATTGAATACGTCATTTTTAGCAAAGGTTTCCGTGATATTAAGCGGTTTGAAAAGTTCAGTATTGGATTTGAAATCTAAGATTCCTTCGCTACTCGCCATGGCATATTGGCTGATAAAGCACGAAGAGATTAAAGCTGCCAATGTTGTTTTTTTCATAGGGCATCCTTATTTTGAATGGAAGAGAAAATAGCTCAAACCAGATGATATTTTCACTCCGCAATGAAGTAAATCAAGATCATTTTACTTCGTGACGCTCTTCACAGAATCGTCTTTATTTTTGATTAAAAATGAGAGATCTCTCGCATTTCTATAAAGCGAGAATTTCTCAAAGAGCATTAGAGCCTGTATTTAAAACGTGATAATATTTCTACCAACAATCAAATGATGTTGGCTGTAACCTGAAAAACAAAAATAGAAAGGAACACAATTTGTCCAATCCAATAAACGAAATAAGTGAAACTTTTACCCTTGAACCGCAAGATAATGCCCGTTTACAGGCACTGTGTGGGACATTTGATGAAAATATCCAGTTAATTGAAAAAGAATTTTTCTTAGATATTGCACGGCGTAATTTTACTTTTACGCTAAAATCGAAAGATTCTCACCTTAAATCTCACCACGCTAAATTATTAGATAAAGTAGCGACATTGATCCAAGCCTTGTATTTGGAAACTGCTCCAGTACGTGGTGTGGTGAAAGAAATTGATTTGTCTGATGTGCATTTAGCTATTCAGGAAAATCGAATATTATTACAAGAAGATACGGAGCTAGCAGAGCAGAATGCGGTGCCAAAAGTGTATCAAACCACCATTAAAACAAAACGTGGTTTGATTAAACCGCGTGGCGCAAATCAAATTCAGTATTTGCATAATATTTTACGTTACGACATTAGCTTTGGGATTGGGCCTGCTGGAACCGGAAAAACATTCTTAGCTGTCGCAGCGGCGGTAGAAGCCTTAGAACGACAAGAAGTTCGCCGTATTTTGCTTACTCGTCCTGCGGTGGAAGCAGGGGAAAAATTGGGTTTTTTACCCGGCGATTTAGGGCAAAAAATTGAGCCATATTTACGACCGCTTTATGATGCCTTGTTTGAGATGTTAGGCTTTGAAAAAGTACAAAAGTTAATGGAGCGCAATGTCATTGAAATTGCACCGCTTGCCTATATGCGTGGACGTACGTTAAATGATAGTTTTATTATTTTAGACGAAAGCCAAAACACCACAACAGAGCAAATGAAAATGTTTTTAACCCGTATTGGGTTTAATTCTAAAGCGGTGATTACGGGCGATATTACACAAATTGATTTGCCGCGTAGCCAAAAATCAGGCTTACGCCACGCCATTGAAGTGCTAGAAAATGTGCCAGAATTGAGCTTTAATTATTTTGATAGTAAAGACATTGTGCGTCATCCAGTGGTCGCTAAAGTGGTACAGGCGTATGATAAATGGGACGAACAAGAAGAAATTCGCCGCCAAGAACGCACCTTACAGCGTCAGCAAGAACAATCCAAACAACAAGCTTTAGAACGAGAAGAAACAGAATGAAAGATGTGATCGTTGATTTACAAATTGCCTCACAAGAGCTAGAAAATTTGCCGACAGAACAGCAATTTCAACAATGGGCGACGGCGGCAGTACAAGCAGAAAACCTACAACCAGAGATCACCATTCGTGTGGTGGACGAAGCCGAAAGCCAAACGTTAAACGCTACTTATCGTGGCAAAGATTATCCCACTAACGTGCTTTCTTTTCCTTTTGAATGTCCTGAAGAAGTGGAATTGCCATTGCTCGGCGATTTAGTGATTTGCCGTCAAGTGGTGGAACGTGAAGCCAAAGAACAGGACAAACCTTTAATGGCTCACTGGGCGCATATGGTGGTTCACGGTTGTTTGCATTTACTTGGTTATGATCATATTGAAGATGATGAGGCAGAAGAAATGGAAAGCCTTGAAACGGAAATAATGCAAGAATTGGGCTTTTCCGATCCTTATTTAATGGACAAAGACTAGCCTTGCAACCCCGTCAGCTTTGTTTCTTGGTTGGAGAAAATGAGTGGTTACAGGCACAACTTTCTCCTTTATTCTCTTATTTAGAATGCTTTGAAACGCAAAGTGCGGTGCTTTTTTTCGATGAAAATTCTAGCGCACTTTTCGCCATTGAAAAGATTAAGTTAATTCCTTTTAGTAAAGCGAAAAATCAGCTTGGACGTGAACATTCGCTGATTATTTATGATGCTAGACAAAGCCTAAATTTGGATACGCTTGCGATTGCCGCTGGCACTCTACAAGCAGGAGGACGGCTTTATATATTGTGTCATCATTGGCAACATTTAGCCTCCCAAATTGATTTAGATAGCCAACGTTGGAGCGGGGTTCCACAAGGCATTCCCACGCCAAATTTTGTGCAATTTATGCAACAAAAAGTGCGAGAGTATGGCTTTCCTGTTTACCAGCAGCACAATAACGCGTTATTTTTACCAGAACCCTATAAGCCAGTGAGCGAAGTGCTAGAACCTGTTTATTCAGCCACCCAAGATCAACAACATATTTTGCAGCGGTTATTGGATCAACCAAAAGAGATCAATGTCATCACCGCCAAACGTGGACGAGGAAAATCGGCATTGGCGGGATTATTTGCTACTCATTTAGACAAAGTTATTCTCACCGCACCGAATAAAAGTGCGGTGCAAATTTTACAAGATTTTGCCCAGAAAGATTTGCCTTTTATTGCCCCAGATGATCTCGCTCAGCAAGTGCAACAAAATCCGGATAAATTTACCCAATATTGGCTGATCATTGATGAAGCCGCAATGATCCCTCTGCCGTTATTAATGCAGCTAGCCTCTCATTTTCACGCGATTTTATGCACGACGACAATCCAAAGCTATGAAGGAACGGGACGTGGTTTTTTGCTTAAATTTATGCAAAAAAATCACCGCACTTTGCAACATTTTGAGCTAAACACGCCGTTACGCTGGCGTGAAGATGATCTTATTGAGCCTTTTATTGCTGATCTTCTTTTATTAGAAGCAGAAAACAACTTAGTACAGCCAAATTTCCAACCAAATTCAGCGTTACAGTTTTATTGGCATCACAGTTCAAGCCTTTTCCAACAAACACAATATCAAGCGCTCTATGGCTTGCTTACTCTTGCGCATTACAAAACCTCTCCCACTGATTTACGCCGTTTACTTGATGGTAAAGATCAGCAATTTTTATTGGCGAAAGCAAAGGACGATTTGTTGGGGGCGGTTTGGTTATTGCAGGAAGGCGGAATACAAGATAGGGCAGTGCTTGAAGGGATAATGCAAGGTGTTCGTCGTCCAAAAGGGAATTTAGTGGCGCAAATATTGTGTCAAGCTAGTTTGAATGAAGCCGCCTGTAAACTGACTTCTACCCGCATTTCACGCATTGCGGTACAACCAAAATGGCAACATCAAGGGATCGGTACGAGATTAATTGCACAAGTGATAGCGCATAGTGAGAGTGATTTTCTTTCTGTAAGTTTTGGTTATTCAGCAGAATTAGCTTATTTTTGGCAAAAATGTGGTTTTGAGCTGGTTTATTTAGGCGAGCATAAAGAGGCGAGTAGTGGTTGTTATACCGCAATAGCACTAAAAGGAAAGAGTGTGGCAGGAAAACAGTTTTGTAACGAATTGGTGCTAGCATTTCAGCGTAATATTGGGCTATCTTTTCACCCTTTAGCAGCGCAATTTATAAGTGTAGAACAGGATAAGAAATTAACAGAAGCAGATAAGAAAGCATTATATTATTTTGCTTATTATCAGCGAAATCTTGCCAGCACAGTACCAGCTATTCAGTGTTTACTTGCACAAGTTAGCCCACAAAATATGCCATTGTTAGCGCATTATTGTGAAATGAAAATGTTGCCTTTAACCGGTAAAAAACAATGGTTGCAAGGTTGTCGGGAAGAAATAAAACGGTTATTGCAAAAGCAAAAAATTCTTTTATGATAAGAGATAAATCACATCAAGGAACAATAGCGATATAGGAGGAAAAATGGACAATCAACCAAAAGGCGTGTTACGCAGATTATGGGATAAATATAGTGAATTTTGCAAAGAATTGGGGGTTGATCAAGGGGCTTGTCGTAGTTGTGTGCCGGTGGTGAAATTTGATGATGAACCACAGAAAAAAGTAGAAAAGGATCAGAAAACCAATTCTTAAGATCCGATCGCGATCTTGCATTTTTTACAATGCCATTTGGGGCTTTCTCAAATGGCTTTCTTTTTATCTGAAATAGACAAATCTTTACATAAGGCAGGATCAAATTGCTTGCAACTTAGTCAAACTAATACTAAACTTACGCATAAGTGGTAAAAAGTGGTGTTTTGTGGTAAAAACTGCAAAAAATCCGTAAAAAACAACCGCACTTATTTTTAACCAAGAGATCTCAAACAATGTTTCGTGGCGCATCATCGGTAAATTTGGATTCAAAGGGACGGCTTGCCATTCCTACCCGTTATCGCGCAGAGATCCTAGAAAAAAATAATGGTCAAATGGTTTGCACGGTAGATATTCGCCAACCTTGCTTGCTACTTTATCCTTTAGATGAATGGGAAATTGTTGAGCAAAAGTTATTAAGTTTGTCGAATTTTGATCCTGTGCAACGCAGTTTACAGCGTGTGATGCTCGGTTATGCCACAGAATGTGAGCTTGACAGCGTAGGGCGAATTTTGATTAGCGCGCCATTACGCCAGCACGCAAAACTGGAAAAAAGCACAATGTTAGTGGGTCAGTTAAATAAATTTGAAATTTGGAGCGATGTAGAATGGCAAGCTCAAATTCAACAAGATATGGCCCTCGGTGCAAGTGGGCAGCTTGCTCAATCCCCTGAATTAATTACGCTGTCGTTATAAGAGAAGATGAACTTCCAGCAAGCGCAGCGGCACTAGCAGAGATAAGCGGTGTACTTGAGTACACCGCATTATCTCATTTTAATATTTAATTTTTTATTATTTTACAACGAGTTATGAACGCGCAGAACCTTTTTTCTTCACCTGAACATTTTACCGTTTTATTGAATGAAGCGGTAGATGGCTTGGCATTGAAAGAAAAAGGCATCTATATTGATGGTACCTTTGGGCGTGGTGGTCATTCTCGTCTGATCTTATCTCGCTTATCACAAGATGGCAGATTAATAGCCATTGATCGCGATCCTCGCGCCATTGCAGCAGCACAGCAAATTCAAGATCCGCGTTTTCAGATTGAGCATCAGAGTTTTTCAGCGCTCCCTGAGATCTGCGAGAAACTCGGTTTAGTTGGGAAAATTGATGGGATTTTGCTCGATCTTGGCGTTTCTTCACCGCAATTAGATGAAGCAGAACGAGGTTTTAGCTTTATGAAAGATGGGCCACTTGATATGCGAATGGATACTACGCAAGGTTTATCGGCGACTCAGTGGTTACAACAGGTTTCAGAGCAGGATCTTGCTTGGGTACTGAAAACCTTTGGTGAAGAGCGATTCGCTAAGCGTATTGCGCAAACTATTGTTAATTATAATAAAAACGCACGTCAAAATGGCACAGAGCCACTGCATCGTACTTTGCAATTAGCTGAATTAATCGCTCAATCAGTGCCTTTTAAGGATAAACATAAACATCCTGCAACACGCAGTTTTCAGGCCATTCGTATTTTTATAAATGCCGAATTGGAAGAGCTAGAGCGTGTTTTAACGGGAGCTTTACAAGTGTTAGCGCCACAAGGGCGTTTGTCAATCATCAGTTTCCATTCCCTTGAAGATCGTATGGTGAAGCATTTTATGCGTAAGCAAAGCAAGGGGGAAAGTTTACCAAAAGGCCTTCCATTGCGCGAAGATCAAATTCAGCGTAGCCAAACCTTAAAAACCATTGGTAAAGCAATTATGCCAACAGAACAAGAAATTGCACAAAATGCACGCTCTAGGAGTGCGGTGCTACGTATTGCGGAGAGGGTATAAAAATGATTGAAAATTCAGAACGCTATCCATTGCGTAGCATTATTGTCGAGGATCTTTTTGCTTCAAACAAACTCTTGATGGCGTTAATGGTATTAGTGATTGTGAGTGCGCTAAGCACAATTTGGATTACTCACCAAACGCGTGGGCTGATTGCAGAAAAAGGCGAATTAGTCCTACAACACCAAGCCTTAGAAAATGAATTTTTAAACTTAAAGTTAGAAGAAGCAACCCAAAGTGATAATACTCGTGTTGAGGCGATTGCAACTGGGAAATTACAAATGCAACATATCTCGCCAGAACAAGAAATTTTATTATTAGAATAATTTGAGGGGCAAGGATGATTAAGAAAGATAATAAAGCAAAGCGTAGCACTAGCACAGGCAGTGCGATTAAACGCAATAAACCTAAAATTTCTTACGATAGTAGTTTTTTGCTGATACGTTTTCGTGTTGCTGTTTTTTTCACTATGCTTTTGTTAACTGCATTGATTGCCCGAGCGGCTTATGTGCAAGTGGTAAATGCGGATCCCCTTGCTGATGAGGCAGATAAGCGTTCAGTGCGAACACAACAGGTGCTTTCAGTTCGAGGTTCAATTTTAGATCGTAATGGACAATTACTTTCTGTAAGCGTGCCAATGTATTCCGTGGTGGCTGACGCAAAATTTGTGTTTGAAGAGAATTCTTTACAGGATAAAGATCGTTGGCAAGCCTTAGCCAAAGCCCTTGGTGTTTCTTATAGCCATTTAATTAAACGCGTGGAAAAAGATCCTTCTTCGCGTTTCGTGTATTTATCTCGTCAGGTTTCACCAACCGTCGCGGATTATGTTAAGCAACTAAAAATTAAAGGTGTTGTACTAAAAACAGAGGCTCGCCGTTTTTATCCTAGAGTCGAGGAAACGGCTCATTTAATTGGTTATACCAATATTGATGGTGAAGGCATTGAAGGGATTGAGAAAAGTTTTAACGCGTTATTGGTGGGAAAATCGGGTTCTCGTACTTACCGCAAGGATAAATTTGGACACGTTGTAGAAGACATTGCAGATGTAAAAAAATATGACGCCCACGACGTTACCTTGAGTATTGATGAAAAACTGCAATCAATGGTTTACCGTGAAATCAAAAAAGCGGTGGCAGAGAATAAGGCGGAATCAGGTACCGCAGTATTAGTGGATATTCGCACTGGTGAAGTGTTAGCGATGGTTAATGCCCCTTCCTATAACCCAAATAACCGTGTTGGTGTGAAAGCGGATTTAATGCGAAACCGAGCGATTACAGACACCTTTGAACCCGGTTCGACAGTAAAACCTTTCGTTGTTTTGACCGCACTTCAAAACGGTGTGGTAGGGCGTAACGAAGTGATTAATACAGGGCCTTTGGTGTTAAATGGACACGAAGTGAAAGACGTTGCCCCTAGAGATCGCCAAACCCTTGATGAAATTCTTGAGAACTCCAGTAACCGTGGGGTAAGTCGCTTAGCTTTGCGTATGCCACCGAGTGCATTAATGGAAACCTACCAAAATGCGGGGTTAGGGAAGCCAACAGAGTTAGGGTTGATTGGTGAACAATCAGGCATTTTAAATGCAAATCGTAAACGCTGGGCAGATATTGAACGCGCTAACGTGGCTTATGGTTACGGGATAAATGCGACACCACTACAAATTGCGCGTGCTTACGTAACGTTAGGAAGCTTTGGGATTTATCGTCCACTTTCCATTACTAAGGTTGATCCGCCAGTGATTGGTCAGCGTGTGTTTTCCGAAAAAATTACCCGTGAAGTGGTCAATATGATGGAAAAAGTGGCAATTAAAAATAAACGCGCAATGGTAGAAGGTTATCGTGTCGGGATTAAAACAGGGACGGCAAAAAAACTGGAGAAAGGTCGCTATGTGGATAAATATATTGCTTATACCGCAGGCATTGCCCCAATTTCTGATCCCCGCTATGCCTTGATTGTGCTGATTAATGAACCAAAAGCAGGACAATATTATGGTGGTGCGGTTTCTGCCCCATTATTCTCAAATATTATGGGATATGCACTACGAATGAATAATGTTACGCCGGATGGCATCGCGCAACAAAAAGTCGCAAAACGCACTGTTCGTTTAAGTGATCAGAAAAAAGATGAAAAAACCAACTAGCTTTTGGTAGAGGAAAAAAGAATGAAAAAACTCACCGCACTTTTGGGGATAAACCATTTGCCTCAAGAGGTTGAGCTGACCGAAATGACCTTAGACAGCCGCTCTGTAAAGACTGGCTGTCTTTTCGTTGCGATAAAAGGGCATCAAACAGACGGTAGAAATTATATTCCACAAGCTATTGTCAATGGGGCAAGTGCGGTGCTTTTTGAGGCAGATTTTCCGCAACAACATTTAGCCGTCAAAATGGAACAAGGTATTCCGCTTATCGCTTATTATGAGTTAGCATCACATTTATCTCATCTTGCAGGGCAATTTTATGATGATCCTTCTCATCATTTAACATTAGTCGGTGTAACAGGCACGAATGGTAAAACCACGGTAGCTCAGCTTTTGGCGCAGTGGGCGAACTTGCTTGGACATCACAGCGCGGTAATGGGGACAATTGGGAATGGGTTGCTTGGGCAGATAAAGGAAGCGGCAAACACCACCGGCTCAGCCATTGAAATTCAATCTACGTTGGCTCATTTTATGCAAGCTGGGGCAGATTTTGCAGCAATTGAAGTGTCTTCCCACGGTTTAGTACAACATCGTGTTGAAGCCTTGCAATTTGCTGTGGCGATTTTTACCAATCTGAGCCGTGATCATCTTGATTATCATCATACAATGGAAAATTATGCGGCGGCGAAATATCGTTTATTCAGCGAATTAGCGACTCAGCATAAAGTGATTAATGCTGATGATCCCGTTGGTGCACAATGGTTGCAGGCATTGCCGAATGCTATTGCAGTAAGTGTAAAAGCTGATTATCAACCAACGCATCAACAATGGTTAAAAGCAGAGCAAATCCAATTTCATCATCAAGGCGCGGTAATTCATTTTGCGTCCAGTTGGGGCAAGGGAGAATTACATAGCCCATTGATCGGTGCATTTAATGTCAGCAATTTATTATTCGCTTTTGCAAGCCTCCTTGCTTTAGGTTATTCCTTAACCGAACTCTGCCAAAGTGCGGCAAAATTACAGGGCGTTTGTGGGCGAATGGAGCGTTTGAATGCCCCAAACCAAGCAACCGCTATCGTGGATTATGCCCACACGCCAGATGCATTAGAAAAAGCGTTGCAAGCAGCACGCTTACATTGTGAGGGTGTGCTTTACTGTGTTTTTGGTTGCGGTGGCGATCGAGATACGGGCAAACGTCCAGAAATGGCACGCATTGCAGAACAGTTTGCTGATTTCGTGATTGTTACTGATGATAACCCACGCACTGAAGATGCAACGAAAATTATGCAAGACATTCAAGCTGGATTTGTTGATTTAACCAAGGTGAAGATTATTCATCAGCGTGATCAAGCAATTAGACAAGCACTTACAATGGCGCAACCACAAGATGTGGTGCTGATTGCGGGTAAAGGCCACGAAGATTATCAAATTATTGGCACAAGCAAATTGCCATTTTCCGATCAAGCCACGGTAAAACAATATTTTAGTGAAACAAAATGATTAAATTAACGACACAACAATTGGCGAATATTCTCAATGGCACACTTTCTGGTGAAAGTGGTGTGGTGATTGAAAATATCAGCACGGATACCCGTCAAACCAATCCACAAGGCGTATTCTTTGCCTTGAAAGGCGAGCGATTTGATGGCCATCAATATTTAGCCAATGCCGTAGAACAAGGGGCATTGGCGGTGATTGTGGATCACCTATGTGAAATTAACGTACCACAGATCATTGTGGCTGATACTCGCTTTGCTTTAGGACAATTGGGCAAATGGTTAAAAGCAGAAATTAACCCTTTAACTGTGGCAATAACAGGATCATCAGGCAAGACCACGGTAAAAGAAATGACGGCTGCCATTTTGCAACAAAGTGCGGGGGATTTTTCTCAGGTTTTATTTACCAACGGTAATTTTAATAACGATATTGGCGTGCCATTAACCCTATTACGTCTTACGCCACAACATAAATTTGCGGTGATCGAATTAGGTGCGAATCATCTTGGTGAAATTGCTTACACCACCGAATTAGTGCGTCCTAATGTAGCAATGGTCAATAATGTTGCCGCCGCACATTTAGAAGGTTTTGGCAGCCTTGCTGGGGTAGCACAAGCCAAAGGGGAAATTTATCAAGGCTTAGTACCGCAAGGCATTGCGTTAATTAATTTAGACTGCAATTATTTATCTGATTGGCAAAAGAATATCGCCGATCATCAAGTGCGGTCGTTTTCTTTAACAAATTCACAAGCTGATTTTTACGCCACAGAAATTCAGCTCAACGAGCAAGGATCGCAATTTATCTTACACAGTCCGCAAGGGGATATTGCAATTCAGTTACCTTATTTAGGTGAACATAATATCAGTAATGCCTTAGCCGCTGCTGCTTTGGCAATGAATGTGGGGGCAACGCTTTCTGATGTGCAACGAGGTTTGGCAACAGGGACAAAAGTGAAAGGGCGTTTATTCCCCATTCAGCCTTGCAAAAATTTATTGTTACTTGATGATACATACAACGCCAATGTGGATTCTTTGCAATCGGCGATTCAAGTGTTACAAAAATATCCCGCTTTTCGCATTTTAATTGTTGGCGATATGGCAGAATTAGGCGAAAATAGTCAGTTTTGTCATCAGCAAGTGGCAGAGGCTGCACAAGCCGCACAACTAGATTTTGTTGTAAGTTATGGTAAGGAAAGTGCCGTAATTTCAGCCCAATGTGGCGGAACGCATTTTTCTCAACAAAATCAATTAGCTGATTTTGTTATTGAATTAGTTAAAGAAAAATTAGCACAAAATCAATCTGTCGTGGTGTTAGCCAAAGGCTCTCGCCGAATGCAATTAGAAAATGTGATTGAATTATTAAAGGATAGCTTCCAATGTTAGTTTGGCTCGCAGAATATCTGCAACAATACCAGAGTGGTTTTAATGTTATTTCTTATATTACCGTACGTGCGATCTTGGCATTATTAACGGCATTGTTAATTTCTTTATGGATTGGACCAAAAGTGATCCGCCGCTTACAAATTCTAAAATTTGGGCAAGAAGTGCGTAATGACGGGCCAGAAAGCCATTTAAGCAAAAAAGGTACCCCAACCATGGGGGGGATTATGATTTTATTCGCCATTACCGTCAGTACATTGCTTTGGGCGAATTTAGCCAATCCTTATATCTGGTTTAGCTTACTGGTTTTGCTCGGTTATGGCGTGGTGGGTTTTGTGGACGATTACCGCAAAATCACCCGCAAAAATACAGATGGCTTAATTGCACGCTGGAAATATTTTTGGCTTTCTGCGATTGCCTTAGTGGCGGTGTTTGGTATGTATGCAGTCGGCAAAGATACCGATGCAACACGCCTTGTTGTGCCATTTTTTAAAGAAGTGATGCCACAGCTTGGCTTATTCTATGTTGTGTTAGCCTATTTTGTTATTGTTGGCACAAGTAATGCGGTAAATTTAACCGATGGCTTAGATGGACTTGCCATTATGCCAACGGTATTTGTTGCTGGTGCATTTGCCTTGATTGCGTGGGCAACGGGTAACATAGAATGGGCGAATTATTTGTATATTCCGCATATAAAATATACTTCTGAATTGGTCGTGTTTTGTACTGCGATTGTTGGGGCGGGATTAGGTTTCCTTTGGTTTAATACTTACCCAGCACAAGTTTTTATGGGCGATGTGGGATCACTTGCGCTAGGTGGCGCATTAGGCGTGGTTGCAGTGCTTGTGCGGCAAGAATTTCTATTAGTGATTATGGGCGGGGTTTTTGTGATGGAAACGCTGTCAGTGATTTTGCAAGTGGGTTCTTACAAACTGCGTAAACAACGTATTTTTCGTATGGCACCCATTCATCACCATTTTGAATTAAAAGGCTGGCCTGAGCCGCGTGTGATTATCCGCTTTTGGATTATTTCCTTAATGCTTGTATTACTTGGCTTGGTTACGTTGAAATTACGTTAGAAAAGGGTGAAAGCAAACAATGAATCAATATCAAGATAAAAATATCTGTGTGGTTGGCTTGGGGAAAACCGGTCTGTCTTGTGTGGAATATTTGCTTGCTCAACAAGCAAAGGTTCGTGTGATGGATACCCGCCAATCACCTACTGGTGTAGAGCAGTTGGGGAAAAATGTTCTCGTGCATACAGGAAGCCTGAACTCACAATGGTTGTTGGAAAGCGATATGATTGTGATAAGCCCCGGGCTTGCGGTAAAAACACCAGAAATTTACACCGCACTTCAAGCTGGCGTTGAAGTGGTGGGCGATATTGAATTGTTTTGCCGTGCCGCAGATAAACCGATTATTGCGATTACCGGTTCAAATGGAAAAAGTACCGTTACCACACTGGTAGCTGAAATGGCGAAAGCAGCGGGCTTGAAAGTGGGAATGGGCGGTAATATTGGTATTCCAGCGCTTTCTTTACTTGCACAACATCACGATATTTATGTATTGGAGCTATCAAGCTTTCAACTAGAAACCACTTATAGCTTAAAAGCCGTTGCTGCCACTGTGCTGAATGTGAGTGAAGATCATATGAATCGCTATGTGGATTTAGAAGATTATCGTCAAGCGAAGTTAAAAATTTATCATCATTGCCAAACTGCAGTAATTAACGCCGAAGATTCACTCACTCAACAAGAAGGCAGCTTGCGAGCGAAAAAACAAGTCAGTTTCGCCGAACATAATGCGGATTATTGGTTAAAAACAGAAAACGGTAAACAATATTTAATGGCATACGATGAGGTGATATTACCTTGTGATGAAATCAGATTGACAGGTCGCCATAATTATATGAATGCGCTTGCTGCCATTGCCCTTGCACAAAGTGCGGGGATAAATTTGCAAGGAATTTGCACCGCACTGCGTGAGTTTACCGGTTTAGATCACCGCTTTCAATTAGCTCATTTGGCGCAGGGGGTACGTTGGATTAACGATTCCAAAGCCACTAATGTCGGTAGCACCGTTGCCGCACTCACTGGCTTGCAAGTGGCGGGTAAACTTTATTTATTGCTCGGTGGAGACGGCAAAGGGGCTGATTTTTCTGAACTCGCTGTGCTGATTAATCAACCACATATTGAATGTTATTGCTTTGGGCAAGATGGTGCAAAACTGGCACAACTTTCTACGCAAAGTCATTTATTTGACACAATGGAACAGGCGATAGAGGATTTTCGTGCAAAACTAAAAGAGGGCGATATGGTGTTACTTTCCCCTGCTTGCGCGAGTCTTGATCAATTTGCCTCGTTTGAAAAACGCGGTGAGGAATTTACTCGTTTAGCGAAATTAAGTTAGAGAATCATCAATGCAGTTTATTGAAAAGTTAAAAGCCCAGTTAAGAATCACACCAAATAATTTGCTCTACGATAGAGCATTATTATGGTTGTTTTTGAGTTTGCTCGTGATTGGATTGATCGCCGTATCCTCGGCATCTATTCCTGTGGGGGCGAGATTATTCAATGATTCTTTTTATTTTGCAAAACGTGATGCCATTTATGTGGTGTTGTCTATTTTTGCTTGCTACACCGTCTTAAATATCCCAATGACGTTTTGGGAAAAATATTATGGCTATATTTTTTGGATCGCAATCATTTTGCTCGTAATGGTGCTTATTCCGGGGATTGGGGCAAGAATTAACGGGGCGAGACGCTGGATTCCATTGATTTTCTTTAATTTCCAACCCGCTGAATTTGCGAAGTTGGCACTCACTTGTTTTTTGGCGAGCTATTTTACCCGTCGTTACGATGAAGTGCGCAGCCGCAAACTCAGTGCTTTCAAGCCATTCATTGTAATGGGAGTATTGGGCGCTTTATTATTGTTGCAACCCGATTTAGGAAGTACCGTTGTATTATTTGTGATTACTTTTGGCTTGCTTTGGATTGTCGGAGCAAATCTCTGGCAATTCTTAGCGTTGGGTTGTTCTGGCGTATTGCTTGTATTATGGCTAGCGATTTCATCAGCTTACCGCTTTAAACGTTTAACGGGGTTTTCCGATCCCTTCAAAGACCCTTATGGTACGGGATTTCAGCTTTCAAACTCATTAATGGCGTTTGGTCGAGGCGAAATTACAGGTGAAGGATTGGGAAACTCCATTCAGAAATTAGAATATTTACCCGAAGCCCATACTGACTTTGTGATGGCGGTAGTTGGAGAAGAGTTTGGTTTAATCGGCATTTTATTTGTCATTGCATTGTTAGCATTATTGGTGTTTAGGGCAATGAAAATTGGGCGAGAATCATTACAACTAGAGCAACGTTTCAAAGGGTTTTTCGCCTTCGGTATCAGTTTTTGGGTTTTCTTCCAAGGCTTTGTGAATTTAGGAATGGCATTAGGTTTATTACCGACCAAAGGATTAACCTTCCCCTTGGTAAGTTATGGGGGATCAAGTTTGATTATTATGTCGGTGTGTATCGGCATTTTATTGCGCATTGATCACGAAAATCGACTGATGCGAAGTGGACACGCACGCTTGCGTGATGATTAAGACAAAAGGATAAATTGTGGCACAACAAAAAAAACGTTTATTGGTGATGGCGGGGGGGACTGGCGGACACGTTTTCCCAGCTATTGCGGTTGCACAATATTTACAGCAACAAGGTTGGCAGATCTGTTGGCTTGGTACGCAAGATCGTATGGAAGCGCAATTAGTGCCGAAGCACGGTATCCCGATTAAATTTATTCAAATTTCTGGTTTGCGAGGTAAAGGAATAAAAGCCTTACTTGCCGCGCCATTTAAAATTGTGCGGGCAATTTTCCAAGCGAAAAAAATTATTCAAGATTATCAACCTAATGCCGTGCTTGGTATGGGGGGGTATGTTTCTGGCCCGGGTGGTGTGGCAGCAAAATTGTGTGCAGTTCCCATTGTGTTACACGAACAGAATGCGGTGGCAGGATTGACCAATTCTTGGCTGGCTAAAATTGCAACGCGCGTATTGCAAGCCTTTCCTCACACTTTCCCGAATACTGAAGTCGTGGGCAACCCTGTTCGTCAATCTTTATTCGCAATGCCAAGCCCCGCCGAGCGTTTTGCCGCGCGTTCAGGAAAATTAAATGTGCTTGTGGTGGGGGGAAGTCAAGGCGCGCGCGTATTAAATCTCACCTTACCAAAAGTGGTGGAGGCATTAGGGGATAAATTGACCGTTCGTCACCAAGTTGGGGCAAATATGTCAGAAAAAATCACCGCACTTTATCCGCCAGGGGCGGATGTACAAGTAACAGATTTTATTGATGATATGGCGGAGGCCTATGGCTGGGCGGATATTGTTATTTGCCGTTCCGGTGCTTTAACCGTGTGTGAACTTGCAGCTGTCGGAACACCAGCGATTTTTGTGCCATTCCAACATAAAGATAGACAGCAATATTTGAATGCAAAATATTTAGCTGATGTGGGCGCAGCCAAAATTATTGAGCAAAAAGATCTCAGTGCAGAAGCACTTATTGAGATGTTGAACCAATTTGATCGTAGCCAATTATTAACAATGGCAGAAAAAGCCAAAGCAATGGCCACACCTCAATCTGCTCAGCAAGTAGCCGAGGTGATTATGGCGGTGGCAAAATAAGAATAAAAGCAAGAGGCAGAGCAATGAAAGAATTTCAAAAACGAGTAAGACAAACCGTGCCAGAAATGCGTCGCGTGAAACAAATTCATTTTGTCGGTATTGGTGGTGCGGGAATGGGCGGTATCGCGGAAGTATTATTAAATGAAGGCTATCAAGTCACGGGATCGGATATTGCGGAAAATGCGGTAACTCAACGCCTAAGTGCATTGGGGGCAAAAATTTATTTTTCTCACCAACCCGCTAATGTAGATGGCGCCAGTGTGGTGGTGGTATCCAGTGCGATTAAAGAAGATAATGTTGAGGTCGTGGAAGCGCACAATAACCGTATTCCCGTTATCCAACGTGCGCAAATGTTAGCGGAGATTATGCGATTCCGCCACGGCATTGCTATTGCAGGAACACACGGAAAAACTACAACAACAGCAATGATTTCAATGATTTATGCACAAGCAGGACTTGATCCTACCTTTGTAAATGGCGGATTAGTGAAATCAGCAGGGACAAATGCACATTTAGGAGCAAGCCGTTATTTAATCGCTGAAGCAGATGAAAGTGATGCCTCTTTTTTACACTTACAGCCAATGGTTTCTGTGGTAACAAATATTGAACCCGATCATATGGAAACCTATCACGGTGATTTTGAAGAAATGAAACAAACCTATGTCAATTTCTTACATAATTTACCGTTTTATGGCTTAGCGGTAATGTGTGCAGATGATCCTGTGTTACTTGAACTTATTCCAAAAGTGGGGCGTCAGGTGATCACTTATGGCTTTAATGAAAATGCCGATTATCGCATTGAAGATTATCAGCAAACAGGTTTTCAAGGCCATTACACGGTTGTTACACCGCAAGGTGAACGGGTGAATGTGTTGCTTAACGTCCCGGGTAAACATAATGCGCTAAATGCAACGGCAGCCTTTGCCGTGGCAAAAGAAGAAGGGATTAGCAATGAGGCTATTTTAGCCGCCTTAGCCGATTTCCAAGGGGCAGGACGTCGTTTTGATCAGCTTGGTCAATTTATTCGTCCAAATGGAAAAGTAATGTTAGTGGACGATTATGGACATCATCCGACTGAAGTGGGCGTAACCATTGAAGCGGCAAAAAAAGGTTGGGAAAATAAGCGAATTGTGATGATTTTCCAACCGCATCGTTATTCGCGTACTCGAGATCTGTTTGATGATTTCGTGCAAGTATTATCGCAAGTGGATGTGCTATTGATGCTCGATGTGTATGCTGCAGGTGAAGCACCTATTGCAGGAGCTGATAGTCGTTCATTGTGTCGTTCGATTCGTAATTTAGGTAAAGTCGATCCGATTTTTGTCGCTGAACAGGAAAGCCTTGCGCAAATCTTAGATCAGGTGATTCAAGATGGAGATCTGATTTTGGCGCAAGGGGCGGGTAATGTGAGTAAGTTATCCCGTCAATTAGCAACAAATTGGGCTGAAAATTAATTGGAAGCAGTATGAAGAAAACATTAAAACAAGAAAAAATTGCCGTATTACTTGGGGGAACTTCAGCAGAGCGTGAAGTATCGCTTAATTCCGGTGAAGCGGTGCTTAATGCCTTAAAAAATCTAGGTTATGATGCTCACCCAATTGATCCTAAAACGTTTCCCGTGGCGGAATTAAAACAACAAGGATTTGATCGCGTATTTAATATTTTACACGGACGTGGTGGCGAAGATGGCACAATGCAGGGATTGCTTGAGCAAATAGGTCTTCCTTACACTGGCTGTGGGGTAATGGCATCCGCTTTAACAATGGATAAAATGCGTACTAAGATGCTGTGGAAGGCCTTTGGTTTACCTGTGGCGAATATGGAAATCGTAACGAAATCAACAGTCTCTGAACTAAATCCTGCCGCTGTTGTCGAAAAATTAGGTCTGCCATTAATGGTGAAACCTTCGTTGGAGGGGTCAAGTGTAGGTTTAAAGAAAGTCAATCATCTTGATGAATTACAAAGTGCGGTGGAATTTGCGTTAGGTTTTGATGATACAATTTTGATTGAAGAATGGCTTGCTGGTGATGAATTTACTGTGCCTGTTTTAGACAATGAAGTGCTCCCTGCTATTAAAATTGTTCCTGAAGGCGAATTTTATGATTATGAAGCAAAATATGTTTCTGATAATACGCAATATTTTTGTCCAGCCGGTTTAACTGATGAGCGTGAACAGGAATTACGTCAATTAGTCAAGCGTGCTTATGATGCAGTAGGTTGCCGTGGTTGGAGCCGTATTGATGTGATGATGGATGGTGAAGGACAATTCCGCTTAGTGGAAGTCAACACTAACCCGGGAATGACGAGCCATAGTTTATTCCCGAAATCAGCGGCGAGTGTTGGTTATTCTTTTGAACAGTTAGTAGAGAAAATTTTGGAGCTGAGTGTTTAATGAAGTTATGGCGGCATAAAGCGATACAAAGCATACGCACGGGGGAGCCAAGATCTCGCTTTTTTATGCAGGTCAAGCCATTAATTGTGCTATTATGTCTAGGGTTACTGTTTTATGTTTACTCAAATTGGCAAAACTGGCTGGAAAAATTAGATGATCGTCCAATTAGTGCCTTTAATCTGGTAGGAACGCCTGCATTCACCACTGATGAAGATGTGCGTGATATGCTGATAAAAATGGGCGATCTTAAAGGTTTTTTTGGACAAGATGTAAGTTTAGTTCGTGAGCAAATTCAAAAAATGCCTTGGGTCAAACAAGCCGTAGTGAGAAAAATTTGGCCTGATCGCCTTAATATTTTAGTGAGTGAATATACACCTGTCGCAGTTTGGAACGATAATGAATTTTTATCTAGTGATGGCGTGGTGTTTAAATTGCCAATGGATAAGTTGCAAGATAAAAACTTACCGCATTTAGCAGGGCCTGATTATCAAAGTTTAGTCGTACTGGATGCGTGGAAAAAGATTTATCAAGATCTTAAAACAAAAGGCTTAACGTTAAAATCTGTTGCAATTGATGATCGCGAAGCTTGGCAATTAGAACTTGATAATGGCGTATTATTAAAATTAGGACGCGGAGAATGGAAAAGCAAACTTGATCGTTTTGCTACCATTTATCCGCAAATTGAAGTTCCTGAAAATAAAAAGTTATCCTATGTTGATCTACGCTATAAAGTGGGGGCAGCAATAGGAATGATTGATATAAACGAATAATTTTACCTGATAAGAAGTTAGAAAATGGCAAAGATTGTGGAATCAAAAACGATTGTCGGATTGGAAGTTGGTACTTCTAAAGTCGTCGCTGTTGTGGGTGAAGTGTTGCCAGACGGCGTAGTAAATATCTTAGGTGTAGGAAGTTGCCCTTCTAAAGGGATTGATAAAGGCAGCATTACTGATCTCAATGCAGTGGTTACCTCTATTCAACGTGCGATTGAGGCAGCCGAATCAGTGGCAGATTGCCAGATTATGAGCGTTACTTTAGCGATTACGGGCGATCACATTCAAAGCTTGAATGAAAGTGGCTTTGTTCCTATTGCCGAAGGAGAAGTTACGCAAGATGAAATTGATTCCGCAATGCACACCGCTAGCTCAGTGAGAATGGGCGAAGGGCTTTCCTTATTGCACATTATTCCACAAGAATATGCGGTAGATAAGCAGGTAAATATTAAAGATCCCCTTGGTTTACAAGGTGTACGTTTAAAAGCGCAAGCGCATTTGATTGCTTGTCACCAAGATTGGCAAAACAATCTTAAAAAAGCCGTAGAGCGTTGTAAATTAAAAGTGGATAAAATCGTTTATTCAGGCGTTGCATCAGGTTGCTCTGTGCTAACTGAAGATGAGAAAGATCTTGGTGTTTGCTTAATTGATTTTGGTGCAGGCACAATGGATATTGTCGTTTACACTAATGGGGCATTACGTTTTAGTAAAGTCATTCCTTATGCAGGAAATCGTGTTACCGATGATATTGCTTATGCTTGTGAAACATCAAGAACAGAAGCTGAACGGATCAAAGTGAATTATAGCAGTGCGTGGAATCCCCCTTCTTCACACCCAGAAAAACGGATTGAAGTAGCGGGAATTGGCGGACGAGCGCCACGCGTGCTAACCAAAGAACAATTATCTGTTGCCACCTCAGCACGTTATGAAGAATTACTCGGCTTAGTTCGCCAAGAATTAAACCAATTGCAGTATGAACTTGAAAGCAAACAAATGAAGTTTGAATTAATTGCTGGTGTTGTGATTACCGGTGGGGGCGCACAAATTGAAGATTTAAAACAATGTGCTACTAAGGTATTTGGAATGCAAGTACGTGTCGGTAGCCCATTAAATATAACTGGGCTAACGGATTATGTAAATAAACCCCAATATTCTACCGTTGTTGGTTTGTTACAGTATAATCACAATGATGAAGATGAAAGCCCTATTAATGATCAATATGGCTCAGGAGAAAGCTTTTTAGGCGCGGCTTGGGCTGGGGTGAAAAAAATTATGAATAAAGTGCGGTCTGAATTTTAATCAATTTTTATTTAAGCTGAGAGGAAAGAAAAATGGGTGATAAATTATTGATTAGTGTGCTAGGTGTTGGAAGTTATGGTACAAAAAAACTCCAGATGATTATGGATAAAATGCAAAAAAATGCTCAAGACAATACGTTCATTAGCTCGCTCCATAGCAATGAGTTTGCTTTTTATGCTATAGATAACGATAAAGATGTACTCAATACGAGCAAGGCACAAGATAGCTTGCTGCTAAGTGATGAGTCAAATCAAGAAACATTAGTTGCTCAACAAGTAGAAGAAAAATTACGCCAAATGGTTGGTAATAGTGATTTGGTTATCTTAGTTTCAGCTGCTGGTGGTAACACATCCTCAATGGTGATTCCTGCGATTGTAGAGAGTCTTAATGAGATTAAAATCCCATTGGCAGCAGTGGTAGTGAAGCCTTTTGATTTTGAAGGAAGCAAACGTAGTGTAAATGCAGAAATTGCGATCAGCAAAGTGGAAAAATTAGCTACAACGCTTAAGGTATTAGATAATAATAACTTGATCTCAGTACTAAATCATCAGCCTTTGAATGAGGCATTTGCACAAATGGATCGTGAAGTGGTTGAGTTCGTATTGAGTTTTGCTGAAAAACATTTTGTTGCCTAAAATAGAGTGCGGTGAAAAATTTACGATTTTTTGGTTTCTTTTATTATTTTTTGGAATTTTTATTAATAAAGTGCGGTCTGAATTTTGAGAATTTGCATTTTTCATCTACAATAAGAGCAATTTAGGTTTTAATTTTGTGCCAGCAAAACCCTGGCATTAACGGAGAATAACTATGTTTGAACCAGTGGATTATGATCTTGGTGATATGAACGGCGCACTGATTAAGGTCGTTGGTGTTGGCGGTGGTGGCGGTAACGCTGTGGATCATATGGTTGCTAATATGATAAAAAACGATATTGGCGGCACATTAGTGGGGGCTGATGAATTAGCTTTCCCAACTGCAAATGACGAACACGATAGAATTATTTTCTATGCGGTAAATACTGATGCACAAGCCTTGCGTAAAAGCAAAGTACAACAAACCGTTCAAATTGGTGGTTCAACAACCAAAGGACTGGGAGCAGGTGCTAATCCAAATGTTGGTCGTAAAGCCGCAGAAGATGATCAAGAGGCGATTCGTGCAATGCTTGAAGGGGCGGATATGGTATTTATTGCCGCAGGTATGGGCGGTGGTACAGGAACTGGTGCCGCTCCAATTGTTGCGCAAATCGCAAAAGACTTGGGTATCCTTACTGTTGCCGTAGTAACCAAGCCTTTCGCATTTGAAGGTCCAAAGCGTATGCAATTTGCCGAAATGGGAATTAAAGAGCTTTCTAAACACGTTGATTCTTTGATTATCATTCCAAATGAAAAATTATTAAAAGTATTAGGTAAAAACATCAGTTTAGTAAATGCCTTTGCTGCTGCAAATGATATTCTCCGTAATGCAGTAACGGGTATTTCCGATATGATTACTTCTCCCGGCTTAATTAACGTGGACTTTGCAGACGTTCGTACCGTAATGTCTGAAATGGGGCGCGCGATGATGGGATCTGGTGTGGTTGAAGGTGAAGCGGGTGATGGACGTGCAGAGAAAGCAGCACAGGAAGCGGTTGCTAGCCCATTATTGGAAGATGTGGATTTATCTGGGGCAAGAGGCGTGTTAGTTAATGTTACTGCTGGATTTGATTTAACCTTAGATGAATTTACCATAGTGGGAGATACGATTAAGGCCTTTGCCTCAGAAGAGGCAACGGTTGTAGTAGGAACAACCTTAGTACCAGATATGTCGAATGAAATCCGTGTAACCATTGTCGCGACGGGGATTGGTGATATTGATGCACCAGATATTAAAATTGCACCACGTACCGTACCATTAGGTCAGCCAATGCAAAAAGTTAATCAAGAACCATTTGGACAACAGCAAGCAACAGGCTATCAGACGCATAATTCACAAGTGGGGCAAATGCCAAATCGTCCTGCTGATTTAACACATAGAAATATTTTAGATACGCCAATTACTGATCGTTTAAATTCACTTAAAAGAGAAGAAGGCTTAGTGAATGCGAACAGTTTTATGCGTAAACCGGAAGATAAATAAAGGAATAAATCTTATTGTTATTCAATGGATTTAGGAAATATTATGATTAAACAAAGAACCTTAAAACAAAGTATTAAAGTAACGGGTGTTGGGTTACATAGTGGAAACAAAGTCACGCTAACTTTACGCCCAGCAATGGCAAATACCGGTGTTATTTATTGCCGTACGGATTTAAATCCGCCAGTAACTTTCCCTGCCAACGCCAATGCAGTGCGTGATACGATGCTTTGTACCTGCTTGATAAATGAAGAAGGGATTAGAATTTCCACGGTTGAGCATTTAAATGCCGCATTAGCAGGATTAGGGATTGATAATGTGATTATTGAGGTGGACGCACCTGAGATTCCAATTATGGACGGTAGTGCTAGCCCATTTATTTATCTTTTATTAGATGCAGGCATTGAAGAACAAAATGCAGCGAAAAAATTTATTCGCGTGAAAAAGCCAATTCGTGTGGAAGATGGTGATAAATGGGCAGAATTTAAACCTTATAATGGTTTCCGTCTGGATTTCACCATTGATTTTAATCATCCAGCGATTAGTAAAGATGTGCGTAATTATGTGATGGATTTTTCAGCTCAAGCATTCGTGCAACAGATTAGCCGTGCAAGAACCTTTGGTTTTATGAAAGACATCGAATATTTACAATCACAAGGTTTAGCACTTGGTGGCAGCCTAGATAACGCGATCGTGCTTGATGATTATCGCATTTTAAATGAAGATGGTTTACGTTTTAAAGATGAACTCGTTCGTCATAAAATGTTAGATGCGATTGGTGATTTATATATGTGTGGTTATAACATCATTGGCGATTTCAAAGCCTATAAATCAGGACACGGTTTAAATAATAAATTATTAAGAGCCTTGCTTGAAGATCAAGAGGCGTGGGAGTTTGTTACCTTTGAAGATAAGCAGCAAGTACCACAAGGTTATCTCGCACCAAATCAAGTATTTATCTAAATATTAAAAGGAATAAAGCCATATTGAAAAATATGGCTTTATTTTTTACCGCACTTTTTATTTTATTTGCTTTTTGTCATTTCTATCTGATGGACAATACTTTTTAAAATAGTATTTAATTTTTCAAAAACAAATAATACTCGCTCACTCACCACACTTTGATAAGGTCGATATAAATAAAGTTGCCATTTTTGTTTTTCTATTTCAGGGAAAAGCTCTACTAATTTTCCTTGCTCAATATAAGGTTGGCATAAAATATCAATTAACTGCGAGCAAGTGCGTCCAGCTAAGGCGGATTGTAATTCACTATACATATCAGAAGCCAAAAATTTTGGATGGGTTGGAATAAAATGCTGTTGAGAGTTAATTTGCCAGTGCCAAATACGTTTAAGTTTGGGGTTGATCAAACCGCTGAGTGGATAGTTTAATGCAAGATCTTGCAGATTTTCAGGTGTTCCTAAACGCTGTAATAATTTTGGCGAAGCGACAATTTTTTCTTGTATAGTAAAGATGTGATGAGCAATCCAATCTTGTTCTGGTTCAAGGCATACGCGCAACCCAATATCAATTTGATCATCAATCGTTTTTAGCTTATCTAAGGATACACGCCAATCAATCACCAAATCAGGATAAGGCTCGAGGGTAAGCAATAATTCATACAAAAGTTGATCGTTATAAGGCATTGGCGGCAGAGTAATTCTCACAATGCCTTGCATTGCTTTATCATTAATTTTTTGTGAAGAAAACAATCGTTCGCTATCTGCTAATAATTGTTGTGCTTGAGGGAGGAATTGTTCGCCAAATTCTGTCAGTTTAATGCTACGTGTATTACGTTGAAATAAGGGTTCGCCTAGCAGATTTTCTAACTCGGCTATTATGCGTGTTACCACTTGTGGCGATACGGCAAGCCGTTGTGCCGTTTCACGAAAATTTAAGGTTTCACTCGCGACACTAAAATAACGAAGCGCATCAAGTTTATTCATATTATTCCTTTTTTGCGAATAGTCTATTCCAATTTTATTCCTTTTCAACCCAATTATCTAGGGGTAAAATGCACGCCAGAAAAAACGCTAAAACGGTTTTTCATTGTGAACTTTATACAATATAAATACTTTTGGAGAGTAAATAATGACAGATTTAAGTAAAAATCCAGTAGCAGATCGCGCTGAACACAATGCATTCTTCCCATCAGAATATTCTTTAACCCAATATACCAGCAAAAAAACGGATTTCGATGGCTTCAAATTCGATAAACCATATACGGGCGGTAAACACAAAGTATTAATGATTGGTACTGATGAGCGCTATATTGAAATGCAAAACGGCAAATTATTCTCAACAGGTAACCACCCCGTTGAAATGTTATTACCGATGTTGCATATGCACCACGCT
Organism: Avibacterium sp. 20-126; assembly: GCF_044358625.1. Classification (NCBI taxonomy): domain Bacteria; kingdom Pseudomonadati; phylum Pseudomonadota; class Gammaproteobacteria; order Pasteurellales; family Pasteurellaceae; genus Avibacterium; species Avibacterium sp. 20-126. Next base: position 1,782,952 of record NZ_CP091457.1, on the reverse strand, counting down.
GGTTTTGAAATTGATGTGGCAACGTTATCAGGTAACCCTGTGAAATTAGAAATTTGGGCAATGCCAGAAGAAGATAAAGCCGTTATGGATTTATATAATCAATATTTGCCAAAATTAGTAAATCCAAAAAAATTAGAAGAGATTTTACCTGAGGTATTGGCTGAAAATTCACCTTATATCGCCGTATTTATCCCAGGAGGTCACGGTGTATTAGCTGGTGTGCCACACAGTAAAGAAGTGAAAAAAGTATTAGATTGGGCATTAGCGAAAGATAAACACGTGATTACTTTATGTCATGGGCCTGCTTCTTTGTTAGCAGCAGGTGTCGGCGAAAAAGCAGAAGATTTTCCATTCAAAGGTTATGAGCTTTGTGTTTTCCCTGATGCATTAGATGAAGGTGCAAACCAAGCAATTGGTTATATGCCGGGTAAATTACAATGGTTAGTGGGTGAAAATTTAGCTAAATTAGGTGTGAAAATTATGAATGAAGGTATCACAGGACAAGTTCATAAAGATCGTAAATTGCTTACTGGTGATAGCCCATTGGCATCAAATAATTTAGGGATTTTAGCTGCTGATGAATTATTGAAAGCAGTGAAATAATTTTTAAAAGAGCGGTGTAAAAATTGAGGAAATTTTCACCGCTCTTTTTCTATTTCTGTTTTATCAATAAATTAAGACAAACAAAGGAACGATAATGAACAACAACATTCAAGATAAAGTCGTATTAATTACAGGCGCATCAAGTGGCTTAGGTGAGGAAACGGCTCGCCATCTAGCCGCCTTAGGTGCTAAAGTCGTTTTAGGTGCAAGACGCTTAGAACGCTTACAAAAGTTAGCAACGCACATTAAACAACAAGGTGGACAAGCTGTTGTGGTGCAAATGGATGTATCAAAACGTGAAGAGGTAGAAAAACTAGCACAAACCGCATTACAGGAATTTGGTCGTATTGATGTGCTAATCAACAACGCAGGTATTATGCCGGGAGCGGTAATGAGTGCGTTAAAAGTGGATGAATGGGATCAAATGATTGATGTCAATATTAAAGGCGTACTCTATGGTATTGCTGCCGTGTTACCGACAATGTTAAGCCAGAATGCGGGGCATATTATCAATTTATCCTCAGTCGCGGGCTTGAAAGTATCATCAGGTGGCGGCACAGTATATAGTGCAACAAAATTTGCCGTGAAAGCCATTAGCGAAGGTTTGCGTGCTGAAATGGCAGGGCATAATATTCGTGTTACCACCCTTTACCCCGGTGCGATTGAAAGTGAGCTAAAATTCAGCAGTAGCGACCCTGAGTCTCGTGAGCGTGTACAAAAATTTTATGCTGCTCACGAAATTCCTGCTAGTTCTATTGCGAGAGCCATTGCTTATGCGGTGGAGCAGCCAGATAATGTGGCGGTGAATGAAATTACTGTTCGCCCCACTGTACAGGAGTTCTAAATTAAGGAATAAAAGATGACAATGCAACAAATCGCGATGCGAGAAGCGGGAGCACCCGACGTTTTATTTATTCAACAAGCTACCATTCCAACACCACGAGCGGGTGAACTGTTAGTGAAAGTGGCTTATGCTGGGGTAAATCGCCCTGATATTATGCAGCGTCAAGGATTGTACCCAATGCCGAAAGGGGTAACCCCCATTATGGGATTAGAACTTTCAGGTACGGTCGTTGCCATTGGCGAAGGCGTGAGCGGATTTCAGCTAGGTGATAAGATTTGTGCCTTAACTGATGGAGGCGCTTATGCGGAATATTGTCTCGTACCAGCCAGCCAAGCCTTGCCTATTCCGAAAAATTATTCTTTAGTAGAGGCGGCTGCTTTGCCTGAAACATTGTTTACTGTATGGGTAAATTTATTTATGCAACAACAGGTTAAAGCTGGAGAACACTTATTGGTTCACGGTGGGACAAGTGGTATTGGCTTAACTGCCTTAGCGATTGCCAAAAGTCTTGGTATCAAAACCTACGCAACTGTAGGTAATACAGAAAAATGTACTATTGTTGAACAATATGGTGCGGTTGCGATTAATTATAAAACGCAAGATTTTGCAGAAGTCATCAAACAGGCAGGCGGTGTTGATGCCATTTTAGATGTGGTTGGTGCCAGTTATTTCCAACGCAATTTAGATTGCTTAAAACAAAATGGCAGATTATTTTTGATCGGCTTTATGGGCGGGGCAGTGGCATCAAACGTGGATTTATTGCAAATCGCGTTAAAGCGTGTCCATATTACAGGTTCAACAATGCGTAGTCGCACCAAGGAAGAAAAAGCTGAAATCGCACAATCGTTAAAAGAGAATGTGTGGCATCAATTAGAAAACGAGCAAATTGGCAAACCCATTATTCATCAAGTGTTTGATTTTAAAGAGGTTAAACAGGCACACCAAGAAATGGATAAAGGAACGCATATTGGCAAGATAATGCTTGCATTTGATAAAACGCAAACTATTTAATTGTAAAATAAAGTGCGGTGAAAATGATTTAGGTTTTTTTGTGTAAAAAGCACCGCACTTCTTTTTTCTGACTTTTAATATTAATTCATTAGTGTTAACCCTTATTCATTAAAAAGCCTCATTATTTCCTTATGATTAATACGATATTCATTTGATCTCCTTGACAATCTTGTTTATCCTAGCGCCATTCCCCACAACTGAGAGAATAAAATGGCATTGGATTTAGCAGAAATCAGACAACAGATCACTCAAATTGACCGCAGTTTATTAAAACTGCTTTCGGAACGTCATCGTTTAGCTTATGATGTTGTGCGTAGTAAGGAAATCACACAAAAAGCGTTGCGTGATGTAGAACGTGAACAGCAATTATTACAAGAGCTGATTCAGTTTGCAGAAACACAAAATTATCAGCTTGATCCGCAATATATTACGCAAATTTTCCAAAAAATTATTGAAGATTCTGTACTCACTCAACAAGCTTATCTACAAAAGAAACTCAATGAACAGCGTGAGCAAAATAGTCATATTGCATTCTTAGGTAAACGCGGTTCTTATTCTCACCTTGCTGCGCGTAGTTACGCAACACGCTATCAAAAACCATTTATTGAACTAAGTTGTAGTTCTTTTGAGCAAGTCTTTGAAAAAGTGCAAAATGGCGAGGCGGATTACGGCATTTTACCGCTAGAGAACACCACATCAGGCTCAATTAATGAAGTTTACGATTTATTGCAACATACGGATCTTTCTTTAATCGGAGAATTAGCGTATCCGATAAAACATTGTGTATTAGCCACAGAGCAGGGGGAATTAAGTCAAATCGACACGTTATACAGCCACCCGCAAGTCATCCAACAATGTAGTCAATTTATTCGTCGCCTTGACCGTGTGCATATTGAATATTGCGAAAGTAGCTCTCACGCAATGCAGCTTGTAGCGAGCCTGAACAAGCCAAATATTGCTGCGTTAGGTAATGAAGATGGCGGTCATCTGTATGGCTTGCGTGTACTGAAAAATAACATTGCCAACCAAGAAAATAACATTACAAGGTTTATTGTATTAGCGAAAGCACCTGTTGCGGTATCGCCTCAAATTCAGGCAAAAACCTTATTGCTGATGACAACCAATAAACGACAAGCGGGGTCATTGGTGGACGCGTTATTGGTATTTAAAAAGCACAATATTAATATGACGAAATTAGAATCTCGCCCGATTTATGGTCAGCCTTGGGATGAAATGTTCTATTTGGAAATTGATGCGAATATCCATAATCCTGCCGTACAACAAGCGCTAGAGGAGTTAAGAGAATACAGTAATTATCTTAAAATACTCGGCTGCTACCCAAGTGAGATTGTAAAGCCGGTGGAAGTCAATTAAACGGGTAAGATGTGCAAATTTAAGTGCGGTGAAAAAATCAAAAAATTTCCACCGCACTTCTTTTTTAGTGAGAGATTAAATATTCCAGCCACCTAAATAGAAGGCTAATAATGCCACGGCGATTAATATCGTACCGATATTCAGTTTTTTCACTTCACCGCTGATAATTCGTCCGATCACCAGTGTGGCAAAACCTAACATAATGCCTGTTACGATGTTTGCAGTCAGTACAATAAATACCGCACAAACTAAACCGCTCATCGCACCAATAAAATCAGAAAAATCTAATTTGTTTACGTTGCTTAACATAAGTAAGCCGACATACATTAACGCTGGTGCCGTGGCGTAGCTAGGCACAAGGCTGGCAAGGGGTTGGAAAAAGAGCATTAAAAGGAATAAGAGACCCACAACAATCGCGCTGATCCCTGTTTTACCGCCCGCTGCGGTACCAGCGGCGGATTCAATATATACCGCTGCTGGCGCTGTTCCAAATAAGCCTGAAAATAAGCTACTCACTGAATCTGAAGTGAGGGCTTTGCCACCATTGATGATTTGCCCGTCTTTATCTAACAAGTTTGCTTGCCCTGCTACGGCACGGATTGTGCCAGTGGCATCAAAAACGGCGGTCATTACTAAGGCAAAAACAACGGGCAAGATCGCAGGTTGTAATGCGCCCATTAAATCCAGCTCAAGGAATAAGGATTGTTCACCAAAAGTGGGGATTTTGAATAATTCACCACTAAATTTTACATTTGGATCAATCACTAAACCGATAAGCGTGATGGCAATAATTACCCACAAAATGCCGCCTTTGATTTGCATTTTTTCTAAGCCGATGATTGCCGCTAACCCCGCAAGGGAAATTAGCACAGGGAACGTGGTGAAATCACCGAGTTTTACCGGCAAACCAGCTTGGTTGCCAACTACAATCCCCACGCCATTGGCTGCGATTAATAATAAAAATAAACCAATCCCAATTCCCGCACCTTGCGCAATGCTTGCAGGCAAGTTGCGTAAAATCCACGCACGAATGCCTGTTGCAGAGATTAAGGTAAAAACAAGCCCCATAAAAAATACTGCACCCAGTGCAACAGGAACGCTCACGCCTTGCCCTAGTACAAGGCTGAATGCCGTAAAGGCGGTTAATGAAATGGCGCAACCAATTGCCATTGGGGCGTTTGCCCATAAGCCAATCAGAATTGAGCCTAAGCCTGATACCAAGCAAGTAGCGATAAATACGCTTGCTGGCGGGAAGCCGGCGGCACTCAACATATTTGGTACTACAATCACGGAATACACCATTGCTAAGAAGGTGGTGAGACCCGCAATAATTTCTTGGCGTACCGTTGAGCCACGTTTGGTGATCTCAAAAAGTTTTTCTGCGAACATAAATTTCCTTTCGTTAATGAAGTTAAAATAAAAAGCCTTGTTGAAATAAAAATGGCGCTATTTTACAGAAAAGAAAAGAATAGTAAACGTTTGCTTGATAGAAAGTGCGGTGATTTTTGCGGAAGTTTTTGGGCTTGTTTTACAAATGGTTTATAATGCCGTCAAATAATACAAATAACCTAAGTGAGGAAAAAATGGCGATTTTAGTGACTGGCGGTGCGGGCTACATTGGCTCTCATACTGTTGTAGAATTATTAAATGTGGGAAAAGACGTGGTGGTACTGGATAATTTATCCAATTCTTCGGCGAAATCCTTACAGCGTGTTGAGGAAATCACGGGCAAAGCGGTGAAATTCTATCAAGGCGATGTGTTAGATCGGGCAATGTTGCAGCAAATCTTTGCGGAGAATCACATTGACGCGGTGATTCATTTTGCTGGTTTGAAAGCAGTGGGCGAAAGCGTTCGTAAACCGATTGAATATTATATGAATAATGTCACTGGCTCGTTAGTCTTAGTCGATGAAATGCGTAAGGCAGGTGTATGGAATTTGGTCTTTAGCTCATCGGCAACCGTCTATGGCGATCCTGAAATTGTGCCAATCACCGAACAGTGCAAAGTAGGCGGCACAACCAATCCTTACGGCACGTCCAAATTAATGGTGGAACAAATTTTAGCGGATGTTGCTAAAGCAGAAGACAAATTTAGTTTTACTATTTTGCGTTATTTCAACCCAGTAGGGGCGCACCACAGCGGGCTAATTGGTGAAGATCCAACAGGTATTCCAAATAATTTATTGCCTTATATTAGCCAAGTGGCAATTGGTAAATTACCGCAACTTTCTGTATTCGGTAGCGATTACGACACGCACGATGGCACAGGGGTACGAGATTATATTCACGTTGTGGATCTTGCCGTTGGGCATTTGAAAGCCTTAGATCGTCACCAAAACGATGCAGGATTACACATCTATAACCTTGGTACAGGCACAGGTTATTCTGTGTTAGATATGGTGAATGCCTTTGAACAAGCCAATAATATTCACATTCCTTATCAGTTAGTGGCACGTCGTCCGGGGGATATTGCGACTTGTTATTCTGATCCATCGCTTGCCGCAAAAGAATTAGGCTGGAAAGCAGAACGTGGCTTAACGGAAATGATGCAGGATACGTGGAATTGGCAGAAAAAGAACCCTCAAGGGTACCGTGATTAATCCTTAATATCATTGTGCTGTAAGGAAACTTACAGCACAATTTGTTTGAAAAATACCCCGCACTCGATGGCTATGACTACACAAACTCACTTATTTTCACAAATTTTCAGCCGTAATATGCTGATCTGTCTATTTACCGGATTTAGCTCAGGCTTGCCTCTTTATGTTCTTGTGTCTTTATTACCTATTTGGTTGCGTGCAGAAAATGTGGATCTTAAAACCTTAGGCTATTTCACCCTGATGATGCTTCCGTTCTCGTGGAAATTTGTTTGGGCGCCGTTGCTCGATCGCTTTGTGCCGCCTTTCTTAGGACGTCGTCGTGGCTGGATGTTTATTTCACAGATTTTATTATTAATCAGTCTTGCATTATTTGGCTTTTTAGATCCAAGCAAGCAGGCTGGGTTGAGTTTGATTGCAGCCTTGGGCGTGCTTTGTGCGTTTTTTTCTGCTACGCAAGACATTGTGCTAGATGCGTATCGACGAGAAATTTTAACCGATAAGGAATTAGGTTTAGGTAATTCTATCCATGTTAATGCTTACCGTATAGCTGGGCTTGTTCCCGGTTCGCTTTCACTAATTTTGGCTGATCATTTTCCGTGGCAAACGGTATTTATTATCACCGCGATGTTTATGTTGCCGGGGATTTTAATGTGTCTATTTTTAAGTACAGAACCTAAAATCACACTCAAAAAGCACCGCACTTTAAAAGAAAGTGTGATTGACCCTTTTAGTGAATTTTTTCAACGCAAAGGCGTCTGGTCTGCCTTAGGGATCTTAGCGTTTATTTTTCTGTATAAATTGGGCGACAGTATGGCAACGGCGTTAATTTCGCCTTTTTATTTAGATATGGGATTTAGCAAAACGCAGATTGGCTTGGTCGTGAAAAACGCTTCTTTGTGGCCAATGGTCATCGCGAGCATTTTAGGCGGGATTTTAATGCTGAAAGTTGGTATTAACCGTGCCTTATGGTCATTTGGTTTAGTGCAAATTATCACCATTCTTGGCTTTGCGTGGCTAGCTAAACAAGGGCCTTTTGAGCTTGTAGATAGCCGTGCCTTGTGGTCGCTTTCCCTTGTTGTGGCGGCGGAATATATCGGCATCGGCTTAGGTACCGCTGCCTTTGTTGCCTTTATGGCAAGGGAAACCAACCCACTTTACACCGCCACTCAGCTTGCCTTATTCACCAGCCTTGCCGCATTACCAAGGGCTACGCTCAATACCCAAGCGGGGGCATTGATCGATTGGCTAGGCTACTATGATTATTTCTGGCTTTGTTTCTGGCTGGCAATCCCCGGTATGTTATGCTTAGTCAAAGTTGCCCCTTGGAATGAGGGGAGCTAGCGCGTTTATTGATAGAGAAATGTAGGAGAAAGTAATGCAATTTTTGAAGAAGCTCAGTTTTTTATTAGCAAAATTCACCGCACTTTTTATTATTGTGCTATCACTGATTACCTTTTATCAACCGAGTTTATTTACTTGGGTTAAAGGCGATACACAAGTTTTCATCATCAGTATTATTATGCTTTCAATGGGAATGACCTTAGGTAAGCAAGATTATCAGGTGCTTGCGCAACGCCCTTTGGATATTTTAATTGGCACCCTTGTGCAATATACCGTTATGCCTTTTGTCGCCATTGCCATTGCAAAAAGTTTTGATCTTTCGCCTGCCTTGACGCTTGGTTTAGTGCTTGTGGGATCTTGCCCCGGTGGCGTGGCATCTAACATTATGACTTTTTTATGTAAAGGTGATGTGGCATTTTCAGTGGGAATGACCACGGTTTCAACCTTGCTTGCCCCAGTAATGACACCCTTGTTACTTAACTACCTTGTTGGGCAAAGCGTAGAAATGAATGCTTGGGCAATGTTCAAATTTATGCTTTTGGTTACGGTATTACCTGTGGCAGTGGGATCAATTTTAAATATTACTTTACATCGTAAACAATGGTTCCAAGATATTAAAGCCTTAATGCCCGGCGTTGCGGTGATAAATTTTGCCTTTATTGTGGGAGGCGTTGTGGCCGTTTATGGCAATTATTTTTTACAGTCAGGTTTAATGATCTTACTTTGTATTGTGCTACATAATGTGATTGGCTATGCGCTAGGTTATTCCGCAGGGAAATTATTTGGTATGAGCTTAGCCAAAAAGAAAACCATTTCCTTGGAAGTTGGCGTGCAAAATGCAGGGTTAGCCACGGGCTTAAGTATGAAATTCTTCCCAACCATTCCAGAATCTGCGGTGGTTTGTGCCGTTGCTTGTGTGTGGCATTCTGTGGCAGGAACTGTCTATGCTAATTTTTTATTATGGCTAGATAAATACCGTAAATCACCACAATATTTAGAACAAATTAAACAAATCAATATTGATGAAGTGAACTAAAGTGAAAGTGCGGTCATTTTTTGCTTAATTTTTCATTAAATAGTACAAATTTAATGTTCATCATTTGTTGAGTATTGAGTTTTAACGTTATTAACGGTATGGTAAGGCAAATTTTTCTAAAAATGAGGTTACTATGAAAATTATTCTTTTAGGTGCGCCCGGTGCTGGTAAGGGGACGCAAGCACAATTCATTATGAACAAATTTGGTATTCCGCAAATTTCAACCGGTGATATGCTGCGTGCAGCGATTAAAGCGGGGACGGAATTAGGTAAACAAGCGAAAACCTTAATGGACGCAGGGCAACTTGTGCCAGATGATTTAATTATTTCTTTAGTAAAAGAGCGTGTTGCGCAAGATGATTGTGCAAAAGGTTTTTTATTAGATGGCTTCCCACGCACCATTCCACAAGCTGATGCCTTAAAAAGTGCGGGTATTAGCATTGATTATGTGCTGGAATTTGATGTGCCAGATGAAGTCATCGTAGAACGTATGAGTGGTCGCCGTGTTCACCAAGCATCTGGGCGTACTTACCATATTGTGTATAACCCACCAAAAGTGGAAGGAAAAGACGATGTTACAGGCGAAGCGTTAATTATTCGTGCTGATGATAAGCCTGAAACGGTATTAGATCGCTTGAAAGTGTATCACAATACCACCAAGCCACTGGTGGATTACTACCAAGCAGAAGCTAAAGCGGGGAATACGAAATATTTCCGCTTAGACGGTACCCAAAAAGTGGAAGAAGTGAGCGCAGAATTAGATAAAATTTTGGCTTAATTTCCACCGCACTTTATTAATCCCCTTGATTTTAAGGGGATTTTTTATTCTTTCTTCCGCCAATAAGTGGCAAATCTCGGTAACCCTTTTTGCGTTAAACCACGATATTTATAGGTAATGATTGACCCGATGGGGGGCGGATTTTCTCTATCTGCCAATTTAAAACCTGACCCGATACGGAATTCGCCACGCTGATTTTTACAGGTAATGGCACCGAGCTTATCGACAAATTGCCCCTTGCCTTTGTGATGTGCAATCACTTCACATTCTTCATCAAGTGTGGTCTTTAATTTCAAAATTTGGTTGCTACGTTTCTTTTCATAAGGTGCATTAGGATTACGCAACACCAAACCTTCTCCTTGATTTTGTTCTACTTGGTGCAGAAAATCTTGTACTTGAGAATAATCCTTAATGGGAATTTGTTTAATAATTTCAATATGTTGGCTAGGATGCCGTGCCAGATAATTTTCTAACACTGCTAAGCGTTCAAATAGATTGCCCTTGGCATTGGGGACATCAAATACATAGAGTTTTAATTTTTCCCAGCCTTTGTCTTTTTGTGAACGCACAATGGAGGAAATTTGCTCAAATTCATTACGCTGACTAAACAGTTCACCATCAATGGCAAAAGGAGGAAAATCTTTAATAAAATAAGCAGGCGGTGTGAGGATTTTATTCTGCCTTGTAAAAAGCTGCTTACCATCCCAATACCCCCTGATGCCGTCTAATTTTTCGCTCATCACCCAACCTTGCACGTTTTGATTATGATAAGTGCCAAGCAACATTAAATCAGGTGGATTGGCATAAGCAAAAAGTGAACAGAGTGTGAATAAGGTGAACAAACTACGCATAATATAAGACATCATTTTTCTCCCATATAAAAACTTGTTCGGATATTAAGCGACTTTTCTGCCATCGTGGAAAATTAACCGCAGTTTTGCGATCCCGATCGTAAGAATTTTTTCGTTTTATAAGTGCAGTGGTTTTTTTCGCATTTTTTAGGATATGTGTGAATTTTTTGTTAAAATCGTTGTTTCCTATCTAACTATAACTAAAAGAGAGTGATTATGAGCAAACTATTTCCTAATGCACAACTTCGAGATAATGCCCCTTATCGTTTTGATATTGTGGGGAGTTTTTTACGTCCTGAAAGCTTAAAACAAGCACGCCAACAATGTAGCTGTGGTGATATTTCTTGTGCAGATCTGAGCGAAGTGGAAGACAAAGAAATTGCCAATTTGGTGGCTAAACAAAAAGCAGTAGGCTTGCCTGCGGTAACTGATGGCGAATTTCGTCGTACTTTTTGGCATTTGGATTTTTTAAGTGCTTTAGAAGGCGTGGAAGAAGTTGAAGCAGAAAAATTTTCTGTTCAATTTAAACACCATAATGTTCGTCCTAAAACGTTGAAAATTGTCGATAAAATTGGTTTTTCCGATCATCATCCATTCCTTGAACATTACCGTTCTTTACAGCAAATTGCAGGGGATTATCCTGTGAAATTCACCATTCCATCACCGTCAATGCTACATTTAATTTGTACGGTGCGTGAAACGGCGTATCAACCCATTGAGCGTTATAAAAACAATAATCAACAGCTACTTGATGATATTGCTGAGGCTTATATTCGTGCAATGCAAAAATTCTATGCGTTGGGCTGTCGCAACTTGCAATTAGATGACACAAGCTGGGGCGAACTATGTTCTGAAGAAAAACGCCAAGCTTATCAAGCGCGTGGCTTTGATCTCGAACAGCTGGCGAAAGATTATGTGTATATGGTCAATCGTATTATTGCTGTTAAACCTGAAGATATGACAATAACGATGCACATTTGTCGTGGCAATTTCCGTTCAACGTGGTTCTCATCAGGGGGCTATGAGCCTGTAGCTGAAATCTTATTTGGCAATTGCAATGTAGATGGTTTCTTCCTTGAGTACGATAGTGATCGCTCGGGTGATTTCAAACCATTGCGCTTTATTAAAGATCAGCAAGTGGTACTTGGCTTAATTACGTCAAAAGATGGTAACCTTGAAGATAAGAATGAAATCATTAAACGCATTCAAGAAGCCGCACAATATGTGGATATCAACCAACTCTGTTTAAGCCCACAATGTGGGTTTGCTTCAACGGAGGAAGGCAATATTCTGACGGAAGAGCAGCAATGGAATAAACTGGATTTTATCCGTGAAATTGTTGAGGAAGTTTGGGGCAAGGCTTAATTTTCTACCATTTATTCCTAATTCCAGAATAATACCGCTTTTTAATAGAGCGGTATTATTTTTGCGAATTTTTCTTTGTGATGTAGATCACGATTTTTTCTTTTCAATAAAATTCTATTTTCCTTTGAAGTTAATTTTATTTTATAATCAAAATTATGAAATGATACTTCAAAATAGCAAATAGGAGAGAGCTATGCGTTTAATTCCTTTACAAACTTCCGAACAAGTCAGCAAATGGGCGGCTCGTCATATTGTTGATCGTATTAATGAATTTAATCCAACAGAAGCGCGGCCTTTTGTGCTTGGACTGCCAACAGGTGGCACCCCCTTAGCAACTTATAAAGAATTAATTAAACTGTATCAGGCTGGGGAAGTAAGCTTCAAAAATGTGGTTACCTTTAATATGGATGAATATGTAGGATTGCCTAAAGATCATCCTGAAAGTTACCGCACTTTTATGTATAAAAACTTCTTCGATCACGTTGATATTCAAGAAAAAAATATTAATTTACTAGATGGCAATGCTCCTGATCTGGATGAAGAGTGTCGCCGTTACGAAGAAAAAATGAAATCTTATGGCAAAGTGAATTTATTTATGGGCGGAGTAGGCGTGGATGGACATATTGCCTTTAATGAACCTGCCTCATCTTTAGCGTCTCGCACTCGAATTAAAACATTGACAGAAGATACCTTAATTGCAAACTCGCGCTTTTTTGATAATGATGTTAATAAAGTACCGAAATACGCCCTAACGATTGGGGTTGCAACCTTATTAGATGCGGCAGAAGTGATGCTTTTAGTTACGGGACATAACAAAGCCCTTGCGTTGCAAGCAGGCGTGGAGGGGAGCGTAAATCATTTTTGGACGATCAGTGCGTTACAACTACACCGCCACGCAATTTTTGTTTGTGATGAACCTGCTACACAAGAGCTAAAAGTAAAAACTGTCAAATATTTTACTGAGTTAGAAGCTAAAGCAATTCATAGTGTCTTATAGAGAAGGTAAAAAATGAGTTATGCATTAGTAAACGGGGTCGTTTATACCTCGCAAAGCGTGCAGTATGGGCGAGCAGTGATCGTCGATGGGGAGAGAATTGTGGCGATTATGCCACAAGAAAATCTGCCTGAAGGATTGCAACAAGTTGATTTAAAAGGGAATAATCTAACAGCAGGGTTTATTGATCTGCAATTAAATGGCTGCGGTGGCGTTATGTTTAATGGCGATACTTCAGTGAAAACCCTTGAAATTATGCAACAAACCAATTTGCGTTCAGGCACGACAAGTTATTTGCCCACGTTTATCACAGCAGATGATGAAGGCATTAAGCGAGCAATTTCAGTGATGGGCGAGTACCTTAAAAAGCATAAAAACCAAGCACTTGGTTTGCATTTGGAAGGCCCTTATTTAAGCGTAGAAAAGAAAGGCGTGCATCAGGCGGAATATATTCGTGCCATTAGTCCTGAAATGAAAGATTTTCTATGCCAAAATTCCTCGGTGATTAGCAAGATTACACTGGCGCCTGAAAACCCAACAGCGAAATACATTGGTGATTTTGTACAAAGTGGCATTGTGGTTTCCATTGGGCATTCCAACGCCACTTATGATGTGGCAAAACAGGCGATTGCCAATGGTGCAACTTTCGCTACACACTTGCATAATGCAATGTCACCGATTAGTTCAGGGCGTGAAATGGGGGTTGTCGGTGCAGTGTTAGATAGCGATATTTACACAGGTATTATTGTGGATGGTTTGCACGTTGAATTCGGCAATATCAAAATTGATAAAAAAGTCAAAGGCGATAAATTGTGCATCGTGACAGACGCCACTGCAGCCGCTGGTGCGGATATCACATCTTTCGATTTTGTGGGGAAAACCGTGTATGTGCGCAATGGTAAATGCTATGACGAAAATGGTACGCTCGGCGGCTCTGCGATCACAATGATTGAATCGGTAGAAAATGCAGTAAAACACGTGGGGATTCCACTTGATGAAACGCTAAGAATGTGCAATTACTACCCAGCAAAAGCCATTGGTGTGGATGATCATCTAGGGGATATTGCCGAAGGGAAAATTGCTAACCTGACATTGTTCAATAATGATTTTAAAGTGCTAGGCAGTGCAGTCAATGGGCAATGGCAATGGTATGAAAACTAAGAGAAAAAACACCGCACTTTATTGATAAGAAAAAGGTAGCACAGGCTACCTTTTTATTTAGCCTGTTTTCTCAGCTAGGCATTTTGTTCAATTCATTTTAAAATACCCCCATTATCGGTTTTATGATGTAGGAAAAGAGAATGTGGGATCATCATCAAATTGCAAATGTTGATTTTGTTAAACAAATGAATAGTGCGGTGGTTTATAAATTAATTGATCAACAAGGACCAATTTCTCGTATTCAAATTTCAGAATTAAGCCAGCTTGCACCAGCCAGTGTGACAAAAATTACGCGAAATTTACTCGCGCGCGGTTTGATTAAAGAAGTTGAGCAACAAGAATCAACAGGGGGACGCCGAGCAACGTCGATTATTGCGGAATATAAGGCATTTCGAGCCATTCTAATTCGGTTGGGACAAGAGTATATTACCTTTGCAATAATGGATCTTTCTACAAAATTATTAAAGAAAACCGTGATTGATTTGCCAGAGATGAATAGTGCCGCTGAAATCGAAGCATTTTTATGTACTCACTTGAAGCAATTCATTGAAGCCAATCAGCATCGCCGTAGTGAATTTATTGCAATTGGTGTTACTGTATCAGGCTTTGTTGATAGCAAAACAAACGCGATTGAACATTTATCTTATCTTAAGTTAGATGAACCTTGGTTATTAGCGCAAAAAATAACACAGGAATTTCAATTGATGACCTTTATTGGGCATGATGTGCGTAGCCTTGCTTTAGCAGAACATTATTTCGGTGTAACAAAAGATTGCTATGATTCTTTATTACTACGTATTCATCGTGGTGTTGGTGCTGGCATTGTGATTAATCACGAAGTATTCCTTGGTTATAAAAATAATGTGGGGGAAATTGGGCATATTCAGGTTGATCCTTTAGGTAAACGCTGTTTGTGTGGCAATGTAGGCTGTTTGGAAACCGTGGTTAGTAATGCGGCAATTGAAGAAAAAATGCAACGTTTACTTGAAGATGGTTATCAAAGCAAATGGATTTCTTTAGAAAGTCATGATATTGAAGCGATTTGTAAGGCAGTGAATAAACAAGATACCGTGGCAGTAGAGTTGATTGAACACGTAGGTATCCAAATTGGACGTGTACTTGCAATGAGCGTAAATATGTTTAACCCTGAAAAAATCGTGATTTCAGGAGAAATTACGCAAGCTAAGGATGTGCTGTTTTCCGCTATTCGCCGCACCTTGGATAATTTGGCATTGCCTGCTTTTGTGAAAAATACACCACTGGTGGCTTCTGAACTACAAAATGAAGATGTTATCGGCGCATTTGCGTTGATTAAACAAGCCTTATTCGATGGTAGATTGCTCCAACATCTATTAGCAGAGTAAAGTGCGGTTGCTTTTACGCCGATTTGTATAATCTCTATGCGAATGAGAAAGAATTTAGAAAAAAGCGTAAAAAAAGAGTTGACGAAGGGGAGTCAGATCAGCATAATTAGCCCCGCAAAGCCGATGAGGTGAATGCAAAATGTTTGGCTATGTAGCTCAGTTGGTTAGAGCACAACACTCATAATGTTGGGGTCACAGGTTCGAATCCCGTCATAGCCACCATATTTGCGGGACTGGCGAAATTGGTAGACGCACCAGATTTAGGTTCTGGCGCCGCGAGGTGTGTGGGTTCAAGTCCCTCGTCCCGCACCATTCATTAGCTTGCAGTTCTTTAGTAGGTGGGGTATCGCCAAGCGGTAAGGCACCGGGTTTTGATCTCGGCATCCCTAGGTTCGAATCCTAGTACCCCAGCCATACTATCTGATTTCTCATCAAAAATTCTGATTATAGAATTCCTAATGGGGTATCGCCAAGCGGTAAGGCACCGGGTTTTGATCTCGGCATCCCTAGGTTCGAATCCTAGTACCCCAGCCATCATTATTCATTTTCTATTTCATTTTTAGTTTTTAATAGAAACAGATTTACCTATACTTTTCTGATGTAAGCTTAAGAATTAAATATCTTACTATTAAATTGTATTGGAGTTTTATTCTGTTTTTTATCATTTTTATAGTGTTAAATATCTGAAATTTATTCTATTTGTCTTTTTTAATCTTTTTCTCAGTTTTTTATACTAAAAATGAGGCTTTTACTTTCGTCCTTGCTGTGTTATTGTGTGCATCCATCATTGTTGTGGATGATGTAATAAAAAGGAATATAACAAATGACAACGACTTCAAATTTCAATGCTTCTACGTGGCGTTCTAAATTTTCGGCTTTAGGTCCCGGTATTTTAATGGCTTCCGCTGCGGTTGGGGGATCGCATCTTATTGCGTCAACGCAAGCTGGGGCGATTTATGGCTGGCAATTAGCGATTATTATTCTTCTTGCAAATTTATTTAAATACCCTTTTTTCCGTTTTGGTACTCAGTACACCTTAAGTACAGGGAAAACCTTGCTAGAGGGTTATAAAGAAAAAGGATATTTTTATTTATTAATTTTTTTCTTGCTTAATGTTTTTGCGACAGCGATTAATACAGCTGGAGTAGGCATTGTAACTGCAGCGATTTTAAGTTTTATTTTACCTAAAGAATGGGGATTAAGTATTTCTCAGGTGAGTACGGTTATTATTGTGCTAACTTGGGGTATTTTATTGCTTGGTAAATACCGCTTTTTAGATCGTTTATCGAAATGGATTATGATTGCATTGACTACGGCAACTGTAACAGCAGTAATTATTGCCGTTTTCAAGGAAAAAGTGATTGCACCAGACTTTATTGAGCCATCCCCTTGGAATATGCTTTCGCTTGGTTTTATTGTTGCCTTAATGGGCTGGATGCCAGCACCTATTGAAATTTCTGCAATTAACTCAATGTGGGTTGTGGCCAAAAGACGTTTTACCCATATAAATTATAAAGATGGACTGTTTGATTTTAATGTAGGCTTTATTGGTACCGCTATTCTAGCAATGGTATTTTTAGCATTAGGGGCGCTCATTCAGTATGGTTCTGGAGAAGCCGTGGAACAAGCTGGCGTGAAATATATTGCGCAATTAATTAAAATGTATGCTTATGCTATTGGAGATTGGTCTCGCTTATTAATTGCCTTTGTTGCATTAATGTGTATGTTCGGAACAACAATCACGGTGATCGATGGCTATTCCCGAGCGAATGCTGAGGCTCTACGTTTATTATTAAATCATAAAGAGCAGTCACCAAAACAATTGGCTTTATGGATGACCTTTGCCGCATTAGCAGGCATAATTATCATTAGTTTCTTTATGAGTGATGTCGCAACAATGTTGCGCTTTGCTATGATTTGCTCTTTTGTTTCAACGCCTATTTTTGCCTATCTTAACCTTTCTCTCGTCTTAAAAGGTGAACATAAGGTTGAAGGGGGGTTATTATGGTTGTCATTTATTGGGCTTATTTATTTATCTTTGTTTACTGTGTTATTTATTTCATATCAAGTCGGTTGGATTGGTTAGCCTAAAATTTAGAAAAAAATCACCGCACTTTTATATAATCTAAATTTTACTGATTCAGGAGAGCTATAATCTCGATTTCTAGATCGAATGCTCTCCTTTTTTATTTTTACCATCCTAGCCAGTCAAACTAAGAATGATAAGTACTAAAGGAGAACTTATATTAAAATATTTTTTGTATTTCCAATGCGATGCTATGTTTGTGATAAGGAATATTTAAGCTATTGCTGTTCACCCGTTGATAGTTATAGCTTAATGTTGGCACTATTCCCATGAATTGAATATGGGGTGACCAGATGGATGTCGAGAATTGCGTTTCTCGATCTTGCCGTTTGGCATTACCACTTAACCCCCAATAAAATGGCGCTTTGTAGTATTTTTGTTCACGAGCAAGGCGTAAACGGACACCAATATTTTCGTTTTGATAGCCTATATTGAGATTCGCCCGATATTTTATATACCGATCTTGTGGATAAGCGGTAGCATATTTTTTACCTATATCAACGGAAATGCCGGCATACCATCTTGAGTTAATGTTCCAAGAACTACTCAACGCTAAATTTTGCGTGTAGTTTGTGAGATGTTTATATTGTTTCTGCCGATACCTTTCAGTGGCATAATTAAATGCAATTTTACTGCGAAAGTAGTTGCTCCATTGATATTGCCAACTGGTTGTTATACCAAAATGATTCGTATAGGGCTTTCCTGAAAAAACGCGTAATCCTGAATAAGGTTCTAGTGTAAATTGATGATGATAATTTGCATAGCCGAATGGTATTGTTATTCGCCCATAAAAATCATTATATTGGTGGTAAGTGCGGTATATTTTTCCGATAAAATCGCTTTGCCATTGTGCATAAAAACCATTTGGCATAAAAAAAGTTTTTCGATTTCCAAATTGATAGCCTAATCCTTTATCCGCAAGTTTTTTTTCAAATGAAAAGGCACCGATTTTTTGTTTATCTGGTGCATTATTAATATTCTTATCATTGAGAAATTCAATTGCAATATAGTGTTTCCATGCTTTGCGTGATTGGAGGTATTGATCGACTTTTTCTAGTTGAGTAATAAATTGCGGGGAGGATGTCGTTGTTAAATGCTGTTGAACAAGTTCAGTAGCTTGCCAAATTTGTTGATTCAGTAGAAGACTATCAATATGGTGAAAAATGGCTTTTTCCGAATTAGGGTAAAGTGTTTCTACTTTTTTAAACTCTGTTATAGCTAGGGGATATTGTTGTGCTGATTTTGCTACGAGTCCTTTTGCATAAGCGATGATAATTGGATTTGGATGAGTACTCGTTTCATAGACAGGAAGAATTTTTTTGAGTAGTGGAATATGTTCCTGCGCAATCGCAAGATTTATCACTTTTTGTAATAATTCTGGCGCATGACGTAATTGTTCTGCCTTAATCTTAAGAGGCATTGAAGAGGTTTTTGGAATTTCCTGCCAAGAGGAGGAAGAATTAATATGGATTGGCTCATAATTTAATTCTGGCGCTTCTTTTATATCTATGTTTTGTGGTAAAGCCCAGATTTTACTCGATAGAATAAGGGGAAGAATTAAAAATGTTGTTTTTTTCATTTTACTTATTACTCAAGAAAATGCAGTATGCCTGAATGTCATACTGCATTTAATAACCTATTAGAATTTAATTTCTAGTCCTGCGAAGAAGTTACGTCCCGGGGCGGCCACAACAGAATAGTTTGGCGTGTCTAAATTCGTTTCTAAACTGCCATTCCATACTGTTTGTCGAGCGGATTCCCAAGTCACATAGCGGTAATTAAATAAATTATAGATCCCTGCTCGGAATGTCATATATTTATTAAATCGATAATGCCCAGTGAGATCGGCAATGATCCAAGATTTGGTTTTAATGTGAGAACGGCTTTCTTCTATCACACCTAAAGGTGAACTATCTTGTGCAACCAATTCTCCACTATCTTTGCCTTTGGAATAGGTTGTAACGAAGTTAAGCCCCCATTTTTCTTCTGGTGAGAGGTAAGAGATTCCATAGACCACGCGTAATGGTTGAATAGAATCAAGGGAATATGCTCTTCCTTCATATCCTTCAGGCATTTTGGCTGGTCCGCCAATTTGCTGCGTTTTACTAATTTTAGCAAAGAGATTAATTCCTTCAGGAAAGCGTTCCCATAAACTATATAGATCTAAATTGGCACTAATATCATAGCCACGTACTTTGATATCTTGCGTATTGTAATAGAATAGATCACCTCGTCCTTGCCCTGTAGGTTTTTTTAAAGAGGCAAGAGCAATCATATTTTTATAGGTTGCCCAGAAATAACTGCTTTTTAGGCGTAATGCTTTGTATTCAAATTCTGCACCAATTTCTTGATTGCGTGAGTACTCTTTGTCTAATTTTCCTTGGATTGAATGTCCATAGGCATTGAGATCAGGACCTAGCTGTTCATAAACAGACGGGATTCTAAATCCACTACTATTACGGTAAGTAAGGGCTAATGGTTCGATAATTTGATATTTTATACCCAGATCCCAAGAGAGGTTTTGGTATTTACTTTGTTTGAATTGAATAGAGCGTTGCTGTTCCTCAAGGGTAGGGTTACCTTTAAATTGATAGTGATCATAACGTAATGCACTAGAGATAAACCATTTTTGTCCTAGTGTGATAGAGTCGCTTACACCTATAAAATAATGGCGACTTTTTATTGGACTAATTGGGTGAAAATCAATATGGTGTTTACCAGCAAATTCACGAGGTCCTGAGCCGACACGTTTATAAATGATGTCACTAAAACGATCATAATCATAAAAATGATGCTTACTCAATATCGTGCCGAGAACTACGCGGGTATCGTGTCCTGTTTCTCCCCATTCCCAGAGTTTATTCAAATTGAGATCGAAGCGATAGTCTGTTTGTTTGCTATTAACAATATGATGCCAAGATTTTTGCCCTTCTTCAGTTGCCCAGCAATTCGCATCTACGGAAGGCCATTTTGCACAATTTAACCGCTTCACTTCTGATTTCATAATCAGATCACGTTTATCAAAACGAACCACCGCAGAGTTTACCCAAGCAGCTTCGTCTTTTGCATCAAAACGGTACTCTAATCCAATTCGATTGTTTTGATGAGTATCAAAATAAAATTGTGAAGGGGTATATTGAATCCGTTTTGTTGAGATTTCATCATAGAAAGGGGATTCAGGGTAGAGTACACCATTAATCAGATGCTTTTCTTGACCATTATAATAATTTGGACGTTGCATTTCCCGCATTTTATATTGTTGCTTAGTTCGATTTAGTACAATGCCCAAGTAGTGTTGAGGGGTAAAATGCCAACCAAATTTACTCAGTAATGAATGACTTTCATAATCGAGTGGATTAGGAATACGACGACGTACGCCACTTACTTCTTCCATACTGACCCAACGCCCTTTTTTATTCATAATAGGATCGACAGGATCAGCGTGATTCGCAATGAAAAGCGTGCCTTTATAAAGATCTTTATGCGCTTGAATTTCATGTCCATTACGATGAGAATATTGAACAAACCCATCGAATTTCCCCGCTCGGAAAGCTAAACCACCGCTATATAATTTTCGCTTATCTTTGGAGGTATAGTCTGTTTTAAAACGACCGCCTATGGATTGATCGGGCTGTAAGAAATCATCAACATTCTTCGTTTCCATTGATACAGCACCACCTAATGCCCCACTACCAGATTCAGCAGATGATGCGCCTTTTCTTAGATCAAGTAGTCGAAGATCTTCATATTCCACATCATTTTTTGCTGAACCGGATAACATTGAAAATGTACCGCTTGCATCATGTCTTTTCAATGTTGATGAAGCACCTAATCCATCTAGATCAATAGCGACTCGATCTTGATCAACACCACGTATAGAAAACCCTCTGGTTGTTCCTCGTCCTCCCGCTTCGGTGATTGAAATACCGGGATCGTAGCGTGTGATATCACGAATATTTTCTATTTGTTCATTTTGTATTTGAGCCTGATTTTTACGTACTTCCCCTAAGCCAGAAACATTTTGCTTCTGTTTTTCAAATTTCTCTTTAATATGAATTGTTTCTAGTGTTGTAATCTCGGACTCTTCTAACGCCTCTTGCTGATTTTCTGCTTGAACATAAAGTGCGGTACAAAAAAGACAAAAAACGAGATTCATTTTATTTATGAGAGAAATGGTATTCTTTGCTGACATCATTCTTTCCTTTTATTGTTGAATTTGTTTTCCACCAAAAACGGCACCAAAAGTTTTGTCTTCTTTAATTACCGTTCCGCCAATTTCATTAGCGTTTGTACCGTAAAAATGACCTGCTACATCTGCCTCACCTGTAATAACGGCACCTGAGCCAGTAATATTGCCATCGTGTACAGCTAGATTTGCTTTTCCATTAAAGCCATTTTCAGTAATAGACAAATTCTCAAATTTTACTGCTGAAGTTCCGCCATTATTTTTCAATTCACCAGAGACTTGGCGAGTCGCAAAATTTGCCGTAAATTCTGCATCTTGATAACGTCTAGATACATTAGCCGCTTGACCTTTACCAAAGCCATACCAATGTCCGTGATACTTTACTTCACCCGTTGAAGGGATTTCAGAAATAGGTGTAACATAGCCTTGAACAAACAGATTGCCTCGCTTCTCGGTTTTATTATCTGCCTGTTTTATTTCGTGATTTTCAACACCAAAACGTAAAAAATTAAAATCTCCACAGCATATATTATCTGTGTTAGTAGTATCTAAATTAACTAAAATGCCGTCAATTTGAAGCTTATTAATATCACCAGAAAAATTTTGTGATTGCGGTTTATTTTCAGAAAAGGTGGTACTATTTTCCTCGTTGGTAAAAGGTAAAGTTTGAGCATTTAGGTGTTTACCGTCAGTTTCAACGGCTTCTTCTTCTGAATTTTGCTTAGCAGCAAAAACACCTGCAAAATGATTATCTTCTGACCATACCCGCCCAGCTAATTGTTTTGCTTTTTCACCCGCAAAAGAGCCTAATACCTTTGCATTTTCAGGTAGCGGAGGGTTGTCATTTCCATCATTAGCAAAAAGCGTGGTTTGACCATTTTTTGTGGCATTACCACGGAAACCGTTTTCTGTAATCGTTGCGTTAATGTCATAAACAATTTTTTTATCATTTCTATCAACCGCATCTAATGTTCCCGTTACCGTTTTATTTGAGAAATCAACGGTGAAAACCGCTTTATTTTGTTTTAATGTTCCACCAGCTTGTTTGCCTGTTTCGTAGTATGAACCACTACCGCTACCTTTTTGTGGCGTATAGGTTGCATATTCCCAAACACCACTATAAGTTGCCTTTCCTTTCATTGGCATATCCATCGTTTTTTCACGAATGGCATAAAAAATATTATTATAGCTTTGGCTTCTAGGAAGTACTGTTTTCGGATCTTGTTCAATTAATTCAATAAAACCGACTTTGACATCACCATATTCTGTGATTTTGAGGTAAATATAATTGGCACTATCTTCTTTGGCATAAAAAATCAATGTATCTTTCTTATCTCCTATTGATAAAAATTGTGAAATATTTTTTACCGCTCTTTTCCATACTTTCTTACCATTTTCATCAATAACTTGAATAGATTCGGAACGAGCTTGATGATCGTGGGTTAGAGGATAATCACCTTTAAATAATAGGACATCATAGTCTTTAGGATTAAGGTTGGTACGTGCATCGGTAATTATTCGTTTTTGGCTTTTTACATCTTCATATTCTTTATTCATTACATTACCATCTCTCCCCGGTCCCCAAGGGGTTGTAGCTACCCAGCCCATTTCACTCAAGTCTTCTGGGGCAGGAGATTCTAATTTTTTGCCATTATTTTCGGTAACATAATTAGGTTTAGAGGGTTGATTATCCGTGACAACATTGGGTGGGTTAGCATTCTCCACGTCAAAGCCTCCACCACCAGAAGCACAGCTTATGCAGAATAATGAGGTGAGAGTACATAGAACGGTTTTCTTTATTTCCATAAAATAGCTCCTTATTGGTAATAGTTCTCATTAATATTATTATAAATAATAATTATTATCAAAAACTATTTTCAAATAAAGAAAATTTTCTGAAATGCTTTTTCAATCATGGTTTGTTTGATGTTTCAATATAAAGGAGATGAGAGATAATTACTAAATTTCAGGAATAAGAAAGATGTGGCGTAGTAAGGTGCATAGCGAAAGAGCTATGCACCAAAAAGGGAAATGAATATTATGAGGTTGCAATCCCTTTATGCCTTAATAAAGCATCGAGTTTAGGCTCACGCCCTCTAAAGCGTTTAAATAATGCCATTGGCTCTTCCGAACCACCACGGGTAAGAATTTCATCTAAGAAAGATTGCCCTGTTTGTGGGTTAAAGATGCCTTCTTCTTCAAAACGAGAAAATGCATCGGCTGATAGCACTTCAGCCCATAAATAACTGTAATAACCAGCGGCATAGCCTCCAGCAAAAATATGGCTAAAGCTATGTGGGTTTCTTGCCCACTCAACACCTTTCAGCACCGCAACTTCTTTTTTCACTTGCTGTAATATCTCTAAAATTTGATTCTCTTGGTTCGCATCAAAATAATGATGTAAACGGAAATCAAATAAGCCAAATTCAAGTTGGCGTAATACAAACATTGCTGCTTGGAAGTTTTTCGCTTTGAGTAGCTGTTGCAATTTTTCTTTTGGTAGAGGCTCACCGGTTTCATAATGTCCTGAAATAAAGGCAAGGGCATCTTCTTCCCAGCACCAGTTTTCTAAGAATTGGCTTGGTAATTCCACGGCATCCCAAGGTACACCATTGATCCCTGCCACATCAGCCACATCAATTTGTGTTAGCATATGATGAATGCCGTGTCCAAATTCGTGGAATAATGTGGTCACTTCATCGTGGGTAAAGAGAGCAGGTTTATCACCCACAGGCGCATTAAAGTTACAAGTAAGATAAGCCACAGGATGCTGAATAGTGCCGTCTGATTTACGGCGACGACCGACGCAATCATCCATCCACGCCCCGCCACGTTTATTTTCACGAGCGTAGAGATCTAAATAAAAGCTGCCACGCAGTTGATCTTGGCTATCAATCAGATCAAAGAAACGTACATCATTATGCCAAGTTTCTACATCAAAACGCTCAACAGCACGAATATTAAATAAACGTTTAATCAGCTCAAATAAGCCAGTCAGTACGCGATCTTCAGGAAAATAAGGGCGAAGTGCTTCATCATTAATCGCATATAAATGTTGTTTTTGTTTTTCGCTATAAAACGCAATATCCCAAGGTTCAAGTGCGGTGATATTAAAGTGCGTTTTACAAAATGCGTCTAATTCGGCTAATTCTTGTTGTCCTTGTGCTTTTGAACGGCTTGCTAAATTCTCAAGGAAATCCAATACTTGTTGCGGATTTTCAGCCATTTTGGTGGCAAGGGAAAGTTCGGTGTAATGCTCAAAATCAAGCAATTTTGCTAATTCCACACGCAAGGTTAAGATCTCTTGCATAATGGCAGAGTTATCCCATTTGCCGGCATTTGGGCCTTGCTCTGAAGCGCGCGTAACGAACGCTCGGTACATTTCTTCACGCAATTGGCGATTTTCACAATACGTCATCACTGGCAAATAGCTTGGAAACTCAAGGGTAAAGCGATAGCCTTCTCGCCCTTTGTTTTCTGCGGATTGTTTTGCGGCTTGTAAAGCACTTTCTGGCAAACCAGCTAATTCATTTTTATCTGTGATCACTTTATCCCAGCCCATTGTGGCATCTAGCACATTATTGCTAAATTGCGAGCTTAATTCAGATAAACGCGCCACGATTTCCCCATAGCGTTTTTGTTTTTCTGCTGGAAGGGAAATGCCCGAGAGTTTGAAATCACGTAAGGCATTATCAATGGCTTTTTTCTGTGCCACGGTATAAGTTGCATATTCTGGGCTGTTTTTGAGTTGTAAATAGGCTTGATATAAACCTTCGTGTTGCCCTAACCAAGTGCTATATTCGGAAAGCAATGGCAAGCAGGCTTGATAGGCTTCACGCAATTCAGGGCTATTTTTTACCGCATTTAAGTGGCTGACTGGTGACCACGCTTTACTTAGGCGATCACCACTTTCAGTGAGTGGTTCAATAAAATTCTGCCACGTTAAGTGCGGTTGTTTTAAAACTTGCGCGACGGTATCTCGATTTTCTTGAATTAATTGGCTAATTGCAGGTTGAATATGTTCAGGTTTGATGTGCGAAAATTGCGGTAAGGTCGTTTCGCTTAATAGCGGATTTGGCATAACAGCTCCTTGCTTTTTTATAGTGTTTTTCATTGCATAACAAATAAGGGGCGATTTTATAATATCAAGGTTGAGAAATCTAAAAAAAATATGGATAATTGAGAATTATTTTTATTTGGAAAGAAAAATGAAAGCTATTTACATCATTTTAGGATTTATTTCGTTAGCACTCGGCATTATTGGCGCATTTTTGCCCTTACTACCGACGACACCTTTTTTATTACTCACGGTATTTTGCTTTGCGCAAGGTTCTGAACGTTTACATAATTGGATCATTCACACGGAACTTTATAAAAAGCATTTACAATCTTTCAGTGAACAGCGTGCATTAACGTTAAAAACCAAAATTCGGATTCTTATTTTATCCACCACAATGCTGGCAATTGGGTTTTATTTTACCCCTACCATTTTTGGTAAAATCGCCATTTTACTCGGTTTGATCATTCACTATTGGGTGTTTTTCTTTTGGATTAAAACGCTGAAAGAATAAGCCGTTATTAAAGAAAGAATGATTGGTAATAAAGGGGCATTTTTGTATAATGCCCCTACTTTTACCTGAGTTTTTAAGCCAATGCCATCATTGAACGTTTCAACAATTTTACCAAGTGCGGTGTTTTTTTGTGCTATTTTCGGATTAACCGGTTGCGATAAGCCACAGCAGGTTACCACGCCTCATCCTGCACAAACCACGACAACACCAACCGAGCCTGAAGTGCGTATTCCTCGCTTAGTGCGTGGCGTTTATGGTGATTTAGTGATTTCACCAGACAAACTACAAAATGATGAACAAGCCACTTTTTTGCGTGATATTCTAGAAGGCTTGGTAATTTATGATCCACACGGCAATGTGATTCCCGCCGTTGCTGAAAGCTGGCAAACCAAAGATAATAAAACTTGGATATTTACTTTGCGCGAAGCGGCAAAATGGTCAAATGGCTTACCTGTTACCGCTGAAGATTTTGTACAAAGCTGGCGAAAATTAGCGACTTCAAATAATCCACTGAAAAAATACTTAGCTTTTATCAATATTCAGCACGCAACCGCTGTGATACAAGGGGAAGCGGATGTTGCTCAATTAGGCGTGCAAGCCCTGTCTCCACAGCAATTACAAATCACCTTAGAAAAAGCGATCCCCTATTTACCCGCAATGTTGGCGCACCCTGTGCTATTACCGCAGTCTTTTGCCGAACAGCAAGGCTTTGTGAGCAATGGGGCTTATTATGTGAAAAATCAGCAAGGGGATGAAATTCATCTGGCACAAAATCCTTATTATTGGCAAGGTGAGAATGTGGCATTCTCTTTGGTTGATTATAAAAAACTCACGTTAAATCAAGAACTGACGGGGATTGATATTGTTGTTAATCCAACGCATCGCAATGTACAAGTGACGTATTTTCCGAAACTTTGCACTTATTATTATGAATTTAATTTTAATGATCCAAGGCTGGCTAAAAGTGCGGTACGAAAATCTCTTGTTTTTTTAGCTTCAGCCCGTAACTTAGTACGGGGTGAACCGCAGGCTCGTCTGGCGAGTAATCATTTTCTTCCCATTTCAATGCAAGGTGAGCCAGAGAATGCGTGGTCGCCCGTGTTAGTGGAACAGCTTTTACAGCAAAACGGGATTACCGAAAAATCGCCTCTCGTGTTGCGTTTAACTTTTGACCAAGAAGGGATTAATCACACCATTGGGCAGCGTTTAGTGCAAATGTGGTCGCAATCTGATCTCATTCATATTCAAGCCGATCCTGTGCCTTGGCAAACCTTATTGGAAAGACGTGCGAAAGGTGATTTTCAAATTATTCGCTCAGGCTGGTGTGCGGATTACAATGATCCTTCGGCATTTTTAATGAATTTTTATTCCAAAAATCCAGACAATAAATCCGCGTATCACAACGAAAAAGTGGACGCGTTACTAGAACAGAGTCTACAACCCATTTCTACGCAAAAACGCACCGCACTTTATCAGCAAGTAAGTCAATTATTGCAGCAAGATAATGTGGTTTTACCCGTGTTTCAGTACACCACGCCCATTTATCTTAGTCCTAATTTACAAGGTATTGATCAGCAAAATCCAACCAATGTGATTTATAGCAAGGATTTAAAGCGGGAGTATTAACATCAGAGGAAAGTGAAATCACGTTGTAAAAATCATTTCCCTAATTTTGCTAATTTGCGAGGCATTTAAACCATCACCGTTAAAAAAGCTCTTGAGCCAGTTCGTTTGCGTTTCGAGTTTATTCGGGTGATGCCTTTTTTCTAGGCTATTTAATTTTGCTTTAGCACGAGCAATATAGATTTTTAATTCTGTTGATTGGGCAGGGGAAAAATCTACCATTTTGATCAGGGCTTTAATCTCTTTTTCAGCAAGATTTTCTGATTTTAATAACGCATTGATACAATTATATTGACTTTGCGGTTTTTTCGGTAAGCTTCTGGGAGAAATCGCATTTATTTTATCAATGTGCTTTTGTATTGTTGAGGCAAATTCAACCATATTTTTAGTTTGGCTATTATCTCTTGGATTCGGATTACTTAGAATGTCATTTATGCTGTCTAATCGCTTAGCCTGTTTGATCCGATCTTTTATGAGGTAATAATGAATGATCGAATCGAACCCTTTATCTTTAGAAATAATATAAAGGGAATTAAATTGATATTCTGTTGTGATACGCGCCATCTCATCAACAATAATAAAATCTAATGCATTTTTTCCTGATTTCGGACATTCAATAATACGGCAATTTTTTTCGAATCTTATCAAAGAGGTTACCAATGTAACAGGCAGGGATTTTTGATTTTCACCAATACAAAGCACAATAAAATGATCATTTGGAGATAAATGTTCTAATGTTGTCGGTTGGATATTTTCATAATCAATAAAAATCAATTTCATCTTATTCCTCGATAAAAATTAATTGGCAGGTGCAGCTTCTTCCACGGGGGCTGGCTGAGAGCCTAAAGCGGAGGGCTTTAATACATCCCACAAGCTCGGCTGTTTCGGTTCTGGTGCAACTTCGCGAGGGGCTGAACAGAAAGATTGGTTACCATCTGTCCATACAGGAATTTGCCGTGCATTGCCACAATCCCAACCTCCATAACTATTAATACCAACCCATTTAATGCCCGCTGGCGTGGATGGATGCAAGGTTTTCGCCTGCGTGCGTTGTAGATAGTTTTTATATACCTGCAATGCCCCCGTTGCTCCTGTCAATCTTGTTTCGCCATTGTCATCACGTCCAAGCCAAACCGTGGCGACATTTTCGCCGTCAATCCCCACAAACCAAGTATCACGCGCAGAGTTTGTGGTGCCCGTTTTTCCTGCTAAATGTAAATGGGCGAATTGGTTTTGCAAACTGCGTGCAGTGCCGCGTTCAACTGTTTGTTGCATAGCAAAAAGCGTTTCATAAGCCGCTTGTACTGGAACAACTTGGTTTGGTTGCGTATTTCGTTGATAAATTAATTCCCCTTTTTGATTTGTAATGCTATTTACTGTTGCAAGGGGAATGGTTGCCCCTTGATTGGCAATTGTTTGGAATAATTTCGTCACTTCATAGGGGGAAATTGAGTAAGATCCTAATAACATTGCCGGGACTTTAGGAATTTTTACTTTATCCCAGCCCATCGCTTTTTGGGTTTCAATCACTTTGCTTAGTCCTACTTTCATTCCAATATTTACCGTAGGAATATTTAACGATCGTGCAAGTGCATCCATTAACATCACAGAGCCACTATAACGACGATCATAATTCCGTGGTTGCCAAGGCGGGCTACCTTTAGTATGAATGGTAATCGGCTGATTTTTAATCGGCGTATTTAAACGAAATTCGCTAGGTTCAGTAAGTGCGGTTAAATAAATAGAAGGTTTTACGAGTGAGCCAATTTGACGTCTCGCATTTAATGCACGGTTAAAACCCGCATAGTTGGTTTGCAAACCACCCACAATGGCTTTGATTTCACCTGAATGATAATCTGCCACGATCATTGCAGACTCTAAATAAGGATTTTTATATTTCAACTGTAATTCAGAAACGGCATTAATCACTGCTTGTTCAGCATAATGTTGCTGTTTAATATCTAACGTAGAGAAAATGCGTGTGCCAGATAAACTACTTGCACGATTTTCGCCTAATTGCTGGCGAAGTTCGGCTTGCAAGGTTTGAATAAAAGCAGGATATTTACGGTTAATTTGTCCCCGTTTTTGCACGCCAAGCGGACGTTTGCTCAACATCTCATACAGCTCTTGCCCAATTACTTTGTGTTCAAGTAATAAACGTAACACCACATTACGGCGCTCAAGCGCATTTTCAGGGTTGCGCCAAGGATTATATAGCGAAGGGCCTTTTACCATTCCTACTAATAAGGCAATTTGATCTAAATTGATCTCACGAATTGAACGGCCAAAATAAAAATGGCTTGCTAATTCAAAACCGTGGATTTGCGTATTGCCGTTTTGTCCAAGATAAATTTCATTAAGATAGGTTTCCAAAATACGGTTTTTGTCGTAACGCCAATCTAAAATGAGTGCCATTAGTGCTTCATTGATTTTTCTTGTGAATGTACGTTCGTTAGAAAGGAAAAGATTTTTAACCAATTGCTGCGTTAAGGTACTTCCCCCTTGCACGCGATGGCCTGCTTGTAGGTTTGCCACAATGGCTCTTGCAATACCTAAAGGGCTTATCCCGTCGTGTTCATAAAATCGGCGATCTTCGGTTAAAAGCAAGGTATCAATCAATAATCTAGGATAATTTTGTAAAGAAAGGGTTAAGCGTTCTTCATTTTCTGATTGCAACATTGCAATTAATTTGGGGGCGAGAGAAAATTCATCAATGGCTTTTACATTAACTAAATCTTCTATTACCGCTAATTTGTTGTCTTTAAAGCGTAAACGGAAAACACGCTGGGCTTCAGGGTGAACAGGGAATGGAAAGGCACCACGCAACAAAACGAGGGTATTGTCTTCAATTTTGAAATCGCCCGGGGCAGCAACCATTGTGGTTTGACGATAATCGTTTTCTAATAAACGTTGTTTGACCTCATTGAGGCTTAGCCCATCAGATAATTTAATGGTATCTATTTTGCTATAAACTTCCGCGGGTAACTGCCAGATTTGCCCATCCATTTTGGTGCGGATTTGCCCATCTAAATAAATTCCGTAAAAAGTAACGTAACAAGCCAGCACAAACGCGATTTTAAGCAAAAAATGACGAAAACGCTTTTTTCGCGAAGGGGAGGCTGTTTCTTTTGTTTCTGGTGTAGGATTGCTTTCTGACATTACACATTATACCTAGTGATCTGGCACGAATTTTAGCGCTTAAAGGATAAATAAGATTGTAAAAACTGTTCAAAATCTTCCAAGCCACAGAAAGCGAGGCTTTCCTCATCATAGTAATGAAAATCTGGCTCAAGTTCTTGTTGTTCATCAATAGCAAGATTATTCGCACGAATCATCACTTCATCAGCACTGACAAATAGGCTATATTCAGTGCCAAGTAATTTGAAATCCTGTGTTGGCGCTTGGCGAGCTTGATTGATAAGAGAAAGTGCGGTGGAAATTAGCTGAGAATTTGACCGCACTTCGGTATTTAACCAATTGGCTAAAGCCTCGTGTCCCATTGAACATTTGGCTGAAATTTGTCCGCCTTGGGCAAAAAATTGATAATCCATTTTGAGTGATTAGGTTAGATACTGAACGATGAACCGCAACCACAAGTCGTTGTCGCATTAGGGTTATTTACCACAAAACGAGAGCCTTCTAGCCCTTCCGTGTAATCCACTGTGCCACCAATTAAATATTGCAAGCTCATTGGATCAATGACTAACTGCACGCCTGAATTCTCAATAGTGAGATCACCTTCATTCACTTTTTCATCAAAGGTAAAACCATATTGGAAACCGCTACAACCACCGCCTGTGATATAAACGCGTAATTTTAGCTCGCTATTTTCTTCTTCGGTAATCAAGGCTTTTACTTTATTGGCCGCCGCATCGGTAAAGGTTAAAGGAATTGCCATCTCTGTCATAATTTATCTCGCTTGTATCCTTGTCAATTTTAAGTTGGCTATTATCTAATAACCAAGTAAACCATTCAAGAATTTATCAAGGATTTTTCAACGGAAAGGTGGTAAAATGCCGCACAAATTTTTGTCAAGGAGAAGTTATGGCAATTCCAATTAGAACAGAACAAGAAATTGAAAAACTGCGTGAGGCCTGTAAATTAGCCTCTGATGTGTTAGTGATGATCGAACCTTATGTAAAAGCGGGTGTTACCACTGGCGAGTTAGATCGCTTGTGCCACGAGTATATGGTGGAACAACAAAAGGTGATTCCTGCTTGCTTAGGTTATCACGGTTTTCCTAAAGCAACCTGTATTTCCATTAACGAAGTGGTGTGTCACGGTATTCCCAGTGAAGGAAAACAACTAAAAAATGGCGATATTGTGAACATTGATGTAACAGTGATTAAAGATGGCTACTATGGCGATAATTCCAAAATGTTTATCGTTGGCGAGACAAATATCCGTAGCAAAAAATTGGTGGACGTAACACAAGAAGCCTTATATATCGGCTTGCGTACGGTAAAACCGGGGATTCGTTTAAGAGAAATTGGCAAAGCAATCCAAAAATATGCAGAGTCGCAAGGCTTTAGTGTTGTGCGTGAATATTGTGGACACGGCATTGGTACCGAATTTCATAATGATCCCCAAGTGTTACATTATGACGGAGATGATGGCGGTGTGATCTTGAAAGAGGGAATGGTTTTCACCATTGAGCCGATGATCAACGCAGGCAAGCGTGAAGTGCGTTTAATGGGCGATGGATGGACGGTAAAAACCAAAGATCGCAGCCATTCTGCGCAATTTGAGCATCAAATCGTGGTTACCGCAAAGGGTTGTGAAGTAATGACAATTCGCGAGGAAGAAGAAAAAGCAGGACGCATTCAGCGGTTTATGGTGAATGTATAATCTACGGGCGAACACATCGGTTCGCCCCTACGATTTATTAAGTCATCAATATAATGTAGGGGCAGACCTATGTGTCTGCCCGCATAAGGTTTTCTAAACAGCAAGCAGAAAAATAGAAATGGGCGAACACATCGCTTCACCCCTACGATTTGTTAAATCATCAATGTAATGTAGGGGCAGACCTATGTGTCTGCCCGCATAAGGTTTTCTGAACAGCAAGCAGAAAAATAGAAATGGGTGAACAGATCGGTTCGCCCCTACGATTTATTAAATCCATCAATGTAATGTAGGGGCAGACCTATGTGTCTGTCCGTATAAGGTTTTCTGAACAGCAAGCAGAAAAATAGAAATGGGCGAACAGATCGGTTCGCCCCTACGATTTATTAAATCATCAATGTAATGTAGGGGCAGACCTGTGTGTCTGCCCGCATAAGGTTTTCTGAACAGCAAGCAGAAAAATAGAAATGGGCGAACACATCGGTTCGCCCCTACGATTTGTTAAATCATCAATGTAATGTAGAGGTAGACCTATGTGTCTGCCCGCATAAGGTTTTCTGAACAGCAAGCAGAAAAATAGAAATGGGCGAATAGATCGGCTTGTCCCTACGATTTATTAAATCATCAATGTAATGTAGAGGTAGACCTATGTGTCTGCCTGAAGCTGATAGCCGAAAAGGAATCTGATCCAAAATGTTTACTTACAGTCGCGCAACGCCGTTCACAATACAATCTGTCAAAGCGCAAAAAGATCAACTCAAAAACCTTGAACTCGCTGAATTTCAACAAGCTTCTATCTATCAATTACTAGAAAATCGCACAACATTTTATGACGATATATTGCAACACCTTTGGCAACATTTTCAGCTTGAACAACAACCAGATCTGAGCCTAATTGCAGTAGGTGGCTATGGACGAGGGGAAATGTTTCCTCTATCTGATTTAGATTTTTTGATTTTGACACAATCGCAACCTAGTGAAGACATTCAGCGACAGCTCCGTCAATTTGTTCAGTTTTTATGGGATTGTGGGTTTGAAGTCGGGCATTCTGTTCGTACTTTGGCGGAATGTGAACAGGCCGGTCGAGAAGATATTTCTATCGCCACTAATTTGCTCGAAAGTCGCTACTTATGCGGAAATGAAAAATTATTTGAAAAACTTACCGCACTTTTAAAACAGTCCGATTTCTGGCGCTTGGAGGATTTTTATCAGGCCAAGATGGAAGAAAAAAATGTGCGTTATCAACGTTATAACAACACTAGTTATAACCTTGAACCGGATATCAAATACAGCCCGGGCGGTTTGCGTGATTTACATTTGCTCTATTGGCTCGCCCTACGGCATACTGGGGCAAAAAACTTGCAGGATATTTTACAAACGGGCTTTATTTACCCCGAAGAGTATGCGTTATTGCAAGAAAAGCAACATTTTTTGTTTAAAATGCGCTTTGCTTTGCACCTCATTTTAAAGCGTTACGATAACCGACTATTATTTGATCGCCAAGTAAAAGTGAGCCAATTGCTTGGCTATCAAGGGGAAGATAATGAAGCCGTAGAAAAAATGATGAAAGCATTTTTTCAATCTTTACAAACGATTGCGACTCTGACGCATAGCTTAACGAAACATTATCGTGAACATTTTATAGACAAGCCAAGTCAGCAAACCTGTTTTCCGTTAGATCGCCATTTTCACGTTGCGAATAATGCCATTTGCTTAACGCAAAAAGACTGTTTTCAACAACAGCCAGACAGTATTTTAGATTTGTTTTTCTATCTCACTCAATACCCAACAGCAGAAATTCATTCCAGCACGCTACGCCAATTAATCCGCACGATTGAAACATTTCAAGGCTATTTAAGTGAAAATTCACAAGCGAGAGAAAAATTTCTCCGCTTATTTCAACAACCCAATTGCGTGCAACGAGCATTTTTGCCAATGCATCAATATGGCGTGTTACGCATCTATTTACCACAATGGCAAGCCATTGAAGGATTAATGCAATTTGATTTATTCCATAGCTATACCGTTGATGAGCATACCTTGCGCGTGATGCTAAAATTAGAACGTTTTACCCAGCCAGAAAGCCGATCTGCGCACCCTATCTGCTATGGCATTTTTACTCAATTATCACAGCGTGCTTTGCTTTATCTTGCAGGGTTATTCCACGATATCGCCAAAGGTCGCGGAGGTGATCACGCCGAGCTTGGTGCAAAAGACATTGCAGATTTTGCCGTGTTACACGGTTTTTCTGCTCAAGACAGTGAATTAATGCAATGGTTAGTCGCACAGCATTTATTGATGTCGGTAACGGCACAACGGCGAGATATTGACGATCCCAATATCGTCCTTGCATTTGCTGAGGAAGTTACGACTCAACAACGCCTTGATTTGCTCACTTGCTTAACGGTGGCAGATATTTGTGCGACTAACGAAACCCTTTGGAATAGTTGGAAACGTTCTTTATTAACAAAGCTTTATCAATCTACTACCGAGCAATTTAGCCTAGGAATGGCAAACCTGTTGGATAATCAGAACAAAATCGCACAGCATAAAAATCAGGCACTGGCATTATTACAACAAGAGAAGCCCGAACTTCTGCAAGAAGCTATTCAGTGCTTGTGGCAAACGTTTCCACAAGATTATTTCTTACGCAATAATCCAAAGCAAATTTGCTGGCATAGCGCCCTC
Source organism: Avibacterium sp. 20-126 (assembly GCF_044358625.1). Lineage (NCBI taxonomy): Bacteria > Pseudomonadati > Pseudomonadota > Gammaproteobacteria > Pasteurellales > Pasteurellaceae > Avibacterium > Avibacterium sp. 20-126. The sequence goes on along the minus strand of NZ_CP091457.1, from coordinate 1,747,631 downwards.
ATTGCGGAAAGTCGAAAACAAAGTGCGGTGCAAAATGTGGTAAAAATCAGTAACCGCTTTTCCGCAGGGGGGACGGAAATCTTTATTCATTGTGAAGATCAAGACAATTTATTCCATAAAGTTGTCAGCACCATCGGTGCAAAATGTTTTAGTATTCACGACGCACAAATTCTCACGGCTGAAGACGGCAAGGTGTTTGACAGTTTTATTGTTACTGAATTAGATGGAACACTCGCGAAATTTGATCGCCGCCGCGAACTAGAGCAAGCCTTGCAAAAGGCACTGAGTGCGAACAAAATCGCGAAAATCAGCACAATGAAAAACCATCAGCTTAAGCCATTTCGTGTAAAAACCGAAGTACGCTTCTTGCATTTAGCGAAAAGTACGCACACAGAAATGGAACTGTTTGCCCTTGATAAAGCAGGGCTGTTAGCAGAAATCAGCCAAATTTTCACCGCACTTCAGTTAAATATCCAAAACGCCAAAATTACCACGATTGGTGAAAAAGCAGAGGATTTCTTTATTTTAACCAATCGCGAAGGGAAGGCATTGTCGCAACAGGAAAGAGAGGCGTTAGAGCAGCGAATTTTAGCCTCAATATAATCAAATATAATTGAACACGGCTTTTTTAAAGAGCGGTGTTTTTTGGTGAATTTTTTCTTGTTACTTGCGTAAATTTTCTAAGGCGACAGCGGTGATGATAATTGCACCGCCAAGTAACATTGTGAGCGTAGGGGCTTCATTAAGCCATAGCCAAGCAATCAGAATGGCATAAACCGGTTCAAGGGAAATAATCATCGCCGCCGTTCTTGCACTTAGCACATCAAGGCTAGAAACAAAGAGCGTGTAGGCAAGGCTGGTGCAAAGCAAGCCAATGCAGGCGATCCAAAACCAATCTTGTAAAGAAACACTTGGTAATTCATTGGCGTAAAATGGTAAAAGTACAATAACGCCCACCAAATATTGCCACCAGCTGGCTTGGCTACCAGAAAGGAGGCCTCGATTTTTGCGATTTAGCACCGCAAGTAAGCCGTAAATCGCCCCTGAAAAAATGCCCCATAATAGGCCTTGTGTGGATTGGTTGCCAAATTCAAAGGCAGGGGTTACAAGGATTAATCCAAATGTAATGGCGAGTAATAAGAAAAATTCACCTAATTTTAACCGCACTTTGAATATGAGCATTTCAAATAAGCAGACAAAGGCGGGAAAACTGGCAAAGCCCAGTGTTCCCACTGCGACACCGCCAACTTTAACGGCAATATAAAAGGTGACCCAATGGGCAGTGAGTAAACTACCTAGCACAAATTGTAACAAAATGCCTTGTGCAGAAAGCTTGTTGAGAGGCATTTTCTTATAGAGGAAGAAGAGGGAGAGTGCCATAAGAGCGATAAATACACGCCCAAGCACTAACACGCCAGCACTGCTTTGAATCAGCACGCCCAGCACGCCCGTTAAACCAAATAACACTGCGGTACTATGTACTTTTAGCAATGCAAGCTGATAGTGTTTGTTGGCGTTTTCCATCATTTCTTCCTACTTTTCCTTAAGCATTTTTGATTGTGGCAAAGGCATTATCGGCTGCTTGCAAGGTGCGTTCAATATCTTCATCAGTATGTGCCAAAGACATAAAACCTGCTTCATAAGCGGAAGGGGCGAGATAAATCCCTTGTTCTAGCATTTTATGGAAGAATTGTTTGAATTTTTCCGCATCGCATTTCATCACCTGCTGATAAGTGCTGACTTCAGGCTGATCAGTGAAGAAAATACCAAACATTCCCCCTACATAATTCACCACAAATGGAATGTGATGTTTGTCCGCGAGGGCTTTTAAGCCAACGGCGAGTTTTTCCGTTAAAGTGGCAAGGCGTTGTTCGTTACCTGCTTTTTTCAATTCTGTTAAACAGGCTAGTCCCGCTGCCATTGCAATTGGATTGCCAGAGAGCGTGCCAGCTTGATACACAGGCCCTGTTGGTGCGATATATTGCATAATTTCTTTTTTTCCGCCAAATGCACCTACGGGCATTCCGCCGCCAATGACCTTGCCAAGGGTGGTTAAGTCAGGGGTTACGCCATAGTATTGTTGCGCACCGCCTAAGGCAACACGAAAACCGGTCATCACTTCGTCAATGATTAATAATGCGCCATACTGATCACAGAGTTCACGTAATTGCTGTAAAAAGCCTGCCTTAGGTGGAATGCAGTTCATATTTCCTGCAACTGGTTCAATAATGACACAGGCAATCTCATCAGGATACTGTTCAAAGGCTTGTTTAACAGAATCAATATTATTGTATTCACAAGTTAACGTCTGTTTTGCAAAATCTGCTGGCACGCCCGGTGAGCTAGGTTGCCCAAGGGTTAATGCACCAGAGCCAGCTTTTACCAGTAAGCTATCAGAATGCCCGTGGTAACAACCTTCAAACTTAATAATTTTATCTCGTTTGGTATAACCGCGCGCTAAGCGAATGGCGGACATTGTGGCTTCAGTACCAGAACTTACCATTCTGACCATTTCAATAGAAGGCACAAGCTGGCAAACTAAGGTGGCTAAATCAATTTCTAATGGGGTAGGCGCCCCAAAACTCAAGCCTTTTTCGGCAGTTTTTAGCACCGCACTTAAAATGGCGGGGTGGTTATGCCCTAAAATCATCGGCCCCCAAGATCCCACATAATCAATATATTGCTTGCCGTCTGTATCAAAAATATAGGCACCTTCTGCACGGTCAATAAATACCGGCGTACCACCGACGCCATTAAAGGCACGGACAGGCGAATTAACCCCACCGGGGATGACTTTTTGCGCTTGGGAAAAGAGGCTTTCTGAATGGTTCATTACTATTTGTCCTTTATCTTGTCTAAGAGAAATTGCATAAAACTGAAATATTGTACTGTAAAACTGAGTAAATTTATAAAAATATTTATGTACGCGTTTGCCTTTATGGTATGCTTTTGCCACTTATTTTTTACTGAAATTATTCATTATGTTGTTGAGTTTTCTGCTCACATTTCTCGGTGCATTGCTTTCTTTATTTGCAATGCGCCCGATTGCGCAAAAAATCGGTTTAGTGGATAAACCAAATTATCGCAAACGCCACAAAGGCGCAATCCCTCTGATTGGGGGCATTTCGCTATTTATCGGTAACTGTGTCTTCTATTTTCTTGAGTGGGAGCAAATGCGGCTGCCAGCGTTATATCTTTTCAGTATCTTTGTGTTGTTAGCCATCGGTATTTTAGATGATCGCTTCGACATCAGCCCTTTCATTCGTGCGGGAATTCAAGCCTTTTTAGCTATTTTAATGATTGATATGGGCAATATTTATCTCGATCATCTCGGGCAAATTTTAGGTCCATTCCAACTAACACTCGGTTCAATCGGGTTGATGATCACCGTGTTCGCAACGATTGCTGTAATCAACGCCTTCAATATGATAGATGGTATAGACGGTTTACTTGGTGGCTTATCTAGTGTTGCTTTTGCGGCGATAGGCATCTTACTTGTTATGGATAATCAAATGGATCTCGCCTATTGGAGTTTTGCCTTAATTATTGCTATTTTACCTTATTTAATGCTTAATCTTGGCATTCCTTTTGGTACGAGATTTAAAGTTTTTATGGGGGATGCTGGTAGCACACTGATTGGCTTTACGATTATTTGGATCTTACTGCTTAGCACACAGGGTAAAGGTCACCCAATGAATCCAATTACGGCATTATGGATCATTGCCATTCCCGTGATTGATATGATCGCGATTATTTACCGCCGTTTGCGTAAAGGTAAAAGCCCATTTCGTCCTGATCGCTTGCATATTCACCATTTAATGGTGCGTGCGGGGCTAAGTTCACGCCAAGCCTTTTTATTTATCACCTTTATCGCCGCACTCTGTGCAGGGTTTGGGATTTTAGGTGAAATTTATTACATCAATGAATGGATAATGTTTCTCGGCTTTATTCTTCTGTTTTTCATTTATGTCTTTTCTATCGCCAGAGCGTGGCGTATTACTCGCTGGGTAAGACGCCTAAAACGCCGCCATCGCCGTCTAGCAAAACAATAAGGAGAAAACGATGCAATCAAAAAATACAGCAAAAAAATCTTTTATCATTATTTTGTTTACGATTATTTTTGCTTTGGCTGGGTATGGGGCAAGTTTTTTACAGAAATTACAGTGGAAGGCGGAAGCGAAAATCTCTCAACCGACCGTAAATCAATTAGGTAATTATTATGCGCTGGCATCAATGTATCAGTTTATTCAAGGTAAGAATGAGCCAGAAGCCTTGTTAGTGAACAACGTGTATGATGAATTTAAACGTCAGCTTTCTGCTTATGACAATATCCGTCAATTTTGGCTGCAAAGTTCCTACTATAAACAACGAGAAACAGGGAATGCACAAAATGATGAAGAATTGCTCGAACAATTAGTAAAAACAGTCAAATTTTCCACCGCACTTAAAGGACAGCCAGAAACACTTTCTATTCAATTAGATAACCCTAAGCAGGCGCTGGAAATGCTCAATGCATTTATTGAGCAAAGTAATCTTGCAACAAGAGAGGTGATTTACAATGAATTGATCGGGCAGTGGAAAAATTTGTTTAATCAAGTAAGTAGTGCTGCTCAATTAAAGCTAGGCGCAACCTTACAGGCTAATACACTGGGGGAGCAAGATTGGCAAGGCAAATTAAATATGATGAAATCAGTCAACCCGCTTGATAATAATTTGACTGCTTATCGTTACCTTAAATCACCAATTCAACCGCTTAGTCCTGAACGTCAGGCATTATATTGGGTATTATTTGCAGGTTTATTGGGGCTGATGATAGGTATTTTCTTCGCAAACATACTCACAATAAAATCTAAAAAAGAAAGTATTGAAGAATAAAAAGTGCGGTTGGATTTTTTAGCGTTTTATAAAAGATAGACAAGTATTTTACGTTTTATAAACAAATTGAACAAAAAACTATCTTGTGATAAAAAAAATAAAAAAAATACTAGACAAGCTATTTGGAAACTCTTAATATACGCCCCGCAACGACGCAGTGAGATATAAAACGCGTTCGTAGCTCAGTTGGATAGAGCGTTGGCCTCCGGAGCCAAAGGTCGCAAGTTCGAATCTTGTCGAGCGCGCCAGAGTCAATGCAAACAACAATGGTGGCTATAGCTCAGTTGGTAGAGCCCCGGATTGTGATTCCGGTTGTCGTGGGTTCAAGTCCCATTAGCCACCCCAATTTATGTCGGCGAGTAGCGCAGCTTGGTAGCGCAACTGGTTTGGGACCAGTGGGTCGTAGGTTCAAATCCTATCTCGCCGACCACTTTTGTTCTTTAACAATCAATCAGACAATCTGTGTGGGCATTCGTTGATTTTCAAAAAGATTTAAAATTTAGAAATCAATGATGCTTAACTTGAAATTCGAAAAGAATATAACGTTATGTATTCATTGAGCGAGATTAAACTGAAGAGTTTGATCATGGCTCAGATTGAACGCTGGCGGCAGGCTTAACACATGCAAGTCGAACGGTAACGGGTTGAAAGCTTGCTTTCGATGCTGACGAGTGGCGGACGGGTGAGTAATGCTTGGGAATCTGTTTTATGGAGGGGGATAACCATTGGAAACGATGGCTAACACCGCGTAATATCTGAGGATTAAAGTAGTGGGACCGGAAGGCCACTAGCCATAAGGTGAGCCCAAGTGGGATTAGGTAGTTGGTGGGGTAAAGGCCTACCAAGCCTGCGATCTCTAGCTGGTCTGAGAGGATGACCAGCCACACTGGGACTGAGACACGGCCCAGACTCCTACGGGAGGCAGCAGTGGGGAATATTGCGCAATGGGGGGAACCCTGACGCAGCCATGCCGCGTGAATGAAGAAGGCCTTCGGGTTGTAAAGTTCTTTCGGTGATGAGGAAGGTTGACGTGTTAATAGCGCGTTGATTTGACGTTAGTCACAGAAGAAGCACCGGCTAACTCCGTGCCAGCAGCCGCGGTAATACGGAGGGTGCGAGCGTTAATCGGAATAACTGGGCGTAAAGGGCACGCAGGCGGTAAATTAAGTGAGATGTGAAATCCCCGAGCTTAACTTGGGAATTGCATTTCAGACTGGTTTACTAGAGTACTCTAGGGAGGGGTAGAATTCCACGTGTAGCGGTGAAATGCGTAGAGATGTGGAGGAATACCGAAGGCGAAGGCAGCCCCTTGGGGAGATACTGACGCTCATGTGCGAAAGCGTGGGGAGCAAACAGGATTAGATACCCTGGTAGTCCACGCTGTAAACGCTGTCGATTTGGGGGTTGGGCTTTGAGCTTGGCGCCCGTAGCTAACGTGATAAATCGACCGCCTGGGGAGTACGGCCGCAAGGTTAAAACTCAAATGAATTGACGGGGGCCCGCACAAGCGGTGGAGCATGTGGTTTAATTCGATGCAACGCGAAGAACCTTACCTACTCTTGACATCCAAAGAAGGTCTTAGAGATAAGACTGTGCCTTCGGGAACTTTGAGACAGGTGCTGCATGGCTGTCGTCAGCTCGTGTTGTGAAATGTTGGGTTAAGTCCCGCAACGAGCGCAACCCTTATCCTTTGTTGCCAGCACTATGGGTGGGAACTCAAAGGAGACTGCCAGTGATAAACTGGAGGAAGGTGGGGATGACGTCAAGTCATCATGGCCCTTACGAGTAGGGCTACACACGTGCTACAATGGTGCATACAGAGGGAAGCGAGTCTGCGAGGGTGAGCGAATCTCAGAAAGTGCATCTAAGTCCGGATTGGAGTCTGCAACTCGACTCCATGAAGTCGGAATCGCTAGTAATCGCGAATCAGAATGTCGCGGTGAATACGTTCCCGGGCCTTGTACACACCGCCCGTCACACCATGGGAGTGGGTTGTACCAGAAGTAGATAGCTTAACCGAGAGGGGGGCGTTTACCACGGTATGATTCATGACTGGGGTGAAGTCGTAACAAGGTAACCGTAGGGGAACCTGCGGTTGGATCACCTCCTTACCGAAGAGAAGACGAATGTTCACACAGATTGGTTGATTGATGTTAGACAATGAGAAGCAAAGGAATACCCGAATCCTTGAGGGTCTGTAGCTCAGGTGGTTAGAGCGCACCCCTGATAAGGGTGAGGTCGGTGGTTCAAGTCCACTCAGACCCACCACTCAAGTGATGAAGAAGAAATGATTGGGGATATAGCTCAGCTGGGAGAGCGCCTGCCTTGCACGCAGGAGGTCAGCGGTTCGATCCCGCTTATCTCCACCAAATCATTTAATGAGATGTAAATCATTAGTAAGTTCTTTTAGGTTATCTTAAGTCTATATACTTAAGATGGATTTTAGTCAGAGAATTTAGTAATGATAGTACACAAAATCAGTATTATTGTATTTGCTCTTTAACAATGTAAAAACAAGCTGAAAACTGAAGAGACTTTCAAGCCGGTGATAAAGGATAAAGTTTATCATTGAATTGAAGAAGTCTGAGTAGAAGAAGACTTACTTGAACAAAAGCAAGTAAGCGATTCTCAACGAATGACGATGATAGCTTTAAGGAAAAAAATCCTTGAGGTTGTATAGTTAAGTGAGAAAGCGTACAGGGCGGATGCCTTGGCAATCAGAGGCGAAGAAGGACGTGCTAATCTGCGAAAAGCGTGGGTGAGTTGATAAGAAGCGTTTAACCCACGATGTCCGAATGGGGAAACCCGATAGGTGAAGAACCTATCATTGTTTACTGAATAAACTAGGTAAACAAGGCGAACCGGGAGAACTGAAACATCTAAGTACCCCGAGGAAAAGAAATCAACCGAGATTCTGTGAGTAGCGGCGAGCGAAAGCGGAGTAGCCAGTAAGTGATAGCGAGTGATTTAGGAGAATTGACTGGGAAGTCAAGCGAAACAGGGTGATAGCCCCGTATCTGAAAAATCGCGTGTGGTACTAAGCTTACGAGAAGTAGGGCGGGACACGAGGAATCCTGTTTGAAGATGGGGGGACCATCCTCCAAGGCTAAATACTCCTGATTGACCGATAGTGAACCAGTACTGTGAAGGAAAGGCGAAAAGAACCCCGGTGAGGGGAGTGAAATAGAACCTGAAACCCTGTACGTACAAGCAGTGGGAGCCCTTTTGGGTGACTGCGTACCTTTTGTATAATGGGTCAGCGACTTATATTTTGTAGCGAGGTTAACTGAATAAGGGAGCCGAAGGGAAACCGAGTCTTAACTGGGCGGCTAGTTGCAAGGTATAGACCCGAAACCCGGTGATCTAGCCATGGGCAGGTTGAAGGTTGGGTAACACTAACTGGAGGACCGAACCGACTAATGTTGAAAAATTAGCGGATGACCTGTGGCTGGGGGTGAAAGGCCAATCAAACCGGGAGATAGCTGGTTCTCCCCGAAATCTATTTAGGTAGAGCCTTGTGTGAATACCTTTGGGGGTAGAGCACTGTTTCGGCTAGGGGCCCATCCCGGGTTACCAAACCGATGCAAACTCCGAATACCAAAGAGTACTGCACAGGAGACACACGGCGGGTGCTAACGTCCGTCGTGGAGAGGGAAACAACCCAGACCGCCAGCTAAGGTCCCAAAATCTATATTAAGTGGGAAACGAAGTGGGAAGGCTTAGACAGCTAGGATGTTGGCTTAGAAGCAGCCACCATTTAAAGAAAGCGTAATAGCTCACTAGTCGAGTCGGCCTGCGCGGAAGATGTAACGGGGCTAAAATATAGTACCGAAGCTGCGGCATCAATCGAAAGATTGTTGGGTAGGGGAGCGTTGTGTAAGCGGAAGAAGGTGGTTCGAGAGGATTGCTGGACGTATCACAAGTGCGAATGCTGACATAAGTAACGATAAAACGGGTGAAAAACCCGTTCGCCGGAAGACCAAGGGTTCCTGTCCAACGTTAATCGGGGCAGGGTGAGTCGGCCCCTAAGGCGAGGCTGAAAAGCGTAGTCGATGGGAAACGGGTTAATATTCCCGTACTTGGTAAAGCTGCGATGTGGGGACGGAGAAGGTTAGGTTAGCGTACTGTTGGAGATGTACGTTTAAGTTGGTAGGTGGGTAGACTAGGCAAATCCGGTCTACTGTCAACACAGAGAGATGATGACGAGGCTCTAAGGAGCTGAAGTAACTGATACCACACTTCCAGGAAAAGCCACTAAGCTTCAGGCTTTACTAAACCGTACTGAAAACCGACACAGGTGGTCAGGTAGAGAATACTCAGGCGCTTGAGAGAACTCGGGTGAAGGAACTAGGCAAAATAGCACCGTAACTTCGGGAGAAGGTGCGCTGGCGTAGTGTGAAGTTCTTTGCGAATGGAGCATGAACCAGTCGAAGATACCAGCTGGCTGCAACTGTTTATTAAAAACACAGCACTCTGCAAACACGAAAGTGGACGTATAGGGTGTGATGCCTGCCCGGTGCTGGAAGGTTAATTGATGGTGTAATCGAAAGAGAAGCTCCTGATCGAAGCCCCAGTAAACGGCGGCCGTAACTATAACGGTCCTAAGGTAGCGAAATTCCTTGTCGGGTAAGTTCCGACCTGCACGAATGGCATAATGATGGCCAGGCTGTCTCCACCCGAGACTCAGTGAAATTGAAATCGCCGTGAAGATGCGGTGTACCCGCGGCTAGACGGAAAGACCCCGTGAACCTTTACTATAGCTTGACACTGAACCTTGAATTTTGATGTGTAGGATAGGTGGGAGACTATGAAGCGGTAACGCCAGTTATCGTGGAGTCGTTGTTGAAATACCACCCTTTAACGTTTGATGTTCTAACGAAGCGCCTGAAACGGGTGTTCGGACAGTGTCTGGTGGGTAGTTTGACTGGGGCGGTCTCCTCCCAAAGCGTAACGGAGGAGCACGAAGGTTTGCTAATGACGGTCGGACATCGTCAGGTTAGTGCAATGGTATAAGCAAGCTTAACTGCGAGACAGACAAGTCGAGCAGGTGCGAAAGCAGGTCATAGTGATCCGGTGGTTCTGAATGGAAGGGCCATCGCTCAACGGATAAAAGGTACTCCGGGGATAACAGGCTGATACCGCCCAAGAGTTCATATCGACGGCGGTGTTTGGCACCTCGATGTCGGCTCATCACATCCTGGGGCTGAAGTAGGTCCCAAGGGTATGGCTGTTCGCCATTTAAAGTGGTACGCGAGCTGGGTTTAGAACGTCGTGAGACAGTTCGGTCCCTATCTGCCGTGGGCGTTGGAGAATTGAGAGGGGCTGCTCCTAGTACGAGAGGACCGGAGTGGACGCATCACTGGTGTACCAGTTGTCTCGCCAGAGGCACTGCTGGGTAGCTAAATGCGGAAGAGATAAGTGCTGAAAGCATCTAAGCACGAAACTTGCCTTAAGATGAGTTCTCCCCGACTTTAAGTTGGTAAGGGTTGTTTGAGACTAAGACGTAGATAGGCTGGGTGTGTAAGCGATGTGAGTCGTTGAGCTAACCAGTACTAATTGCCCGAGAGGCTTAACTATACAACACTCAAGGGTTTTGGCTTGTTTTTGATTGAAAGAGTAGGGATTTTAGAGCGTAAGGCTTTGAAGTCTGTGAAGAAGAGATAAGATTTAGATGAGATAAAGAATTATCTTGGCGGCGTTAGTGCAGTGGACCCACCTAAATCCATGCCGAACTTAGAAGTGAAACGCTGTAACGCCGATGGTAGTGTGGGAGTTTCCCATGTGAGAGTAGGGCACCGCCAGGTTTTGAATGAGAGAAGAACGCCATTGAGGGAACTCAGTGGCGTTTTTCTATTTTGGTAGGGAGGAGGGATATTTTCACTCTATTACTCAAAAGATAAAAGAGGATTGAAATCTAAGTAGGTTATTAAATTTTTAAAATTCACTTTTTGCAAAGTCAAATAAAAATTTCTATTTTTATTCAAAATAAGAGAAAAGGATTTATATAGCTGCTAAATTATTTAGGATATCCAACTAAAATTTCATTCCAATCTGGCTGAGTAAATTGAATTGCCAGTTTATTTCCCTCTTTATTAAAAGAGCGGTGTAATTTAGTTAGATTTTGAGCTTTCCAACTATTACCCGATTTTTCTGTGCATTTATCGAAATCTAAGAGCCAATATTTTTGTTCTAGCGTGGTGAAATGTTGTACTAAAATAGTATGGGGGCTGAGGTTAGTGTGGCAAATTTGTCGGTCATGTAATTAACGGATTAGTCGCAATACTCATTCAAACCCTGCTTCAAATAAACACCTATCCATCGTAGCTGAATAAATCGTGAATGTAATTAAGCTATTTTGTTCTTTGATTTGAGCTGCAACAGATGATGTGCGCAGGTATCGTTTAGCAATTATTAGGCATAAGGGCGGTAATAAAAGGTATCCAATCCTGTTTCATCAATAAAACGGCTTGATATTCATCGTATTGTTCCAATGTATGTTGATAAGCAGCTACTTGCTCTGGTTTTTGCTCTCCTTTATAGCGGGCTGTCTTTTTTACGCGTAATACCCAAAATTCACTCAAATAAGTCATATTTGAGTGTTATTTTAAGTGCGGTGCTTTTTTGTTAATTATTTATTCGACAAAATCATTGCTTTTTTGAGGATGGTGATTTTGCTCAGTGGTATCAACAAATGCGGGATAATGTGGATAGTCGCCCTTATCGGCAATATAGTGCCGTCAATGATGATCGCACCTGCCCAAGTCATAGCGCAATGAATGGTTTAGTGTATGCCTATGATGATCCATTCTGGCACACCTTTTACCCGCCTAATGGCTTTAATTGCCGTTGTACGGTGATTGCCCTTGCCGAGCGAGATATTAAGCGACGTAATTTAACCATGACCCAAAGAGAAGGGCGATTGGTGGAATATGAGCGTAAAATTAACCAACGAGAAACCGAGAAAACCAGGGCATTTAAAGTGAATGAAGACCGTTGGGTGATTACTGACCGTGGGGTTGATTACAATGTGGGGCGCAGTAGTTATAAGCCGAATTTAGATCTGCATCCTGAAAAACTGGGGCATCCATTTGCCAAACGGGAAATGAGTGGCGGGGGTTGAAATGGGATTTTGCTCAATTTGAAAGAGAATTTAATACTGCTATTAACTTTAGCTCCTATATGCCTTAAGTAACCTTGATAAGTCATCATTATTTATACTTTATACATTAGGTGCAAATTCATACAAATTCTGTATTAAGCAAATATAGAGATGGATTTTTTCTTAAAATATGTGATCTTGATCACTAAATACAATGAACTTTTTCAGATTTTACATTGACACTTGAATATTTCTTTGCCAATATAGCCGTGCTTCAAGTGAAGTCAGCTTTGACATTTTCTTTTAAGAAAAGTTTTAGCCTAACTTTAAAATTTGTTATAACAACTTAATTCTGAAAGGAATTTAATTATGAAAAAGACATTATTAGCATTAGCAGTTGCAGCTGTAGCAACTTCAGCAAGCGCGGCAACAGTTTATAACAACGATGGCACACAAGTAGATGTAGGCGGTCGTTTTGATGTGGTTTTAGGTAAATTTGGTAATGATCAACGTGCTGATTTACGTAACAATGAATCACGTGTATTTATCCAAGCACAACACGATTTAGGTGATGGTTATAAAGCAGTTGCTTATACTCGTTTCCGTTTTAATGAAGGTGGTGATCGTTGGGATACAAGTTCATCATTCAACAATATTACAACTAATAAATTATGGTTAGCACTAGAAAAAGAGGGTGTTGGTCGCGTATCTTTTGGTAAACAAAATACTTCTGGTGATGCGGTAGAAATTAATGATCACTCTTACTTATTTGGTGGAAATAATAATCTTTTCACTGGTGGAAATAAAGTGGTTGCTTTCCGTACTGCTGACTTCCAATTAGCTGAAGGTCAAACATTAGGTTTCGGTGCTGACTACGCTTTTGGTGAAGCTAAGAAAAATAATGCAGATGAGAAACTTAAATATGCTTACGGTGCATCTGCATTTTATGCAGGTCAATTCGCTGATGTTGGTGTGAATTTAAACGCTGGCTATACTGTAGAAGTGAATGATAATGGTGATGCATTGTCAAATGATACAGGTCGTAAAGTTCAATCTTGGCGTGTAGCTTCTCAATTTACTTATGGACCAGCAACTTTCGGTGCTGAGTATGGTCAATCTTATTACAAAGATCACCAAACCCAAGATCAAGAAGGAAGAGGTCGTTTCTTAGAAGTTGCGGCTAAATACCAATATTTAGAGAATGCTTCTGTATATGCAATCTGGGAGCGTAATGAATATAAAGGTAATAAAGCTGGTTTAGGTTTTGATAAAGGTGATGCTAATTTCTTACGCACCGTTTCTGGAGCATTGGCAGTAGATAAAGATAAAAAACTTACAGAGAATGTATATGTTATCGGGGCTGATTATGCATTTAACAAAAATGTAGTAGCTTATGTAGAGTATGCACATTCTCGTACTAAAGGTACTGGCTCTATCTATGATGTAGCTAAACTTGATGATGTTACAGCAAGTACTAAAGCTAGACATTCTGCTAAAGACAACCGCTACGGTGTTGGTTTACGCGTTTACTTCTAATTGTTAGATTAGATATTTATCTATCCCAAAAGCCACGTTTGACGTGGCTTTTTTAGTATGCTCTAACTTTGAATCGGTTACTTTTAAATTTCTATTTTTCATGCAATTGCATGACCTGCGATGGGTTTACTTGTAATACACCGTTAAGGTTTGCTAACTGCTTTTCTAACAATTGAAGATCCTATTTCTCAGGAATATGCACTGCAATAGCATTAAGGTTCTGGTATTCGTAAAGCAATTCAGTCCCTAATTTTTGGCTGGCAGTAATAAGTTGTTGTGGATTTGTTAAAGTACGGTCGTAAAAAATAATAAAATCGCGCGTGAAAATCGGATCTATACTCAGTTGTGAAAGGCCGGTAACTCCCCTATCTCGAGCATAAAGGGGATAAATTACCGTTCCTATAGTGCAATCAAAACGAATGAAAGCCTTTTCATTATTTAATGGCAATCATTGAACCGAAATTAAAACACTGAAACCACAGTTCAACGTGAGAAAATCCTATGGATTTTAACCGCACTTTGTGCGTTTCAATCTCATCTGTTCGCATCACATTTTCAAGTGCGGTGCGTTTTTGGCTAACTTCTAGTTCACTATAACCATTGGCTCGTTTAAATTCGTGGTGCAGATTAATCAGTAAATCATCAATTTTTTCATCATTAAAACGGAATTTTTCCGATAATACTAACACCCCATTTGGGTTTAAACCTTGGTAGATTTTTGTCAGTAGCGTGGTGCGATCTTGCGGTGGCAAAAACTGCAGGGTGAAATTTAAAATCACCATTGAGGCATTTTCAATGTGAATTTGGCGAATATCATCACATAAAATTTCAACGGGAATATCACTGTGATAAGCCTGAATATGCTGACGGCAACGCTCTACCATTGGCAACGAATTATCCACCCCAATAATTTTCACATTAGGTTGCTGAATATTACGTCTGGCAGAAAGCGTTGCTGCACCACGGGAACAACCCAGATCATACACATTTGAATTAGGCGTAACAAAACGGCTTGCCAACATACCAATTGCGGTAATGATATTAGAATATCCCGGCACAGAACGTTGAATCATATCGGGAAACACTTCCGCGACATTTTCATCAAAAGTAAAATCGCCTAAATTTTTAATCGGGGCAGAAAAGAGGGTATCTTTAGTCATTATTTATCCTAAATTTTTCACTAAAATGTGCTGAAAATTAATAAAATTTTCCCCGCACTTTATTTTGCTTGTATTTTAGAGTAAGACGGTGCTTCTCACAAATGAAAATAGATTAAGCTTAATTTGTAATGATAATGTATATGCAATATAATGCTATAAACTTAACTTAATCTGTCAAGGGGTTTATTATGGCAACAATGACGAATAATAATGCGGTGGTGAATTTTCGTTTGCCACAGCATTTAAAAACCGAGGCGTTTGAAGTGATTGCACAATATGGCCTTACTCCCTCACAGGTATTCAATATGTTTTTAACGGAAATTGTTGCGACTAAAGCTATTCCTTTAAGTTTGAATTATTTGCAACCTAATACAAAAACGTTAATGGCAATGAATGAAATTGAAAATGGAAAAGCTGAGCGGTTTTCTCTTGATGCTAATACTGATCTTGCCTCTTTACTAAAACAAAAAGCCGAAGGAAAAGAATAAATGAGCCAGCCATTGCCAATTAATGAAATTGAAATGGCAAAAGAATTTAAGCGAGATTTAGTACAACTTGCCAAAAAAATGCCACACTTGTTTGTTCATCCCCGCTATTTGGAAGTAATGCATTACTTAACAAATGGGATAACCCTGCCTGCCGAATATAAAAATCATCCACTTAAAGATAATTTGAAAGGCTATATGGATTGCCATATTCTCAATGATCTCGTGCTAATTTATAAAATTGAACAACAATGCCTAAAATTAGTTCGGTTAAACACACATTCAGAAGTTTTTGCATAACTTCTCAATTAACAATTCTATCCGCCCTCGATTTCCGCTATAATTCCGCTGTTATCACTTTTTAAAATTTTAAAGGAAAATATTATGATGCGAACTCATTATTGCGGGGCATTAAACCGCAACAACATTGGGCAAGAGGTTACGCTAAGTGGCTGGGTGAATAAACGCCGTGATTTAGGTGGACTTATTTTTATTGACTTACGCGATCGCGAAGGGATTGTGCAAGTTTGTTTTGATCCTAAATATCAAGAAGCATTGAGCGCGGCAGCCAATTTACGCAATGAGTTTTGTATTCAAGTTAAAGGTGAAGTCATTGCTCGCCCTGAAAATCAAATTAATAAAACAATGGCAACGGGCGAAGTGGAAGTGTTGGCAAAATCTCTTTCTGTTTATAATGCCTCGGATGTATTGCCATTGGATTTCAACCAAAATAATACAGAAGAACAACGCTTAAAATATCGTTACTTAGATTTACGTCGTCCTGAAATGGCGCAACGCTTGAAAACTCGTGCGAAGATTACCAGTTTCGTACGCCGTTTTATGGATGATCACGGTTTCTTAGATATTGAAACCCCAATGCTAACGAAAGCCACCCCTGAAGGTGCGCGCGATTATTTAGTACCAAGCCGTGTCCATAAAGGGAAATTCTATGCCTTACCACAATCACCACAATTGTTTAAACAATTATTGATGATGTCTGGCTTTGATCGTTATTATCAAATTGTAAAATGTTTCCGTGATGAAGATCTACGTGCTGATCGTCAACCTGAATTTACCCAAATTGATGTGGAAACCTCGTTCTTAACCGCACCAGAAGTGCGTGAAATTATGGAACAGATGATCCACGGATTATGGTTAGCGATCTTAGGCGTAGATCTCGGCAAATTCCCAATGATGACGTGGCAAGAAGCAATGCAACGTTTTGGTTCAGATAAACCCGATTTGCGTAATCCATTAGAAATGGTCGATGTGGCTGATTTAGTTAAAGAGGTTGATTTCAAAGTATTTAGCGGTCCAGCTAATGATCCAAATGGCCGTGTTACTGTGATTCGCGTGCCAAATGGCGCAAGCATTACGCGTAAACAAATTGATGAATATACTCAATTTGTCGGCATTTATGGTGCAAAAGGCTTAGCTTGGTTGAAAGTGAATGAGCTTGAAAAAGGCTTAGAAGGGGTACAAAGCCCAATCGCTAAATTCTTATCTGAAGATGTTCTGAATGCTTTATTAACACGTGTACAAGCACAAAATGGCGATATTCTCTTCTTTGGTGCGGATAAATGGAACGTGGCAACAGATGCAATGGGCGCATTGCGTTTGAAATTAGGTCGTGATTTAGGCTTAACCCGTTTAGACGAATGGAAACCACTTTGGGTCATTGATTTCCCAATGTTTGAGCGTGATGAAGAAGGCAATCTTGCCGCGATGCATCACCCCTTCACTTCACCGAAAGATTTCAGCCCAGCACAACTTGAGCAAGATCCTACCTCAGCAGTAGCAAATGCTTATGATATGGTCATTAACGGTTACGAAGTGGGCGGCGGCTCTGTGCGTATTTTTGACCCAGTAATGCAACAAACAGTCTTCCGTATTCTTGGCATTAATGAAGAAGAACAATATGAAAAATTTGGTTTCTTACTTGATGCCTTAAAATTCGGTACGCCACCACACGCAGGATTGGCTTTCGGGTTAGATCGTTTAGTGATGCTTTTAACTGGCACAGACAACATTCGTGATGTGATCGCCTTCCCGAAAACCACCGCCGCGGCGTGCTTAATGACAGAAGCGCCAAGCTATGCGAACCCGCAGGCATTGGCCGAATTAGGGATTAGCGTAGTAAAAAACGAGAAATAACTTTAGGTAAATAGGCGTGGGGACACCCACGTCTTATCTTGTATGAATTACAAAAACCCGCAAAGTATTTTAGTTGTTATCTATGCTAAAAAGACAAATCTGGTCTTAATGTTGCAACGCAAAGATGATCCTGATTTTTGGCAGTCGGTAACGGGGTCAATAGAAAAGGGCGAAACACCAAAAGAAGCGGTGATTCGTGAACTTTGGGAAGAAGTGCGGTTAAAAATTTCACCAAATTCCA
The DNA here is from genome assembly GCF_044358625.1 of Avibacterium sp. 20-126. Taxonomy (NCBI): domain Bacteria; kingdom Pseudomonadati; phylum Pseudomonadota; class Gammaproteobacteria; order Pasteurellales; family Pasteurellaceae; genus Avibacterium; species Avibacterium sp. 20-126. The sequence goes on along the minus strand of NZ_CP091457.1, from coordinate 1,730,081 downwards.
CCGCACTTTTTGATTGCAATGAAAGCGTAGAATTTGAAATTTTTCCTCATTTCCGCTATAAATACGCACCGAATATCACGCACTGTCGAGAATATTGGTTTTTATATGCGGTTGAACAAGAATTTGAGCCTCAATTAACTGAGCATTTAGCTTTTAAATGGGTTTCGGTGCAAGAAGCCATACAGCTAACAAAATCACCAAATAATGCCGCAGCGATAGAGAAATATTTAATAAATAAAGGCTGATAAATCTCCCCTAGCCTCTTTTTGCTAAAAAGGGGAAAGATGCGATGAAAAAATAAGAGAATTTTTCACCGCACTTGGGGAATAATATAAATAATATCAGCGTTCAGCTTGATCCCGTCTGAACTGCCTGAACGACTTGAAATTTTTAGCAAAATTCAGCGTGTTTGAGCGTAGCGAGTTCTGAATTTTGCGTAAAGAAAATTTCAACTAAGTGAAGAAAAGCAGTGAAGTCGGGCGTGCTTTCTTTTTACTTACTTTTACTTTGCACGCGCAAAAAAAAGTAAGTCGCCAACGGCGAAACTCGATTTATAAAAACAAACAAATTTAATTAAACTCAAGATCAAAAAGATCACAGAAAACAGAAGGAAAAAAAATGGCAGGACATAGTAAGTGGGCGAATATTAAACATCGTAAAGCCGCCCAAGATGCCCAACGTGGAAAAATCTTTACTAAATTAATTCGTGAATTAGTTACCGCTGCAAAATTAGGTGGTGGTGATGTAAGTGCCAACCCACGTTTACGCGCGGCAGTGGATAAAGCCCTTTCTAACAATATGACACGTGATACCATTAATCGTGCAATTGACCGTGGTGTAGGCGGTGGCGATGATACGAATATGGAAACCAAAGTCTATGAAGGCTATGGCCCGGGCGGCACAGCGGTTATGGTGGAATGCCTAAGCGATAACGCAAACCGCACGATTTCACAAGTTCGCCCAAGTTTCACCAAATGTGGCGGGAATTTAGGCACAGAAGGCTCGGTAGGATATTTATTCAGTAAAAAAGGCTTAATTTTGATTGCCGAAGCGGATGAAGATGCGTTAACAGAAGCGGCGATTGAAGCGGGCGCAGATGATATCCAACCACAAGAAGATGGTAGCTTTGAAATCTATACTGCGTGGGAAGATTTAAGTACAGTGCGTGAAGCGATTGAAGCAGCTGGCTTTAAAATTCAAGAAGCAGAAGTCACAATGATCCCATCTACTACGGTGAATCTTGATGCAGAAACCGCACCAAAATTATTACGCTTAATTGAAATGCTGGAAGATTGTGATGACGTGCAAAACGTTTATCACAATGGTGAAATCAGTGATGAAGTGGCGGCACTGCTTTAATTTTTCACATTGATTTTATTGACGATAATTTAAAAGGTGCGTGATCTCATCAGCACCTTTTTCATTTAGGAAAAAAGATGGCAATTATTTTAGGTATCGATCCGGGATCTCGTTTAACGGGTTATGGAGTGATCCGCCAAGTTGGACTTAAATTAGACTATTTAGGCAGCGGCGTAATTCGTACTCAGGCAGAAGATATGCCCACACGCTTAAAACGAATTTATGCTGGTGTGAGCGAAATTATCACTCAATTCCACCCTACAATGTTTGCCATTGAAGAGGTCTTTTTGGCAAAAAATGCCAATTCTGCATTAAAACTCGGGCAAGCACGTGGCGTGGCGATTGTCGCTGCGGTGAACCAAGATTTACCAGTGTTTGAATATGCGGCTCGTTTAGTGAAACAAACGGTGGTCGGAACAGGCGCTGCGGATAAAACCCAAGTACAAGAAATGGTAATGCGAATCCTCAAATTATCTGCAAAGCCACAAGCCGATGCGGCAGATGCCTTAGCTATCGCCATCACCCACGCTCATTCTGCCGCCCAGCTTGCTCAAGTTAATCAAAATATGCAAAAAACAGGCGTAAAAAGCACCGCACTTTTACGTCCTAGATATAGCCGAGGGCGTTTTCGTTTATAATCGTTAAGGGTGAAAATTTATTGTTTAAAACTGGATATTTATCCAGTTTTATTTTATGCTATGGCAAATCGTTTTAAGGGGAAATTATGATAGGCCGTTTAACAGGATTATTAGTCGAGAAGCAACCACCAGAAATTTTACTTGATGTACAAGGCGTCGGCTATGAACTTTTATTGCCAATGACCAGCTTTTATAACTTGCCAGAAACAGGGCAACAAACCACATTATTCACCCATTTGGTGGTGCGAGAAGATGCCCATTTATTATTTGGTTTTTCTCATAAACAAGATCGTAGTCTATTTCGCGAACTGATTAAAACCAATGGCGTTGGGCCTAAATTAGCCTTAGCAATTTTATCTGCAATGTCAGTAAATGAATTTGCCTATGCCATAGAACGTGAAGAATTGTCTAAATTGGTTAAAATTCCGGGCGTTGGAAAAAAAACAGCAGAACGTTTACTGGTTGAATTAAAAGGGAAATTTAAAGATTTACAACAAGCAGATTTCTTTATTGAAAGTACCCATTTGCCTATGGTTGAAAAATCATCAAACAAAGAAAATATGCATATTGATGATGCGGTAGCGGCATTAATTGCTTTAGGTTACAAAGCAAGTGAGGCGGAAAAAATGGTGAAAAAAGTCGCCGATCCAACACTTAATAGTGAACAATTAATCCGCGAAGCCCTAAAAGCAGCGTTATAAATAAGGCAGAATAATGATTGAAGTAGATAGAATTGTTAGCGCAACAGAAAAATTTGATGAAGAATATATTGATCGTGCGATTCGTCCTAAATTACTCACTGATTATGTGGGGCAACCACAAGTATGTGAGCAAATGGAAATTTTTATTCAAGCGGCAAAGTTGCGTCAAGATGCGCTCGATCACCTCTTAATTTTTGGCCCCCCGGGTTTAGGAAAAACCACGCTGGCAAATATAGTAGCCAATGAAATGGGCGTCAATATCCGTACTACATCTGGGCCAGTATTAGAAAAAGCGGGCGATCTTGCTGCGATGCTTACCAATCTCGAACCGCACGATGTACTATTTATCGACGAAATTCACCGCCTTTCCCCAGCGATTGAAGAAGTCCTGTATCCCGCAATGGAAGACTATCAGCTTGATATTATGATTGGTGAAGGGCCAGCCGCACGTTCGATCAAATTAGACTTACCCCCTTTTACCTTAATTGGTGCAACGACTAAAGCTGGCTCGCTCACTTCCCCTTTGCGAGATCGCTTTGGCATTGTGCAACGCTTAGAATTTTATTCAGTGGAAGATCTCACGTCTATTGTGGCACGCAGTGCGCAATGCTTAAATTTAGCCATTGAACAAGATGCCGCACAAGAAATTGCTTGCCGTTCCCGTGGCACACCACGTATTGCAAATCGTTTACTACGTCGCGTGCGTGATTATGCGGATGTAAAAAATGCAGGCCAAATATCCGCACAAATTGCGCAATCAGCCCTTTCAATGTTGGATGTGGATATGGCTGGTTTTGATTTTATGGATCGCAAATTATTAAGCGCGATTATTGAACGTTTTGACGGTGGCCCTGTGGGGTTAGATAACCTTGCTGCCGCCATTGGTGAAGAACGCGAAACCATTGAAGATGTGCTTGAGCCTTATTTAATTCAGCAAGGTTTTTTACAACGTACACCAAGAGGACGTATCGCCACATTACGAACCTATCGCCATTTTGGTGTCAATAAACTCACCGACTAAGCAAGAAAAGAAAGGAGCAAGTAGGGGAGCGAACCATTTGCTTGCAAGATAGGTAGAAAATTTCATCGCAAATTAGCTAAATATTCACTCAAAGTATAATGAGATAAAAGAGGATTTTGGATCGCATTATATTTAGTCCTGATAAGATGTGGTAATCACGTTTAATTAAGAAAAGCGAATGAAAAAACTATTCCATAGATAAATTAAGTGCGGTACAAATTTTCTTAATTTTTGCACCGCACTTTGAGCTGAACTCAAGTTATCTTGTGGCTAACTGATAAAATCGGGCAACATTCTGTGCGGTTGAAATCAGATTTTCTTTTCCTGATCGTAAGGTGTTTTCCAAGCTATCTAGCTGACGAATAATAGGAAATACCGCATCAATACCCTGCTCATACACCACTTCGTAATCTTCTCGTAGGCAACCTACGATAGCAATAACAGGCTTGCCAAATTGTTTGGCTACTTTAGCGACGCCAATTGGCGTTTTTCCGTATGCACTTTGCCCATCCATTCTGCCTTCACCTGTAATCACTAAATCCGCATTTTGTACTTGTGTGGCAAAATTTAAGGTTTCTAATACAATATTTACCCCTTTTTTCAACCGCACTTTAGGGAGAAGCAATAATCCACCGCCCATTCCTCCTGCCGCGCCAGCTCCCGCTTGGTTAGCAATATCAATACCAAGTTGTTGCCGCACGGTTTGTGCAAAATGTGCAAGTGCGACATCCAGTTGCTGAACCATTTGAGGCGTTGCTCCTTTTTGTGGCCCGAATACTGCTGATGCCCCTGTCTCACCACACATTGGATTGCTCACATCACAAGCAACCTCAATTTGTACTTGGGCTAAACGCGGATCAAGCTGGTGTAAATCAATATGAACGATGTTAATTAACTGCTCGCCACCATAGCTTAAAAGCTGATTTTCACCATTGAGAATACGTGCGCCTAAGGCTTGCAACATTCCTACACCTGCGTCATTGGTTGCACTCCCTCCAATACCTAGAATAATTTTTTTAACGCCATAATTTAATGCCTCTAAAATCAATTCTCCCGTACCAAAACTGGTGGTTTTCAATGGATTGCGTGCTTCCATTGGTACAAGATGCAATCCAGAAGCCGCTGCCATTTCAATGAATGCGGTTTTACCATCACCAGAAAGCCCCCAAAATGCATCAATTTTATTACCTAACGGGGCAGTGACAGTACATCGTATTAGCTTTCCTTTGGTGGCATCCACCAAGGATTGCACCGTACCTTCACCACCATCAGCCATTGGGATTTTACAATATTGCGCTTGTGGAAAAATCTTTTTAAAGCCAATTTCAATCGCCTCCGCTACTTCAAGAGCAGTTAAGCTTTCTTTGAATGAGTCTGGTGCAATGAGTATTTTCATTATCAATTCCTTCGTAAAAACCTATTGTTATACTACCTTGCTAACCGAAAAAATCTCAAGATATTTATTGCATTTTTTTGCCTAGTCGTTACAATTATCGCTCCTTGTCGGCGCTGAATTAGAGATCGGCGTTTGATGTATGATTAACCCCTATAATTGAGGATTTAACTATGTCTCTAAGTACAGAAAAAAAAGCAGAAATCGTTGCTGAGTTTGGTCGTGATGCAAAAGATACTGGTTCTTCAGAAGTTCAAATTGCATTATTAACAGCGCAAATTAACCACTTACAAGGTCATTTTGCTGTTCATAAAAAAGATCACCACGGTCGTCGTGGTTTGTTACGTATGGTTTCTCGTCGTCGTAAATTATTAGATTACTTAAAACGTACTGATTTAGCTAAATATAGCGAAATTATCGCGCGTTTAGGTTTACGTCGCTAATCATTAAATTAAGTAAAGAAAACGCTCAAGAGATTGAGCGTTTTTTTATGCCCGGGATTGGGTGATGTGCAGAATGAATTTTCTTTTATGCGTAAAATTGCCGAAAAAAACACCGCACTAATGTATGAGAGAATAAGGCAATTTTACATCGTATGGTACAGGCTTAGTGCTTTATCGCCAGTCGTTTAGTTAAGCGATATAAGGGCGAATACATCAAACCGCCCTTATATTGAAATTAGATGCGTTGAAAAACTTGTGAAAAAAGCACCGCACTTGGTGAAGTGCGAATAGGTTTATTCCACCGCTTTAAATAAAATTTCGCTTGGAATAATCTCTCCTTGCCAATAAAGTTCGCTGGCAACGTTTTCTGCTAACTGTAAGAAAGATTGGGCAATTTCGCTGTCTAGGGCAGAAATCACCGTAGGTTTACCGTTATCCATATCTTCACGTAGGCGGATATGTAATGGTTGTTGTGCGAGGACTTTTACTTGATATTTTTCTGCCATTTTTTCAGCGCCACCAGTGCCAAAAATCGGTTCGTGATGACCGCAGTGGCTACAAATATGCACCGACATATTTTCCACAATACCAAGCACAGGGACAGAAACACGCTGGAACATTGAAATCCCTTTAATCGCATCAATTAAGGCGATATCTTGTGGGGTCGTAACCACAATCGCCCCGGTTACAGGGATTTGTTGTGAGAGCGTAAGCTGAATATCTCCCGTTCCCGGCGGCATATCAATCACTAAATAATCCAGCTCTACGCCATCTTTTGCCCATAGGGTTTCTTGCAAAAGTTGGCTTAATGCACTGCTTGCCATAGGCCCACGCCAAATGGTGGCATTATCTGGTTCCATTAAATAGCCAATTGAATTGGTTCGTAGGCCATATACTTCAATAGGATTAATGTGTTTGTTATCTGGCGAGGTTGGGCGTTGATCTGCGACGCCAAGCATATGAGGTACGGAAGGACCATAAATATCGGCATCAAGCAATCCAACTTTTGCCCCTTGTGCTTGTAAGGCTAAAGCTAAATTTACTGAAACCGTGGACTTGCCCACACCACCTTTGCCTGAACTCACCGCAATGATATTTTTAATACCTTTCACTGCAGGGTGGTTATTGGCACGTTTTAATGTGGCGATTTGATAGTTCAGCACCCATTTTACTTCTTGTGCTTGGGTGATTTTTTCTAATTCCTTAGTTAGGGCGGCTTTTAATTGTTCAAAACCGCTATTCCAAGCAAAAGGCATCGCAATTTCAATGCGTAAAACGCCTGCACCGAGTTCTACTTTTTTGATTGCATTGAGGTTAATTAAATCACGCTGTAAGCTTTGCTGTTTAAATTGTTGGAATCGTTGTTGAATCTCGGCTTGTTGCGCCTCGTTTAAATTCGCTGAAAAATGAATGCTCATCATTATTTCCTATTGTTAAGTCGATCGTAAGTAAATAGTTGAGTAAATTTGTTGGTATATTTAAACACGGCAACGCGGTGCTGTTAAGTATAAATTGAGATAAACCGCCTTGAACTGGAAAAAATACCGTCAATAAGGTAAAATTCGGCACAATTTTTCTGATGATAAAGGAACAGATAATGTCAAATTCACCTCGTAAAATTTTAGTCACTTGTGCATTGCCTTATGCCAATGGCCCTATCCATTTAGGACATATGCTTGAACATATCCAAGCCGATATTTGGGTGCGTTTCCAGCGTATGCGTGGCAACGAAATTTATTTTGTTTGTGCCGATGATGCGCACGGCACGCCAATTATGTTGAAAGCTGATCAAATGGGCATTACACCTGAGCAGTTAATTGCCGATGTACAGCAGAAACATATTGCAGATTTTGAAGGCTTTAATATTAGCTTTGATAACTATCATTCTACCCATAGTGAAGAAAATCGTGAATTGGCACAATGTATTTATCGTAAATTAAAAGAAAATGGTTTTATCAAAAGCCGTACTATTTCACAATTATTCGATCCTGAAAAACAAATGTTCTTGCCTGATCGATTTGTTAAAGGGACTTGCCCAAAATGTAAATCCCCTGATCAATATGGTGATAATTGCGAAGTTTGTTCTGCCACATATAGCCCAACAGAATTAATTAATCCACGCTCTACGGTTTCAGGTGCAACGCCAGTGTTGAAAGAGAGTGAGCATTTTTTCTTTGATTTACCAAGTTTTGAAGCAATGTTGAAAGAGTGGATTCGCTCTGGATCCTTGCAACAGGAAGTGGCGAACAAAATGCAAGAATGGTTTGAAGCGGGTTTACAACAGTGGGATATTTCTCGTGATGCCCCTTATTTTGGCTTTAAAATTCCTGATACAGAAAACAAATATTTCTATGTTTGGCTTGATGCGCCAATTGGTTATATGGCATCGTTTAAAAACCTCTGTGAGCGTAAAGGGGATTTAGACTTTAACGATTTTTGGCGACAAGACAGCCAAACGGAGCTTTATCATTTTATTGGTAAAGATATTATGTATTTTCACTCCTTGTTTTGGCCCGCGATGTTAGAAGGGGCAGAATTGCGTAAGCCAGATAATATTTTTGTTCACGGCTATGTTACCGTAAATGGCGAAAAAATGTCGAAATCTCGTGGCACATTTATCCAAGCGGCAACTTACTTAAAACATTTAGATCCAGAGTATTTACGCTATTATTATGCGGCGAAATTGGGGAATAGAATTGACGATCTTGATCTCAATTTAGAGGATTTTGTTCAACGAGTAAACACCGATGTGGTGAATAAATTAGTTAATCTTGCTTCACGCAATGCAGGGTTTATTCAAAAACGTTTTGATGGCGAGCTTGCTGCAACCTTGCAAGATCCACAATTATTTGCTGAATTTACCGCACAATCTGAACAAATTGCAGCCTATTATGAAAATCGCGAATTTGGTAAAGCGATCCGCGAAATTATGACATTAACGGATAAAGCGAATAAATATATTGATGAAAAAGCACCTTGGGTTATTGCCAAAGAAGAAGGGCGAGAGCAAGAATTACAGCAAGTTTGTTCAATGGGTATCCAACTTTTCCGTGTATTAATGGGGTATTTAAAACCGGTGTTACCGAAATTGGCAGAGCGTGCCGAAGCCTTTTTACAAGCCGAAATTACTTGGGACAACCTTGCAACACCTTTGCTCGCGCATAAAATTGCACCATTTAAGGCATTGTTCTCTCGTTTAGAGATGAAACAAATTGAACAAATGATTGAGGCATCTAAAGCTGAAAATGCACAATTACTTCCACAATCCCATAGTGAGAAAAGTTCGGTGGAAAATTTACAATATATTGAGCCTTTTGAAGACACGATCAGCATTGATGATTTTGCCAAATTAGATTTGCGCGTTGCCAAAGTGCTAAAATGTGAAGCCGTGCCTGAAAGTAACAAATTATTGAAATTTATCTTAGATTTAGGCGTTGAACAACGCCAAGTTTTCTCTGGGATTAAGGCGGCTTACAATAAACCTGAAGAATTAGAGGGGCGTATGGTGATTATGGTTGCCAACCTCGCACCGCGTAAAATGAAATTTGGTATGTCAGAAGGAATGATTCTTTCTGCGGGCAGTGGCGGCGCAGATTTATTCTTACTTGATGTTGATTCTGGTGCAAAAGCAGGGGCGCGCGTGAAGTAATCAAGCGTAAGAGGAAATAGCGAAAAGGCGAACATCAGGTTCGCCTTTTTTGTTTATGCAACGGGCGTGCCTTTTAGCAATTTCCTTATCCAACTACGATTTGGGCTGAGTTGATGCAAAATATCTTCACTTAATGGCAAGGGTTCGCCGTAAATTAATGATGCAAGGACTTCGCCAAGTAAAGGGGCGGAAGTTAATCCCCTTGAGCCTAATGCCCCGATTAAATAAAGATTACGATGTATTGCGGCTGGTGGAATGGGCTGTTTGCGGCGGCGAAGATTGAACAAATTATTGTAGTCTGCTACTTGCTGAGTAAAATCTGGCACGTTACCGACCATTGGAATACGATCTCGCACCGCACAACGCACGCCAACACGCGCAAGATTGTCAGATGTATCGATCGCGTTCACCCATTCAGCCCCCGCAAGATTATGTTGAATTTTATATTGATTTTGTTGCTGTTCTTGTGAGCTGAATTGACGATCTTGATTATCGCGAACGTGGCTCGCCCCAATGCAATGGCTCGTTTGATGTTGATCGGCGGGAGTGAGATAACCGTCATAGCAAAGCACGGCATTAAGTTGCTTTAATTGTGGTGTTGTGGGAATTTGGCTCACTTGCCCACGCACGGGATAAACCGGCAATTCTTTCGTTTGATGAAAGTTTTTTAGCTGATGTCCATTGGCAATAATGACAATGTGATGAGAAAAGGTTTCACCCTGTGCATTGGTCAATTGCCAATTTTCATCTTGCAGTGAAAGTGCGGTAATTTTTTGCGATGTTTTTATGCTTACGCCCTGTTCGGCTAGATAGCTAAATAAATTTTGCACTAATTGACGAGGAGCAAGCCAAGCCCCTTGTGGAAGAAATGCCCCACCACAAGGCAGTGGTAAACCGACTTTTTCGCTTAATTCAGTTTGGGAAAGTGGTTGGAATAAGGTTTCAGGCAAATCTAACGCAGAAATTTTATCTAATTTCACCGCACTTTTATGATCATAAGCACAGAGGGCAACGCCACAAAAAGCGTGTTCAAATTCAATTCCCTGTTTAATAGCCCAATGTAATTGCTGCTGCCCATATAAAAATGCGTGGATATAAAAACGAATATTACGTTTATCATCATCACTCAGTTGTGGATAAAATGCCCCTTGTTTATTGCCAGAAGCATTGAGGGCGGTTTGTTCATCTTCGCAATATAAGGTGATGTTTGCGCCTCGTTGTAATAAAGACAGCGCAGTAAAGGCGGAAGCAATTCCCCCGCCGATAATGGCAATATCTTGTTGATCTACTTTGCTAGGGCGCGGTTTGCTCAGCGGAGCTGATTGAGCCAAATACCAAGGGGTTAAGATTGCCAAAGTGCGGTGATTTTTTTTGTCATTTTCTGGTTTTACGCCAGCTAAACATTCACGCTTTTTACCATAGCCTTTGCGTTTATGTACGCAAAACCCTGCATTTTCTAACCCTTTTCGCACCGCACTGGCTGCCGTAAAGGTGGCAAATGTTCCATTCGTTTTGCAATAATTGAACATTGCAGTATAAAGTTGTGCGTTCCACATTTGCGGGTTTTTACTCGGAGAAAAGCCATCTAAAAACCACGCATCAATACGATTTTGCATATAATCACCAAGTTGCGGTAAGTTGTCTGCGATATCGCCAAACCAAACATCTAATGTGCTTTCATTAAAATGAAAACGCTGGCAGCCATTAATCATTGGTTGCCAGTGTTGGCAAAGTTGCTGGCTTAACTCAGTAAACTCCGCATAAGGCAGGTGCGTTTCGGCTAACTGCGTTTGATTCAATGGATATTTTTCAAAAGAAATAAAGAACAGACGTTTTAATGGGCTATGGGGATGAGCTTGTCTAAATTGGCGAAAGAGCGTGGTTACGGCAAAAAAATTCAGCCCTGTACCAAAGCCTGTTTCTCCGATCACAAAATGAGATTGTTCAAAATCTTGCCAACGTTGCCATAATTGATTTCCTTCTTGAAAAACATAGCGACTTTCTGCTAATCCATCTTGATTAGAGAAATAAACATCATCAAATGTAGCGGAAACAGGCGTTTTTTCTTGGTTAAAATAAATCTCGGCGTGATTAAGTTTAAACATCGGTGTGGTTATCTTTGTTGTACTGATTGAGTTTGCTATAATAACGGAATTTTCTGGATTGGTCGAACCTTCAAAGAAATGCTTGCAATATTTTCATTTCGTAGTAAGTTAGCGACCGACAAATCTATTTACTCTTTCAACCCAAAAGGAATAATTTATGAAAAGAGCGGTAATTACTGGTTTCGGCGTCATTTCTAGTATCGGTAACAATAAAGAAGAAGTGTTAGCTTCATTAAAAGTGGGCAAATCAGGCATTGAATTAGTGCCAGAATTTGTCGAAATGGGTATGCGTAGCCATATCGCAGGAACACTTAAAATTACTCCTTCAGAATTAATTGACCGTAAAGTTTACCGTTTTATGGGCGATGCAGCCGCTTATGCGTATCTTTCAATGAAAGAAGCCATTGAAGATGCCGGATTAACAGAAGAACAGGTTTCTAACGATCGTACAGGCTTGGTCATTGGTGCTGGAACAGGTTCGGCACATAACCAATTAATCGCTTGTGATGCTGTGCGTGGGCCTCGTGGTGTAAAAGCCGTTGGGCCTTATGCGGTAACCAAAACAATGGCATCAAGCGTTTCAGCTTGTTTAGCGACTCCTTATAAAATTCGTGGTGTCAATTACAGCATTAGTTCAGCTTGTGCGACTTCAGCACATTGTATTGGACACGCACTAGAATTAATCCAATTAGGCAAACAAGATATCGTATTTGCAGGTGGTGCTGAGGAACTTTCTTGGGAATGTGCAACAGAGTTTGATGCAATGGGCGCGGTTTCGACAAAATATAATGATACGCCAGAGAAAGCTTCTCGCGCTTATGATGCAAACCGTGATGGTTTTGTTATCGCAGGTGGTGGCGCGGTGGTTGTCGTTGAAGAATTAGAACACGCCCTTGCTCGTGGTGCAAAAATTTATGCAGAAATCGTAGGCTATGGCGCCACTTCAGATGGTTATGATATGGTCGCGCCGAGTGGAGAAGGGGCAGAGCGTTGTATGAAACAAGCAATGGCAACCGTAGATACTCCGATTGATTACATCAACGTACACGGCACGTCAACACCCGTTGGTGATGTGAAAGAACTTGGTGCAATTAAAAACGTATTCGGTGAAAGCCAACCTGCGATTTCGTCTACAAAATCAATGACAGGACACTCCTTAGGTGCTGCAGGTGCGCACGAAGCCATCTACACATTATTAATGTTAGATAACGATTTTATTGCCCCAAGCATTAACATTGAAACCCTTGATCCACAAGCTGAAGGGATGAATATCGTAACAAAAACCAAAGAAAACGCGGGCTTAAATACCGTGATGTCAAACAGCTTTGGTTTTGGTGGCACAAATGCAACCTTAGTTTTTAGACGTTATACAAAATAATATTCATTAAAAAGACATAAAAATAAAGCAGGTTAAATACCTGCTTTATTTTTTTGTATGATGAGTGATATTTTTTATTTATTTTTTACTAATGGATAAAACGGTTTACCCCAATCTAATTTATCGTAGTTATTCATCATAATTTCAAGCATTGTAGGTAAAAATAAAGAAAGAAGTTGGCAACTTACCTTTAATTGCTCACGGTTAACAGAACTATTAAAAGTTGCACCACCGTGAATAATCTGATTTCTTAGCGTATAAAGACGGCCAAACAGTATAGACAAAATTTGAGGTGTATTTTGTTTTTCTAATGCAGAAAGCAAATGTCTTTGTTCATTTTTCTCTTCTTTAAGGTATTGCCGTTCGGTAATATCGCCATTATGAAAACGCCAAAATGGCTGAAAAATAAAGTGATTATTTGTAAGTAAACGAATAGGCTGGGAAAAATTCTTCCATACTAGAGTATAAATAGTTTGCTCTTCATCTAAACTACAAATTCGTAATAAAAACTCATTTAAATTAACCCGCTCTTTATTTTCTAAATTCTTAATTTCTTTAGCATAGGCAGAATTAAATGCTATCCAAAGAAAAATAAATTTAGTATCTAAATCTTCAGTGGTTTCAGCCTGCTTCAACCAACTTAATGCGCGGTGGATACGGAGTTTAAAGTTGTCGGAGTAGTTTTGGGAATCTTTATTTTGTTTAAAATAAGTGGTAAGAGTTAATATATCTCTCATAAAGCTATCCTCACTAAATATAATTTATAATTAGTAGGATAGCATATATTAAGATATTAGCATACGGTTATTGTTCTAATATATCTAATAAGAATTCTGTTAATGAATTTTGTTTGTTTTTTATAATAGAGTTACTGGATGCCGACCATACATATATTTTACCATCGTTATTATCATAAATATAATATTGACCATCTCCAATGTCTAATAAAGGAATATAATTGTTAGGAATGTTTACATTATATTCTTTAAATTCTTTGAGTAAGTTAAGAATATTAAGATAGTAATCAGTTGAAACTCCCAATCCATATATTTCATCACTGTTGTAACTTAATATACCAAAACTAGATAAAAAATCTCTATATTCAGATGAAAATTTTATACCTAACTGTCTTTCAGCTGATAAAATTTCGTTTTCATTAGCTGGGCGAATAATAGCACCTTTTGCTACAAATTTATTTGCTAATTCTTTCATTGTTATACTCCTTGTTTTTCTATAATTTCAGCAGCACGTTCTTTCCAGTGTTCTTCTTTTTCTTTTTTAAAACTCTCACGATCTATTTCAGATTCTTTTTTCACATCATGCAATATAGTGTGGTTACCTGGTCCTCTATGTTCTCTTGAAGTTAATTCAGCGAGAGGTGAATTTTGATTTTGTCCAATATGATGAAGCTCAATTGGTTTACCACCTTTATCTAAAGGTGCAAGTCCTTGTTGCATTCTACCTAGGTTAGTTCTCCCTAATTCATCTTTTTGATTAAGATCAATATCTTCTTTGCATAGAACAAATTTCCCATTAATTTCTTTTGGCATTAAGCTTGCCCCTTGATAAATATCAGCCTCTTCTTCTGATTTTATCATATCAACTATTTCGGAAGGCCAGATTAATGTGAGTTTTTCAATGGTTTCTTCTTTCACTGGCGTAAAATGCTCTTTAGCTAAACAATCCATAACATTTTCTGAGTTAGAAGGATCTTTAGTGTCAGTAGCGACTTTGTCAGTTATATTAGCTTCATCAAAAATATCTTCAATAGTAATTTTATCATCAGCCCATACTGGTAACTCTTTGCTATTGACCTCTTTTGTGTCTATCGACGGTGTTTCTTGTGTTTCTAATTTATTGAGCATATAAACTCCTAGTCTTTATAAAGTTATTTTATATTCTGTTAGGTATTCTCAGCTGAATGAGAATTTAATATATGACTTATAGTAGATTTTTTCTGATTGTATTATGTATAAATCCTTCAATATTCCTCGTGTTTTCAAAGTTATGATGTAAATTCTCAATAATAAGTTGAATTAATTCATTAACCTCTTTTTCTTGAATATTATCTTGTCTAGATTGAAGTTCTTTGATTCGTTGAGTTACTCCATTTTGTAAATCAAAAAAATCTAGTAGAATTTTAAATGTCTTATCCGGACAGTCCCAAAATGGAGAATTGCCTTTTTGTTCATAATGTTGAATTAATTTGTGTAAATATGAGCTTTTACGAGCTGATGAACTAAACCGATTTACCCCTTTTTTTAATACATTAATATCAAATTGGCTTTCATTTTCTAGCTGTTTATGTAATAAGAAACGGATTAAATGTTCATTGAAGATTTTCTTTTCATCTTCTTCATTGGCAACATATTGATAAGGTTTTTCTTCACTATCAAAATACGCAATTTTACATAGGATTGGCTCAAGCCAGTTATTTTGATAAACAACAGCGATACCTTTTGGTAATTTAGCTATTTCTTCTAATTGTTCATCATTAACTCCAGCAGCTTTTCCGGCTAAACGGCGATCTGATTCGTCTGGTAAACGCATAATAATTTTCGTATTAGTGTTTCGGATTGCAGAAATATCCACTGCATTTGGTGATTGATCTGCAATGATAAAACCTTCTCCATAAGTTCGCATTTCAGCAATCGCATTTGAAAGCATTTCAACCGATTTACCAGTAACATTAGAACCCTCTGAACTTTGTTCCGTTGAAGTGCGTTTTAAGATATTGTGGGCTTCTTCTAAAACTGTAATGTGTTTTAGAGGTTCATTCATTCCTGTTGCTGTAGCTATTCTATGTTCACTTAATCTCATTATTAAGATTCCCATAATCAGCGATTTTGTTTCTTGTGAACCGACACGGCTTAAATCAATAATGACATTTTCATCAAAGAGTAATGAATTATCTAATTCATCAGCGTTAAAAATTTGACCATTTAAACCATTTGTTAATGATTTAATTCGAGTTGCTAATGCACCACTATAATTACTCTTCATTTCGCTTGAATAATTTGATTTTTCAATCACAATTTCTAATTGATGTAGCAAATCAACAAAACTAGGAAAACGATTTGGTGTTCTTGTTGTAGAAGAAATTAAATTCCAACCGCTAGCTTCATAAGCTGAAAGTATTGCATCTTTAAGTACTGCCGGCATCGCAGCATACATTGGCCAACAAACATTAAAGATCTCAATTAAACGATCAATATGTTCTAAAATATGTACTTCAGCTGGGAATTTGAATGGATTAATTTTTAGTAATTTGGCTTGTTTTGGATTTGTGCCGAAAACAGCAACATCTTCACGATGTCCAAATACATTTTTGTATTCCCCTTTGGCTGGCTCAATGACCATAAACTTCACTTCATTTTTATTGAATTGATCAAGTAATTGATAGACGGTATTACTTTTTCCAGAGCCAGTGGAACCTGTAACAAAAATATGACTAGATAGAGTTTGCAAATCTAAATTAACTACTTGTGCTTTTTCTGACCACAAATGGAAAATCTTACCTAATTCGACTTTTGGCTTATCTTTATTAGAAGAATTTACACTTCCTACAGCATCTATGACTTGAATTTTTCTTCCGAAAGATTTTCCTTCTAATACGGAAACCGTAGATGTAGAGCGACGTGGTAAACCTAGTTGAATGGCCATTTCTTTTCCTGAAACTAAGACCGCGGGCGTAAAAAATGGAATATCAACACCTTTTACAAAATTCCCTGACACTCTTGGATGAGAAAAATTCTTCAGCCATGTAAGTACTTCTTTCGTTTTGTTTGGATCTTGTTTATTCCATATTGTAAAGGCAAAATCTTCTGCACTTGATGTATTACCACGCATTAAGCTAAAAAACATACTGGCAAGTGCTTGTGAAGTGGCTAAATCCTCACTAATAAAATAAGCAGCAGAATTCCATCCGCCATAACGTCGTGCTTCATCAATACGCTCTAAGTTGTGATCCACCTTTTTCAACAATAGTTCAATGGTTTTATTCGTAAATTCAATCGAACGTTGCTTACTTGTACCAAGCGTGCGATTTACATTTCTTCCTGTTGTTGTTCCGTAACTATCAGTCGTTGAGGTAGTTTGGGACTGACTTTGGCTTTCATTGCTTCCTGTTGTTGTGGTAAATGTCGTACTCTTAGTATTTGTTTTACTGGCAAAAACGCCAATTGATGAAGTTGATGATATTGATGCAAAGTCGATACTTACTCCGCCAGTTATACTTCTAGAGTAATTTCCCCCCATTGAATATGCAACACTTGTACCAGTTGATTCAGAGTGCGATTCACTTGTTCCTCTGGTTTCAGTGAGACCTAAACTTTTACCAAGTGATTGACTAATGTTCTCACTAATACTAAGTCCTACACTATCACTTTCATTTTCACCATAAGATAAGGTTGTTTTTAATAATGGAGAAAGCTGGGTTGCTACTCCTTCATACCCTTGTTGAATTAAATCTAATTCCATAGTGTTTACAGGTTCTGCAAGAATTAATGCTTGATATATGCGTCCTTCAGCAGCATCAATAAAATGCTCTAATCCCTGCATAAAGTATTCACGTTCATCGGTAGATAAGGATGGAACACTGGTTACAGCAGTAATATTTTTATCACTTTCATCTAATTTATTTACTAATTCTTCAATTTCGTTACCATTTAATGAAACTAATTGAGTGCCTGAGAAATGTCCATTAATTGTTTCTTTCAGTAATTTTCCTGCTGCATTTCCTAAAGATTTTTTGGCTTTACCTTTTGTTCCTAGATAAATGGTTGTCTCTTTACCATCACTATTTAGAAATAGAAAGACAGAATGTCCGGCTGTACCTAATGTAGCATAGGTTGCAGTTAAACTTTCTAGCATTGATTGTTTATTTTCTAAAATAATACGTTCAATACGGAAAATGCGTATATCAGTTGCAAGATGAATACTTTCATTATGCACTAAAGGGAGTAATTCCTCATTGTTTAATGTTGCCAAATATTGTTTATTTAATAATTGATATGTACTATCTAATGAGGATTGTGTTTTTTGGCTAAGTTCGGCCAGTTTAACTTTATCAGACATTGATTTAATCTCCGTTTTTTAGATATAAGAATAAGGCTGTAGCTACAACTAATACGACTCCACCAATTAAACAAACAGTTTTTATAAAATCATTGTTGTTCTTAGGTTCATACAATGAGTTAGCCGTTTTTCTATTCTCTTTTCTCTTGATATCTGATTGTGTTTTATTAAATGTTTGTGAGCCATTATTCCCTTTTGATTCAGATGTATTTATTTTCAGTGTTGTACTCATTTCTGCTCTATTTATGCTAGATTGTGATCTATTGGACATTTGGAAATCAGGATCGCCTTTTTTCATCAACGTCTCACGCACGTTTAGTAAGTGTAGAATACGCTCTAAAGTAAAATTACGATTTAAGAAAACTTGCTGTTGGTAAAAATAATTTTTATTCCAATCATTTTCATCATCGCTAATTGGTGAAACATAGATACTTTCTTCAGCCTCTTCAAATACTGCGTTATTTTTCTCATAAACATAATAAATTGATGCTAGTACCGTTTCGATAGGAAGCGAAAAATTCTTCAAAATCGTCATTAATGCAGAACGAATATCAGATAAATCATTTTTATCTAATGCATTTTTTAAATATTTAACAGGAATAAAGCCTGTAAGGTTTGGTCTTTTTTGTGTATCCATTGTTTTTTCTCTCATTTAGTTGTTTAAAATTGACCGCATATTTTTTTAAGTGCGGTCAAATTTTATCTAGAAAAATATTCTTTATTTAAATAAATCGTTTCTTTTATATCTATCCTTTATAAAGCAATAACATCATCAATTTCTTTTTCAAATGCTTTAATTTTTTCCAGATTTTTTTCTGCTTCTTGAATTGCCTCTTTAAGATTTTTATCATCTCTCATTTTGGCTTCCATATCTTGACTGATGTTAGTCATTTGTTTAGCAAACTCTTCACTAATAAACTTACTAAAAGTGTTAATTTGCTCTCTAATATCTGTTCTAATTTTATTGACTACCAAGTTAAAAAATTGGTTAAATTCGTTATCAAGCATAGGAGATATAACCTCGTTCCAGGTAGCATCCGCATCAAAAATCTCTATTTCTTCGTAAATATATTCAGGATCGGCCCACCAAGTGAATGGATTCCAAAGTACAAATCTTGATCTTTCTCCGACTCGTACCTCTTCTGTTTGTGTTATTTTTTTAGCAGATTGTAATTTTTCTAAACCAAAGTTGTAACCAATGTTAGACATTGCTTTTTTTAGGTTAGCTCGTGGAACCTTAGGTATATTAATATTGCTGAAGAAAGTCTCAAGATATTCTTTATAAATTTCTATCAATGCCTCCTGAGTTTTATCTTGGGCATTTAAGATTAAATTTTCAGATTTTGAAATTAATTCCGCTTTTTGATGTTCAAATTTATTACTAATTTGTTTAATGACTTCGTTAATCCCATTATCTGTTTTATACTTACTTCTATTTTTATCAGATTTAAATGTTTCCCCCTCAAGCTCGATCATTTCACGAATCTGTGCTTCTAGTTCATTGATTTTATTTAATGGCTTAGCTAGTGAAAGTTTATTAGGATCTTTTTCAGCTTGATCTATTAGTTTATCTAAATCTTTTTTGGTGCTTTCTCTTATTTTTTTAGCATCTTTTAAGCATTGTAGAGCGTCTTTTATCTTTTCTCTTTGCTCCTGATATGATTCCAAGTTTTTTATAAGATCTTCTTTATTTCTTGCGATATTTGTTACATTTTTAAGGGCATCATAAGCACGGAAAACACGTTCAGGTATGCTATATTTATCAATATAGTTATCGATTACTGCTTCAATGGCTGGGATACCAGTGTGTAATAATGCGATATTCTCTTCATTCTGTAATTTTTGTTTCACCGGCGTACTTAATGGCATATATTTGGTGAAGTCAATGCCAATATAATTATCTTCTTTATCATCTAAGGCACGAAACTCCCAGTTTCTCAAGTCGCTCATTTCGGCACGACTCAAGGTAAAATTAAATTGACGTTTTCTAAGTAAAGAAGCATTTCTGGCACTAATTGGGAAAATTAAAGGATCAGCAATACCAAAACTTTTTATATAGTCTTTGCATTTTTCTAAAATAGATTGAATACTTTCGCCTTTCTCTTCATCAAAAGAATCTGCTTTATTTAATAAGAATAAGAAACGATCTTTATTCTGTACCCCACCTTGTTTCATTGTTTCTGCAATCATAGTTAATGTCTGTTTATCATCATTAATACCGATTTGTGTAGCATTTAACAAGTAACAAATTAATGGCTTTTTAGTATTATCTTGAATTTTTCTAAATGTTACGATCTCGTGATCTTTATCTTGGCTATTATTTGGACCGGGAGTGTCTGTTAAAATTAAACGAATGTTCTCTCTTGCATTTATACCAAGCACATTTCCTTCTAGTTTAATAATAGCGGTATCTTTATGAAGTTCGGTACTATTCCAATCCTTTAATATATTAAGAGTAACCTCATCAGATTTTTCTACACAATTTCCTGCTTTATCAATACGTCGCCCTTTAAACACACCTTTATCTAATTCTTTATTATCGGTGATTTCAGCAATAATTGCGGTTGTTGCTTCATTTGCCGCGGGAAGTAGTTCGCTCCCTAATAATGAATTTAAGAAGGTAGATTTACCTGCAGACATTGTAGCTGCAACATAAATATCAAAATCATTACTTAATGCTTTCTCTAAATTTTCTTGGGTTTTAGGTTGCTTCATTTGTTCTGAAAACAGTGGATGTTTTTCAGCTTTATGAATTAGATGCTTAATATCATTTAAACGGTTATCACTATCAGCAACTTTAATCCATTCAAATTTAATATTTGAGTTGGTTTTTTCAATATCTGTTTTTACATCAACAGCATCATTTTCAAGTCCTTTAAAAATAACTTTAAAGTTAGTGCCATTGAATAATTCATCTCCCACTTTTTTAAAGAATCCTTCAATCCAAAGTTGAATTCTTCGATTTACATAATTATTTAGGAAAATCTGTTCGTCAGGTTTTTCATCATTAATAAGAAATGTTGTTTTTATTGTAAACGGATTATGTTCGATATAAATGGAGTTCATAATTTTTCCTTTTATTTACTTAAGTTGATTAATCAAAGTTTTGCATTTTAACAAAGCCAATTTAAGCTTGTTAGTATAAAAATAGATTTACTCTTGTTTATTAGATAAGAAAAAATCTTTCTAAACTTTTTTTATTTTATTAAATGTATGATCTATTTTATTCTGTAATAAATAACAAATCTCACCAAATCCAGTATTATAATAATATTCTTTAACCTCTTTTATTGATTTGTTATTTGCTAAAATCTCATTATCTTCTTTAGAGAGATTAGTCTGTATAAATGATTGAGCTAATTTTTTATTTTTTCTTGATAGGCTTGATGCACCTTTAAATAAAAACTCTGGGGATTCGAGTAAAACAGATAAATCATACTTTTCACTTCTAGAAAAAACATCGCTATTTAGTAGTTTTTGAAATAGTAACGCCTGTTTTGCTGAGATTGTGATAATGTTTGGGGATTTAAATCCAATCTCGTTTAAGTATTGTTCAACATTCTTAATTAGTTGAACAATGCTTAATTCTTTTTCTGTATCAATTTCATCTGCTTTATTTAAGATAAAAATAATTTCTTTTTTAGTATCTTGTTTTATTGTATTATAGATTTTTTCTAATAATAATCGGTCATCATTGATACCGAACTGTGTGGCATTTAATAAATAAAGAATCAATCCATATTCCTTGTCATTAATGACTTCCATTGTTAATAACTCGTGATTATCATTTTGACTATTATTGGGACCGGGTAAATCATAGATTACTAATTCGGCACGAGTATTTTTAATAGTTTGGATATCACCATCAATATCAATTTTTTTTATTTCAGGAGCTTTGTTCCATTTTTTTAAAATTTCTGCATTGATATTACGAGATTTTTCAACTAGCTTACCATCATAATTATAAGCAGAACCTGAAAAAAAACTTTTATTATCTTTATCGTGGATACGTGTAATGGTTGCTGTTGTAGCTTGATTAGCTGAATGTAATAATTCCGTACCAATAAGGGCATTGATAAATGTCGATTTTCCTGCACTCATTGTGCCAACTACGATTACTTCAAATAGATTCCTTTTCATTTCCTTATTCCTATATTTATATTTCCTATTTACTTTCCATTTTATTTAAGTATTGTGCTAAGTTATTTTGCAATTCTATTTGTAAGTTTTGTGGGCTGATGATCACAAGATGAGGAATCCAATATTGCACAATCGGTAAAATATCTAATGGGTTTACATTTTGAGCAGCAAGCAGTAACTCACCATTTTCTAGCTTATGCACCAATTTTTGATTCGGGAGTAAGTTACGACGCAGGAAAAAAGGTGAAGCAAAAGCTGAAACTTGAATGACAACTTCAGCAATCATATTTCCGTGCGAGAGTGAATCATTCCTTTTAATTTCTTCGATAAATTGCTGATTTGGGGTAAAGGTTTCTGCAAGTACCTCTAGCTGACTAATTTGAGTAAAGCAAAAGGTTTTTTGTTTGTTGTCTTGATGTTGATCGGTGCCAATTAGATACCAGATTCCATTTTTGTTAGTCAGTGAGTAGGGCGCAATTTGGTAAAAATTTGTTTGCTGAGTGGTGAGTTTACAATATTTAAATGAAATAAAATTATTGTTGCTAATGGCTTGTTTTAATTGATTAAATTGTGCTTGAAGATGTGATACATCTTCATATTGAAAACCTTTAACTTGCACTGACTGAGTTAATTTTTCTTGGTAAAAGGCCTTATCGACACTTGGAAAAAGATTGGAGATACTGGCGAAAAGGGCAAAACGTTGGATATCTTCTTCGGTGAGAATATCCAATTTTTGACGGTCTAGTTTATAAAATCTTGGCCCTAGCTCTGCCCAAGGAAGAAAATTAAGGCGTTCGTTGATATCACGTTGTAAGGTTCTGATTGATACATCAAAATCCTCTGCTAACTCATTAATATCAAGACGTTTTCCCAAATTGAGCTGGGATAAAATTATGCTTAAGCGTTGTGCAAGCTGATGCGTTTTCTTCATAACTTTTCACTTATGGGCTATTCATTAAAAGTTATTCTAAATTAAGTTAAAAAAAGACTTGCGTCAGGTTGTGTCGTCCAATAAAAATTTTTTCGCTTTTCGCTTTTCGCTTTTCGCTTTTCGCTTTTCGCTTTTCGCTTTTCGCTTTTCGCTTTTCGCTTTTCGCTCAAAAATAGATTTGTAATAAATATAATATTAGATGTTAAAGATCTAATGTAAGTATGTTCCGCTATTTATGTATAGAAGTCAATATCTATTATTCTCTCTTCATTATAAGGAGAGAGAACAATGCTTGATAAAGATGAACAGCTATTACTTACAATAGGTCAAGCGATTGCAAAATATCGTCAAGCGGTAGGATTAACCCAAGCACAGTTGGCAGAAATTTTAGATATTAGTAATGATGCGGTGTCAAGAATGGAGCGAGGCAAGTCTGTACCTAATATTTTGCGTTTATTAGAATTATCAGAAATCTTTCATTGTGAAATTGCGGATTTATTAACAAGTAGTAGTAATCGTTCAATGGATCAAGCAAGACAATTAGAACAATTATTGCACGGTTTAGACAGTTATGAACGCGCAGAATTAATCACAATTATTGAGCGAATGTTAAAATGGAAAGCCTATTCTGAAAAATAAAGCCTGTGTTTTGATACGGCTATATTTTCTATTGCGTATTATCTAAATGCTCTTCTAATAATTCAATCGCTTCTAAACAACGGGTACGGCGTTGTTCTGTGTGGCGGATAAGTTGCTGAAGCTGTTGTTTTTTTAATTCGTTTTGTGTTTGGATATATTGATCTTGCTGGTGAGCGATTTTTTGGTTTAATGCTTGTAAGGCTTCGTAATATTTAGCTAATCGTTCTCTTGGTGGAAGGCGATGGATGGCGTGCTGTTGTTTATTTTGAGCCGATTGTGGAGAAGGATTAGTAAAGGTTTTTTTATCTCTTCTTTTGTGTTGTTTGAGGGCATCTAATAAGGCTTGTAGCTGGGCGAGCAGTTTTTCAGTATAAAATTGACACTGAGTGTGTTCGTTTTCTTGCAAACGTTCTATTTGGGCGAGTGTGTTGTTTAATTCTGTGCGATAAAATTTGAAATGTTGAAAATCTTCACTAAATAAAGTGCGGTCAAATTTTGCATAGATTTTTTGTGTGTCTGATACGGGATATTGTTGGTAGCATTGTGCTATTTTTTGGCGTAATGCTTGAATAAGTTGGGTTTTGTTCATCTTTCTGTTCAATATTGATTTAGTGAGATTTACACAGTGGAAAATTATCGCATAAAAAAGGACATCTTGTGATGTCCTTTTACTGCTTATTTTGTGTATAACATAACTTATAAATACATTGCCGCAATCCAACCAAAAATAATGAGTGGGATATTGTAGTGAATAAAGGTAGGGACAACGGAATCCCAAATGTGATCGTGTTTGCCGTCCATATTTAAGCCTGATGTTGGGCCTAATGTAGAATCCGAAGCCGGTGAGCCTGCATCACCAAGTGCCGCAGCGACACCAACAATAGAGACTGTTGCAAGTGGGCTGAAGCCAAGGGTTAAGCAAAGTGGCACATAGATTGAGGTAATAATTGGTACCGTTGAGAAAGATGAGCCAATGCCCATTGTGATAAATAATCCAACGATTAACATTAAGAATGCGGCTAATCCTTTATTGTTTGCCCCTAAACCTTGGCTGAAGGTTTGAACTAATTCAGTTACGCCACCTGTGGCATTGATTACCGCTGCGAAACCTGAGGCTGCAATCATCACAAAGCCAATCATTGCCATAAGGCGTAAGCCTTGTTGGAAAATATCGTTACTTTCTTTGAGTTTGAAAATACCACATAGGGCAAAAATGATTAAACCAGCTAAACCGCCAATGATGGTGGAATCGGTAAACAACTGTAAGCCAAAGGTAACCACAATCGCAATGAGGCTTGCGATGACGTGGAAAGGTTTAATATTTGCAATATGCTGTTCAATTTCAGCGGTGCTAAGTGTTTTGTCTGCCACCGCATATTCTCTCGGTTTGCGATAAGTAATAAATACCGCCGTGAGCAAGCCTAAGATCATTCCGATAACAGGTAAGCCCATAGCAAGAGAGACTTCGCCAACACTAGTGTGTAAGCCTAGTGGTTCGCCAACCTGATTAATATTTTTTACTAAAATACTTTCAATAAAGATTTTCCCAAATCCCACCGGTAAAAGCATATAGGTTGCGGTTAAACCAAAGGTTAGCACGCAAGCAACCGCACGGCGATCTAGCTTAAGTTTATTGAAAATAGCTAAAAGTGGAGGGATAACAATGGGAATAAAGGCAATATGCACAGGCAATAAGTTTTGTGATGAAATAGAGAAAATTACAAGCACGGCTAAAATAAAATATTTAAAGCCTGCCATTGAAAGCCCTGTTGGCGAATGGCCTAATTTTTGGATAACTTTAAAGGCAAGGAGATCGGTGATGCCCGATTTCGAGATTGCAACAGCAAAAGCACCTAAAATAGCATAGTTCATTGCCACTTCGGCACCGCCACCTAAGCCACCTGTGAAGGTTTGAATTGTTTGGCTAAGATCAAGATTACTGCATAAACCAGCCGTTAATGCGGAAATAATCAAGGCGATAACCACATTGATACGCAATAGGCTTAATGCAAGCAATACAATGATCGAGATAACAACAGGGTTAGAGAGTAACATTGCATAGTCCTTATTTAAAATAATAGAAAAAATAAATAAAAAAATTACCGCACTTATTCTGTGATGTGGTGAGGGAAACCACCAAGTTGTTTAAGGTGATTGACCATATAACAGAATAATTCCGTTGTGCGTTCTGTATCATATAAAGCTGAATGTGCTTGTTTATGATCAAAGGGGATATTTGCCGCTTGGCAAGCTTTTACCAAAACAGTTTGTCCAAACATAAAACCACTTAAGGTTGCGGTATCAAACATTGCGAAAGGGTGAAAAGGGTTACGCTTTGCCTTTACACGTTCTGCCGCTGCCATCAGAAAACTTTGGTCAAAGGTGGCATTATGCGCCACAATAATTGCACGTTGGCATTCTGCTTGTTTTTGTGCTTGACGAACCATTTTGAATAATTCACTGATTGCGATATTTTCAGAAATTGCCCCTCGCAATGGGTTATCAATATCAATGCCATTAAATTTTAATGAGTCTGGGTTAATATTCGCCCCTTCAAACGGCTTAATATGAAAATGACATTTTTGATCAGGGATCAGTAACCCCTCATCGTCCATTTTTAGTGTAATCGCGGCTAATTCTAATAACGCATCTGTTTGTGGATTAAAGCCTGCGGTTTCTACATCAATCACAACAGGGAGATAACCACGAAAGCGGTGCTTTAATAAATTATAGTTTATCGGTTCTGTGGGAGTATCAGTCATCATATTATTTATTAATAGAAAGTGCGGTGTAAAATTTAAGTGAAATTTTCACCGCACTTTGTATAACTCTTAAGGGGTTAATTGCCTAAGCCAGCTTGAGCGTTTTTATTTTCGATAAATTCAATTTTATAACCATCGGGATCTTCAACAAACGCGATCACGGTTTTCCCGCCTTTTACAGGGCCGGGTTCACGGGTTACTTTACCGCCAGCTTGACGCACGGCTTCACAAGTAGCATAAATGTCATCAACACCAATAGCAATATGGCCATAGGCATTACCTAGCTCGTATTCATTGACGCCCCAGTTATAAGTCAGCTCAAGAACGGAAGACGTCTCTTCATCACCATAGCCAAGGAATGCAAGGGTATATTTATATTCGGGATTCTCACTGGTACGTAGCAAACGCATACCTAATACATCTTGATAAAATTTGATTGAACGATCTAAATCGCCCACGCGTAACATTGTATGTAAAATTCGCATTATTTATCCCCTTATTTGCTTAAACGAACAGGCATTATGCCATAGCGTGAATAAAAAAGCATTATACAGTTTAGGCTTTATAATCTCTTGCCCCAAAAATTGCCGTTCCGACACGAACCATTGTTGCGCCATATTCAATGGCACAATGCAGATCATCAGACATTCCCATCGAAAGGGTATCAATTTGACATTCAGGCAACGCCTGCTGTAATTGCTGGAATAACTGTTGCATTTGTTGAAAGGAGTGTTTTTGCTGTGCAATATCGGTGGTCGGTGCGGGAATTGCCATTAACCCTCGTAAACATAAGTGCGGTAAGTTTTTGATATGCTCTGCGAGAGGCAAAATTTCCGTAGGCTGAATACCTGATTTGCTTTTTTCATCACTGATATTTATCTGAATAAGGACATTCAGTGGTTTTTTATAATGAGGACGCTGTTCATTTAAACGATCTGCAATTTTGCTACGATCAAGGGTTTGCATCCAATCAAAGTGTTCCGCAACAAGACGTGTTTTGTTTGATTGCAATGGGCCAATAAAATGCCATTCTAGATCTAAATGGTTGTCAGCAAGCTGTTGAATTTTTTCTACCCCTTCTTGGACATAATTTTCACCAAATTGACGTTGTCCAGCTTGATAAGCCGTAAGAATGGCTTCGACCGGTTTGGTTTTGCTCACAGCAAGGAGGGTAATTTCTGCTGAATGACGTTGTGCTTGTTGGCAAGCGTGCTGAATATGTTGTTGTACCTGTTGCAAATTATGTTGAATATCCATTGTCGGGAATAACCTATTTTTTATAAACATTAAGGAAATATTCTATATTATTCATTTTCTATTTGACAAGGCGTGAAAATTTCGGTATTTCTAACAGCACATTTTTTATTAAGAAAAAATTGACAATGCAACGTACTATCACAATGCTTACCACCACGATGATTACCATTATTACAATGAATGGGGCGGGGTAGTGCGTTAAACACAGGAACACAAGAAACCCGCATTCTAAAGTGCGGGTTTTTTTATAAGTATTTTAACTTTCACAACATTATTTTTAGGAGATTTCTATGCGCGTTTTAAAATTCGGTGGCACATCGCTTGCCAATCCAGAACGCTTTTCGCAAGCAGCCCGATTGATTGAAAAAGCTCATTTAGAAGAGCAAGCGGCAGGGGTATTATCTGCGCCTGCGAAGATTACAAATTATCTTGTTGCCCTTTCTGAAAAAGCCAGCCAAAACCTTCCTACCGATACCGATTTTAATCAAGCACGTGAAATTTTCTATACCATTATTAATGGGTTATATGCAGAAAATGAGAAGTTTGATCTTGCCGGTTGTAAGGCCGTGATTGATGCAGAATTTGCACAAATTGCAGAATTATTAGCCGAAATTCGTGCCAAAGGCGTGTTAGACGATGCGGTAAAAGCAACCATTGATTGCCGTGGTGAAAAATTATCTATTGCAATGATGAAAGCGTGGTTTGAAGCACGTGGTTACGAAGTAACGGTGATTAATCCGGTGGAAAAATTATTGGCACAAGGAAGTTATTTAGAATCCTCTGTGGATATTGAGGAATCGACCAAACGTATTGATGCCACTCGTATTCCAAAGAAAAATGTTGTATTAATGGCAGGGTTTACCGCAGGTAATGATAAGGGGGAACTTGTACTATTAGGGCGTAATGGGTCGGATTATTCTGCTGCCTGTTTAGCCGCGTGTTTGAATGCTTCTGTTTGTGAAATTTGGACGGATGTAGATGGCGTGTTTACTTGCGATCCTCGTTTGGTTCCTGATGCACGCCTATTGCCAAGCCTTTCTTATCGTGAGGCAATGGAACTTTCTTACTTCGGTGCAAAAGTGATCCACCCACGGACTATCGGGCCACTTGTCCAAGCCAATATCCCTTGTTTAATTAAAAATACCGGTAACCCTGAAGCCAAAGGGTCAATTATTGATGGCAATGCACAATCTGAACAATTACAAGTAAAAGGGATCACGAATTTAGATAATTTAGCGATGTTCAATGTATCAGGGCCGGGAATGCAAGGAATGGTGGGAATGGCAGCGCGCGTGTTCTCAACAATGTCTAAAGCAAAAGTGTCGGTTATTTTGATTACTCAGTCGTCTTCTGAATATAGCATTAGTTTCTGTGTGCCGGTAAAAGCGGTTGATATTGCTAAAAATGCCTTAGAAGTGGAATTTGCCCAAGAACTTAAAAATCAAGATCTTGAAGAGATTGAGGTGATTAAAGATCTTTCGATTATTTCTGTCGTGGGCGAAGGAATGCGACAGGCGAAAGGGATTGCCGCGCGTTTCTTTTCTGCCCTAGCTCAAGCGAATATCAGTATTGTTGCAATCGCACAAGGCTCTTCTGAGCGGTCAATTTCTGCTGTTGTTCCGCAAAATAAAGCGATTGAAGCGGTAAAAGCAACTCACCAAGCACTTTTTAACAATAAAAAAGTGGTAGATATTTTTCTTGTCGGTGTCGGCGGTGTGGGAAGTGAATTAATTGAACAAGTAAAAAATCAGCGTGATTATTTAGCAAAGAAGGACATTGAGATTCGAGTTTGCGCTATTGCAAATTCAAATAAAATGTTACTTGATGCAAATGGGCTAAATTTAGCCCATTGGCAAGAGGATCTCGAAAATGCGACACAGCCTTCTGATTTTGATGTGTTACTTTCTTTTATTAAATTACATCACGTGGTGAATCCGGTTTTTGTTGATTGTACTTCTGCTGAAAGTGTGGCTGGGCTTTATGCACGGGCATTAAGTGAAGGCTTCCACGTGGTTACACCAAATAAAAAAGCCAACACAAGAGAACTTGCCTATTATCATTTAATGCGTGAGAACGCACGCCAAAGCCAGCATAAATTTTTATATGAAACAAATGTTGGGGCTGGTTTACCTGTGATTGAAAATCTGCAAAATTTACTCGCAGCAGGTGATGAGTTAATTCGTTTTAGCGGTATTTTATCAGGCTCACTTTCCTTTATTTTTGGTAAGTTAGAAGAAGGTTTGTCATTATCTGAAGTAACCACACTCGCACGAGAAAAAGGCTTTACTGAACCCGATCCACGAGATGATTTATCAGGGCAAGATGTGGCACGTAAATTGCTTATTTTAGCACGTGAAGCAGGAATGCAATTGGAATTAACCGATGTAGAGGTAGAAGGCGTGTTACCAAAAGGATTTGCGGAAGGTAAATCGGTGAATGAATTTATGGCAATGTTACCACAGCTTGATGCCGAGTTTAATGATCGTGTAGAAAAAGCAAAAGCAGAGGGTAAAGTCTTGCGTTATGTCGGACAAATTGAAAACGGAAAATGTAAAGTGTCTATTGTGGCAGTAGGGCAAGATGATCCGCTATATAAAGTGAAAAATGGCGAAAATGCCCTTGCATTTTACACCCGTTATTATCAACCTATTCCATTATTATTACGTGGTTATGGGGCGGGGAATGCCGTTACTGCAGCCGGTATTTTTGCGGATATTTTAAGAACATTACATCATTAAGGAGCATTTATGTTACGAATTTACGCCCCAGCTTCAAGTGCGAATATTAGTGTCGGGTTTGATACTTTGGGTGCGGCTGTATCACCTATTGATGGCTCATTACTGGGTGATGTCGTACAAATAGAAGAAATCAAGCAAGGCTTTGAATTAGAAAGTGCGGGGTATTTTGTGCGTAAATTGCCAAAAGAACCGCAAAAAAATATTGTCTATCAAGCTTATGTATTATTTAGTGAACGGTTAAAACTACGCAATGGCACAATCAAGCCATTACGCCTAACATTGGAAAAAAATATGCCAATTGGCTCAGGTTTAGGCTCAAGTGCTTGTTCTATTGTGGCGGCGTTGGTGGCATTAAATAAATTTCATAATGAGCCTTTTTCTAAAATGGAACTTTTAGAAATGATGGGGGAACTGGAAGGGCGTATTTCAGGTTCAATTCATTATGATAATGTTGCCCCTTGTTATTTAGGTGGGGTGCAATTAATGGTACAATCTCTCGGCAATATTTGTCAGCAATTACCTTTTTTTGACAATTGGTATTGGGTGTTGGCCTACCCGGGTATTGAAGTTTCAACCTCTGAAGCACGCGCGATTTTACCGAAGAGCTACACACGTCAAGATGTGATTACGCACGGTCGTCATTTAGGTAGTTTTGTTCACGCTTGTCATACACAGCAAGAAGCACTCGCTGCGTATATGATGAAAGATGTGATTGCAGAACCTTATCGTGAAGCATTATTACCTAATTTTGCGGAAGTAAAACAAGCGGTACGTGATTTAGGCGCACTAGCTTCTGGCATTTCTGGATCAGGGCCAACAATGTTTGCTATTGCCCCTGATTTAGGAACAGCAAGTAAAGTAGCCAATTATTTAGAAAACCATTATTTACAAAACAACGAAGGCTTCGTCCATGTTTGTAAGGTAGATAATCAGGGCGCAAGGGAATTGGGCTAAACGCCCAGATAAATTGCCCAAATGGCAATAAAACGAGAAAAGAGGTTTGGACAGGTTCCCTTTTCTTTGCTTACTTTCTTTTGGGTAAGCAAAAGAAACTAAATTGCTTAACCAGCGAAACCTGTTATCAATTATCAAAGAGAAAAAATTTTAGACAAAATCAAAACTCAAACGGATTAATTATGAATTTATACAACATCAAACACCCCGAAGAACAAGTGAATTTCGCACAGGCGGTTCGTCAAGGATTAGGCAAAGATCAAGGCTTATTTTTTCCGCAAATTATTCCACACCTAGAGAATATTGATGCTTTACTTGATTTACCGCTTGTTGAGCGTAGTCAAAAAATTCTAGGGGCGTTAATTGGTGATGAAATTCCAGCGGATAAATTGGCCCAAATGGTTAAAAATGCCTTTACTTTTCCTGCACCAGTAGAAAAAGTTGAAGATCATATTTATGCTTTAGAATTATTTCATGGACCTACCCTTGCATTTAAAGATTTTGGTGGACGCTTTATGGCACAAGCGCTCGCGACTGTGCGTGGAGATGGCAAAATCACCATTTTAACGGCAACATCAGGCGATACAGGGGCAGCAGTGGCGCACGCGTTCTATGGTTTAGAAAATATTGATGTGGTGATTTTATATCCAAAAGGAAAAATCAGCCCACTACAAGAAAAATTATTCTGTACCCTAGGTGGAAATATTCGTACTATCGCCATTAATGGTGATTTTGATGCTTGCCAAGCCTTAGTAAAACAAGCATTTGATGATGCGGAACTGCGTCAAGCGATTGGTTTAAATTCAGCCAACTCAATTAATATTAGTCGTTTATTGGCACAAGTTTGTTATTATTTTGAAGCGGTGGCGCAGCTTCCTAAAGCAGCGCGTGAAAATCTTGTGGTTTCTGTACCAAGTGGCAATTTTGGTAACCTTACAGCAGGATTAATCGCTAAAACAATGGGATTACCAATTAAACGTTTTATCGCCGCAACTAATGCGAACGACACGGTACCACGTTATTTACGCACTGGCGAATGGGCGCCAAATGACACCGTTGCAACCTTATCCAATGCGATGGATGTGAGTCGCCCGAATAACTGGCCACGTGTAGAAGAGTTATTTAAACGCAATCATTGGGGATTATCTGATCTTCATTCTGTTGCAATGAATGATGAACAGACCGAACAAACATTACGTGCAATGAATAACCAAGGCTATTTATGTGAACCACACGGTGCAATTGCCTATGGCGTATTGAAACAAGATTTACAACCGGGAGAAACGGGGTTATTCCTTTGTACCGCACATCCAGCAAAATTCAAAGAAAGTGTCGAACGAATTTTATCCCTTGAACTTCCATTACCTGAAGCCTTGGATAAACACAATAAATTGCCATTACTTTCTGATGAAATGGACAATGATTTTGCGACATTAAGAGCATATTTGTTGAAATAATACTTTTAAGGGCAGATAGGTCCGCCCCTAGGCGAGATTTTGCGTGGTAACATTCGTTTGATTAAGGTTTGCTAAACAGAATTTTGTTACAAAGAATATTTTGATAAATGAATAATTAATATGTAAGGGCGGGCCTGTGTGTCCGCCCGTTAGCTAATAAAAAGGACATAGGACAAAAAATGATTACAGTTTATGGTATAAAAAACTGCGATACAGTGAAAAAAGCCTTGAAATGGTTGATAGATAATGGGATTGAACATCGTTTACACGATTATCGTGTAGATGGATTAGAACAGGCTTGGTTGGAAAAAGCAGAAAGCCAATTTGGTTGGGAAAATTTGCTGAATAAACGCAGTACTACTTGGCGTAATTTAGCGGATGAGGTGAAAAAAAATCTATCAAAAAGCACCGCACTTAAGGTATTAGCAGAGCAGCCTACGCTAATTAAACGTCCGATTATTTTACAAGATAACATTGCGTTAATCGGTTTTGACGTTGCGGCATACGCAAAGGCTTTTGGTAAATAAGAAAGGTTAAATAATGAAAAACACAATCGTTACTTTAGCACAGCAGTTGATCCAACGTCCTTCTATTAGTCCAGATGACCGAGGTTGTCAGCAACTTATTGCTACGCGCTTAGAAGCATTGGGCTTTGAGATTGAATGGCTACCTTTTAATGATACATTAAATCTATGGGCAAAACACGGTTCAACAAGCCCTGTGGTTGCCTTTGCAGGGCATACTGATGTGGTGCCAGTGGGTGATGAAACGCAATGGGATTATCCCCCTTTCTCCGCACAAGTTGTTGATGATATGCTTTATGGACGTGGTGCAGCTGATATGAAAGGCTCATTAGCCGCAATGGTGGTGGCAGCAGAGCAATATGTGAAAGCCAATCCAAATCACCCCGGGACGATTGCATTGCTAATTACGTCTGATGAAGAAGCAGCGGCAAAAGATGGTACAGTACGCGTGGTGGAAACTCTGATGGAACGAGGTGAACTGATTGATTATTGTTTAGTTGGCGAGCCTTCAAGTGCTGAAAAATTAGGTGATGTAGTAAAAAATGGTCGCCGTGGTTCGATTACAGGTAACCTTTATATTCAAGGTGTACAAGGACACGTTGCGTATCCTCATTTAGCGGATAACCCCGTGCATAAAGCCGTTGATTTTTTAAAAGCATTAACCACTTACCAATGGGATCAGGGTAATGAATTTTTCCCGCCAACTAGCTTACAAATCGCCAATATTCAAGCAGGAACAGGCAGTAATAATGTGATCCCCGGCGAGCTTTATGTGCAGTTTAATTTACGCTATTGCACTGAAGTAACGGACGAGCTAATTAAGCAAACCGTAAAGCAAATGCTAGAAAAGCATCAACTTGATTATCGCATTGAGTGGAATTTATCGGGTAAACCTTTTTTAACCAAGCCGGGTAAATTAGTGAATGCTGTCGTGGATAGCTTAGAAAAAATTGCCAAAATTACCCCCGCACTTGAAACGGGAGGTGGCACCTCCGATGGACGTTTTATCGCCTTAATGGGCGCCGAAGTGGTGGAACTTGGGCCATTAAATGCCACGATTCATAAAGTCAATGAATGTGTAAGTTGCCAAGATCTTGCCACATTAGGTGATGTGTATCAGCAAATGCTCATCAATTTGCTAAATGCGGAATAAGGAGAATTTATGGCAAAAACATTAACATCTGCGATGCTCACGGGAAAATCTCGTGAGCATTTAGTTTCTTTACCTTGTCCGTTTTCGCTTCAACATTTCCTTCAGCCTGATGCTGTAAAGGCCTTTCAAGCATTACAGCAAAGTGCGGTTAAAAATGGCTTTAATTTACAGCCTGCCAGTAGTTTTCGGGATTTTCAGCGACAACAGGGAATTTGGAATGAAAAATTTGAAGGAAAACGAAAGGTGCATAATGATCAGGGGGAAGCCTTAGCGCTAGCGAATTATTCTGATTGGCAAAAGTGTCAAGCCATTTTACGCTGGTCAGCATTACCGGGCGGAAGTCGGCATCATTGGGGAACTGAAATTGATGTTTTTGATCCTCATTTATTACCCCAACATCAGCAGTTACAATTAGAGCCTTGGGAATATGAACAAGGGGGATATTTTGCGGAACTGAGTCAATGGTTACAAGAAAATGTACAAACCTTTGATTTTTATTTCCCTTTTTTTAATATGCCAGCACGTCTGCAGATTGGCGATGAACCTTGGCATATTAGCTATTTACCTTTAGCCGAGCAGGCTCGCCAAATGTTTAGCCCTGAAATATTATTGCAAGCTTGGCAAGATGAAGAGGTGGCAGGAAAAGCTTTACTGATTGAACGCCTACCACAAATTTTTACTCACTTTTTTATTTGATTGAATCACGATGAATGAAAAAAATTATTTTCCACAAGCAATTTCTTCGCTTTTACAGTGGACATTAAACATTTCCTTATTAATTCTTGCCTTAATTTTGGTAATTTTTCTTGCCAAAGAAACCTATGGCTTAGCATTAGTGCTATTTGAGCATTCAGAAGAAGCCTCCTATTTGTTGGTCGAAAAAATCGTTGTGTATTTTTTATATTTTGAGTTTCTTGCCCTGATCGTGAAATATTTTAAAACTGACTATCATTTTCCGTTACGCTATTTTTTATATATCGGAATTACCGCAATGGTGCGATTAATTATTGTCGATCATTCTAGCCCAGTGAATACATTACTCTTTTCTGGATCGATTTTGCTAATGGTTGTGGCATTATTTTTAGTCAGTTCAGATCGATTGAGAAAAAGTTAGCCTATTAAGAAAAAATTTTGTGAACAAGGTCAAATTTTTCAACAAAAGTAAGAAGAATTACATTTTTTTTTGTAAAAAACTGGCGTATTCTTAGCAAACAACTTATAACGAGGATTGTTTATGTCTGATTTGCAACAATTTACTCAGCAAGATATTCAAATTATCAAGGAAGAACCGCTTTATGACGGTTTTTTTAATTTAAAGAAGGTCTATTTTAAGCATAAACTTTTTGCTGGTGGTGAAAGTGGGGTGGTAACCCGTGAATTGCTCGTAAAAGGTGCGGCCTCTGTGGTGATCGCTTATGACCCTGATGTGGATAGCGTGGTGATGGTGGAGCAAGTACGCATAGGGGCTTATAATCCACAGCTTAGTCAATCTCCTTGGTTATTAGAACTCATTGCAGGTATGGTTGAAGAAGGTGAGTTGCCTAATGAAGTTGCCCAACGAGAAAGCCAAGAAGAAGCAGGCGTACAAGTAGAACATTTACGTGAAGTGATGCAGTTTTGGGATAGCCCCGGTGGCATTGTAGAGCGTATTCATTTATTTGTAGGCAAGGTAGATAGTGGTAAGGCACAAGGCATTCATGGATTGGCAGATGAAAATGAAGATATTCGTGTTCACGTGATCCCCCGTCAAACCGCTTATGAATGGATTTGCAATGGTAAGATTGATAATGGACTTGCGGTTACAGGCTTATTATGGCTACAACTAAATTACCTTGATTTACAGAAACAATGGAAAAAAATGTGAGCTGAATCGAATTTTCATCAGAAATTTAGCCATAAACTATGATCCAGTTAACATTTTTCAGATTTAGGTAATGCAAATTTTTTTGAAGTTTGTAACGTATAGCGATGTATTATTATAAATTAACAAGAGGAGAGGGTATTTTTATGAATACTTATACATACCCAACGGAAGAAGAAGTTGTCCGTTTGGTGCAGATTACAGATCCTCATTTGTTTAAGGATGAAAGTGGTGAGTTGCTTGGTATTAATACACAAGCCAGTTTCAGCCAAGTATTAAGTGAAATTAAACAAAGCAATTTTAATTATGAACTTGTCCTTGCAACAGGGGATTTAGTACAAGATAGCAGTAGTGAGGGGTATCTCCGTTTCTGTAAAATGGTGCAAACACTTGAGAAAATGGTGTTTTGGATCCCCGGCAATCACGATTTTCAGCCAAAAATGTTTGATATTTTGAATCATACTCATGGCAATATTAACCCATTCAAACATTTGTTAATTGGCGAACATTGGCAAATTTTAATGCTTGATAGCCAAGTTTTTGGTGTGCCTCACGGACAGTTAGGACAATATCAAATTGATTGGTTGTTGTCCAAGCTAAAAGATTATCCTGAACGTTATTCTTTGGTGGTGCTACATCATCATATTTTATCAACCAACTCTGCTTGGCTAGATCAGCATAATTTACGCAATTCTTTAGATTTAGCCTATGCGTTATCGCCATTTAATAATGTGAAAGGCATTTTATATGGTCATATTCACCAAGCGGTAGATAGCGAATGGAAAAGCTACAAAGTAATGGCAACGCCATCTACCTGTATCCAATTTAAGCCTGATAGCAATAGCTTTGCCTTGGATACGCTACAACCGGGCTGGCGTGAAATTGAATTGTATAGTGATGGACGTATTGAAACACGTGTCAAACGAATCCAACAAGCTCAATTTTTGCCGAATCTGTTAGGTGAAGGCTATGAATAAATAAAGATAAAGTGCGGTGATTTTTCACCGCATTTTACACTTACTATTACAACCCCAAGGCATACTTCAATGCTTGTTTTTTTAGTGGCGTAGCTTTTCCTGCAAGGAATAAGGCTAAGTTACGGGCTACTTTAACTGGCAATAACTCGGTTTTAAAACCTTTATAAAATAAATCCATCGCGGATTGCATCAGTAAATTATCTTTCATACGCAAATTTTGATAGCGTTTTAATACTTCATCAGAAGCCAAATTTTGTTGATTTTGTCGCGCACTTTCAATGACTTGTAATAGGGCTTTGACATCTTTAAAGCCTAAGTTTACGCCTTGTCCAGCCAATGGATTTATCGTGTGGGCAGCATCCCCTACGAGGACAATGCCTTGACGATAATAGTGTTGAGCGTGGCGGCGGGTGAGCGCAAAACTGCCCGTTTGTTGCACCTTAATGCGACCTAATCGAGCAGGGAAGGCTTGTTCAATGGCTTGGGCTAATTTTTCTTTGGATAATTGTTTCAACTGGTTGATTTTTTCAGGACTGTCATACCACACAAGACAAGCTTGTTGCCCCTCGAGGGGTAAAAAGGCTCTCGGGCCTGAAGGGAAAAATTGCTGCCAAGTGGTATCTTGTTGTGGCAATTCCGTATCCACTAAAATCAATAAACAATCTTGCCGATATTGCCAGCCGGTTACACCAATGCCAGCTATTTGACGAAGTTGCGAGTTCGCCCCGTCTGCGGCAATCACTAAAGGGGCGGAATACTGTTCGCCATTGGTTAAAAAAATCTGCCAATTTTCACCGCACTTTTCTGCACGTTCTATTTTCGCTTGTAAGCGACTTTTCACGTTTTCAAGTGATGAAAAGGCTTGCCATAAACCAAGCTGGATAACATTATTTTCTACCATATAACCGAGTTCGGAATGCGCTAATTCTTCGCAATGAAAGTAGGTCGAAAAGCCATCAATTTCCCACGTTTCTAAGGCTCGATAGGGACAAAGACGCATTTTTTCGATATATTGCCAGCTTTGTAATTGTTGCAATAATTGCACTGAGGCAAGACTAATGGCGGAAATGCGTAAATCATAAGGCGAGTTTGCACAAAAGGTTGGCAATGGGGCGCTTTCAATCAGTTGCACATTTAATCCTTGTTGCCCTAATCCCACGGCGCAAGCGGCGCCTACCATTCCACCACCAACAATAATCACATCGCGTTGTGTATCCATTTTTGCCTCTTTTTATCCTAGCTAAAAGTGCGGTGGTTTTTTTCGTTATTTTTATACCGCACAGACCTTTTTCATTGCCCGTTAGTTTACCTTTTATGAGTAAAATTCAAAAGAAAAGATTATTTTAACTAGCCACCATTCGCACAAGTCGGTAAAATAGCCAGTTGATTTTTACAGGTTAAACGATTTTAAAGCAAATTATGACGCAAAAATTACATATTAAAACGTGGGGCTGTCAGATGAATGAGTATGATAGCTCAAAAATGGCAGATTTATTAAATAGTACGCACGGTTTGGAATTAACCGAGATTCCTGAAGAAGCGGATGTGTTGCTGTTAAACACCTGTTCTATTCGTGAAAAAGCGCAGGAAAAAGTGTTTCATCAGTTAGGACGTTGGAAAGAATTAAAGAAAACAAATCCTGCGTTAGTGATTGGCGTAGGGGGGTGTGTGGCTTCACAAGAAGGCGATCATATTCGTAGCCGTGCGCCTTATGTTGATATTGTCTTTGGCCCACAAACCTTGCACCGCCTGCCTGAAATGATCAATCAGATTCGTGGAGGGAAAAGTTCCGTGGTGGACGTGAGTTTCCCTGAAATTGAAAAATTTGACCGTTTACCAGAACCGCGTGCTGAAGGGCCAACGGCCTTTGTGTCTATTATGGAAGGCTGTAATAAATATTGCACTTTCTGTGTTGTGCCTTATACCCGTGGCGAAGAAGTGAGCCGTCCGCTAGATGATGTGCTATTTGAGATCGCACAGCTAGCCGAACAAGGCGTACGTGAAGTGAATTTATTAGGGCAAAATGTGAATGCGTACCGCGGGCCAACGCACGATGGGGGGATTTGTTCTTTTGCTGAATTATTGCGTTTAGTGGCGGCGATTGATGGCATTGATCGTGTGCGTTTTACCACGAGCCACCCGATTGAATTTACGGATGATATTATTGAGGTTTATGCGGATACCCCTGAATTAGTTAGCTTTTTACATTTACCTGTACAAAGTGGTTCAGATCGTATTCTAAATCAAATGAAGCGTGGGCATACGGCATTGGAATATAAATCCATTATTCGCAAATTACGCAAAGTACGCCCGGATATTCAGATTAGCTCTGACTTTATTGTTGGTTTCCCCGGCGAAACAGAGCAAGATTTTGAAGATACAATGAATCTGATTGCACAAGTAAATTTCGATATGAGCTTTAGCTTCATCTATTCTGCACGTCCGGGAACACCTGCAGCGGATATTCCTGATGATGTGAGCGAAGAGGAGAAAAAACAACGCTTATATGTGCTACAACAACGCATTAACAATCAAGCGGCACAATTTAGCCGGGCAATGCTTGGCACAGAACAGCGCGTGTTAGTGGAAGGCCCCTCTAAAAAAGATATTATGGAATTGACTGGTCGAACTGAAACAAATCGGATTGTGAATTTTATCGGAACACCAGATATGATTGGTAAGTTTGTTGATATTAAAATCACCGATGTATTCACCAACTCTCTGCGTGGTGATGTTGTGCGCACCGAAGATCAAATGGGTTTGCGTGTCGTGCAATCCCCACAAGCCGTGATTAACCGCACGCGCAAGGAAGATGAACTCGGTGTAGGGCATTATCAAGGCTAACTTGCTGAACCTGTGGGGATAATGTCAATTTTTAAGCACTGAGATCTTGATGAAAAAAAGCTGATTACAATGTAATCAGCTTTTTGTTTTGTTGTTTCTGTTTTGTGTATCTATGCAACTAGCTAAACATTGCAGAGATCGATTCTTCGTTACTAATACGGCGAATGGCTTCAGCAAGCATACTTGAAAGCGTAAGCACCCGCACTTTACCTAACGCTTTGATTTCAGGAATAAGTGGGATTGTATCGGTTACGACGATTTCATCAAGGGCATCACTGGCAAGGTTCTTCGCGGCTGACCCAGAGAATACTGCGTGGGTTGCGTAAGCAAAGACACGTCTCGCACCACGTTCTTTTAAGGCTTCTGCTGCTTTGCATAGTGTTCCCCCTGTATCGATCATATCATCAACAAGAATACAATCACGTCCAGCCACATCACCAATAATATGCATTACTTGTGCGACATTCGCTTTTGGACGACGTTTATCAATGATTGCCATATCGGTATCGTTGAGCAATTTAGCAACTGCACGAGCGCGAACCACACCGCCAATATCAGGCGAAACAACGATTGGATTTTCAAGATCGGTTTTCTTTAAAATATCGTGAATTAACACTGGAGAACCAAATACGTTATCCACAGGGACATCAAAGAAACCTTGAATTTGTTCTGCGTGAAGATCACAAGTTAAAACGCGATCCACCCCAACGCTTGATAAGAAATCTGCCACGACTTTTGCTGTGATTGGAACACGAGCAGAGCGTACACGGCGATCTTGACGCGCATAGCCGAAATAAGGGATTACCGCAGTGATACGGCCTGCTGATGCACGGCGTAAGGCATCAACCATCACAAGTAATTCCATTAGGTTATCATTTGTTGGCGCGCAGGTTGATTGAATAATGAAAACATCACTACCACGCACGTTTTCATTGATCTGAACTTGAATTTCTCCATCACTAAAACGTCCCACAGTGGCATCACCCAGTGAGAGATATAAGCGTTCAGAAATTCGTTTTGCTAGTTCTGGCGTTGCATTACCAGCGAAAAGTTTTATGTCAGGCATTGTAAAATTAACCTCAGAATTTTAGATGGAAGAATGTGTAACATATTGATCTTATTTGAATAAATGTTTCATCACTTGATGCAATGGCGAAACATTCACTCCTTGTGCAACAAAACCAAAACAGTCTTTTGGCTTATTTAGAAATACTGCTTGAGCAGATTGAGCATCGTCAAATTCTGCGAAAACACAAGCCCCTGTTCCCGTTAGTCTTGCGGGGGCATATTGTAACAACCAGCCTAGTAGTTCTTCAACCTCTGGATAATGATCTCGCACAATTTTTTCGCAATCGTTTGTATAATTTTCAGCTAAAAGTTGTGAAAGAGGCTTTTTTGGGGTGTTGCGTGGCAAATGAGGATCTTGAAAAATAAGCCCTGTTGAAATAGAAACCTCAGGTTTTAGCACCACATACCATTTTTCTGGTGGATGACAATAATCAATTTTTTCTCCTACTCCTTCAGCAAAAGCCGCTTTGCCGTGAACAAAAATTGGTACATCCGCTCCCAGTTGTAAGCCTAATTCTGCTAAGTCTTTAAGAGAACATTGGGTATTCCACAACGCATTAAGTGCTACCAGTGTCGTCGCCGCATTTGATGAGCCTCCGCCAACGCCGCCTCCCATTGGCAAGATTTTATCCAAGTGAATCTTCGCGCCTAGTTGGCAACCTGTATGCTGTTGGAGTAAACGCGCGGCACGATAAATGAGATTCTCTTCTTGTTTTAATTGAGGTATCTCTGGCGAGAGAAGAATCTGTGAATCCTCCCTTACCTCAATGTCTAGCCAATCGCCAAAATCCAGAAATTGGAACAGGGTTTGCAATTCGTGGTAACCATTTTCCAAGCGTCCATTAATATAAAGAAACAAATTTAATTTTGCAGGGCTAGGAAAGCGGTATCGTCCATTTTTTGGTGGATTTAAAAGTGCGGTGGAAAAATGATAATTTTTCATTAGTATTTCCAATGATTAACGCGAATTTTTAAGGTTTGTTGGGCGTTTTTTAGCAAAATATCTCGTGGCAAGGCGGGCGAGCGTTCTTGGTGATAATTTAAATAATCTACCGTCCATTGTTCATCATTTATGCGATAAGTGAAGTTCGCCAGCAAATGGTTTGTCCCTACGTTGTAATCTTGCTGATTGTTTGGTTCCCCTTTTAGCCAAGTGGCCAGTTGGGTGAGAGGAATATCCATTCCGATAATTTCACGTAATAATCGTTGCGCATCTTTTGCAGAACGCTGATTGCCTTTTTCATCAGAAATGGTTAAACCTTGCGTGTG
This sequence comes from Avibacterium sp. 20-126, assembly GCF_044358625.1. Classification (NCBI taxonomy): domain Bacteria; kingdom Pseudomonadati; phylum Pseudomonadota; class Gammaproteobacteria; order Pasteurellales; family Pasteurellaceae; genus Avibacterium; species Avibacterium sp. 20-126. Next base: position 1,687,744 of record NZ_CP091457.1, on the reverse strand, counting down.
CATTTTGAAGGTAAGTTTTGCGCGGCTTAGGGCGGAAGAAAGTACCAGTGTATAGGCGGTGGGGGTTTGATATTGCCAATCAAAGGTGGTAGAAAAGCGCTGTTTGGTGCTGATATAACCAATTTGCCCTTCTGCGTGATAGGCTTGGATTTGTTGAATTTGTTGCAAATGTTGCTGCCAAGTGCGGTCGTTTTTTTCAATATATTGCACATTGGTTGGACGGTTCTCATCAATATCAAGCGCACAGCCAGCCAGTAACAAACTGATAATTAAAGGAATAAAAAGGGTTTTTAAGGAGTTCATTATGTGATACCAGAAAAATTTTGGAGCATTTTAAGGGGTTAGTGGAAATTAGTAAAGGCAAGCCGTTTGAAGAGAAAGCAAAAATGAGTGCGGTGGAAAAATTTTTATTTTTTATACCGCACTTAAAAAATTCGCTTATCTTATGCCTCAATTTCCCCACAAAAACGATATCCTTCACCGTGAATGGTGGAGATAAGTTCTGGGGTATCAGGGTGATCTTCAAAATGCTTACGAATGCGGCGAATGGTTACATCCACGGTTCTATCTTGTGGTTTTAGTTCACGCCCAGTCATTTTTTTCAATAATTCTTCACGAGATTGAATTTTCCCCGGGTTTTCGCAAAATTGTAACATCGCACGGAATTCACTACGCGGTAGTTTGTATTCTTCACCTTCTGGATTAATCAATGTGCGGCTGTTGAGATCTAACGTCCAGCCATTAAAACGATATTGTTCCACTTGTTGCAAGGTGTGTTTGGTGTTTTCAGCCATAGTGCGTTGTAATAAATTTCTCGCACGAATCGTTAATTCTCTTGGATTAAATGGCTTGGTGATGTAATCATCCGCGCCAATTTCTAAGCCTAAGATTTTATCCACTTCATTATCACGCCCTGTGAGGAACATTAATGCGGTGTTGGTTGTTTCACGCAATTCTCGTGCGAGCATTAGTCCATTTTTGCCGGGTAAATTAATGTCCATAATGACAAGATTAATTTCTTGGCTGGAAAGAATGTTGTGCATTTGTACGCCGTCATTGGCTTCAAATACGTCATATCCTTCTGCTTCAAAAATGCTTTTTAGCGTGTTCCTTGTAATGGCTTCATCTTCAACGATTAAAACTTTTGCTGTAACCATATTAACGTCTTCCTTTCCAATTTTTATTGGCGATTTAAACTAATAATTCTGAGGTATTCTAAGTTCGCCATTGTATAATTGCAACATTATTGTAACAAGTATAAGTGGTGAATTCTGTTTAATTTTATGATCTAAATCATAGGTTTAATGGATTTAAGGCGATAAGAAAAAAACGCCCTCTAGCAAACTTAGAGGGCGATATGGATAAATAATGTTACAAATAATTAACGCTTTTTCTTTTTTCCACCTTGTCGTGCTTTAAAGCGAGGGTTTTCTTTGCAAATGACATAAACAACACCGTGTCTGCGAACCACTTTACATTTAGGATGGCGTGTTTTTGCGGTTTTTAATGAGGAAAGGACTTGCATAATGTCTCCTTATTTTGATTTGAGTGAGCCGAATTTGCTATATCTGTTCAGGAAGCTACTTGCTCTGCCTTCATTATTAATTTGTCTTGTTTTGCCAGTATAAAATGGGTGAGAGGCAGAGGAGGTATCACACATAAATACGGGATACTCTTTGCCATCTTCCCATTTCATCGTTTGTGTAGTTCTGGCACAAGAACGAATTAAAAAGCCTTGTTTGGCGTTACTGTCATAAAAAAGTACCGTACGGTAATTTTCAGGATGAATTCCTTTTTTCATTTGATAGCCTCTTATTTTTTATTGCGAAATAACTAAGGTGGGCATACTATATCAAATAATAACGATTATCAACTCTTATTTTTCTTTAAGAATTAAGTAAGGTGAAGGTAAGCGAAGAAAATAAGATAAAGTGAAAGAACTCAAGACTTTTTATCCATCTAGCCTGTTGATACTGTGCTAGAATAAGCCCACACAAATGAGCTTTATGTTTTAATATTTAATCAGGGTAGTAAGCGAGAATGAAAAAGATTTTTACCTTTTTGTTTTGTTTTTGTACCGCACTTGTGGCACAGGCAGGGCTGTTTGATAGCAAACCGCGATTTTTGCACGCGGATGAGGCGTTTCAATTTTCTACCCAATCTAATGGGGAGAATTTGCAGTTAATATGGCAAATTGCACCCGATTATTATCTTTATAAAAAAGAAATTTCAGTTGAACAAGCGGAACAAAAAGTCGCACATTTAACGTTTCCACCCGCAGAAAAATATCAAGATGAATTTTTTGGTGAAACGGAAATTTACCGTAATCATTTAGCTTTAACTGTGCCGATTTCATCAACAACACCACACACAGTTAGCGTGACCTACCAAGGTTGCACCAAAGGGTTTTGTTACCCGCCAGAAACCAAAATTGTGCAATGGCAGCCTTCATCATTAGATTCGGTAGAAAAATCTTCGCCAAAAAGCACCGCACTTATGCCAGCATTAAATGAACAGCAATCTTTGGCGCAACGTCTCTTTGAAAGCAAATATGCTGTGTTTGGCTTTTTTTTATTAGGCGTTGGTTTGGCATTTACCCCTTGTGTATTGCCAATGTTACCGTTGCTCTCCGCGGTGGTGATTGGTAGCGGGCAACGCCCAAGCACCATGCGTGCCTTAGGCTTGAGTTTGGCTTATGTGCAAGGAATGGCATTGACTTACACCTTGCTTGGTTTAGCGGTGGCTGCGATAGGCTTGCCGTTTCAAATTGCACTGCAAAGTCCTTATGTGCTAATCGGTTTATCGTTGATTTTTATTTTGCTTGCCTTATCAATGTTTGGTGTATTCACCTTACAATTGCCTTCATCATTGCAAACAAAGCTGACCTTATTAAGCCAAAAACAAAAGGGGGGCGCGTTTGGTGGCGTTTTTGTAATGGGAATGATCGCAGGACTTGTGGCATCACCTTGCACTTCCGCGCCATTATCGGGGGCATTACTTTATGTCGCGCAAAGCGGTGATTTATTTACGGGGGCGATTACCCTTTATTTACTTGCCTTAGGAATGGGCGTGCCATTGATTCTAGCCACGGTTTTCGGCAACCGAATCTTGCCAAAATCGGGTGATTGGTTAGACAAAGTGAAAGTGATTTTCGGCTTTGTTATGCTTGCTTTGCCAGTTTTCCTGCTTTCTCGCATTTTGCCCGAAATCTGGGAAAACCGCTTATGGGCGTTGCTTGGTGTGTCTTTCTGCTTATGGGCAGGCTTGCAAATACAGGGGCGAGGCATTGGCTGGGTGTTGCGTATTGGCTTTTTCATCTTAGCAATGATGTTGGTTAAGCCCTTGCAAGGGTGGCTGTGGGCTGAACCTGATTTAGTGCAAGTAACAAACACTCATCAAAATACTTTTCAAAAAGTAAGTACTTATGAAGAGCTGCAAAAAATCTTGCAAAAAAACGACCGCACTTTTGCTATGCTTGATTTGTACGCTGACTGGTGTGTGGCGTGCAAGGAATTTGAAAAATACACTTTTTCTGATCCCAAGGTTCAGCAGGCGTTTGACAATATTTTATTGTTACAAGTTGATATGACAAAAAATAGCGATGAAAACAAAGTATTAATGGAAAAATTAAATGTGCTAGGGTTACCAACCCTTATCTTTTTTGATCAGCAAGGTAATGAAATTGAATCCGCTCGAATTACAGGATTTATGAATGGCGATACATTTTTTCATTGGTTGAAAGAGCGTTTGAAGTAGATAAATTTTGTGTAATTTGGGGAACTTTGCCAAGTTAAGCAAGAGAGAGAATGTAAAATTTCTACTATTGAAGTGAAAATAACCTCATCATTTGATGAGGTTATTTTTTAGAGGAAATTAACTATTTTGTGCAATAAATGCCGCTAATTGATTTTTTGGTAATGCACCTACTTGTGTTGCGACAGCTTTTCCTTCTTTAAACATTAATAATGTTGGAATACTGCGAACGCCAAATTGGGCAGGGGTTGCTTGGTTTTCGTCAATGTTAATTTTTACGATTTTGACTTTATCACCAAGTTCTGCAGCTAATTCATCAAGAATAGGACCAACCATACGGCAAGGACCACACCAAGGCGCCCAAAAATCTAATAATACAGGGACATCAGATCTTAAAACATCTGCCTCGAAAGTGGCGTCAGTAGTATGTAATACTTCACTCATTTTATTTTCCTTATTTTTTGTTTCTAGCCATATTGGCGTGATTGCTAAAGTGTGGGCATCATAGCATAAAATCAAGTTGCTCACACTAATCAGTTCAATTGTTAAAAGTTAAGAAGGTAACACTAGGTTAGGGCAAGGCTTACCTGTTTGCAAGGTATAAATATTCTCTAAGGTAACATTAGAAATACTGGTTAGCGCTTCTTCGGTAAGAAATGCTTGATGCCCTGTCAAAAGTACATTATGGCACGATGATAAACGTCGGAAGACATCATCTTGAATCACTTCGTTTGATTTATCTTCAAAGAATAGCTCACGTTCATTTTCGTACACATCCATTCCTAATGCGCCAATTTTACGCTGTTTTAACGCATCTATTGCGGCTAGTGTATCAATCAATGTTCCACGACTTGTATTGATAATCATCACCCCATCACGCATTTTAGCAAAGGCATCACGATTGAGTAGATGATAATTTTCTGGCGTAGCAGGGCAGTGCAAAGTGATAATATGTGATTTTGCATACAATTCATCTAATTCAACATATTCTGCGCCTAATTCTTCTGCAATAGGATTTTTAAATGGATCGTAAGCCAAAATATGCATACCAAATCCTTTTAAAATACGCATTACCGCAATGCCGATTTTTCCTGTACCAATCACGCCAACGGTGCGTCCGTGCATATTAAAGCCGGTTAAACCCTCAAGAGAGAAATTCGCTTCTCTTGTTCTTTGATAAGCACGATGAATTTTACGGTTTAGCGTTAGCATTAAACCAACGGTATGCTCAGCCACCGCCTCTGGTGAATAGGCTGGCACACGAACCACTTGAATGCCTAATTCTTGTGCTGCTTTGAGATCGACATTATTAAAACCAGCACAACGCAACGCCACCATTTTTACGCCAAGTGCGGCGAGTTTTTCTAATACTTTTCGACTGCCATCGTCATTCACGAAAATACACACCACATCGCAATGTTCCGCCATTTTCGCTGTCGATTCTGTGAGCATAAAATCAAAAAATTCCAGCTCGAAGCCGTATTTCACATTGACCAATTCTAAATATTTACGATCGTAGCTTTTGGTACTATAAACAGCGACTTTCATTATCTTTTCTCCGTTTTATGAGTTTAATTGGGCGAAGGCTTGCAATAGATCAGCTTTGAGATCTTCCACATCTTCCAATCCCACCGAGAAACGTAGCAGGCAATTACACACACCGCGGGCAATACGTTCTGCTTCTGGAATATCCATATGCGTTTGGGTTGCAGGGTAGGTGATGAAACTTTCTGTACCGCCAAGGCTTTCAGCAAAAGTAATGAGCTTAATTGCTTTTAAGAATGGATTTACCCAAGACTCTTCTTGCAAACGGAAAGAGAGCATTCCGCCTTTATTTGGATAAAGTACATCCTTCACTTGGGGTTGGCTTGCGAGAAATTTCGCTAATTCTTGTGCATTTTTTTGATGGCGTTCCATACGTAATGCTAAGGTTTTCATTCCGCGAATGGTTAAGAAACTATCAAATGGTGAAAGCACAGCGCCCGCCCCATTTTGGATATAGAATAAACGATCACATAATTCTTGCCCATTGGCAACGACTAAGCCCACTAACGCATCATTATGCCCTGCAAGATATTTTGTGCCACTGTGGATTACGATATCAGCGCCACATTCTAAAGGACGGAAGAGTACTGGCGTTAAGAATGTATTATCAACAATAAGTAACAAATTATGTTTTTTCGCCAATTTAGCAATAGCTGGCACATCGCATTCTTCCATTAACGGATTTGAAGGGGTTTCCACAAAAATCGCTTTGGTGTTTGGCGTAATGGCCTGCTCAATGGCATCAAGAGAGGCTGTATTGACATAAACAGGTTTCACGCCGTGCGTATTTTTATAGGCGAAATCTAATAAACGATAAGTACCGCCATACACATCACTAGAGACAATCCATTCATCTGGAGAAGCAAATAACTGCATAATTAACTGAATGGCAGCCATACCTGAGGCGCAAGCAAAGCCCCTTTCACCGCCTTCTAATTTTGCAATAGTTTCTTCTAAAACGGTACGGGTTGGGTTTTTTGTTCGGGTATAATCATAACCGGTACTTTCGCCAATACCGTGATGGCCATAGGCAGTGGAAAGGAAAATTGGCGTGGAAACGGCACCGGTTCTTTCATCTGTGCGATTGCCTGCTTGCGCGAGTAATGTTTCAATCTTATATTGTTGTGTCATATTCTTCCTCGTAAAAATTACAAAAAATTGCACCGCACTTTGTATTCATAAAGAAAACAATTTTGTGCAGTCTTGATAAATAGAATAGTGCCATTTTGGCATAAAGGATCGCCTGTTTAAAGTAGATTTTAAATTTAGTTTGCTGATAAGACACAAGGATTAAAAACGATCTAAAATTATCCATAAATCGCTTTGTTTTAAAACAAGTTTGTTAGCTTTGCATTTTTTTTCATCAATCAATAATGTTTTTTCATATTTTTAATTGACAGCGTTCAAGAAGTTAGTAAAATGCACGCCACTGACAGCGAATGTGTTGCAGCGAAAGCGGGAATAGCTCAGTTGGTAGAGCACGACCTTGCCAAGGTCGGGGTCGCGAGTTCGAGCCTCGTTTCCCGCTCCAATTTACGCTACGGCGTGTTAGCAAAGCGGTTATGCACTGGATTGCAAATCCATGTAGCTCGGTTCGACTCCGGGACACGCCTCCATATTTCAACCGCAGTCAGCATATCACTCAGCCCGAGTGGTGAAATCGGTAGACACAAGGGATTTAAAATCCCTCGACTTTCGAGTCGTGGCGGTTCAAGTCCGCCCTCGGGCACCATTTGAAATCAACTCTTAAGTAGAGTTTAAAGTAAGATTTGATCAATTCTAGATACTCTCTTCTATGTAATTAATTTCAGTCAATACTTTCTTATCCATTTTTCTTGTATAAGTGAGTATGATTATGAACACTAATCAATTTTTTACCAAAAAACCATTCATCATTACCATAGCCTCAACCAAAGGCGGTTCAGCAAAAAGTACAAATGCGGCGAATATTGGTGCATTTTGTGCAGATCACGGGTTAAAGACCTTATTAATTGATACCGATACGCAACCGACACTCAGTGCTTATTTTGCTTTAGATTATGTCGCACCAGGTGGTATCCATGAGTTTTTGACCTATCAAGATGTCGATCCCGCCCATATTATTTCAAAAACAACCCTGCCAAATTTAGATTTAATTCAATCCAACGATCCCACAAATAATGTTAGCCAGATGCTACGCAATGCCCCTGATGGTGCAATACGGTTTAGCTTTCTGCTGAAAAAACTCAAAGGCTATGATGTGATTGTTGTGGATACACGCGGAACGCGAGATATTACGGTAGATATGTCTGTACTTGCTGCCGATTTATTATTTTGTCCTATCTTGCCACATATTTTATCCGCAAAAGAATTTCTTCGCGGCACGATAGGTATGTACCAAGAATTGCAGACCTTTGAGGCATTTGGGTTTTCGCTCCCGCCGCTCAAAGCGGTGCCTAACTGTGTCGATCATACCAATGATGTGAAATTTGTGCTTAGTCAGCTAAAACAGCTTTTTGAGCAAAACTTAAGTGCTGATAAAACCCTCCTTGATTTTCATATTCCTGACAAAGTCGCTTACCGTGAGGCGGCAACCTATTCATTGCCCGTCTATCGACATAGCAAAGCAGAGTATGCCGTAATTCAGGCACTGTGTATGCATTTGTTACCTCAATTTGCCCATCAATTTGAGCAAGGTTTAGGAGGACATAATGCGTAAAACGAAAAAATCCCCCGCTGAGCTTTATTCGCTTGAGGCAGAATATTCCGTCATTGGCGGGTTATTGATTAATGCGGATTGCTTTGATGATGTGGCGATCATTCTCACCCCTGAAGATTTCTATATTGTCGAGCATCGCTATATTTTTGAAACTATTGCGTCACTGGTTAACCAAAATAAAGCCATTGATATACTCACGGTATCGGAATCTTGCAAAGAAAAAGGCAGGCTGGAAGATGTCGGGGGGATTGCCTATTTAGCTGAAATAGCCAATAACACGCCATCCGTTGCCAACATTGTAGCTTATGCAGAGCTGGTCAAACAATATAGTCGGCAACGCCAATTTTTAGCCTTGGGGCAGTTTATTTTAAGTGAAATGAAGGAGCCTAAGAATGCGGAAAATTTGGCAGCACTTGCCGAGCAGATTGAACAGCGATATACGAAAATTTCGTTAAATCAAACAGATAAAAGTGCGGTGCAATTAGCGGACATTTTTTCGCAAATGTTCGATAAGATGGAGCAATCTACCTTAAGTGCGGATCCTGTTACAGGCACACCATTAGGTATTCAACAAATTGATGAATTGACCACTGGCGGGCAAGCGGGGGAACTGATTATCATCGCTGCTCGCCCTGCGATGGGAAAAACGGCACTTTCTCTCACGGCCACTGCAAGTATTCTGGATAAGCTGACGGATCAGCCCGTGTTTTATTTCAGTCAGGAAATGCCAGCTGACCAGTTATTACAACGTTTTATGGCAATGAAATCACGAGTAAGTTTGCAAAAGATTCGTCGAGCAACTGAGCTTGAGGAAGAAGATTGGGGCAAACTTTCTGAGGCTGTGGGGCGTATTCAAAAAGACTGGAGCAAACGTTTAATTATTGATGATGAGGGAGCATTAACGATCCCTCGATTACGCAGTAAAGTACGTCAATATAGCCGCCAATATGGTTTGCCTGCGGCGGTGTTCATTGATTATCTCCAATTAATGCGAGGCACAGGCAGAGTAGAGAACCGACATCTTGAAATCACGCAAATTTCAGGAGCATTGAAAGCCTTAGCCAAAGAATTAGGGCGTCCTGTTTATGCCCTTTCACAACTCAATCGTAGTTTAGAACAACGCACCAATAAACGCCCTGTCAATGCGGATTTACGCGAATCTGGCTCGTTAGAGCAAGATGCTGATGTGATCCTATTTATCTATCGTGATGAAGTCTATCACCCAGAAAGTGTTGATCGGGGGCTAGCTGAAATCATTATCGGCAAACAACGTAATGGACCATTAGGGAGCGTGAAATGCCGTTTTTATGGTGAGTTTAGTTTATTTGAAAATGAAATGAATTTAGGTGGATATTACGATGAATACTAAGAACAAAAAATTATCAGATGCCGTGGCACGGAATTTAAATGTTGCACCAATGGTGAATACCTCGCCTTCTTATGTAGGGGCGGCTGCAACGCATTACCCGACAACCTCTCAGTATATTACGGTAACTTTGGATAAATTACGCCCTTATGAGCATAATCCACGCAAAACCCGTAATCCTAACTTTGAGATGATCAAAGAATCTATTCGACGTCGCGGACTCGATCATAAGCCTAATATTACCCAACGTCCAGGTGAGCCGTTTTATATCATCGCAGACGGGGGGAATACGCGGATTCAAGCCTTAAAAGAGCTATTTAGTGAAACCCAAGATCAGCGTTTTTGGGCGATTGAATGCCTATATAAACCTTGGAAAGGGGAGACAGCGGACAGTGTGGAAGCCGAACTCGATTTGCTGATCGGTCATTTAATTGAAAATGATACCCGTGCAGATTTAACCTTTATAGAGAAAGCGTTAGGGATTCAGCAGGCGAAGGAGTATTACGAGAAAAAGTTAGGAAAACAGCTTTCGTCTAGAGAATTATCAGATGTTTTAGAAAATGACGGTTACATTATATCGCATGTTTTAGTAACAAAGATGGAACGGTGTATAAATTATCTGTACCCTTTTATTCCTGATGTATTGTTTAATGGATTAGGTCATAGCCCAATAGATAAGTTGCTAGCCATTCGCAATAACGCTCTTGAGGTTTGGCAACAATATCAATTTGATACAGAAATCACGTTTGAAGCTATTTGGAAAAATAGTCTTTCTCGTTGTAATGATGATCACCCATTCAATGTGAAGACCTTTCAAGATGCCTTAATTAATGAGATGACGGATGCCCTTGAGGGTAAAGTCAGCTATGAAATGCTCTATGTGGAAGTGGATCTTGATGAGCGTAAATTCCAAAAATTAGCGAAAAAGCAGCAAGAAATTGATGCACAAATTCAGCATAGTGAAGAAGATGTGGCGAGATTTCAGCAACAGCAATTGGAAAAATCCCTTTCTGAACCTGTTCAAGACGTTGAGATGACCGAATCAGAAAGTGCAAGTGCCATTACACCAATCTTTGATGAACGTGCCGAAAACGCAGAAAAAAATGACCGCACTTTTGTAGAAGATGCCAGCCACGATAGTTTAGACACTGAAGCCGTCAATGACATTGTGAATACCGAAACAGTCGATGAGGTTTCTCGTTCTGAACCAACCCAAGATCTCGCCCAGCAATTTGCCCAAAATTATAGCATTACGCCAGGAATGAGCATTCAGGCTCAACGTGAGCAGCAAGCTATTGCAAATGGCCTAGAGTTTGCTTGTGTTGGTCGTCAACCTGTTGCGGATATTTGGCAAGTGTACCCAAGTCGCCAACATAAAGCGGAAGCCTATTCACTTGCCTTAGATATTGCCGAGCAGTTTGAGCTTGATGAACTCGTTGAACACGTTGTAAATGAGCCTGTCGATTACAGCTTTCAGATGAAAGCCGTCGAAGATTCTTTAAAAGATGATACTCAACGTACCATTTATGAGTTGCTCAGTATGTTACAAACACAGAATCTAGCCTATTCGGAAGCCTGTTTTTTTGATACCGCATTATTGTTAGGTTCGGCAGACCGAGAACCTAAAATTGATGATGTCACCTTGGTGAAACTATTTCGACTCATTCGTCTTGTTCGCTATTTGCGGGCTTCAGCTTAATGGAGGCGTTATGCTTGATAATTTAAATAAAGTGATTTTAGACCACATTGTAAATAATATCCGCGAAGGCAATGTGAATACCTGCCATCACCTTGGCTTTTCAACGGCAGAACTCAGTGAAATCCAACAGTTAAGCATTGATGAAATGTACGATATTGCCCAATCTAAAGTGCCAATTGCGGCGATCAATATTGATCACAGTGCATTTTGGAAAATGGTTAAAATGGCACAAGTCAATTCACAAGAACGAATGATTATTGATCGTGCCTTACTCCTTGGAGCGTCCATTCAAATGTTGAATGCCTACTTTGGTTTGAGTACGACGAAAGTATCAGCAAGACGCAGTTTGCTAGGTATTCGTGAAGAGCCAGGACGAAAAGCCACGGCCACTGATGAGCAAAAGACGCTTTTATGGGAATTATGGTGTCAACATAAAGGCAGTATTCAGAGTTTAGAATCAATGGAAGGTCTGGAATTATTAATGTTGTTTGCGGAAGAAACGCAAATTAATTTGACGGCGATTTGGCGTGCGGTTGAGCCTTGGTATCGTAATAAAAAATAAAATAAAAAATCCCCAAATGTGTGAGTGCACGTTTGGGGATTGGCGAAAAATCGCCTTGGCATTCTTCTTGTATAAAATGCAGAAGCATTATAACGAAATATAGACCCAAAACAATCGGAATAATTAAATACAGGTTTTGGAGAATTAAACATGACAATTTTTGAGCAAATCACCACATCGCCCAAAACAGAGCAGGGATTACTGTTTTTTGGGAATCAGCACGAAACCGTGCCAACACGGCTACTTTATGATCCTTATTTAACCCCACGAGCCAAATTTGCTTGGCAACTGATCAAGCATAAAGCTAGAGAGTTTCAAGGGGGATTATTTCCGTCTTACGAGGTGTTAGGAAAACTGCTTTCAGATAAGCCTTACTTGAATGCGAGCCTATCGCGTAAAACCGTCAGTCAAACCTTATTACTGCTACGCCTGACAAGGTGGTTGACCCTTTGTGAAACCGTGCGTAATGAATTAGGGCAAGTAAAAGGTAATGTCTATTTACTGCATGATGAGCCTATCCCTATATTAGATGCGATTCAACTTAATGAAGATTATTTACATTTGCTCCATTCAGCCACAAAACATAAAGACGTCATAGTGAGAGGGGTTGCGACGCATATTGTCGATAATATTCTTTCAGATAAAACCCAATGGCACTATGTTTCACATATTGATTGGATGCAAGCCCGTTATCAAGATTATTGTTCTCGTCTCGGAAATGAAAAAGAGGCTGATTTTTCTCATTTAAATTTAGATACTGTGCAGCAGAATTTGCTGAGTTCCAATAAGGAACGCAGTCAAAACAGCAAGGAACTCAGTGAAAAAATGATCAATTTACCGAGTTCCATTAAGGAACTCAGTCAAAATGAGCCCAGTTCCAATAGGGAACTCAGCCAAGAAAAACAGACTAAGTCATTGATTTTAGGCTCAGTTCCATTAAGGAACTCAGTAGATACCTCGTACAAGTACAGTACGGTATTTATAAATAAATACTGTACAGGTACGCCAGAGGAAATTGATTGGACGCTCAACTTAACCCCCTTTGAGAAACGTACGGTGGCTAAAGCAATGGAAGGGCTTGATCTGGGACTGTGCCAAGCCATTTTGTTTGAAGCGGGTGAACGCCTTGCAAAAGGAACCATTAAGAAACCACAGGGGTATTTGCTAAGCCTAGTGAGAAAAGCCCATTTAGGGCAATTTAATCCCTATTTACTTGAACAACACTTAAGCCAATGTCATACGCCAGTGGTGAATCAATCAAAACCACAAGTGATTGTGCCAGAGCAAGAACAAACGATATCGTCTGTGCCAACACTTGAACAACGTCAAGCTAGAGCGGAAATGATACGGAAATTTAAAGCACAATTGTTGAATTAAGTGCAAAAAATAATCAGTGAAGAAGGGTTCTTCAAAGTACAAAAAATAGCCAGTAAAGAAGGGTTCTTCAAAGTACAAAAAATAACCGCTGTAAAGGGACTTTCCAAAGTATAAAAATTAATCACTGGAAAGGGACTTTCCAAAGTATAAAAAATGAACACTGGAAAGGGACTTTCCAAAGTATAAAAAATAAACACTGGAAAGGGACTTTCCAATGTATAAAAATTAATCACTGTCCAGGGCTGGACAAAGTACAAAAAACAACCAGTGAAGAAGGGTTCTTCAAAGTACAAAAATCAACCATAGAATAAGGAGTATCTATATGACAACTACCGATCTTCAAAATCAACGACCAGGACCATTACGCAGTGCACCTGAAATTACTATCAATACCCATCATGCTTCTAAATTATGGGTGGGGCGTGCTGCGGTGCGGAATGAACAAGGCAAAATTACCCGTGCAGGGATCATCAGTATGCCGAATTGCTTGAGTTTATTAAGTCAAATTCAACGTGCGGCAACGAATGATGATCCTTATGCGGATGACTATCTACTACGGTTTGAAACCAAAGTGTTAGGTTATCGTCAGGAAATGCAGCAATTGGTTGATAAGGTAAATTACCTTTATCGTGAACAAATCCCAGCGGCATTCCATATGGAAAATTCAGTATCAGTAGAGCCCGCACGTTATGCACTGACCTTTAATTCTCAACTTGGCTATCAATTAATTTTCCTTTTTTTGAAATTTGATGAGCTCGCTTGTGCGGTAATGGCCGCATCTCATATTGCCTTAATGACGCGTAGCGAGGCTTCAGATTGGATTGAAGCTGGGGCAAAACTCATACGTCAATGTTTTGGCTTAGTTGAAAATTATCGCCATTCAGGGATTACCCGCCGCGATGCAATCGAAAATAACGCACGTTATAAAGCTGCAATAAAACGGATGAAATATGAATTATCCCCTGAAATTTTATCTGGTGAAAAACGTGCAAATTTTGCTCCAGTCATAAAAAATGCCTCGTCATCTGAAGCTGAACCAGAACAAGATGAGTTTGTTGAGAATGGCTCAGAATAAAAAAACATCATAAGAATGGCACAAGGTTTAGGTAATGATAAAGATGAAAAATGAATTAATTCCTAAAAATATGTATCGGGATCTCGCGGTACAAACTCCACTGAATTCAGTAATGAAACAATTTTTTAGCGAAGTAAATAGTGTAGAGGATTGTGAGCAATTACAGCTCTCTCTTTATCAAGTGAGAGAGCATTTAATCAGCCAACATCAAGATATTGTCAAAAAATTAAGAAGCAATGAGATTACAAAAGCCTTAGGGTTTCGTTTAATACAAGATAAAGCCTCTTCTTCAGGTGGGCATTTTTTACGTTGGCGTATCACGATTGGACAAGCGAATCAATCCGCTGAAAAAGGCGGGTTGATTTGGAAAGGACTTGTTGAAGATAGTTCGGTATCTGATGGCATTAAAAAACGTATTGCTCAGATGGAAAAAGAACGCTTGGTGTTAAATATGCAAATGTCGGTATTAAATTCGATGATGCGACAATTATCCGCAACCATTGATAAATTAACCGAAGTTGAAGATATCACTCAAGGTGAAATGTCGCCTAATTAAAAAAGTTTGTAATGGTTGGATTTTGAGTTTGTACTCATTGGATTTTCAAGGTTTGTACTCGCTGGATATAAAAGGCCTTTTAAAGGTAAGGGGACAAGCCCCTTACCTTAACGAAAAATGGCATTACCTTTGGATAGGTTATAGATAACAATCACTGATTAATAGAGGAGTATTAGTAATGGAGCATCAAATAGATTTTAATCATTTTATTGATATAACGTACAGCATTACATCGTGGGAAGATTCAAAAAGTATACAACAAGACTTATTGTTAGGTGAAAGCCGTAATTTGGCACTTTATACTTACTTAAGTTCCCACTATGGGGATAGTGCAGATATATATGATTTTTCAAATGGAAAACAGGTTTTTGCATTTTATTTAAGTCAGAATAGATTTCTTTCCCTAGTTGAGCAATTTAATTTACCAATTGAAATAAAGTTAAATAGAAGCAATGATAAGTGTAAAGATGAAATACTAGATGGTACTTATATCGGTTTTTATCTGGTAGATAAAAAATAGAGTAGTTAGGTAATTAATTTGACACGTTATTTATAATGGAGGTTGTTATGTCAAAGATAGAAATTTCATTCACAATTAAAGTAAACCATAGCAGCTCAATAATTATTTAAAATTGAAATTGAATTACCCCCTTTATTCCTGACTAAAATCACGTTTAATACAGATAACGTCAATTATCAATCATTTGTGAGGACAACATTATGGCAGGGATTAATAAAGTGATTATCGTGGGTAACCTTGGTGCAGATCCTGAAGTAAGAACAATGCCGAATGGTGAGGCTGTAGCCAATATTAGTGTCGCAACCAGTGAAAGTTGGATAGATAAGAATACAGGTGAAAAACGTGAATTAACCGAGTGGCATCGGATTGTGTTTTATCGTCGTCAAGCTGAGATTGTGGGAGAATATTTACGCAAAGGCTCGAAAGTCTATGTAGAAGGGCGATTAAGAACCCGTAAATGGCAAGACCAAAATGGGCAAGATCGATACACCACAGAAATCCAAGGAGATGTACTTCAAATGTTAGATAGCCGTCCTGAGCGCTATCAAGCAGGGCAGGCAACGCAAGTTGGAGCGGCACAACAAGGTCGTAATCAATATGCGCAACAGAGTCAGCCTGCCTACCAAACACCACAAACTCAAACTTCAGCATCTCAGCCTGTACCACCGCCTATCCCTGATGATGGCTTTGACGATGATCAGATTCCTTTCTGAGTTGCAATGATGAATATCGGAGTTGATATAATGAAAACATTAAAAATAACGACTGCACTTTTTATATTGGGCATTATCTCAGGTTGTGCAGAACTTTCTGCGTTCAATCAAAAAGTGGGCGATTGGGCAGGAGAAATTAATCGTACGCTCAATGCAGATAAACAACAATTCTCGGATACCTTAACGTCAAAACGAGATATTGACACCCTGTATGTACGCATTAAGCGTAATGTAGGGTTTGAAACAATGGAAGAAATGTTGAAATGCGATCCTGAATCAAATAAGAACTGTGCCTGGAAGAAAGCTGCAATTGCTGAAGGCGGCTATGTTCATGAAAAAACGCCTGGCGTTTATTATCGAATGGCGGATTCTTTTGGTAAAGAGGGGCGATATTATGTCGCAGTTACCTTAGAAAAAGAGGGCAGAAATACCCTTATTTCTTGGAAAGTGAAAGGCTCTCAAGACTTTGCTAATCAAATCAAAGCGGATATTTTAAAAGCGGTTAAATAGGTTTATTTGCTCTAAAACCTCAGTGTTGCCCAGTCTTGATGATTGGGCTTTTTTGTTTGATATGTAATAAGAATTAAGAGATGCAATTAATCCCCCCTTATATATTATTGAAAATAAATCATCTTTTAGGCAAATGGGAATGAAGCAATCTAATTTTATCGATACTAATTTACTTTTTGATACTATCTTAGCTGTCAGTGAGTTATCTTTGAAGCTAAATTTTCTTTTGAAAAATTCCCAAGATGCGATAAAAATCACTGAGGTAATTAATGTGATGAGCAATCTTACATTAATTATCTCAGCTTATACAGAGAACGGGATTGATATTGAAAGTCTAGAGTTATTCCGTTCAATGATTAATGATTTGAATTATCCAGAGTTAAATAGATTAAATCATATTGTTAATAAAGCTATTGCTGCTCATAAAGATTAATATTAGTTAGTTTTTCCAGCTCTCTGTTTAGCTCTAGTAGCCCATAATATCCTTCTGAATATATACCTGCATATTTTGCAAGTAAAATAGCTTCTGCTTTACTATAAGTATATACTGGAAACTGCTGTACGCCATTGGCAAACAACCAAATGGTTCGCGTTATTCCATTTATAAAGGAGCAAGCAGCTTTAGTATTTTGAGTATATCCAATTAATTTATTAAACCAAATAAATTGTTTAACATATACAGGTTCTTGTTCTATGTATTGCTCACAGCTTACCTCGGCAAGTGGCACTGGATTTGAACGACCATAGCTAAACCCTTTTTCTGCATACTGGAATTTATCGTCATTACGCCAATCTATCTCATTTCCAAAGCTAAGTTTAGGTTCTTGAGGAAATTGCATATTTCTCCACATATTTAAAAATTTTGTTGATTTAACGAAAACGATATACTTTTCATTACATGGATCGGGATAAATAGGGTGCTTCATATAAACAAATCTTTGCGTATTTGTTATCAGCTCAAAAACGAGGTAATTTTGGAGGTGATAAGTAGGACGATCAATGTAAATATTATGATAGAGAAATTTTTTCAGTTCCATTTTTGATTGCCTCATTCATAGAATATTAATTTGATAAATTCTCTAAATTGATAGTTGAGTTCTGTCTTGTGAATGGATTGTCATTTATGAACAATAAATTGTCAAGAATATCCAGATAATTAGAGGAACTAATGAAATTATTTCTATGCGAAAAACCCAGTCAAGGACGGGATATTGCAAAAGTGCTTGGTGCAACACAAAAAGGGGAAGGGTATTTATCAACCGCTGATGGCACAATCGTTGTGACTTGGGCAAGAGGGCATTTAGTCGAACAATTTTCGCCAGAACAATACGATCCTGCACTTAAAGCGTGGCGGTTAGATACCCTCCCAATTATCCCTTCCCAATGGCAAGTTTCCCCTAAACCTGATGCAAAAAAAGAATATAAAACCGTGATGGCATTGCTGAAAAAAGCACGCACGGTGGTGATTTCAACTGATATTGATCGAGAAGGGGAAACGATTGCCCGTGAGTTATTGGACATTGCGGGCTATCGTGGACATATTCAGCGGCTATGGATCACCGCACTTGATGAAATTAGTGTGCGTAAAGCCCTCAGCCACCTTAAAACTAATGAAGAAACCTTGCCACTTTATTATGCGGGGCTTGCCCGTAGTCGGGCAGATTGGTTAATTGGAATGAATTTTAGTCGAATGTTTACCCTTTTGGCACAGCAACAAGGTTATCAAGGTCCGCCGCTTTCGGTGGGGCGAGTGCAAAGTCCTACATTGGCTCTCGTAGTGAATCGAGATAAGGAAATTGCTCATTTTGTCCCGACCTCGCATTATGCCTTGATGGTGCAAGTCTGTGGAGCCAATACGCAGTCTTTCGAGGCGAGTCTTTTGGTTCCTGAAAAATATTGTGATGAAGAGGGGCGTTGTTTAGAGATAAAGGTTGTTCAGCAGGCAGAGCAACAGATTCGTCAGGCGGGTCAAGTGCAAGTGAAGAATGTAGAAACAAAGCGGGAAAAAGAAAGTCCACCGTTACTTTTTGCATTAAGTGATTTACAGGCAGAATGTAATCGTCTCTATGATTTAGGAACGCAACAAGTGCTTGATATTGCACAATCCCTTTATGAAAAACATAAAGCAACCACCTATCCGCGTACGGATTGCGGTTATCTCCCTGAAGCACAATTACTTGAAGTGCCTCAGGTCATCAGTAGCCTAATGCAGTCAGATCCTAAGTTACAGCCTTTACGAACACAGCTTAATTTGAACCAAAAATCCCGTGCTTGGAATGATAAAAAAATTACCGCTCACCATGGGATTATTCCCACAACACAGCCTGTTGATATTACTAAAATGGATGAAAATGAATTTAAGGTGTACGATTTAATTCGACGTCGTTATCTCGCTCAATTTCTACCGCACTTTGAAGTGGATAAAACCCAGATTCAGCTATCTTGTGGAGAGCATCAATTCATTGCCAAAGGTCAAGTGATTGTGGTTTCGGGTTGGAAAGCGTTGTTTCGTGCTTCTAAAGAAGCACAGGGAGAGAAACAAGGTTTGCCAATACTGAATAGTGGGCAAATGTTAAAGGTGATGAATACGGAAGTAAAATCGCTTAAAACCACACCACCTGCACACTATACAGAAGGCACATTGCTCACGGCAATGGTGAATGTCGCCCGCTTTGTTACCGATGAACGGCTAAAGAAACAGTTACGCGAAACAGAAGGACTGGGGACAGAAGCCACTCGAGCCAGTATTATGAAAACCCTTTATGACCGCGGTTATATCAAGAAGAAAGGGAAATCCATTGTGGCGACAGAGGCAGGTGTGATGTTGATTGATAATTTACCGACGGTATTAAAAGATCCTGGTTTAACGGCATTGTGGGAACAAGCCTTAAACCAAATTGCTGAGAACCAAATGAGCTTGCAGGGATTTATGCAAAAGCAAGAACAGTTTATTCGTCATCTTATTCAAACCTGTGGGCATCAAGGTATCAAAATGGGCAATATAGACATTAAAAAATGTCCACAATGCGGTAAGGGACTTCGAAAAATGAAAGGGAAAAATGGGGACTTCTGGGGTTGTACGGGCTATCCACAATGTAAATATATTGAATCAAACGCCAAGAAAAAATCCTCTGCCAGAAAAGCGACATCGATTAACCTTTCTCAACAATTTGCAAATTTGCGTCAGTCCGTCAAATAAGGTAGTATGGCAGCCAAAAGTAAGCCGTTTTAACATTGTCGGTTATCAATGTTGTGCCGAAATACCCTTAGCACTCTGAAAAAGGGTTCTGTGATATTGGGAGTGTGTATTTTTATCTTTTTATTGACAATCGCGTAATTGCTAAGTCGTTATCGCATTTTATTAAGTGTTATTACGACTTAGCAATACGTTGCTTCTTTATCCTAGCCAGAGCCCACTGGTGAAAAATTGGGTGCCCTTTGTATCGATTGAGATGCCTCTGTTATACTGATTAAAGACCACAATGTAATCAGGTAGATGCGATAGGAAATCAAACATTGTAACGAAGATGGGAAGATTTCAATCATCCATTTATATTGGTCTGTCATTCACACAATTTTTTCAAATTGTTATCTTAAAAAGTAAATAAGCCATAAGTGAATTGTTCATTTATGGCTTATTTACTTTTGGATCAAAATTCTTTTCTATTAATATTTAATTCTTTCTATACGAGAGAGGCGATTTTGCGGTTTAATGTGGACATTAAGTCGCTACGTTGTAGCCCTTAGAAGTTGCCAAACACTTGAAAGAGCAACGGACTAGCCCGCAGTGGTAGTTGTGTTAATACCAGCCGAAATGTCATCAGCATTCTGAAAGATGACGCTGTGAAAAACAGGAATGCTGCCTCATCTGTTTAACCCTGGCGGGGAACATTTTTCCCGTGTTGGGTAAGGATGTTTCTCCGCTTTTTTATTTTTACTTTAGGAGAAACATTATGTCTAACCCATCTACACAAAAAAATTTCTTTAACCTTCATACTCAAGGTTTAGGCTACTTGAACAATATCCGTTTAGTTGAGCCGAAAAAAGGAACGCCTTTCTACTCTTGCGATATTGCTGCATTAGTAGGAGAGTCTTCTAAACCTGAATACCGTTTTTTCAACTGTAATGTTGTTGGAAAAGATACGGAAAATTTGGTTAAACGTTGTCAAGATGCTGTAAATGCTAATAAAAAAGTTCTGGTCGCCTTTGTGATGTCAGACCTTTGGTTTGATACTTTTACCTATCAAAAAGACGGTAAAAATCACAAGAAAGGTGATACAGGCGTGGCATTGAAAGGTCGCTTGATTAATATCAAAATGATTAAAATTGATGGTGAACTCAAATATTCTAGTTCTACTGAAGCAAAAACAGAACATGTTGAAAATGCCAACGTAGAATTATCAGCACCACAAGCTTAATCATTATACTCAACGGAAAGACTGGCACATTTGTCAGTCTTTTTCTTTATCCTCATTTTTCTTTTTAGCAGGAGAATACAATGAAACAAGGTATTTATGTTAACGGAAAACCTGTCTTCACTCAGATTGCTCATGGCAATGTGAAAAATATGGTTGTCTCATCACAAACCATCTCAATAGAGAATGGACAAGTGTCAATTCAAGCACCACAGCTTACCATTGATGGGCAGGTGATTGTGCTTGAAAAAGCACCCGTTTTACACATTGAAGTCTTCGGTAATGTGAATCATATTGATGCAGGCAATGTCACCGATATTGCGGTAACAGGTAATGTCGAACGCATTGAAACGGTCAATGGTGATGTGTCTATACACGGCGATGTGTCTGGTAGTGTTAAAACCGTGAATGGTGATGTGCAAGCACAACGGATACAGGGAGCGGTCAATACGGTTTCAGGTGATATTTATCGCGATGATTAATCATTGATTGGTCTGTTTTAACACTCACTCAAACCCACATAGGGGATGATGTCCCTTGTGGTGTCGTTCCCTAAATTTTTTATGAAAGGCGGTGAACGATATGTTTACTTTTAAGCGAAACCATCAATTTAACCATCGATGGAATCTCAAAACCCTGCGTCGTATCGGAGAAGATTTGCGTAAGGCAGGGGCGATTACTGGTGTCGGATTTGTTGGATTGGTTTTACCAAATGATAATATTGGATTGAGTGAGTCTCTGTTACTTGCACTATTTGGCATATTATCGTGGGGTATTGGCTTGTACCTAGAGTATGTAGTCGATACAATATCACCGAAATCACGACAGTCTTTCTATAAAAGAAATAGAAAGACTAATCAACCGTAGGAGGCGATATGAATGTATGGCTGATTGCAGCAATGGCAATAATTTTAGTGCCCGCTATCACCTTAGCTGCCTGGGTAACTTGGGATTATCGAGATATTTTGTTTGAAAACAAAAAAACGCGAAAAACCCGTTAACCTTATTCACATTAAATCAACCTATTTTTGAATAGGTCGATTCCGACTTATACCCATAGGGGAATATTTTCCCTTGTGGGGCAGATATTCCCTGTTTTATTAGGAGAATATCTTATGTCACTTAACACGTATGCAAAATTTGTTCCAAATGTCTTTTTGGCGAAATGCCCTGAACCTCATCAACGAGGGGATATTGTCACGCTAACCAGTAAATATGGGAAAGAAACGAAAGTAGAAATCTACAACCTTGTGAAACAACAAGATGACTTCTATTTTTATTCTTTCGTGCGTTGTGATGGATTAAACCGTCAGACCTATGCACTTAAAAAAGCTGCACACTATCAAACGGTGGCAGACAATGCTCAAACGCGTAGCGAACAGTATTGTGACGCTGCAAATGAAGGACGTGAGTTTTTAAGCCTCGGTGAACCCATTAAAGTGGGACATCATAGCGAAAGACGACATCGTGCCTTAATTGAGCGAAATGCCAAACGTATGGATAAAGCGGTCGAAGAAATGCAAAAAGCCGAGTGTTATGAGGATAAAATCCCTTATTGGCGAGAGCGTGCAGAAGTCATTGATTTATCTATGCCAGAAAGTCTTGCGTATTTTCAGGTTGAATTGGCTAAAGCTAAGGAAAACCATCAAGATTTGAAAGACAATCCAGAAAAACGCGAACATAGTTATTCCCTCACTTACGCCAAGAAAAAAGTCAATGAATTGGCGAAAAAAGTGGAGTTAGCGACATTGCTTTGGGATTAAGCACATTTACCTTTAACGTTAAAAGTGCGGTGAAAATTGACCGCACTTTATCTACCCATAGGGGAAACATTCCCTTATGGGGCGTTTCCCTTTCATTTTTTTATCAATTAAGGAGAAACACCATGACAACATTAACGGTAAACCAAGTTTTGGAAGCGGCTCAAATTTACGATGAAACCGTAAAAAATATTCAGCAACGATTCATCTATTTAACCTATAAACTCTGCGATCGTGTCAGTGAGTTGACGCATCTGTCCTCAGTGAAAGGGTTTTATCGTCAATTATCACAATGTCAACGTGAGATTGAATGTGATGAATCAATGAGTATGGATTTTGCGTGTATTCAGGCGTTTGAGCCAGAACATGCTTGTTTTCAAAAAACAATGCAAAACCCAGCCTTTATTCAACAATGTCAACAATTGTTAAATGGCAGTCACGCACTTTTAGCCTTTGGGCGTCCATTTGAACTCAAACCAACGCACTGGGATTTTCAACTAATTTCAGAGCAGGCGTTAGAGGCAATGGAACAAATCAATGCACAAATGCGTAATTTCTCTTTTATTTCGCCAGGTAAAACCTATTTGGTTAACAGTTTAGTCATTGAGCTTGAAAGTATTATGCATAAAGCCCAGTGTATTATTGACCTTGTGAAACAACGTGGTTTTGCTGAAGTACCACAAAATCCGTGGGAGTTGTTACAGCAATGGAAAAAGCAAGTTCATCGTTTGCTCAATGATGCCTTAATGCTCATTGAACAAGAAAAAGGACAAGTGGCTTTATCTGTGCAGGTAAACTAATTATTACACTATCTTAACCCTAGAGGGAAATACTTCCCTTTAGGGTGTGTTTCTCTCTGATTGATTATTTAGGAGAAACACATATGTACTGCAATAATATTAGGGGCTGTCCTAGATAACTAGACTAAACTCCCTTTAACTAGTTGTTTTAAAATGGAAATTTGAGTTTTTATGTCACTGTAATTAAAACGCCATTCGCATTCCTTTAAATAAAGCTCAAAATGGGCTTTAGGAATACCATTAAATTTGCGTAAATGGCGTTTTGCTTGGCTCCAAAAATTCTCAATTCCATTAATGTGGTTATGATTTTCAGCAAAATGTGTGCTGTGGTTGATACGAAAATGGCTAAATTCACTCACATCAAGCACATCATAACTACGATAAGTATCGGTGTAAACAATACTATCAGGCTTTACTTTCTCTCGAATAATAGGTAACAAGGTGGCTGATTGAGTATTCGGAACCGCAACGGTATAAACCTTGCCATTGCGTTTAAGGAGCCCGAATACTGCGATTTTCCCTGCCGCGCCACGACCACGTTTACCTTTGCGGGTACCACCAAAATAACTTTCATCGGCTTCAATTTCACCTTCAAACATTTCTAAGTGTAGGCTATTTTGATAGATGAGCAGGCGTAAACGATGAAAGTAGTATGCTGCTGTTGTTTTGTTTACATTGACCAACTCCGCAGCAGTCCTTGCTGTAATCCCTGCGACAAATAGCTCAATGAGTTTATTTTGTTTATGCTGACTTAGACGACTTTTTCTCATTGGTTCATTCTAACCTAAATAGAGTTTTTAGTCGTTATCTAGGACAGCCCCTAATATTATGCCTGAACTCTATCTCCATTCTGTTAGCCAAAATTTAGCAGACTGGGAGGGCATTCTTTATCACTTTAATGCCACAATTGAAGATAGCGAGGTTTGGGAAGTGGCTCGAGGTTGTGAGGAAATT
This sequence comes from Avibacterium sp. 20-126, assembly GCF_044358625.1. Classification (NCBI taxonomy): domain Bacteria; kingdom Pseudomonadati; phylum Pseudomonadota; class Gammaproteobacteria; order Pasteurellales; family Pasteurellaceae; genus Avibacterium; species Avibacterium sp. 20-126. The sequence goes on along the minus strand of NZ_CP091457.1, from coordinate 1,663,441 downwards.
CCTCATCTTGGCAATATTTACCAAAGCCTCGTTATTGGACGACTCGAAAGTCTCTTTTTTGAACAGATTAGTTTAGAGGAGGGCGATGAGCGAGTTAAGGTATTCACCTTTGTAAATGGTTTCGACAGCCATTTTTGTATTGATGGTGAAGCGATTAACACGCTTAATGCGTTTATGGCAAAAGTGGAAGAAATCAAATCCACATTTCACTTGAATTAATGAAAAATAGCGACACAGGTCGCTATTTTTTTGCGTTGTTATCCATCTTTGTTTTCGTTGTTTTAGTGATTGTTGTTCTTTCCCTTATTTTAACCATCAGCAAAAATGAATTTCTGATTTGTTTAGCAAAATTCTCCCGTATAGTGAAAGATTGTTATTATCGTTATTGAGGAGTATTACCGTGGAAATTTTGTTTCGTCATCACAATCACTTATTTAGTTTATCTTTAAAAGAGATGATAGAAAGCCTCATTTGGTTGAAAGATAAAGGATTTGTCCCTCATATTCCTGAACAATGGATTAAACAAGTTTTTTGTGCTGTTGAGCCCTCTAGATATCAACCTTACATCTATTCACCTTGGTATGCACGTATTTATCCCGTTCATCATATCACCGTTCAATGCGATTATTGCGATGAAAATTTTGCTTTTCTGATACAGAAAAAATACTTTGATATAACTTCCTTTTCTCCTAAAAAAACGGTTTCCTGTTTTACGTTTCCAATTACCCTGTTTTTGGATACCCTCAAAAAATTAGAAATTGGGGGGCAAATTCCTACGTTACCCATAATTTTTTGGTTAAGATTAGCGGGGCGTTATGCAGATTTTGATTATTGGTATCAACATTAAGCTGACCATCGCTTTTTATTACTTAATAAGTTTATTGGCAATAGCTAAGTAGTTATGTTGTCGTTTATCCTCATTCTTTTTTGAAAAAATCAACTTCTGATAGAAGTCATAGTCGAATTGGATTTCTGTTGTCCACAATACATTGTTTAGAGGATTTTTCAGATCATCAAAGTCAAATTTATCTTTTTCTTCTGAAATTGAGTAGGTCATTTTTTCAATAATCTCCCCATTTTCTTTTACGATAACTTTATGTGAATGAAAACAAAATGCAATGGTTGTAAACTTATCTGGCTTGTTTGTAATGATATAGCTAGATTCATTTTCAATGATTTCGATATCTTTACTTTGTCTTAAGGCACAAATTAATTCAGTTGCTTTCTCATATTTTTTTGAAATACGCTGTTGGTATAAAGATTGGCTGTTACTGAGATAAGCAAAAATCCAAGGCGTATTTCGCAAGTCTGCTCCCGTATAATATTGACCTTTACTAGACAGATAAGTGATTAACATTTTTTCTGCTAAGTTAGGTGTAATTTGGATACCTGTTGTTACCTTTAACAGATAAATTATCCGATCGAATTGTGCTTTTAGTTGGTTAAGAATTTGAATTGCTAAAGGAGAGGCTACATTTCTTCGCTGTGTACGAACATAATGCTGTCTGGCTCTGTATTTGCAACAGTGATAATCTTCCACATTATTCAATGCCAACCCCATGACGTTATAACCACAATGTTTTCCATATCGACGTTTGTCTTTGGGGTGTCTAATCATACCGATAAGTTCTATCGGGTTGTTACAACCAGGACAAATTGCATAAGCGGTTAATATACCTTTTGGATTATGTTGATAATAGGGCGCTTTTCGTTGTGTCAGCATCTCAAACTGTTCAGAATTATTTCCTATATGGTATTCTTTTTGGGTATTTATGCTTAGTTTATAAATTTTCATTATTCCTCCTCATCATATCCTTCTAATATAAAATATCATACTCATCGTTTTTAGGTATTTATTTCTATTGCCAAAATAAAAAATTATTCCACTTCCATCTTATCTTCTCCATAGTAAAGCGATAATTCATCAATTTAGCTTTGGAGAAGAACAATGAAAAAATCTTATTTTTCACTTTTAATTATAGGGTGTGTGAGTGTGACAATGCTCGGTTGTGTTCAACACCCTCAACAAGGTTTATCAACGGCTACTGAAACACAGGGCTTGCCCGAGCCAGAAGTGGTTATTGGACAAAATACCTCTCCGCCTTCAGTGAAATTTGAGCAAGTTATTGTGCCAGATATTTATCAAAGCTTAGATGAATCTAAAACACAAATAATCCGTCAGGGTCGTTATACGCTTGTGAACACTTCACCAGAAGAGGGACAGAAGTATTTACTGGAACAGATGGTGACGGTAAATATGTTGCCAAAGAAAAAAAACCTTAATGTGGTAACCGTTGAACAAGGTTTAACACGCACCTTGTCAGGCACAGGATTGCGTCTTTGTGCAGGTTCTCATTTTAATCAAACAGCGTCGCTCTTTTCGTTACCGCTCCCTAAAGTTCATCGTCAATTTGGACCAATCAAACTTCGTGAAGCCCTCCAAATGTTGGCAGGTCCTGCCTACGCAATGACGTTAAATGCGTTTAATCGTACGGTGTGTTTTACACCGCGTGATAAGCCTATTGATGTGGAAACCAAACGTGTCGAAATCATTTCAACCACGACAGAAACTGAGGTGATCAATGAATAAATTGGCTCAGTGGGTTTCATTGTCCATATTGGGGATAGGCATTTCGTTTCAGGGAAATGCGGATTCCTTAACGCATTCTTCATCGTTACTTTCAGCAACGTCAAGCCACACGACAACCCTTGAAAAGCAGCTAGATACACATACCCTCACCCAATCCGAATTACAACAGAAAGCCCAGGAATGGGGATTGACCACTGAAGAATGGCAACGTTACCTTGAATTACAAAAAGGGGAGCGGGGAATATGGTCGCCGAATCTTGACCCCTTAACGACCTTGGGCATTGAAGCAAAAACCGAGGAAGAACGTACCCGATATGCTGAACTCTTAGCCCGTAAGATGTATGAACGTGTTGAACGGGAGCTTGCATTTCAGCGTGCCTATGATAAAGCCTTTGCCAAACTTTATCCTAATGAATTGCCGTTTGAGGTTGAACCGCATATTTCACAATCGGCTGGACGGGTGATTTATTTTACCCGTTTAGACAACTGTGCAAAATGTGAGGCGGATGTGAGCCGTATTCTTTCCCATGTAGGCAATAGCACCCCTGTCGATATTTATATCGTCGGCGGGAATGATAAAGCGATTCAAGCGTGGGCGAAGAAACATCACATTGATCCGATTAAGGTGAAAAAACGGTTAATTACCCTAAATCACGATACGGGGTATTGGTTGCAGTATGCGAAAGGCAAAATGCCCGCCGCATTTCAAATTCAACAGGACGGACAATGGCAATCACTCGTTTATTAGTGGGTATTTTTCTGTTGTGTACCTGTACGGTTTCAGCACAGGCGTTTAGTTTTGGTCAAGACATCGATCAAGATATCCATAATGCAGCACAGCATTATCAAGTGAGTGAGGCGATGTTAAGAGGTTTAGTAAAGATGGAAGATGGCTGGTATGGAAAACGTTCGCCAACAGGGGCATTAGGCGTTGGACAGTTTACGCAAAAAACGTGGAATTGGTTAGCACAGAGTACGCGAGGGAAAATGCTTGGAATGCGATTAATAACCCCATCAAATCGTGGCACCAAATCCGATCCACGGCGTCATCACCGCACAAATACCTATGCTACAGCCTTATTAGCCCGTTGGCATTTGGAACAGTTTGCCTTACGTGGCATTAAACCGACTGATGAACATCTCTATCTTGCCCATAACATTGGTTTAGAGGGATTGCATCGAGCCTTGTTAGGGCGTGCGAATGCCGAAGATATTCGCAATATGCGTCGCAATGGTATGCGTAAAGGGATGTCGGTTGCGCAATTTCTTGCGTATCAAGGCCAGCGTTATCGACAGCATAAACACATTGCCAATAATCGAATCCATTTAAACGAACAAAACTATGCTTGGGTATCCCCTAAAAGTGCGGTGCAAAATCAAGCCATTTTTTGGGTTGAACCACAAGGTACACCGCTTGTTTGGGTTGAACCAAAATAGGAGAAAAATATGATGAAATATATTATTGATGCCGTGAGGGCAGATATTCAAGGATATTTATTTAATTGGCGATTAACTCCTTATGTAAGCACATTTTTTGCAATTTGTATATTCCTCAAATGTATTTTGGTCATTGCTTTTAATACATTAGCATTTGCCTTTATTTTATTATGTGGACGACTTATTCAGGACTTGCCAATTACCATTGATTCATTAAATGACTTAGAGACCATAATAATGGATATATTGGCTGAGAGTTTTTATTTATGTTTATCCATCACAATATTTATGTATGTATTGAGATGTTTTAAATACATTATCAACATAGAAGAAAATGGCGAGAGTTGAAAAATGATGAATAAAAGAATGACTGCCATTATCAAATTTATTTTCAGCGTTGGGGTTTGTTTTCTCGTCGTTTATGGTTGTGTATGGCTCTATTTTTTCTCACCTGACCATTTTGAGACAACGATAGCTCAATTAGCTAGATTGCAAGGTTACCCTTTAGCCTATCAAGCCCTATTCAATCAGATTTATTGGGTTACGCTACTCATTAGTTTGAATTTTTCGGTGATAGGTTATTTCGTCTATGTGTGTTTTTTAAGGAGAAAATAAATGAACCGATTTAGTTCGCTTATTTTAGGTACGATGTTTGTTTTCTACACAAATACCGTTTCGGCAGAACTGCCCGTCATTGCCGATTTAGGTGGTGAAAGTGCGGTACGTTTTTATGAAGGAATTCAGCCTGAGGTGGACGGAAATACCTCCAATTTCCCGAATGCCATCCCTGATACCATTAGTGAGGCAGATATGCTTCCTGTGGTTTCCCATCGTTTAACCCCGGGTAAAGTCGGCCCGATAGCACTTGATCTTACTGGGATGTCACCGCTGTTTTTAGTGGGAGTAGATAACTTATCTCGTCAATGGCTTAAACAACATTATAACGTATTATTAGCCAATCAAGCGGTGGGGTTAGTGGTGAATGTAGCAACCCTTGAGGAATTGACCGCGCTACGTGAGCTTGCCCCAAATGTGCCATTATTACCAACCAGTGCGGACGATTTAAGTCGTCGTTTGAAGCTGAGTCATTATCCTGCACTAATCACTGAAACAGGGGTATCACAATAATGGCATCGAAGTATTTATTAGAAGGGCTACTGCGTCCCCCTGTGGAATTTTATCCCGCTGCGGCTCATGCTGCTTGTGCCTATATTTGTGCAGTAGCGCCTTGGTCTCTGGCCTTAAATCCTATGATTGGCTATGGACTTGCTGCGGGCTTTGGCGGGATCAGTTATTTTCGCTTTCGACAAGGGTGGCGTATTGTGCGTTATCATCGGAATTTAAAGCGTTTACCTTATTATGCGTTAACCAGTCGTCAAATTCCTGTTAGCCAGAAATTTTTATTTCTTGGTCGCGGATTTGAATGGCAACCTGAACATACTCAGCGATTATATGATTGCTTTTCGGCAGAGGGAAAAAAATACCTCCGCTCTTCTAAATTTTTTAATCGAGCAAGAGAATATGAAAAACATCACGATAATTTTATTACTAAACTCACAACTTCTGACTCTCGCTTTAATCCCGTGAGACCCCTGCCGCCTGTTGAAGGGATTCCTGCAATTCATGGCATAGAACTCAATGAAGTTGATGTGATGCAGCCGTTAAATTCACGCGGTGGACATACGGCTGTTTTTGGCACGACGGGGGTAGGGAAAACCCGTTTTGCTGAGGTCCTTGTTACGCAAGATATTCATCGAGGGAAAACGCAAGCAGAGCGCGAAGTGGTCATCTTTTTTGATCCCAAAGGTGATCCCGATATGTTAAAACGGATGTATGCCGAAGCGAAACGGGCTGGGCGTGATAAGGAATTTTATATGTTCCATTTGGGCTATCCTGAACGTTCAGCACGCTATAACCCTATTGGACGCTTTGGGCGTGTTTCAGAGGTTGCAGGGAGGATTTCAGGGCAGTTAAGTGGGGCGGGTAATTCTGCCGCCTTTAAAGAATTTGCTTGGAGGTTTGTTAATATTGTTGCAAGAGCTTTAGTTGAAATGGGGGAGCGTCCAAATTATTCGCAAATCTCTCGTTTTGTACAAAATATTGATTCTCTGTTTCTTAATTATGCTAAAACCTATTTTGATGCCCGTGATCCTGCACTTTGGCCACAGCTATTAAGCATTGCCGCAGGCGTTGATGTAAAAAATTTATCCTTTGGTATGAAAGACCGCCCACTGATTTGGGTGATCAATCAATATATTTTGGAAAATAAAATCTTCGATCCTGTTCTGGAGGGATTGGCGACGGCTGTACGTTATGATAAAACCTATTTTGATAAAATTGTGGCGTCATTATTACCGCTCTTGGAAAAATTGACCACGGGGAAAATCGAAGAGTTATTATCGCCAGACTATACGGATGTGAATGATGAACGACCGATTTTTGATTGGGAAGAAGTGATCCGTAAACGAGGCATTGTGTATGTTGGGCTTGATGCACTTTCTGATGCCACGGTTGCAGCAGCGGTAGGTAATAGTATGTTTGCCGATCTCGTTTCAATGGCTGGACATATTTATAAGCACGGTGTGAATGAAGGATTACCTGAGGCATTTGCCGGTTCAAATAAACCCGTAAAAATCAATTTACATTGCGATGAGTTTAATGAGCTGATGGGCGATGAATTTATCCCCCTTATTAATAAAGGACGTGGAGCAGGAATGCAAGTGACCGCCTATACCCAAACCATCGCAGATATTGAAGCCCGTTTAGGTAATCGTGCCAAAGCCGAGCAAACTATTGGGAACTTTAATACCTTGATTATGTTTCGGGTTAAATCACCAGCAACCGCAAAATTGCTTACCGATCAACTGCATCGGGTGACGATTTTACAGAGTATGGTTACCTCAAGTGTGACCGACTCAAGTAATCCTGATGATGACAAAGCCTTTACCTCCAATACAGGAGAGCGGATTTCACAAAAAGAAGTACCGTTATTAGATGTGGCGAATGTTACTAACCTCCCTAAGGGGCAGGCATTTATTCTGATGAACGGGAGTACGTTATATAAAGTGCGAATGCCGTTACCCGCGATTGATAAAGACGACGTAATTCCAGCCTCAATGCAGGAACTATTGAAGAAGATGCAAAAACATTATCATGTGGCAGCAAATTGGTGGGAGCCCGCTTTTAAGGAATATACCCCCTCAAAAGATATTGCGAGTTCATTTGAAGAGATGATTGCAGAAGAACGTATTGCCAAGGTAGAGGTGGATTGGGGGAGCGATATTGATATGCCAGAAGAGGATGACGGCGAACCTGTCAGTCAAGTAGAGACTGAAGAAGACTTAGGAGAAGAAGAATGACGTTTGAAAAAGAAACTAATGTATTAGATTTACCAAATTGTACTATTAATTTTGACGCTGATTTTGCAGTCTCTTGTGGGTTACCTAATTCAGAAGCGTTGCTTGTTTATCTTGAGCCTTATTTGAATAAGTGGGTTGAAAGTCAAGATTCCGTGCATCAATTTGCCACAAAGTATGCTGATGAGGGCATCTCACTGTGGACAGCCAGTGATGTTCCTTTACGCGAAGAAGATATAGCAACACAACGAACCTGCTTTTATTTAGTGTCAACGAAAAATGAGCAAGGTTACGTCCTTATTCACTGTCAGTTATCGTATAAGGAAGCACTTCAGTGAGTGAACAAACCTCAAGTTCAAGCAAGAAAAAGGGACCTTGTCATACAGTTTCAGCCTTATTGGCCGCATTGTTTATCTCCCTGTTATTAAGCATTCTCTTTGAATGGTTAGGGATTGCGTTTATTTGGCCTGAGCAAGGTCATCTGCATAGCCAAGCGATGATGATTCAGGAATTAGGCTGGATTTCAGAAAGTGCAACACGCAGCCTCTTTGGTTATTCGCCGAGTGAGCTTGCCAATACTATTACCCTCACTTTGCATGATTGGCTATTTGTGAAAACTGGGTTTCAGCCTTGGTTACAGTCACCCAACAAACACAGTGATTGGGAATACTTGATTTACCATTATACGCGAGCCTATTTAGAGTCCATTATTTATGTGTCGATTACCTTTGTTGTGCGGTTGATTGTGATTATTTTTACCAGTCCGTTGTTTCTATTAGCCGCCTTTGCGGGGTTTACGGAAGGATTAATGATGCGTGATTTGCGTAAATTTGGCTCAGGACGAGAATCAAGTTTTTTGTATCACCATGCAAGACGCTACATTAAGCCTGTGATGATAGGCTCGTGGTTACTTTATTTGTCCATTCCTGTTTCTGTTTACCCGAATATTATTTTAATACCTGCCGCATTTTTATTTGGTTTATCTATTTGTATTACGGCAGCGAGCTTTAAAAAATATTTATAACGTCGCACTGCATAGAATGAAATTTGAAGGAAATAGGAATTATTTCCTTCAATATTATTATGTCGTTTAATCTGAGTATCAGATTATTTATCTTTTTCGTGAGCCTCAACAATACCTTTGACGCTGTATCTATTTTTTCCCTAAAAACTCTCTCAATTCTGAATAGAATTTCTCATTAAATTCCCATTGTGTTTTTGGCAACCTTAACCCGAATCAATTTAAGTTAAGGAGTTGTCGATGAATCCGTTAGGAAAAAAAGTTTTACTCACCGTCTCTGTGTCTATGATGGCATTGACTGTACAGGCTTCCGAAAATGCCCAGTTAGCTCAGGCTATCAAGCAACTTGAAGCCGCTCAGCATTCGCTTACGCGTGCGGAGGCTCTGGCTCAGACCTCGGAGAAAAACCGTGAATATTTTGATTATCAAGCTGCACGTCGAGATATTAATGCGATTAAAAGTGGCATTAATCAATATATCAATCCAACACGTGCCATTCCTCGCGATCCCAACGCCTCTCGTCGCTTGCAAGAAGATTACACCAAATTAAGACATTAAGGAGGATAGTATGGCAAGTGATTATACCCCGCTTAAGGCTTTTGAAATTGCCAGTGGCTTGAATGCTACTGAGCTTCGTGCCTTCTTTGCGATTATTTTCGTGGCATTGTTGCTATTTGCTTATGTATGGGCAATGAAAAAAGGTTACAGCGGGTTATTCAGTGGGTTTAAGGGGGACATCTTTGACTACTTAAAATTGATTCTGAAAGGGGCAGCAGTGTTAATTGTTGTCGTGCTATTTTTCGTTTCTGAGAGGTAATTATGACTCTTTTCCATTCTTTTTTTCAGCAAGTAAAACACACTTGGCAATGGGGTGCACAGCGTTATTTGGCTTTTTCTGTTCTGTGTTTTGGGGCTGTGCAAAATGCCTTAGCCGCAGGACCTGACGCATCCAAAATTCCTGATTTTAAAATTCCTGGCGTGGATAGTAATACGACCGATCCGATGGAAATTATTTTTATTGTGCTCAAATCATTAGCCACCCTTGCAGCAGTATTATTTTCAGCTTGGTGTATCTATGCCGTCGTTAGAGCCTTAATTAAAACTTATACGCAAGCAACAGATGAAAACGATAAAAAAGGTTGGGGTCCCTTTATTACCGCTTTGATTATTGGTTTTATTCTGATTTTCTTCTCGCTCTGGTTAGTGAAGATGGCCGTTGGGCTTTTCTAATCTTATTTGATTTCCCCTTTGCTCACAGGATAAGGATACGCTATGTCAACTCAAGAGGATATTCAATTTTTACCCACCCGGCTTAATCGAGAGGCTACAGTGTACGGTGGGATGACGGTGCCTGAATTTGGTATTGCCGCTGCGATTGGATTTGCGGTGGGGTTGTTTTTTGGGCTGACGCTGTGGGCGATTGGGCTGTCTTGGATTCTTGCGCCTGCTCTTGCGATGTTAATGTGCATTATTTTTGTACTGATTGGTAAAGTGCTATTCGCACGTTTAAAGCGGGGCAAGCCAGAAGCCTATTTAAACCGTCTGATTGAAGAACGTATGGATTCGCTTTTAGGCGGCAATAAATTTATTCGGCGGGGCGGCTTTTGGGCCACTCGTCGTTCTTCAAGAGGACTGTTCTAGATGAGTAGATTGAAAAGTGAACTGAATCATAAAGATCGCCAATTAACCGTCGCCAAAATTGCGATAGTTTGCATCACCATTATTTGTTTTGCCTTAATGTTTATTATTTACACCTTCCCAAGCACCTTAAAAATCTTACTCCCCCCTGATTTAAGGGCAGGCAGTCAGCGACCTTGGTGGGAAGTGCCTACATCAACCGTGTATGCCTTTGCCTATCAAACCTTTCAGCAGCTTAATCGTTGGACACTTGATGGGACACAAGATTACGAAAAAAACATTGAGGCATTAAAGCCTTTTTTGACGCCTTCATGTGAAGCCTTTTTGCAACAAGATTATGAGGATCGCCAACGTCATAGTGAATTGCGAGATCGTGTGCGTGGCGTGTATGAAATCCCAGGACGGGGATTTAGTGATGATCGCGTGATTGTCCATAGCCGAGATAGCTGGACAGTGAATTTGGATTTAAGTGTCGATGAGTATTACAAAGACGAACCTGTCAAACGTGTCTTAACCCGTTTCCCTATCAGTATTGTGCGAATGGATATTGATTCGCAGCGTAATCCTTGGGGGTTAGGTTTTAACTGTTATGCCTCAATACCCTTACGTTTAGAGGCAAGTGAGAGTGAGGAGAAAAAATAAATGAAGCGAAAAACCTTACGAAATTTAACCGCACTCTGTTGTGCTGTCATTGCGTGGAATGCTCAAGCCGAAATCTTAATGAAGTGGCAACGCCTCCCTTTGCCGATTGATTTGCAGGTGGAGAAAGAACGGGTCATTTTGGTCGATAAAAACGTCAAAGTGGGTTATCCAAAAGCCTTGGAGGGGAAAATCCGTTTACAATCCACAGGTGGGGCGGTGTATCTTAAAGCCTTAGCACCTTTTCCTACCGCACGGTTGCAGCTCAAAGATATGCTGACCAATGAAATTATTTTGCTAGATATTACCGCAAAAGAAAAGGTGGTCAATCCTCAAGAAACCGTTCGCTTGCTTTATGAGGGAAAATTAGAGAATCAATCAGGCAGTCTAAATCAAGATGAAGAGGCAGAAGAGCAAACTTCTACCTCTCTTCAATTACCTGTACCTGCCGCCCTGACCCGTTATGCCGCACAGATGTTTTATGCCCCATTGCGAACGGTTGAGCCCGTTCCAGGTATTCGCCAGATTGCACACGGTCTGCCGTCAAAAATCACGACCTTGTTACCTGCTTATCCTATTACAGCCACGCCACTGATGAGCTGGCAACTGGGTGATTATGTGGTCACTGCCATTCGCCTACAAAATAAAGGCGCCTCACGCCTTGACCTCGACCCGCGTGAGCTGCAAGGGCGTTTTTATGCGGCGACCTTTCAACATCATTGGTTGGGGGGCGTTGGTTCAACGGAAGATACCACAACCCTTTATTTGGTAACGGAAGGGCGACCAAATCAAGCTCTCATTCCTGAATCAAAAAAATACGCACCACCGAAAAAAGTTAAACGCACCAAAATTGTGGTGAAAAAAGTGATTGAGCAAACCCGTTCTGCAACGGTGAAGGAGGCACAAAATGAAAGCCAATAAACTGTTTATTGTCATTGGTGCGATTATTTTTCTTATGGTCGGTGGTGTGTCCTATCTCTTATTTAGTGGTTCATCATCGCCTTCAAGCACAAAACCCAGTGTGTTGGATACCGCACTTAAAGATCTCACGCCTGAAGAAATCCGCCAACTTGGTTTAGAGGGAGATACCAAAAATGATACGGTTCGCACGTTAATTGGGGCGGCGAAAGAAAGTAATCGTCGTTATGAGAAAGTGATCTCGCAAAATGAAAAAATCCTCAAAGAAAATGAAACCTTGCGTAAACGTGAGCAAGATGTCCAGCAACAAGTCGATGAGGCGGTACAAAGCAAAACGCAAGAGCTACAAAATATGGTCGCGATGCTTCGCGAAGAGATGTCGCAGTTAGTACAAGGTCGCACGTCGTCTAATGAGTCAACCACGTATCAAGGTAATACAACCAATGGGATTGGCGTTGAGGAGGATACGGCGTTGCCTATCGGAAATGGTCAAGTGGGAACAGGGACAGAGGAAAACGGACAGCGCGTGGAATGGGTTAATCCTGATGATCAAATCGAAGATGAACGTAACCCCGCTAAAATTGGCTTCCCAAACCTTAATGCATTCAATAGTACATCGGGTAAGAAAGGATTACCTTTTATTTCAGGCAGTGATGAGAATGATCGTGGCACAACCTCTTCAAATTCATCAAGTGGGAAACAAAAAAGTAAAATTGCGGTTTACACGATCCCTGAAAATTCAACGTTGATGGGATCAACGTCAATGACCGCCTTGTTAGGGCGTATCCCAATTGGTAATGCGGTGAACGATCCTTACCCTTTTAAAGCCATTATTGGGCGAGATAATTTAATTGCTAATGGCATTGAACTGCCAGACATCGAACAAGCCATTGTGTCAGGGACGACAACAGGGGATTGGACCTTATCTTGCGTGCGCGGCAAGGTCAAAAGTTTGACCTTTGTATTTAGTGATGGACGGATTGTTACCCATGGCAACCAGGGCAAAGGGGATGAAAAAATTGGCTGGTTATCCGACCCGCACGGTATCCCTTGCATTCCTGGTGAGCGGAAAACTAATGCTCCTGAATATTTAGGCACGCATTTCTTATTGGCTGCCGCGGGCGCAGCCGCACAAGGTTACTCGCAAGCTCAAACTACAACGGTGGTTGATGGCAATACGGTTGTCGGTGCGGTAACGGGACAACAAGGCAAATATGTGGTGGGCCAAGCTCTTGGGCAAGGCATTCAAGAAACCGCAAATTGGTTTAAAGAGCGTTATGGGCAGAATTTTGATGCGATTTATGTGCCACCTGGTCATCCTATTGCGATCCACATTGATAAAGCCATTGAGATTGATTACGACCTCAAAGGACGTAAAGTGAAATATGCCCAATTTTCTCGCTCCTCTCAGCTTGATTAAGACTTCAATTAAGGAATTTGCTATGAAAAAAAGACAAATTTTTACCGCACTTATCATCTTTGGTTTATTGTCCGCCTGCTCAACCTCACAGAAAGCCTTATTGCCAACAGGGGAGGATACAATGCAGTCGATTTGGAATAAAGCGGGCAGTGGGGCACAGTTACAGGTTTATCGCGATAACAATAACCGTCAACTTGATCCTGTCAATTATATCGGGTTTAAAGAACAACGGGATTATACCCGCACAGCAGAAAATGAAATTAAAAACCTTTTTCCCAAGCTCCCTAATCCTGATTTAATTATGTATGTGTATCCCCATTTATCGGCATCAGGTGAGCCAATGCCGATCCCAGGGTATTCCACGGTGATCCCCTTTTATAGTCGCGTACAGTATGCTCAACCAGGTGAACGAACAAGGGGGTTATAATGGGCGTATTTTCAGACGTATTGACGTCCTTTTTTCCTGATAAGACGGTGGCTTCTCGTCCAGAAAAAAGCGAGGACGTAGAGAAAAACGTTGAGAAGGAAATGCATTCCTCTGAGCATTCATCTGGGTTTTCAGTGCCTCATACCGTGAGGCGGAGTGGAAAATTAACCCAAGCAGCACATCATCAGCGACTCTATAGCAAACAGCCCTCTTTTGTAGATTATCTGCCGTGGGGCGAATTTTTAGAACAAGAAGGCGTGATGTTATTAGATGATGTTCGCAGTGTTGGCGTGGTATTTGATGTTAAACCTATTGGTACGGAAGGGCGTGGCGAAGACTATTTAAGTCGTGTACGAAGCCTTGTTAAAGACGCACTGCAAGACAGTTTTGATGAATTAGATAATTACCCGTACGTTGTGCAGTTTTATTGTCAAGATGAACAAGATTTACGTCCTTATGTGGAAAGTCTGAAAGACTATATTGCACCTGATATTTTGCAAACTGCGTTTACGCAAGAATGGCTGAAAAATACGGCAAAGCATTTAAACGATATTAGCAAACCTGGGGGCTTATTTGTTGATGATCGTATTACTAACACCATTTGGTCTGGACGCATTCGTCGTACCAGAATGGTCATCTATCGTTATGTGGGGAAAAATGAAGAACAAAGCGCGGTAGAAAGTTTAAATAATGCCTGTGAGCGAGTAGTTGGTGCATTAACGACCGCGGGGCTTCACTTAACACGCCAAACAGGCGAGCAGATCCATCAATGGCTTCTACGTTGGTTTAATCCCAATCCTGCGATGGCTTTTGATCTTGATAATGGTAGCTGTTATGACAAACTGCATCAACCAACAAGCGATGACTTGCCGTTTGTTGGGCAAGATTTTTCTGAAAATCTCTTTTATAACCAACCTGAAAGTAAAGATGACTATTGGTATTTTGATGGATTGCCACACGAAGTGGTGGTTGTAGATAACCTAAGAAATACCCCCGCCATTGGGCATTTTACCGGTGAGGTACGACGTGGTAAGAATATTAATGCTTTATTCGACTTGTTGCCTGAATCGACCATTATGGTTACAACCATTGTGGTGTATCCGCAAGACAAATTAGAAGCCCATCTTGAACGAATTAGCAGCCGTGCGGTAGGCGAAAATTATGAATCAATTTACCTGAAACAAGATGTTAAAACCGTGATGGAATACCTCAAAGATGGTCACAAGCTCTATCAAGCCAGTCTGGCTTTTTATCTTCGAGGTAAAGATGAAAAAGAACTCAAGCGACGTTCTCGTGAGCTTAGAACCATTTTATTGAGTAACAATCTTGTTCCCGTCAAAGAAAATGCTGAAATTGCGCCGTTGAACAGTTATCTCCGTTGGTTGCCAATGAATTTCAATCCACAGTTGGATATGAAAACGCATTACTATACCAAGTATTATTTTGTGCAGCACCTCGCTAATATGTTGCCTGTCTTTGGGCGTGAAACAGGCACTGGACACCCTGGCATTACCTATTTTAATCGCGGTGGTTCACCTTTGGATTTTGACCCCATTAATCCGAAAGACAGAGCCAAAAATGCCCATAAATTGCTGTTAGGACCAACAGGGTCGGGAAAATCAGCCACATTGAATGCCCAAATGGCACAACTGATGGCGGTACATCGACCACGTCTCTTTGTGGTTGAAGCAGGAAACTCCTTTGGCTTATTTGCCGATTACGCCCAACGTTATGGTTTAACGGTCAACCGTATCTCTCTTGAGCCGAGCAGTGATATTGCCTTACCGCTTTTTTCCGAAGCGCATAAACTCCTCGAAATGAACGTCGATGTTGAGGCAGTTATTGATGAGGAAGAGGAGGACGAAGAAGGCAGTGAGCAACGTGATTTATTAGCTGAAATGGAATTGACTACGCGCTTAATGATCACGGGCGGTGAAATGAAAGAAGATGACAAAATGAGTCGTGCCGACCGTGCCCAAATTCGTCGCGCCATTATGATGGCCGCAGAAAAAACCTATGCCGAGGGGAGACAAACCCTCGCGGGTGATGTAAGAGATGCGTTAGAGGCGTTGAGTCAACACCCCGATACCCGAGAAGAACGCCGTGCAAGATTGGCTGAAATGGCTGAGGCAATGGATATGTTTTGTACGGGAATCAATGGGAAGTTTTTTAACCGTGAAGGGGAGATTTGGCCAGAGGCTGATATTACGATTGTGGACTTAGCGATGTTTGCGCGAGAAGGCTATGAAGCAGAACTTGCCATAGCTTACATTTCCTTGATCAACCATATCAACAGTCTTGGGGAAAAATATCAACATAGTTTTCGTCCTATCGTTAATATTACCGATGAATCCCATATTATCACCGTTAATCCCTTGCTCGCCAAGTTTTTGGTAAAAGGGTCAAAAATGTGGCGAAAACTAGGCATTTGGTTGTGGCTGGCCACACAAAATATGGAAGATTTTCCGAAAGAGGCCGCGAAATTGCTTAGTATGATTGAATGGTGGGAGTTGCTGAATCTCACCAATGATGAAATCGAAGAAGTAAACCGTTTTCGTCGATTGTCGGAGGCTCAAAAACTGATGTTATTGTCAGCGAAAAAAGCCGATAAAAAATATACCGAAGGCGTGGTGCTGGCAACGAATATGGAAGCCCTTTTCCGTGTTGTGCCACCGAGTATTTATCTCGCTTTAGGAATGACTGAAAAACACGAAAAAGCGCAACGACGCGCCATTATGGCAGAACATCAATGCAGTGAACTAGATGCAGCGCTAATTATGGCGACACAGATTGATAAAGCAAGAGGAATTGAGAATGTCGAATACAAGCATTAAGTCATCTTATACGGGTCTCTTATTTCAAGCTGACCCAATTATTCGATCGTTTAATATTGACCCAATTTTAAATGATTTATCTATGCTCAGTGAGCTTATTATTGGCAGAGTAGGTAAAGTACACCAGTATATTTTGTATCCTCATCGTGTTTTTAAACGGCGTGCTTGGCATATCAAAATTATGGGGGAGAAAGGGGTAACTTATCTGTTGCTCAATATTGTTGGGTATTATCAATTTATCAATGATAACACGGCTACGCGTCTCTCTATCACTATTGCCGATGATGTTGACGCCTTTTGGTTTGCCTATGCCTTGAGCGAAAGGCTTGCTGTTCCTCCAACGATTCCGACTGGACTATTTGGAGGAGACGCACAATGAAAACCCGTTCAAAAACACGCAAAATATTGACCGCACTTTTAATCGGCGTATTGCTCTTTTTTAGTGTGCTTTTGCTTGGCGTGGTATTGGTTACCTATATGCCAGGACTGAATCTAAATCAATGGTTGCAGAAAACCGCCAATGGGTGGATAGCTTGGCGATTTTTCTTGTATGTCGTGGTGATAGGATTAATGTATCGCATTTATCGTGTTCGTCCATTCTCCGTTAAACTTTGGGGATTAGTGATAGCGGTATTCTTCACCGTTGAAGGGCTGAATTTTCTGTATCGATTATAAATGGGAGAATAAGATGACGTTTAATGTGGATAGCTATCTTGAATATTTTCTCACGTTATTGGGTTGGATAATCAACAATGGTTTATTTGGATTGCTTGCCAGTACAGGTTTATTTATTGCGCCTTTAATTGGCGTACTGATTAAAACGTGGTTAGAGGTGAAAAAGCAAGGGGCAGATGAAGGGAACAAAGGCGAATTACTGATTGATTGGCTAGGCATACAATTTTTTCCTGCAATGCTGGTGATTGTGATTACCCTTGCCCCGATGTTGCCGATTTCGCTGAATAATATGGCTTACAATGTGGAGCAATCGAAGCATTGTGGCTATAAAGTGCCGTTAGCACCTGAAAAAACAGGTTATGCCAGTATGGTGAGTGAGTTCGCCGATAAACAAGCCAAAGTACCCTTGTTGTGGGGATTAGTACACGCCATTAATAAGGGGATTTTGCATGGGGCGGTTTCAACCATTCCTTGTAAACCTGACTTACGTCAAATTCGCTTTGAGGTGCAACACGAAAAAATTAACAACCCCGCACTGCTGACCGAAGTCCGTCAATTTGTGCAACAATGTTATTTGCCTGCTCGACGCAAAGTGTTGGATAGCCAAGTGGCAATGAATGCCGCACAAGCCCGAGAAGTAAGCTGGCTTGGGGGGAAAATTTTAGTGAACAATAGTGAACTTTACCCTCGTTATCGAGCGATGCAACCGATGCAACGTTGGGCTTATGA
Source organism: Avibacterium sp. 20-126 (assembly GCF_044358625.1). Classification (NCBI taxonomy): domain Bacteria; kingdom Pseudomonadati; phylum Pseudomonadota; class Gammaproteobacteria; order Pasteurellales; family Pasteurellaceae; genus Avibacterium; species Avibacterium sp. 20-126. Next base: position 1,645,757 of record NZ_CP091457.1, on the reverse strand, counting down.
ACCTAACCGTGATCAGGGATTACCCAATACGGGTGAGGGCGGTTTTCCTCATTGCGATGAATGGTGGGCAGATAGCCAAGTAGGGTTAAAAGATATGCTACTTTCGGATATGCGACAAAATTTATCGGTGAAATTAGGCGAGCTGTTTACTGATGCGAATATTCAAGATGAGGCGTTACTTCGCACTTTATTACGCCCTGAAAATATTAATATCTCAAGAGGGAAAACCTATGAAGGGTACGGTGGTAGTTTAGATTCTACGCTAACCAATAACGTTTCTTCAGTGGTGTCTGCATTGGGGATTACTGCGGGTAGCCTTGCCGCTTACCCAGGTTTTGATGCAATGCGTAATGCGTTGCCTATGATCCAAGCCTTGCTGATTATGGCAGTGATTATTTTGATGCCGATAGTCATCATATTCAGTGGCTATTCCTTAAAAGCGATTGTAACGCTAATATTTGTACAATTTGCTTTAGTGACCGTGTCATTTTGGTGGGAATTGGCACGTTGGTTGGATTCGTTTCTGATTAGCATTTTGTATAATTCCCCTGGTCATCAATCAGAAATAGGTTGGGCGTTTCTCCAAAATAGCCGTGATGACGTGATTATGAGCTTTGTTTTGGGGGTAATGTTTTTGGTTCTGCCTGGTGTTTGGGTTACGGCAATGTCTTGGGCTGGGGTCAATTTAGGACGATTAGCAGATAGCTTTCATAAAGGTTCTGAACAAGTCCAAAAAAGTGGTTCTAATGGACCAAAACTATTACCTGGGGGCTCCAAATTAAAGTAAATTACTAATAAAAAAATAGCAAAGCTGTTAAGTTAGGGCTTTGCTATTTTTGTTTAGTCTATTCGGCTACCGTTTGAGTAATATCCATATCCTGAATGACCGCTTCTATAACCGTTATCGTCATCATCATTATTCACCGATAATATTTTATGAATAATATCTTTTACTTCTTTTGGAAGATATTGAAATGCAACTAAGAGTGCAAAACAGAGGATCAATGCAAATAAGTGATAGGTTATATAAAATAAACCGAAAAACAGGCTGAAAATACCGAGTACAATCATAACTTTCACCCATTTCGCCACCTGCCAATGCTTAAATTTGTTAATCGCATTTTCTGTCTTATCAACGAATTTTGTAAAACCTGTCATTTTCATTTTTGCCTCCTGTTATTGGGCGTTATCCATTAATTTTTTTGAATAAATAATTTTATTATCTTTATCTTTAAGAGTATAACTGAGAACCGTTCCTGTTAAATTGTCTAGCCCATCGGCAGAATTAAACTGAATGTTTACAGATAATACTACGTTTCTATTGATATTACCAAATTGGTCTTTTCTGTGTTGTATAAACTTTTTAGCTTCTGCTTTAGGCATTTGAATACCGTCAATTACTTCTGGGTTAGATACATAGAGATTGATTCGTCTTGGTAAGGTTTTGGTATATTGAGTAATTAGCTTCCCATCTATATATAAATGACCATTCATTAACGGTTGATAAGTAAACTGATTTTTTTCAAAATCATACTCTCCAAATTGAGTATCAACTAAAATCGTAAACTCAGGGGAGGGCGGTGCTTTTTCTACTAAGGTTTTCAGTTTTTTCCCAGCTTCTTCCACTTTATCTTGGAATTCAAACTCATCATTCTTATACTTATGGTAAGTTTGTTTATCACTATATAGCAGCCACTCTTCAGCAAGCGGTTTAAAATCTGTGATATTATTTAAACGCAATGATTCAATCAATATATTGTCATAATTAAATTTTTTTACTGCTGCAAAAGTTGAAAGGGGTATGAATAAAAAGGTTGCGATAACTAATAAAACTAATTTTTTTTCCAAGAAAACCATTTCTTCCTCCTTGCTTGATTAATAAGCGGTTGAGTTGATAGGTTATAAGTGTTAGATATTAATTTATTTGTGGTATACAAAAATTTTGTAATTTTTATATTCCTTTACTCCAATCAACAACTTTTAACCCTTCTACTTTTGAAAACTCTTTAATATTATTTGTTACAATAGTTAAGCCTAAACTTCTTGCATGACCTGCAATCATAGCATCGTATGGACCTATAGGTTGCCCTTGCTTAGCTAATTCTGCTCTTATTTGCCCACTATGGTATGCCGCCCTTTCATCATAATTTAGAATAGTCAATCTTGAGCAAAAAGACTCAATAATAGATAAATTATGAGCTACTTTAGCACTCTTTTCTGCACCATAAATGAGTTCCATTAGGGCAATTGAACTCATACAAATCATAGCCTGATTCTCATTAAATAGAGGTAACATATGCACAGGTTTATTTTTTATCGTAAAAATGGCTATATTAGTATCTAGCATATATTTTAGCATTAGAACGATTCCCTTTCTTGCATCTGTGGTTGCTCTCTATCAAGCATAAAATCATCTGATACGGTATGCACATCATTGAACCAACTATCCCAAACTGTATTGATTGGAGTGATAATACGAGTATTGCCCTGAACAATAATATTTACATTTTTTATTTTTTCGGGCAATTCTGCAGTTTTAGGGATTCTAATTGCCTGACTTTTATTGTTCATAAAAATAGTTGCGGTTACTATACTCATGCTAATTTCCTGCTTGTATATGATTTTTGTATATACTATGCGATATGTAATGTATTGTAAAGTAAAAAGCACATAATTTAGACAAAATTAATTATGTGCTTTATTATTTAGTGTTGTTATTTTCTAAGTTCTACTTTTAAAGACCAGTTCGCCGAATCTGTGTTGAAGCGAAGTTTTGTTTAATCGCTTTTTTTACATTACATTCGATAGAGTCGTCATATTGCCCATTCTTGTAAATGTCAACGCTAGGGTTATCAATTGTATTAGTTCCTCTACCTTGAAGAAAGCCAACACGGTAAGAAATCCCGTTATTTTTAAGTTCCATTACATTCGTAATAAACCCTGAACCTACTGAAATTTCAGAGTTTTCATTGGCGATGACTTGTTTGATTGGATTTTTAAAACTAAATTGACCATAAGTGTATTCATAATCACTGCCAACTTTTTTCACCATAATGGGTTTACCATCTGTTGCCGTGCAAGAAAAAATAATACTGCTATTATTTGCAGCAAGGGCATTAGTAGAAAAAAGTGCGGTTAAAATAATGCTTAAAAAAAGAGATTTACGCATAAGAAGCTCCTGTTATTTGAGACATAAATAATGTATCAATGAATGATTAAAAATGCGACTATTTTTTAGCTTGTTTTATTCAGGATATAATCAGCCTCTTGATTCCGACGTCGAGCATTCATTCCGCCGTTATCAACTTGTCGTCTTCTGATTGCATTGGCTAATGCAGTCATATCACCTGTATTAGCTGAGACGTTTGCTGCTTTTACCACAGACTCCAATTTACTCAGAGAACCATAATTGTAAGCCATTGAGGTTAAAACAGCTTGTGCATTTGGGGGTAATTTATCCCAAGTCTCGGCAGAAACGTTTCTTCTTGCAATATTTGCAAATTCTTTCGTTCTTCGGGCTAAATCTCGCTCCGCATCTTCTCTGGTTACGGTCATTCCAGCTTGTACTTTGATCACCGTACCATCCGCTTTGGTAATGGTATCTGAGCCGTAGCCTAAACGCTGTGCATTCATATCCCATTTTGCTGTACCAATAAATCCTTCAAACTTTCTCAATAGATTTGTCGCTTGATCAAGAGAGGAACCATTGATGGGGGCAATCGGTTTATAATTGCCAGAATAGTTTCCGCTTGCGTTATAAGGCGGTCTATAAGGCACAACGTTGTTCACAATCGGAACATCTAGGGCAATATTTCGGCGAGGTAAGGCAATATCGCCTGCTTCCATATGATCTTCTGCATTTGGCGTGCCGTAAGCTAAGTCATTGACACGTTTATCCACGTTGTCATAGCCCTCTCCATGATTGCCAACATTGGCTTCGCGGTTGAGTTTGTTTTGGATCACAACAGATGCGGTGTTACTGGTGATCATTTTTTGCATATCCATTTCAAGTTTGACTTGAGAAATTTCTAAGTCAATTTTATTTAAGGTTTTTTCCAACTCTTCTTGTGCATTCTTATCAGCGGCAACATAAGGCTCTCGCATTCCTGCGAGTATTGCTCGACGTGCTAGCAACATTTTTTCCATCACTTTGGCTGTCGCGATTTCGGCACTCAAACGTTGGCTAAGCACTTCCACGTCGGGATCTTCGCGTAAGGCTTCAATGAGTCCCCGTGTAACAGGAATGGTATTGGAACTCAGTTCAGCTAGCATTTCTTTACTTGGTGTATCCATATTCAGCACTTGTTCAAGTTTCTCTACGGTTTGCACATTTTCTTCTTCAATCGCAGGCGCCAGCCCAACACCCGCTTTTGAGCTGGTTTTCGGACCACAATCTTCAGTACAGGTCGAGATGGATTGTTCACCAATGGTTCGGGTTAAAAAATCAGAGAGTTTTTGTGGTGAGTCAAAGGTTTGGCAAGTCGCCCCTGTACAAGATTGTCCTGTAAGTGGACTTTCATCTAAGGCATTGCGGTTATGTAAGAGGTTGTAACCTGCTTTAGAGACATCTTCAATCAATTTGATTTGTTTTTGATTTTCGCCTCCATGTTTTTGGCCTCCAATCCATTCCTTGCCATTTTTCCCTTTATTGTCTTCTGATTTTTTCTGTGCTTTTTGTGCATCGGGTTCGGTGGCCACAATGTCTTTATAATTTTCCAAATCCGCCGATTTTGCCCAACGCCCATTTAGGGTATAGTCAGCAAGTTGCTTGGACATCGCTTCACAACTGGTTTTTAGACGATTAAAATCAAGCCGTCCTTGATAAACGCCATTAGTCAGAATGTCATAAAGCTGCGGATTGGCACGCTGAATAACCATCGCAGGAAGACTGGCTACCGCCCCTTTTGCCGACTCCATCACGTTTCCCATTAAATCCTTAAATCCCTCCGTGATGCCATTTAATTGGTTTTTTACGGTGGTTTTAATGTCAAAATTACCGCACATTAAATTGGCTTTCCAGCCGATCCCAAATTCAATGGCTTTTAGGGATTTTGCTCGTGTCGGTGGTGTCATATAGCCTGAACCGCCGCCGATTTGATAGTAAATTTGATCGGATAAAACAGAGTCGGATTTATTGAATTGAATGTTGTCTAACAGGGAACTCTCTGCATAAATGGGAGATGTACTGAGTGCGAAAAGTACCGCAACACTGACTTTATTGAGTCGTTTCATTTTGTTTCCTTTTATTCGTTGTCGTTATACCAATCAATACTGTATAAAAAGGTTTGTCCACGACGCTTACAGCATTTATAAGGACGCCATAACGCCCAGGCATAATTGCCTTTTTCAGATAACATTGTTGGCGGGGTATCAGGGAATGCACTGCAAGATTGTTGCATCTCAGGGGAGAGTTGTTGCCATTTATGATTATTGGCATTGCCTTCTTTAACGGGTTTAGGATACCAAGTGCCTGCACCGCCTGTTCTCGCAGCAGGCTGATAAATATGGAGTTGTCCTGTGCGGGTAACAATGTCGGCAACACGCTGTGCAATGACGGCTGATGCCTTATAATCATCCACTTGGGTTACCGCACCACCGCGAGGAAAAATATTTCCCCACATCTCCGCCCCTGAACGCACTTCACGCATTCCTGGCGTGAGGGCTTCAGGGTAAAACATCTCGGGCAAATTTTGTCGCCAAGCAAAGTAATCAAGACTACTTAAAAAATACGGCATAAATGGTGTTGTTTGGGTTTGGCAATAATAACCTGTACTTTTTAACAAATTACCAATCGCCCCTTGAGGGTGGCCAAGTGCAGTAGCATTTTTAAAATTAAGCTGGCTGTAATTTTTTTGTGGTGAGCGATATTCCCCGCCTTTAACCCCTTGAGACATCACATTCATTTCTGACCACGGATTTTGTCCATCGTGGTTATAGGCTGAAACCACCATTTCAGGCAAAAAGTGGCGTACTTTTGTTGAAGTGCGAACTTTGCAACCAAAATAAGTGCAGAAGAGCCAGAAACAGGTACCAACCACCTTGTATTCTAAGCAGCTAGTTGAGGCGCTCGATGCCATAATGGTTGCGGTATTGATTTCGCCTTGTGCTGTTGTAGTAAAAGCAAGTGCGGTACAAAGTGCGGTCAGTTTTTGCGGGATTTTTATTGTCACGTTATTTTCCCTCTTTTTGATTTATCCATTGTTTCCAAAGTTGAATGGCATACTGAACATCAGTGACACCATAAATAACACCTTGACCAAATTGTGGGCTGTCAAATAACACCGCGGGCACTTTGCGAATGCCCATTTGCCAGCCCATGATCACGCCTTGATAAGCCTGCTGTAATTCGCGGATTTGGGTTTGGCTATCAGGACGTTGAAAAAACGCTTTAGCTTGATATTCCGCTTGTGTAGGATTGGTACTTAAGCCTTGGCTAAGCTGGTCTTCCCATTGTTCGACGCGGTCGAGATGGTAAAGGTGCTGAGCTAATTGGACATTTTGAATGGGATAGGCTTGTGTGCTGAAAACCGTGATATTGACTTCGCGTGGAAGTTCAGCCCAAGCAGCTATACTGATACTTAAACATACAAGGAGCGTTCGCTTTATCATGACCTTTTACCAACTAAAAGAGAAATAGCCCAACCTTAGCGAACTTCCAAAATGAACTGAATAATTAATTCTCTTTGAAATAGAAACAATTATTGTGCAAAGAAACAGCAAAAAAGGATTTTTTTATGGGAGTGAATTTTGTATGATAAGGGCATTAAGTCAGCTACTTTGGTAGCCCTTAAAACGTTGCAGAACACCTGAAATAGCAACGGACTAGCCCGCTGTGGTAGTTGTGTTCATTGCCGAAATAACCTCAGCATTCTGAAAGAGGTTTCAGTGATTACACTGTGAATGTGTCTTTTATCTCACCTGTTCAGGGAAAAATGTCCCTGCAGGGCGTTTCTCCTTGAACCTATGTTTAACTTCAATGGAGAATGCATTATGAGCAATTCACTTCCTTTCGATCCCTTTGGATCATCTCAACAACCCGAAAAAGCCAAAAAATCTTTTTCCTATGTTTTAGGTCGGGGTTTAGGCAAAGCCGTGGTTTTTGCACGCAACAAACTATCAGGCGTGAGCCAAGCAGTTCATCACAGTATTGAAGACGATGTTCAGCGACGTTTGGCTGAGCAAGAAGCCTTTCACGAAATGTTGCAACAGCAACAGGAAATTTCGTATTGTGAAGAAATCGAAAAACTTAAGCGGCGTCATTTAAAAGTCGTTCTCTCAATGAGCTTAATTGGCTTACTGATGGGGGCGGTGTCTGCGGCTATCTTATTTTGGTATTACTAAACTGACATTTAGTTAACCTTGCTACGTCCTTTGGGGAAACATATTGCTTCCCACAAGGAGGTTGTGTTTCCCCACTATTTTTAAGGAGAAACACAATGAGAGTGCAAATTTTATTCTCAGCAGTTGGAGATTATATGCCGAAATATCAGCATCTTGATACGAAACCCCAGCAAGCCTTGATTGATGAAATTATTCAGCGAGCTAAGGCTGTTTGGGCAGCTCGCCAACCACAAGAAAGTGCGGTGCGATTTTTACAAAAAATGCCCGCACAACATGGTTCACATTTTCGTTTTTTGGAGGTGACTCAAAAAGATGAAAATACCTTGTTGGTCTCAGGAGGGCGAACAAGATGAAAGCCAAGCTAAAAGCATTATTCCATCATTTACAGACAGTAACGTTATTACGCTTAAGTGATGATTTACGCAAAGGGGCTTACCTGATGGGACTTGTAGGAACGGTTTTATTTTCAGACAACGTTTCTGTTCTTGAAGGGGGTTTAACCCTTCAACACCTATCTTAATCGTATCACGATAAGATATTCCTATCCTTAGGGGAAAACCTTTCCCTTGAGGAAATGTGTTTCCCCTTTTTTATTTTGGAGAAACACAATGAATATTTTACACACTTATTTTGACAATAAATTGGTTGAAGCAGGCTTTCCAAGTGAATTAACTATTGAAAGTTCGCTTTCTTATAGCCAAGGCGATGGCGTTGCTTTTTATGGGCGACTTTATTCTGATGATTGGATTAATTTGTATAAACACATTTATCCTGATCAAACAGAGAAAGCCTATCGCCGATTTGCATTTATTGCCGAATATATCGGGGCGAATGAGTATTTCAATGTACTTGACATTACGCGTAATCATTTCGGGTATCGTTATTCACATTGTAATACGATGAGTCTTGATGCTCGTCCAGCGGAAGAAGCGTTTTGCTTTCGAGATATTCGCAACAAAGATAAAGAAATGTTCAGAGAAATCTGGGATAGCTTTATTGCGGATTTAGGTGAATATATTAAAGCCATCTCAACAATGCTGGAACGTCTCGGTTATCGTTTACTGGAGTCGATGTATATTGAACCAGAAGAAAAACGTCGCACCATTAACACCAAGCAGTATCGCATTGAATTTACGGTTGAACCTGTGCCTTTTCATTATGGCTATTTTAGCTCAGAAGATTTTGGCTACGAGGATACCAATCAATTTTGCGAAGCCATCTTGAGTGGTATGAAAATCGTTGATTTAAGTGCCACGGTATATCACAAAGCACTCGGCATTCAAATGGGTGAGAGTTCTTTAAGTTGGTGTACTTGCTTGAGTGAGGATACTACTTACGGCGGCAGTCAACGTTATTTAATCCTTGATGCTATTCGTGAAGCAAGAACCTTTGCACACAAGTTGGCGGGCTTAACGCAATTACGTCAGCCTCAATAAATTGACTGACTTTTCAACCCAATCGGGGAACATTCCCGATTGTGGGGCTGTTCCCTTTTTCTATTTAGGAGAACAGTAATGAACAATTCAACACAGAAAACAGATATTTACCAAGAAATTACCGATCGCATTATTAGCGCACTTGAAGCGGGCACGGTTCCTTGGCTAAAACCTTGGAATAACCCTGAGGGTAATTTAGGTATCCCTCGTAATGCGGTATCAGGACGATACTATCAAGGAATAAATATATTACTTTTATGGCTTGCGGGTGCAGAAAATGGCTATCGACAATGTAAATGGATCACCGCTCGCGCGGCCAACAAATTAGGTGGCTATGTGCGTAAAGGTGAGAACGCGACGATTGTGGCGAGCTATTGTCCGATTGAACGTGAAAAATGCGACGATGAGGGTAACCCGATTTGTGATGAAGAAGGAAACCCTGAAATGGAGCAGTTTGCCATTTTAAAACGTTATCCTGTTTTCAACATCGAACAATGTGACGGTTTGCCGAAAGTAATGTTTGATCACGTTCAAGAACGTACAGTAGATGCTGAGCTGACCCAATACCAGATTTACGCAGATATTCGCAAAATTATCGATGGTATGTCGCTGACAGTGAATATCGGACCAAGTCCTAACGCTTTTTATCGACCGAGTGCCGATAAAATTGTGATGCCTGAAATGAAGCAATTCCATTCAGAGCAGGATTTTTACAGTGTACTTTTGCACGAAATGACGCATGCCACAGGGCACGCCTCGCGTTTAAATCGAGAAGGCATTGCCTCAGGTAAAGCCAAATTTGGCAACAAAGTCTATGCGTTTGAAGAGCTAATTGCTGAAATGGGCGGGGCATTTTTATGTGCACATCTTGGGTTTAACCAAGTTCCACAAAATGCCGCCTATATTCAAAGTTGGCTCAAGATTTTGAAAGAGGATAATCGTGCCATTCTCAAAGCCTCAGGGTTTGCCCGCAAAGCCTGTGAATATATGCTTGAGACGCTTGATGTTCAAAAACAATATGAACATTACTATCCTGAAGCAGCGTAAACCATACGGAGTGGCATCATTTAATGATGCACCTCTTCCTTTCAACCTTTAAAAGTGCGGTGAAATTTAACCGCACTTTTCCCAATGGGGATACATTTATCCCTTTGGGGTAGTGTATCCCTTTTATCATTTAACTTAAATAAGGAGATACACAATGCCAAATTGGTGTGAAAATACCCTTGAAGTAGATACGACCAATGCAACGTTAGCAAAAGCGATTGCTGAAAAAGTCTTTCGATTTGATCCAAAAGAGAAAGAACGAATCGTTGATTTCAATTTACTGATCCCTATGCCTAAAGAGTTAAATATCACTTGTGGTAGTTTGGGTGATTTCTCAGAAACATTGCTTCGTTTGGATCAGTCTCAGACACTAACGGATAACCTTATTGCGGATTATATTACTGGAAATGAGAGAAAGGGGTTAAGGCTCTCTTTATTATCTCGACAAAATAATTGGACTATTGGCAATTTTGTTTATTTTTTGAGAAATAATCCAGATGAACAAAATTATTTTGGCTATGACTTAGCATTGGGACAGGCTTATATTGATAATCAATTAAAATATGGTGCTAGAACATGGTACGACTGGGCTTATAACAATTGGGGGGTCAAGTGGAACGCAAATACCCAATATTGTGATGAGTTTAATGAAGGTAATACCTGTTTTTATGTTTGCTTTGATACGCCTTGGAACCCACCTAATGAATGGGTAAATACGCTTATTCAGACATTTCCTGAGGCCAAAATAAAATTGACTTATTTTGAACCAGGAATATTTTTTGGTGGTGTTGAAAGTTCTGATGAAGCAGAAACCTGTTATTACCAATATCCTGACTCAACCAAGCAAGCCTTAAAAATCGCGGAAGAATTTGGTTATTCTGAAGAGGATTTTAAGTTTTCTTAACAGTAAGGTTTAGACAATACGTTAACCCTAGGGGTAATTCCCTAGGGGGATTATCTCTAGTTTTTCATGGAGATAATTATGCGTAATTATGAGAAAGAATTTATCCAATTATTTAATAAGATAGCGCCTCAATACCGACGTTCTTCCGTATTTTTAGATTTTATCACACTTTCTGCGATAGAATTTTATCAAGCCACTTACGGTGCAAATGCTGATGCAGATTTAATAGCACGATTTAAGCATTCAAGGGCACGTTATGATAATGAAGAGTTTTTAAAATTGGCTCAACTTTTATCAATCGTGATCAATGCACTCACTGAGAAACCATACGATTTTCTCGGGACAGTTTTTATGGCACTGGAACTCGGCGACAATTATAAGGGGCAGTATTTCACCCCCTCTTATATTGGTGATTTAATGGCTAAAGTCGTATTACAAGATTGTGATAGTACGATAAATCGCAAAGGATATATTACCCTTTCGGAGCCTTGCTGTGGATCAGGTGTTATGGTGATCGGTTGTGTTAATACACTGTATGAATATGGATTTAACCCTCAAAAACAGTTTTGCGTGCATTGCCAAGATGTTGATTTCACAGCTGCGATGATGTGTTATATACAATTATCACTTTTGCACATTCCCGCTTGTATCGTTGTAGGGGATACCTTATGCGATGAACAACGTATTTGTATATATACGTTAGCGTATGTTATGGGGGATTGGTCATCAAAATGGGCTCTCAGTGATATTCAAAATAAAGCAGAGGCTGAAATTGTCGATGCTGAAGAATGGATTGAAACTGAATCGACATTAAAACCATCGTTTTTCCCTGCCATTGTGGGAGAGGAAGAAGTACTTGATGAAGATGAAGTGATTTTTTACTGATAGAACAAAAGCACTCAATAATGAGTGCTTTTTACTATTACGACGATGTCAAATACATTAGATAGGTATATAGACTTACTGCTTTCTAAGCATGTATTCAATATTATCCAATGTGTCCAATAGCACTGTTACAAGTACTTTGTTGTCTGATTTCTTTTGTAGTAATTTAGATATACATCTGTTGAAGTAGGTTGAATTATGCATTAACAATCCAAAATTTGGAGCTGTTGTTATCGTTGCCGTTTTGATCTCATTTCTAAATTTAAAAGTAAATTCTATAACTTTATCTCTACAATAAAGTTCTAATGTCATGCATAGAAAACAGAATAATAAATTTATAAATGCTTCCTCTGTAAAAGCACAATATAAAGAAAAAAATAAACTGCACATAAGAAGGCCAGAAAATATATAAATTAGGATATTAATATTCTGTATAATTTTCCGTTCTCTTTGTTTTAAGAATTTCCTTAAGTAGTTAGAAAATTCAGTAAACTCAAATAGATACTTTATTAATTCTTGTTTTTCGTTCATTTTGTTTTTCCTTATGTGCATCTTCATTTAATAGGACTATTTTGAGTAAATGCCGCATTCAGTTTTAAAATGTTATGGTTCATGATATTCCTCATTACCGTTTTTAATTATATTAAGTATTATATTTTCGCCAAACCCGTAATACCGTACTTTCACTTGTATTAAGGATTGCAGCGGTCTCTTTAATGGATGTCCCATTTTTTCGCTGTTCAATAATGGCGTGGTGTAATGCGGTATTAGGTTGCCGTCCTTGATATTTCTTTTGTTTGCGTGCTAGTGCAATTCCCTGATATTGTCGTTCTTTTCGTTTTTGGAAATCATTGTGTGCCACACTGACGGCAAGTTTTAAAAACATATTCTGCATTGCAGAAAAGAGATCCGACATTAAAAATTTAGGGTCAAAAACCTCCGCACTTGTACCGAGGCTTTGTGACACGGTATCAAAGTCAAATACCTCAGGAACCTGAATTTTTGCCCCTTTTGATTGTATGGCATTAATTAACTCAAGGGCTTTTTTCGGTTCTAACCGTGTTAAGCGATCGATACTTTCAGCAATCACGATATCGTTTTGTTGCAAATCACTAATTAACCGAGAAAGTTCTGGGCGTTTTTCCCATTCTGTTGTACCTGAAATTTTTTCACGATAAACCGCAACCACATAAAATCCTTTTTGTTTTGCGTCCTCAATCAATTTATCTTGGCGTTGTAGGTCTTGCTCTTCGGTTGAAACCCGCATATAAATTCGTGCGAACATAAAATACTCAATATACCTTCATTAAGGTCATTTTTTTATGACTCTGTTATTGAACCCCATTTTCGGTCTAAATGACGGAGGCATTTAATGGCTTTTTGCCAGTGTCATTGAGGTATACCCTAATTACAGTAGCTATTTTGCAAAATATCAGGAGATTTTAGGAGAATTAATTGTTTTGAAATTTCAGAGAATTTAGGAGAGGAAAAGTCATTTAGGATAAATATACTGGAACAGGAGGAATAAGATGACCTAAAAATGAAAATCTTGATTATCGTTATAACTCTTCTTTTTTCAAGTTGGGCCAACGCACAAATTCAAGCGGGCCAAATTTGCCACGCAGATCCCGAAGTGACAGAGTATAACTATGCGGGGGTATGGGAAAAATTTGAAGATGGTTGGATTTGTAATTATTGGCAGTTTTTATCAGAAGATGAATGGGAAGAAGTGATTATAGAGGAAGAAGGAGTGGAAGCAGAAATTGATGAATAAAAAGAAACCCCAATTTCATCAATTGGGGCTATCTCTTTTGCAAAGGGGGGTCCAGCTAATCAATGATCGCTATCTTCACAGTCCCTAAGTCTTCCTATATGCTATACTTCAATGACATCGTTGTCAATGTGTTAATTAATATGGTTTAAAATTATGGCATTTAAAATTAGTGAGCTTCACACTCTATTATCCCAAGCAAGAATAGAAACCTATCTATCTTACTTCAAAGATGAAGATGACCTTTCATTAAAAGATATGCAGGCATATGAACTCTATATTTGGAACATACAAATAAGTGGCGCACTTTTGGAAGTGATTAGCTTATATGAAGTAGCATTACGAAATGCCATTATTAATGCGCTAGAACCTAGTTATAGGGCACATAGTATTCTAAATGATAACTTTATTCGAGCATTAAAACCGGCAACAAGAGAAGAATTGCTCCGTATTGTAAATAAGTTGTCTTCACACAAAACCTATGAATTCCATTTCATCAATGGGCGCTTACAGCCATTAAGAATAGATACTAATGAGATTTCGCCAGGAAAAGTTGTAGCAGAGCTTAACTTTATATTTTGGGAAAATATGCTATCACGAACTCATCGAATGAGATGGATAAATCATTTTAATAAAGCATTCCCTAATGTTTGTATTTCCTCCCCTGATGAACGTGATTTAATAGTGAATGAGATACATAACATAACAAGCCGAGTGCGTTATCTAAGGAATAGAATTTGTCACCATGAGCCAATTTTCGATGAAAGTAAAATCGATCTTATCAACGTATTTAATAATATAAAACAGGTGTTATGGTACATTTCGCCTAAAACGGCAGATATATTGAAGCAACTTGAGCGTATAAGTCAAACAATCGCACGAAAACCCCAAAAAGGAAAAGGCATAAGGGAAATCCCCTAAGGGATTTAAGGGTAACCTTTCCAAGGGGAAAGGTCTTACCCGAAAAGGCCAAAGGGCTAAATGGCCTTTTCTTTCATTACTCATATTTTTTGCGAGATACCTTAATGTTTAAATCACTGACACAGCTTTTTAAATCAAAACCACATACATCTAAAATTACAAAAGATAACGCAGCCCCAAAGCAGAATATAGATGGTTGGATCAGGCCTTATTCTGCTCAAGAATTACTTAATACAGAATTGCGGCAGCGTTATCTTGGCTTGCTGTGGCAACAAGTCTCAATGACAAGGGAAATGTTTGAACATTTGTATCAAAAACCCATTGAACGTTATGCCGAGATGGTTCAGCTATTGCCAGCCTCAGAATCACATCATCACGCTCATTTAGGCGGGATGCTAGACCACGGTTTAGAAGTCATTTCTTTTGCGGCTAAATTACGCCAAAACTATGTTCTGCCATTAAATGCAGCCCCAGAGGAACAAGCAAAACAAAAAGATGCTTGGACCGCAGCAGTGATTTATTTAGCCTTAGTCCACGATGTAGGTAAATCCATCGTTGATATTGAAATGCAGTTACAAGATGGGAAACGTTGGTACGCTTGGAATGGCATACCAACATTGCCTTACAAATTTAGATACATTAAGCAGAGAGATTATGAACTTCACCCTGTATTAGGGGGATTTATTGCAAATCAATTAATTGCTAAGGAAACTTTCGATTGGTTGGCAACCTATCCAGAGGTATTTTCTGCGTTAACGTACGCAATGGCAGGACATTATGATAAAGCCAGCGTATTAGCTGAAATTGTGCAAAAAGCAGATCAAAACAGTGTTGCTCTTGCTCTTGGCGGTGATATTACTAAACTTCTCCAAAAACCAGTAATTTCCTTTGCAAAACAACTTGTTTTAGCCTTACGTTATTTAGTTTCACAAAAATTTAAAATCAGTGCTAAAGGTCCAGGAGATGGTTGGCTTACCGAAGAAGGGTTATGGCTAATGAGTAAAACTGCGGCAGATCAAATTCGAGCTTATTTGATAGGACAGGGGATTAGTGCGCCGAATGATAATCGTAAACTGTTTGATGAAATGCAAGCTCATCAAGTTATTGAAAGTACGTCAGAAGGTACGGCGATTTGGTATTGTCAGTTAAAGGCAGATGCAGGTTGGAAACCAAAAGATAAGTTTAGCTTGTTACGTATTAAACCTGAGGTAATTTGGGATAATGTTGATGATCGCCCTGAATTATTTGCTGGAACAATCCGTGTTGTAGAAAAGGAAAATGAGGAAGAAGAAAATACATCGAATACAATAAATGCTGTTGCAGATACTGCACCTATAAATAAAAAAGGAAATACAGAGACTACCTCAAACTTACAAGAGAACGATGCCGAACCTCAATCAATTAATTCATCTCAGAATATTGATGCAACACTAGAAAATAATGATGAGAATAGTGTTGATTTTTTACTAAATATGTTCACACCTAATAGCAATAATAAGCAACAAGTTGAGAATATATCTTCTGAGAATTCTGAAACTGAGGCAGCAATGACATTAAAATCTGAGTCAGCGGATTTAGATACTTGTATCACTGTTGAAACGGAGACTGTTGTTGTATCTTCAGCAGATAAAAATAAGCATTTCAAATCCGAAGGGCAGAAATTTGTAGATTGGCTAAAAGATAAACTGCTAAATAATAAACTCACCTTTAATGATCGTACGGCAAAAGTTCATATTGTTAATGATTGTTTATTTATTGTTAGCCCAAGTTCTTTTGAACTATATTTACAAGAAAAAGGGGAGCCTTATAATGAAGAATGTGTAAATAATTTACAATATGAATTTCAAGCATTAGGCTTGCATAGAAAACGAATAATCAAGGATGACACGACTAATTTTTGGCGTTGTAAGGTGATTGGACCTAAAAAATCGTCATTCTTAACAGGTTATCTTGTCCCGAATACCAAATTATTTTTTGGTGATAAAATCTTAATAAATAATAGATACCTATCATTAGATGACTAGATACTTCTAGGTTTATCTAAAAAATATAATTTAATATGTATCTAAATCATTTAATATTTTGGTTGTCTTGACGTATTCTATAATAATATACTAATAAACCTATTAACTTTTCTTCAAGTGATGTTTGTAGCATATAATCTTGAGGTGTAAGACTGTACTGGTAAAGCTGTTGCTCAATCGGTGGATTTATATTTATAGTGCGCTCCATATCATAAAGTGCTGTTTTTAATTGAGAAATTGTTATTCCTTTTTTTTCTTGTTCTGCTGTAATTAGCTCTTTTTGTAATTGTGTTATTTTCTGTTTCAGTTGATTTTTTGCCAACTCTTTTTGAATGTATTCTACATATTTAACAATGTTTTCTTGTTGGTTTAATTGATACTGTAATTCAATATTCATTGAGTCAATTGTTAAGATACCTGGTGAACTATGTGGTATAGGTTGAAAGTTCTCACTTTTTTGTTGTAGATAAAAATAACTAACTAGAAAGGATAGTATAACACCTATGCAAAAACTACTTAGAAGGCTAATGTAGCGTCTATTATTTTTAGGTGGAGAAAAACTATGAGTTGCTTCTATCACTGGGGCATTGGGATGTTCATAGTTTATTATCTTTTGTGCTATAGAGGGAGTTTTTTGAATTTCTTTTTTAACGTTTATGTTCTTTTTCTCTTCTATATGAAAATTATTATCCCGCTCTCTTTCTATTTTCAGTTTCTCTTGTAATAAGTTTAATGTATTAGTCAGATTACAAGATGTATTTGTATGTAGACTAATTTGATTTAGTATTTCTGTAAGGTGATTTTTTAGCCTGTAGAGCTCTTTTGAGGTTTTATCATCAATATTTATACTTAAGATTAAAGGACTAATATGTTTATTTAACCAGTTTAAGATATTTATCCTAGCCTGAATTCCATCAGGCCAGAATGTAGACCAGTGATTACTCATTAAAGTAGCCATAATGCTTAGATTTTGATTTATTTGTGTAATAGTGGGATCTAAATAAGCTTTGGCAACGGTATAATAGCAAAGCGTTTGTAGATCCATACCATTTTGGTTAAATATACCATAGGATAAATTAGCAACTTTTCTCCAGTCAATACGTTTTTCTGGACGACTGAGAAAGTTGATTTGCTCCCTAATTTTTAAATAAGCATCTGTATTAGAAGGGTTTTTGCCTACTTGGATTTCCGTAATGTGTTTATCCATATTTTTCATATCTATTCTTTAAAATAAAGCATTTAAAAAGCATACTAATATAATGTTTCAGGTAATTTGAATAGTTTAAATAGTTCCTTAGAAAATGGATTGTCTGAGGCATCAATATGTACTCTATAAGTAGCATATCCTCCATCAACATCATAGCGAATATCAAATGATCCTTCTTTTTCATTACTTATTTTTCCAGTAGTAAGTAATTTCATTTGTGCCCAAGGTCCTTTGAAGATTAAACTACGTGGAGCATTACTTGATGTTGGAACGAGTGTCAGCTTACTTTCTACATTCGCATTCATTGAATTTGGCCAGACAATATTTGTTTGTTTTTTTAAGCCATGTGAATAATCAATAATTTGACCATCAAGATTTAATACACTACGTCTTTTATTTGCTGAAATATTGATGGGCTCAATGGTAAATTGAATACCAATTCCATTTCCTGTATTAAAGAACGTATCTCTAATTTCTTGAGCTAGCATTAATTGCTCAACGACATCATTCCTAATTAATGGTGAGTGATCCTCTGATAATTCTGTTAGGTCGCTTTCGATAAATGGTTTTAAATTATGTTGATAAAATTCATCCAAAATCCCATTAGGGGCAAAAAAACGGGTGAATTCACTTAGTGGAACCTCTTGTGCGCTATCAGAAAAAGGATAACGCCCATCTATATAGGTTTTATATAGTTTTACCACTTTATTGTTCCATTCAACTTCTAATGAAACAATAGCTGATTTTAATACTGCACGCCAAGAATATTCCGCAAGTTGTCCTAACCAACGAGAAACTGGTTGAGGCTGTGTTTTTGCTAATTGCTGCAGTTCTAGAATAGGATCAGATGAGCGCTGATCTATTCTTAATTTTACTGCTTGTAATGCAGCTTTTCCAGAATCTGGTGCATTATGGATGGATAGAAGATAGCGATGTAGATCAGATAGCTTCTGATAAATATCTTGCAATGCACTATTTTTGTTTTCTGCATCGTTTAAGACTGATTTTTCTTCAGCAAAACTATGATCTATCTGCGACATTAATCGATACTCTAGCGTATTTATTGCTTCTTGCAATTCCTTTCCTTCTTTATCTGGTAATATAGGCGGTAGCGTATTTTCGCTTAAAATAACCAAGGCTCGCTTAATTGTTTGTTCTCCGCCTGTTATTTTTTCAATTGCACTTATTGCTTCTTCCAGGTTAGCAAAATCCCTAATATCTAAATTATTTAGCGCAGATCGCCAAGTGGAAATATAATCATTCACATATTGTTCTGAAATACGCTCGCTAATACGTTGTCGATCTGCGTCGCTGTATTCCATATTTTCTTTAAGATTTAATACCCAACTATCCATTGCTATTAAATCAATTAAATGCTCATTTTGTTTAACAAAATAATTTTTTAGTCCATGTTCTGTAAAGAATCTAGGGATCTTCAATAATTGCTCATTATTTGCCATATACACTGTATCAAAACCTGAGCCTATTTCATCCCTATAATTCAAAGGAGCCGCAAGCACAGTGTTTGCTTTTATTTTTAAGTTTTGGTAAACCCGATCGTAAATTGAGAGACGAGCTAATTCGATTTGAGCATCCTTTATCGATAAATCATAGGGTTGATAAGCCTCAATGAGAATCTCATCTCCGTTTAATCGACCGTTAAACCAGTTAGTATGTTGCAATGCATAATCTAGATGTAACATTAGATTATCTTGTAATCCTTTTTGTCCTGGAAATTCATTACTCCAGTAATTACGCATAAACTCTTTGACAAAACGGTTATCTCTACCGGTTTTATCATCAAGCATACGCATTACCCTTAGAATTTCTAATTTTTCTTCACTTTCTGCTGGCGCATTATTGAGTTCGATTAGTAAACCACTCATAATGGCTGGAATAAACCTTAATTGAAGAAGCCTTAAATAAGTGCTTTCTACATAGGGGCCAATATCGTTACCTTGATATAGTCCCATATCCTTAAAAATATAAGATTTATCGTGATAATTGCCGTAAGATAATGTGGCTTCTCGGATTGGGTTAAGTAGTGGTAATTGTTTATCTCCAAAATGATCTTGCTCAGAGGAAATAGGGATCGCTTTAAACTCTTTTACTTGTTCAAGTACATTGATACCAGCCTGATAGTTTTTATAATAGAAGTAATGCCAGCTTCCTAATAAAGCTAATGCAAGAATACCACTTGAGAAACAAAATGTTTTTATGTAAGAGCGATATTGCTTTATCCAGCCTTGGCTTTCTTGTGCGAGATTTGGATAGCTAAAAATAACTTGCTCAAAGAGTTCATTACAAAAATAAGGTTGAGTATTTTTTACTCCCCATATTGGGTAGGTTTGTCTACCAAGGTGATATTGTTCCGATGCAGACTGTACAAAAATGTCATCTATTTTCCCTTTTTGAGTTGCAGATGTCAGATAAACCCCTTTTAGAAAATGAAATGAACGACTTTTATTCGTCATTAAACTTTCCAGAAAGGGAATGCATATATCCATTGCTGTTGCTAATTGTCTTACATAGCTAAAAAGTTGGCTACGTTTTTCAGAAGTCGTTTGATAGAGTAAGGAAGGGAGTAGAGCATTCATTTGAGAAATCCAGTGATTCCAAAAATGCTCTAACTCTATTTTCCAATTTTCACCGTGTTGACTAAAGCTAATACCTAATGCAGCATCTTTTTGTTCTTTATTTAATGTATGGTAAATACTATCAAAGCCGTGCAATATATCTAGTTTTGTCATAATCAGGTAGATGGGCAATGCTCCCTGAGTCATCTCAAAAATATCTTGCAAACGCTGAGATAATAGCTTTACATACATTTCTTTCTGAGCTTTGTCTGACACTAATAATCTATGTATATCGATAGTAAGAATGATGCCATTTAATGGTTGTCTTGCTCTTTGTTCGGCAATTTGGTGTAATAAATTACTCCACAATTTTTTATATAATTTGGGTTTTTCTTCAATATTATCGAGCTGTTCTATGAGATTGTGATTAGGGTTTATTACTACGGCTTGTTTATTAGTAAATATCGAGAAATTTACTTGCTGCTCACCCTCTTCATCATTATATAATTTAGTAAAATTTCCACCTTCTTGCAGTAATGTAGTTTTTCCGCTATCTTCAATCCCTAATATAAGATACCATGGCAGGAAATAGGCATAGTCTTGTTGGTTTATATGTCTTTTGAATTGATTAATCCAATGGTCAAAATATCGACGTTGTGCATCTATTTCAGGTTTTATAGATTGATACTTTTGTTGTTTATCTTCTTGTTGACGTGCTTCAAGTGTTCTTAATCTTTGGATTACTTTCCAAGTAATAAAACTTATTGCAATAATAATTAATATAGCTGTTGTTAGCCATCTTGAAGTTAAACTTGATAGTGGTTTATATTCACCTAAAGCAAAGTGTTCTCCTTTTAGCCAGATGAAGATTAATAATGCAAACCACCCTATAATACATAGCACAATTCCTGAACTTCTAATTTTCGTTAAAAGTGGTTTAAATGTTGTTAATGCTAATGGTAATTTCATTTTTATAAACCTTATATTTCTAATTTCTATCTAATTTTTGTTTAAGTGTACTATATAAACTATCTTCCCATTCTTTTACAGAAAGATTTTCTATGGATTTATAAATAGAAAAATAATGTTGTTTGGCTAGCTCATTGAAGCCTTTCTCTTCTAGTAGTTGAGCTAAGAAAATTTGATCATAAAACTTGTCTTTTAAATCTGTATGTTTCTTTCTATTCAAGGATCCAAGTGCAATTTCAATATCTTCATTATATAAATCATCAGTAGATGTTCCATTAACCTGAAGCGCAGATGTATTATCATTTATATACAAATTATCCTCAGATAGCCATTGTAGCAAACGTTCAGAGCAGAAAGCTGTTCCATCGCTAAAATACAATTCTTTTAATTGAGGTAAACGTTCTAAAAATTCATTTACGGAATCTCTAATAGCATTTGCTATTTCATCATAGCCCAATGAAATAGCTATCATCGCAGATAAATAATGTCCTTCAAACCAGTAAGGCGAAACAGTGAGACTATGTTCGATATCTTTCCATAATGCAATATCTGCATTTGCTATTGATGACTCATAATAGGCGATTCGATCTGCTGAAGGTGGAGATAAAGGCGTTTTATTTTCTTCAGCTAAAGGAATTGTAGTAATGTTATTCCAAATTGCATAGCGTCTGAGTAAATAACCTAAAGGTTGGGATATTTCACGATCTAATAAATATTCTACCACCTTAAACAAGGTATTTTTCCAGGCTCTCTCATTGCTTGCATCCACTTCTATAGGGTCAATAATAGAATTATTTGATGGCGTAGAGGAGCCAAACGTTTGTTTTTGTGATTTCGGTGGTTGTTTCTGTTCGGGATCTTTAGGAGTAATGGTAATTTCTCGATCTACAGCGTAACGAGAAAGTAAATCCATCAATGTCGTAGCCAGTTTGTTATCTTGCCAATATTGATGAAGTTTATTTAATAGTTGAAGTGCAACTTCTTGTTCTATTCGGGAGGCAGATTGCTTGAAGTTGTTAGCAGCATTTTCAAAACGTTTACAGATTTGTACTGTTAAACGATATTTCTTTAGTTCAGAAGATGGCGGTGCGTTTTCCCAATATAGCTCGACATAATCACTCAATAATTGCAGAGCAAGTAATACCTCTAAAACACCACCAGAATGCTGTAGCGTTCGTAATAAATGGGCTAAGATTCTTAAATCTTTACTTTCGTTAGAGAGTAGAGAAAGGGCCGTTTTTTGAACGTTATCAATATCCAATAGTTCATGTTCTAGAGAGCCTAGCTTAACCATTTCGCCATCTAAATATTCCCAGTCTAGATTTTGTTCTGAGATTTCTTGCTCAATCGGCGAACTAATAGGAGAAGCTATTAACTGACGCCAAGGATGTTGTTCTAAGTAATCCATAGTGTTGCTCAACGTTATAAAATTTATTTACCAGTGACAAGCTGTTCGTAGCGGCTTAATTTCATTAGCCAATTCTTTGATGTTGAAGATCAAATCAGAAAATTCTTTATGTTTAGCTTGTATTTTTAATGTATCTGCATTAAATAATTTTTGTATTTCTTTGATCCCATCTAAACCACGGCTAGACTCGAGTAAAAAATAGTTTTCACGAACAAACCATTGTGTTGAGAATGTCGAATTTTCTGTTGTCAATATCACTGAAATACTATTCTTTTTATTGATAGGAGCCGGTAGAGCTACTTGTAATCGAGTGATATTATCAATACAACTAAACATAAGAATTGGTCTATTTGAACGATACCCTAAAGCGGGTGTTGTTAATAGTATTGTTGGATTAGTATCTCCGTGTTCAGTTAAGATAAAATGGGTAGTATTCGTTTCGCGTTTTGCTTCCTGCTGATTTGCTCGAGTCCAAGCCTCTCCTTTGGGGGAGTTTGAGTTTTGCTCCCCAGTTTCTTGACCAATAGAGATAGAATCGTAGCATTCTATTCGTTCTAACACAGATTGAACCGCACGGCATTTTTTTATGTCTTTTAATAGGGAAAGCTCTAAATTTTCTCCCTTTTCACTGGCGTGTATAGCAAGCGGGAGAAATAGAATTCCGATCACGTATAAAATTAGCTTAAATTGCATTCTTTGTCTCCAATTTTTGCAATAAACGTATGGTTATCAACGATAAAGTGGATATGATCTATGTTTTCCTTATTTGCTAATGCCTGTAAAAGTAATAATGAAATTGGAGGTAATAGTTGGCCATCTATAATTGATTCAAGAACTCTAGCTCCATTTTCAGATCTACTTGCACGAGATAAAATTTCCTCTTTCACTTCTTCTGAGATAGTCACTTTTGCACTAAAACGCTCAGTGAGTAGGTTAACGAGCTTATTGAGTTTTCCATTTACAATGGTCAATAGCGTTTCTTTATTCAATGGTAAATAAGGAACGATTTCCATTCTTGCCAAAAGAGCTGGTTTGAAGAAATTTGCTAGTTCAGGATAAAGCTTATCCGTTATCACTTCAGGCGTTTCGGCATTCTCTACAATAGTTTGGTAGCCTAAATTTGATGTTAGAAAGAATACAATATTTTTACAATCAATTAATCTACCTTCTCCATCGGCAAGCTCCCCCTTATCAAAAGCTTGATAAAAAAGGTTTAGTACGTCAGGGTGCGCTTTCTCGACTTCATCTAGTAAGACAACGGAATAAGGTTTGCGTCTAATTGCTTCGGTAAGTATTCCTCCCTCGCCATAACCAACATAGCCAGGAGGCGAGCCAATCAAGCGAGAAACAGTATGCTTTTCTTGAAATTCAGACATATTGATTGTCGTTAGATACTGTTTCCCTCCAAATAATAAATCTGCAATTTGTATTACTGTTTCTGTTTTACCGACACCACTTGGACCTACTAATAAGAATGAGCCTAGCGGGCGTCCTAATCTACGCAAATCAGCTCTTGCAGTAAGTAAATGTTTATATAGGTGGTGAATTGCAAGATCCTGACCTTTTATTTCTTGGGTTAAAAATTGAGGTAGATGGGTAATTGTATTCAATTCATCTTGTGATAATTTGTCTAATGGGACTCCGGTCCATTCTGCAATAACACTTTCAATCTGCTGTTTCGTCACTTGAGGTGCAACAAGAATTTGTGTTTCTTGTAATTTTGATAAACGAGAGGATAAATGTTTTAACTTATTGATATTTGATCTTTTATTCGCAACATCATTATTTAAAAGAGCCTCTCTTAATTTTATAATCTGGTTTACGCAATCTTTTTGCTTTTCCCATTGTTTAGATAAGGCATCCTTTTGCTTCTGTATATGATTGTATTGTTTATTTAATTGCGTTAAACGAACATTATTTTGGCTAAATCCTATTGAAATTTCACGCTCTAATAGCTCAATTTCTAATTTTATCTGTGATAATTGATTCTGAAATAAGGCTAGTTGTTTTGGCGGAGAAGTGAAATTAATAGCCACCCTAGCACAAGCTGTATCTAGTACATCAATGGCTTTGTCTGGTAATTGCCTGCCTGTTAGGTAACGTTCACTCAATTGAGCTGCGGCAATAAGCGCTTCCTCTTCAATCAATACATTATGGGCGGTTTCATAAATATTTTGTAACCCCCTTAAGATCACTATAGATTCTTCAACATTTGGCTCATCAACCTTGACTAATTGGAATCTACGAGAAAGTGCGGCATCTTTTTCAAAATATTTTTTGTATTCACTCCAGGTAGTTGCAGCAATAGTTTTTAATTCTCCTCGAGCAAGTGCGGGCTTCAATAAATTGGATACATCTAACCCACCTTGTTGATTACCTGCACCAATTAATGTATGAGCTTCATCTATAAAAAGAATTATTGGTTTTGGTGAATGACTAACTTCATACATAATACCTTTAAAACGTTTTTCGAACTCACCTTTTACAGATGCACCAGCTTGCATAGCTCCGAGATCTAATGTCATCAACTCGGTATCTTTCATATTTTCAGGGACATTTCCTTCCACAATACGTAAGGCAAGCCCCTCAACTAATGCGCTTTTACCAACGCCAGCTTCTCCAACGATGATCGGATTATTTTTTCTACGACGACAAAGTATATCAATCATTAAGTTAATTTCGTCATCTCGGCATAAGACAGGATCTAATTTATTTTCTCTTGCTAATGCGGTCACATTCTGTGCATATTTATTAAGAAGCTGATGTTCAGTTTCATAGTTATTTCTATTTTGCTCTCTTTCGAAAGTATCGCTTTCACTAGAGCCAGATGTAATTTGCTCAAATTGTTGCTTTAATAAATCACGATTGATATTAACTAAGATATTCGATACTTTGGGTAATAAGTAACGTTGTGGTGTTGCAAGTAAAGTTAATAAAATAGCGCCACTTCTAAGGACTTTTTGATTAAGTTCAGTGGTTGTTAGCAACCAGGCATCTTGTAATAAATCTACTAATAATGGTGAGAAACTAGGGTAGTTCCCCTCAACTAAAGATGGAGTTTGAGGTAATGTTTCTTGGAGCTGTTCTGACAGTGTATCTACGTCGATGTCAAAATGAGAAAGTATTTTTCTTATATCACAAAGTGGGGTTTTTATTGCTTGTAATAACAGATTAGGTACCAAAATTTCTGTTTGGTTTTCTGACATACATTGTGCAGCAGTACTTTCCATAATGGATTTAGTAACTGGAGAGAGTTTGGCAATAAGGCTGGATAATTCTACTTTCATACATTTTCCTAATTAAGTAAATTATTTAATTGCTCTAAAATTACATCACTTTGATGGTCTAGCATAAAGAAATAGACCGCATAAATACAAGTTAATACGATAATGAGATAGATAAGAATTCTTTTAATTGTGAGCTTTTTGGTTAATGAATAAGGTTGTTGTATTTGCTCATCATTATTTTGATATAAAACAAGATGTTCTGGTTTATTCTCTCTTAATGTGAGGAGCAAATCATATAAACGTTTAAAAATATCTTCAAACTCAGCATTATGATTGTTTATTTTGTAACGTCCTTTAAACCCCAAGGAGAAGCATAGATACATAAATTCAAGGAGATCTCTATAACGTTTAGGTTCAGACATTAGCTTATCGAGTAGGATATAAACTTTCTCACCACCCCAAGTCTCATTATGGAAATGAGTCAATAAGGATTTATTTAACCAGCTATTGCTGCTTCCCCATCCATGCGATAGCACAACCTCATCAATAAATGTGCATAAAATATATCGGAAAGAGACAATCATACCAGCTTCATAATGATTTTCTCTTAGTAACTGCTCCATAGACTGTATATCCGTCACCACTTGCGAATACAGTTTCTCGGGCATCATATCTGCATTTACTTCTTTTAGGCGTAAAATCATTCCGAGTAATGGCGTTGCAGCATCAATCATCTTATTAATGTTATTTCCGCGCAATGGAAGATGATAATATTCTTGTAATGATAAATCAGACTGATCGAACATAAATTAATTCCTTATCGCCCATAAATGCATATCTAAATCTGGAAATTCGCCTGATATATGGAAAGCAATAGTTCGATTACGTTTAATTTCTTGCCATTCATCTGAATTTGTATCTAGCTGAAAATAAACATAACCTGCATGGTAAGGTAGCTCTCTTGGGGCTGCGCCTAATGATATAAGAGAAACACCGGGTACTTGTACACTTACCAGTTGCTGTAGGCGACCTTGAGAGGTAACTTTGGTTTGATGCATAAATTGATGAGTTAAATTTTCAACAGGTATCCTTGCAGATACAGCTAAAATAAATGTTGCAGTGTTGAGTAATTGTTCATCATTAATTGCTGCAGAACGAATGCCATGTTCGTTAATAGCAAGTTGGATTGATACTGCTCTAGGTGTTAGAACTGTACTTAATGCCATTCTAATTTCTGAACATAGTTGCTGAAAACTTTTTGTCAAATTAAGGTGATCATAAGGAGGGAATGGGCTTACTGTTCTCGAAGCATCAGTAAAAACCATCAATTCTCCACAAAATGAAGCAAGTTCTCGATAAAAATATTCAGGATGTAAATTAGGATGAATATTTAAATGACGATAAAATGGCAACTTACGGTTAAGTAATTGTAGCATTAAAAATTCAGAAACCTCAGCAACGCCTCGCTGTCCAGGAGAACCAATGCGAGATGCCAATGTTAATGTTCGTTGATCCAGTGTATTTTCCATTTCAACGACAAAATCTTTCAATACCGTAGAAGCAGAGATTGTCATACAGGTTGGAATAAACTTTTCATCTAAAATAATTTGGCCATTTTCCAATCGCTCTTTTATTTTAGCAATAGGGATATAGGTATAAGCACTCTTATCTTCCATTTCAAACATTAAGCGTGGTGATAATTGAGCTAAAAATATGGTTGAAGTATCTCCATGAGGTGTATGCAAATCTCTTATTTCTTCATGAACTTCTTTATAACGTACGATATGATTATTTTTTTGATTTTCTGATTGAATTTCATTAATAGTATTCGTTAAAGTAGGTAATGCTAAATAAATGCATTGTCCAACGACATTATCACCTTGTTTAACTTCAAGAATATTTGGGTTGGCATCTTGAGATGGTATATCAAAATAAGTACCATCAGAAAAATAACCTTTTGCAGCGATGAGAGAAATTCTACCTAAGTTCAAAAGCTCCGAATCAATTTCTACGTATTGTAATCCATAATTATACCCTGTTAGAGAAAGGAGCTGGTTCGACAGTAGATAATCTAAATGCCGTTGTTGTTGCTGGAAGTGCTGAGGTCTAACAAAAGTCCCTTCTCCCCAAATAACGCGATTTCTTGTTGCCATATTTATTCTTTATACTCCTTAATATCAAATGTCCATTTTTTTAAATAAACTAAAATATTATAATGGTATCCCTTACCTTTGATTGGAATGACTTTGCGCCATTGTGCTTTTTCTGGATCTGAGTAATAGGCAATAACCCCTAAATAACGTGTATCTTTATCTAATGTAATATCAGAAATAACCTTGTACTGATCTGGTTGAACTGCATAATCTTGATGAGAAATATAGTTTTTTCCTAGTATATCTTTTAAGCTATCTCCTTCAAATTGTTCATAGTAAGAGGCGAGTAATTTTGAGTCTTCAGAAAGATAAATAACTTGTAATTCTAAAGGGGAAGGCTCACCATCATCATTAGGATTAACATTATTATCAGTTAATAAAGTTAATGCCATTGTAGATGGCCGATCTTCAATTGGTCCTACTGGGGTGCTAGGGTCACTAATTATCTGCCCAATTTTTGTCGCTGTTTCTAAAGTGCTACTGCACCCAATTAAGACTATGCTAATTGGTAAATAAATGGCAATTTTCAGGAAAAAACTAAATTTGCTAATCATACTGAATCCTATTACTTACCCTGTTCCCGTAATGCTTTATCGTAGGCTTGTTCGTATACTTCCCAAAACAGTTTCTCAAAGCCTTGCTGACGTGTTGAAGTCAATTCTCGATAGTAATTTTCATACATTCGCCAAGCCCAGGATGGATCCATGTCTTGCCGTTCATTACTGCGGCGATAATTTTCAAAACGAGCCAATAACATTTCGGGTGAGAATGCCTGTAAGATTGCAGATAACGCACTAATGATAGCCATTTTGTTTGCTTCATTATGAATGAGTAAATTATTTAAACATTCAGATACAGCAGCAGGCGCAGCTAAATGAACAGGGCTTTTTTGATTCCCAAATAAAATGTCCATTGTGGCTGGATAATCTAAGTTTAAACGTAAGGGATTATCCTCAATAGGGCGTAGGTGTTTATCTGATAAACTACTTTGAGCTTGCTGTAAACGTAATAGACCATCAACTGTTGCTTTTAATGTGCTTCCTATCTCACTTAGAATATCATTGATGTCTTGGCTATTGTTTAACGGTATTTTCGTATCCATTTCTCGTAGCAAAGGGGAAATGGTGACATATGCATTTTCAATATATTCGGATTTTTGATGTTGTTCAGGTTGTGGTAAATCAATAAAGTTTGATGAAGACATGGTAGAGCGTCCTATATTTGAAGAGGTAGCCGAAGAGTGAGTAAATGGACTTTCATTATTTAATAATCCTGTGGAGGAAACTGTTGGATCATCATTAGATAAGGCTGATAAAGGATCTAGACTTTTATCCTCTTTGAGGAAATTATTTGTTTTATTCTGAGGGGAGGAGAATTGTTTTTTATCTCCGATTAGGTGTTTTAAATGATCTTGCGTACCGATAATTTCTACTGGTTCTAGAGCGAGAGATTTAAGATCCACATCTTTTTCATTTTCAATATAAACTTTAATCTCTATATTACCAATGGTGATGATGTCACTTTTATTTAATCGAATAAAACCAGAACGAGCATTTATCATACTTCCATTGATCGAAACCTCATTCTTACCGGTGACTTGGAAGCAATAATGGTTATCTCGCCATTCAACTCTAGCCTGGTCGGGCTGAATGTTATTCTTGGTATCTTGAATAACCCACAGATTATTCTTACTGCTACCTAGCGTTCCTCCATTGTAATCAAAAATAAAATAAGCCTGACAGCCACTCTCTATATTTGCAGAGTTTGTTACTTTCAGGATTAGAGTCTTATTGTCTCCGCTTATCATTTTATTGCTCCATACCAATTTGTGTTAGTTTTTTTACTGATAATAATAAAAAAACTAAAAATAGATTTAACAACTAAAGAAGAGGCTGCCTATAGGAAAAGCAAAATACAGACACCCTGCTTAAACCTCGGACGTAAAACATTATATAACTAAATATGTTTTTGTGGAATCTTTCATCTTAATGAATAAATACAAAGTCGAGTATCGTTTAGCTTGCATTGCATATATAAACTATGCTGAAATAATGTTCAATCTATCTATATAAGCATAAGGAACGCCATTATGCAACACTCAAATTTAATTTCTTCTCCAAAACGTTGGTCTATTACGCCGAAAGGCAAAAATCCTGCTCATATTGGTGCTTCTGTGCTACACCCTGATGGTTCAGTTGGCCAGGTTGTGGGAGGGCAATCTACAGTCACCTTTGGTGGCAAAGCGGCGGCTTGTATTGGTGATAAGGTAGAATGCCCAGGACATAGTGGTGTAATTATCGCCGGTGCAAAAAGCGTCTCAATTGGTGGTAAGGCCTTAGCTCGAGAGGGGGATAAAACCAGCTGTGGCGGGGTGATTATCAATGCCTTTCCAACGATTACCGTTTATGACAGCACAAAAACCGTGCATGGCAAAAGTGCAGAGGGCAAACAGGAACTTAAATTATCTCTCTTTCAATCAGCCTTTTCTGAGCAAAAGAAATATGTAGGAATGCCGTATAAGCTTTACATTGATGGGAGTGAAGTGGGTGAGGGCCTTTCTAATGAAGAAGGGGATTTTTACCTTGAAGTTCCAGAAAACACCAACGAATTTGAGCTTGTGCTTAAAAATGGCGATCGCTATATCATCGCGACGGAAAGCTAATCTTCTGTAACATTAAGGAGGAAACGTGATGGACGAGGAAAAACAACCGATTCGCATACAACTTGCGAAACATCAAAATGAAGTGATTTTAACAGAGCGTTGGTTTTTAGATAATGCGGAGACTTACCAAAATGGGGATAAAAGTCGACCGGTGGATGCAACATTCAAAGCCTTAGTGAATGGTGAAACGGCATTTGCTGAAGTGTATGAAGCAATTAACAATGCCAAGCGTTCTGTTGATATAGCAATTTGGGGCTTTCAGCCCTCTATGTGTTTTAAGCGAGGTAGCGATGACAAAACTTACCGCATTGGGGATTTGCTCATAATCAAAGCGTATGAAAATGTACAAATTCGTTTACTGGTTTGGAGTATGTGGTTTCATGCACAAACCTTTGTACATGAAAATGCGAATTTAGGTGGAATGCAGGGCGTAAAATATCGTAGTGTAACTGACGTCATTAGGGCGCAAGAACAATATGACTACTATTGGTATATGGCGATTAAAGGGGAGTTACACCTTTTTCTAGAAAGAACTAAAATGAATTTTACTGATCCTTATCTAAAGGATGCAGCTGAATTTAAAGAGGCGAAAACTATTTTTGACAAAAGCCGTATTAATTTAATCAAAGATATTGAGGCTAACTATTCACATTTAGTCACTTTTTCCCGCACAGTGGCAAGAAAGAAAATCCAATATAAAAATCGCCGTATCGCTTTATTTAATGACACCTTTGATAACCGTAAGTATTTTGATAAAAATTTGCCTTGGCAAGCAGAGCTAACTTTATCTGCTACTTCTTCACATCACCAAAAAACAGTGTTAATTGATTATGAATTGCCAGAATGCGCAGTCGGCTTTGTGATGGAGCATAATATGATTGATAACTATTGGGATACGAACGAACATCATTATGGCGATATCAAACTTCCTCACCTAGGAAAAAATGTCAATACACCGTTACAAGATGTGTCGAGTGTTGTGACGGGTGAAGTGTTATGGGATATCAACTATAACTTCTGCCAATCTTGGGATCGTAATGGATTATTTGAAAATCGAGGGAATTATGAGGCGACAGAGAATCTCACCCAACAACGACAACATCTAACCCGTGAAATGTTTATCCCTAATGAAAAATTTGGCCATCAGGTTAAAGCCCAAACTTTACGCACTTATGATGAACCACGAGTCACCGATATTCAAAAAATTTATCTGCAAAATATCAAAAAAACGGTGAGCTATATTTACACGGAAAATCAATATTTTCGTTATCCTCCGTTAGTTGAAACCTTCCTTACCCATTGGGAAAAAATGCGACAAGCAGGACGAACTAGTCCGATTTACTGGTTTGCGGTAACAAACTCAAGTGATGATGGGCTTGGTAAAGGCACTTACACCACTAATCAAATGTTGAAATTATTAGGCAGACAAGATGTGATGCCTAATGTAGTAAGGCAGTTAAAGATTGAAGAAATCCAAACAAAAATTGAGTATCACTACTTTAGATTAACTCAGCCTAATTCACATTCAAATCCAAGTTTAGTGATGAAGGAAATCGATGAGTTAAAAAAACAAAAAGCAGGTTTAGAGGAAGAGATAAAAAAGACCCAAAAAAATGTTGAAAAAGGAATTGACCAAAAAGAACTTGAGTTGCTCAAAAAACTTGAAGCCAAAATTGACCAGACACCAGGTATTAAAAGCCATATTTGCACATTAGCCTCAGCGAACAGTTGGGATGAGGTGTATGTGCATTCCAAAGTGACCATTATGGATGATGTTTTTACGATAATCAGCTCAGCCAATTTAAATACCCGCAGTATGGAGAAAGATACTGAGTTAGGTATAGTAATTGAGAATGGGCAAGTTGCTCGTGAGTTGCGGCAAACTTTATGGGGTTTGCATACAAAGAATGATAGTGATGCCAATCCTCCTGATTTGCATGATCATCGTGATTCTGAAAAGGTATTTAATAAATGGAAAGATTTAATCAATGCAAATCAATCTGCAAGAGAAAAAGGCGAGATGCCTAAACATCCTTTACGTCAATTTTTCCGGGCAGATCCGAAAGTATCGAGGTTAGACTAATGAAGCACACGTGTTTAAAAATATTTTGGTTTATTGCCATTGCCGTTCCCGTAAGTTTTGTCTTATTGATTAAGTATTTAGAATGTAACCCTATTTTTATGGGTGGGGGGCCGAGTTATCGGCCGGAACGCTGTACCGCCAAAGAAAGAGCTGAAAGTGAAAAATTGAAAAAGGAGTATAAAATGGATGTTATGCAACAACTTGCTGCCTTAGAATTTAGCTGTGTTCATGAAGAGAGACCATCTATCCCCGAAGAAGCCCAACTGCTTTACAACTATGCTCTTTATCAAGACTTACACAAAATGTGGACAGGGAAAGCCGGCGATTGGAATGAACTTTTGCCTTATTACCGAATTGCCGCAGCTAATGGGGATTATAAAGCCAATGTAAGGTTGCAATATTTATTAGAAACCAATCGTGCCTTAACCTCAACGAGCTATGATGAGGTACATAGTTTGAATAAGTTATTAGCGAAATCGCTTCCAGCGACGGCATATTATAAGCTTTATGGACATCTAGATATTGGCTTTGGTGTCACCACCAAAGAAAAAGACGGTAAATATGCCTATTTAAGAAAAGCAGCAGATTTGGGTAGTAAAGAGGCGCAGTATGTAGTATCTAAATACATAGGTGCAGTTGATGATCCTGAAACGCTTAAATATAGACTAAAAATAATTGAACAGCTCAGGCAATGTGCTTCAGAACAAGGCTTAGCGGAGGCTTCGGAGTTTTTAGGAATCAGTTATCAGGATGAAAGACAATATAAGCAAGCAATTCAAGCCTTTCATCAAGGGGTAAAAAACGGCTCTTCTTCTTCTGCAGGATGGTTATCTAGTGCTTTTGATGATAAAAGGAAAGATGACGGAAGTGATATGTATTTTTTAAATCTTTCTACAGATTTAGAACGCTCATTAAGATACGAGATGATAAGACACTATTTATCAACGAAAGACTATCTCCAACCTAAAGTCCCTGACCTTGATGAAATAGTTCCCTTACCCCCAGCCAAACTCCCACCTTGGGACGGTAAAATCGCATTCCAACGTTGGTTTGAAGGCCCTTCACCGCAAAAACCAAGTGATGAGTTAATGCAAAAACTGGCTGAAAAAGCCGGGCTAGATTGGCAAACTGGTCTTCCGTTGAAAAAATAAGGGGGAAACTACCGCACTTTTTATTGAGAGCAGAAAAAAGTGCGGTGGAAAATTAAGGCGGATTTATGGTTTTTGTTTAAATATCACTGTTCTATTTTTATCCTAATGTAGCGAGGTTAGACTAATGAAGCACGCGTGTTTAAAAATATTTTGGTTTATTGCCATTGCCGTTCCCGTAAGTTTTGTCTTATTGATTAAGTATTTAGAATGTAACCCTATTTTTATGGGCGGAGGGCCGAGTTATCGACCAGAACGTTGTACCGCCAAAGAAAGAGCTGAAAGTGAAAAATTGAAAAAGGAGTATAAAATGGATGTTATGCAACAACTTGCTGCCTTAGAATTTAGCTGTGTTCATGAAGAGAGACCACCTATCCCCGAAGAAGCCCAACTGCTTTACAACTATGCCCTTTATCAAGATTTACACAAAATGTGGACAGGGAAAGCAGGGGATTGGAATGAACTTTTGCCTTATTACCGAATTGCCGCAGCTAATGGGGATTATAAAGCCAATGTAAGGTTGCAATATTTATTAGAAACCAACCGAGCCTTAACCTCAACGAGCTATGATGAGGTGCATAATCTCAATAAACTTCTAGCGAAATCACTTCCGGCGACGGCATATTATAAGCTTTATGGACATCTAGATATTGGCTTTGGTGTCACCACTAAAGAAAAAGACGGCAAATATGCCTATTTAAGAAAAGCAGCGGATTTGGGTAGTCGAGAAGCGCAGTATGTGGTGGCAGATATGTTAGGGGATATAGATGATCCCGAAACGCTCCCATATAGACAAAAAATTATTGAGCAACTTAGACAATGTGCTTCGGACCAAGGCTTAGCAAAGGCCTCCACATTTTTAGGTATCCGTTATAAAAATCAAGGTCAATATGAGCAAGCAATTCAAGCGTTTCATCAAGGCGTAAAAAATGGTTCTTCATCCTCAGCAAATAGATTAGCTTATGGATTTGATGGTAAGCGAAAAAATGATGGTGAAGATATTGATTTTCTAAATCTGCCTGAAGATATAGAGCGTTCAGTAAGATATAAAATGATACAGAATTATTTGTCAACGAAAGACTATCTCCAACCTAAAGTCCCTGACCTTGATGAAATCGTTCCCTTACCCCCAGCCAAACTTCCACCTTGGGACGGTAAAATCGCTTTTCAACGTTGGTTTGAAGGCCCTTCACCACAAAAACCAAGTGATGAGTTAATGCAGAAACTGGCTGAAAAAGCAGGGTTAGATTGGCAAACTGGATTGCCGTTGAAAAAATAAGGGCAAAGACGATGCACGTTGAATGTATTGATGTTAGAGACAAGGAATCTCATTATGCAAGACTCAAAATCAACTTTTTCTCCAAAACATTGGTCGATTACGCCGAAAGGCAAAAATCCTGCTCATATTGGTGCTTCTGTGCTACACCCTGATGGTTCGGTTGGCCAGGTTGTGGGAGGGCAATCTACTGTCACCTTTGGTGGCAAAGCGGCGGCTTGTATTGGTGATAAGGTAGAATGTCCAGGACATAGTGGTGTAATTATCGCTGGAGCAAAAACCGTCTCCATTGGCGGTAAGGCCTT
The DNA here is from genome assembly GCF_044358625.1 of Avibacterium sp. 20-126. Taxonomy (NCBI): domain Bacteria; kingdom Pseudomonadati; phylum Pseudomonadota; class Gammaproteobacteria; order Pasteurellales; family Pasteurellaceae; genus Avibacterium; species Avibacterium sp. 20-126. The sequence goes on along the minus strand of NZ_CP091457.1, from coordinate 1,610,414 downwards.
AGCCCGAGAAGGGGATAAAACCAGCTGTGGCGGGGTGATTATCAATGCTTTTCCAACGATTACCGTTTATGACAGCACAAAAACCGTGCATGGCAAAAGTATCGCTGGTGCTAAAGAGATTCGATTAAATTTAATGGAATCGGCACATTCAAAGCAGAGTGCTTATGCTGGAATGCCTTATAAAGTGATGATTGAACAGCAAGAGATTGGGCAAGGTGTTATTGATGAAACCGGCTCGCTTTATTTTGAAGTGAAAGACACAGACAAAGAAGGCGAAATTGAGCTAGGCAATGGGCAACGGTTTCATTTGCAATTAATTGAGGAAATAGACCTTGCTAGTACATTAGATAAACAAGGGTATCCGACAGAGCAAGCTCAAGATAACGAGCTTGCTGATTATCACCAAGTATTAAAGGATAACTAAGATGTCAAAAAACCGCTATCCAACCATTGTTATTTCAAAGGCCACAGGCCAAGGGAAGTTAAACCAAAGTTGGTTTTTACGGCAAGATGCCTGTAACGAGATGGGGGCGGAAAGGCCGGTGATTGTTCAGCCACCACCTGCAACACCGGCGACGTTTCAGCCATTGATTAATGGTCAAACAACTTTTGAAACCCTGTATGATTTTATCGCTAAGGCAAAACATTCTATCGACATTGCAATTTGGGGTTTTCAACCTTCCATGCTTTTTAAGCGAGATGGGGAATCTCCTTGTATTGGTCGATTATTGATACAAAAAGCCGTAGAAGGCAGAGAGGTTAAGGTTTTAGTATGGAGTATGTGGATAGACTTCCAAACCGTAAAAGGCTTGGGAGAGGCCAATTTAGGAAATGCACCGGGGTTAATGCCTTTCCAGCAAAAAGGTAAAGCATATCAGAGCGAGGCTCAGCGCGCTTATGATTATTGGTGGTATCGTGCGGTGGCGGGCAAGATAGGAGAAAAGGATTTAGCCGAGTTAAACCGATTAAATGAAGTTTATTCGGAAACGGTGTTTAGAGGGGCTTTTACAGAACTTTATGGCTTTAGTTTCAGTGATAATCGTGTGAAATTGCAAGTGAAAAAACGCAGTGTGAAAAGTCATTTTAATCATTATCCTGAGGCCAGTGCGTTGCCTGTTATGAACCGGCTCGTATTGTATGTTTCCCCTTCCCATCATCAAAAGACGGTGCTGATTGATTATATTGACCCACCTAATGCAGTGGGATTCGTATTAGAGCATAATATGCTTGATGAGTATTGGGATGAAAGTACTCATTACAGCCGTCCTATCACGCCATATACGCAACGTAACGCCCCGATACCGTTGCAAGATGTTTCTTCTTTAGTAACGGGAAAGGTATTGTGGGATATCAACCATAATTTTTGCCAATCTTGGGATAGAAGTGATAGCCGTAATTTGGTGGGATGGGTTGACCGAGAGGCAAGGGAAGCCTACAACACGCCTTTGGCCGCAGATAGACGAAGAAGTGTGCTAACGCGAGATTCGTTTGCCCCACGTTCTGAGTTGGGTGAATTAATTATGGCGCAAATCTTACGCACTTATGATAATCCGAAAGAAGAGCATATCCGAGCGATGTATTTGGAGAATATCAAAAAGGCGAGCCATTTTATTTATACGGAAAACCAATATTTTCGCTGGACAGAATTGGTGCGAGCGTATCAATCCCATTGGCAACGATTGAAAGACAATGGGCGAGAGGTCAGCCAACCGTTATATTGGTTTGTGGTGACCAATTCCAGTGATGCGGGAATTGGTAGTGGAACCTATAACACCTATCAAATGCTCAAGCTATTGGGGCGAGAGGATGTGCTGCCGGGGGTAAGCACCCAGTTGGATAGTGACAACACGAATGATGGTGACTATACCAAATATGATGATTATCGAAAGAAAAGGCAAGAGCTAGAAGAGCAGCTTGAAACCTTAACTGCACAAGAGGAACGTGGGCAAGGTGGAGAGGCGGTTACCCAGAAAAAAGCAGCAATCTTAGAGGAATTATCGGCATTAACTGAACAGGAACAACAGGCGATTCAGGCACAATATGAAGAGATGAAACAACTCAAACGCGAAGTCAGTGATGCGGTGGGGATTCGGACGCATATTTGCACGCTAACCTCAATGGATGCGTGGCAAGAGGTGTATATTCATTCGAAAGTTACGATTATTGATGATGTGTTTACCTTTATTGGCTCAGCCAATCTGAATACCCGCAGTATGCAGGTGGATACGGAGTTGGGGATTATTTCGGAGTGTCAGGCAGTGGCAAGGGCATTGCGTTATGATTTATGGAATTTACATACTAATCATAATTCAGAGGTTAATCCTAAAGAAATGAACCGTTTTGAGAGAACTAAGGTAGTGTTTGATAAATGGGAAAAATTGATGGATATAAATAGAAAACAACGTTATAAACAAAGATTACCCCATCAACCTTTGTGTGAATTTTTACGTTTAACCACTGAAATTTCGAGGTCAGACTAATGAAACCAATCAAAAAACTTGTATTACTCAGTCTTATCGCCAGCTTGTGTGCGTGTCACACAGTGGCCTCAACCAGTAAGGATAAGCCAATGCAAAAAACCAACAGCATTTTAGATAATCTCACTTTTGAATGTAAACATGAAGTGCGTCCATCTATTGATAAAGAAGTACATAGCCTCTATGACTATGCCCTTTATCATGATTTACACAATATGTGGCGGGGCAAAAAAGGCGATGAGGTCTGGCAAAATATGGCAGTGTATTACCGTATTGCTGCCTATAATGGCGATTATCAGGCGAATTTACGCTTGCAATGGTTATTGGAAACCAAACGTGTGGTGGTGAAAAAACCACAAACAGAAGTGTATCACTTAAATAAAGAGTTAGAAAAAACCTTACCTGCCACCGCAATGTATAAACTTTACTACCACCTGGATAGCAACTATGGGGTAAAAACTACCTCAGGGGGGAAGTTTGCGTATTTACGAAAAGCAGCGGATATGGGGAGTCGGGAGGCTCAGTTCGCCGTAGGCGAAATCCTTGAGAGAATAGATGATAAGGCAACATTCGCTTTCCGTACAGCTTTGGTTGAACAATTTCTAAGTTGTGCATCTCAACAAGGTATGGGAGAGGCGTCTAAATCGTTAGGAATTGGCTTTGAGCTAGATAAAAGGTATCAAGAGGCGATTCAAGTTTACCACCAGGGTGTAAAAGCAGGAAACAAATTATCAGCGCTTACTTTAGCGGACGGGTTTAGGATTACAAACTCTAAACAATTAGATTATTTAGGGGGATATGTGGATCTAGAACGTTCAACACGTTATCAGATGATCTATGACTATTTATCTACGTACTATTTTCTAAAAATCACCGTCCCCGACCTTGATGAAATCGTTCCCTTACCCCCAGCCAAACTCCCACCTTGGGACGGTAAAATCGCTTTTCAACGTTGGTTTGAAGGCCCTTCACCGCAAAAACCAAGTGATGAGTTAATGCAGAAACTGGCTGAAAAAGCAGGGTTAGATTGGCAAACTGGATTGCCGATGAAAAAATAAGGGAAAAACCACCACACTTTTAACTTAGGGCAGAAACAAAAGTGCGGTGAAAAATTAAGGTGGATTTATGGTTTTTGTTTAAGCATCACTGTTCTATTTTTATCCTAATGTAGCGAGGTCAGACTAATGAAACCAATCAAAAAACTTGTATTACTCAGTCTTATTGCCAGCTTGTGTGCGTGCCACACAGTGGCCTCAACCAGTAAGGATAAGCCAATGCAAAAAACCAACAGTATTTTAGATAATCTCACCTTTGAGTGTAAACACGAAGTGCGTCCACCTATTGATAAAGAAGTACATAGCCTCTATGACTACGCACTGTATCATGATTTACACAATATGTGGCGGGGCAAGAAAGGTGATGAGGTCTGGCAAAATATGGCCGTGTATTACCGTATTGCTGCTTACAATGGTGATTACCAAGCGAATTTACGCTTGCAATGGTTATTGGAAACCAAACGTGTGGTGGTGAAAAAACCACAAACAGAAGTGTATCACTTAAATAAAGAACTGGAAAAAACTTTACCTGCCACGGCGATGTATAAACTTTACTATCATCTTGATAGCAACTATGGGGTAAAAACTACCCCAGGAGGAAAGTTTGCGTATTTACGAAAAGCAGCGGATATGGGGAGTCGAGAGGCTCAGTTTGCAATGGCTGATATTTTAAAGTGGATAAATGATAGGAATACATTGGATTTCAGAATTAATCTAGTTAAGCAATTATTAAATTGTGCTTCACAACAAGGAATGGGAAAGGCGGCAATAAGTTTAGGTACAATATTGGAACTGAGCGAACAATATAGTGAAGCAATTTATATTTACCATCAGGGGGTAATAGCGGGAGATCAGCCATCAGCATTTAAGTTATATAGAGCTTTTGATAAAAGACAAAAACACCCTTTAAATAAAGGTATTGATCAAGATCTAGAACGCGCCACACGCTATAAGATGATCGATGATTATTTATTTAAATACTACTTTTTAAAACCCACCGTCCCCGATCTTGATGAGATCGTTCCCTTACCCCCAGCCAAACTTCCATCTTGGGACGGAAAAATTGCGTTTCAGCGTTGGTTTGAAGGCCCTTCACCGCAAAAACCAAGTGATGAGTTAATGCAAAAACTCGCTGAAAAAGCAGGGCTAGATTGGCAAACTGGATTGCCGTTGAAAAAATAAGGAAACCATTATTTTATCTGCACCCCAAAAGTTGAACTAAGAGGCAACTTATTAAGGTGCAGATTTTTGTTAAAAGATTGTGCTAGTTTTTATTCATTCTTAATTGAATTAGATTTTCTCTAACTTGATTAATATTATCTGGGGTAAAAAATCCTTCGATGTTTTTCCAAATTGAGTGGAAGCCATACGGCCCTTCGATCATTTCTCGTTTTGCTTCGTTAGGCTCCCAATTTTGATATATGATTCGATACATAGCAGAAATTAGACCTGTACGATCTGCGCCATGATAACAATGCACTAATACCGCGCCTTGATTTTGTGCTTGTTCAATTTCCCATAGTACATTGGCGACTTCTTTAGGCGTTATTGCCCAAGATAGTAATGGTGTATTGATAAGTTTTAAATTGGTATGCTGAAAAGCGTTCCTGTCTCCATTACGATAAAAGAAACGTAAATTGACAATGGTTTTTATATTGTATTTTTGAATTAAATCATAGTTTTCTGAGGTGAGTTGCTCACTACGAAATAATTTATTATCTATGTTATAAAGGTTTGTTTCTTGGTTCTGCAATACGGCCCAATGCTGTGTATTCTGCGGTGTTTCCGTGGGCGTTGTTGTACAGGAAGAAATAAGTAACATTGGAATAATTATATAAATTTTTTTCATAGATATACTTTAGATCCTAATTTAGTTAGTTTGTTTTTTTACCTTGGTTAAAAGGTGGCTTATATAGAAGTTTTAACTTCTGCAATATTTATTTAATCTTTGGATTTTTATTATCTCTCTTACATATTTTTATTAATTTTTTTGTCTCTATTTTGATTATGAGTAATACGTAACACATATCTGAATACAATATTGCACAATTTCCTATAATTGCAGTTTGGAGAACATAGTAAAGTCCATTTTCTGCATGCCGACTCCGAGTAGATTGAAACATACTGATTATAAAAATGGTTAAGATAATATAAAGGGCATACTTTAAAATTTTACTCTTTGCCAAGTTATCTAAACTTACGATCTCTTTAGAAGATTTTTTACCAGAAAAAATAGAAAGGCTATCTATAATTAACTTTTCTTCATTGATTCTAATGACGTGAATTATTGCTACAAACAGAAGGAAAGAGAGTATAAGAATAAGATTTAAGTATAATTCAGGGTATAGAAAATAACTTAAAACATAAGCTGGAAAAAAGAGCAATACAATACTCATGCATCCCATACCAAAGATGGTAGAATGAAGATACATTAATGCAATAATATTATTCTTTTTTGAAAGGAATTGTGTTATGAGATAGAATAAAAATAGATAGGTAAGCTCTCCTATCAAAAACAACACTATTAACTTATTTTTCTTTTCTATTGGGATATTAAGGTCTGTAAAGAAGAGGATTGCATATTGTATGATTAAAAAAATAAAAAAGACTGTTAATATAAATTTATAAGATCCTACACCTGTTTTATATTTATTAAAAATAAACCTACTATTTTTGTTTAAATATTTTAGTTCCATGTTTCATCCTTTATGTAATCAATGGCTTGGTTAATAGCATAACCTATACTGACAATAACAACGCCACTAAGTAAGAAGATTAATATTACAGGGAAAGCGGGCATAAATCCGGAAATAGATAATATTAAAGAAGTCAATATAGAACTTATCGCCACAGTAGCTATTCCGCCCAAGAAAGATAATCCAATTCTTCCTAATAACTCTACAATATCTCGACTCCCTGATTCATCCAACATCACTGTATCATAATCCAAAATGACATCAATCACGAATCCTGTTGCGGCTAATGGGCCGGAGAAATTTGCTTTAGCTAATGATTTGATGGATAGTACTTCTTTTGCGGATAGCCAAATTCGTTTAATATTTTTACTAATATGAATTCCTCCGGTTACACCTTTTAATTTTTCATGCGCTAATCCAGCATATCTAAATCCAAAAGCAGGAGTTTTTCCTTTAAATACAATGGCTAAATATCCGTTTATCCATTTTACTTCGACTTTATGACTCATTGCTTTTATCCAATGTTTATTTTCTAATGTGTAATCAATTGTATCTTTAACTAAAGCCATGTCATCGTTAGAGTAATATTGGAGAATCTCTATAAGCTCCTTATATTCTTTATCTTCAAGGATATGTTCTAATTCCCTTACTTCAACTGTTTGTGCTGTTTTATAGCGTTCGACTGGTGTTCCAAAAGGGTAGTATTGTAAGGGGATTTTTGAGAGATTAGCTTCTTTTTTGACTTTAAATAACTCAATCTATTATTTTTATTTGTGTTTTTTCTTTTTATTTAAGTAGGTTTTTATTATTATCCCCCAGTAACAAAATGTTGGATATATAAAGGTGGTGGTGAATAACATTATGCCAGTAGAATAATAGATGTCATATTTTTGATTAAATCTTACTATGAAATAAAAAAGGATTAATGCTGTTGCTGGAAGAAACCCAATTAAGAAAAACATGTTATTCCACTGTAGTAGTTTTGGTAATGAGTAATCATTTATAAATAGCGTCTCGTTATTCTTCTCTTCTTTTTTTAACCAATGTTTTTTACTTCTTTCTATGAGATTGTTATCATTATATTCATATGTATAGAGAAAAGATATAAAGAGAGTGAGTAATAAGTATAGGAAAAAGAATATTAAAAAATATTTGTTATTGATAATCTGAATTAAAACAGTTGGAAAAAACAAGATGAAAGTTGTGGTTGGCATGTTGAAAAATGCACTTCTTATAATCATGGACGGTATTACCTTGCCATTTTTATTCAGGAAATTAAGTAGTAGATAAAAACATAAAAGGTATATCGCCTCAAATGTTACATATGTATAAAGTATGTGCTTTAATCGGCCATGTTCAAAGCTATTATATATAATTAATTGATGTGAAAATACAAATATAAACATCATAAAAAATGCAATTAAAGAGTATTTAGATATTCTATTATGGGGTAATAATATTATTTTTGATTTGCTCATGCTATGTTACTCAAATGCTTTGTGTAGAATAATTTTTCCTTGGTTAGAAACTTTGGAGTATATTATAGATATGGCTGTTATAATTAGTGCGCCGCCCATAATAACAAAGAATATTGGTATTGTCGTAGTTACAGTAGCTAATCCAGCCATGATGGTTGATATTATAAAGGAAGATGAATAATATCCTAAAATAGCAGATATTAAATTAATGCCAACCCTTCCAAGCAATTCAACAATACTTTTTGACCCTTCTTGAGAATTCATAATATCTTCATAATCTCCCCATACATCTAAGAAAAATGCAAGAGTCGACAATTTGCTAAAAGTCCCTTTTAATGTGTTAGATAAATTTGTTACTTCTTGGAATGCGAATTTTGTTCTTGTCATATTTTTACTGATATGAAAACCTCCTAAACTGGAATAGCTCTTACTAGATAGTCCTCCACTAGGCAAAGGGGCTGGGATACTTCCTTTAAATGCAATACAAACGTATCCTTTAACCCATTTTATCTGAATTTTTCTATTAGATAGAGAAAGTAACTTTTTATTAGATGAAAGATAATCAATAGTCGGATAGATTAATCCATAGTATTGCAAAATATTTTCTAATTCATCATATTCTCCTTGTTTTAAAATTAGTTTCAATTCATCTAATTCATTTAATGAAATCTCTTGAGCGATTTTATATTTATGGGCAATACTTCCATAAGGATCAATTGATAGAGGGACATTGATTTTATTTTTGAATATTTTCTTAGGTTCTAAAAAAATGAATACACCAACTTCCTCAGGCTCATTTTTGATGCAAGCATAACCATTATCTTTCCATAATTCATCAAAAGCCTGAAGAACGCGTTCAGGTTGATAGAGGGGTTTAAATACTTCCTGATGATTAAATTGATCAAGCGTTTTTACCCATTTATAAGCACTTTGTTGATGAGCCTTATGAATGCTATGTAGTTGATTGATGTCTGGCACATCTGAAAATCCAATATACATAGGCTCTAGCCATAAATCTGGTTTTTCTATTTCTTCGGTCTGAATGCCTATTCTTGTGGTTTTGTATCGTCCCAGTTCTTTATCTTTTGAGCGAACAATAAATGTGCCATCAAAAAATCGGCTCACTTGGACACGGTAGGGAATGCCTTGATTTGAAATAGAGAAGTTACCCTGTATTAATTTTTTGGTTTGTTTATCATAAACGGCATTGAGTCTAAAATTGTTGCTATCTTTTTCGCTTGGGAGAATTTCAACGGTTAAATCCGTAAATAGTTTCGTTTGGAAGTTGAACACAACTTCTTGTACAGAGCCTAATAAAATAGTGTAATCACAAGAACGAGCGAGTTTTTCAACAGGTTCTCCAGGTAAGAAAATATAGCGAACTTCTTTTCTTCTTGTTGAAGTTTCATTGTGATGCGCTGCTGATGACATCTACTTTTTCTCCCTTGTTGACTGAGTTGCAGTAAAAAAGTTGAGACTCGTGTCTTCTATCTCTATTTTCCCTTGGCTATCTGCAGTAAGTTGAAGCGACTGACCCGATTTAGAGGGTGTGAGAGTGATTTCTTCTCCTTGTGGGGATTTTCCATAGATATCTGCATATTGTAAAGTCATTTTTTTATCTTCATATTGTGATTGGTTTGAAGCTAATTCGACTTCTGTCTCCTGCATCCCAATATGCACGCCATCCAACCAAATGCCTTCTTCATTCATCAAAATCGTGTTTTTACCAAAGCGAAGGAGAATCTTTTCATTGTCCATCGTCAGGCTGGTTTGTTTGCCCACTTCAAGCTCAATACGGTCGTGTGCCGCGTTGAAAATCTCTTTCGCTTGGATAGCTTTAAGTAAGCTGATGGTTTCAAGATTGTTTCCCGCTAAGACGGTTTTGATGTCATTACCGGTGGTGATTTGGGTGGTTCTGCCTTGGTCAATTTGAGTACGTTGGCTACCGTTAACCGTTAAAGTGCGGTGGTTTTTAATGTGATTTTTTTGGTCATGTTCAACCCGTGTGGTCATATCCCGCTGGGCATGCATTTCAAATAATTCTCGGTTCGCGGCATCCTCAAAGAGAATGCTGTTGTAACCTTCCCCTTTGTAGGTTTTCGATTTAATGTGCATTTGGGTATAGGTAGCAGGCAGATTACCCGGTGGGATTTGTAGCTCATTATACACGCGTCCAATAATCAGCGGTTGGTCTGGGTCGCCTTCTAAAAAGCTCACCACCACTTCTTGCCCAACACGTGGAATAGCGAGCATCCCCCAGTTTTGCCCCGCCCAAGGTTGAGCAACACGCACCCAGCAAGAACTTCTGGAATCGTTGAATTCCCCTTTATCCCAATGAAATTTCACTTTAACCCGGCCTTGGTAATCCGTGAAAATTTCTTCCCCTTTGGGGCCTGTGACTACCGCAGTTTGTGTGCCACAGATTTGTGGTTTTTGAGGGAAATTACTACGGAAAGTTTTCTCCGGAGAAAGACATTCAAAGCGATTAGTGATAAAGGTGGTATTTTCACGTTGACTAAAATGGCTTTCCTCTTCCAAGGCTTGCGGTTGTTCTCCATGATGTTGAATGTAAGTTAATTGCCAAGGCTGATTGAAGTCAGCACGAGGATGGAGATGAATGTGTAAGAGCTGACCTATTCTTAAAGCTGGGTGATTGCTTTCTCCCTCGCCCGTATGTGCATCACGGCGTAAACTGTCGAGACGATATTGGGCAAAGCGTTCGCCACTGTCATTTTTATAGCGACCAGGGTAGTCGTAGTAAGGATAGTCTCCTTGAAATTGAATCTCTTCTTGTGTGCCTTGTAAGCCATATTCCGCATTCCAGTTTGGTTTTTTGAAGGTGTAATCTTTTAACAATACTTCAGAAGGACGAATTTGTTCGGTCCATTGGAAGGTACGGAGATGAGGGGCTTGGCGTAATACGGTAGGATTGGCATTATAGTCAAGGGAGAGGGTATCTTCCTTGGATAAACGATGGGCATCATCGTAAATAAAGAGCCGGTCAATTTGATTATGTTCATCTTCCGTACAAAAGAAAAACAAGCCTTCTTCACCGATAATCCGTTGGAAAAATTCATAATCGGTTTCGCGGTATTGCACACAATATTCCCGTCTTGTGCGGTAGGCGATATCAATGGTGTGAAAAAGCACATTGGAATCGCTCAGCAGGGTTTTTAAGATATCTTCAATGCTGGTATGTTGGAAAATACGCGAGCGTCTTTTTTGGGTTAATCGCCAGAGATGAGGGGAGAGGGTAAAGTGATAAAAGGTATAGCGTTCACCGGTTTTACCGAGTTTGATTTGTGTTACGATACCGGAGATATTCCGTTGTCGCTCACCATCTTGCCAGATGGAAAGGGTTGCCGCGCAGTCGAGTAGTGAACCAAATGGAAGCTGATTATGTTGTGTTGCCGCGACAATGGAGAGTTTAAAGAGGGAATTATAGCCTTCTTCGAAATCGAATTTGACAACACGGAAGGTGTCAGGCAGCAGTTGTGCCACTTCAAGGGTGAAGTGGAGATCGTTAGCAACGGAGAAGGTTGGTATTTTAGTCTCATTTCGGTACATAGGATACCCTTTTCATTGATATGCAATGGTTCATTTATCTTCATAATATAAATGAACTTAGGTGAATTCACAATCAATGAAAAGGAGATGTTCTTGGTATGCTGATAAAAGTGCGGTGGTTTTTCGCCTATTTCTTAATACTCGACAAATCATATTGAAATTGACAATTCTTATTTCCCCCAATTCGGCAGTGTTGTCGGTTTATATGGTACAACTTTGTAACGTGATTTATCTGGGGCTGGATCATCTACCCGTATTATGGCTAGATTTCCCCACTTATTGGGATAAGGTGCGTGTTCATCGTAATTCTCACGATTTACACAAAAATAAAAGTGGTATTCCTCCTTTCCAATAACACGTTCAAAACGATAAATCGCGTAACATATCTCTCTACCAATATATTTTTCTTCACCGCCACCGTATATTCTTTGATCTTTGGGTGATAAATCGAGAAAGAAGAATTTTTCTTTAAACGTTAAATTAAATTCTTCAAAATCACTGTCTAAAAAGTGGATTGTCTCCCCATAATCATCATTCCAGAGGCTTATTCCGGCAAAGTCCCAATATTTTTTATTGAAGCGTTTGCTAATTTGGCTACCATATATGCCCTTAATAAAAATTTCTTTATTGCCTTCACGCTTTTTTTCGAAGGTGTGATAGTTAAAAATCTCTCCATATCGAATGGGCGAAAAGAATTTTTTAGGCAGAACTTCCCCGCCTTCAAAAGGCTTGCCTAATTTAGCGATCTCGCCTGCTATGCTAGATTTTTGACCAAGAACATTTAAGCTACTCCAAATTAATTTTTTAACAATAGCAATATCCTGTGGTGTAAATTGGTAGGCGTGTTTAGGGGTTATATGATAGATACGAATATATTCCTTATTTATATCCTCATTAGAAGAAGATTCGGCAGAACAGGTAATATAAATAAGGCAGCAACAGAAGCTTACTAAAGTTTTTCTAAGTAGATTCATCGTGTTTTCTCCAGTTCCCAGAAGACATCATACGGTTGTTCGTTATCTCGAATGGCGGTAATAAATTCATCCCAAAACTTTTTTGTTATATATTCATCCCCTTTATCTATTACTTTTCGTCCAATAAGTTCATTCTTGGCTTCATATTCTTGCATTTGGTCATAAAACGCATAAGGATTAATCGCGTGGATATGCCCTGTCATCACAGCACTTCTTCCCCAAGGTAAATCAGGCAAAATATTTGCAATGGCATCATACCTTACCACTTTTGCACAGGTATAATTGTTTGCAATATTATAATATTGCTCTCGTTGTTTTATTCCGTTTCTGATTCGTACTACATTTTTATAAATGGCTTCATACTGTGCTTCGGTAATTTTTAATTGAAACAAGGTGACTTTTTCGGATATTCGGTAGTCGGCGGTCGCTATTCCATAAGCACGATTGAAGTCCTTTCCGAGCTCATAGCCGACCTGAGCGGCAGGATAAGGGGCTAACATTTGATTAATTTGATAATATTCAAAGGTTCTAATAAGAAATTTATCATTTTAAAATCTTGTAAAATAAGATCATTAGCAAGCTCAGATAAATATATCCCATAACTATATAGCATAGGATGAAATGTATTAAAAAAATATAAAACCAGAATTAAAATAATAAAAAGACATAATAAAACAGGATAGAAATAGACAAATAATTGGGCAAACTATGAAAAATAAATATTTCTTAGTGTGGAAAAATGTTCTTATCAAAAACCATAAGGTAAAAGAAAGAATGTAATATAAATATATTCCTTGATAGTCTACAACTCTAGAATATCTAAAACCTCCTGTACAGACATATAACAGAAAGAAAGTAATTATAGCGAACCATTCAGCATTTTGTTTAAGAAAGATATTGTTCATTTTTCTTTTATTCTTTTGGAAGCCCATCTAAAAACCTATGTACGTCTAATTTTCCTCTATTGATATAGTCTAGCATATTTTCTCTTATAGTTTTTTCATCCTCATATTCAGAAGAATCAGGATCTTCATCTATATAGTTAATCTTTTTAGAGATAAAGTCTAAGTATTGTTTTTTTATGTTAGATGATGAATATAATTTTAAACAGGAATTAAGGTCGTTGTGGAAATATTTATCCAGCATAACTCCTTTTTTTGGAAAGATAACATCTTTTTCAATAATAATATATTTTTCCAGTAATTTATTACTTTTAAATAATCTAGGGAGGGGATAAAGGTTATTATAAAGATGTATATATTTATTAGTGAATAATGAGTTCTTTTCCATTCCTATTCTTACATCAAGACAATGTAATGTCCCTAAATATTGGAATTGCTCCAAAGCTAACTCGTCATTAGAAAGTTTCTCTTTTACTTGTGTAAGCAAGTTGGATGCATTGCTATTATTTATAATAAAAAATAAAAGTGTTAATAAAAGCTTTTTGTTTGGCATATCATCTTAACTCTAAAAATAAAATTTGTTCTTTAGTATTTTTACTAATGAGCATACGGCATAAATTATTATTTTTCTAAACTTTCAACAAAATCAGACAGCTCTTTTGATTTATAAAAACTAATGCATTGTAAGAATATATCATTAGCTATAATATCTTTTCTTTCCTCCATGTGAATTATATATTTTTGTTTATGAAATTCATTCGTTTTTTGAGTTACAAAATTCATTAAATCATATATTTCCTGTACCGAATGATTTTCGGATAACTTAGAAGCATCATTTAATTCAATGCCAAGCTCTTTGTAGTTTATAGTTAAACATAGTTTTAAAGCATAATCTCTAAAGTCTAAAAATACCTCTTTTTCTTTAGCAAAGCAGGGTACGCTTAAAAACAAAAATAATAAAATAAGTCTCATTTTAACTCCTTTCTATAATATTACTCCTTTAGGAATCTAAGAATAGACTTTATGTATATATGTTGTTTATATAGTTTCAATTTTTTATTTTAATATAAGTCTTCGATATAAATAACAAAACAGAGATAAAAAATAATAAAAAATATTCAAGATATATCGAAATAACCTCTCTTTCTATGTTCGATTTAAATGAGTTAGTGGCATTTATGAAAGCCCATCCGCCAATTAATATAGAGAGCGTGATTAAAGATAAGAAAATAAAATATTTTCTTCTTTTTGAAAAAAAACTAAAAAGAAAGTGAATTGACAGAATATGATTGCAAGAATAAAAAAAAGAAAATATCCTCTTGTAAAGGGTGTGATCCATAGTTTCATCAACGAATATACTATATTTTATATTTAGGTTGATATCGATTATTATTAATGCAAAAAAAATGGCAAGGATTGTAAATAGTATGTATTTCATATTTCATCTCTTTTTAGTTGAAGTAGGACTTTATTTGTGATGTGAAGTCACTAATGTTAGTTGAGGATATTTTTCTAGTCTCCATAAAGTTTCCTAATTCTAATGGTGCAATGATTCCTTCTATTTTGTATCTATATTCTATATTATCGGAAGAGTCTTTTAATTCAATGTTAAATATGTTTGTGCCAGCATACTTTAATGAGTCAATAGTAACTGTTGTGCAGTTTCTATAAAATAAATTATATTTACTAATAACCTTTCCATATTTTTTCCATATCTCTTTTTTGTTAGAGTTATTAGGTGTTTCATTACTATTATTCCACAAGTCCTCAAAGAAAGTTATGTTTTTATCTAATGAGACATCATTGATTTTATATATTTTATAATTTTGGGGCTGTAGTAGATTAGCCCTAAATTTCACACTATTTTCGCAATATTTTTAACTGCTCTTTTGGTGTCCCAAAGTTAAACCGAAATTCACATTCCTTCAAGAATAAAGGAAAGTTTTTTCGGTTAATTCCATTATATTTTCGCAGTATCCGCTTCGCCTGATTCCAAAAACTTTCAATGCCATTAATATGATTTTGTTTCACCGCAAATAGCTCGGAATGATTGATTCGTTCGTGGTGAAATTCACTCACATCAAGCGCATCATAACTGCGATAAGTGTCCGTATAAACCCAGCTATCAGGCTTGATTTTTCTTTTAATAACAGGGAGTAATGTTTCACTCTTGGTGTTTTCAACCACAACAGTAAATACCTTTCCTTGTCGTTTTAGTAACCCAAAAACAGCAACTTTTCCAGCCGCTCCTCGTCCTCGTTTTCCCTTTCGATGACCACCAAAATAGCTTTCGTCTAGTTCAATTTCCCCCTCAAAAATCTCGTTAACTTCAAGGGATAAATGATAGCCAATCACAAGCCTGATTTTATGGTAGAACAAAGCGGCTGTATTCGGTTGAATATCTAGCAAATTTGCTGCTGTTCTTGCAGTAACTTCTGCAACAAAAAACTCAAGCAGTTTTTTCTGTATAGATTTCTTTAATTTACAATATGTTATCTTCATTTTTGTAGTATAGCATTGTTGCTAATCTACTACAGCCCCCTTTATTTTTTCTTTGGGTTGTAATGATTTTTCATAAAGAGTAATAATGGATTAAGTATAAGTATCAATGCCTCGACATATAAGTTATCAATGATATATTTTATTGTGGGTATGGATTGATTGCTTTTTATGCTTAATAAAAATAATGCCATTAAAATAGTATAGTAAATAAAAATAAGCACCTCAATAGATAAAATAAAAAGTATTAATTTTCTATTTACTAAGCAAATAAATCCCATTATTGAGTATAACACGAATAGCTTTGAGATTTGAGAAACTATACCTCTTAGTTTTGATAGATTTTCAAATGAAAGATTACTAATGTAAAGAAAGTCATCCCCTATTCTTATATTAATATCTACATAGGTGAGTATGTTATATAAGTATAAAAAAACAAGCATCGCAGTTATTATTTTTTTCATGGTTTTCACCCTGGAAATAGAGTTAGCTTCATATATTGCGTTATGTTTTTTACTATTGCAGAATTATTGCTGTTCTCCAAATAATTTTGTAATCCAGCAGGTGTAAGAAGTATACTCCAAAGTGGCTCTTCTGTTTTATTTAAGTTAGAGAATAAGTTGCTACCCGCTTTTTCAATAGTATCAATTGTAATAGTTGTACAATTCCTATTGTATACAGCATAAGTATCAATGACATGCCCTTTTGTTATCCATAAATTTTTAATCTTAGGATTATCTTTAAATTTTTCGGGGTTATTCGGTTTTTCATTACTTCTACTCCATTCAAAATTTAAGATACTAAGCACTTTACAAGGGGTAATGTCCAATATTTTATAGACAGAACAAAGACTATCATGTTTACTACTTTTCATATATAGTATAGCTTCACAATCCTCGAATTTTCCTAAAACTCCCTCTCCTGTAATTTTCCAGAAATCAACATCATCGTATCTTCCATATGTATAAACAGTTATATGATTATCAATACTAGTCATAATGTAAGCATGTCCCCATCCTTCCGTTTCAACCCACACATACACTCCATCAGGAATTCTTCTCGTGATTTGAACTTTAACAATACTCTTAGTCGGGTCTTGTGTAAATGTTCCGACGGTTGTCTTTTTCTCTTTTTCCATTATTTCCAACTCCAATGATGATTTTCTGCTTCATCAATATGTAACCGAATTTCAGCTTCAGCAGATTGTTCACTAAAATAGACAGGTGTCAACCCATTTTCATCCGTTATACCTTTCTGTTCGCTTTCTGGCAATTTGATTGTAAATGGCGTATTTTGGTAAGGTCTTCCTTCATCATCTAATAGATGGAACTGAAGCCGATAGAGTGGTTTTAATTCCCCGGTATTATCTGGCACTTGCAACTCCTTCTCCTGCATTCCAATATGCACGCCATCCAACCAAATGCCTTCTTCATTCATCAAAATCGTGTTTTTACCAAAGCGAAGGAGAATCTTTTCATTGTCCATCGTCAGGCTGGTTTGTTTGCCCACTTCAAGCTCAATGCGGTCGTGAGCATAGTTGAAAATCTCTTTCGCTTGGATAGCTTTAAGTAAGCTGATGGTTTCAAGATTGTTTCCCGCTAAGACGGTTTTGATGTCATTACCGGTGGTGATTTGGGTGGTTCTGTCTTGGTCAATTTCAATATGTAATTTCCTATTTCAATTATTATAGTTGCGCTTTTAAAACTTAAAATTATTTTAAGTCAGATAAATTATATTTATATATAAAATCCTTATACAACTTCTTTAGTTTTTTATTGTCAGTAAATAGATCCTTACAGATAAATGTTGGAGAGCTATATTCCAACTTAAAATATTCATCCTTTAATTTATATTTTTTAATAGTGTTGTTAATGTTTTCATTGTAGTATTTATTTAAAATTATTTTTATGTCACTCCACTTATAGTAATAGTCAAATTTAGAGTTTAAACCATTTAATGTTTGAGAATGTTTTTTAAAGAAAGAATATTTATTGGTTTTATCTTCAGTTTGCAAATGATAGATTTTATCAATGCAAAGACTCTCTCCTAAATCAAGAAATTGATGATACAGTTCCGCATCCTGTATATACTCTTCTTTAGTAATTATGTTATTTGTTTCTCCTATAGCACTATTGGCTAGAAATAATAAAATTAATCTTTTCACTTCCTTCTCCTTAGTGATATATAAATCAACTTCTATTTTTAGATTTTTCATAATTGATTGATGTTATTAACCTAATCCTGTATATTAATAAATTCTCATTTCTAATCTCCCATTTTAAGTGTTTGGGATGTAAACACTACCTTAATAGGAAATGAGATAAGACTAATTCTATTATTGTAAATGAAGTTAGAAATAACACTATTGCTACTTTTTTATTTTTTAAAATCATATAAGTTGTTGGTGCAGAAAATATAATAGATAGAATTAATGAAGCAAATATACTGTCCCAAAGTGCCCTTTCCATTCCGCTTCCCCAATAATAGCTAAAGTCTGGAAATATAAAAAGAATAAAAAATCTAAATCCACCAAACCAAAAAGCTATAAGAATTAATATGTATATTACAATGTAAGATAGTAGTCTAATCATTCTATTCTCCAAAATAATACTTTCTTTGCATGTCTGAGATCAGATAAACCAAATAATTCTCCTATACTAGGAAAATTTAATCTTGCCCAACTGGAAATAGGATTCATGCTGGCTAATTCACCTTTATTCCATAAGTCAATATGATCTCCTGTTCTGATTCCATTTTTTTCTCCAGGTCTAACCCAATAATCTTGAAAAAAAATAATTCCTGTTTTATTTCCAATATGTTCTTCAAAATTTTTTCCGGTATATATTTCAGGCTCAAGGATTCCAGGGAAAGGTTTTTTAGTTAACCAGTTAGCTAACTCTTGAGCGCGTAATACATGCATTTTAGGATAATTACATTTACCATAGCATTTTGCCCCTTTGAAAGAACGCATTTGTAATCCTATTTTTAATAGTGTTTCACTTATATTTATTGCACAATGATCATTAAAAATATCTTGTCCATTACTTTCATTGCTTATATGTTTCGGATTGGTATCTGGATAATTATTCCATAGTTCTTTAAATTTAATAGTTCTTAATTTTAATTCTTTTATAGAGTTGTGTTTGTTATTAGTTTTTTCTTCACTATACCATAGCCATCCCATATCTATTTTCTCCTTATTCTTCATCGTAAAAATATAAAGCCTCATCTCCGAAGTATATTTTTATAACTTCGGATCTATTGCCTGTTATAATCTTGGGGATCTCCCCATTGTCATTTGTATAACCAAAAATATGTTTACCGCTATCAGTTATAATGAGAAATGGGTAACCAACAATTTTTTCTCCTGTATCTATATCTGATAAGAAGAATGTTTCATCATACTGCTCTTGCAATTCCCCTGTATTATCCGGCACTTGCAACTCCTTCTCCTGCATTCCAATATGCACGCCATCCAACCAAATCCCTTCTTCATTCATCAAAATCGTGTTTTTACCAAAGCGAAGGAGAATCTTTTCATTATCCATCGTCAGGCTGGTTTGTTTACCCACTTCAAGCTCAATACGGTCGTGTGCCGCGTTGAAAATCTCTTTCGCTTGGATAGCTTTAAGTAAGCTGATGGTTTCAAGATTGTTTCCCGCTAAGACGGTTTTGATGTCATTACCAGTGGTGATTTGGGTGGTTCTGCCTTGGTCAATTTGAGTACGTTGGCTACCGTTAACCGTTAAAGTTCGGTGGTTTTTGATGTGATTTTTTTGGTCATGTTCAACCAGTGTGGTCATATCCCGCTGGGCATGCATTTCAAATAATTCTCGGTTCGAGGCATCCTCAAAGAGAATGCTGTTGTAACCTTCCCCTTTGTAGGTTTTTGATTTAATGTGCATTTGGGTATAGGTGGCAGGCAGATTACCCGGAGGAATTTGCAGCTCATTATACACGCGTCCAATAATCAGCGGTTGGTCTGGGTCGCCTTCTAAAAAGCTCACCACCACTTCTTGCCCAACACGTGGAATAGCGAGCATCCCCCAGTTTTGCCCCGCCCAAGGTTGAGCAACACGCACCCAGCAAGAACTTCTGGAATCGTTGAATTCCCCTTTATCCCAATGAAATTTCACTTTAACCCGGCCTTGGTAATCCGTGAAAATTTCTTCCCCTTTGGGGCCAGTGACTACCGCAGTTTGTGTGCCACAGATTTGTGGTTTTTGAGGGAAATTACTACGGAAAGTTTTTTCCGGAGAAAGACATTCAAAACGATTAGTGATAAAGGTGGTGTTTTCACGTTGGCTAAAATGGCTTTCCTCTTCTAAGGCTTGCGGTTGTTCGCCATGATGTTGAATGTAAGTTAATTGCCAAGGCTGATTGAAGTCAGCACGAGGGTGGCGATGAATGTGTAAGAGCTGACCTATCCTTAAAGCAGGGTGATTACTTTCTCCCTCGCCCGTATGGGCATCACGGCGTAAACTGTCGAGACGATATTGGGCAAAGCGTTCGCCACTGTCATTTTTATAGCGGCCAGGGTAGTCGTAGTAAGGGTAGTCTCCTTGGAATTGAATCTCTTCTTGTGTGCCTTGTAAGCCATATTCCGCATTCCAGTTTGGTTTTTTGAAGGTGTAATCTTTTAACAACACTTCAGAAGGACGAATTTGTTCGGTCCATTGAAAGGCACGGAGATGAGGGGCTTGGCGTAATACGGTAGGATTGCCATTATAGTCAAGGGAGAGGGTATCTTCCTTGGATAAACGATGGGCATCATCGTAAATAAAGAGCCGGTCAATTTGATTATGTTCATCTTCCGTACAAAAGAAAAACAAGCCTTCTTCACCGATAATCCGTTGGAAAAATTCATAATCGGTTTCGCGGTATTGCACACAATATTCCCGTCTTGTGCGGTAGGCGATATCAATGGTGTGAAAAAGCACATCGGAATCGCTCAGCAGGGTTTTTAAGATATCTTCAATGCTGGTATGTTGGAAAATACGCGAGCGTCTTTTTTGGGTTAATCGCCAGAGATGAGGGGAGAGGGTAAAGTGATAAAAGGTATAGCGTTCACCGGTTTTACCGAGTTTGATTTGTGTTACGATACCGGAGATATTCCGTTGTCGCTCACCATCTTGCCAGATGGAAAGGGTTGCCGCGCAGTCGAGTAGTGAACCAAATGGAAGCTGATTATGTTGTGTTGCCGCGACAATGGAGAGTTTAAAGAGGGAATTATAGCCTTCTTCGAAATCGAATTTGACAACACGGAAGGTGTCAGGCAGCAGTTGTGCCACTTCAAGGGTGAAGTGGAGATCGTTAGCAACGGAGAAGGTTGGTATTTTAGTCTCATTTCGGTACATAGGATACCCTTTTCATTGATATGCAATGGTTCATTTATCTTCATAATATAAATGAACTTAGGTGAATTCACAATCAATGAAAAGGAGATGTTCTTGGTATGCTGATAAAAGTGCGGTGGTTTTTCGCCTATTTCTTAATACTCGACAAATCATATTGAAATTGACAATTCTTATTTCCCCCAATTCGGCAGTGTTGTCGGTTTATATGGTACAACTTTGTAACGTGATTTATCTGGGGCTGGATCATCTACCCGTATTATGGCTAGATTTCCCCACTTATTGGGATAAGGTGCGTGTTCATCGTAATTCTCACGATTTACACAAAAATAAAAGTGGTATTCCTCCTTTCCAATAACACGTTCAAAACGATAAATCGCGTAGCATTTATCTTTACCAATATATTCTTCAGTATTTCCTGCATATTTAACTTGATCTCTTGACGATAAATCGAGAAAGAAGAATTTTTCTTTAAACGTTAAATTAAATTCTTTAAAATCACGGTCTAAAAATTGGGTTGCTTGTCCATAGTCATCTACGCCAAGACGTATTAGAGCAAAATCCCAATATTTTTCATTGAAGCGTTTTCTAATTTGACTACTGTATATGCCTTCAACAAAAATTTCTTTATTACCTTCACGTCTTTTTTCAAAAGTATGATAGTTAAAGATTCCTCCATCTCGAATGGGTGAAAAGAATTTTTTAGGCAGAATTTCCCCACCTTCAAAAGGTTTACCTAGCTTAGAAATCTCTTCTGCTATGCTAGATTTTTGACTGAGAACATTTAAGCTACTCCAAATTAATTTTTTAACAATAGCAATATCTTGTGGTGTAAATTGGTAGGCATGTTTGGCGGTAAGCTCATTGATATCAATATATTGTTTTTCGATAGTCTCCTGATTAGTTGTTTCTGCAAAACAGGTAATATAAGCAAAACAGAAGCATAGACTGGTTAGTATCTTGTATAATCGGTTCTTCGTTGTCATTGGGTTGTCTCCGGTTATAAAAAAACATCGCGTGGTTGTTTTTTATCTCGAATTGCCTTAATAAACTTATTCCAGAAAAGTTCTGTATCATCTTTGCTTCCTTTATCGATTACTTTTCGTCCAATAAGTTCATTCTTGGCTTCATAATCCTGCATTTGGTCATAAAACGCATAAGGATTAATTGCTTGGATATGCCCTGTCATCACAGCACTTCTTCCCCAAGGTAAATCAGGTAAAATATTTCCAATGGCATCATCCCTTACCACTTTTGCACAGGTATAATTGTTTGCAATATTATAATATTGCTCTCGTTGTTCTATTACGTTTCTGATTCGCACCACATTTTTATAAATGGCTTCATACTGCGCTTCGGTAATTTTTAATTGAAACAAGGTGACTTTTTCGGATATTCGGTAGTCAGCGGTTGCTATGCCATAAGCACGATTGAAGTCCTTTCCGAGCTCATAGCCGACCTGAGCGGCAGGATATGGGTCTAACATTTGATTAATTTGTTCTTGGTTAGGGAGTTGGTGTTTTTTTCTATATTCAGCTAATCGTTCAGCATCATTAGCTAAAGGGCCAACACTTAAGAAAATGGTGGCATTTAGGTTTTTAGTCAAATACATAAATGCATGCCCGGGGTCAGTGAGTACCTGATGAACAGGCATGTCTATTTCGATATCTCCCCAATCATCCTCTAGGGGAATTCGTTGATAAGCGGATTGTTGAGGCTGATTATCGTCCCCTTCATTTTTGTTCATTTCCTCTTCAAAATTAAGGTTAGTTAAAGGTGATTTATTGACCTCAAAGCCAAGTACAAGAAAATAAGCGTCTTCAGCGTGTATCGTATAGCTGTTATTTTCAATGGGTTGCGTCTTGGTTTTGGTTATGATGGGAGTTGGCATTTATTGCTCCTTATCTTTATTACTTATTTCCCCCAATTAGGCAGCGTTGTTGCTTTATATGGTACAACTTTGTAACGTGATTTATCCAATTTTGGCTCATCTAACCGTTCAATCACAATTTTTCCAAATCGATAAGGGTATTTATCCGTTTCTTGGTAATTATTGCGACTCACACAAAAATCAAATTGGAGATGGGCTTTTTCATCTTTACGTTCAAATCGATAAATTGCATAGCAATTTTTTTCTATCGCTTCGAATCGCCCTGTTGCTTTAAAGTAAGAATCTGAATACCCGGCTAGGGAGGATAATGTGTTTTTTAAGAGAAGATCTTTTAAAAAGTATTTTTGTTTAAAAACTAGATTTAAGTCATCGAAATCTTTTTGAGTAAACTCTGAGTTCATTGCTATTCTTTCCGCAACGGGAAATATTGTTGCTGTTTTCCAGAAGTTTTTAGTTTTTTTATCAAAACTACTGTCATAATATCCATGAATTTCGAAATTTTCTTTTATTGACTTACCAAATAGATAAGAGTAAGTAAAGTATCCCTTGGTTATTGGAGTAAACAGTTTTTTAGGGACAATTTCTCCCCCTTCGAAATTTGAATTTAACTCTCTTAATACTGAATAAATACTATTTTTTTCTATTATTTCTATGTTTTTTTGAAGAAAGAACTTAAAGTCGGCTATGTTTCTTTTGGTAAATTGATATTTTTTAATTTCATTAATGTATATTATTGAAATATTGCCCCTCCCGGAACTTTCTTGTTTTTCTATAGAAGAAGCACTACTTCCATATGATGATGTAAGTAATAGAAATATTGCTAATAATACGCTTTTCATTTTTTTGCTCCTTTTTCTAAAATAATATCTTTCGGCATATTTTGAAAAAGGAGATTTTTCTTATTGCCATCTTTAATTGCATGAATAAACTTATTCCATTGCGTCTGTTGATCATCTAAGTCGATGATAAACTCTTGTATAAATTTTGATTTTTTCTTATATTCCTGCATTTGGTCATAAAACGCATAAGGATTAATCGCGTGGATATGCCCTGTCATCACAGCACTTCTTCCCCAAGGTAAATCAGGTAAAATATTTCCAATGGCATCATCCCTTACCACTTTTGCACAGGTATAATTGTTTGCAATATTATAATATTGCTCTCGTTGTTCTATTACGTTTCTGATTCGCACCACATTTTTATAAATGGCTTCATACTGCGCTTCGGTAATTTTTAATTGAAACAAGGTGACTTTTTCGGATATTCGGTAGTCGGCGGTCGCTATTCCATAAGCACGATTGAAGTCCTGTCCGAGTCCATAGCCGACCTGAGCGGCAGGATAAGGGGCTAACATTTGATTAATTTAATAATATTCAAAGAATCTAATAAAAATTTATTATTTTAAAAGCTTGTAAAATAAGAACATTAGCAAGCTCAGATAAATATACCCCATAACTATATAGCATAGGATGAAATGTATTAAAAAAAATATAAAACCAGAATTAAAATAATAAAAAGACATAATAAAACAGGATAGGAATAGACAAATCATTGGGCAAACTATGAAAAATAAATATTTCTTAGTGTGGAAAAATGTTCTTATCCAAAACCATAAGGTAAAAGAAAGAATGTAATATAAATATATTCCTTGATAGTCTACAACCTTAGAATATCTAAATCTTCCTGTGCATACATATAACAAAAAGAAAGTAATTATAGCAAACCATTCAGCATTTCGTTTAATAAAAATATTTTTCATTTATGTCTCTCCACTATAGTTTTATAGTTATATCTGATAATTTTCTTAATTGGTCTCCTAGTTGATTGGGACGGCTAGTTATTTCTAGGTCCTTAAATTTACCAATTCCACCTTTAAGTACTTCACTTGAGCATTCAGTGCACCCCATAGGACCACAACTTCTATCTGCCTCTATATTACTTTTGATTCTTTCTCCTTCTTCGTCAGAAAGATAAAATATATGTGCATAAACATCTTCACCATCCTCTTTTTGATAATTAATATAATCTTCAAATGAAAAATCATTTCCTGATAATGTATAGCCACTGCCTGGGTAGATAATTTCGCCACTTTCTCTTTTGAAAAAATAACTTCCACTTGGGTCATATAATAAAGATTCGCTCTTATTTTGAGTGTTTTCAAGAATCATTCCTGTATGTGTACCAATACCCCAAACATTATAGAGATGAAATGAATCTTCCCATGTATTCTCATTCGTTATTACATAGAGAATATATTTTGGTCTTGATATTTTAATGGTTTCCACATAGTCATTTATTTTAAAATTTGCTTTTGATGTTTTGTTATTTACCATGTCCAGCTTCTCTCATCTAATTTATTAATATGTAACCGAATTTCAGCTTCAGCAGATTGTTCACTAAAATAGACAGGTGTCAACCCATTTTCATCCGTTATACCTTTCTGTTCGCTTTCTGGCAATTTGATTGTAAATGGCGTATTTTGGTAAGGTCTTCCTTCATCATCTAATAGATGGAACTGAAGCCGATAGAGTGGTTTTAATTCCCCGGTATTATCCGGCACTTGCAACTCCTTCTCCTGCATTCCAATATGCACGCCATCCAACCAAATGCCTTCTTCATTCATCAAAATCGTGTTTTTACCAAAGCGAAGGAGAATCTTTTCATTGTCCATCGTCAGGCTGGTTTGTTTACCCACTTCAAGCTCAATGCGGTCGTGTGCCGCGTTGAAAATCTCTTTAGCTTGAATGGCTTTAAGTAAGCTGATGGTTTCAAGATTGTTTCCCGCTAAGACAGTTTTGATGTCATTACCGGTGGTGATTTGGGTGGTTCTGCCTTGGTCAATTTGAGTACGTTGGCTACCGTTAACTGTTAAAGTGCGGTGGTTTTTGATGTGATTTTTTTGGTCATGCTCAACCAGGGTGGTCATATCCCGCTGGGCGTGCATTTCAAATAATTCTCGGTTTGCGGCATCCTCAAAGAGAATGCTGTTGTAACCTGCACCTTTGTAGGTTTTCGATTTAATGTGCATTTGGGTATAGGTGGCAGGCAGATTACCCGGTGGGATTTGTAGCTCATTATACACGCGTCCAATAATCAGCGGTTGGTCAGGGTCGCCTTCTAAAAAACTCACCACCACTTCTTGCCCAACACGCGGAATGGCGAGCATCCCCCAGTTTTGCCCCGCCCAAGGTTGAGCAACACGCACCCAGCAAGAACTTCTGGAATCGTTGAATTCCCCTTTATCCCAATGAAATTTCACTTTAACTCGACCTTGGTAATCTGTGAAGATTTCTTCCCCTTTGGGGCCTGTGACTACCGCAGTTTGTGTGCCACAGATTTGTGGTTTTTGAGGGAAATTACTACGGAAAGTTTTCTCCGGAGAAAGACATTCAAAACGATTAGTGATAAAGGTGGTATTTTCACGTTGACTAAAATGGCTTTCCTCTTCCAAAGCTTGCGGTTGTTCTCCATGATGTTGAATGTAAGTTAATTGCCAAGGCTGATTGAAGTCAGCGCGAGGGTGGCGATGAATGTGTAAGAGTTGGCCTATTCTTAAAGCTGGGTGATTACTTTCTCCCTCGCCCGTATGGGCATCACGGCGTAAACTGTCGAGACGATATTGGGCAAAGCGTTCGCCACTGTCATTTTTATAGCGGCCAGGGTAGTCGTAGTAAGGGTAGTCCCCTTGGAATTGAATCTCTTCTTGTGTGCCTTGTAAGCCATATTCCGCATTCCAGTTTGGTTTTTTGAAGGTGTAATCTTTTAACAACACTTCAGAAGGACGAATTTGTTCGGTCCATTGAAAGGTACGGAGATGAGGGGCTTGGCGTAATACGGTAGGATTGGCATTATAGTCAAGGGAGAGGGTATCTTCTTTAGATAAACGATGGGCATCATCGTAAATAAAGAGCCGGTCAATTCGATTATGTTCATCTTCCGTACAAAAGAAAAACAAGCCTTCTTCACCGATAATCCGTTGGAAAAATTCATAATCGGTTTCACGGTATTGCACACAATATTCCCGTCTTGTGCGGTAGGCGATATCAATGGTGTGAAAAAGCACATTGGAATCGCTCAGCAGGGTTTTTAAGATAGCTTCAATACTGGTATGCTGGAAAATGCGAGAGCGTCTTTTTTGGGTTAATCGCCAGAGATGCGGGGAGAGGGTAAAGTGATAAAAGGTATAGCGTTCACCGGTTTTACCGAGTTTGATTTGTGTGACGATACCGGAGATATTACGTTGTCGCTCACCATCTTGCCAGATGGAAAGGGTTGCGGCGCAGTCGAGTAGTGAACCAAATGGAAGCTGGTTATGCTGTGTTGCTGCGATAATGGAGAGTTTAAAGAGGGAATTATAGCCTTCTTCGAAATCGAATTTGACAACACGGAAGGTGTCAGGCGGCAGTTGTGCTACTTCGAGAGTGAAGTGGAGATCGTTAGCAACGGAGAAGGTTGGTATTTTAGTCTCATTTCGGTACATAGGATACCCTTTTCATCGATATGCAATGGTTCATTTATCTTGATAATATAAATGAACTTAGGTGAATTCACAATTAATGAAAAGGAGATTTTCTTGGTATGCTGACAAAAGCGCAGTAGTTTTTCGCCTATTGCTTAATACTCAACAAATCATATTGAAATTGATAATTCTTATTGCCCCCAATTTGGTAAAGTTTTTGCTTTGTATGGCACAATTTTATAATTAGGTGATTTTGGCTCATCTAACCGTTCAATCACAATTTTTCCAAATCGATAAGGGTATTTATCCGTTTCTTGGTAATTATTGCGGCTCACACAAAAATCAAATTGGAGATGGGCTTTTTCATCTTTGCGTTCAAATCGATAAATTGCATAGCAATTGTTTTCCTCTTCCTCAAAACGTGCAGGCTCTCTGAGGCTATAGGCAGAATATCCTGCTAGATATTTATTAGTATCATTAGTAAGTAATTCTTTTAAAAAATATTTATGCTTAAACACAAGATGAAAGTCATTAAAATCTTTTTGAGTAAACTCTGAGTTCATTGCCATTTTTTCTGCAACAGGGAATATAGTCGCGGTTTTCCAGTATTTTTTATCTTTTTTCTTAAAGTATACACTGTAACGTCCGGAAACTCCTTTATGCTCTTTAATTGGATCTTGAAAAATGTAGTAGTAATAGATTTTTCCATTTTTTATAGGAGCAAAGAGTTTCTTGGGGCTATCTTCTCCTCCTTTAAACGAATAATTTAGCTTATTTAAAACAGAATAGATATTTCCATCTTCTAAAACATTAATAGAGCATTGAAGGAAAAATATAAAATCTTCTACATTTTTTCGTGTAAACTTATAAGTTTTGATTTTTCTTATTTGTTCTGCGTTGATATATTTTTCATATAAATCCTCTTTTTCATTTTTTAATTTTTTCTCGATGGGGACACTATGCCATGATATAAATAATAGAAGGAGTCCAAATAATATTTTTTTCATTTTCTTACTCCCTTTTCTAAAATAATGTCCTTTGGCATCTTGGATGATATCAGTTTCTTGTGATTTCCATTTCTAATTTCCTCAATGAAATTACTCCATTCATCCTCTGTTTTATCTGCCATGTCAATAACAAATTCTCTGACAAACCTTACTTTCTTCTTATACTCCTGCATTTGTTCATAAAAAGCATAAGGATTAATTGCCTGAATATGCCCTGTCATCACAGCACTTCTTCCCCAAGGTAAGTCAGGTAAAATATTTGCAATCGCATCATCCCTTACCACTTTTGCGCAAGTATGATTATCAAAAATATTATAAAAACGTTCTCCTTGTTCTATTTCTTTTTTTATTCTCTCCACATTTTTATAAATCGCTTCATACTGTTTTTCAGTGATTTTTAATTTAAATAAGAATGTTTTCTCTGGTATCCGATAGTCAGAGGTTCCTCTTCCATAAGCACGACTAATGTTATGTCCTATTTTATAGCCTGATTGGGCGACAGGCTGCTTGGCTAATATTTGATTAATCTGTTCTTCGTCAGGGAGTTGATGGGCTTTTCTATATTCATCTAATCGTTCAGCATCATTAACTAAAGGCCCAACACTTAAGAAAATCGTAGCATTTAGGTTTTTAACTAAATACATAAATGCATGTCCTGGGTCAATTAATGCATTATGAAAAGAAATTTCTGACCCGATATCTCCCACAACATCATCCTCTATAGAGCTTTTTTTATAAGCGGATCGTTGAGGCTTATTATCTTCCTCTTGATTTTGTTTCATTTCCTCTTCAAAATTAGGGTTAGTTAAAGGTGATTTATTGACCTCAAAGCCAAGTACAAGAAAATAAGCATCTTCAGCGTGTATCGTATAGCTGTTATTTTCAATGGGCTGTGTCTTGCTTTTTGTAATAATAGGAGTAATCATTTATTGTTCCTTATAGTTTTTCCCAATCAATTTGTACATCTACTTTTGTTTCGTCTTGAGTGTAAATCGGACGCGTTTTTCCTTCATTATCACTGATACCTGTTAAGGTTTTACCATCATAACGTATGATATAAGGCATATTTTTGTATGGATTACCCGATTTATCTTGAAGTATAAAGCTATGGCTATAGGGTTGAATGCCTTCTGTTAAAAAATTCTCTTTTTCAATTTCCTTCTCCTGCATCCCGATATGCACACCATCCAACCAAATCCCTTCTTCATTCATCAAAATCGTGTTTTTACCAAAGCGAAGGAGAATCTTTTCATTGTCCATCGTCAGGCTGGTTTGTTTGCCCACTTCAAGCTCAATACGGTCGTGAGCATAGTTGAAAATCTCTTTCGCTTGGATAGCTTTAAGTAAGCTGATGGTTTCAAGATTGTTTCCCGCTAAGACGGTTTTGATGTCATTACCGGTGGTGATTTGGGTGGTTCTGCCTTGGTCAATTTGAGTACGTTGGCTACCGTTAACCGTTAAAGTGCGGTGGTTTTTGATGTGATTTTTTTGGTCATGCTCAACCAGGGTGGTCATATCCCGCTGGGCATGCATTTCAAATAATTCTCGGTTCGCGGCATCCTCAAAGAGAATGCTGTTGTAACCTTCCCCTTTGTAGGTTTTCGATTTAATGTGCATTTGGGTATAGGTAGCAGGCAGATTACCCGGTGGGATTTGTAGCTCATTATACACGCGTCCAATAATCAGCGGTTGGTCTGGGTCGCCTTCTAAAAAGCTCACCACCACTTCTTGCCCAACACGTGGAATAGCGAGCATCCCCCAGTTTTGCCCCGCCCAAGGTTGAGCAACACGCACCCAGCAAGAACTTCTGGAATCGTTGAATTCCCCTTTATCCCAATGAAATTTCACTTTAACCCGGCCTTGGTAATCCGTGAAAATTTCTTCCCCTTTGGGGCCTGTGACTACCGCAGTTTGTGTGCCACAGATTTGTGGTTTTTGAGGGAAATTACTACGGAAAGTTTTCTCCGGAGAAAGACATTCAAAGCGATTAGTGATAAAGGTGGTATTTTCACGTTGACTAAAATGGCTTTCCTCTTCCAAGGCTTGCGGTTGTTCTCCATGATGTTGAATGTAAGTTAATTGCCAAGGCTGATTGAAGTCAGCACGAGGATGGAGATGAATGTGTAAGAGCTGACCTATTCTTAAAGCTGGGTGATTGCTTTCTCCCTCGCCCGTATGTGCATCACGGCGTAAACTGTCGAGACGATATTGGGCAAAGCGTTCGCCACTGTCATTTTTATAGCGACCAGGGTAGTCGTAGTAAGGATAGTCTCCTTGAAATTGAATCTCTTCTTGTGTGCCTTGTAAGCCATATTCCGCATTCCAGTTTGGTTTTTTGAAGGTGTAATCTTTTAACAATACTTCAGAAGGACGAATTTGTTCGGTCCATTGGAAGGTACGGAGATGAGGGGCTTGGCGTAATACGGTAGGATTGGCATTATAGTCAAGGGAGAGGGTATCTTCCTTGGATAAACGATGGGCATCATCGTAAATAAAGAGCCGGTCAATTTGATTATGTTCATCTTCCGTACAAAAGAAAAACAAGCCTTCTTCACCGATAATCCGTTGGAAAAATTCATAATCGGTTTCGCGGTATTGCACACAATATTCCCGTCTTGTGCGGTAGGCGATATCAATGGTGTGAAAAAGCACATTGGAATCGCTTAGCAGGGTTTTTAAGATATCTTCAATACTGGTATGTTGGAAAATGCGAGAGCGTCTTTTTTGGGTTAATCGCCAGAGATGAGGGGAGAGGGTAAAGTGATAAAAGGTATAACGTTCACCGGTTTTACCGAGTTTGATTTGTGTGACGATACCGGAGATATTCCGTTGTCGCTCACCATCTTGCCAGATGGAAAGGGTTGCTGCGCAGTCGAGTAGTGAACCAAATGGAAGCTGGTTATGTTGTGTTGCTGCGATAATGGAGAGTTTAAAGAGGGAATTATAGCCTTCTTCGAAATCGAATTTGACAACACGGAAGGTGTCAGGCGGCAGTTGTGCCACTTCGAGGGTGAAGTGGAGGCCTTTGGAGGTGAATAAGTCGAACATAATTTCTCCTTGTTAAATTCGTATTGATTTTTACTCTCTAATTGTCAATAACACATCGGGTTCTTGTACTGGATGACCTATAAAACTTGTCCAGCCAAGTAAACTATCTTGTTCGGTTCCTAAAACCATACCTGATACTTGCTCTTTTGCTAATCCTAATCTCAAATCCCAGGCAAATTGATCTTTTAATATAAAAGAGACAAAGGTAACGAGGGGGAGATAATTTTCTCCATTTGGTAAAAATGACAAAAATTCTTGCCGAGAAAGGTTGTTGAGCTGTAATTCAAATTTGCTTCCTCTGTTTGGCTTTCTGCTACCTAAGGTGAAATTTTCACCTAAACAAGAACGGCCTTTTGGTGGTTTCCCCGCTTCTTTTTTCATTAATCCTAATCGGTTTTGTTCATCTTCGATGATTTCAACATAACGAAAACACCAACTTTCTAGTGAGACGAACTCTAAATCAAAACAATGGGAAACTAAGTTACAAATGATTTCAGGGGAGCGAGCAGGACTAGATAAAATACCAGCATAAGCTAACATTTTGGAATGATTGACAGAGAGTTTGTTTCTGATACTTTTATAGCCAAGTCCAGCTAAGGCAAACATTCTGTTAGAATATTCGTCAGTTCCATTTGTTTGGTAATTTATGTAGTAGCGATATTTTCGCCAAATTTGATGTAGTAATAACGATAGTCTATGGTTGAATAAGTCCATAAAATCAACTAATTTTGTCTCTTTATGAAGATATTCAGTGGCTAGACTATCTAGGTAATAGCCAGGTAGGGGCGATTGGCTACCATGCAAACCTAAAAAAGAAACTTGAAGTTCAAATGTTCCTTCCGGTAATTCTTTTAAGTTAGCGATATCTCTAATTGGGAAGCCTAATCCGGCTAGTGATGTTAGGCGAATAATTTCATCTTTAGGTAATAAACTTAAGCTTTCACTTGGATCAACCCCTTTGATTTTACATAATAGCTCCATTAGCCGATAGAAATTGTATCGGCTAATGTCTAGTTTTTGGGAGGCGGTGTTTACATCAATTGATGCTGTCCGATTTGAATAGGCCATTCATAGCTCGCTTGATTATCTAAATTTATTACTTTCAGTTTGTGAAATGAATTTACACTTGCGTAGAGAGAGAAGAATTGGGATAGCACAGTGCAAAATAAAAACATTTCACCTTCAGAGTTAAATTCGCTTTGTTTGATATATAAGGTAGATTGTAGTCCTCTAATAGAAACACTTTTAAATAATCGATCTATAGGCTTGGTGTCTATTGACTTAATCGCATCAAGTTTCTTTTGGGACATTTTGGCATTTCTCCTACTATGCCAGCTGGGCAGATCGTAGGTTCTAATAATCTCTTTTAATGCCTCAATTTCGAGTAACGATAAGTAGTTTAGTGAAGAATTGGAAATTAATTTCCAAGCGAGTGTTCCATCTAGTAATGGATGCAGTGGCATAGATGGACGAGTGATATTTTTAAATTCAACAATTGCTGGGTTTGTTTCTGTGCCAATGCAAATATCACCAACTTTTAAGTTGGTGGGTATTTCACGGTTAGTGCAAGTCACATTGATCGAGATGGATTCAGTTTTTCCTAAACTTATTACCTCATCGCCTCTTACAAAAGAAATATAATGATCAAATCCTTTTTCAAATAAGGCATCTTTAGCCCTTACTTTATAATAAAGCTCGGTTCGTCCCTTAGCATATTCAATTTGATGCTCAAAGCTTTCAAAAGGTAAGTAATGACGTGTGGAAGAATGACGAGGCCCTCTAGCTTTATTGTTCGTATTTTCAACATGGCTTGATACTTGATCTACTGAGAATATTTCATACCATTCAGGATGAGAATAACTTCCTTTTAGCAAATATTCATCTTTATCCCCATCGAATCTAAGCGGTTCACAACTATGCTTAAATAAATTTATTGCAGGTGTGCAATGTAGTCTAAAAGTTGATTTTCTGATTTGAACATCTGAAGACAATGGCTCAGAGAAATAGAGGTTTAATATAAACTGATTTGATTCATCAAGAGTATTTGGTAGTGGAGCGATACCATTTACGTCAAAGAACATGAAGCTTTCGGGAAAGCAGAAATATTCTTGTAAGATCCGATAACCACTGTAAGCATTTTTGGGGTAAGGTAAGAGTGCGTCTTCTTTATTAAATCCTGCAGGTGAAAAATTAAACTCAGGTAATGTTATTTTCTGGTCGTTGACAACAATCTCTGCACCTGTCAAGTAATAGCTAAACCATAGATATAGTTGCTGATTAGTGTAATCATCTGCCCCAAGATAAAAACGCAACTTATTTAAATCTAGTTCAGAGAACTTTAGTGGCGATTCACTAGAAAATACTAAGCTAATAATAGCTTGCTCGTTACTATTTAATACACTTGCATCCGAAAGAGAGAAGGGATTGAGCCAAACATCACGGCAAGTCTGAAATTGACATTGTAGTTTTTTGTCGGAGTTACCAGATACTATAGGACGGCTTAATAACGTGGTGCCTTTATTTACGACATCAAAACCTTTTGCGACTTTAGGGTTGGGAAAAAATTCAACGATAGTCATACTTGGTGTTGGGCGCAGATAATTTGGCCAGAGCATATTAATTAAACTATGAGTGAACTCTGGAAATTGATCTTCAATTTTAGCTCTTAAACTACCAGATAAAAAGGCAAAGCCTTCTAGTAATCGTTCAACATCGGGATCGGCACTTTTTTCAGATAAAAAATTAGCCAAATGAGGCTTTTCATTAGCAATTTCTTTACCTAATTCACGCAGATAATCTAATTCTTGTCTAAAATATTTTTCAAGAGACATAATCACATCTTAAGTAATGTTGCTCATATCTAGATAATAACGATGATCGTTATCTAGGTGTAAATTAAAGGCAATGTCTTTGGTGTAGTCTTCAAAGGATACTGTTGCCGTGACGTAAAAAAATAGGGTTAGAGGTTGCTCTTCATTAGGAAATGGTGTCACATTTACCGCGATGATTCGAGGCTCAAAATTCAAAATGCATTCTTGAATGATTTGGGATATTTTTTGATAGATATCTCCTGTATTACTCGTGGCATCATTTAAGTCCATAATTCCTAATTGGACCGCACTTTGTGATGTGCCTGGATGGGTATTAAGGATATTGTTAAGATTATGTTTTATTGATTCGATAAAAGTTTTGAGACCAGAATGGGAGAGTGGAGAAGGATTTACCTCCTTCCCCTGTATACGCTCAAATAAGCTAGCTGTACTATCTCGTTGCCAACTTAATAATGCCATTTTTCTATTCCTTGTCTAGACGACCAACAAGCGATAGTTCAAAGTTAGATCCCATATATTTAAAGTGTGGTCTTAATTTGATGGAAGACAAGAACCAACCTGGATCTCCCTCTACATCTGATACAGAAATAGATGCCGCTCTGAATGGACGACGACTACG
This sequence comes from Avibacterium sp. 20-126, assembly GCF_044358625.1. Classification (NCBI taxonomy): domain Bacteria; kingdom Pseudomonadati; phylum Pseudomonadota; class Gammaproteobacteria; order Pasteurellales; family Pasteurellaceae; genus Avibacterium; species Avibacterium sp. 20-126. Next base: position 1,575,557 of record NZ_CP091457.1, on the reverse strand, counting down.
AACATCTGCAGGTGGGTTTTCTTGATCAGCGACATATTGCTTGAGCCATTTATTTAACTCGGTTTGTAAATCAGTTGCTTCTTTCCAGCTACCAATTTGCTCACGTTGTAACACTTTTAAGAAATGAGCTACTCGAGTGATCATAAATGTATATGGTAATTGAGTACCTAATTTGTAGTTGGTTTCTGCTATTTTACCCTCTTTTGTATTTGGGAAAATTTTTGGTTTTTGAACAGAATTAGCAGAAAAGAATGCAGCATTATCACTACCTTTACGCATAGTTAATGCGATAAATCCTTCTTCCGCTAATTCAAATTCTCTTCTATCTGTAATAAGCACTTCTGTTGGGATCTTTGACTGAATTTGTCCCATCGCTTCATAAATATGAACTGGTAAATCATAGACCGCACCGCCACTTTGTGGGCCAATAATATTTGCACACCAACGATATTTAGCAAAACTATCCGTCAAGCAAGAAGCTAGTAAAAATGCGCTATTACCCCATAGATAGTGTTCGTGGTCTTTACTTACATCCTCTTCATAGCCAAAAGTTTTTACCGGATTGTCTGACACAGAGTAAGGTAAACGAACTAAGAAACGAGAGGCAGTTAATCCTAAACTACGAGAGTCTTCAGATTCTCGTAATGAACGCCACTTAGCATACATTGGTCCTTCAAACACTGATTTTAGATCTTTAATTGCAGGTAATTCAGTATAACTTTGAATACCAAAGAAAGCAGGGGATACGGAAGATATAAATGGGGCGTGAGCCATAGAGCCTACGGCGCTCACATATTGCAAGAGTTTCATATCAGGGGATTTTGGGGTAAATTCATAGTTCCCAATCACGGCACCAATGGGCTCACCACCAAATTGACCATAGCCAGAAGAATAAACATGTTTATAAAAACCAGATTGAACAATTTCAGGTGCAAATTCGAAGTCATCGAGTAATTCTTCTTTTGTTGCATGAAAAACGTTAATCTTAATATTTTCTCTAAAGTCTGTTTTATCAACTAATAATTTTAATGAGCGCCAAGATGATTCTAAATTACGAAATTCATTGTGATGTAGAATCTCATCTACTTGGGCGCTTAATTTTCGATCAATCTCATTGATCATTTTATCTATTAATAACTTGTTTACTGGCTCTTCTTTTGAGCCTGTTTCTAAAATGTTACTAATAAAAGCAGCGACACCTTGTTTAGCAATATCATAGCCTTCACTATCTTCAGAAAGCCTTGTTTGAGCCATGATTTCATCAAGTAATGAGCCCGAGGTAGTGGTATTTTGTTCGATTTGTTCTGTTTGGATTTTATCAGCCATATCTAAAGTCCTCTGGTATGATCAACTATTTTTTGTCAACTAAATTTAATTCTGCAAGTAATTGAGCTCGGGATTGCTCATCTTCGAGTAGTTCTGCGATTCTAGCTCGAAAAGCCGGAACATTCCCAAGTGGTCCTTTGACGGCAGTTAATGCTTCTCTTAATTCAAGCAATTTACGTAATTCAGGAACGGATTTAACAATGTTATCTGGAGAGAAGTCATTAAGAGATTTGATGTCTAATTGCACATTAATTTCATCATCTGGTGATGCGTCATCGGATAATTTGTTTGCAACATTAATATTCAAACCAATTTCCATTTCTTCCATAACTGAAGAAAAATTGTTTTTATCAATAGAAATCATTGATCGCTCTTCTATAGATGAGTCTTCTGCTTTTCCCTTCATATCACCAACAACTAAGAGATTTAATGGTAATTCAACTTCGGCAGTTTCACCGCCTGTTGCTGGGACGTATTTAATATTGATTCGCTCTTTAGGTGCAACAGAACCTTCTTTTTTACTCATAGCATTATCCTTCTTTAATTGTATAGAATGAAAAGGGGTATACATGGTATATAGACCATCTACAAATTTAGTATATCAAAATTCTGGGTTTTTAATAGAGTATTTTTTAAGCTTTTTGTTGTTTTTTTAGGTAAAAAACGACATACTAATATACAAGAAATCATATTTTTTGATTTCTTACGTCAATAATTATTTATTACATTATTACATTAGTGAGGATAACTACTATGCCAACTCCATGTTACGTTTCAATTACAGGAAAAACCCAGGGTAATATCACAGCTGGTGCGTTTACGGCTGATTCTGTGGGAAATATTTTTGTTGAAGGTCATGAAGATCAAATGTTGGTTCAGCAGGTTAAACACCAAGTGACCGTACCAACGGATCCACAATCAGGTCAACCATCAGGTCAACGTGCACATAAACCATTAATTTTAACGGTAGCCCTAAATAAAGCAGTTCCATTGCTTTATAATGCGTTAGCTTCAGGAGAAATGCTACCGAAAGTAGAATTAAAATGGTATCGCACATCAGTTGAAGGTAAACAAGAGCATTACTTCACAACTACATTAGAAGATGCAACTATTGTTAATATGGATCTTTTAATGCCACATGCACAGGATCCTTCTCAAAAAGAGTTTACTCAATTACTTGATGTCTTTTTAGCTTACCGAAAAATCACTTGGGAGCATACTGTAGCAGGTACATCAGGTTCAGATGACTGGCGTACACCAATTGAAGCTTAATTAACTAGATTAGCTACGAGTATGGTGTGTCAAGCACACCATACTTTATTATAGCTACTATATTAAAGGTCCATCACCTAACTTATTTAAATACTCAATGTTTGGGATTGAGTATAAGGATGGCTTTTATCGACCTTTGCATGATTTTATGCCACACGATAATCTAAAGTTTTCTGTTCAGCTTCTTTTATTAAGGCCTCATTCAATTATTTAATTCGAGTGGGAAGTCTCTTTCTTTTATAATTCTATTTGATCTTAAAGTTCCTGCGTCAATATTGATTTTTTCTTTGTCATTGATTATTCTTACTTTTAAGCTGTAAAAGATAAGAAAATGTAGCAGAGATGAATAGATTAAATCTTTTTCAAATGCTATATAATATTACGAATATCTATTTACTATTTTTTTCTTGTTTGCTTTGTCTTTTATAATACATGGTTCCTGAAATATCAAATAATGTATATAGGTGTTATCTATAACTAATTGGAATCCTACCTATAGCCATGTAATGAGTTACTCCCTTAAAGATCGAGTATGCTCTCGCATTTATTATCTGAAAAAATGAAATAAAAATTGATTGCTTAGTATATTTTGGATAGATATATTACGAGCTAGTCAACGTTTTATCTAGAATAGGGATGTATATGTATATTGGTCATCGTTTAAAAGAAGAAAGACAGAGAATGGGGTTAACTCAAAGAGCATTTGCAAAATTAGGAGGTGTTAGATCACAAGCTCAGTTCAAATATGAGCATAATCGAATTATGCCTAGAGTCGACTATTTAATGAAGCTAGGATTAGAGGGTGTTGATATTAATTATATACTTTTTGGTGAAAGGGGGGTTATAGCAATAAATAAAGAAGAGAAGTGTTTGCTGGATTTATTACGAAACTCAAAGGATATAAGAGATTTTATCCTGCATGGAGTAAATTATTTTAAATCGATAGAAATTTAGTATATTAGAAATTTTTTAATTAGAATATTAAAGGAACCTTAATTATGGCAGTAGGTAATATTACATTTGAAGAGTTATTACAAAATTTTTTTATATAAGTATCTTTGAGGAGATACAATTAAGAGTTATCAGAAAGCTATTAGACTCTTACAGAGAAATTGCAATGTTATGTATCCAAATGAAATCTCTAGTTTATTGCTTTTAGATTGGAGAAGAACCGCGGTTGGGAGTAATATTAAACCAATCACATGGAATAGCTATTTGCGCCACATCAAAGCGATCTATAAATTTGGAATTGAACAAAATTTATTAGATTATCAAGATAATCCTTGTAATAAATTATTTTTAAGAGAGGGAAAAGCTAAGCGGAAAATTTTGTCTAGTACAGAACTAGCAAAGTTAGATTTTTTTCTGCAAGGTGCACATAATTTACCAGGTATCTTGAATCCTGTATGGTTTGTTGAAACGTTAATAAAGACATTCAGATATACAGCAATTCGCCGAGCTCAATTAATAAAATTAAAGGTTGGTGATATAGATTTAGTGAGTAGAATTATTCATATATCTCCCGAAATAAATAAAAATCATCATTCACACACAATTCCTATTTCAGATAAGTTGTTTCCTTATCTTCAGAACCTTATCCTTGAATTAAAGCGAGCAAATCAAACTAATGATTGTCAGTTATTTAACTTTAATCTCTTTTGCCCTTTGTCCAGGAATAGAGCTAAAAATACCAGTGAACATCAAATAAGCCATATATTTAAAGTTATATCTCGTTCTGTTGGGTTCAATGTATCTCCACATAGATTTAGGCACACAGTTGCAACAAATTTAATGAAGAATCCTAATAATCTTTACGTAGCCAAGCAGTTATTGGGGCACAGGGATATTAAGGTAACACTAACTTACATAGAAGACGATGTGGAAATGATTAGAGACACTGTAAATTCAGCATTATTATAAAAAGTTAATGTCCAGCCTTTACAAGCCTTGGAATTTGTGTAAGATCAAGTTATCTATTTAGCAATAGATCTTGTGGTAGTATTGGCTGGATCTTCCACTTGAAGAGCTATTAGAGTTAATGGGCTATACAAGGGATTTAAAACCCCTCGCAAGCTCGCCCTCAGGTGTCATAAAATTATAGATAAATCAATAACAATCCGCACGTGAAACGTGCGGTTTTGAGGCTACCCTATAAGGGCCTTTACTTCACACATCCCTCAAGGGATGTGTGAAAGACCGACAACCGTGTTTAGAGATTACTTTGGTTACCCCTTAAAGGGGCCCACATATTCTTTCGTACTTAAATTATCTTGTACCATATCTTCTTTTTCTTGATTACGTATTCCTCTACCACCTTGGCATTTAAACCCACCGTACTTACATAATAGCCTTTTGCCCAAAAGTGTCTATTGCCATATTTATATTTTAGCTTTGCATGCTTTTCAAAAATCATCAATGATGATTTTCCTTTCAAATATCCCATAAAACTTGAAACTGCTAATTTCGGTGGTATTTTTACAAGCATATGGATATGATCTTTCATCGCATGAGCTTCTACAATTTCTACGCCTTTATAATCACATAAACGCCTTAAAATACTCCCTATATCTGCTCTTAGCTTACCGAAAATAGCTTTCCGTCTGTATTTAGGTATAAATACTAGGTGATACTTACAGTTCCACCTTGTATGTGATAAACTTAAATCGTCATTCGCTTTATTTGTCATGACATATCCTCCTATATGTTGAATTTTGGTTGTCAGCCTCGTTCATTATATAGTGAGGATTTTTCTTTTCATCGCTTAAGCTCTTTAACACCATACGCATAGCGTATGGTTTTTATAGCCAGCCTTTGGTTGGCTATAATAAGATAGCCGCCGGTGGCGGCTTTTTTTATGTCTATTATTTGCCTTTCAATTGCATCATTTTATGTTAGTTTTATCCTAAACTTAGGTATTTTCTAAAACAATGTGAAATGTATCACATAATTTAGTTTTACTGATTGGAAGATAAGGATTTTTTTATACTACTGTCTAATGATTAACCTTTTACAGCAGTAGAGCTTATGGTTTTTTTCGCTCATTCAACAGAGGATTTAACAGAGCAAAATTGGCAGTTGTTGCGCGATCATTTGCTCAATGTTGCGGAAATGGCAGCTGATTTTGCACAATATTTTGATGCTCAAAAAATTGCCTATCACATTGGGTTATTGCACGATTTTGGTAAGTATAGTCAGTCATATCAAGCACGCTTGCGCGGTGGAGCCCGGGTTGATCATTCAACCGCTGGGGCAAAATTAGCGGTGGAAAAATATCCTCAACTTGGGTGGTTGATGGCATTTTGTATTGCTGGTCATCACGCTGGGTTGGCAAATGGTTTGCGAGAAGGGGATTTAACATCTCTAACTCAGCGTTTAGAAAATACTATTCCTACCTTGAATAAGGCTTGGAAAGATGAAGTTTCGTTATCTGATAAGATTCCTTTTCCTACAATCATACCATCAAAAACTGATCAGTTTTTTTCTTTGTCTTTTTTTACTCGAATGCTTTATTCTTGTTTGGTGGATGCGGATTTTTTAGAGACTGAAGCCTTTTATAACAAAGGGAAAAATATACCTATTGAACGTGGCGCTTCTCCCAAACTTGTTACATTACAAAATTATTTCAATCAATTTATTCAATCAAAATTTAGACAATCCTCAGATAATCAGGATATTTCTTCGCTGAATCAGTTGCGCAGTCAGATTTTTGATGATTCTGTACAGAAAGCCTCGTTGCCGACAGGTCTATTTACGTTAACAGTGCCAACAGGTGGCGGAAAGACGTTTACCTCAATGGCGTTTGCTCTTGAACATGCTAAAATTCACCAACTTCGTCGTATTATTTATGTGATTCCGTTCACGAGTATTATTGAGCAAAATGCTGCACAATTTCGTCAGGCGTTTGGAGATCTTGGTGAGAAAGCGGTGTTGGAGCATCATAGTACCTTTGATGACAGTAAATTAACGGATAAGCATAGCAAAGATAAATTGCGCTTGGCTTCTGAAAATTGGGATATGCCTGTTGTGGTAACAACTGCGGTGCAATTTTTTGAATCTTTATTTGCAAATCGTTCATCCCGTTGCCGTAAGCTACATAATATTACAGGAAGTGTGATTATTTTGGATGAAGCACAAATGTTACCACTCAATTTATTACGTCCGATTATGGCGGCAATTGATGAGCTTGCGCGTAATTATCGCTGTTCAGTGGTAATGTGTACCGCGACTCAACCTGCAATTCATCAGCAACACGGTTTCTATAAAGGATTTGAGAATTTACGCGAAATTGCACCAAATCCTGAGCAATTATTTGAACGATTGGCGCGTACCACTGTACAGCATATTGGTGAACAAAAAGATGAGTCTTTACTCAATTATTTAACTGAAAATCCACAAATTCTGATTATTGTCAATAATCGTAAGCACGCTCAGCATTTGTATCATTTAGCGAAATCCTTGGCGGGATGTTTTCATCTTTCCACCTTGATGTGTGCTAAACACCGTACGCAAATACTTGATGAGATTCGTCATTGCTTGAAAGAAGGCAAGTCTTGTCGGGTGATTTCCACATCCTTAATAGAAGCGGGGGTTGATGTTGATTTCCCGCGGGTAATGCGTGCGGAAGCAGGCTTAGATTCCGTTGCTCAAGCCGCAGGACGTTGTAATCGTGAAGGGAAACGTGCGCAGAGCGAAAGTTTAGTCTTTATTTTTAAACCAGAAGAGCAGTGGAAGCCGCCAGCGGAGTTAAACGTACTTTCGGCCTGTATGCGCTCAGTTGTGCGCTCGCATCAGTTCGATTTACTGGCACCAGATGCTATTTTAAATTATTTCAAACAGGTTTATGCTTCAAAGGGGAGTGAACTTGATAAAGCAGGCATTTTAGCAGATTGCCACAATGCAAGGCTAAATTTCCCTTTTGAAACCATGGCGAAAAAAATTTCAAATGATTCAAAGCCATCTTGTGCCTTTGATTATCCCTTTTAATGAAGAGGCGGAAAAACTTATCGATTGTCTGCAAAATGCCGAACAAATTAGGGGGATTTTACGCAAGTTGCAACCCTATACGATTCAAATTTCTGAGAAAATTTTGACCGCACTTTATCAGCGTGGCGTGGTTGATTTAATCAATAGAGAACGTTTTGGTGAACAGTTTTATTATCTGATTAATCAGGATTTATATAGCGAAGATTCTGGATTAAATTGGGATACACCAGAATTTATTGCTGCGGAAAATTGTGCTTGGTAAGTTGTCATAGCATAACCATAGAATAAATGGAGTAGTGAATGAAGAATAAAGTGAGATTACATATTTGGGGCGACTATGCCTGTTTCACCCGCCCTGAAATGAAAGTGGAACGGGTATCCTATGACGTAATAACCCCTTCAGCAGCACGGGGGATATTATCAGCGATCCATTGGAAGCCTGCGATAAATTGGGTGATAGATAAGATCTACGTGCTGAAACCTATCCAATTTGAATCTATTCGTCGGAATGAATTGGGTGGCAAATTGTCAGCCACTAAAGTAAGTGGTGCGATAAAACGTAAAAGTGTGGAAGGACTTTATACCATCATTGAAGAAGATCGCCAACAACGCGCCGCTACAGTATTAAAAAATGTCGCCTATGTGATTGAAGCGCATATTGTGATGACCGATAAAGCAGGACAAAGTGATAATTTAACCAAGCATTTAGAAATGTTTAAACGTAGAGCGATAAAAGGGCAGTGTTTCCAACAACCTTGTATGGGGGTTAGGGAGTTTCCGGCGGAATTTGCCTTTATTGATGAAGGTGAATCGTTACCTGAATGTTTATTAGATGAAAACGATCGTCAGCGTGATTTAGGCTGGATGTTGCACGATATTGATTTTCAGAATGAAAATATACCGCACTTTTTTAGAGCCAAAATGCAAGATGGCATTATTACTGTGCCACCTTTTATCGCAACGGAGGTGGTATCGTGATGTTATTATCGCTTGTTCGTTATTATCATCGTTTATCTTCACAAAAGGATCGTGATACAGGTGAACCTAAAGTCCCTTCTTATGGATTCAGTGAAGAAAAAATTGGATATATCTTAGTATTAAATTCAAAGGGAGAGCTGGTTGATGTTATTCCTAATTTTACTGATGACAAAAAGCCAAGGGTGAAGTTAATCAATGTTCCCCAAGCAGTGAAACGAACTTCTGGGATAAAACCGAACTTTTTATGGGATAAAACAGCTTATGTGCTTGGGGTGGAAGCAAATCAGTATAAAGATACTGCGAAAGTGCAGCCTGAGTTACTTTCGCGCCATACTTTCGATGCGTTCAAACAATTTCATTTAGAGACATTGGCTGATACTCAAGATAAAGGCTTGCAAGCCTTGGTGAAATTCTTAACAACTTGGGATCCTGAAAAATTTGCAGACTCTCTTTGTCCTATTGAAATACTAGATGCTAACGTTGTATTTAAGTTAGATGGTGAAAATGAATATATTCATCAAACTGTTGAAGCACAAAATTTATGGACAGGTTTATTATCCCAGAATGAAAAGGCAGAAGGAATTTGCTTAATTACGGGTGAAAAAGCACCTATTGCACGTTTGCATCCTTCAATTAAAGGCGTTCAAGGTGGACAAGCTGCGGGCGGTTCAATTATTTCCTTCAACAAAGATGCCTTTACTTCTTTTAATAAGGAGCAAGGTGGTAATGCGCCTGTTTCAGAACAAGCCGCATTTGCTTATACCACAGCGTTAAATTATTTATTACGCAATAAAAATCATCATTTAATGATTGGAGATACAAGCACCGTTTTTTGGGCAGAAGCAGAATATGTTGAACAAGCGGAGATGGCGGAACAATTTTTTGCTGGTTTTTTTACGCCACCTGATGATGAGCAAGAGAATAGCCCTATTTTTGATATGCTAGAAAAAATGAGTAAAGGCAGACCCTTACAAGAGATTAATCTAGGGGTAGCGCCGAGTACCCGTTTTTTCATTTTAGGTTTAGCGCCAAATGCATCAAGAATTTCTATTCGTTTTTGGTTGGAAAGCAGTTTTGGCGAGCTAGCCAATAATTTAGCGATGCATTGGCAGGAGCTCGCACTTAATCCTCGCCCTTGGAAAACGCCGCCTTCTATTTGGCGTTTATTGTTGCAAACAACGCCATTAGATCGCACAGGCAAAGGTAAATCTGAGAATATTTCCTCTGTGCTCGCAGGAGAGTTGGCTCGAGCTATTTTTACTGATAGTCTTTATCCGATGAATTTATTATCTCAATTACTGATGCGACTTAGAGCGGATGGACAAATAACAGGATTGAGAATTGCAATGGTTAAAGCCGTACTTCAGCGGCGATTTAGAAAAGGTTTGATAAAACAAGGAGTTCCTATGGAATTAGATGAAAATAGTGATCATACAGCTTATCTTCTTGGACGATTGTTTGCGTTGTTAGAACGCGTTCAATACCAAGCGTTGGGTGATCTCAATGCAAATATTGTCGATCGTTATTATGCCTCTGCATCTACTGTGCCTTATTCAGTTTTCCCGCGTCTTCTTAAAGGGAGTCAGCATCATTTTTCCCGTTTAAAGAAAGACAACGTGGGGATGGCGATTAATTTAAGTAAGGAGCTTGCTGCAATTTTAGCAAAATTACCAACTGTTTTTCCGCGTCATCTGAATATTGAGGAACAAGGACGCTTTGCATTAGGCTATTATCAAGAAAAAGAACGTTATTTCAGCAAAAAAGTTAATGCTGATGAAACCGAATCAATCAAGGAGTAAAAAATGACTATCCAGAATCGTTATGAATTTGTATATTTTTTTGATGTTACTAATGGGAATCCAAATGGTGATCCTGATGCAGGAAATTTACCGCGTATGGATCCTGAAACCAGCAAAGGCTTGGTTACAGATGTTTGTTTAAAACGTAAGATACGTAATTTTATTGAATTATGCTATGAAAATGAGCCAGGCTACGAGATTTATGTGAAAGAGAAAAGCGTACTGAATTTACAAAATAAACGTGCCTATGAAGCTTTATCCATCAAGCCTGAAGCGAAAAAACTGCCGAAAGATGAAGCCAAAGCACGAGAAATTACCGCGTGGATGTGCAAAAATTTCTTTGATGTTCGTAGTTTTGGCGCAGTAATGACGACAGAAGTTAATAGCGGTCAAGTTCGTGGTCCTGTGCAATTTGCCTTTGCACAATCAATCGATCCGATTGTTCCAGTGGAACTTTCTATTACGCGTATGGCTGTAACCAATGAGAAAGATCTTGAAAAAGAACGTACTATGGGGCGTAAATCCATTGTTCCTTACGGACTTTATCGTGTACACGGCTTTATTTCAGCAAAATTAGCAGAGAAAACGGGCTTTAGTGATGACGATTTACAGAAGTTATGGCAGGCTTTACAGCTAATGTTTGAACACGATCATTCTGCCGCGCGTGGTGAAATGGTGGCGCGCAAGTTGGTGGTATTTAAACATCAAGACGCCTTAGGTAATCAGCCAGCGCATAAATTATTTGAGCGAGTCACCGTTGAGCGTGTGAATGGTGATATGGCAATGCCTGCACAGTCATTTGATGATTACCGTATCTCAGTGAATACCGATGGGTTAACAGGCGTAACGGTTGAAGAATTAATTTAACCAATGTATATCGTTTCCCTTTCGGCATTACAGCATTATGCTTTCTGCCCACGCCAATGTGCGTTAATCCATAACGAGCAGGCGTGGGAAGAAAACTTGCTTACGGCACAAGGTAGAACCTTGCACGAGCGTGTCGATTCAGGCGAACCTGAAAGCCGTAAGGGAATTCGTTTTGAGCGAACTGTCCATGTTTGTGCGCAACAGCTTGGATTAACGGGAATTTTGGATCTCGTAGAGCAAGATCTTAGCTCAGGTCAATTAAAGCCCGTAGAGTACAAATGTGGCAAACCCAAACTTGAACCTATTGATGAAATTCAACTTTGCGCTCAAGCATTATGTTTAGAAGAAATGACTGGGCAGTCTATTACGGAAGGGGCGATATGGTATTTACAAACGCGACATCGTTTACCTGTTCTGTTTTCAGCTGAATTAAGAAACAGAACATTAGATAACATTGCTAATGTACAAGCATTGTTAGAAAGCGGCATAACGCCTGCACCACAATATGGGAAACACTGTAAGGCTTGTTCCTTAATTGAGCTTTGCCAGCCTGCATTATTGGAAAAAGATAAATCGCAATCTTATATCAAAAGGTTGTTTGATGAGAAAGAATAAAAGCAAAGTGCGGTATAAAAATGATGAGTTTTTTAATCTTAAGTAGGTGAATTTTTACGATGAAAAAACTACAAAATACCATTTATATTACGACACAAGGCAGTTATTTGCATAAAGAAAGAGAAACCCTTGTGATTGAACAAGAGCGTAAAAAAGTGGCACAGCTTCCTATTCATTCTATCGGACACATATTCTGTTTTGGTAATGTGCTAGTGTCTCCATTTTTAATGGGATTTTGTGGCGAAAATAATGTAAATCTTGCCTTTTTCACTGAAAATGGACGCTATTTAGGGCGTTTGCAAGGCAGACAAAGTGGAAATGTATTATTACGTCGAGCGCAATATCGATATTCCGCGGAAAAACCTACCACCATTGCACGTCATATTATCGCAGCTAAAATTCAATCATCTAAGCGCGTGTTGCAACGCCAGTTACGAAACTATGGTGAAAATCAAGAAATTCAACAGGCTATTTATGGTTTAAATGCACGTTTAAGGGAGCTTAAGCAAGCTGACGAGTTGGATACTATTCGTGGCATTGAGGGCGAAGCTGCATCTCGTTACTTTAGTGTTTTTCATCATTTATTGCGGGATAAGAACGGTTTTACTTTTCACGGACGTTCACGCCGTCCACCGCGTGATGAAGTGAATGCGCTGTTATCATTTTTATATAGCATTTTAGGTAAGGAAATTAGTGGTGCTTTGCAAGGTGTGGGGCTAGATCCACAAATTGGCTTTTTACATGCTGATCGTCCAGGCAGAGATAGTTTAGCACAAGATATATTGGAAGAATTTCGTGCTTGGTGGGTGGATAGAACCGTATTAAGCCTAATTAACCGTGGGCAAATTAAACCAAGTGATTTTGTGAAAGAAAGTAGTGGTGCCGTGAATTTGAAAGCTGAAATAAGAAAAAGTTTATTCCAAGCTTGGCAAGCTAAAAAGCAAGAAAAAATTCTTCATCCATTTTTGCAGGAAGAAGTTGCAATAGGATTATTGCCTCATATACAAGCTATGTTACTGGCTCGGCATTTACGTAGTGATTTAGCCGAATATCCGCCATTTTTAATGCGCTAGGATGATAATATGCTAATGTTGATTACTTATGATATTTCTCTTGATGACCCACAAGGTCAAACACGTTTGCGTCGCATAGCAAAACATTGTCTTGATTATGGTGTTCGTGTGCAATATTCCGTATTTGAATGTGATATTACCCCAGAACAATGGGTTGTATTAAAATCTAAATTATTAGATACCTATAACGCTGAAACTGATAGTTTACGTTTCTATCATTTAGGAAGTAAATGGCGCAGAAAAGTAGAGCATCATGGTGCAAAACCATCAATTGATATTTTCCAAGATACCATAATCTTATAATCGCTAACTTCTTGTTCTCATCAAATCTCTGTTAGGTTAGCGATTCTCTATTGTTCTTTAAAAATTAAATAATTAACGCTGAATTTTATTTGGCAATAACTATGCTATAATCCTCATCCCCATAGGAAAGACTTGTTAGCGAAATACTGAGGTTAATTCATTATTTTTGTTATATTTTTTCCCTATGCTCAGCCATCTCACAGATGGCTGTGAATTGAAACCTATACAATCTTTTACGTGTTTATTACTCAAATACAGCCATCTCACAGATGGCTGTGAATTGAAACAATAAATACTGCTGATGATGAAGTAATGAATTTCAGCCATCTCACAGATGGCTGTGAATTGAAACGTCAGGTGTAAAGCCCTGCATAGAGTAGTGCGCTTCGGCCATCTCACAGATGGCTGTGAATTGAAACTCATTATCGTAATAGTGCCGATTATGAAGAGGGGCAGCCATCTCACAGATGGCTGTGATTTAAAACTAAAAACATCGTTCGATCTTTATGTAAGAAGCGGTAGTGATTTTGCTGATTTTTCTTTCTGACGTTAATGTTCTCTTGTTTTAAAGAAAGTGATGTCAGGATAACGCTCTTGAGTCAGGTTCAGATTGACCATTGTTGGGGCGATATAGGTGAGATTATCCCCTCCATCTAAAGCAAGATTTTGTTCATTTTTGCGTTTAAATTCTTCAAATTTTTTCACATCATCAGCTTCCACCCAGCGTGCGGTGGCGACATTTACGGTTTCGTAAATGGCTTCGACGTTATATTCAGATTTTAAGCGAGCAACAACCACATCAAATTGCAACACCCCTACCGCACCGACGATAAGATCATTATTGGTGAGAGGGCGGAAAACTTGCACAGCACCTTCTTCTGAGAGTTGTACTAAACCTTTGAGTAATTGTTTTTGTTTGAGTGGATCTTTAAGGCGAATACGGCGAAATAATTCTGGGGCAAAGTTTGGAATGCCAGTGAATTTTAATTCTTCCCCTTGCGTGAAAGTATCGCCAATTTGAATCGTGCCATGGTTATGTAAACCGATAATATCCCCCGCATAGGCTTCTTCAGCGTGAGTACGATCGCCTGCCATAAAGGTAAGTGCATCTGAAATCACGACATCTTTGCCGATACGAACGTGGCGCAGTTTCATCCCTTTTTCATATTTGCCCGAAACAACACGCATAAAGGCAACTCGGTCGCGGTGCTTTGGATCCATATTGGCTTGGATTTTAAAGACAAAGCCAGTAAGCTTTTCTTCACTGCTTTCTACGATTCGGGTATCTGCTTGACGAGCTTGTGGAATTGGTGCCCATTCAGTTAGACCATCAAGGAAATGATCGACCCCGAAATTACCTAGTGCTGTACCAAAGAATACGGGGGTCAATTCGCCAGAAAGGAAAAGTGATAGATCAAATTCATTAGATGCGCCTTGTACCAGTTCTAATTCATCTCGCAATTGCTGTGCTAAATCTGTGCCTACTGCTTGATCTAATTCAGGATTATCAAGACCTTTCACCACGCGAACTTGTTGAATCGTATGCCCTTGCCCTGTTTGGTAAAGATAGGTTTCATCTTTATAAAGATGATAGACACCCTTAAATAATTTACCGCAACCAATCGGCCAAGTAATCGGCGCACAATGAATATTGAGTACGCTTTCTACTTCATCTAATAATTCCATCGGATCACGAATATCGCGGTCCAATTTATTCATAAAAGTGAGAATCGGCGTATCACGCAAGCGAGTGACTTCCATTAGTTTAATGGTACGCTCTTCAACCCCTTTGGCACTGTCTATCACCATTAAACAGCTATCTACAGCGGTTAATGTGCGGTAAGTATCTTCTGAGAAGTCTTCGTGTCCTGGGGTATCTAATAAATTGACTAAGCAATTATTGTAAGGAAATTGCATGACAGAAGTGGTAATGGAAATTCCACGTTGCTTTTCCATTTCCATCCAGTCTGATTTGGCGTGTTGCGCTGAACCTTTTCCTTTCACTGACCCTGCTTTTTGAATCGCATTTCCATAAAGCAATACTTTTTCTGTGATAGTGGTTTTACCGGCATCGGGGTGAGAAATAATGGCAAAAGTTCTACGTTTATTAACTTGTTGTGGATAATCGTTTAAAGACATAGGTTATTATTCGTTATACTGAAAAAAATGAGGGTTATTTTCTCTGATCTTTGTGTGATTCTCAATACTTTCTTTTTCTTTTCTCTTTGTAATAAGGATTTATTCAATTATTCTAAAAAAACAAGCAAACGTTTGCGTAAATTAATTAAAAGTGCGGTACAATATTCGGCAGTTTTTTTATGAGCTAAACGAGGTAAAAATGAGCGAATTAAGTCTAAAAAAAATTTATTCAGGCAAAGTGCGTGATCTCTATGAAATTGACGACAAACGAATGTTAATGGTGGCAACCGATCGTTTATCGGCATTTGATGTGATTTTAGATGATCCCATTCCACGTAAAGGCGAAATTCTTACCCAAATTTCTAACTTCTGGTTTAATAAATTAGCCCCTATAATGCCAAATCATTTTACCGGCGACAGTGTCTATGATGTATTGCCAAAAGCGGAAGCTGATTTAGTCAAAGATCGTGCTGTTGTATGTCAGCGTTTAACGCCGATTAAAATTGAATCTATTGTTCGTGGCTATCTCACGGGAAGTGGCTTAAAAGATTACTTACAAACAGGAACGATCTGTGGGCTTGAATTACCGAAAGGTTTGCAAGAAGCGAGCAAATTGCCAGAGCCAATTTTTACCCCGTCAAGTAAAGAAGAACTGGGCAATCACGACATCAATATTAGCTATGCCGAATGTGAAGCGCTCATTGGGGCGGAATTAGCGGCGCAAGTGAAAGAAAAAGCCCTAGCACTTTACAAAGCAGCGGCAGAATATGCCTTAACCAAAGGCATTATCATTTGTGATACCAAATTTGAATTTGGACTAGATGAAAACGGCACGCTTACCTTAATGGACGAAGTGCTAACACCGGATTCTAGCCGTTTTTGGTCGGTGGACAGCTACCAAGAAGGCATAAATCCGCCTTCTTTTGATAAACAATTTATCCGTGATTGGCTGGAAAACAGCGGTTGGAATAAAGAACCTCCCGCCCCAAAAGTTCCTGCTGAGGTGATCCAAAAAACGGTGGATAAATACCAAGAAGCATTGGATTTATTGACGAAATAATCAATCGGGAAGCAAATTATTTTCAAGTGCGGTGCTTTTTCGGCTAGAATTGACGACACAATAATTGGATTACCGAGGTAATATGCGATCTGTTGCAATCGTTGGATTAGGTTGGTTAGGGTTGCCCCTTGCTCGCCATTTAAAACATTTAGGCTGGATAGTAAAAGGCACGAAACGTACACACGATGAGGTGGAACAAATGCGCTTAATGCGATTGGAAACCTATCACTTGTTGCTTGAGCCTGAAATCAATGCCGATCCTGATGATTTATCTGCGCTTTTGGCCGTGGATAGCTTGGTGATAAATATTCCGCCAAGCCAATATTTTTTTGATGTCAAAGATTATGTGCAAGGCATTAAAAATTTGGTCAATGAGGCGCTAAATCACGGTGTTCAGCATTTTATTTTTATTAGTTCCAGTTCCGTTTTTCCGATGCAAAGTGGGCATTTTGATGAAGCGCAGTTGCCACAACCTGACAGTGAAATTGGGCAGGGCTTGCTTGAAATTGAAAAATGGCTAGCCACATTGCCTAATGTTGATTGCGATATTATCCGCTTTGCAGGGCTTGTAGGGGCAGATCGTCATCCAGTTTATGCGTTAGCAAATAAGCAAGACGTGAAACAAGGTAACACGTCAGTCAATTTAGTGCATATTGATGATTGTGCGAGAGCGATTCAGCTTTTGCTTGAAACCCCAAGTGGGCAGCGTTTGTATCATCTTTCTGCACCTTGTCATCCGACCAAAGCGCAATATTATGGGAAAATGGCGGAAAAACTTGGTGTAATTGCACCGCACTTTATTTGTTCATCTACGGATCCAAGGCGAATTATTGAAGGCAATAAAATTTGCCAAGAATTAGATTTTGTTTATCAATATCCTGATCCAGACTTAATGCTTCCAGAAGCAAAATCGCTTTAATGCCTAATGGACTTTAAAGGCGATTTCATTGATAATAAACCGATTTAACATTACTCACACAAAAGCAACAACTAAGGTATTACTATGTCAAACACGATTTTACAAAACCTTCCAGTAGGACAAAAAGTTGGGATTGCCTTTTCTGGCGGATTAGATACCAGTGCCGCATTGCTTTGGATGCGTCAAAATGGGGCAATTCCTTATGCATATACGGCAAATTTAGGTCAGCCTGATGAAGAAGATTACAATGCCATTCCACGCAAAGCGATGGAATATGGTGCGGAAAATGCACGTTTAATCGATTGTCGCAGCCAGCTTGCGCACGAAGGGATTGCGGCGATCCAATGTGGGGCATTTCATATTTCTACAGGAGGCGCAACTTACTTCAACACCACACCATTAGGTCGTGCGGTAACAGGAACAATGCTGGTTTCCGCAATGAAAGAAGATGATGTCAATATCTGGGGCGATGGAAGTACCTTCAAAGGGAATGATATTGAGCGTTTTTATCGTTACGGTTTATTAACTAACCCAAATTTAAAAATTTATAAACCTTGGTTAGATGATCGCTTTATTGAGGAACTCGGCGGTCGCCACGAGATGTCAGAATTTTTAATCGCCAATGGTTTTGAATATAAAATGTCGGTCGAAAAAGCCTACTCAACAGATTCTAATATGCTGGGGGCGACACACGAGGCGAAAGATCTCGAATTATTAAGCCGCGGCATTCGTATTGTGAATCCAATTATGGGCGTACCATTCTGGCGCGAAGAGGTGGAAATTAAACCTGAAGAAGTTACGGTTCGCTTTGAAGAAGGCGTGCCAGTGGCATTAAATGGTAAATCATTTAGCGATTTAGTCGAACTCTTCCTTGAAGCAAACCGCATTGGTGGTCGCCACGGTTTAGGAATGTCAGACCAAATTGAAAACCGCATTATTGAGGCAAAATCTCGCGGTATTTATGAAGCGCCGGGAATGGCATTATTACATATTGCCTACGAGCGTTTGCTTAGTGCAATCCACAATGAAGATACCATTGAACAATATCGCATTAACGGTTTACGTCTAGGTCGTTTATTGTATCAAGGTCGCTGGTTCGATCCGCAAGCATTAATGTTACGTGAAACTGCGCAGCGTTGGGTTGCGCGTGCGATCACTGGTGAAGTTACTCTTGAACTACGCCGTGGCAATGATTATTCCATCTTAAACACGTCATCAGCGAACAGCACCTATCACCCAGAACGTTTAAGTATGGAAAAAATTGAAAATGCCCCATTCGATCCATTAGATCGCATCGGTCAATTAACAATGCGTAACTTAGATATTGTCGATACCCGTGATAAATTAGGTATTTACACCCAAACTGGTTTGTTAAGCATTTCAAAAGACTCTTTTTTACCACAGTTAAATAATAAAAAAGATTAATTAAAATCGTGTAAAACTTTAACCGCACTTTATTACATTGAAAGTGCGGTTATTTTTTATTAAAATTTCCATCTTATTTTGGCTTTTTATCGGTATTTTTATGTCCAGTTCGTTTTCTTTTCCTGATTTTAAAACCTTGCAACCCTATGATAAACGCTTCCTAAAGCGTCTACGTTCACGTCTCCGCTATTATTTCTATCGTGTATTATGTTATAAAGAATGCCATCAATTCACGCTATTTTTAAATCAAGATCCGAAGTGGATACCTATCTTTGAGAAAGTCCCTTATCGTTGTAATGCGGTGTTAAGAAAATATTGTGATAATCGCTTTAGTAAAAAGGTACGGATTCAATCAATATTAGCTAATTTTCAATTAGCAGAAAAATTTCTAGGAAATGAGAGGCTAGAAACATTGATCAGAGAAGATCGTGTTTTGTTGGCTGAATTACCTGATGGCTTAAAGCTATACTTAAATATTAATGCTATTGATCCTTTTGAGGGATTTCTCTCTATCAATATCAAAAATGAAAATGATGAGAATGTCTATGATGCCTCTTTTAGCTTTTTAACACCTAATAAATTATTGATTGCATCCATTCAAGGCCCTAATGAAGCTAATTCGCAACAGTTGGTGAAATCTGCAACTAAATCTTTATATGGCATTAGACCAATGTTTATGATTGTGAATGTATTTAAGCTACTATGCCAACTTTTTGCTTGTGAATTAGTTGCAATCCCACATAAAAATCAAGCGAAATATCGTTGGAATGATTATAACCGTCTATTATTCAATTATGATGATTTTTGGAAAGAAAACAATGGGATAGCCGAGAATGGCTACTGGACATTACCACTTGAGATAGAACGTAAACCTTTAGAAGATATTCAAAGCAAAAAACGTTCAATGTATCGTAAACGGTATGAAATGTTGGATAAATTGGAAACTGATTTACGTATAATATTTAGCTAAAAAATAGGCCCAAAAGTGACCGCACTTTTGGGTACGTTTTCTTGGTAAATCAAAGTGGGAGCTCGGTGGTGTTTTTGACAGTTTTTAAGGCTATTTCAGATTTGATATTTTTGATACCGATTTCTTTAGTGAGATAACGTATTTTAATTGAATGAAACTCTTCAAGATTGGAAACGAATAATTTAAGGATAAAGTCATAATCTCCCGCCATTAAATGGCATTCTGCAATTTGTGGCAAGGATTTCATTTCAAACATAAAGCGTTCGCGGACTTTGGGATCTTCTTCAAAAAATGAACCTAGCACATAAATTACCAGATTACAGTTAAGTTTTTGCGGATTAAGCAAGGCAACATAATTATCAATCACGCCATTTTGTTCTAAAATATTAACTCGGCGTAAACAAGCGGAATTAGATAATCCCACTTCTTTGGCTAACTCGTTATTTTGCAAGCGTCCATTGCGTTGTAATGCTCTTAAAATTCGCGTATCAATATTATCAAATACTTTCTTAGCCATACATTATCCTTGTGTAGCTTTATGCCGAATTGATTATAACAAGATAATCGAGGTAAAACTGTGATCTATGTTGTTGTTTAGCTTATTCTTTATAAGAAAACACTTGCGTGCAATTTGGTTACACGCAAGTGTGAGTATCAAGTATAAAGTGAAACTTGCACAACAAGTAAGATTGAGCCTATTACCAATAAACATCCGATCATCGGCATAACAAAACGAACCCATTTGTTAAATGGAATATTGAGCATTTGCAAAGTAACGAGAACAAGCCCTGTTGGTGCAAGGAATAGCATTGCATATTGTCCCCAATTATAGGCGGATACAATGATATGTCTTGGAATGCCTACGGTGTCTGCAAGTGGCGCCATAATTGGCATTGCAAGCACGGCCAAACCTGATGAAGACGGTACAATTAAACCAAGGAAGATGAAGATCACAAGTTGTGCTAAAATAAATACGCTTCCCGGTACGCCAGAAACAAGTTCTGATGCATAAGCAAGAATCGTATCGGAAATCATTCCTTCATCAAGTACAAGATTTACTCCTCGAGCTAAACCAATGATAAGGGAAACACCAACTAATTCTGATGCCCCTTCAGTAAAGGCATTAACGATTTCTTTTTCTTTTAGTTTAGAAATAAACATAATGATAATTGTGAGGGTAAGGAAGGAAGCCGCCATTTGTGGGAACCACCAACCACCGAACATTACACCCCAAACCATTATTGGAAATGCGATACAGAACAACATTAAGATGATTTTTCTACGCACGGTGAAGTTAATGAGCTGGTTGGTATCAATGTTTTTCATGTACTTTTGGACAAATTCTTCGCGATCTTCATAGGTATAAGATGCGGTCGGATCAGCTTTTATTTTTTTACAGTACCAGTAAAGATAAGCGATGACACAAATTGAGCCGAGAATTAGGCCAGCAAATCGCCAAGTAATCCCTTCAGTGAATGGAATACCAGCTGCATTAGAGGCAATTACCACTGAGAATGGATTGATAGTAGAGAATGCAGTTCCCATTGATGAAGCTAGAAAAATTGCGCCAACGCAAACAATGGCATCGTATCCCAAAGCAAGGAAAACGGGAACAAGAATGGGATAGAATGCGACGGCCTCTTCTTCAATGCCACAGGTTGTTCCTCCAATTACCATTAATACGGATACGCAGAAAACAATCAAAAATTCATTGCCTTTAGTACGGTTAGCCAAAGCAGTCAGACCCGCATTAAAAGAGCCTGTTCGGTTAATGACCCCGATCATTCCTCCTAAAACGAAGATAAATACCATAATATCTGCAGCATCAATCGTACCTTGTACCATACTGATTGCAATATCTTGCAGTGTTTTAGGATTTTGTTGAACACGTTGATAAGTACCAGGAATGGCAATTGGCTTTTTGATTGTCCCTTCGGTGAAGTTTGATAATTCGATTTTAATATTTAAGTTATCAAGGGATTCTTTGGTTGCAGGTAAAATGGTATCTTCTTGTTGATAGGTTTTTACCACAAAGACATTGTTTGCCGAATTATAGGTCAGTTTGGAATAAGAACCCGCGGGAATAATCCAAGTGAGTCCTACGGCTATAATTAAAATAACAAATAAAATTGAAAATGCTGATGGAAAGTTAAAGGTTTTTCTATGTGCGTTTTCCATAATATACTCCTTTATATACAGTAAGTTATGGTAAGAATACGCTTTATAGACCTATAAAGCGTATTAATTAACTATCAATAGTAGGTTATCACTTTGGCATTTGTTGTAATACGCGTACCAGCTTTACCTTTCATAATATCCACAATATCAGAAAGTGAACCTATCACCGCATCTTTACCCGTATGTTTAACAAAATTCACTGCAGCTTGGACTTTTGGCCCCATTGAACCAGAAGGGAACGGCATTTCTTCTAGCAGAACAGGAGGGGCCGTTGCAATAGCTTGTTGATTTTCTTGACCCCAATTTAGATACACTGCGGAAACATCTGTGGCAATAATAAAGAGATCAGCCTCTAAATTTTCTGCTAATAGCGCAGAACAAAGATCTTTATCAATGACCGCTTCAACACCACAAAGATTATGTTGATCATCATAGTAGGTTGGAATACCACCGCCACCTGCACAGATAACAATACTGCCTTTTTCAAGCAACCACTGTACGGGACGAGTTTCAAAAATCCGTTTTGGTAATGGGCTTGGTACAACACGACGATATTTATCACCATCTTGTGCAATGGACCATCCTTTTTCTTTAGCTAATTTATCCGCTTCTTCTTTGGTATAAACTGGTCCAATTGGTTTTGTTGGGTTTTGGAATGCGGGATCATTTTTATCCACTTCAACCTGAGAAAGTAATGTGGCAAATGGGACTTCAAATGGTACAAGATTACCTAATTCTTGCTGAATCATATAGCCAATCATTCCTACTGACTCTGCACCAAGTACATCAAGCGGGTAAGTTGGGACATCTTTATAAGCAGCACCTTGCAAGGCTAATAAGCCTACTTGAGGACCATTACCGTGAGCGATAACTAATTCATTATTAGGCCAAATCTTGGCAATCTGTTCACAAGCAATTCTGACATTTTGTCGTTGATTCTCTGCTGTTAAGGGTTCTCCTCGGCGGAGTAGCGCATTCCCCCCTAATGCAATGACTATTCGCATAATATTCTCCTTTTATTCCCTAGGTTAAGCTTGCATAAAGCACCGCTTTAATGGTGTGCATACGGTTTTCGGCTTGTTCAAAGGCAATATTCATTGATGATTCAAATACATCTTCAGTTACTTCAATACCATTGGCTAATTCAGGATAGGTTTCGGCAATTTGGCACCCCACTTTAGTTTCACTGTTATGGAAAGCAGGTAAGCAATGCATAAATTTTGCTCTTGGATTGCCTGTACGTTTCATTAATTCAGGGGTGACTTGGTAAGGTAAAAGCAATTTAATACGTTCTCCCCAGCTTTCTAATGGTTCCCCCATAGAAACCCATACATCGGTATGTACAAAGTCCACATCTTTTACAGCAAGATCGATATCTTCGGTTACAGTAATTCGCGCGCCACTTTCTTGTGCAAATTTTTTGCACATTGCCACTAATTCAGGTTCTGGTAAAAGCGATTTAGGGCTACAAATACGCACATCCATACCTAATTTGGCCCCGATTAATAATAAAGAGTTGCCTACATTATTACGTCCATCTCCAATATAAACATATTTAATTTGCGTGAGTGGTTTGTCGCAATTTTCGATCATTGTCAGCACATCTGCGAGCATTTGGGTTGGGTGGAATTCGTCGGTTAAACCATTAAAGACAGGTACTCCCGCATATTCTGCTAGTTCCTCAACTACTGTTTGTTTGAAACCACGATATTCAATCGCATCATACATTCGCCCGAGTACACGTGCTGTGTCTTTCATACTTTCTTTATGACCGATTTGTGAAGAAGTTGGATCAATATAAGTTACGCTTGCACCTTGATCATAAGCAGCAACTTCAAATGCACAGCGAGTGCGAGTTGAGGTTTTCTCAAAAATCAAGGCAATATTTTTACCTTTTAATTTTTGCTGTTCTGTGCCAGCATATTTTGCTCGTTTTAAATCTCGAGAAAGCTCAAGTAAATAATTAATTTCACGTTCAGAGTGATTCACTAGACTGAGTAAATGCCTATTTTTAAGATTAAAAGCCATAATATTTCTCCTTATATGATTGAGAGGAAAGAGCTACATAAAATTATGTAGTGGATACAACACCTTGAATTGATATGAATTATAAAAAGGGCTATGTCGAATAAGGTACGTAATTTTCTATTTGAATGTAAATTTTTCGCACAAAATTCTAAGAAAAAAGCAAAGCCTGTTATTTCTTTTCAATAAAGAAAAAAGATTTATTTGGAATTGTAATAAAGCAAAAAATTTTATAAAAAATCACCGTACTTTATAAATCACAATGCGAAAAGCACAGAGCTGTGCTATGATTGCTACTTTCATAAAACACAATAGAGAATGAATGACTATGCAGAATAATCTCGTCATCACCGTCGATGGCCCAAGTGGTGCAGGTAAAGGTACGTTATGTTATGCGTTGGCACAGCAATTAGGTTTTGCTTTGTTAGATAGCGGGGCTATTTATCGTGTTACGGCATTGGCTGCGTTGAAAAAGCAAGTGTCATTAGATGATGAAATGGCGTTGGCAAATTTAGCGCGTCATTTAGATGTGGCATTTTTACCTGAAGATAATGAAGTGAAAATTATCTTAGAAGGGGAAAATGTGAGTGGACAAATTCGCACTCAAGAAGTCGCTGAGGCAGCTTCAAAAGTGGCGGTGTTTCCACAAGTGCGCCAAGCATTATTGCAGTTACAACAAAGCTTTGCGACGGATAAAGGGCTTATCGCAGACGGGCGAGATATGGGGACGGTGGTTTTCCCTCAGGCACAAGTCAAGTTATTTTTAGATGCAAGTGTCGAAGAAAGAGCGAAAAGACGCTATAAACAGTTGCAAAATAAAGGAATTAGTGGTAACTTTGCACAGATTTTAGCCGAGATAAAAGAGCGTGATTTTCGCGATAGAAATCGTCCTGTTGCGCCACTTAAACCTGCGGATGATGCATTGCTATTAGATAGCACGGAATTAAGTATTGAGGCGGTAATAGCCCAAGCACTTGATTATATTCGTCAGAAGGTTAGTCTCTAAGGCTTAAATTATTTTCATCAGTTTATTCAAGGATGGATAAACATTTATTATCAGCCCCACTTTTTATGGATATAAAGTGGACGTTATTAACTAAATTTAGAAGATTAATTATGTCAGAATCTTTTGCTCAACTCTTTGAAGAATCATTAAAAGACCTTGAAACTCGTTTAGGTTCAATCGTTAACGGTACAGTTGTTGCTATTGAAAAAGGCTTCGTATATGTCGATGCAGGTTTAAAATCTGAAGCACGTATCCCAGCTGAAGAATTCCAAAATGCACAAGGTGAATTAGACGTTAAAGTTGGCGACGTGGTAAACGTTGCGTTAGACGCTGTGGAAGATGGTTTCGGTGAAACTAAATTATCTCGTGAAAAAGCAGTACGTCACGAATCTTGGATTGAATTAGAAAAAGCCTATGAAGAACAAGCAACAGTTATCGGTTTAATCAACGGTAAAGTGAAAGGTGGTTTCACAGTTGAGTTAAACGGTGTTCGTGCATTCTTACCGGGTTCATTAGTAGATACTCGTCCAGTGCGTGATACCTTACACCTTGAAGGTAAAGAATTAGAATTCAAAGTAATCAAATTAGATCAAAAACGTAACAACGTTGTGGTTTCTCGTCGTGCTGTTATTGAATCAGAAAACAGTCAAGATCGTGAAGAAATCTTAGCTAACCTTGCTGAAGGCGCAGAAGTTAAAGGTACAGTTAAAAACTTAACTGACTACGGTGCATTCGTTGATTTAGGTGGCGTTGATGGTTTATTACACATCACAGATATGGCTTGGAAACGCGTTAAACACCCAAGCGAAATCGTGAATGTGGGTGATGAAATCACAGTTAAAGTATTAAAATTCGATAAAGATCGTACTCGTGTATCTTTAGGCTTAAAACAATTAGGTCAAGATCCTTGGGTTGCTATCGCAGAAAATCACCCAGTTGGTAGCAAATTAACTGGTAAAGTAACTAACTTAACAGACTATGGTTGTTTCGTTGAAATTTTAGAAGGCGTTGAAGGCTTAGTTCACGTTTCTGAAATGGATTGGACAAACAAAAACATTCACCCATCTAAAGTGGTTAGCTTAGGTGATACTGTTGAGGTAATGGTATTAGAAATTGACGAAGAACGTCGTCGTATTTCTTTAGGTTTAAAACAATGTAAACCTAACCCGTGGTTACAATTTGCTGACACTCACAACAAAGGCGATAAAGTTACAGGTAAAATTAAGTCAATTACTGACTTCGGTATCTTCATCGGTCTTGAAGGGGGGATTGATGGCTTAGTTCACTTATCTGACATTTCTTGGAATGTTCCGGGTGAAGAAGCTGTTCGTAACTACAAAAAAGGTGATGAAGTTTCTGCAGTAGTATTACAAGTGGATTCAGCAAAAGAGCGTATCTCTTTAGGTATCAAACAACTTGAAGATGATCCATTCAATAACTTCATCGCAGCAAACAAAAAAGGCGCTATCGTAAGTGCTAAAGTTGTTGAAGCAGATGCAAAAGGCGCTAAAGTTGAGTTAGACGGCGGTGTTGAAGGTTACATCCGTGCTGCTGATTTAACAAGCGAAGTTGCTGAAGGTGATGTTGTTGAAGCGAAATACACCGGTGTAGATCGTAAAGCCCGTTTAGTTCACTTATCTGTGAAAGCGAAAGATCAAGCTGAAGAAGCGGCAGCAGTTGCAAATGTGAATAAAGAAGAAGTGGTTATTCCAAATGCGATGGCTGAAGCATTCAAAGCAGCTAAAGGTGAATAATTTTAGTTCCCTTTAAAGTTGGCGTGAGGAAACTCACGCTAACTTATTGATAGTTAGGAGAATATTATGACTAAATCAGAACTCATTGAAGCATTAGTTCAACAGCATCCTTCTATTTCAGTTAAAGAGGTAGAAAATGCAGTAAAAGAGATTTTAGAGCAAATTGCGCAGACCTTAGAAAATGGAGAGCGTGTTGAAGTTCGTGGTTTTGGCAGTTTTTCACTACATTTCCGTCAGCCTCGTGTAGGGCGTAACCCTAAAACGGGTGCTAAAGTTGAATTAGATGCAAAATCTGTACCGCACTTTAAAGCTGGTAAAGATCTTAGAATGCGTGTAGATATTCAAGCATAATAGTCAGCTAACTAAACGGCACCTTTGTGTCGTTTTTTGTATTTATTTAAATCTTTTGGAGTGCGTAATGATTAAGTATATTTTCGGTTTTATTATTTTACTCGCCGTTGTACTTGTCGCCATCACCATTGGGGCGAATAATGATCAACTCATTACCTTTAATTATATTGTTGCTCAAAGTGAACTACAGCTTTCTACTTTAGTGGCTATCTTATTTGGTTTTGGCTTGCTTTTAGGTTGGTTTATTACTGGCTTTTTTTATCTCAAATTAAAATTAAAAAATATGGGATTAGCACGCAAGGTAAAACGCCTTTCCTCACAAATTACTGAATTAACTTCAAGCCGAGATAAGGCTGCACAATAATGCTCGAGCTGCTTTTTCTACTGCTTCCTATTGCCGCAGCTTATGGATGGTATATGGGGCATCGTAGTGCGAAAAAGGATCAGGAAGACATCACGAATAAATTATCCCGTGATTATGTAACGGGGGTGAATTTGCTTCTCTCTAATCAGCAAGAAAAAGCAGTTGATTTGTTTTTAGGTATTTTACAAAAACAAGAGCAAGAAAATGAAATTGAACAAAGTTCGCAATTTGAAGCGGAACTCACATTAGGAAACTTATTCCGTTCTCGTGGTGAAGTAGATCGTGCATTGCGAATCCACCAAGCCCTAGATCGTAGTCCAAATTATAGCTTTGAACAAAAACTTCTCGCCAAACAACAGCTTGCACGGGATTTTATGACGGTTGGTTTTTTTGATCGTGCTGAAGCATTGTATATTCTTTTAGTCGATGAACCCGATTTTGCTGAAAATGCCTTACAGCAGTTAGCGGTGATTTATCAAAAAATGAAAGAATGGAAAAAAGCTATTAATGTCGCAGAAAAACTTGCCAAAATTTCACCGCACTTTGATCCTATCCCTTTGGCGCATTACTATTGTGAATATGCTCAGAGCCTAGATTCAGAACAAAGAAAAATAACCACCGCGCTTTTACAGCGTGCATTAACCGTCTATCCAAATTGTATCCGAGCCTCGCTATTATTGGCTCAAAATGAAATCTTGCAACTGGATTACCAAAGTGCGGTAAAAAATTTAGAAAATATTTTACAGCAAAATCCCGCTTATATTAGTGAGGCATTATCCGCCTTAAAATATTGCTATGAAGAATTACATCAACAAGATAATTTTGAGCTTTTTCTTATTAAAGCAAGCCAAGTAGGCAAAAGTAGCGCCGTTGATCTTGCCTTAGCGGATTTTATTGCAGAAAAAGATGGCCTTGTGGCTGCGCAAGCCAAACTTTATCAACAGCTCAATCAAAACCCAACAACCATTGTTTTTCATCGCTTTATCCAATATCAAATTGAAAGTGCAGAAGAAGGGCGAGGTAAAGAGAGCCTCATTTTACTCTCAAAAATGGTTGGTGAGCGGATTAAGCAAGGTTTTGATTATCGCTGTACGAATTGCGGTTATCAAACCAATAAACTCATCTGGTGCTGTCCTTCTTGTCGTCAATGGGAAAGCATCAAACCCACGCCAGATATTGAATATCATTAACCAACGAGGAAGAGAAAATGAGCAGTAAAGTCATTGTTGCCTTAGATTATGAAAAAGAAGAACAAGCCCTTGCTTTGGTGGATCAGCTTGACCCAAGCCAATGTCGCTTAAAAGTAGGCAAAGAAATGTTTACCACACTAGGCACAAATTTTGTCAAACAGCTACATAGCCGTAATTTTGACGTTTTTCTTGATCTCAAGTTTCACGATATTCCTAACACGGTGGCAAGAGCGGTGCGTTCTGCAGCAGATTTAGGCGTTTGGATGGTGGATTTACACGCCAGTGGTGGCTTGCGAATGATGGAAGAAGCCAAAAATATTCTTGTGCCTTATGGAAAAGATGCGCCAATTTTAATTGGCGTTACTGTGCTAACGAGTATGGAAGATCTCGATCTGCTGCAAATTGGCATTAATGCCTCACCAATGGAGCAAGTGATTCGTCTCGCTCATTTAACTCAACGTGCAGGACTTGATGGCGTAGTATGTTCACCACAAGAAGTCGAAATTTTACGCGCACATTGTGGTAGCGATTTCAAACTGATCACTCCGGGTATTCGTCCTATTGGCGCAGACTTTGGTGATCAACGTCGTGTAATGACACCAGCAGCGGCAATTCAAGCGGGTTCTGATTATTTGGTTATCGGCCGTCCAATTACTCAAGCTGAAAATCCAGCAGAAGTATTGCGTGCAATTAATGCTTCTATTGAGGGCTAATATGTCAGAAAGCACTTTAGTTTACTCTACGGAAATAGGCAGAATCAAAACAGAAAAAAACCAACAGCCTATTCGCCCTAAAGGTGATGGCATCGTTCGCATTGAACGCCAAGTGAGTGGAAGAAAGGGGAGTGGCGTTAGCGTAATAAAAGGTCTAGACTTGCCCGATGATGAATTGAAAAAATTAGCTGCAGAACTGAAAAAACGTTGTGGTTGTGGTGGCTCTGTGAAAAATGGCTTGATTGAAATCCAAGGCGAAAAACGAGAGTTACTCAAACAATTATTAGAACAAAAAGGTTTTAAGGTTAAGCTAGCAGGGGGATAATATCCCTCTCTTTTATATTGCCATTCATTAAATAAGCTTATTTATTTTTTGGTTTACTCACCATAATTTCAATTACTTGGCGGTCGGTATATTGCATACTACGTGAAGCAATGTTGCAAAGATTATTGATTGAGCGATCGATACAATGTTCTACAATGCCTTCATTGCCTGTTACTTGCATATTATCTAATGCCATTAGTACGGCTTTATAACTTGAGGTTACACTGGTGGATACTTTCATTGCACAGCTATTTGCTGCGCCATCGCAGATAATGCCGCTAATATCACCGATCATACTGCTAATTGCCATACTCACGGTTTCAAATTTGCCCGTCAGTAACCAAGCAATGCCAGCGCAACTGCCCATTGCGGCGGTGGTCGCAGCACATAATGCGGAAAGTTTTGGTAATTTGCTATGAATATAAATTGCCATAAGGTGAGAAAGAAATAATGCGCGAGTAAGTTGCTCATCTGAAGCGTTAATATGTTTTGCCACTACCACAACAGGCATTGTTGCAGCGATGCCTTGATTACCTGAACCAGAATTACTCATTGCGGGTAAATTGGCACCGCCCATTCGGGCATCAGAAGCTGCTGTTGTTTCGATGATAATGCGGTTCATTAAATCATTACCGAGCAATCCCGCAGCAATTTGTTTTTGTAACGTACGTCCAATGTGCAAACCATAATCTTGCCGTAAGCCCTCTTGTGAAAGGGCAGAGTTTAGCCTTTCTGCCTCATCAATAAATTTAATCTTGGCAAGCTCCACTTGAATGGAGAAATCAAAAATGGCTTTCGCAGAAAGTGCGGTGAAAATTTCGTATAAATTATCACTTTCTACGGCGCAAGGTTTGGTGAAAATCACCTGATCATTTTTGGCAATGTAAATGACATTGGTATGGTGTGCAGCAATGCGAACACTCACTTTGTCCTGATGATGATATAACGTTGCCTCAGAATACAAAATATGCTCCGTTTCAAAAATAGAAACAGAAACCTTGTCTTCTTGAATCATTTTTTTCGCTTGCTCAGTTTGTTCTGTGGTAATATTTTTTAGCACTTCCAATCCTGCATTAGGATCACCACCAATGGCTCCAATCGCAGCCGCCATTGTTAGCCCTAAGGTTCCCGTACCGGGTACGGTGACGCCCATTCCATTTTTCATCAAATTAGGCGAAACTTTTGCTTCAATACGCTCTGGTATTGCATTTAAATATTGTCGCGCCGTGGCAGCGGCTAATGCAAGGGAAATCGGCTCGGTACATCCTAACGCTGGCACGACTTCTTGCTTTACGATATCCAACAGAGCTTGTTCTGTATCTGCTTGAAAATTCATACTATTCCTTATTCTTTTTATTTTGCTGTTGTGTGATTAGTCTGTTTAGTAAGCCACCGCTTCATTCGCTCAACCCCTTCGCGCAAATGTTCAATATCTCTGGTATAAGCAAAACGTAAGTAGTGCTTTGTGCCATTTTCACCAAAATCAATCCCGGGAGTTGCCGCAACTTGAATTTCAGCCAGCATTTTTTTGGCAAATTCATAGCTATCTTGGGTGTAAGCAGACACATCTGCCCAAAGATAAAATGCGCCTTGTGGTTTAAATTCAATGTTAAACAGTTGTTTTAGTTCTTCATAAAGAAAATCTCGGCGTTGTTTAAACTTGGCTTTAATTTGGTTTAGATAGTCATCATCGAAGGCTTCTAATGCGGCGTATTGGCTTAATGTGGGGGCTGAAATAAAAATATTTTGCGCCACAATTTCTGCTTCTCGGGCTTTTGCTTCTGGCACAATAAGCCAACCTAGACGTATTCCCGGCATACAAAAATACTTAGAAAATCCGTTGATCACATAGGCATTAGGATTAAATTGCAAGGCCGTGGCGGCTTGTTCATCATAAACTAAGCCGTGGTAAAGTTCATCGGAAATAAAATCGATTTGATTGGCAATGCAATATTCATTCAGGGCTTGCAGGCATTCAGGGGTATAAATATTGCCCGTAGGGTTAGCGGGCGAGGAAATTTGTAAGGCTTTGATTGGGCGATTGACAAGTTGTTGTGGGGAAAGTTGATAACAATCTTGTTTATCTACAGGGATAAATTCAGGCTCAATATCCATCATATAAGCAAAATTTTTATAGCACGGATAGGCAGGATCGGTTAGTCCCAGTTTATCTCCTTGGCTAAGCGTTAAAGCATAGGCGACAAGAAATGCACCACTTGTACCGGGGGTAAGAATAATGCGATGTGGTGCAATATCCACTTGATAAGTGCGGTGATAAAATTCACTAATTTTTTCACGCAATGCCGGTAAGCCGAGGCTTTCTGTATAACTAAATTGATTGTCTGTAATGGCTTGTTGTAAGGCGTGTTTCACTTTCGGAGATGGGGGTAAATCTGGTTGGCCAATTTCAAAATGAATGGCATTCGGGTATTTCGCCGCTTCACGCACAATATCCATTACAATAAATGCCGACATATTTTCACAACGCATTTTTTTTCCTTTTTTGCCTATCTTAAGATTCTCTTAATATTTCTTTGTTTTAATCTTTCCAGCAAGACAGCCGTTTTGCCATTTGAAAGGAGTGTAACAATGAAAAAACTTAGTTTAGCAACAATTTTACTATTATCAACCGCTAGCCTTACGGTGAGTGCAGAAAATTTGCCAACAACGAGTGAACAATCCCCTGTACGAGAGCAACAGACAGTACAACCTGTGTCAAATACGGAGAAAGGAGAAAAAGCACAAGAAACACATCACCATAAGCATAAAAAAGCCCATAAAATGCACGGAGGGTTTGTTGATCCTAATAATCCGCAAGCTCAAATTAAGGGTAAAAAATCCGTGATGAATAATTTACCAATAAGCCAAATTAGCCAGCAAGCGTCTTGGGAAGATGAGCAACATCTTGTTTTACAAGGCCATATTGTCAAACAACTAAGCAAAGATGATTTTTTATTCCGTGATAAGAGCGGAGAAATTGAGCTAGAAATTGAACCTCGTGCGTGGCGTGGTAAAACCATTACCCCGAACGATGAGGTAAAAATTTTGGTTGAAGTAGATAAATCCGACAAAAAATTAGAACTGGAAGTTCATCGCATTATGAAAGTCGCTAAAAGTCATTAATTGAGAAAAGATTTCATTCGCAAATTTATTTTTTTAGGCTAAACTCAACGGGACATTTTCTCTCATTGGGTTTATGTGGTAAATGGGACAAGATGGCATTATTTACTTCAATATAAAAAAAAGGAAAATCAAATGCTTACCGTAGAAAACTTGATCGCCCAAAGCCAGCCGTATTGGGATAATTATATTCACCATTCTTTTGTTCAACAATTAAGTCAGGGAACACTGGCTAAAAAATGTTTTCAGCACTACTTGCAGCAAGATTATTTATATTTATTTCAATATAGTCGCGCCTTATCTTTAGGTATTTTTAAAGCAGAAAATTTTGCTGAAATTTTGACCGCACATCAAGCGAATGAGGTGTTATTAAAAGAAACTCAGCTACACGTTGCTTTTTGTAAAGCGTGGGGCATTTCAGAAGAGACGTTGCATCAAGTGCAAGAATCAACCGCTTGTGTGGCTTATACGCGTTATGTTTTAGATTGTGGAATGAAAGGGGGATTGGCTGAGCTTTATACCGCACTCGCACCCTGTATGCTAGGTTATGCGGAAATAGGCAAAATACTGAGTCAGCAAACGCCAGTGGCAAACAATCCTTATCAACAATGGATTGACACTTACGGAGCAGAGGATTTTCAGCAGGCAGCACAAGAATTTATGACGATGTTAAATGGATTATTTATCGATCTTTCCCGCAAACAGCAACAGCGCTTACAGCATATTTTCACTACCGCGACACGAATGGAAATTGATTTTTGGCAAATGGGATTGGATTTAAGCTAAGTAAAGTGCGGTTAAAATTATGCGAATTTTATTAATTGAAGATGATCCTTTAATTGGTGATGGGCTTAACATTGGGTTGAGTAAATCGGGTTTTAGTGTCGATTGGTTTAAAGAGGGGGAAAGTGGTATGCAAGCCTTGCGTTATGCCCCTTATGATGCGGTGGTGCTCGATCTCACCTTGTCGAAAAAAGATGGCTTGCAGGTGTTGAACCAATGGCGCAAGGAAAATCAAGATGTACCAGTGCTAATTTTAACCGCACGAGATAGCTTGGAACAACGGATTGAAGGTTTACAACTTGGGGCGGACGATTATCTCGGCAAACCTTTTGCTTTGGCTGAAGTGGTGGCACGCTTGCAAGCCTTAATTCGTCGCCGTTATGGACAAGCACAATCTTTTCTTCAGCACGGCGTCGTGAGCCTTGATCTTGGACAGCATAAAGCCTTTTTACGCAACCAAGAGATCTCTCTCACGGGAACGGAATATAAGTTACTTGAGCTGTTTATGCATAATAAAGAGCGGGTACTTTCTCGTAGCTTTATTGAGGAAAAGCTTTATACTTGGAATGATGAAGTGAGCAGTAATGCATTAGAAGTGCATATTTACAATTTACGCCAAAAATTAGGCAAGCCTTTTATTCGCACTGTGCATGGAGTAGGCTACGCGCTTGGAATGATGGAGGAATAAAATGAACACTCGTAGCTTACGCCTTCGTCTCATTCTGATCCTCTCTCTATTCGCTTGTACTATTTGGCTGATTTCTACCGCGATTGCTTGGTCAGCGGCACGCAGTCAAGTAAATGAAGTCTTTGATACACAACAAATTTTATTTGCCAAGCGGCTTGCAACCTCTCATTTAAGAAGTATTTTGATTGAACGCCCTCGCCCGGAGGGGAAAAATCATCGACAAAAACCACCGCACTTTCGCAAAAGGCAAAATTATGATGACGATGCACTTGCCTTTGCGATTTTTAATCGTGATGGTGAAATATTGCTGAGTGATAGTGAAAATGGCAACAATTTCATTTATGAGCCGAAAAGAGGCTTTCACAATACCACGTTGCAAGGAGATGACGATAAATGGCGAATTTTTTGGCTACCAGCGGCGGAAGGCAGATTAATGATTGCCGTGGGGCAGGAACTTGAATATCGTCAAGAATTAATCGAAAAAATGGTGCTAGGGCAAATGTGGATTTGGTTTGCTAGCTTGCCTGTGCTACTTGCCGTGATTATTTGGGCAATTAGCCGTGAATTGGCGATATTGCGCAAAGTGAGTGAACAAGTCAGCCATCGTCGTCCTGATGATGATCAGCCGTTAAATACTGAGCCAGTGCCAAAGGAAATCTTGCCATTAGTGCAAAATTTAAATCAATTTTTTACTCGCACGGCAAGCAGTTTATTGAGAGAGCGGCGTTTCACCTCCGATGCAGCCCACGAATTACGTAGCCCGCTCACCGCCTTACGTATTCAAACCGAACTTGCTCAAATGGCGGGGAAAGATGAAGCAATGCGAAATCAGGCATTGCAAAATCTTACTTTAGGTATCGATCGTGCCAGCCAATTAGTTGAACAGTTGCTTACCCTTTCCCGTCTAGATAATCTCAATGAATTGGCACATCTCAACCGCATTGAATGGGATAAATTAATCACTGAGCTTGTGGCTGAACGTTATTTAGAGGTGGAAAAAACAGGATTTCGCTTAATTTTTGAACCTCTAAGTTCACCCCTAACCCAACAAGGTGAGCCATTATTACTTTCTTTGATGCTACGTAATTTGATTGATAATGCCATTGCTTATTGTCCGAAAGGAAGTGAAATCCGCCTTATTTTACAACAGGATAAACTCATTATTGCAGATAATGGCGGAGGCGTGCCTGATAATGTTTTAGAGAAGTTAGGGCAACGCTTCTACCGCCCAGCAGGACAAAATGAAAAAGGGAGTGGTTTGGGGCTATCTATTGTACAACGCATCGCTCAACTGCATCATTATCAAGTGCGGTATAAAAATGCAGAGAATTTACGTGGAGAGAAAGGCTTTTGGGTGGAGATTTTATTTCATTGAAAAGCACCTTAACTTTCATTAAGGTGCAACGATTTCTATTGTTCGCTTAAGACACGAGGGAATAAGATATTATTTTCTGTGTGAATATGTTCTTGTAAATCATCACAAAATTCTTGAATACCTTGATAGAGATTACGCCAAGAGGTGCAAGCATCGGTAGGTGGCGTCATATTGTGAGTAAGGGATCGTAGAACTTCTATTGTCGCACTATGTTCATCGTGTTCAAATTCCATCACCTGAATAGGCATTCTCGCCATCATATAATTTCCCGCTTGGATCATCGGGAATAAAATTTGTTCTTCTTTCATCATATGGCTAGATAAATCGGCATAGGCATTTTTTAATGCATCAGCCAGACCTTTTGGGCAATCAGACAGATCACCGTGGCGCGCTTCAACTTTCTCTGCAAGAGGAATAAGTTCTTGTAATTGTTCACGATGACGTTGATGAAAACGCGATAGAATATGCGAAATCGTTTCTTGGTAACTGGCATCTTGCCATTGTTCATCTGCTTGTTTCATTCTGTTTTCTAATGACATAATTTAACCTTATTTGGATTATTAAACCTGACAAAAATACTAAGGTATTTAGTTGGTAATCCCAACTTCTTTTTAAAAAAAATGGTGAGCTTATGATCTAAATCAGGTTTTATAACTCAAAATAGGTGGGAAAATTTTACAAAATTCTACCGCACTTTAAATTATAGAGAATGAAAGGCTGGGTGAAGTGAAAAAGCGGTTTAAGCTAAACCAAACCGCTTGAGAGTTTGATGAGATTAATGGTTGTAGCCGAGTAAGATTGCGCCGAGCAATGAAATGAGTGCAAGCAGAAAGGCAATAGGGTTATTCGTTGTGCCACGTTTGAAAAATTTCGCCGCAAAAATAATGTAGATAATCAATAATCCAAATTTAGCGATAATCCACCAAGGAAACCCCACGTTTAATGTGAATAATAAGATTGCGCCACTTACGATAAGTAGCGTATCTGATAAGTGCGGTAAAATTTTGAGTAATTTTATTGCACGCCAATCTTTTCCAGCAAATTGCATTAAGGCTCGGATCACAAAAAGTCCTAAGCTAATAAAAGCACAAAAAAGGTGGGTGTAAATTGTGTAAAAAATCATTGTTGAATAGCCTATACGATAGTTTTTAATTTAACATATTGAGCGTGAAAAAAGGTTTCAGCTTTGAGAAAAGAGAAAGTGGGCAATAGCCCACTTTATTTTATTCTTCCGTGTTTTCTATTGTGTCTTCGTTGTCTTCTTCATCAACATCACAAACACGTTCTAGGCTGACAACCTGTTCTTCTTCTGTGGTGCGGATTAAACGCACGCCTTGGGTGTTACGTCCAACTATACTCACTTCGCTAACACGGGTTCTGACTAAGGTTCCAGCATCTGTAATTAGCATAATTTGGTCATTTTCTTCCACTTGGGTTGCTGCAACAACTTTACCATTACGCTCACTGACCTTGATAGAAATCACCCCTTTGGTATTACGGGATTTTGTTGGATATTCTGCTAAAACGGTACGTTTACCGTAACCATTTTGTGTTGCGGTGAGGATTGCCCCTCCATTTTTCGGAATGACTAGCGAAACCACTTTGTCGATATTGAGATCAAGGGTTTCTTCGTTATTATCGTCAGAAATGTCTTCAATTTCCACCGCACTTTCATCATCAGAAAGATCGTTTGTTAGGGCTAATTTAATTCCGCGTACGCCAGTGGCTGTACGTCCCATTGGGCGAACAGCACTTTCTGCAAAACGCACCACGCGACCTTGCGAAGAGAACAGCATAATTTCATTTGAACCGTCTGTAATATCCACACCGATGAGTTCATCTTCATCACGTAAGTTCAGGGCGATAATCCCGTTAGAACGAGGACGACTAAATTCGGTAAGGGCGATTTTTTTCACTATTCCCCCAGCAGTTGCCATTACTACAAATTTATCTTCTTCATAAGCAGAAATCGGCAAAATTGCGGTAATACGCTCATTTTCATCCAGTGGCAGAATATTGACAATTGGGCGACCACGCGCACCGCGGCTGGCTTGCGGTAGTTGATAAACCTTGAGCCAGTATAAACGTCCACGGCTTGAGAAACAAAGAATTGTATCGTGTGTATTCGCAACCAATAATTTTTCAATGAAATCTTCTTCTTTCATTTTTGTTGCTGATTTACCTTTACCGCCACGGCGTTGTGCTTCGTAATCGGTAAGTGGCTGATATTTGACATAGCCTTCGTGAGAAAGGGTAACCACCACATCTTCTTGAGCGATAAGATCTTCTAAATTAATATCACCTGATGCTGCAGTAATTTCAGTACGGCGTTCATCATTAAATTCTGTTTTGATGCGTGCGAGTTCTTCACAAACTACTTCTCTTAAGCGTTCTGTACTATTTAGAATATGCAATAATTCGCCAATTTCGACTAAAATTTCCTGATATTCAGTGACAATTTTTTCGTGTTCTAAGCCGGTTAGGCGTTGCAAACGTAGATCTAAAATCGCACGGGCTTGTTCTTCAGAAAGATAATAGACGCCATCACGCAAACCTAATTCGGGGGCAAGATCTTCAGGACGAGAGGCATTCATTCCTGCTGCCTCTAACATTTTGCTTACGTTACCTAACTGCCAACCGCGAGCAAGCAAGGCTTCACGGGCTTCGTCGCCTGTTTTAGAGGCACGAATTAATTCAATAACGGGATCGATATTGGCTAAGGCAATAGCTAGCCCTTCTAAAATATGCGCTCGTTCGCGGGCTTTGCGTAATTCAAACACTGTACGACGTGTTACCACTTCACGGCGGTGTTTTACAAAGGCCTCAATAATTTGTTTTAAGTTAAATAATTTTGGCTGACCGTGATCTAAGGCAACCATATTGATCCCGAATGTCACTTGCATTTGGGTGAGGGCGTAGAGGTTATTTAACACCACTTCGCCCACAGCATCACGTTTTACCTCAATTTCTAGACGAATCCCTTCTTTATTTGAAACATCAAGGACATTACTGATCCCTTCAATTTTCTTTTCACGTACAAGTTCAGCAATTTTTTCTACCAGTTTTGCTTTATTAACTTGATAAGGAATTTCTGTAACAACGATGGTTTCACGTCCTTTATCTGAAGTTTCAACTTCGGCTTTGGCACGTACATAAACTTTTCCCCGTCCTGTTTTATAGGCATCTTCAATGCCTTTTCGTCCATTGATCAGCGCGGCAGTTGGAAAATCAGGCCCCGGAATAAATTGCATAAGCTCAT
Source organism: Avibacterium sp. 20-126 (assembly GCF_044358625.1). Classification (NCBI taxonomy): domain Bacteria; kingdom Pseudomonadati; phylum Pseudomonadota; class Gammaproteobacteria; order Pasteurellales; family Pasteurellaceae; genus Avibacterium; species Avibacterium sp. 20-126. Next base: position 1,536,697 of record NZ_CP091457.1, on the reverse strand, counting down.
CAATGGTAATTGCTTCATTATCCAAGTAAGCTAGGCAGCCATCTAAAACTTCACCTAAATTATGAGGAGGGATATTTGTTGCCATACCCACCGCAATCCCTGAGGAACCATTCACTAATAAGGCCGGAATTTTGGTTGGTAGCACATCAGGAATCATTTCTTTACCATCATAATTTGGTGAGAAATCAACCGTTTCTTTATCAAGATCGGTGAGCAATTCCTGTGTGATTTTTTGCATACGAACTTCGGTATAACGCATTGCCGCTGGCGCATCACCATCTATCGAGCCGAAGTTACCTTGACCATCTACCAACATATAGCGCAATGAGAAAGGTTGAGCCATACGCACAATGGTGTCATAAACCGCACTGTCACCATGAGGGTGATATTTACCGATCACATCACCGACAACACGTGCTGATTTCACATAGGCTTTACTGTGGGTAATGCCACTTTGATCCATTGAATATAAAACACGGCGGTGTACAGGTTTTAAGCCATCTCGTACATCAGGTAAAGCACGGCCGACGATTACCGACATAGCATAATCAAGGTAAGAAGATTTAAGTTCTTCTTCGATACTAACAGGGGTAACGTTTGAAACCAAATTCGTCATTGAAATATTCCCTAATTACATAAAAAATTGCTCGGATTGTATCATAATTCCGATAATATCTCTAATTTTGTAATGAATTTTTACCGCACTTAGGCAATAATAAGGGGCATAAAACAAAGCGCGTGATAATCTTAACAAAGAAAAGAGAAATTTACCGTAGAATAAAAAAGATAGAAAATTTACGCTAAAATAATAAAAACCAAAAATAAGAGAACAGCCCAATGCAAAATATCGACCAACAAGAACTGGAAAAATTTGAAAAAATGGCGAAAACTTGGTGGGATCCAGAAGGGGATTTTAAACCTATCCACCGCTTAAATCCGCTTCGTTTGGATTATATTTGCCAACAAGCTGGGGGGGTATTTGGTAAAAACGTTTTAGATGTTGGTTGTGGCGGCGGTATTTTAGCGGAAGCAATGGCTAAGCAAGGGGCAAATGTTACCGGTATTGATATGACCACCGGCCCCCTTGAAGTAGCAAAATTACACGCACAAGAAAATGGTCTAAGTATTGATTATCAACAGACCACCATAGAAAATTTTCTTGAAAAATACACCGCATTTGACGGAGAAAAATTTGATGTGATTACGTGTATGGAAATGTTGGAACACGTTCCTGATCCTAGCTCGATCATCAATACCTGCAAAGCCTTGTTAAAGCCTAATGGCGTATTGTTTTTTTCTACGATTAATCGCACTTTAAAAGCGTGGGCGTTGGTCATTATTAGTGCGGAATATGTATTAAAAATGTTGCCGAAAGGCACACATAATTACGAAAAATTTATTAAACCCGCTGAATTACTTGCTTGGACAGACCGCGCTGAGTTAGATTGTGTGAATATGGTCGGTTATCATTACAATCCACTTATGGGAACATTCAAATTAAATCAGGACGTAAGTGCCAATTATATGGCAACATTTAAAATGCGATAAAAAATCACCGCACGCTTTTAAAAGTGCGGTGATTTTTTGCTTAGTTTTTAGAAGCGTAATTATTTCTTTTCTTTCTCATCACAGTTATCAATATCACTACATTTACCGTAAAGATATAAACTGTGTGTTTTTAATTTAATACCGTGTTCTTCACTAATTTGTTTTTGTCGTTGTTCAATGATCTCGTCATTAAACTCGAAGACTTTGCCACAATCCACGCAAATAATATGATCGTGATGTTCATTCGGTGCAAGTTCAAAAACGGATTTATTTCCTTCAAAGTTATGGCGAATGAGAATATTTGCTTCATCAAATTGGTTAAGTACACGGTAAACCGTTGCTAAGCCAATATCTTCACCGCGTTCAAGCAATAGTTTATAAACATCTTCTGCAGAAAAATGTGACATACTATGTTCTTGCATTAACGCTAAAATCGTTAAGCGTGGCTCGGTAATTTTTAACCCTGCTTTTTTAAGAAGTTTAATATTTTCTTCAGACATAATGTTTCCTTTCTTTTGCTCTTGGTGGGTTACTCAACTAACTCAGCTAAACACATTTCATCAAAAACTTGTTTTGTCCATTTTTCAACACGTTCAGCAGTCAGTTCTGGCTGACGATCTTCATCAATACATAGACCTACAAATGTATTTTCATCAACGAGTGCCTGTGAAACTTCAAAAGTGTAACCTTCCGTTGGCCAATGACCGACAATAATCGCACCTTTTGGTTCGATAATATCACGTACTGTTCCCATTGCATCGCAGAAATATTCTGCATAGTCTTCTTGATCACCACAACCAAAAATGGCAACTAATTTATCTGTGAAGTCAATTTCTTCTAAGGTTGGGAAAAAGTCGTCCCAGTCGCATTGGGCTTCACCATAGTACCAAGTTGGGATACCAATCATTAAAAAGTCATAGGCTTCAATATCTTCTTTTGTACTCTTGGCAATATCACGAATATCTACCACTTCTGAGCCTAATTGTTTTTGAATCATTCGTGCAATGTTTTCAGTATTGCCCGTGTCACTACCATAAAATAAACCAACGATAGCCATTTTTATTTCCTATTTTCTTGAAATTTAAAATATTCTTGTAAAATCGTTACGATTAACTCTGAACGACTAACACGCTGTACAGACGCTAAATCTTCCAATTGTTGAACAATATCCGTATGCAATTTCAGCTCAACACGCTTTAAACCGCAGGATTTATCCCGTCTAAGTTGATTACGTTTGTTGATACGGAGTTGTTGTTCTCGGGTCAGCGGATTTGTTTTTGGGCGTCCCACTTTGGGTGTGTTAGCAAACAGATCTAAGGTTATGCAATCTGCATCTTGTTTTGCCATTTTTCAAATCACTGAACTGGTTAAAATGTAGCTAATTGAGAATGATAAGCTACAACTACTCATCGCCGCGAACTATATCACAATTCATAGTTGATTAAAACCCTCAACCTTTGATTGGTGAGATTGTTATTGGCTATCTAAAAAACGCTGAATAATGCGAATAATCGCGTCAGGTTTTTCGGCGTGTACCCAATGTCCACTGCCGTTAATGGTGAAGGAGCTGGCTTGGGGGAATTGGGCTAAAATCTGCTTGCTATATTCAGGCTGAATATAATCAGACAGTCCACCTTTGATAAATAGAGTCGGGTTGGGATAAAAACAATCTTGCCAATCCATAAGGTGAGAATAATTTTGTTTCAGTGCGGTTAAATTAAAGCGAAATTTTTCAGTAGATTGTGCATCAAAGGATTTCAACATAAATTGCTGAATGCTTTCTTCTGGTATGTGTTGAGCTAATATTGGTTTGGCTTGCTGGCGTGTTTCTGCGTGAGCTTCTTTTACGGCGAAAAGGCCATCAAATACGCTATTATGTCCGTGTTCGCCATATTTCATTGGCGCAATATCAATAACGATCAATTTTTTCACTAAATCAGGGCGAAGGCTTGCCGCTTTCATCGCAGTTTTTCCCCCCATGGAATGCCCGATCAAGATCACCTGTTTAAGATCTAAATGTTCAATAGTGGCTAATAGGTCTTCCGCCATTAAATCATAATTCATTGATTCAGAATGAAAACTCTGTCCGTGATTGCGTAAATCTAGGCGTAAAATAGGGTAATTTTCCGCAAAGGCTCGGGCGATTACCCCTAAATTATTCATATCGCCAAATAATCCGTGAATAAACACTAAGGTTGGGTTGCTAGTAGGTTGTTTTAATTGATGAAATTGAAAATTGAGTAATTGCGTTTGCGACATAATTTTTGCGTGAGTATTTGAAAATAAATCGTTATAATGTTGCAAAAGCGTAAAGAGATCAAGCAACTGGAGAGAAAAAATGAAAATTATTGAAGTAGATGAAGAACTTTATCAATACATAGCCAGCCAAACCCGATCTATCGGTGAAAGTGCTTCTGATATTTTACGCCGTTTACTCAATTTTCCTGCGGTGCGTACTGATCATAATGTGACCTTTGTACCAAACCTTTCTGCTGATAATCAAAGTGCGGTGGAAATTTCCAACGAATTAGCACGAGATAATGAAAAAGTGGAAGAAAAACCAGCCGCAAAAGAAAAAGTGGCAACGAAAAAGCAATCTGATGAGGCGATCCAAAAAGTGGTTAGCAAGGTGCGTGAGTTGATCCAGTCCGCTGATTTTCAGCAAGAAAGCAAAGCAGTGGTGCGCTTCTTGGCTATTTTACGCGTGCTTTATCGCACCAATCCAGAAAGTTTTGCACAGGCTACGGAATCCTTACAAGGGCGTACGCGCGTGTACTTTGCCCGTGATGAGGGGACGTTGTTAATGGCGGGGAATCACACTAAGCCAAAACAAATTCCTAATACGCCATATTGGGTGATCACCAATACGAATAGTGGGCGTAAAATGTTAATGTTGGAAGGTGCAATGCAATCAATGCACTTGCCAGAAGAATTGATTGACGAAGTGCGCACATTTTTCACGGTAAATTAATTGGCATTACAATGACATATCTTTGGCAACATTATGCCGCCCAGCCTGATTATCAACATAAAGTAGCCTTGCGCAATGAGCAAGGCGAACTTTTTTCTTGGCAGCAACTGAGTGAAAAAATTAATACTGTGGCACAGGCATTTTCTCAGCAAGGAGTGAATGTTGGTGAGGGGATTGCCTTATGCGGAAAAAATAGTTTTGCGCTCTTACTTGCCTATTTAGCAGGGATTCAACTGGGCGCGAGAGTGTTGGGGATTAATCCTGCTTTTCCAGAAGAAAAGATTGTCCAGTTATGTGAAAATGCGGATGTGCATTTTTATTATGATCCTAAGGGCGAAAAAATATTGCAAAATTGCACCGCACTTGTTGTATCCGTTACGGCTTCGCAAGCTAAAAAAAATTGCACGGCGGCTTATGATCCCAATCGTCCAGCGACAATGACACTCACATCTGGTTCAACGGGTAATCCTAAAGCGGTGGTGCATAGCCTGCAAGGACATTTGGATAATGCGCAAGGCGTGTGCAAATTAATGGCATTTGGGGCAGAAAATGCGTGGTTGCTTTCTTTACCGTTATATCACGTTTCAGGGCAAGGTATTGTATGGCGCTGGTTGCACGCGGGAGCAAGATTGCATTTACCGAATGAGAATTTTTATTCCGCCGCGGCTGAGGTTTCACATTTATCTCTTGTGCCAACACAATTGCAACGCTTTCTCACTTATTTGCAACAACGTTCTGAACAGACTGAACAGACTCAGCACATTTTATTAGGGGGCAGCCATATTCCCCTTGCCTTAACGCAGCAGGCGGCACAATATCGTCTGACTTGTTATTCTGGTTATGGAATGACAGAAATGGCATCCACAGTCTGTGCGAAAAAAAGCGATCAATATCGTGGTGTGGGCTTCCCCCTCAAAGGTCGAGAACTTGCGCTGATTGAGGGAGAAATTTGTTTGCGTGGTGCAGGCTTAGGGCTAGGTTATTGGCAACAGGGTGAAATATTGCCTTTGGTTCAACAGGATGGTTGGCTTCACACCAAAGATCTCGGTGAATGGCAAAATGATGAGCTATGCGTTTTAGGGCGATTAGACAATATGTTTATTTCAGGCGGAGAAAATATTCAGCCTGAAGAAATTGAACGGGTTATTTTGCATTATCCTAAGGTAAAACAAGTCGTTATCCTGCCTGTGGAGGATATGGAATTTGGGCAACGCCCTGTGGCAATGGTTGAGTTTATTGATGAATTTAGCCAAAGTGCGGTGAAAAATTTACGAATTTGGCTTGCCTCGCGATTAGAAAAATTTAAACAACCGATACACTATTTTCCATTAGATGTGGCACAATGCCAGCAACAGGGAACGATTAAAATTTCGCGTAATGCGTTAAAAATGGCTTTAAAAGAATTACTAGGAAAATAAAATGAAAATAATTAAACGTATTTGGGCGATCTTTTTTCTGTCCTTGGCTTGGACTTCTGCAAGTTGGGCAGATTTACCAAAAGAAGCGGATATTCAAACACAGCTTGCCGCGGCAAAAGAGGCCGATCAAACGGATGTCAATAATAAAATCTTGGTGCAAAATCTTGAAGAAACCCTCACGTTGCTTGGAAATATTGAAAAGCAAAAAGCGGATAACGCATCATTAAGTCAATCTGTGGAGAATGCCCCTAGTCAGGTTGCGGCTTTACAGGCGGCGGTAGATAAATTAAAAAATGCCTCACCTGTTACGGTAAAAGCGTTTGAGAAATTATCGTTGGCTGAGTTGCAAACACAATCTATGGCTACTCAGCAACATTTACAGCAAATCCAAGCGGATTTGGGTGCAATTAATGCTCAGTTAGTGAGCCAACGCGCCGCACCTGAACGTGCGCAGTCTGCATTGAGCGCGAATTTAATTCGTTCACAAGAAATTGATAAATTACTCTTTGGCATTAGTACGGGAGATTCCGTAGAAAAAAATAAGCTCGAAACAGAGCTGGCGTTGATCGGCTTGCAAAACAGCTATAATCAAATGTTATTGCAAGGCAATAATGATTTGACTTCGCTTTATACCATTCAATTAGAGCAAAAAACCTTGATGCAGCAGCAGTTGCAAACAAAATTAGCAATGCTACAAGAAGTGATTAATGAAAAGAATTTGCAAGAAACCCGTGAGCAGGCAGAGCAGTTAAAACAATCGCAAACGAATGTGCAAGATAGCAATCCTATCATTGTTGAACAACAAAACCAAAATGTGCGAATTAGCCAAGATTTGGTAAAACAGACGGCGCAGTTAAATGTGCTATCACAAGATAGCTTACGAATAAAAAGTGTGCTGGATAATTTGCAACAAACAGAGCGAAACATTAACGAGCAAATTAGTGCGTTACAAGGAACGTTAGTGCTTTCACGTATTATCAATAAGCAAAAGCAACTTTTACCGCAAGATCAAATGATTCGTGGGCTGGCAAAGCAGATTACGGATTTACGTGTGCAAATTTTTGATTTAACTGAGTTGCGCGATAATTTATATGATACCCAAAGCTACATTGTCAGTTTAGAAAAAAACGCGAACACACATTTAACGGACGATGAAAAAAATCAGCTGACTGCAATTTTACAAGAGCGGCGTAAATTATTGTCAGATTCCATTACGAACCTGAATAATCAGCTAAATTTAGCGATTAATATTGAGTTAAACCAACAGCAGGTTACGGCAATTAGTGATGCTTTGCAGGGCAAATTACAACAGCAAAGTTTCTGGGTGAGAAGTAATCCACCGTTGGATATGGATTGGTTTACTAATTTCTTGCCAAAAGTGAAATACCAGTTGCAAGATATTAAAAGTTTGATCAATTTCGCGAATTGGAAAGATAACTTCGTGCCAACGGTTTTACAAGTTATTCTACTTTTGCTTTTGGCAGCATTGATTCAGTGGCGTAAAGAAAAAATCACCCAACGTCTGGCTTATATTAACAGTAAAATCAATACATTAAGAGGTGAACGCCAGCATTATACCCCCGAGGCGATTTTATGGACGTTAATCTTATGTTTGCGTTCTACACTGATTTTTCTTTCTCTTTTAATTTTAATTGCGTCAATCTGTTTTGAAAATCCAGAACCGTTTTGGTTGTGGTCTTTAAAAATGGCGGGGTATTGGTTGTTCTTTGCGTTTATTTTGGCAATGCTACGCCCAAATGGATTAGCCTATCGTCACTTTAATATGCCGCAATATAATGTACAGCTATTTTATTCCGTTTCTAAACGTTCAGTTTGGATCTATGCGTTATGGCTGAATGCCTCGATTTTTACCCATTTAGACACGGGGATTACGAATGATGTGATCGGGGAAGTGCTAACCATTTCAATTTTAGTGATTTCCCTTTTTATCGTAGGGCCACGTTTACGCTATGCGGTAAGTATTTATCAGAAAACCCAAGAACAAGCAGGTGAGCGGAGCTATTTATTTAAATTTGCTCGTATTTTACTTGTGATTGCGCCGATAGCATTAATTGTGTTGATTATAATGGGGTACTATTACACCGCACTTAATTTGATGGAACATTTAATGTCTTCTTATTTTGTATTGGTGCTTTGGATGATCGCAAAAGATGTGATTTATCGTAGTTTTACCGTGTCAGCACGTCGATTATCTTATCGCCGTTTATTAGAAAAGCGTGAGCAAATGCAAGCGCAAAAAGAAGAGAATAGTGATAATGAGCTAAATTCGGAAATTCAACAAGAAGAAGTATTGAATATTTCACAAGTCAAGAGCCAAGTAAAAAGTATCGTTGATCTATTACTTTGGGTGAGCTTATTTGGTTTATTTTATTGGGTTTGGTCAGATCTTATTACCGTAGCTTATTATCTTGAAGGCGTAACCTTATGGCAGCAACAAGTTACGACAGATTCAGGAACGGTAACCGAATCAATAACGTTACTTAATTTGTTATTTGCTTTAATTATCTTGATAGGGACTTATGCGATCGTTAAAAATATCGCGGGTTTGCTGGAAGTCTTAATTTTCTCTCGAGTGAGTTTTTCACAGGGTACCCCTTATACGATTACCACATTATTAACTTATTTTATCGTTGCATTAGGCGGTGGGGCGGCTTTTTCCGTGCTGGGAATGTCGTGGTCTAAATTACAATGGTTATTTGCCGCACTTTCTGTTGGTTTAGGTTTTGGTTTACAGGAAATTTTTGCTAACTTTATTTCAGGGATTATTATTTTATTTGAACGTCCAGTGCGCATTGGTGATGTGGTAACGATTGGAGAATATTCTGGTACGGTTTCAAAAATCCGTATCCGCTCAACCACATTAATTGATTTTGATAAAAAAGAAGTGATTGTGCCAAATAAAGCCTTTGTGACAGAGCGTTTAATTAACTGGGCATTAACAGATTCGATGACTCGTGTGGTGATTAACGTGGGCGTAGCGTATGGATCGGATCTGGAATTAGTTAAACGTTTATTATTACAAGCGGCAGATGAATGTGAATATGTGTTGAAAGATCCTGAGCCTATGGCATACTTCCTTGTCTTTGGTGCAAGTACATTAGATCATGAACTACGGGTTTATGTGGGCAATCTTAATGAAAGAACGATGACGATCGATCATCTCAATCGTCGAATTGATGAACTCTTTGCCGCACATAATGTAGAAATCGCCTTTAATCAACTTGATGTCTTTATTAAAAATCAAGCAACGGCACAAGAAGTACAAATTATGTCAGAAAATTTAGCAAAATCATAAGGAATAACAGAAGGAAAAATAATGGCAGGAAACAGCATCGGACAACTTTTTCGAGTAACCACTTTTGGCGAATCGCACGGCATTGCTTTGGGCTGTATTGTGGACGGTATCCCACCGGGGCTTGAGTTATCTGAACAGGATATCCAACCTGATTTAGATCGCCGTAAACCCGGCACCTCTCGCTATACCACCGCAAGACGAGAAGATGATGAAGTGCAAATTCTTTCTGGGGTGTTTGAAGGAAAAACCACAGGTACGAGCATTGGAATGATCATCAAAAATGCCGATCAACGCTCACAAGATTATGGTGAAATTAAAGATCGTTTCCGCCCGGGGCACGCTGATTATACTTATCAACAAAAATACGGTTTGCGTGATTATCGTGGAGGTGGACGTTCTTCTGCACGAGAAACCGCGATGAGAGTGGCAGCTGGGGCAATTGCGAAAAAATATTTACGTGAACATTTTGGCATTGAAGTACGTGGTTATCTCTCACAAATTGGCTCAGTAAATATCGATCCCAAAACCGTAGAGGACATTACACAAATTGATTGGCAACAAGTAAACAGTAATCCCTTTTTTAGCCCAGATCCAAGTGCGGTGGAAAAATTTGATGAATTAATCCGTGAACTAAAAAAAGAAGGCAATTCAATCGGTGCTAAATTAACGGTGGTGGCAGAAAATGTGCCAGTTGGCTTAGGTGAACCGGTTTTTGATCGCCTTGATGCGGATTTGGCGCACGCCTTAATGGGCATTAACGCGGTGAAAGCGGTAGAAATTGGTGATGGTTTTGCGGTGGTCGAACAAAAAGGCACGCAGCACCGCGATGAAATGACGCCAGAAGGTTTTTGTTCTAACCACGCAGGTGGTATTTTGGGTGGGATCAGCTCTGGACAACCCATTATTGCGACGATTGCACTAAAACCAACATCTAGCATCACCATTGCGGGACGCTCCGTCAATTTAAATAATGAAGCCGTGGAAGTTATCACCAAAGGACGCCACGATCCTTGTGTTGGGATTCGTGCCGTGCCGATTGCAGAAGCAATGACCGCCATTGTTTTACTCGATCACCTATTAAGATTTAAGGCTCAATGTAAATGAAAAAGTTAATTCAATTAGTCAGTGCGGTGCTTTTTTGTGGCATTTTTTCGACTAGCAGTGTCATAGCTAGTCCAGAATATTGGCAAAAAGTAAAACGTCCGATCTCAGGTGAACCTGAACCAGTTGGCTCATATAGTAATGGCTGTATCATTGGAGCTAAACCCTTGCCATTTAATGGGGAAGGATACCAAGTGATTCGGACAAGTAAAAACCGTTATTATGGACACCCTGATATGATTGCCTATTTACAGCGCTTAGGTAAAAAAGTGAAGCAAGCGGGGATTCCAACAATGCTTATCGGCGATATTGCGATGCCGGGGGGCGGACGTTTTCTTACTGGACACGCCAGCCATCAAATGGGCTTGGATGCGGATATTTGGCTACGCTTAGGACGTTTATCCGATAAAGATGCACAAAACCCAGCGGGAATGGGCTTGTTAGTGGTGGATCGTAAAGCACAGCGTGTTGATGATTCTGTATGGACAGAAAATCACGTCAATCTAATCCGTCTAGCCGCACAAGATAAGCAAGTAGCACGTATTTTTGTCAATCCAGCGATTAAAGTGAAACTTTGTCAAACGGTACGCGGGGATCGTAGCTGGCTACAAAAAATCCGTCCTTGGTTTGGCCACGATTCGCATTTTCACGTTCGTTTAACTTGTCCGCAAGGCGCTAAATATTGTGAAAATCAAGCCCCCATTCCTGCGGGTGAAGGCTGTGGTGAAGAATTATATTCTTGGTTTAAACCTGCCAAACCATCAACAGGCAGTGTAAAGCCCAAACCACGTCCAGCTGAACCTTTTTTATGCCAGCAAGTGAGCAGCTCACCAAACCAAAGTGAATGGTTGGAATAATCCTTCGAGATAGGAACGAAAAATGGAAATCAGCCTCAACCTTATTGCCTTATTATTTGTTGTCGCATTAATTGCGGGGTTTATTGACGCTATTGCAGGTGGTGGTGGCTTAATCACCATCCCCGCATTATTGATGACAGGCATCCCCCCAGCAATGGCATTAGGCACAAACAAATTGCAGGCTTGTGGCGGATCTTTTTCCGCAAGTTTTTATTTTTTACGTAAAAAAGCGGTAGATTTAAGTGCCATTTGGTTACTGGTGCTGATGACATTTATCGGCGCAGTGTTTGGCACGCTACTTATTCAGCTCGTTGATAGTGCATTGATTAAAAAGGTTATCCCCTTTTTAGTCCTCGCAATTGGTCTGTATTTTTTATTTACGCCAAATTTGGGCGATGAAGATCGCCATAAACGCATTTCTTACGCAACGTTTGCCTTTAGTGCGGGATTTGGGATCGGTTTTTATGACGGTTTCTTCGGCCCCGGAACAGGTTCACTATTGAGTTTAGCTTTTGTAACCTTATTGGGTTTTAATCTTGCTAAAGCGACTGCTCACGCCAAAGTATTAAATTTTACCTCAAATATTGCCGCACTTTTGTTATTTCTGATTGGCGGACAAATCTGGTGGGAAGCAGGGCTGGTAATGATGTTAGGACAGATTATTGGCGCAAACTTAGGCGCGAAAATGGTATTAAGCAAAGGTAAACAGCTAATTCGTCCGATGGTGGTGATGATGTCTTTCATTATGACGGCTAAAATGGCCTATGATCAAGGCTGGTTTGGGTAGTTGAGGATTTATGACACAACAAGATGATGTACGTTTAACCGCGCGCATAGGCTATGATCCCAAATGGCAATGGGCGTTTTTATTGCCAAAATATTGGGCTGTTTGGCTAGGTATTTTGGCTTTGGCGTTATTCGCCTTTATACCTTTTCGTTTAAGGGATAAGCTTGCGGCGAAAATTGGTTTAATTGTAGCGCAAAAAGCAAAAAAACAACGTCATAGAGCGAGCGTGAATTTACAATATTGCTTTCCTGATTGGACAGAAGAGCAACGCGAAAAGGTGATTGATGAAATGTTCATCACCGTGAGCCAAGTGATGCTTGGCATTGGGGAAATTGCATTGCGTTCCAAAAAACATTTGCAGCAACGCAGTGAATTTATTGGTTTAGACGTTATTCAGCAGGCCAAATCGGCAGGTCATAATATTATTTTAATGGTGCCACACGGTTGGGCAATTGATGCTTCGGGTATTATTTTACATACTTATGGAATGCCAATGACGTCGATGTATAATCCACATCGTAATCCCTTAGTGGATTGGCTATGGACAATGGCACGTCAGCGTTTTGGCGGAAAAATGCACGCTCGTCAAAATGGGATCAAACCTTTTCTTAATGCGGTCAAAAAAGGCGAAATGGGGTATTATTTGCCCGATGAAGATTATGGCGAAGAATTAAGTGAATATGCTGATTTTTTTGCCACTTATAAAGCCACTTTACCGGGGCTGAATAAAATGGCAAAACTTGCTAAAGCCGTGGTGATCCCAATGTTTCCTCGTTATAACGCAGAGCGGGGCAAATATGAAATGGAAATTCATCCACCAATGCCAATCAGCGAAGATCCCGCGCAAATGGCACGGGAAATGAACAAAGAAATTGAGCAATTTGTTACCCCAACGCCAGAGCAATATGTATGGATTTTGCGTTTATTAAAAACCCGAAAAGATGGTGCGGATATTTATCGTTAAATTAAATAATCTGTGGTAATATGCGTGCCGCTCTTTTTTATAGAAAACGGTCGAAAATTTGACCGCACTTTAGGTAAGAAAATGAACAAACAATTAGAACTGATTAAATCATCGATCAAATCTATTCCAAACTACCCGAAAGAAGGCATTATCTTTCGTGATATTACAAGCCTCGTTGAAGTCCCACAGGCGTTCAAGGCAACCATTGATTTAATCGTGGCGCAATACAAAGACAAAGGGATCAATAAAGTTATTGGCACAGAAAGCCGTGGTTTTATTTTTGGCGCACCCGTGGCATTAGCGTTAAATGTTCCTTTTGTATTAGTGCGTAAACCAGGTAAATTACCCCGTGAAACGATTGCCCAATCCTATCAATTAGAATATGGTCAAGATACCTTAGAAATTCACACTGATTCTATTCAATCAGGCGATAACGTGTTGATTATTGATGATTTATTAGCCACGGGGGGGACGGTAGAAGCTACCGTGAAATTGGTTGAACGTTTAGGTGGGGAAGTGAAAAATGCCGCTTTCGTCATTAATTTACCTGAACTCGGTGGTGAACAACGGTTACGTGATTTAGGGGTAACGCCATTTTCCTTAGTGAATTTTGACGGACACTAATTTATCCTAAGCGAGCAAGCAATGAGTTATCAAGTATTAGCAAGAAAATGGCGACCGCAAAAGTTCTCCGATGTAGTAGGACAGAAACCTGTTCTTACTGCACTTGCTAACGGATTGAATGAAAATCGCTTACATCACGCCTATCTTTTTTCGGGAACGCGTGGCGTGGGGAAAACCTCGATTGCTCGCTTGTTCGCAAAAGGGTTGAATTGTGTTGAAGGGGTAACAGCGAATCCTTGTGGGGTTTGTGAGCATTGCAAAGCCATTGAAGAAGGGCGTTTTATCGATCTTATTGAAATTGATGCGGCTTCACGTACTAAGGTAGAAGACACCCGTGAACTGCTTGATAACGTGCAATATAAACCGGTGCAAGGGCGTTATAAAGTGTATTTAATTGACGAAGTGCATATGCTCTCTCGTCATTCTTTCAATGCGTTACTGAAAACCCTTGAAGAACCGCCTGAATATGTCAAATTCTTACTGGCAACCACAGATCCGCAGAAGTTACCGATTACTATTTTATCGCGTTGTATTCAATTTCATCTTAAAGCACTTGATCAACAACAAATTGCCGATCATTTAGCCTTTATTTTACAGCAAGAGAAGATCCCTTTTGAACCGCTTGCCATTGAAAAATTAGCGAAAGCCGCACAAGGCAGTATCCGTGATAGTCTAAGCTTAACAGATCAAGCTATTGCAATGAGCAACGCAAATATTACCCTTGATGTGGTAAACACAATGCTTGGCTTACTCGATGATAGTCAGCCTATTGATATTTTGTATGCCTTACAGCAAGGTAATGGCGAAGGCTTAATGAAAGCAATTCAAGCCGTGGCGGAAAAAGGCGGTGATTGGAACGAATTGTTAAAAGCTGTGGCAGAAAACCTGCATAAAATTGCAATGTGTCAATTGCTACCACAGGCGCAAATTAGTGATGAAAGCCATATTGGCTTTTTGGCAAAATACCTTCCACCAGAAGATGTACAATTTTTCTATCAAATTATCTTAAACGGACAGAAAGAGCTTTCCTTTGCACCAACTCAGCGAATGGGCGTAGAAATGATTTTACTACGTGCGTTGGCTTTTCATCCTAAACTGATCCAAGCAGCGCCTGAAATGCAGCCAGTGGAACAAGTGAATTCCTCCCAGAATTCAGTGCAAAGTGCGGTACAAAATCACACAAAATTAGTGGAAATGCCCGTGGTATCGCAACAATTTAAGGCACATCCAGAATCAAAAACAACGCAATTTGTTGCGCAACCACAAGGACATTCAACATCAAATCGTCCATCTTCTGCGATGAGTAATGCAGCGTTAGAAGTGATGGATGCATTGGATCAACTTTCTTCCCCTGTAACGAGCGAAAAAAAAAACACTAATACCAATCAAGTGACGGATCTCCCTGTGGTAGAACGCAAATTTAGCCAGCAGAAAAACACTGGGCGATCTATCCATCAGCAGATTTCTCAGCCATCAATTCCTCAACCGCTAGAAGCAGAGATACCACCAATGGATATGCCTGTCATTCAAAGTGCGGTGCAAAATCAGCCAGATTTTTCTGCTGATCTTGATCAGGAAGATGATCTCAATTTAGCTGAAAACTACCGTTGGAACTGGAGCAATCCAGCAATGGCAGAAGAACAGGATAATGCAAGTCCGTCAGAAATTCGCAAAGCCATTTTAGAAAATACAACGCCAGAACTAAAAGAAAAAGTACTGACTATGGCAAAAGCGCAGGATAAATGGACGGATATTATCGAACAGTTAGCTATTTCAGGTTTAGCAAAACAAATGGCAATGAATTGCGTAATTTTAAGCCAGAGTGAAAACCAAATTCAGCTAGGCTTGCGCCGAGATAAATTGCATCTGAATAATGAAAAACTTCGCATTCAGTTACAAACAGCCTTAAGTCAATTTTATCAGCAAGATGTGACAATTTCTGTGGAAACTAATGCAGATCTCCAACAGCTCACCCCAATGGACTACCGTAAACAAATCTACCAAGAGTTAAGCGAACAGGCGCGAGAAAATTTACAAGCAGATGAACGTTTACAGCGCTTCTGCGAAGAATTTGATGGCGTATTGGCACTTGATAGTGTTCGTCCAGTTTAATCATCTAAAACGCAGTTTATGACTAAAAAAATAAAGTGCGGTGATAAATTAGGGCATTTTTTCGCTTAAAAAATCATCACTTCATTGTTATATTGACCACGAGAAATACCCATAAAGAAGTATAAGGATCGGATTGACTGATCTTTTTTATCAATCCTTGAATAAAAACTGTGCGGAAGATCACATAAACTGCAACAATATATTTACATCAGATTTACTCTTGTTAAACTTCCGCACGAAATTTTATGTTTAATTTTTATGAGGTTCTTTATGTTATGGTTTCTCTCCTGCGTAGCCTTGCTTTTATTGGGCTACTTTTTATACGGTTCTGTGGTTGAGCGTGTCTTTAAGATCAATCCAAACCGTGCAACCCCAGCTCACACAATGGCTGACGGCGTGGATTATGTGCCGATGTCTAAAAAGAAAATCTGGCTTATCCAATTATTAAATATTGCAGGAACGGGGCCAATTTTTGGTCCAATTCTTGGGGCATTATATGGACCTGTTGCGATGTTATGGATCGTTTTTGGCTGCATTTTTGCAGGCGCCGTACACGATTATTTCTGTGGAATGTTAAGTGTTCGCAATGGGGGACAATCAGTGCCTAACCTTGCGGGTAAATATTTAGGTGCGCCAGTTAAGCATTTTATGAATGCCCTTGCGCTTGTATTGTTAATTCTTGTTGGGGTTGTATTCGTCATTTCACCAGCCAGCTTATTAACCAATCTAACAGTGGATAATGTCGGTGAAATGTTCAACCTAGAAACGAAAAGCACATTATTAGTTTGGACAGCAATTATTTTTGGTTATTACATCATTGCTACTTTAGTGCCAGTGGACAAAATTATTGGGCGCATTTATCCATTGTTTGGTGCGTTATTGCTATTTATGTCTTTTGGAATGTTATTTGCCTTATTATTTGAAGACAAAGCCTTATTCCATACTGTTGGCGAGATGAGTTTCTCGAAATTCTTTGAAAATATGCATCCAAAAGATTTACCAATTTGGCCATTGATTTTCGTTACCATTGCTTGCGGTGCGGTTTCAGGTTTCCACGCAACACAATCTCCATTGATGGCACGTTGTATGGAAAATGAAAAAGAAGGTCGCTTTGTTTTCTATGGTGCGATGATCGGCGAAGGGGTGATTGCCTTAATTTGGTGTACAGTAGGCTTAACTTTCTACGATAGCCCAGCACTAATGAATGATGCAATCACCGCAGGTACACCATCAAAAGTGGTTTATGATTCCGCCACCCATATGCTGGGCTACTTCGGTGGTATTTTAGCGGTGCTTGGTGTGGTGGTATTACCAATCACTTCTGGTGATACCTCATTCCGTGCTGCACGTTTGATTATCGCGGAATTTTTCAAAATTGATCAACGTAATTTAGTTAAACGTTTAATGATCGCTATTCCATTATTCGTACTAGGTTTCATCATTTCTAAACTCGATTTCCAAGTAATTTGGCGTTACTTCGGCTGGGCAAACCAAACGACCGCAATGGTTATGTTATGGACAGCCGCGGCTTATTTATATCGCTATCATAAATTCCACTGGATTTGTACAATTCCAGCCATCTTTATGACAATGGTTTCTGCCACTTTCCTTGCTTATGCAAAAATTGGCTTAGGTTTAAGCTACGATGTGTCTGTTTGGGTAGGCACAGGCTTAACACTATTAGCGATCATTTGCTTCTTCACCTTGTTAAAACCAATTTCCAATGGTGATCCTGATTCTGAAACAGTCAGAAGCTAAAAAAACTCCACAAAATTCACCCGCACTTGAGAAACCAAGTGCGGTTTTTTTATTCTCACGTTTAGATAAGTTATTTTCCTATCATTTGGAAAGAACGCAAATAGCTCAATGACATTATGCACGGTATGCAGCCAAGTAAGGAATTTGAGAAATTACTCACAGGGGAAGCAGCAAGAGCGGCGATTGCGACTGCTGATGCCTGTACAAAATCTCGTTATGAAAATCGTAAAGTTGAGGTGCGAGAGGTAATGTAATGTGAGATAAAAAATTCCCCCTTTAAAAAGGGGGAATTCATAGTTTATTGTTTGTGATAAAAAATGCCCTATTTTTCCACCGCACTTTTTACTTCATCGATCATAATCCCCATACTTTCCAAACCACCGAAAGTTAAATACCAATTTGCGGCATTTAAGTAAACAATATGATTATTTTTATACGCTTGAGTTTGGTGAATAATAGCGTTATCTAACACGGTTTGGGCATTATTGGCTTTGTCCGTAATGGCTGCAGTACGATCCACGATCAATAAATAATCTGGATTTTTTTCTAGCACATATTCAAACCCAATGCTCATTCCGTGGGTGGAGGATTTAATATTTTTATCAATAGGGGTGAAGCCAAAACCACTATAAACGATACCATAGCGAGAGTTTTCACCAAAAGCACTCATACGGCTTTCATTGACTAAAGCAAGTAGGGCGGTTTTGCCTTTGGTTTTTTCTGCAAGGGCTTTCATTTGTTTGTCCAGCTGTGCCAGTTTTTCCTCTGCCACTTGTTGTTTATCAAAAATTTGTCCAAATGCGTGGATATTTTGTTGAAAACTTGGATAGAAATTATTGTAGTCCACTTTAACAAAAAAGACTGGCGCAATTTCTTTTAAGCGATCCAATACTTTTTCTTGGCGACCGGTGGCGATGATAAGGTCTGGGTGAAGATCATTGATTTTCTCAAACGCAGGCTCTGGTGGCACGCCAACACTCGCGTAATGTTCTTTGCTAAATTCGCTTAAATATTCAGGCACTTTGCCGGCATTGCTGATGCCAACAATGCGATCTTTTGCACCTAGCGCGCGAAGGGTATCCACAGCTGAGAAATCAAGCACCACAACACGCTTAGGATTTTGTGGCACAACTTGTTTGCCAGCTGCATTTTCTACGGTAATATCCGCTGCATTCGCACTGGCAACGCCGAGTAAGGCGCAAAGACTGAGGGCAAGGGTTGAGAAGGTTTTTTTCATAGCATACTCCTGTATTAAGCTGATTGATGTCGAAAATACACAGCAATTTTGTGCTGATTAATTTGTTGAATTGGGATTGGCATATCGTAAATGCTCGCTAAAATGGGTTCTTGCATCATTGTGGCAACGTCCCCTTGATGAACTAATTTGCCGTCTTTCATTGCAATAATGTAATCAGAATAACAAGAGGCAAAATTAATATCGTGGATCACAATGACTACCGTTTTATTCAATTCGGTGGTGAGCTTGTGTAGCACTTGCATAATTTGGACGGAATGTTTCATATCTAAATTGTTCAGTGGTTCATCAAGCAAAATGTAATCTGTATCTTGCGCCAAGGTCATTGCGATATAGGCACGTTGGCGCTGCCCACCGCTAAGCTGGTTGATATATTGATGACGAAACTCGCCTAGATCCATATAGGCAATCGCATTATCAATAAAAGTGCGGTCGTTTTTGGTTAAATTTCCTTGGCTATAAGGAAAGCGCCCGAAGGCAACCAATTCTTCCACCGTTAAACGCAAGTTGATGTGATTAGATTGTTTTAGAATAGAAAGTTGTTTAGCAATGTCACTGCTTTTTTGCTGATGTAATGGCACCCCATTTAGGCTTACCGTGCCGCTATCTGCACGCAGTAAACGGCTGATAATGGCAAGCACCGTGCTTTTTCCTGCACCATTTGGGCCGATAAACGAGGTAATTTTACCTTGCGGAATGGTAACCGAAAGGTTATCTACGACTTTTTTAGTACCATAAGATTTATTAATATTTTTAATCTCTATTGCCATTTTTTATTTGTCCTTAATAACAGATAAAGGAAATAGACGCCACCAACAAAGTTCACGATAATGCTCAAGGTGGTGTTAAAGGTGAAGACTTGGGAAACCAGTAATTGCCCGAAAACAAGGGTGATCACGGCGATCAGCATTGCGGCGGGGATTAATATTGTGTGGCGATAAGTACGAATAAATTCAAAGGTAACATTCATCACCAATAAGCCCAAGAAGGTTAAAGGTCCAACAAGTGCGGTGGAAATTGACGTTAAAATTGCCACAACAATGAGTAATCTCTTAGTGATCGCGGGATAATCCACACCTAAGTTAATTGCTTGTTCACGCCCAAGGGCAAGCACATCAAAATAACGCACATAGCGTAGGGTATAAAGTATTGTGGCGAGTAAGCCAGCTAACGCGATCCATAAAATATCAAGATTGATACGGTTAAAACTGGCAAAGCCGATGTCTTGTGCGATCTGAAATTCATTGGGATCGATGAGTACTTCCATAAAAGAAGTTAAACTTTGGAAAAAAGTGCCAAAAATGATCCCCACTAAAAGCAAGAAAAACAGGCTTTGTTGTTCATTTTTAAACAAAAAACGATAGAGACCCAGTGCGAATAACATCATCAAACTGGTGCAAACAAAAAATAATACAATGGGGTTCATTGAGGTTAATGTGCTTGAACCAAAGAGAAAAATAATCAGGGTTTGAATGAGCAAATACAGATTATCCAAGCCTAAAATACTCGGCGTTAAAATGCGATTATTTACAATGGTTTGGAAGATCATCGTAGCCAGTGCAATTGCCACACCTGTCATTACAATAGCAAGCACGCCAAGAGCGCGGTTATATAAGGCATATTCCCAGCGAGTAGGGAGATGATAAAACACATACAGCACTATGCTAAGTAATGCGAAAATACTCAGTAAAATCAATGATTTTTTAGGATCGTAAACGTGCTTAACCATTTTGAACCCTTTGTTTTAACAGCATATAAAGAAAAATGGCACTGCCGAATACGCCCACAATGGCGTTAATGGAAATTTCGTAAGGATAAATCAACGTGCGCCCCAGAATATCGCAAAACAGCACAAAAACAGCACCTAAAAGTGCGGTGTGAGACAGCACTTTTTTCAAATTATCCCCCAAATAAAGGGTAACAATATTGGGAATAATCAGTCCGAGAAAGGGGATAACCCCCACCGAGACAATGATGATCGATGATACCGTTGCGACTATGGCTAAGCCTAAATAAAGCACTTGCTGATAGTTCAAACCAAGATTGACTGCAAAATCTTGCCCCATTCCTACAATGGAAAAACGATTGGCAAAAAGATAAGCAAGCACCAATGCTGGAATGCTGAAATATAACATTTCATAACGCCCAGCCATTACTAAGGAAAAATCACCTTGCAACCAACCAGAAAGGTTTTGTAACAAATCTTGTTGATAGGCAATAAATGCGGTGATAGCGCTAATAATATTGCCAAACATAATGCCGACTAACGGCACAAAAATGCTATCTTTAAATTTCAGCTTAGAAAGCAACGTCATAAACAACAATGTGCCACAAAAAGAAACCAGAATTGCAACACTTGTTTTGAGTAACATTGAAGCAGAAGGAAACAGTAACATTGCAATTAAAATGCCAAGCCTTGCGCTATCCATCGTACCAGCTGTGGTTGGGGAAACAAACCGATTACGGCTTAACTGCTGCATAACCAATCCACAAATACTCAATGATGCCCCAGCAATCAAAATACTGACTAAACGGGGCAAGCGGCTAATCAAAAATATTTGCCACTGCTGAGCATCAAAATTGAGTAATCCTTGCAAATTAACGGTACTTACGCCTAAAAAGAGGGAAATACCCGAAAGTAACAATAATAAGATAAACAAATAACGGCGTTTAATCATATTAATAGATTTTAAAAATGAGAATAATTAGCATAATTATATTGAATGTTATCACGTCAGCGTTGAAGAGCAAAGAAAAATCAAAGTGCGGTGCAAAAATCCCTCACATTTATTAAATTTTCCTCTTGTAAGGGAAAACACTATTTTTCTTATCATTTGGCGCGTATGATAGAAAAGATTTTATAAATAAATGAATGAGGAATCGAATGGAACAGCAATTTTCAGCGTTATTTCAACCGTATTTTTTGAATAACAATGTTGAAATCAAAAATCGTTTAGTGGTTGCCCCTTTAACCCATTTTGCATCAAACCCTGATGGCACATTAGGAAGCCAAGAGGCTCAATTTTTGCAAGGGCGTGCAGAAAATATGGGAATGTTTATTACCGCAGCAACATTGGTGTCAGAAAATGGTAAGGCATTTCAAGGACAGCCAGAAGCGTTAAATGAATTTCATTTGGAAAGTTTAAGTAAAACTGCGGAGATTATTAAACAGCAAGGTGCAAAAGCCATTCTGCAACTTCATCACGGCGGAAAATTAGCGCTATCTGAATTATTGAATGGAAAAGAGAAAGTGGCTCCCTCAGCAGATCCTGACACACAAACAAGGGCGTTGACTCAAGAAGAGATTTTGCAAATTATTCAAGATTTTGCTTTCGCCACAGAGCTTGCTATTCGCTCGGGGTTTGATGGGGTAGAAATTCACGGGGCGAACGGTTATTTAATTCAGCAATTTTTCTCTAAGCAAAGTAATCAACGTACCGATGAGTGGGGAGGGAATTTGACAAATCGTTTGCGTTTCCCACTTGCAGTGATCGATGCAGTGAATGCAATGCGTGAGAAACATCAATGCCCAGCATTCATTATTGGCTATCGTTTATCGCCAGAAGAGCCGGGTGAGAATGGATTAACAATGACAGACACGCTTGAATTGGTGTCCGCTTTAGCTGAGAAGCCATTACAATATTTACACGTGTCATTGTGGGATTTTTATAAAAAGGCTCGCCGTGGTGCGGATACTAATTCTGCCCGTCTTGAATTAATTCATCAACGTCTAAATGGCCGTTTACCGCTTATTGGAGTGGGAAATTTATTCAGCGCAGAACAGCTTGTTGGCGCCTTGAATACAGGATGGGTAGAGTTTGTTGGTGTGGGTAAGTCTATAATGATTAACCCAAATCTTGCGACGTTAATTGCCCAAGGAAAAACGCAAGAAATTATCACCGCACTTGATCCTGAGCAGCCAGATCATTATCGCATACCTGATTATTTATGGTCTTTATGTATAAAAGGCAGCCCTTGGTTACCACCAGTGAAAGGGCAAGATTGGCAACCTGTAGATATTTAAAACGCAAATAGCACTCGGTATGAGTGCTATTTTTATATCCATTAAGTGCGGTGTACTTTTAGTCACTATTAAAAATGAGATCGTAACGATATTCTGTTCATAGTTACCATTATAGTTACTACGATCCGCCCTTTAACTCAATTAGCTACGGTTAGTTACGATAAGCAAAATAGGCTAAAACCTTGAAATTACAGGCATTAAAAAAGCCTTTCGAGTGATTACGAAAGGCTTAGTTAAGTGTTATGGTGCTCTGAGCGAGACTTGAACTCGCACGTCCTATGGACACTACCCCCTCAAGATAGCGTGTCTACCAATTCCACCATCAGAGCAAAATTCGGTTTAGATTATTGTGGGATATCTGAATTTTGTTTTTCTTCCACTTTTGGTTGCTGTTCTTGAATTTTTTCTGCAACTTGTGAAAGATTATCAAATTTTCCTTGTTTTACCTCACCGTGGTGAGAGTTAATGTTAGCAATAGCAAGGCTAGTAACAAAGAAGATGACTGCTAAGATTGCGGTTGTACGGGATAAAAAATTCCCTGCACCACTTGCACCAAATACTGTACCTGATGCACCGCCTCCAAATGAAGCACCTGCGTTTGCACCTTTACCTTGTTGGATTAAAATGAAACCAATAAGAATAACAGATACAACTAAGTAGATAATTAACAGTGCTTGATACATTATTTCTTCTCTTGTTATTGGATACCAAAAATTAACGGGCGAATATTAGCGAATATTAAAACAGCGCGCAAGCGATTTTCTTTAAAAAATTGTCGATTGTTTTAATTGTAAGCAATTTAACTTGCCGTAAAACTTATGATTTTTCCACCGCACTTTTCTTTTTCGCTGCGCTTGCATTTTTTGTCGTCATTTGTTGTCGAGATACTGCACTAAGCTGCCGTAACGCATCGAAATTGGTATAACTGAGCAGGGCAGGTAGGGATTGTACCAATTCGTGCATAAATTGGTGATAATTCAATTCTTTTTGGCTAATGCTGTTGAGCTGGGCTTCCCAATGTGCAGTCATATCGGGCAGCGTGGCAATATCAGGTAACGCTTGGATTAAAATTCTCCCTGTTTCGCTACTGTGAATATGACGCCCTTTTTTATAGATAAAACCGCGTTTAAATAGCAACTCAATGATGCCTGCGCGAGTGGCTTCTGTGCCTAAGCCATCTGTTTCGCGTAGGATTTTTTTTAAGGCTTTGTCTTGTACAAAACGTGCGATCCCTGTCATTGCTGAAAGTAGGGTTGCATCAGAAAATGGTTTCGGTGGCTGGGTTTTCTTGCTGAGAATTTCCCCTTTTTCACAGAATAATTCTTGCCCTTTTTTTACTTCAGGAAGCAAGGGTTCGGCGTTATTTTGCTCGTCATTTTCTTTACCCCAAAGTTCTTTCCAGCCAGCCACTTGTAGATTACTGGCTTGGGCGATAAATTTTCCCCCTGCTATATTTAAGGTGATTTTGCAGCGACGATATTCCGCATCAATACAGAATTGGGCTAAATATTGACGAGCGATAAGCTGATAAATATTTCGTTCTGTTTGTGTGAGATTAACGGGGGTATTTTTTGCCGTTGGGATAATGGCGTGGTGTGCTTCCACTTTTTTATCATTCCAGCAACGATTTCTCTGTTCAGGATTAATGATACTGGGTAATGATTGATAATCGGGGGCTTGTGCGGAAATCGCATTCATCACCTTGTGACGATCAGCAAAATGCTCTGTGGGTAAATAACGGCAATCTGAACGTGGATAGGTGATCAAGCGGTGCATTTCATATAAACGTTGGCAGGTATCCAACACCTCTTGGGCGGAAAGTCCATAGCGTTTTGCGGCATCAATTTGCAAGGCAGAAAGGGAATAAGGCAAGGGAGCGGCTTCCTTTTCGCGTTTGTCTTGATAATCCGTCACCATTGCAGGTTGTCCTGTGATACGTTTCACGACATTTTCTGCTAAGGCTCGTGAGAGTACGCGTCCGTCTTCATCTTGATAATCTTCACAGGCTTTGCTTGGTTGCCAAAGTGCGGTGAATTTTTGCGCGATTTCTTCCGTTGTTTGCACGAAAGCTTGTACTTCAAAATAATCTTTTGGTTGGAAGTTTTCAATTTCCAGATCACGGCGAACGATTAACCCCAATACTGGGGTTTGCACACGACCCACAGAAAGCACACCGCGATAGCCCATATTTTGCCCATGTTTCGTATAGGAACGCGTCATATTAATGCCATAAAGCCAATCGGCTCTAGCGCGGGCGAGGGCAGATGTTGCAAGGGGAATAAAGTGTTGATTAGATTGTAATTTTTTTACTGCTTTTTGCACAGCACTTGGGTTTAAATCACTAATTAAGCAACGTTGGATTTGAGCTTTTTTTTCGGCAGAAAGATTGGCATAGCTAAACACTTCATCGACTAAAAGCTGCCCTTCACGATCAGGGTCGCCGGCATTGATCAGTTCATCAGCTTGATGAATGAGCTTGATTACGGTATCCAATTGTTTTTTCACCGCTTTGCGTGGAATAAGCAACCATTTTTGCGGCACGATGGGTAAATCTTCCAAGCGCCACATTTTGAATTTGGGATCGTAAGCCTCCGGTTCAGCTTGCTCTAATAAATGGCCAACGCACCAAGTTACGCAATCATTTTCGCCACAACGAATAAAACCATCACCACGCTGATGGGGTTTGGGTAACACATCGGCAATGGCACGTGCAAGGCTAGGTTTTTCGGCTATAAATAATCGCATAGGGACAACATCAATCAGCTAAAACAAAGCTTGGCATTCTAACACAGATTTCATTATTCCCAATTTATTAATTTTTCGTTAGAATGTTGCGACTTATTAACACTGAGGATAAAAATTATGTTTGGAAAAGGTGGCTTAGGCAACTTAATGAAACAAGCCCAACAAATGCAAGATCGTATGCAAAAAATGCAAGAAGAAATTGCACAGTTGGAAGTAACGGGTGAATCTGGCGCTGGCTTGGTAAAAATTACGGTAAATGGTGCGCATAACTGTCGCCGTATTGAAATCGATCCTTCTTTAATGGAAGACGATAAAGAAATGCTCGAAGATCTGATTGCAGCCGCGTTTAATGATGCTGTTCGTCGTGCAGAAGAATTGCAAAAAGAAAAAATGGCATCGGTTACCGCAGGAATGTCATTACCGCCCGGCTTTAAAATGCCGTTCTAAATTTTCCTAATTTTGCACCGCACTTCATTTTTTCTTAAAAATCAAAGTGCGGTGTGTTTTTTTATTTATTTTAGGCAAAACAATGCAAACAAGCCCATTATTAGAAAATCTTATTGATGCACTGCGCTGTTTACCCGGAGTAGGACCGAAATCGGCACAACGTATGGCATATCATTTACTGCAACGGGATCGCAACGGTGGAATGGAGCTAGCGCGTGCTTTAACCGCCGCAATGTCGCAAATTGGGCATTGCGAACAATGCAGAACCTTTACTGAAGAAGATGTGTGTACCATTTGTCATAATCCACGTCGTCAAAACACTGGTTTGCTTTGTGTGGTGGAGCAACCTTCAGATATTCAAGCCATTGAACAAACGGGGCAATTCTCAGGGCGTTATTTCGTCTTAATGGGGCATCTTTCTCCTTTAGACGGTATCGGGCCAAAAGAAATCGGTTTAGACTTGCTTAATAGACGGTTGCAAAATGAAACCTTTAAGGAGGTGATTCTCGCCACCAATCCAACGGTGGAAGGTGAGGCAACCGCCAATTATATCGCAGAACTTTGTATGCAATACAATATCAAAGTCACCCGTATTGCGCACGGTATCCCAGTGGGCGGAGAGTTAGAAACGGTGGATAGTAACACGCTTGGACATTCTTTTTCTGGGCGCAGAGAAATTGAGTATTAAATAAGAGAAAATTTAGGGGGAATTAGAAGAAATGGTGCGACTAGCTGGACTCGAACCAGTGACCCCCACCATGTCAAGGTGGTGCTCTAACCAACTGAGCTATAGTCGCACTGAAATTTGGTGCGTATCTTAGCGACTTTTGCCGTGTAACACAAGGGCATTTTTCATATTGTATGATTAATTGCCATAAATTTAATCAATGGCTTAGCGTTTTTTGCTGTTTTTCGCGTAGGCGATCTCGATCTTGCTGGGTTTTAGGCGTATAATAGCCCGCAATTTTTAGTTTGTATTTTGAAGAACAATGGAGTAAGTAATGTCTAGAAGACTAAGAAGAACCAAAATTGTATGTACTATGGGGCCTTCTACAGACCGTGGTAATAATTTAGAAAAAATTATTGCGGCGGGTGCTAATGTAGTGAGAATGAACTTTTCTCACGGTACGCCTGAAGATCACATTGGGCGTGCGCAACGTGTGCGTGAAATTGCACAAAAATTAGGTAAAACTGTGGCGATTTTAGGGGATTTACAAGGGCCTAAAATTCGTGTTTCTACTTTTAAAGATGGCAAAATTTTCTTAAATGTGGGTGATAAATTTGTTTTAGACGCAGAATTACCAAAAGGTGAAGGGGATCAAGAAGCTGTTGGTTTAGATTATAAAACCTTACCACAAGACGTTGTTCCGGGTGATATTTTATTATTAGACGATGGTCGTGTTCAGTTAAAAGTATTATCAACTGAAGGCGCAAAAGTCTTCACTGAAGTGACTGTCGGCGGGCCTCTTTCAAATAATAAAGGGATTAATAAATTAGGTGGTGGGTTATCTGCCGATGCCTTAACGGAAAAAGACAAAGCAGATATTATTACTGCAGCGCGTATTGGGGTGGATTACTTAGCCGTGTCTTTCCCTCGTTCAAGTGCTGATTTGAACTATGCACGTCAATTAGCGGAAGAAGCCGGTCTTAAAGCGAAAATTGTGGCAAAAGTAGAACGTGCGGAAACCGTAATGAGTGATGAAGCGATGGACGATATTATTCTTGCTTCTGATGTGATTATGGTTGCCCGTGGTGACTTAGGCGTTGAAATTGGCGATCCTGAATTAGTGGGCGTACAGAAAAAATTAATCCGTCGTTCTCGTCAATTAAATCGCGTGGTGATTACCGCAACGCAAATGATGGAATCAATGATCAGCAACCCAATGCCAACCCGTGCGGAAGTAATGGACGTAGCCAATGCAGTATTGGACGGTACAGACGCAGTAATGCTTTCTGCTGAAACCGCTGCGGGGCAATATCCTGCTGAAACCGTGGCAGCAATGGCGAAAGTGTGTTTAGGGGCAGAAAAAATGCCTAGCGTAAACGTTTCACGCCACCGTGTTGATCGCACTTTTGATACGATTGAAGAAGCGGTTGCGATGTCAGCAATGTTTGCTGCGAACCATATGAAAGGGGTTGCCGCAATTATTGCAATGACAAACAGCGGACATACAGCGAAATTAATGTCTCGCATTAGTTCTGGCTTACCAATTTTTGCCTTATCTCGTAACCAAGAAACATTAAATCTTTGTGCATTATATCGTGGTGTTGTACCTGTTCATTTCGATCAAGAAAGCCGTACCATTGAAGGATTGAAAGCGGCGATGCAATTATTGAAAGATAAAGGCTACTTAGTAACGGGTGATCTTGTGTTATTAACTCAAGGTGATCTTCTAACCTCTGGTGGAACAAACACTTGTCGCACATTAGTGGTTGAATAATCTGATTTTTTAAACAGAACTTAAACCTAGATTAAAAAGTTACCTAACAAAAATAGGTAACTTTTTTTATTTGATGCCTATCAACTTTAATTGTCATAGCATTTCCTGAATTTTTACTGTGCTTGCTATAATGATGGCATTTAACCTTATCGGGAGAAAGTATAATGAGTGTAATCAGTAAAGAACAAGTATTAGAAAGATTTCGTTTTCGTGCCGCAACACGTTATTACGATCCAAATAAAAAAGTGAGTCGTGAGGATTTTGATTATATTTTAGAGCTTGCTCGTTTATCACCAAGTTCAGTGGGATCAGAGCCTTGGCATTTCGTCGTGATTCAAAATCCAGAATTACGTGAAAAGCTTAAACCAGTGAGCTGGGGAATGGCAACTCAGCTTGATGAAGCGAGTTATGTGGTGGCGATTTTAGCAAAGAAAAATGCGCGTTACGATTCAGAGTATTTGCATAATGCCTTAATTAAGCGTGGATTAACGCCAGAACAAATGGAAAAAGCGAAAGAAAAATACCGTACTTTTCAACAAAATGATATGAACGTGCTGGAAAGCGAACGGGCATTATTCGATTGGACAAGTAAGCAAACTTATATCGCATTAGCAAATATGATGACGGGCGCGGCATTTATTGGTGTGGATAGCTGTCCAATAGAAGGCTTTAATTACGAAGCGGTGAATCAAATTTTAGCTCAGTCAGGCGCGTTTGATCCAGTGGAGTGGGGCGTTTCTGTGATCGTTACCTTTGGTTATCGGGCGAAAGAGATTAAAGCGAAATCAAGAAAACCGATGGAAGAATTGGTCACTTGGCTGGAATAAATTGTTAAAAAAAACACCGCACTTTATTTTTTTCTTCGATGAATATTTAGGGCGAACCTTATTGGGTATGTGAATAATGTAATGGTCTAAAATTCCCAAACCCTGCAAAACTTTGTGAAATAGCTTGAGAATATCCCAGTTCTCTGCATAATTTGCCTAGTTTTGCTAGCGATTTTGTCTCTTTTTAGTCGCATTATTCAAATAGAAATCCCCCTAGAAGCTAATGGCATAGATAAACTAAAGTGCGGTGGTTTTTTTATGATTTTTTATATGATGAACGCAATGGATATTAGCTTCTGTCTTGTTTTATCAATCCAGCTCAACCAACGAACTGTCGTTCCAGAGTTCTTCTAAATATTCCATTAAACGTTCCTTTTCGTCTTTATTTTTGATACCTGTTATCTCCACGCCTGCCGCACTGGAAAAACGGATACGAACGTGAATATCTTCAAATTTCTCTGCGATCTTTCGAGGCAGTACGTCTTGCAGCTTAGCAATGATTTTTAATTGGTATTCTTGGCGTTTTGTGTCGCTTTCTTTCATAAAACGAATGTCTAACTGCTTCATTATATGCTTCCTATTTTATTTGTCCTAAACAGTAAAAATGAGAAAATTTGCACCGCACTTTTCGTTTCAATGAGTTAAGCGGCAAATCGCATTTGCTTTTTAGGTTTTATTTGATGAATGGTATTTGTAATTACGCCAATAATGGGTAAGGCAGACCATTTTTCACATTTTATGCTTTTCATTTTGGCATCCAGCGGTAGAAAGATAAATGCTTTATCTTCATAAGCAACAAACTCATATATACAGAATTGATGATTTTGTTCCATTACCACTAAATCCCCAATGCTAAGATGATCATTTTGTTCCACCACGAGCATATCGCCCATTTCAATTCCCCACGCCAGCATATTTGGGTTTGTTACCTGAATAAAGCAGGTTTTTTGGGGGTGTTTAATGCAATAAAGATTTAAATCAAGTTTTCTATTAAAGGTGGAATTGAAAGATTTACTATCAGTTAAAAATGGCATTGGCTGATAGGAGAACGGGGTTTGTTGGTTGAGGTAATTCATCTTGATGCTCCGCTTATCATTAAACTCACTGGGTTTTTATACAGTGAAAATGATACTGTTTTTTTATACAGCTCGTCAATACTGTATAAAAATTTTTTTCACATTTTGTGTTACTACGCAAGATTTAGGGCAAAAAGGAGAAAATAATGAATTTTATTTAATTTAGGGGGAAATATTTCTATATTTATGTAAATAATATACGTTAATTTACGATTTTATATTTTCTTTAGTAAAAAATTAGGCTATCTTTACAAGGGCTATGGGGGATCTAATTTTAGATCTAAATTTTAACTCGTTGCTGACCCATTTATTCGGTTCAGCTTAAACACAACATCGTAAATTATTATGAATACATCTCGTTTATATTCTTTGTTTTTTCACGGAAGTTTAGTGAAAAGAATTTCTATCGGTTTAGTGCTAGGCTTACTTTTGGCGATTATTGCACCAAGCTTACAATCAATGCTCGGCTTTAATCTTGCTGAAAAAGCGGGTTTTTTAGGTAAAGTATTTGTGCGCTCATTGCGTGCGGTTGCACCAATTCTTGTCTTTTTATTGGTTATTTCAGCCATTGCGAATAAAAAAATTGGTGCGCAAAGCAATATGAAAGCCGTGGTGATTTTATATTTGTTAGGTACTTTCCTTGCGGCATTAACTGCGGTGTTATTTAGCTTTGCTTTTCCAACAGAAATTGCATTGCAAACACAAGAAAATTCTTTATCACCACCAAGTGAAGTTTCTCAAGTGTTAGGAACCTTAGTGTTAAATGTGGTGGATAATCCAATCAATGCACTGTTTAATGCAAACTTTATTGGGATTCTTTCTTGGGCGATTGGTTTAGGTTTAGTGTTACGCCACGCATCAGATACCACTAAAAATGTGATGAATGATCTGTCTGAAGGGGTATCAAAAATCGTTCACTTCATCATTAGTTTTGCCCCAATTGGGGTGTTCGGTTTAGTGGCTGAAACCCTTGCGGATAAAGGCTTAGGCGCATTATTTGATTATGTGCGTTTATTATGCGTATTAATTGGTGCAATGCTATTTACTGCTTTCGTCGTAAACCCAATTTTAGTGTATTGGAAAACTCGCCATAATCCATATCCATTGATCTGGACTTGTGTGCGTGAAAGTGGTTTAACTGCGTTCTTCACGCGTAGCTCAGCGGCAAATATTCCTGTAAATATGGAGTTAGCAAAACGCTTAAACTTAAATGAAGATACTTATTCTGTTTCTATTCCACTAGGGGCAAGTATCAATATGGCAGGTGCGGCAATCACAATTACGGTATTAACCTTAGCTGCTGTGCATACCTTAGGTGTGGAAGTATCTTTCCCTACCGCATTATTATTAAGTGTGGTATCAAGCGTGTGTGCTTGTGGTGCATCGGGCGTTGCGGGTGGTTCATTATTATTAATTCCATTAGCTTGTAGCTTGTTTGGTATCTCAAATGATATTGCTGCGCAGGTTATCGGCGTAGGCTTTATCATTGGCGTATTACAAGATTCTGCAGAGACCGCGTTGAATTCATCTACTGACGTAGTATTTACGGCGGCGGTGTGTATCTCTGAAGAGGAAGCACAAAAAGGTTAATCTTTTTGTTAAAGATGAAAAGATGTTAAATAAGAAAGAGCGGATTAAATTTCCGCTTTTTTTATAGGTGGCTAGTATGATTACGATTCAAAATGCAAGATTTCAACTTGCTCATCATCAACGCTTAAAAATAGATGAATTATCCATTCAGCCCAATGCCTATTGGAGCGTCGTGGGCAGCAATGGCAGTGGTAAAAGCGCACTTGCATTGGCGTTAGAAGGCAAACTGCCTTTGCTTGAGGGGAAAATGGAAAATCGGTTTCAAACTGTTTGTTCCCTCTCTTTTGAAAAACAGCAAAAAATTGTCAGTGAAACCTTTAAAGATCGCAATAATGATGGCGTAAGCCCTGATGATTTTGGTAAAACTGCCAAACAAACCATTTTGGCAGAAAACGCAGATCTTGCTTTATTTGAAGAATATAGTTCGCTGTTAAAAATTACCGCACTTTTAGATCGCCCATTTATTCAACTTTCTACTGGAGAAAGTCGTAAAGTGTTGCTATGCCAAGCCTTAGTACAACAGCCTGATTTGCTCATTTTAGATGAACCTTTTGAAGGATTGGATCAACAATCGGTTAAAGAATGGAAAGTGTTGCTCGCACAGTTACAAGCAAAAATCGCGATTTTGCTAAACCCACCCAACATAACCATCACACATAAACCAACATAAATGGGAAGAAATTAGACTAAGTGGGAAGAAATGAGAAAGGCGGAATGAAATAGCATTACACATAGAGAAAAAGAAAACCCTGCGACTTTTTACGGTCACTGGGTTTGTTTTTAGGACTGAGCGAACATATCAAACTGCCTTTTCGCAATTTCTTCTTTTTGCACGCGTTTAACGATTTTGTAGATCCATTGCAAAGATAAACCATACTTCTTGGCAAGATAGGCGTGATTATTGCCCGTGAACTCGTTGAAAATCTGCTTCTCACGCTCACAGGCGAAAAGCGACATTGATTTCGGCACATACACATTCAAACCACCCCAGTTGTAGCCCGTTTTCAACGCCACAATCATTCCGATGTTTTCTGCCGTTTCCTCGTCCATTTCGGGATAACATTCACGCACCGCCATCACCGTATATTTCGCCAGATCTGCCAATAAATCGGGAGCTTTGGTTTGAAAGTCATCATTGTCAAATTTGGCGATATTCATACTATTTACCTACACGTTTTTTCCATTGTTTCAGCTGTTCAATAATGGCGGCGGTTTGTTCGTGGTTCAGCCTACGCCAATCGGTAACATCGGCATAATAACGCCCAACAAAGGCGTTCAAGGCTTGGTTCGAACTCTCGTCAGCTACCGCTTTCCACACAGACCATAATTTTCGCTGAATGGCGGAAAGCGTAGGCTCATCACGCGGTAGCCTAATTTTTGCCCCATAACCTTGCAGTATTTTGACTAATTTCACGAGATCTGAATAGCTTATATTTTTTGCAGAATTTTGGTAGAATTGTTGAGATAATAGACTTCGGTAAGTTTCATCGTCCATCTTCAACTGATTTTTCCCAATATGCACTAGCTGTAATAATCGTTTTCTCATCATCCCCCCATAATGGTTCATTTTCGGGTCTCCCAATACAAAAAAACCGCCCGAAGGCGGTTTAGTGATTCTTAAAAAGTAATGCCAAGTTTCATCAAAATCCCCTTCGCATTGCGCACATACACTTTTGTATGTTCCAGCTGATTTTTATCCAAGGATTTTTCCGCCTGTTCCAGCTGAATAATCGCTTGGCGAAGCTGCATTTTTAAGGTTTCAAGTGTAGAAATCACTGCGTTTTCTCCCGTTTGCCTTGCCACTTCTTACAGTAGTTTTTTCGTATGTAACACCATTCTCGTTGCGTAAATGTCAGTGCCAATTTTTCAGCGTCCGCCCACATTTGAGTGGCTCTGGCATAATTGCCCGAACGTTCCACTTCCGCAGCGGTTTCTGCTGCTTTGTGATAGGCTTCTTCTAGCACACTACGCTCGACTCTCGGTCTTTGGCTCATTTTCGCACCTCTTCATCATTGGGCTTGATTACAAACTCTTCCACGCCCTCGCGAATGGTTACACCCGAAATTGAGCGTGCAATATCAGGCTCGGCAAGCATGGCTTCTTTATTTAGCTCTTCTTTGGTGCGAATAAAGCGGAACAGCCCCAAATTGCGTAGGCTTTCCAAAATGCCATCAATCCCTTTGGCAACCACCGCAGGCGGTTTGGCACGCCATTGCACTTCGCCTGTGGTAAAGTACGCCGTCTTCTGCTTGCCACCGTTGGTCAGTTCCAAACGGCGACTTTCACAATACGCCTGTACTGCTTTTTGTAACGGCTTCACCTGTTCCTTAAGTGCTGTCAGTTGAGCTGTATATTTTTCATCAACCGCGGCTTTCTCGTCTGCTTGCAGGGTGGAAAGTCGCACCTGCTCTCGTTCCAAATCACCAATTTGCTTAATTGCCAACGCCACTTCATCTTGCGTTTGCAGGGCGATTTCTTGGACTTCACTTTTTACTCGGGTTGCTCGTTTAGCCATTGTTTAATTCCTTACTAATTGTTAATGTGATTTTTCCGCATTTCTTGCCTAACACAGCTTCCAGCACAGTTTCATTGCTATTTACTGAACCATTAAAATGCGTGATACCACCAAATAATGCTTGTGTAATGCCATCTCGGTCATCTATGAGTGCTTTCGCTAAGGCTTTACAGCAAATCAGGAAATTTTCAGGATCTTTACGAGTAATAGGTTTCATTTTAGCCATTGTTTGTTACTCCTTTTTTGCAAGTATAAGGATAAAAATCCGCGTTAATTTTGGGGGTAAGGTTGCCGTTAGGTGAGCGGAGATACACCACGCCATCAATACAAAGCTCGGCGTAACTCCAAGTGTGCTTTTGCACCATTCCATCATCACAGCCCGCCAACAAAAGTGCGGTAAAAATTAAGGTCGTTTTTCTCATACAGCCCCCTAAACCTGCATCACCACATCGCCATTCACTTTCGGCACACCTAAACTTTCTGCTAAGTTCATCGCCGCCGTCAGCAAATTATTTACCGCAAGCGGATAAAGCAGGCTCTGCGTGGTTTTGTTTCGCCCCACCGCTGTTAAGCGTTGTCGCACCGCCAAAAACGCGTCTTCTTCAAAAATGTCGCTGAGCTTTTTGCCGACTTTCGCCAAGCGAAATGCCACATAGTTTTCTAACTCTGCATCAAGTGGGGAAAGCTCCACCACTTCACAGCGTTGCACCACTTCACGCACTTCCGTATTGCGTTCAGACAGTTTCAGCTTCAATTCAGGCTGACCAATCAACACAATCGAAATCAGCTTTTTGAAACCGTCTTCCAACTCAAAAAAGCGTTTCAAGTGCTTCAAGGTTGGAATCGGCAACGAGTGGGCTTCTTCAATAATTAGCACATTGGAATAGCCCGACTTACAGCTCTCTTTCAACACTTGATGCAACTGGCGAAAGCGTGCTTCAGGCGAACGCTTCACGTTTTGTAGCGGTGCAAGGGTGGAAATAATCGCTTCGGCAATATGTGCCGCTTTCAGCGTTTTGCCCTTGATGTCGTTGTCTTCCATCGCGATGATGTATGGTTCAATCACCGCAATCGGCGCATTTTCGGCACGAATACGGTCAATCAAATCACGGCGCAAGGTCGATTTGCCAGCACCGCTTTCGCCGACCACCGCCATAAAGCCCCCGTGCTTCGCGGTTTGATAGAGCGACTCCCGCACATAACGAATGTCGCTAGTGGCAAAAACTTCATCAGCCGAACGAATATCGGTGGAAAAAGGGTCAATCGGCAATAAAAAATGTTTCTTAGTGGCTGGAAATAAAGCCTGTTTTGCGAGTAACATAATCTCGTCCTTAATTTCTTGTTTGGTTTTAAGGGCGGAAGCGGCAGGCTCGGTCGCCAAACTTTCCCCTGTCGCTTCCTGTCTCAATAGCGTTGCAAGCGGTTGGTTTATCCCAATTTTTTGCAAAGCCGCTATTAAACTCTTCTCAAATGCCGCCCAATCCCGCACCCGTTGATCGTGATTGACCAACTGGGAAATGGTCGCAGGCGACACATTCATCATCTGTGCCAACTGTCGCAGGCTCACGCCCTTATCAATCAGCACCTGTTTTAGTTTCAGCATAAAATGCTCCGTTCATCATAATCCTTACCTTTACGCGTAGAGTGGGCTTTAGCCCACCATTTAGGCCGCCAACAACCGCAAATTTGAGCGTGTTGGCGAAGGTTGAACAAACTCCGCCTTGAACTCATCAAAGCCCAAGCCCAACAATCGTTCGGCTTCCACCTGCGGCACACCTTGCGGATATTTGCCATTCACCCATTGATAGCACTCGCCATTCCACAACTCGCCCCAGCGAGCTTTGCCGTTTTTAGCAAATTCCACCGCCGACATTGGTTTTTGCTCCACCCGACGGGCATTGGTGGTGAGCTCGTGTTCTTGTCCATTTTTCGGTAAGAACCACATAAGCTGGTTTTCATCAAGATGTTTGTAAGGGTCAATTTCGCCATTAAATAACGGTACATTGGCTTTTTTCGCCCGCTTCAACTCATCTTCGGTTGCCACACCGTACGCCAGTTGCTCCACCTGCTCTTTGTTGGTTTCAAAGGCAGTTTTGCGATGGGCTTTGTATTCTTCGCCGATGACTGCCGCGTCCACTCTAAAGCCCAGCTCGTTGATTTCGACTGGCTCCAGCACTACCCAGTAAGGCTTCAGCATCACTTTACCCGTTTCATCAAGCAAATGTTCAAAACATTGCACTTGCACACATTCAGGGCGGTAAGGGTTTTTGCCCACCGTGATTTTCTCTCCCACTCGAACATCAGGCACATCACGCACATCATAACGGCGGTTCTCAAAGCTGATTTCCAACTTATCGGTAACCAATCGCTCGCTTAATGCGGTGATCATCAATTCCTGACAAATCTCACGGCTAGGGGGCAAAATCAAATCTTTGGTATGGATTTTCAGCCACGCGCCATAGCGTGTCATACCGTGTCGGCTATGAATGGCTTTGCCGTTGAAATACCGCATCCAACGGTGAGCCAGTTGATTAAGCTCAGCCAGCCCACTCA
The DNA here is from genome assembly GCF_044358625.1 of Avibacterium sp. 20-126. NCBI lineage: Bacteria > Pseudomonadati > Pseudomonadota > Gammaproteobacteria > Pasteurellales > Pasteurellaceae > Avibacterium > Avibacterium sp. 20-126. Next base: position 1,499,768 of record NZ_CP091457.1, on the reverse strand, counting down.
CATTCATAAACCGCAGCCCGCTTTCAAATTGCCGTTCTACAATATCATTGCCTTTCTCCACTTGCCCTTTGGCTCGGGCGTTGTGGGCTTTCGGCACTTCAATTTTCACGTCCAACTGGTTCAGCAAGTGCGTGAACATTTGCGATGTATTGGCAGAACCACGGTCGAACATCAAAATTTTCGGCACACCAAAAAATGGCTCGGTAGGGTTCTCTTTCTTCTGAATGGCGTTGATAAAGGTTTCCGAAATGTTCTCCGCCGTTTCGCCACCATACACATATTCCACATAAATCACCCCGCTCGCGTGGTCTGTGATCACATATCGCCACACCCGTTGCGGTTCCACTTTTGCCACATTCGCAGGCTTGTTTTTGTAGAATTGTTCCGCTTCCATTACGCATAGCCCATTGCCTTTGCCTGTTTCTTTCAAGTAATACAGCACACACAAAGACGGGTCGATTTGCCACACGTGGTTCGGGTGTCGGCTTTGCAACTGCACCACAGGAGCGGGGCGTAACAGTTGGTCGGGGTGCAAATTGGCGTTGCGTAACGCCCGCTCCACCGAACTTGCCGAATAAGGGCGAACTTCGCCTGTTTTCTCGTCCACAAACTCCGCTTTCACTTTGTTGTTGGCGCGTAATATGTCCAAAATCCGCTCCAGCGTTGCCATCGTTTTGCCGTTTTTCCGCCGTAGGTGTAACCACGCCGCACTAATCAATTTCAGCTCGTTCGCATTCATTTGATGTTTCCCCTTATCCGACCGCACTTTGCGACCGCTTGCCGGTCGAAACGGTTTAAGCTGCCGAAGAAAAGTCGCACGGCTTAAGCCTGTTTTTGTGCAACCTTCTTCAATAATTTTTTCCTTCTCGCCAAAGCCTGCCTTCTCCACACGCTCGGCATATTGGGCGAGAACGCTCGGTAGTATTGCCATTGCATTTCCTTAACCCACCACTTCAGCATCTTGAATGTGGGCATCTTGCTCAATCTCGTCCAAAATGCTCGTTACACTTTCATCTAACTTGCCGTCAGGCTGATAATCTTCTCGCGCCCACTCAGGCAAGGCTTCACCGCTTGGCGTATCGTCTAAGCCAAAGCGTTCTTTCAGCTCCGACAAAATCAACTGATACTCCGCCAGCACCCCACTCATAAACTGCTTATGATCAATACCTGTTTCAGCTTGATGAGCCCCTAATGCCTCAAACGCCTGAAACACCTGCCCACGCAAAATAGCTTCCGCCTTGTAAGAAATCGCGGTTGCTTCTTCTCGCAATGCACTGCCACGTTGGTCGGGCGTTTGGGTTTCAATCAACAAACTTTTCTTCGCCAACTCCTTATCCAGTTTGTTTAAACGTTCGTCCTTATTAGCAATCACTTTCGCCTGCGCGTCATAGTTCGCTTTCACGCTTTCCAACTGTTTGGTAAGGCTTTCTTTCTCCTTAGCGTGCTTCACGCTCAATTCTTCGATTTTCTCAATCAGATCTTCCTTATCCGTCGCCTCCGAATAATCCGCATCGACAATCTCCGAACGGGCTTCCTCAGGCAGTTGGCGAAGTTTACGCATTTCACGGTAGCCTAAGCCCAGGCGTTGGGAGGTTTCGAGGAAGTCTTCGCCAAAAGTTGAAAGGTTTAAAATATCCATATCAATTTTTTCACGGCTATAACCTAAAGCGTTGCAAAAATCTTCCCACTTGGTAACGTGTAACCAATTTCCTTTGGTGTCTTGAATATCTAAGTCTTTGTATTTCTTAGTTTCTTTAAATTCAGCTAAAACTTTTATATGGGAAACGGTTACCAGTTTTCTTGTGAAATCGCTCATTTTTACCATTCCCAGCATTTCATAGGCTTGAGCTTTATCCTGCGTCATTGCCTTACTTGCCAACACCACCGCATCTTGTTGTTCACTTAATCTTAAATCTGTCATCGCTTACTCCTAAAAACCACCCGTCATCACCCGATGACGCACTTCATTAAATCGTTCGTTTACCGCCTGCATATCCTGCTCATAACACACCGCAAGGTTCAGCAGGGCAAAACTGAGCGTCCAGTTGCCTGTGGGCAATTTCCGCAAAAATCCCTCACTTTCCAACACCGCCGTCGCACGGGTGATATTTACAGGCGTTTCATCAATCGCCTCGCACAAATCTTTATTGCTCAAACCGTCCAACGTTCGCCCTTTCAGGGCTTTTAAAATCCGCAACGCACGCTGCGTACCATTAATTTTCTCTTTCATTTTGCCCGCTCCATTTTGATAAAGTGCGGTTGTTTTTCCGCGTGTTTTTGTTGCTCAAGAGCAACCGCGTTTTTGTAACCTTTACTATTCCAGTACTTTTTCAAATACCATAAACAGAATTTTTCTAACATTTTCATTGGTTTTTTCTCCCTGTGGTATCCTATTGGCTCTCTCAACTGCCAAAAGGAAACCCTATGACAAATATTAAATTACCGATAACACGTCTTTCTGATTTAGAAACGAGAATGACGCAATTTGAACAACAGCTAAGATCTCTCAATGGGAAGTGCGACGCTCAGCGTCACGTGATCGATTACTTATTGAAATTGCTGCCATATAAAAAGAAGCTGGAAATTTTCCACGAATTGAAAAGTCAGTCGGATTTTTATAGAGATCATCCAGAACGTCTTGATATAGAACTGGGTCGTCCAACAGCTTACGCTCAACTGCTTCACGAGCTTTACGTCGCTCTTGAATATCATCTTCATCGATTAAATCGTTAATATCTTTTACGATTTCCTTCAAAGCCGCTTTCATACGCGGCTTTTTCAATAAATAAATTACGAATTTTTCAATCATTTTCTTTCTCCTATAAATAAATAGTGGACTTTCGTCCGTTAAAGAGCGGTCGATTTTTCGCTGTTTTTTCTAAATTGTTAAAGAGCAGGTTGCGTGTATTTAAGCCGCCGCTTGGTGGTCAGGGTCAGGCTTTAAGCCCAACAACACCGCCGTTTTATGGGATTGCCCCCACGTGCCTTTCAGCTGTCCACGAAGTAAATCAGAAATCGCTTGCTGATCCACACCAAAGTGCCTTGCCCATTCGCTACGGTTAATCCCGTGTCGTAAAAAATAGGCCCTTGCACTTTCTCGTGTTTGCGGATAGGGCAAGGGGTGAAATATTTTATTGGTCATTTCTTCTCCTTGTTGTTTTGTGGTAAATTATGGCAATCAATTTTTATTTGCTTGGGAGCGTAAAATGGAAAATCAAATTGCCGAATTAAAAAACGAAATTGAATACTTAAAAGATCAACTTACAGCCCATCAGCTGGTATTGGCACTTTTACTTCGCCCTGCCCAAACAGGGAATATCAAAGACGATCTACAGAATTTGGTTAATAAGCTCGCTTTGACCGCTGTTCCACAATCCGAGCAAGCAAAGCTTCAAATTCATTTAGAGAGATTGATAGACCTTGCCGAATTTCAGACTCCGAAGGTTGATGAGCAATCTCCCGAATAACCTTTGCCACCTGTGGCTTTTTCAAAAAATAAATCAATAAACGGCTGAACATAAACATCTCCTTCTTTCTGTTGATTTATGGTTCGGTTGTTGTTGATGTGGTAAATTATATTCATTTGGGAACATTTAATCAAGGAATATATTCAAATGGAACTAAAAGACAGATTGAGAGCTTCTTTTGATGCTAAGTCATTGAAAATTGTGCAGGTTTCAGAAATTACAGGGATCTCATACAGCACATTGCAGAACTATTTGAGAGGAGTTAGAGAACCGAATGTTGAAAATTTAAGCAAGTTATCTATTCATTTGAATATAAATCTGAGCTGGCTCTTAACAGGACAAGGAGAAATGTTTATCGGCGGAAGTTCAACCAATCACTTAACCCAACAAGAACAAGCCCTGCTCGAAGACTATCGCGAAAGCAACGAGCAAGGTAAGGAAGCCATTGAAAAAACCGCAAGTGCTTTGGCGGCGAAAATCAAACCGCAGCACGGTTCTCGCACCACGATGAATATCGGCAACGTAGAACAACAAAACAACATCGAACACCTTGAAGGTGGTATTCATTTTAAGAAAGGGAAATAAATGAATTTTCACATTCACAACGTTGAGCAGCTTAATAACATCAACCAAGCCCACTTTCACCAAGCCGAAAAAGCAATAGATAAAAACAGCCCGCACATTGTCATTTGTCCACAATGTGGCGGAGCAAGTTATCGCTTCAATGAATACTGCTACAACGGCAAATGCACCTTTGGGATTAAGCAGTATTTTGACTATCAAGAATGGTACGAAAAAGAACAACACCGCAAAGCCTTATTGCAAAAGAAAAGCCAAAGATTGGGGATATTCACACTCGTGGCGTTTTTAACCAGTTTGTTTGGACTGTATTTAGGCTGCCTGCACCCTGTGGGTTATTTAGTGTTTTTTGTCGCAGGTTATTTGGCGTTGGTCTTTAACAACGCTGGGCAGCAAGTGGGAAAAGAGATTACAAAGATTGAAACTGAGGAATGAAAATGACAACTGAACAACAAAACTCAAACTTAAGAACAACAAACTTTGAATTAGTCTATGATGGCGGTAAAACCGAAAACCACGTTATTGATGCCGATGTGCTTGGTCGCAGTTTAATGGCGTTTTCGGCAATGGTAAAAGAAGCTAATGAGCTATTAAATGGTCCAAACAGTGAAATTAGCATTGAAGTAAAAGCCTACAAAGAAGGATCATTTGAAACGTGGTTCTCTATTGCCCAAATGGGTGGGCAACTTAATGTAGCTGAAGTATTAGGACTTGCTTCAGCTGGTGGAACTGTTGCTGGTGGTTTAATTGCGGTTGTCAATAAATTAAGAGGTCGCAAAGTGACTGATGTCGTTATTGATGAACGAACTCAAAGTCTAAAAATTGATGGTGAAACCATTGAAAGTACAAAAGAGATTAATACACTTTTACAAAGCAACCCTATCCGTAAGGATTTATCAAAAATTTTCCATCAACCAATTTCTCGTGATGTAAAAGCAAAACTTTACACAGATAATAAGCAAGAAGAGCTGCTTGAAGTTGGTTTTGAACAAGTGAATTATTTCCGTGATCAACAAGTAACAAAAACGATTACAACAACAGAACTTGATAAAGTATATCTGCGTATCATTACAATCAACTTTGCATCATCACAAAGTGGCTGGAAAGTGATTCTGCCAAAAGAAGAAACACCTGTTACTGTTAAGATTAACGATGAAAAATTCTGGAAACGAGTGAAAGAAAATACAGCAAGATTTTCATCAGATGATTTATTTTATGTTGAGTTGGAGATCAAAACCGTTGATAATGGTATAGAGCAAAAGAAAACTTATGCCATTAAGCAAGTGATTGAACATTCGCCTGCTGATGGTAAAGATAAAGTTGTATAAAGTTTATTTCAATATAAATTAGTTTAAAAGAAAATGATGAGTATCAGCACTATTATTGCGCTTGTTGCTCTTTTTGGTGTAATTGGATGGGCGGTAACTAACCGCCTATTAAACTATTTCATTCACGACAATATTTTGCGACTTACGACTATAAAAGCTGATGGTTCTAAAGTTGTAGAAGAATTTGATTTAGATGAATTAACAGTAGAACAAATTGCACACTTAAGAGAGCGTTTAAAGCAGGTAACGAAAAGAAAGGGTGCTACAACGAATGAATAAGAAAAGGCTCGCAGGATTAAACACGATGCTGATTGCAATTTATTCACAGTTGTTGCACTCGGCTTTTTTATACTTTCAGGTAAATTTTCAAGCCTTACCCGCAATTATTGGGCTTATTGCAGGTGGATTAAGTTACCTGACAACCATATTGGTTATTTGGATTGATCCACCTGATGTTGGTTTACTTTTAGTTAAGCGAAAAATTAACAAACAAATAGCAAGGTTAACTATGCAATGCCAATGCCTTGCAGATAGCGATCCTAAAAAGCAAGAAAAATTGGGAAAAATTCATGAATACCAGCAAACTCTTGATGAGCTTTACGATAAAGAAATCCAATCTTCCTTAAATTAGTTTAAAATTAAATTTTCCTTACTTCCCCTAAACTCCAGTTATCAGTCAAACCTAATAACTGGAGTTTTTTTATGGCTAATCCCACCATCACCAAAATCGTGATCCACTGCTCAGCCACCCAAAACGGCAAGCAGCTCCGCACCACCACTCAAACCGCCGCACAACGTATCGACGACTGGCACAAACAGCGTGGCTTTCAGCGTTTAGCAGGCAACTACAAGCAATTCAACCCGCACTTACAACATATTGGCTACCACTTTGTGATTGATACCGATGGCACCGTTGAAACAGGTCGCAAAGAGGGCGAAACAGGGGCACACGTTAAAGGGCATAACCTTAACAGTCTCGGCATTTGCTTAGTCGGCGGTATCCGCAAAGACGGCAAAAACCACGGTGAATACACCGAAAAACAATGGCAGGCACTACACAAACTATTACGCCAATTAGAAGCGAAATATCCCAGCGCTCGCATTTGTGGACATCGTGATTTAAGCCCCGACCTCAACGGCGATGGCACCATCAAACCGAATGAATGGATCAAGGCTTGCCCGTGCTTTGATGTGTGGACGTGGCTGGATTCAGAGCAGGTAATCAATTTTGACCATTTATTTAAAAACTAACCCAGCCCCAAAGGGGCTGAATTATGCCTAACCTAGGGCGAAAGCCCTAGGCATAACAAGGAGAACAACGTGGCAATCAAAGAACTCATCACCAACGACAACGGCAGGCTCAGCACCACCGCCTTTATCCAATTTTTCGGGGCGTTGCTAATGGCTGGCATCTTATGTTTTTGCGTATGGCTCGACCGCCCTTATGTGCCTGAGCTGTTTATGACCTTCGCCATTTTCGCGGCAGGCGGAGCCGCAACCAAAGGCTTTGCCAACGCAATCAACAGGGGGCAAGCGTGATTTTTTATCTCATTTTAGGCTTTTCAGGCTTGGTCTTGCTAGGTGGCTGTGTGGCTTACTACAAAATTCGCAAAGCGGGGCAAGAAATCGACCGCTTGTTTAAAGAAAACCACGAGCTACAAAACCAAAAAGCCGTTGCCGAAACCCAAGTGAAACATTTTGAAACAAGGAAAAAGAATGAAGAAAACAGCCGTAATACTGACCGCACTGCTTTGCTTGACCGCTTGCAGCAACAAGGCGATCTCCGTGATTAATCCAAGCTGTGCAGGTTTTGGCATTATCACCGCAAGCCGTCAAGACACCACCGAAACTTTACGGCAAATTGCAGTGCATAACGCCACCTATCGCGACATCTGCAAGGAGCAAACCGATGACCATTAACGTCGAATTTTGGCACTTGGTTGGGTTGTTGCTCTCGTTTTTAGGCTGCTGTTTTGGCTTTGCCAAAATCTTGGTGGCTCAATTTCAGAACAGTTTGAGTGAACGGCATCAAAACCAGCTCAAGGTCAACGACAAAGTTGAAGAACTGGAAAAGCAAATCAACCAAATGCAATCGTCCTTGCCGCTCGTGTATGTGTTGCGCGATGACTACATTCGCGGGCAAACAGTGCTAGAAGCCAAGATGGACGCATTGCATAAAACCCTTAGTGATTTATACAAAATGGAGAGTGCAAAATGATGGAAAAAGCACGCCGCGAAGGTATGCGTTGGCAGTTGCTCAACGTGTTACATAAAGCAATGCCTTACACCACCAGCGAGCAGTTTTTGCTTGATGTGATGCGTGGCATTTACCCGAATGTCACCGCCCTTGAAGTACGTCAGCAACTGGAATACCTCGCCGACCGCAGACTGGTGGAAGTCGACAAACAGCCGCACGGCGTATGGTTTGCCGACATCAACCGCTTAGGCGTGGACATTGTGGAATACACCATCGACTGCCAAGCAGGTATTGCCCGTCCTGAAAAGTATTGGGCGTAAGACAGCCTTGAGCAAACAAGAGAGGAAAAAAGACAATGGCACCTCGTTCAAGTATTGAAAAACTGCCCGAAGATGTCCGCCGCTGGCTGGAACGAGCCTTAACTGAGAACGGATTTTCGGGTTATGTGGAATTGGAAACGCTATTGCGTGAGAAAGGCTATTCCATCAGTAAATCGGCGATTCATCGTTATGGGCAGAAGATTGAACGCCGCTTTAAGGCAATCAAAGATAGTACCGAAGCGGCTCGCATTATTGCTGAAGGGGCGGAAGATAAAGAAGACAAACGCAGTGAAGCCTTAATGGGTATGCTGCAGTCGTCCTTATTTGATGCACTTGTGGACATCGAAGAAGCCAAAGATGATGAGATGACCCCGATGGAGAAATTCCAAGCCTTGAGTTTTGCGGGAAAAAATGTGGCATCTCTTATTCAGGCAAGCACCAAGCTCAAAGTCTATCAAGCTGATGTAAGAAAACGAGCCGAGCTTGCTGCTGAAGAAACAGAAAAAATTGTTATTCAGGCTGGTTTATCTGCTGAAACTGCCGACAAAATCAAACAGCAAATTTTAGGTATTGCATAGTGAAAGATCTCATTCCCTTTGACCCAAACGAGCTACTGTTGGGCTATCAAAAACGTTGGGTAGCAGATAAATCCCAGCTTAAAATTGCTGAAAAGTCTCGCCGAACAGGTTTGACGTGGGCAGAAGCTGCCGATGATGCTTTGATTGCAAGCCTTGCCAAGAAAGACGGTGGTTCTGATGTGTTCTACATTGGCTCTAACAAAGAGATGGCACGCGAATTTATTGATGCCGTAGCAATGTGGGCAAGGGCGTTTAACTATGCCGCTGGTGAAATTCAAGAAGAAGTACTGCAAGATGAAGACAAGGATATTCTGACCTATGTAATTTATTTTGCCTCAGGCTTCAAGGTGAAAGCCCTTTCTAGCAATCCGAAAAACTTGCGTGGTATGCAAGGCGTGGTGGTGATTGATGAAGCAGCCTTCCACGAATACCTTGCTGAAGTATTGAAAGCAGCTCTCGCTCTCACAATGTGGGGAGCAAAAGTGCGGTTGATTTCGACCCATAATGGGGCTGATAACCTATTCAACGAGTTGATCTTAGATAGCCGTGCAGGAAAAAAACGTTACTCGGTGCATACCATTACGCTTGATGATGCTTGTGCGGAAGGTTTATATCAACGCATTTGCCAAGTAAGCAAACAAGAATGGACACCTGAAAAAGAAGCCGAGTGGAAAGAAAATTTACTCAATGATACGGCAACGAAAGAAGATGCGGAAGAAGAATACTACTGCGTGCCGAAAAACGGCACAGGCTTATGGCTCTCGCGTGCCTTAATTGAACGCCAAATGAGTGAAAGCACGCCTGTTATCCGAATGACGGCAAAAGATGGTTTTAGTCTTGTGCCTGAGCCGACACGTTATCAAGAAATACAGGATTGGTGCGAAACCGCGCTTCAGCCAATTTTGCAAACATTAAATGAAACCCAGTTACATTTTTTAGGCGAAGACTTTGCTCGTAGTGGTGATATGACTTCCTTTGTGGTGTTAGCCCAACAGCAAAACTTAACCAAAAGCGTGCGGCTGATAGTGGAGCTAGGCAATATGCCTTACAAGCAACAAGAACAAATTGTGCTATTTATGCTCAAGCACTTACCACGTTTTGCGGGTGCAGCCTTTGACGCTCGTGGGAACGGTGGCTATTTAGCAGAATCCGCCCGTGATGCATTCGGTTCATTAGTCGATTGCGTGCAATTATCGGAAAAATGGTATCGAGAACACACCGCCCCATTTAAAGCCGCATTGGAAGATGGAGAACTGGATAGCATTCCCAAAGATGCCGATATTCTTGCCGACTTGCGTTCGTTTCAAGTCGTGAAAGGCGTACCACGCATTCCTGATAAACGTACTAAGAGTGCAGACGGTAAAAACAAACGCCACGGCGATACCGCTATTTCTTTATTGCTTGCTCATTATGCAAGTCGTCAATTAGTACAAATGCCCGTTGAGCCAGTGAGCCGTAGACCACGAAAAAGCACCAAACTTATTCAAGGATATGACTAATGAAAAATAAAAACCTCGTCACTGAAATCGCTACCCGCGCGAGAAGTATTGATTTTTGGGCATTTGGCTATTACTTGCCAAATCCCGATCCTATTTTGAAGAAAATGGGCAAAAGCATTGCCGTTTACCGCGAATTGCTTTCCGATGGGCAGGTGCGTGCAGGTGTGCGCCGTCGTAAAGCGGCAATCAAAAATTTAGAGTGGCGCATTACTACCACCAATAATGAAAAAGTGGACGAGCAAATTCTGCAAATTTTCGACCGCTTGCCACTGAATAACATTATCACTGAAATGCTGAATGCCACGTTATATGGCTATCAGGTTTCTGAAGTCATATGGGGCGAGCGTGATGGCTTGTTTGTGCCAGTCAACATTATTGGCAAAAAGCCTGAATGGTTTGTTTTCGATGAAGAGAATAAACTGCGTTTTCGCACTAAAGAAGACTGGGTCAATGGGGAATTGCTGACTGAGGAGAAATTCTTGCTCACCACGCAAGAAGCGACACAGGACAACCCTTACGGCTTAGGTGATCTCTCATTATGCTTTTGGGCTGCGACCTTCAAAAAAGGCGGTTTGAAGTTTTGGCTTGAGTTTACCGAAAAATACGGCAGTCCGTGGTTGATTGGCAAACACCCACGCCAAGCAAACCAAACAGAAAAAGACCGCCTTGCAGACAGCCTTGAGGCAATGATTGGCTCTGCCATTGCGGTTATTCCTGAAGACAGTTCCGTGGATATTAAAGAAGCGGCAGGAAAATCAGCCAGCACAGATGCTTTTGAAAAATTCCTCAATTTCTGTAAAGCCGAAATCAACATTGCGTTGCTCGGGCAAAACCAAACTACCGAGCAAGAAAGCAATCGTGCCTCGGCTACTGCTGGGCTTGAAGTGTTAGACAGTATCTGCAGTGACGACCAAGCCATTATTGAAGCGACCTTTAACCAGTTGCTGCAATGGATTGTGAAACATAATTTCATTGTGGAACAGTTGCCAACCTTTGAGTTTTATCAGCAAGAAGAGATCAACACCGCTCAAGTAGAACGTGATACCAAATTACATTCAATGGGTGTGCGTTTTAGCAAAGAATACTTCCAACGTGAATATGGCTTTGAAGAAGGCGACATTGAGGTTCAGGTTGATGAACAAAGTGCGGTGAAAAATCCACAAGTTTCAGCATTTGCCGAACACGATCACCAAGGGCTACACCCTATTGCCGATGGCATTATTGAGCAATTAGAAATGGAAGGTGAAAGCCTCGTCGATAATTGGTTGCAGAGTGTGAAAGACCAATTAAGCCAAGCCGAAAGCCTAGAAGATTTTAGAAATCAGTTAGACAGCTTAATCCCTGAACTCAGTTTTGCGGAATATGGACAGCTACTTGCTCTTGGTTCGACAGTGGCTGAATTGGCTGGTCGTCAATCGGTAAAAGATGACATCAAGGTAAAAGGTGATGAATAAGTTTACATTTGAAGAGCAAGCTAAATACTTTGAGAAGAAGCTCAACCTTAAAACCAATAGCTACTTGGACGTATTGGGCGAAGAACACGACTACTTTTTCGTGGTAGCAGGTGCCAATCGTAATGAAGTATTAACTGAATTCAGAAAAGCCATAGATGATGCCATTCTCAACGGTGAAACGCTGGCAAGTTTTCGCAAACGCTTTGATGAAATCGTGGCAAATACAGGCTGGAGTTACCACGGCGGTAGAAACTGGCGAACCCGTATTATTTACGATACCAACGTTTATACTGCCTACAATCGCGGACGGTTGCAACAACATTTAGAGCTTGCCGAAGAACTGCCTTATTGGGAATACCAACATAATGACAACGCCCACCCTCGCCCACAGCATGTTGCGTGGGACGGTTTAGTCTTACGTTATGACGACCCGTGGTGGCGTTATCATTACCCCATTCAAGCCTATGGTTGCCATTGCACGGTTATCGCTCACGATGAGGCAGACTTGACCTATTACGGCAAACAACTGGGCGAAGCCCCACCGATTGAGATGGAGCAAAAAACTGTGGGTGTTCGTTTGGGCAATCCTCGTGTGGTGACGGTTGCCAAAGGTGTCGATGTCGGCTTTGCACCGCATAATTTTGAGAATATCAAGGCTGGCAGAAATCAAAGCATTGATAGCTTACTTATGCAAAAACTGGTTACGGCTGAACCTAAGTTTGCTAGTTTGTTGCTTGAAGATATTTTTGCAAAGCACCCAAATGCCGTACAGATGTTAAATACGGCGATGAAAGGAATGGTGAGCCAAGTCGCAATAGAGAAAATGGCTCGGGGCAATATGAAATATGTGGGCGTGTTACCCAATGAAGTGATTGATAAATTAAACGAACTAGGTAAAGCTCCACAAAGTGCAGTGATTGCGGTGCGAGATGATGATGTATTACATGCCTTGCGTGATACCAAGCAAGCCAAAGGCATTAACCTGCCGATTGAGTTTTGGGAAGACTTGCCTGAAAAGTTGAAAAATCCTAAGGCGATTTTGTTACAAGCGAAAGAACAACAACGCAACAAAAATGCCAACGATGTGCTGTTATTTATTTATGATACCGAGAAAGGCAAGGTTGCCATCAAATTAGATTATGAAGTGAAAGTGAAAGATGAATTAAGCGGTAAGAAAATCACTTGGAAATTAAATGTAGTAAGAACTGCCAGTACAGTTGAAGATTTTACCCAACTTGGAACATATGACGTGTTGTGGGGTTCATTGCAGTAGTTTGCCTGATTCGAACAGGATAATCAGCCGTCTTCCGACCCTGGACCCTTTCCAGTTGGTAACCCCTACTGCAATGGTTTAACTATACGCCCAACTTATTTTTTAATCAATAGGAGAAAACAAAATGAAAACTGATAATGAATTAATGGTAAAAGCCCTTGAATTGCTCGAACAACTCAAAGGCTTTAACTTAAATGATATTCGCCGTGTCAGCGAAATGCTTAACCAGCAGGCGTTGAACTTGCAAGTCTTTGAGCCTGATCCTGCTGTTTTTGAAGCAACCGTTCAAGAATGGAAGTTCGCTTCTGCACGATAGCATTCATGGCATCGTTTACATAGCCATCAGAAGACCAACCACCATTTTGCTTCTTTTCTAGTTCAATGGTTTTTGCAAGTATCAATACTTCAGCAACTAAAATGTCTTCAAGTAATTGAATTTCTTTTTGCATAATAAATTCCTTAAATAAAGCGTGGCAACATTACCACGCTTTTATTCTACGAGATCAAGGTTATGATTAAAATTACCCTAGACGACACGCAAGCGGTGAAATCCTTGCAACAAATTGCAAGCCAACTACAACAGCCTCGCAAACTTTATGGTGTGCTGGGCGAAACGCTTAAAAAAATTCACACCGAACGCTTTAAGAAAGAAGTCGATTCCGAAGGGAATAATTGGAAACCGCTTTCTGCGAAAACCTTAGCGCGTAAGCGAAAGAAAGGTAAAAGCACAAAAATCCTACGCCAAGATGGCTATCTTGCAGATAAAACGGCGTATAACGTGACTAATAATAACGTGGAATTTGGCTCGGCAGAAATTTATGCCCGTTTGCACCAATTCGGTGGGAAGGCAGGACGAGGAGGAAAGGTAACCGTCCCCAAACGCCCTTGGCTCGGAGTCGGGCAAAAAGATGAGAACTACTTGCTGGAAAAAGCCCGAAATCATCTTGCTAAAGTGGTCGGTCAGATAGGTTAAACTTAAAAATGCAATTTAACGCGTAAAATCGCCTCTGTGCGTTTTTGTTTGTTCTTCGATAAATGATAGCTTCCCTTGTTTTTTGCGTGTTTATAAACACCCGTAAACACGCAAAAACGCCCCTTTTATCTTCTCATACCAATCACCTCCTCATTTTTCTTTCTCATTCTTTAAATTAGTTTAAAAGAGCTACACCCCATTATTTTTTATGATTGCCCCATAACGGAGGCAATATGACCCAAATTGAAATTTTTAAAGCTGGCAAACGTTACGATGCCAATGGCAAGCTAATTGAAATCACCACCGACCAACTGGCTCAAACAGTAGAAACCTATAACCCCGAATATCATGAAGCCCCTTTGGTTATCGGACACCCAAAATCCAACAACCCCGCTTGGGGCTGGGTAGCAAGTCTCGCATTACAAGGTGATGTGCTAGTTGCCAATGTCAACCAAATTGATCCTGATTTTGCCGAAATGGTAAGTGACGGCAAATTTAAAAAAGTTTCCGCTGCGTTCTACCTCCCTGATAGTCCGAATAACCCGCATAAAGGTGTGCTGTCGCTACGCCATGTCGGTTTTCTTGGTGCGATGCCCCCTGCGGTGAAAGGCTTAAAACAAGTGGAATTTAACGAGGCAGAAGACTTCGTTGAGTTTTCCGACTGGGGACAAGCTAGTTTGTTTGCCCGAATGCGTGGATGGATTATTGGGAAATTTGGCATCGAAGAAGCAGATAAGGCATTACCGTCTTATGAAGTGGATTGGCTAAAAGAAGATGCAATGCGTGAGCAAGTAAAACAGCAAGTACAAGATAACCCAACCGAACAACCTATTTTTAATGAACCCCAAAAGACCGAAGGAGAAACTGGAATGACCCCCGAAGAAATCGAAGCCCTAAAAGCTGAGAATGAAAAACTCAAAGCGGAAAAAGCAGCAATTGAAGCCCGAAAAGCCGAAGAAGCATTAAATGCTGATAAAGCCTCGAATGCTGAATTTTGTGAAGGCTTAGTCAAAGCAGGCAAGCTTGCCCCAGTGGCAAAAGAACAAATGGTGAAAGCCTTAGATGCGATTGCGGAAATGAAAGCAGGTCGTGAGCCTGAATTTAACGAAGGCGAAGATGTGTTATCACAATTTAAAGCTGCATTATCTGCGAACCCGAAAATCATTGAGTTTGCCGAGGTGGCAACCGCTGACCGTGCATACAACGAACAACCTGATGAAGTGGAATATGCCGAAAGCGATGACCCAAGCCGCATCGAATTAGACCGTCGTGTGCGCCAGCATATGAAACAACACAATGTAGATTACAACACCGCTTTAGCGGCAGTACTGTAACTGAATTTTCAACACTCTTAAAAAGGATAAAACAATGGCAGGACAAGTAGTTCAACAACGCCTTACCGATCCCGTTTTGACATCATTAGCCCTTGGCTATCGTAATGAAGAATTTGTCGGGACAAACATTCTCCCTATCGTCGAAATTCCAAAAGAAGGGGCGCGTCTCCCTAAATTTGGTAAAGAAGCCTTTGTGGTAGAAAGTGATGAACGTGAACTTCATGCGGCAAGCAACAAAATTACCCCCGCGAAGGTCACCACAGACAACATTGCTTTAACCGAAAAAGACTTGGCATACCCAATCGACTACCGTGAAAACAAAGAAGCTGACTTTGCTTATGAACAATATGCCGTCAGCATTGTATCTGAAAAAATGGCACTCAACCGTGAAAAACGTATTGCCACCCTTGTAACCAATGAAGCCTCTTATGCGGCAAGTAATAAAGTGACGTTATCAGGCTCAAGCCAGTTCAGTGCTAAAGGTTCTGATATTTTTGGTGTCTTTGATGACGGTTTTGAAGCGGTGCGTAAAGCGGGTGCAGGTGCAGTGAATACCATCATTATTCCTGCGAATGCGTGGGTAGCATTGCGTTCACACGCTCAAATTGTGGACGTATTAAAACGCCGTGGCTTACAACGTTTAACGCCAGCCTTACTCGCTGAACTGCTCGCCGATGATGGGCAAAAACTTAACATCTCCATTGGTCGTGCAAGTTATCGCGCCACCCTTGATGGCGTAGATACCCCAATTTGGGCAAACGACATTGTAATGGCACACGTTGCGCAACCTGATGCCAACGGCAAACATTTTATGTACAACCCATCATTTGGTTATACCTTCCGCCGTGAAGGTGCATTAGTGGTCGATAAATACGATGAAGTCGGCGGCAAAGTATATAACGTGCGTACCACAGACATTAACAAAGAATATATGTTGATGGCAGAAGCAGGCTATTTAATTAAATCCGCTGTATAACCACACCTCGAACTGTCAGCGATAAGTTGACAGTTCAAAATGAAACGACTTTACACATAAGGAAACAAAGATGGCAAAAATCACCGCAACCATTAAAGGCTGCCCGATTATTCATAACGGCACACGCTATGACATCGGCACCACAATTGAACTAGATGAAACTGAAGCTGCCAAGATTGCCCTTTATCTTGATGACGTGCAACCCGTCAAAAATGGTGAGGATAACAACGTCGCTAAAAAAGCGAAGTCTGAGGGCAATAAAAAAGCCGAAATTAGCGATAAAGTAGGTGAATAATGTATATCACAACGGGCGAGCTTTATACCGCATTTAGCCGCAAAACGTTGGTGCAGTTAAGCAATGATGAACCCACCGCAATGGAACCAAATTTAGCGGTGCTAGACACGGCAATCAAAGTGGCAAATGAACGTATTGATGCAGCACTGCGTTCTCGCTACACCTTGCCTTTAGTGGAAGTGCCTACACTCATTAGTCAGCACGCTTTAACCCTTGCCCGTTATTGGCTTTATGCGCGAAGACCTGAAACGAAAATGCCAGAGACCGTGAAGGAAACCTACACGCAGGCAGTGAAGGAGCTTGAGCAAATCGCCACAGGTAAATTGCACCTCGGTTTAGCTGAAAGTGCAATAGAACTCAGCGATGATTTATTACCTGATAACAGTGAATATGCCGTGCGAGCAGCACAACGCATTAACACTGAAGGATATTGAGAGGGACTATGTCTGCAACCCAGTTGATTTTAAGTGATATTGAACGTCACCTAAAAGATAACCTACCCGAATGGGACGTGGAATTGTTCCCTAATGACCCAAGCAGCTATTCGCTCTCTCATATTAACGGGGCGGTGCTGATTAGCTATCTTGCCAGCAAGTTTGATAGCCCTCGCCCAACCAGTGCGGTAACACAATCTCGCCATGTGCAAATTGCTTTAACAGTGATCACCCGTGATTTGCATAATGATGTCGGTGCATTAAATTTATTAGATGCACTACGTCTTTTAATTGTGGGCTTTCGCCCATCAAATTGCAGTGAATGCTGGTTGATTAATGAATTTTTTAACGGCGCTGATGAAGAAACAGGGATTTGGCAATATCAACTGATTTTGCAAACCGACACAATGCAAGTGCAGCAATGCCAAGAACAAGCGGTCAATTCTGCCCCGAAATTTGCACATTTAATTAGACGCTCAACCACACAGCCGTTAGATAAACGGTTGAAAACCAAACAAGGAGAATAATATGGCAGTTGCCTTTCACCACGGTTCTGAAACCGAACGCATTAACGGTGGCACGGTAGCTATCCGTCAAATTGATGGGGCGATTATTGGCTTAATTGGCTCAGCCCCGATTGGTGCAACCAATGAAATTACCCTTTGCCAAACGGCAAAACATTTTGCTCAATTCGGCAATGTGTTAGATAAAGGTTATACCATTTGTGATGCGTTAGACATTATCAAACGCTACGAAGCGGGAACCGTCTATGTGATCAACGTATTAGACCCGAAAAAACACCGCACCAGTGTTACCGATGAACCACTTGCGCAAAATGCAGATACCTTAATAGCGCAAACCGCAAAAGCGGGCTTGCTCGAATTAACCATTAAAGCAGGTGCGACCGCATTAACCGCGGGCAAAGATTACACGGCGAATCTATTAACAGGTGAAATCATCTTTATTCGCCCGCAAACGGAACTGACAGCAACTTATACCTATGCCGACCCAAGCAAAGTAACGGAAGGCGATATTCGTGGTGGGATTGATTCCGCGACAGGTAAACGCACGGGCTTTGAGTTACTGAAAATGGGCTTTATCGAATTTGGTGCCGATGCCAAAATTGTGATTTGCCCTGAGTTCGACCAACAAGCAGGCGTGATGACCTCACTTGTCACACTCGCAGAAAAACTCAATGCGATTGCTTACATCAACGCCCCGAAAGGTACAACCCTTTCGCAAGCCGTGGCTGGACGTGGTAGCAATGGCACGATTAACTTTTACACCAGTTCTGACCGTGTGCATCTGTTTTATCCGCATGTGATTGGCGAACGTGGCACGCTGGAAAGCCTTGCCACCCACGCCGCGGGCTTGCGTATGAAAACCGATGTAGATCACGGCTATTGGTTCTCCACCTCAAACCGTGAACTCAAAGGCGTGCAAGGTGTAGAAGTCAAACTCACCGCGCGTGTGAACGACGTGCAAAGTGAAACCAATCAGCTCAACTCTCGTGGTATTACCACCGTGTTTAACAGCTATGGCACAGGCTATCGCTTGTGGGGCAACCGTTTAGCAGCGTTCCCAACCAGTACGCATATTAGCCAATTTGAAGTGGTGCAACGCACGGCAGACTTGATTGATGAAGGCATTGCCCAAGCAGAATTGCAATATAACGACCGCCCGATTGATGATGCCTTGCTAGATAGCCTATTAGGCACAATTGAAACCTATATGGGAACGCTTAAATCAATCGTGGGTTACAGCGTAGAACTCGACCCTGATGCCGACCTTGTGGACGCTTTCAGTCAAGGTTTAGTGCCATTGCAATATGATTTCACGCCGAAAATTCCTGCGGAGCGAATCCGCAATAAGAGCGTGGTTACCCGCAAATATCTTGTTAACTTAACCAGCCGTGGAGGTCAATAATGAGCGGTGTCGCGATTAACAAAATTGATAACGCCAATGTCTATATCAACGGCAACAGTTTTTTAGGCAAGGCGAAATCCATCAAACTGCCTGAATTTGAAGTGGAAATGACCGAGCATAAAAATCTCGGTTTGGTCGGCACGATTAAATTACCAAGTGGCGTGAATGCCCTTGAAGGCGAAATTGTGTGGGACGGCTTTTACCATGAAGTGGCAGCCATTGCCAACAATCCTTACCGCACCGCACAACTGCAAGTGCGTGCCGATGTGAGCGTGTATAACGCCGCAGGACGTGCCACAGAAGTGCCGTTGGTGATGATGTTAAATTGCAACTTCAACAAAACCCCACTAGGCGAATACAAGCCGAAGGAAGCGACAGAATATAGTATGACCTACCAAGCCACAATGATTAAACAATCACTTGATGGCAAAGAGGTTTTGTATTTTGATGCCTTCACCAACAAATGGCGCGTAGCAGGTCAAGACGTGTTAGAAGTTTACCGTAAAAATATCGGGCAATAATCTTTAAAGCAGTTTAAACGACCTTTAAAGCCTATTTAAGTAAACTCCTTTGTGAAAGTTAAATAATCTCACAAAGGAGTTTTTTATGTCTGAAATTATCATTTCTCTTGATTACCCAATCACAGATGGTGAAGGTAAAACCATTACTGAATTACACCTTCGTCGTGCCAAAGCAAAAGATTTGCGTGCAGCACAAAGCCAAAAGAATGAAGCCGATCAAGAATTTTTCCTCGTTGCCCGCTTAACAGGTTTGGTGATGGAAGATGTAGGTGAATTAGATGTCGCCGATTATCAAAAAGTGCAATTAGCCCTGAAAGAAATGCAAAAGGGAAAGTCGAAATAACCGCCCTTGATGCGGCGTTAGCTGATTTAGCGTTTTGGTTTGGATTTTCGCATTCAGAACTGGAAGAAATGACGCTTGATGAAATTGAACGGTGGCTCAATCAAGCCCAACGGCAGATAAAAGGCAATTACACGAAAGCCGCTATTTAAGCGGCTTTATTGTTATTTATTGAAGGCTTTGTTTAAGCCATTTTTGAAAGAGCGTTTCGCTTTGCTTGCTAATTTAATCGTCGGCGATTTTTCAATCATTCGAGCCTCAAGGCGTTTTGCGATTTTTTCAAGCATTGGGGCTAAAGGTGCAATGAGCAATAAACCTAGCGCAATCAATGTGAAAACTGGGTAAAAGGTAAAGCCAACCGCAAGAATGATAAAGCCTAAAACACCTGCAAGCGCATAGCCAATCAGACCTATAAATTCATCAAATAATTTATACATTTTTACCCCCTTATTTTGAAAGGACTATAAACGATGTCATCAAATTTAGCAATATCTTTAGTCATTGGTGCCTCAGTAGGAGGCGCGATTACCGCTATTAAAGGATTACGCAATGAGATTGGTATTCTAAGAAATAGCGAATTGAGTACATCAGCCAAATTTGGGCAACTTGGTAAAGGCGTTGTAAAAAGTTTAGGTGGCGTAGTTTCAATGACATCTTTAGTCGGTTCTTCTGTAATGGGATTGGCTCAACCTGCGATTGCTTTTGAAAGTGCGATGGCAGATGTGAAAAAAGTGGTTGATTTCAAAAAGCCTGAAGGATTTAAAAAACTATCCAAAGATATTCTTGAACTGACACGCACCTTACCGATGACAGCCGAAGAACTCGCAGCCATTACCGCATCAGGTGGTCAGTTGGGTGTGGCTGAAGAAGATCTCAAAGATTTCACCACCACGATTGCGAAAATGTCGGTCGCTTTTGATATGTCGGCTGAACAAAGCGGTGATTCGATGGCGAAACTCGCCAATGTGTACAAAATCCCGATTAAAGACATTGGTAATTTAGGTGATGCTATCAATGAATTATCAAACAGTTCGCCGGCTAAGGCATCTGATATTGTGAACACTCTGGGACGAATTGCAGGTGTTTCTAAAGATTTTGGGTTAACTGAAAATGCTGCTGCAGCTTTAGCGAATACTTTCATTTCTCTTGGTAAATCTCCTGAAGTGGCAAGTACTGCGATCAATGGAATGCTTACTTCACTCAATACTGCAGACAAAGGCGGTAAAAAGTTCCAAGCAGCATTAAAAGAGGTGGGTATTTCAGCAAAACAACTGAAAAAGAATATCGCCAAAGATGGTGAAGGTGCGATAGTTGATTTCCTAAAACGAGTAGAAAAATTACCAAAAGCTAAACGGACAGGTGTGTTGGTAGATTTATTCGGTAAAGAATATGCCGATGATGTGTCGTCGATTGCAGGGAATGTGGAATTGCTGGAAAAAAGCATCAAGACCTTGCAAGAAACCGATGAAAATGGCAAGCCTAAATACCTTGGCTCAATGGAAAAAGAGTTCGCAGCGCGTGCGGCAACCACAGAAAACAGCCTCCAACTATTGAAAAATAGCTTCACTGAATTAGGCATTACCATTGGGGCTAAGTTTTTGCCATTGATTAACAATGTGATCAATGACATCAAACCGCTTGTTTATGGTGTGGTGGATTGGATTGGACAAAATCAAGAACTGGTCAATCAGATTTTGATGGTAGGTGCTGGGCTTGCAACTGCTTCTGTTGGTTTTTTTGCCTTAAAAACCGTGCTTTCTAGTGTAATGTTTGTTGGATTTGGAGTTTATAAAGGTTTTGCGACTTTCTTCAAGATTGCGTGGGCATTAACAAAAATCACAACATTCCTAAGTATAGGATTATTAGATCTAGGGATAAGTTTTGCCAAACTCTTTATCAAAATCAATATGGGCTTGATGAAAGGTTTTATGGTTGCCTTAAAAATGACATATTCAGCCGCCTTTGTCCTAGGAAAAATTCTTGGGGGAATGTTCCTAAAAGCCGTGATAGGGATTAGTAAAGCCTTTTTAGTTATGGGGCGAGCAATGTTAGCAAGTCCACTTGGCACGTTGATGGCTATTGGTATGATTGCCTTGTTCGTCTATCAATACTGGGAACCCATTAAAAAGTTCTTTCTTACTCTTTGGGAGCCTATTAAGCCTTATTTTGAGACTTTTATCCAATTCATTGGTGGAATGTGGAATGGTATTGTGGGCTTTTGGTCAGCCGTATGGGACGGGGTTGTCAGTTGGTTTACGGGCTTGTGGGATAGTCTAAAAAGTTTATTTAGTGGTAATTTCTCTGCTCTAGGTAGCATTATTCTCAATTTCAATCCGCTTTCATTATTTGTTCATATTTTTTCATCGGTTCTCAACTGGTTCGGTATTGACCTGCCGAGTAAATTTAGTGAGTTTGGGCGCAATATGATCGACGGCTTAGTAAACGGTATCAAAAACGCGTGGGAGGGTGCAAAACAAATCGTCTCTGATTTAGGCGATGGCATTAAAGGCTGGTTTGCGGAAAAACTTGGCATTCACTCGCCAAGCCGAGTGTTTAAAGGCTATGGTGTGAACGTGGTGGAAGGTTTGGCGATTGGTATGAATAATTCTCTACCACTTGCAGAAAAAGCCAGTGATGCCTTGTCGGATTCTGTCGGGTTTGACGGTTCGGCACAAGGCAATTGGCTTGCTGATTATCAGCCCCTAAACAGAAACACCGTTACACATAATGAAACTACGCAAAATGCAGGTGGCATTGTGGTGCATTTTAGCCCGAATATCACTGTGAACGGCAATGCACCACAAAGCGTCACCGACCAACTACAAAACGCCTTGCAAATGGGGGCATATGAGTTTGAGCAATTACTCAACCGAGTATTAGACCAACGACAACGGAGGGCTTACTAATGGCAAATTATGCACTGTTAGGCAATATCGCCTTTGATTTACTGTCTGCCCCAACGGGCTTTGATGAACGCCGTTCGGCAGTGTTTGCCGAGCATAATGTACTATCAGGCAAGCCAAAGCTGCAGGCGATGGGTATGGCATTAGCTGAAATCACGTTACAGCTGCAACTGCATCATCAACTAGCCCCTGTGGAAAGTCGCTATCAAGCCTTACTCACGGCACAAGAAAGCCAAGAAGCCTTGGCGTTAGTGTTGGGTTTTTCTAAGTTTACGGGGCATTTTGTGGTGACAGAAGTCTCTAGTACGGTGCTGTTTACCGATGAAAAAGGCAATGCCCTTGCCCGTGATGTAAGTTTGACCTTGCGTGAATTTGTTGGCAATCCACAAGCGGGCATTTTAGGTGCAGCGTTATCCCTTGCAGGTAATTCGCCCTTGGCTTCTATTATTCCGAAAGGATTAAGCAATTTTGTCAGCCAAGCCAATCAGTTGATGAGCAAAGGCATTGCGGTAGCGCGCCAAGTGAAACAGGTCGTATCTGATGTGAAAAGTGCGGTCGAAATTGTAAAAAATCTGAAAAATAACCCGCTTGCGGCATTGTCTGAAATCAGTGGCATTGTGAATACCTTAGGCGGTTCTTTTGGTGGTTTGGCTGAAATGGTCGGTTTAGGCAATGCCTTTGCCAGCTTAACTGAAGGCGTGCGAGGTGCGGCGGGCTTTATGCAAGATTTAACCACCCTTTCAGGACATTTAAATACCGCTTATAGCCTATTTAAATCAGGCATCGAGGGCGATGAGTTGGGCGAATGGTTTGACTTAGGCGTAAAAGCGATTGAATCGGCTGATGTGGTGTCGGAATCCCTTGCAAAAAACTCAGCAAAAATGACCGCTTGGATCGCCATTCGTGCCGACAGTGGGGAGGATAACGATGAGTAATGCCATTATTTTACACACGGTTAAACAGGGCGAGCGTTGGGATAACCTTGCCTATCATTATTATGGCTCGGTCAACGAAATCAACCGCCTGATTGATGCCAATCCGCATATTCCCTTTTGTGAAATGTTACCCATGGGCGAAACCTTAAAAGTGCCTGTGTTAGAGGTGAAAACCACCGACAACAGTGATTTGCCGCCGTGGTTGCAAGGAGATAACTAATGCAAGTCCAAACCCCCGATTTTGAATTGCTATATGAAGCAAAACAAATCACCCAATATGTGAAGCCGAATTTGTTGCGGCTCACTTATACCGACTATCTCTCCGACCAATCGGACGAATTACAGGTGGAATTTGAAGATATTGAACGCAAATGGGTGGGCAGTTGGTTCCCGACCCAAGGTGATAAATTAAGCCTGCAACTGGGTTACAAAGGCGAGCCGTTGGTCAATTTAGGCGGTTTTGAGTTAGACGAAATCGAATGGCAATGGTCGCCCGACCGAGGCTCAGCCGTCTCACTCAAAGCCCTTAGCACGGGCGTAACCAAGGCGAACCGCACGCTTAAACCGAAATCTTACGAAAATACCACGCTGGCGAATATCGTGAAAACTGTGGCAAAGCGGTTGAAACTCAAGGTAACAGGCACGGTGGCAGATATTCCGATTCAGCGCGCCACCCAATATCAAGAACGGGACGTGGAATTTTTAACACGGCTGGCGCACGAATATCATCACAGCTTTAAAATCGTCAATCAAACCTTAGTATTCACCACTATGGCAAGCCTTGAAGAACGCACGCCTGTTGCGGTGATTGATTACAGTGAAGTGAAAAGTTTGCGTCTGCGCGACCGTATTAAAGACACCGTGGCAAAAGTGGAAGTGACAGGCTTTAATCAGCACGAGAAAAAGGCGTTGAAATCTACTAAAAAGCACAAAGCCAAACGCCCAAGTAAAAAGCAAGCGGCGGCAAACAGTGCTGACACCTTAAAAATCGTGACCCGTGGTGAAAGCCAAGCGCAAATCAATGCGCGTGCAGATGCCGCACTGGCTGAAAATGACGACCAGCAAGCGGGCAACATTACCGTGATTGGCAACCCCAAACTGGTGGCAGGTAATACCATTTGGTTGACCAACGTGGGTATGTTTAGCGGTAAATACTTAATTAAACAGGCACGCCATAGCCTAGACAAGAACCAAGGCTACTTAACCGACCTTGAAATTAAAATGATTGAATTTAGTGAGGAACTGCCAAAAGATGAAAAAGCCACTGCAAACCCATAACTTTGTGGCGACCTATCAAGAAGGCATTGTCAGCCAAGTCGATCCGAAAACCCACCGTATTAAAGCGATCATTCCCGCCCTTGAAGATTTTGAAACGGCGTGGCTGGCTTTTGTTACCCCGAATGCAGGCGGCAACCAGTTTTACTGCCTGCCTGATGTGGGCGAATTGGTTGCAGTGCTGCTCGATGCACGCGGTGAAAGCGGTTGTGTTTTAGGCGCAATTTACAATGCCCAAGACCCTGTGCCTGTTGCAGATAGTGAAATATGGTTACATAAATTCAGTAATGGCACTGAAATTTCCCACCATCGCAAAACAGGTGATGTGGTGGTCAAAACTTCAGGCACGGTCACCGTTACTGCAGGCAATGCGGTGGTAAATGCCACAACAGAAATCAATGGCGACACCACTATCAACGGTAACTTGCACGCCAGCGGCGAAATTACTTCTGATAAAGAAGTCTCCGCACCAAGTGTTAAACAAGGGGCAATTTCTCTCGGCTCACACGTTCACAGCGGTGTGCAAGGTGGGCGAGATGTATCAGGCAGTCCACAGTAATTCTTTAAATCAGTTTAAAATCCTTTCTCTTTCATAGCCGTTACACTCACGGCTATGAAAAATGCTATCCAACACACTCACTGGCAATTAGCCCCCACTGATGTCGCCACCATTCAAGGCGAAGATGATTTGCATCAGTGCATTCTCAACATTCTGTCCACCCGAAAAGGCAGCGACGTGCTTCGCCCTGATTTTGGCTCCGACCATTTTGATTATATCGACCAACCCGAAGATATTGCGATCCCAAACATTGTGCGTGAAGTCTTTACGGCGATTGATAAATGGGAAAAGCGTGTTGTGGTGCAAGAAGTCTTGATTACAGGCGAAGCCCCCGAGTTTCATTTTTCGGTGAAGTGGTGTGTGGCTGAAGATGTCGCTCGTCAAATTTATGCAACGGAGTATCAACTATGACCTTGAAACGTGAAGACGTCCAAATTGTTGATGAAGATGTGGCAAAAATCCTTGCCGATTGTATTGCGCAATATGAAGAGCGCACAGGCAAAACCTTACAGCCTGCGCATATTGAGCGATTGATTATCAACTTATATGCCTACCGTGAGCTGTTGATGCGTAAAGGGATTAACGAAGCCTTTCGCCAAACCTTTCCGCAAACAGCAACGGGGCAAGCGTTGGATTTATGCGGTGAACAAATGGGTTGTATTCGCCTTGCGGCACAGCCTGCGGAAACCACTTTGCGCTTTCGTGTGGAAGAAACTGACCACGATGAAATTGTGATCCCCGCAGGCACAATGGTGCGTGCCACCGATAACCTTTATTTCTCCACGCAAACAGAAACGGTGATCTCAAAATTTGCCAGCTTTGTTGATGTAATTGGTGTGGCAAACCTCACGGGCGAAATCGGCAATGGCTGGGAGGCAGGACGGGTGAAAACGCTGGAAAGTGCGGTGGATTATCAAGGCACTTTAACGGTCAGCAACATTGATGAAACCGATGGTGGTGTTGCTGAAGAAAACGATGAAGATTACCGCAAACGCATTTTGCTTGCCCCTGAAGCCTTTACCGTTTGTGGCACTTTTGAAGCCTATAACTATCACACCCGCAGCGTAACCCCTTTTATCAATGATGTTGCCGTGCAACGCCCAAAGGCTGGCTCAGTAGAAATGACGGTGCTGACCAAACGTGGTGTGCCACAACCTCTTTTGATTGACAAAATCCAAGCCTATTTGAGTGCAGATAAACGCCGACCGCTCAATGATACGGTGATTGTCTCACCCGCGAAAAAAGTGAGTTACCACATTGTGGCAAATCTTGAGCTTTATACCTCAGCCAATCCAACGGAGACCAAAAGCCGTGCGTTAAAAGCTATTCAGGAGTTGTTGGCAAAAGATCCGTTCACGCTAGGCGTAGATATTGTGCCACTTACGATTGCAGCAACGCTGAAAGTTTCGGGGGTATATAACGTGGAAATCGTAGAGCCGCATTTAACCGAGGTGTTGGAAAACGAATGGGCGGTGTGTGAAAGCATTACCTTAAACGTGGTGGGAGAATCCCATGGCTAAACTGATTTACGCTGACATTATTCGCCAAGATGTGAAATTCACCACGCTTGCCGATTTAGCCAATCGGCTCGACCAGCTCGACAAATCGCAAATTATGACCTCGCTGATTGATTTGCTTGATGAAAAATATATTGAGTTGGTCGCCGAGAAATGGAGTGTGACAGGCTACGATGGCTATTTATTGGCTGAAGACATTAAATCAAAACGCACGCTGATTAGCTCCGCCGTGGAATTGCACAAATACAAAGGCACACCATGGGCGGTGAAGCAAATTTGCGCCAAGTTAGGATTAGGAGCAGTTGGAATCGAAGAAAACCTGCGCATTAAAAACGACCGCGAAAATGAATGGGCATACTACCGCATTTTATTGAATGGTGTGATGACCTTAGCACAAGGCAAAGAAGCCCGAAAATATATTCAAGCCTTCGCCCCTGCTCGCAGCGAAATTGAAGGCTTAGATTACACCGCACACGCACATTTATATAACGACACAATCACTTACGACGGCACTTGGGGACACGGTGCTGCATAGGACGACATATGGGACATTTTGACAAAAACGCCAAATGGCACGACAAAATCTATCAAATCGAACGCACCGACCCTGTGGTCGGTGGTGAAGGCGGCATTAGTAACCAAGCACCGATGGAGTTGGCAGATCGGACAGAGTGGCTAAAACAACAGATTGAGCTACAACAATGCAATAGCATTGAAGAACTCCGCACCATCGAACCGACACAAGATAAGCAAATGATTTACGTCAAAGGCTACTACACCAACAGCATCAAAGGCGGTGGGTATTTTGTGGCAGATTTTGCGGATACGGCAACGGCGGATAATGGTGGGACGGTGATTGTGACCAACGGTGGGAAACGGTGGTTGCGGGTTTATTCGGAGGTATCCGTTTTTGATTTTGGGGCTATGGGAGACGGTATTGCCCGTCGTCTTAATGCCGATTTTAATGATTTATTGCAAGCACAAAAGCGTTATCCGACTGCCCGAGCATTAACAGACACTTACGACCTGTTAGGGATTGAGGCAGCATTGATTTTTAGTCGTGAGGTGCGCTTACCAAAAGGTCAGTATTTCATCAATCGCTCAATCCCTGTGCCAAGTGATACGGCGTTGGTTGGCGATGGCTGGACAAGTCAAATTAACTGCACGGACGATATGCCACGTTATGCCCATATGATTGTCAATGCGCAAGGCGATTACATTGTCGGTGGTAAAACGGACGAGCAAGTGGTAGAGCTGATTAACGGCAATCAAGGGAATAAAAATATCACGATTAAAAACCTCTATTTGCGAGGTGATTTAGATAGCAAGCTACAAATGACCCGCTCAGGGGTTTGCTTGAAACACGTTTCGGGTGCGGTGATTGAGCGGGTAAAAACCGCTTGGACTGGGTTTCACGGTATTGATATTGCCGATGCGAGTGAGGGGCATATTAGCGATATGGCTAATTTAGCTGGCACTTGGGAGACTAAACCGTCGGATAATATCTTGGTTGCAGATTGCTTTGTGGAGTATCACGGCGATGACGGCTACACCACGCATTACTCAACAGATATTACTTTTAAGCATTGTTACGCTAGATATGGAGCGCAATCATTTTCTGCAGAGAACGGTTTCGAGGTGGACGACGGCAGCCGCAACGTGGTGCTTGATAACTGCATTGCTGTGCGTGAGCAATGTGGCTTTGTGGTTAAACGACACGATGGTGCAAAACCTAGCTCATCTGCTCAGCTTAATAATTGTATCGCACAATTTTGCGGCTATGGCTTTTGGCTGTATGGCGCACAAACTATCAAAAAAGGTCAATACAGTGAGGCTTACGGTGTTGAGTTAAATAACTGCATCTCAATTTTCACTCGTAAGCAGGAGCGTATTAACCAGCGTGCAATCCGTGATTTACTTATCCAAGACTTTACTGGTGTGTCAATAAACAATTTCACGGCTATTGGCTGGCATTTAGATGGTCAAATCAAATGCGTGGATTTGTCAGACTACCAGCCGTTATATACCACCGCAGGCGGTATTTTAGCCAAAGTAACTGATGAGATGCTGCCTTATGCTGGTCGTGTGATTAACAATGGCATTGATGAGACAACAAAAACCACGGTAAATGTGTTGATTGGCGAAAATTGTCGGAATATCGCCATCAACAATATGCAGTTGTTAGGTTGCCAAGCTACGCAAGCGCATATTTATATGCTAAGCAGTGCTGAAGGCGTGCGTGGCATCTCCTTGCAAAATGTACAAGCCGTTGATTGTTCTGGTGCAAATGTAATCGGCGTGCCGTCTGATTGCCCAACAGATTTGCGGGTAAGTGGTGTTTACGCTGAGTCAAAATTTGATGTGAGCCAGTACGCTATCTTTGTTGGCAGTGCTGCAACCAACCTTATTAAGCGCACGGATTTGGATAGTGTAAGCGGTCAAAATTACGGTCACATTTACAAATTCGGCACGATGATGTTGAGCGCCAAAAGTTATCGCCAGCATTTGTCGGTAATGGGTGCGGCATCTAACACGCAAGCCGTGAGCGAGCTTATCTCGACCAGTCACACAGCGTTGTGGCAAGAGTATCGTAACTTTTCTGATAGCCTAATGCGAGTCACATCAACAAACAACAGTATGCGGCACCTAGTCAAAGATGGCTTGGCGTTGTGGTTGGGGCATTTTGACAGCGACGGCACGCAGCAACCTAAATGCGGCTTACATAGCAATGGTAATTTTATTCCATACAGCAATAAGGCTCACAGTTTAGGTCAACCAACAAACTTATGGGAGGCGGTGTATGTTGATACGCCAGCTGAAAATGATAAAAGCAAAAAAGTCGCCAATACCGAGTGGGTTAAAAATTTGACCTCTAGCCACTTGGCTAATAACGGCTGGACAAAACAGGCAGACGGTTCTATTTTGCAGTGGGGCAGATACGATGCTAAACACGGGACAACATTTAACTATCCTATTGCTTTCAACTCAACACCGTTTGTTGTGCAATGTGCTGACCGAAATCATGATGGTTCACAGGTGCATAACATCACAGTGACAGGTGAGACCAATACACAATTTAGCATTATCGCTAATAATGCGATTGGCGCATTTACGATGATCGCCATAGGGAGATAACGATGACTTATTTTTTCGACAAATCACAACAAACATTTTTAGTCGAGGGTATCCATACAATCCCCGATACAGCAATTGCGGTAAGTGATGATGACTATCAAACCATCATTGATGGGCGAGCTAACGGTTGTGAGATTATTGTGGGCAAGGATAACAAGTTATCGCTTACCACGCCTAAGCCAAGCCCTGCTCATAAGTGGAGTGGCAAAGCGTGGGTACTAGACAAAGCTAAACAAGCTGAGCTACTCGCACAACAACGTGAACAAATCCGCCAAGCTATCAACGCTAAGCGAGACCAAACCGATGCAAGCGGTGTGTTTGTAACACAAATTGGCAAATGGGTTGATTCAGACGATAAAGCCTATCAAAACATCTTAGGCGTTAAAGCCAGCCTTGACCTTTTAGGTGATATGGAGATTGATTGGACGTGGGCAGATAACACCAGCAGCACCATCAACCGCCAAACTTTAGCCGTGATTGTGGGTGCATTACTGCAGGCAAAACAAGCCAACCACGCCAACGCAATCAAGCACAAAGAGTCGGTGATGTTGGTGGATAATCCGTTGGAGTATGACTACTCAACGGGCTGGACTCAAACGTATGCGGATTATGTTGCGGAGGCAGGCAATGAGTAAGGTTTATCTGGCAATGTATAAAGCCCGTGGCAACTGGGTGGATAAGATTATCCGATTATTTACAGGCAAGCCTTACTCTCACTGTGAGCTTGCCATTCAGTTTGGCGACAAATATCAATGCTATTCCTCAAGCCCTCGTGATGGTGGCGTGCGCACTAAACCGATGCATTTGTCTGCCGACAAATGGGACTTAATCCCTCTTGCTATAAGCGGTCAAAAAGCGACAGCGTTTTACCAAAAGACTAAGGGCAAAAAATATGATTTTATCGGGGCTATAGGCTGTGTCTTACCGCTTCGCCAAAAGCCAAGCCGATATTATTGCAGTGAGTGGTGTTATGAGGCGGTGTTTGGTCAAGCACCGAAAGAGGCTATTAGCCCGAATAGACTTGCACGGATTTTAAAAGAAAGGACACAATAATGACAAACAAACAAACAAACAAACAAACAAACAAACAAACAAAGCCTAATTCAATTCAAACAAGCTCCGCTACCTTTTGTGGGGCAAAAGAGAATGTTTTTGAAACACTTTGAGAACATTATCAACGAAAACATCGAAGGTGATGGCGAAGGCTGGACGATTATTGATACGTTCGGCGGCAGTGGTTTACTTAGTCACGCTGCAAAACGTATCAAACCGAAAGCACGCGTGATTTATAACGATTTTGACGGCTATGCCGAGCGACTAGTCCATATTGATGAAATTAACGCATTGCGTTCTCAACTTTATGCAGCCGTCGGTAACGCTACGCCAAAAAACAAACGAATGACGAAGGAGTGTAAGGCAGAACTCGTCAAAATCATTCAAAATTTTGATGGTTATAAAGACTTAAACTGCCTAGCAAGCTGGCTACTATTTAGTGGTCAACAGGTTGCAACGCTTGAAGAGCTATTCCAACATGATTTTTGGCATTGTGTCCGCCAGTCTGATTATCCAACGGCTGGAGGCTATTTAGACGGTGTAGAAGTTATTCGTGATTCATTTCACACATTGTTGCCAAAGTTCGCTGATAACCCTAAGGCGTTGTTTGTATTAGATCCACCTTATCTATGCACACGTCAGGAAAGCTACAAACAGGCAACGTATTTTGACCTGATTGATTTCTTACGGTTAGTGAATATCACCCGACCACCTTATATTTTCTTCAGTTCGACGAAGTCGGAGTTTGTTCGGTTTATTGAGTATATGCAAGAGGATAAAGTAGATAATTGGCAGGTGTTTGAAAATGCCACAAGAATTGTGGTGAATGCATCAGCAAGTTATTCAGGGAAATATGAAGATAATTTGGTTTATAAATTCTAAGAAAATGTAACGCTGTTACATAATGTGAAAAAAGCGAGAAAAATAATTTATCTCGCTTTTTTTGTTGCGGTTATGTTGCGCAGGTTTATTTTGCTGATATTAAATCGCTTTGATGATATTCCTGATGAAGCCGATCATCTTGCCTTGTTAGAACATCAAGAAGTGATTTTGCAGGGGGAACGCAATACCATTGAGCAACAAAGCCTTTATCAACAACTTCGCTATGCGGATTCTGCGCAACATATTCCTTTACCTGAACGTGCGATGCCAGCGATAAAACTTGACGAAAATCAACCGCTCTTTGAATTAGAGCAGGTAACCATTCAATATGGTGAGAAAAAAATTCTGGATAAGCTCAATTGGCAAGTAAGGCGGGGGGAAAACTGGTGGATAAAAGGTCCAAATGGCGCAGGAAAATCGACCTTGCTTTCCGTGATTAGTGGCGATCATCCACAATCTTATGCTAATAAAGTGCGTTTATTTGGCAATCAACGTGGTTCTGGTGAAACCATTTGGCAGATCAAACAAAAAATGGGGTATGTCAGTAGCCAATTGCATATGGACTATCGGGTGAATTGCTCAGCGCGTGATGTGATCCTTTCTGGCTTTTTTGACAGTATTGGTGTTTATCAAAAAGTGCCAGATGCTTTGCACATTAAAGCAATGGAATGGCTTGCCCGATTGAATTTAACCGCACAAGCAAATCAGCCGTTTAAATCTTTATCTTGGGGACAGCAGCGTTTATTACTGATTACAAGAGCAATGGTAAAACACCCATCTGTATTGATTTTAGATGAACCCTTGCAAGGGTTAGACGGGGTAAATCGTAAACTGGTAAAACACTTTATTGATCAGCTGGTAATGAATAGCGAAACGCAATTATTGTTTGTTTCACATCAAGAGCAAGATGTGCCAAGCTGTATCACTCATTTATTTGAGTTTGTTAATAAAAATGGCGGATACGACTATATACAAAAGCCAGTGTAATTGTTAGACTTCGGCATAACTATTTATCATTATAGTAGGAGAAAGAGATGGAATTATTAGAGGGGTTGCCAACGGCCGCCATTATTTTTTTAATCTTAGTCGGCGTAGTTTTATTTTCTACCCTTAAAACTGTGCCACAAGGCTATCATTGGACGATCGAACGTTTTGGTCGCTATACTCGTACGCTTACCCCCGGGTTAAATTTTGTTGTTCCCTTTGTTGATCGTGTCGGTCGCAAAATTAATATGATGGAACAAGTGTTAGATATTCCTTCGCAAGAAGTGATCTCGAAAGACAATGCCAATGTTTCCATTGATGCGGTGTGTTTTGTGCAAGTGATCGATGCTCGCCGTGCGGCTTATGAGGTGAACCATTTAGAGCAAGCGATCATTAATTTAACGATGACCAATATTCGTACCGTGCTAGGCTCAATGGAATTGGATGAAATGCTTTCAC
Organism: Avibacterium sp. 20-126; assembly: GCF_044358625.1. Taxonomy (NCBI): domain Bacteria; kingdom Pseudomonadati; phylum Pseudomonadota; class Gammaproteobacteria; order Pasteurellales; family Pasteurellaceae; genus Avibacterium; species Avibacterium sp. 20-126. The sequence continues at coordinate 1,466,572 of NZ_CP091457.1, read as the reverse complement.
AGCGTGATAATATCAACGGACGTTTGTTATCTATTGTGGATGAAGCAACGAATCCTTGGGGAATTAAAGTAACGCGCATTGAGATCCGTGATGTGCGTCCACCGCACGAATTAATCGCAGCAATGAATGCGCAAATGAAAGCGGAACGTAATAAGCGTGCTGAAATTTTAGAAGCCGAAGGGATTCGACAAGCTGAAATCTTACGTGCGGAAGGGGAGAAACAATCACGTATTCTCAAGGCCGAAGGGGAGCGGGCAGAAGCCTTTTTACAAGCCGAAGCGCGTGAACGTGCGGCGGAAGCAGAAGCCAAAGCCACACAAATGGTTTCTGAGGCGATTGCAGGTGGAAACACCAAAGCGATTAATTACTTTATTGCCCAAAAATATACTGAAGCGTTAAAAGAAATCGGCGGCGCGAATAATAGTAAAGTGGTATTAATGCCACTTGAAGCTGGTAATTTAATTGGCTCTGTGGCAGGTATTGCTGAGTTGTTAAAAGGTGAAAAGCAGTAAATCTGCCAATCATTATCAGGGGCATTTGCCCCTTTCAATACATAAAATAAGGGGATAAGTATGGAATGGCTCGCAACTTGGTCAGTGTGGCATTGGCTTATTTTAGGTTTCGGTTTATTGATTGCCGAAATTCTTATTCCGGGCGTGTTTTTACTCTGGTGGGGCTTAGCCGCGATTATTATCGCTGGAGTGATGGCACTATTTGCAACTTTATCCTTAACTTTTTTAGTGATTGGCTATGCCATTTTAGCCATTATTTTAAGTTTTTCTTGGTGGAAATACCAACACGGTAAAGATCTGCAAGATCAATCACATTCCTCATTAAATCAACGAGATCACGCAATGCTTGGGACAAAAGGGATCGTGCAAGAAATCAATGAAAACGGCATTGGTCGAGGCTATTTTGGCGATACGACTTGGCGAATTCAAGGTAAGCATTTACAAGTGAATGATGTGATTGAAGTGTATAACGTGGAAGGGATCACCTTATTTGTTAAGAAAGTAGAAGAGTAAATGAAACATTTAATTATTTTTGCCCATCCAAATGGGCAGAGCAGTTTTAATCGTAGCATTTTAGACCGCGTAAAGCACATAAGCGAAAAGCAAGCGGTAGAAACGCAAGTACGTGATTTATATCAGCTTAACTTTAACCCTGTGATTTCGTGGAATGAATTACAAAGTGCGAATCAAGGGATTACGCCAGAAGAAATTCGTTATGAGCATCAGTTAATTCGTGAGGCCGATTTAATCACGCTCATTTATCCCCTATGGTGGATGGGGTTCCCAGCAATTTTGAAAGGCTATTTAGATCGCGTGTTAAGCCACGGTTTCGCTTACAAGACAGAAAACGGACAATCCGTGGGCTTATTACAAGGGAAAAAAATGCAACAATTTATTACCATCGGCAGTAATGTTGAAAAATATCAACAGTTTGGTATTGATAAATCCTTGCGTGATTGCTTGGTAGATGGGTTGTTTAATTTCTGTGGAATTAAAGATATTCAGCATAAATTTTTTGGTGATATTCATATTATTGATGATAATGCTCGCCAAAAAATGCTTGAAGAAGTGGAACAAATAACTTCACAAAATTTAACCGCACTTTTATCCACTCAAGAAACCTTAAACAGCAAGGAAAGCGCATAATGAACAACGAAAACAGCCTTAACCATTTTTCGTTAATTAGCCGATTATTTGGCAATCTCTTTTATCGTTCACCACAAGATGCCACGTTGCAAAATGTTTTTGCGTGGTTGCAACAAAAACCTCTTAATGAACTGTGGCCGTTAGAAACAGATAAACAAAGCGAACAAGCCCTTGAGACATTGCAAATGAAGATTGATTTAGCCTTATTAGATCAAGAATATCAGCGTTTATTCTGCGGAAAAAATGCTCTCGTGCCAATGAATATTGACGCTTATGATCTTAAATCGGCTGATTTCATCGCTTTTCGTCAAGAACGGGGAATGCCAGAACTGGAACAAAGTGCGGTGAATTTTCCGCTAATTTTTCTCACCGCGTCTTGGATTGAAGATAACCTTGATTCTCTTGAGGCTCAACAAACCTTGTTTGCTGAATTTTTATTACCTTGTGCGACTAAATTCTTAAATTTAGTAGAAACCCAAGCAAATTTACCTTTTTATCGCTCACTTGCCTTTCTCTCACGGGAAATTCTCTCTGCGATGGCTGATGAATTGGAAGAACAGCAATCTTAGCGGTTTTATGAAGAATTAGGTGATGTCGTGTAGCCTTATTTAGCCTGAATATTTCATTCCAACCTTTAGAGTAAGAAAAATTTGTGAAAATTTTACCGCACTTTATATTTGGTAATATTTATGACAAAGGGTGAAAGCGTATTGCTTCACCCTTCATTTTCTAATCATATAAACTCGCATCACTTTCTTGTGGACGGGTTTTAAATCGGCGGTGTAGCCACATATATTGTTCCACACCTTGCAAAATTTCTTGTTCAACCACTTGATTCATCCGAGTGGCAATTTCTATTTCAGTGCTGAGGTTTGAGAAATCCGCTGGGGCAGAAACTTTGACGGTATAGCCTGAGCCGTCCTTATTGCGTAATGGTGCAAAAGGAATGACTTTGCTTTGCGGTGAGGATTTTAATAAGTAATAACTGCCCGTGGTGGTGGCCGCCTCTTTCACTGCAAAGAAAGGGACGAAAACGGCATTTTTTCTGCCGTAATCGTGATCTGGGGCATACCAAATAATTTCACCACGGCGTAATGCTTTGATCATATTACGTAAATCTTTGCGATCGAGCATATCTTTATTAGAACGTAGTCGCCCCCAAGTTTGTAGCCAATCCATTAGTAGATTATCATTTGGGCGATAAACGCCAATACCCGGTGTGTAAAGCCCCAGAATTCTCGCTCCCAACTCAAGGGTAAGAAAATGCACCCCGGTCAAAATGACGCCATCTTTTTGGTGGGTTTTTAGGTAGTCAATCCCTTCCACTTTTGACCATTTTTTGATGCGCTTATCCGACCAAAACCACGCCATTCCTGTTTCAATAATGGCCATTCCCGTAGCTTTCACATTCGCTTGTGCAATTTCATTAATTTGCTGTTCACTATAATTAGGAAAGCAAAGGGTGAGATTGCGTTTGGCAATTTTCATTCTTCGTTTGCCAACAGATAATTTAGAAAATAGCCAGCCAAGCCCATTGCCAATTTTGCATAAAATAGGGTAGGGGAGAAAAAGAATAAGGCGCCAAATGGCTAAACCAATCCAAAATGCCCAGTATTTTGGAGCAAGAAATGCGAGTTGAAATTTTGGAAGTGATGAATTTGCCATAATTAAAAAAGAGCTATTTGTTAAAATTGGTTTAATTAAAGGGCTAGTTTAGCGGAAATTTTAGTAAATAGCATTTATCCTATGGTAAAATCTGCAAAAATTTGTCATTTAATGAAAAGAATGAGGTCAAAATGGCGCAATATTCTACTCAATTTCAACAAGCAAAAGTGCTTGTGCTTGGCGATGTGATGTTAGATCGCTATTGGTTTGGTGCAACGCATCGTATTTCTCCTGAAGCCCCTGTGCCAGTGGTGCGAGTGCAAGAAAATGAAGAGCGTGCTGGTGGTGCAGCCAATGTGGCGATGAATATTGCCTCCCTGAATGTTCCTGTTCAGTTACTTGGTTTAACAGGGCAAGATGAGGCAGGTATCGCACTCTCAACAATGTTAGAAAAACAGGGCATTGATTGTAATTTTGTGCAATTAGCGAGCCATCCAACGATTACTAAACTCCGTGTGCTGTCGCGTCATCAACAATTATTACGCCTTGATTTTGAAGAAGATTTCCACAATGTAAAAAACGATTTATTGTTGGATAAATTACAAAGTGCGGTGCAAAATTTTGGCGCTTTGATCCTTTCTGATTATGGTAAAGGTACACTTAATGAAGTGCAAAAAATGATTCAAATTGCCCGTCAAGCTAAGGTGCCAGTGTTAATTGATCCTAAAGGCACGAATTTTGAACGCTATCGTGGTGCAACTTTATTAACCCCAAATATGTCAGAATTTGAAGCGGTTGTCGGTCAATGCCATAGCGAAGATGAGATTGTGGAAAAAGGCTTAAAATTAATCCAAGATATTGAATTAAGTGCTTTGTTGGTTACCCGTTCAGAAAAAGGAATGACCTTACTCCGCCCTGAACAACCACCATTCCATTTGCCAACAGAAGCGAAGGAAGTGTTTGATGTGACTGGGGCGGGCGATACCGTAATCAGTGTTTTAGCAACGGCATTGGCAGATGGGCGTAGCTTTGAGGAGGCGTGTTATTTAGCTAATGTCGCGGCGGGTATTGTGGTTGGAAAATTGGGAACCTCTACGGTGTCTAATGTGGAACTAGAAAACGCCATTCACGGCCGTACCACCACAGGCTTTGGGGTAATGAATGAGCAACAGTTAAAAGAAGTGGTTTCTCAAGCTAAACAGCGCGGCGAAAAAATCGTGATGACTAATGGCGTGTTTGACATTATTCACCCCGGTCATATTTCTTATTTAGATAATGCCCGTAAGCTTGGTGATCGTCTGATTGTGGCAGTAAATAGCGATGCTTCGGTAAAACGCTTAAAGGGGGAAAGTCGCCCAATCAATCCATTAGAAGCCAGAATGGCTGTTCTCGCAGGACTTGCAGCGGTGGACTGGGTTGTTGAGTTCACTGAAGACACACCGCAACGTTTAATCAGTGAAGTGCTACCTGATCTATTAGTCAAAGGTGGTGATTACAAACCAGAAGAGATTGCCGGTGGCAAAGAAGTCATCGCCAACGGCGGTGAAGTAAAAGTGTTAAATTTTGAAAATGGTTTTTCTAGTAGTAATGTGATTAATAAAATTCGCTCGTTGAAGTAAGGCAACTAGATAGAATGGGAGAGGTATAGGGTAAAAAGTGATGATTTTTTAATTTGATAATCCTAGACCTCGTTGGCATATTACATTTACCTTGGTTTCAGTTTTGGTAATATCACCTAATCGGGTGAATTAAGGTTTCTAATAAACGCATTGAAAAAACAGAAAAAAAGCTTATGATGAACGCGTGGAATATCCCACGACTTATTAAGAAGGAAAATATTATGGCATTAGGTTGGTATGAACTAAAACAAGCAAACGATGGTCAATTTATGTTTAATTTATATGCAGCAAATTCACAAATTATCTTGACCAGTGAATTGTACAAAACCAAAGCATCTGCATTAAACGGCATTGAGTCTGTGCAAAAAAATGGTAGTGATGAGGCAAATTTTGAGTTTCGCGTCGCGAAAAATGATAAACCTTATTTTGTATTGAAAGCAAAAAACCATCAAGAAATTGGGCGTAGCCAATATTATGCCTCTCAAGAAGGGGCAAAAAATGGTGTAAAATCAGTGATGAACAACGCACCAACTACCCAAATTAAAGATTTAACTGCCTAATTTAAAAGATAAAAGCGAGAGTTTCTCGCTTTTATTTTATTCCCATTATGGATGATTAAATCCCTTCAATTTCTTCTTGAAAATCCCTTATAACCTTGTAGGATTTGAGAGAGATGATCAACATAAAAGGAGCAATAAAATGACAAAAAACGTTATCGGCCTTGGTGTCGCAGGCAATTTTGCGGGGCATTTAGAGCAAGCGGGTGAGGCGAAGGATTTTGAGCAAGTAGAAACAGCAGAAAGGCATCAGCCGAAAGCGATTTTTCCTTTTTATGTACCAGCAGAGAATTTGGGGGAATATGACTTTTTGGCGGTAAATCCGTTAAGTGCCACGCATATTCGTTTTCCGCAAGCAGGCGCAGATAATTTGCAGATTGAGCCTGAAATTGCATTATTGTGCGATATTCAATATTCTAACGAAAAAGTAACCGCACTTTTACCTTATGCCTTTGCCGCTTATAACGATTGTTCTATCCGCCGTCCTAATGCCAATAAAATTTGTGAAAAGAAAAACTGGGGTGAGGAAACCAAAGGTTTAGCAGAAAAAACGATTCCGCTCACTTCTTTTACATTAGGCAGTGAAATTGATGATTACCGTATTGCTTGCTTTCATAAACGCCGTGGTGAGATGAATACTTATGGCGTGGATAGTCCAGCCTTGGGATACAGTTATTTTCATCAGAGATTGCTAGATTGGATTGTGGAGCAAATGAATCATCAGCCTGATTTTGGACCAATGAATGATATTACAGAATTCTTAAAGAAAGCGAATTATCCAACCAAAGCCATTGTCAGTATTGGCGCGACCCGCTATACAGAATTTGGCACAAGTCATTTTTTGCAGCCTGATGATGTGAGCATTGTGGTCGTGTATAACGGAAAGAAATATACATCGCAACAAATTGAACAAATGGCTGCGCAAGAATGTTTTGCGGAAGATATTTCAGCGCTAGTGCAAAGGGTGGTTTAATAAATTGACGCAATAAGGGGAACGCTTCTCCTTATTTGTTGCTTTCTATATTTATACTTTTCGGCGTAATGACACCTCACCGCCATTAAACCGCACTATGCCTTGTTTTGTTTCTAATAAAAGATAACCTTCGCGATCTATACCTCGTTCAATACCGTGCTGGCTGTCATTTTCGCTGATCATACTCACCGGCTGGTTAAGAAAAGCGTCCCACTCTGCCCAGCGTGAATGGAAGAATGTCATTCCTTCTTGTTCAAACAGGTCAAGATAGTGGTAAAGTCGTTGTACCAAAGCAATGATGATTTCATCACGATCAAAGTGCGGTAGAATTTCCCTCAATTCTGCCCAAGGTTGATTAATGTTTGCTTGTTTTGGTAAGGCAAGATTAATGCCAATACCAATAACCAAATTCAGTAAACCATTTTTACGATTGGCGATTTCAACAAGCACACCAGCCAGTTTACGCCCTTGTAATAACACATCATTTGGCCATTTTAACCCTATGCTTTGCGCGCCAAAGGTTTGTAAGGTTTCCGCAATGGCGATACCGATAACTAAACTTAGCCCATTAAGGGAAATATTCGGTGGAAATGTCCAATAGGCACTGAGAATGATCTGCCCAGCAAAAGGGGAAAGCCAATCGCGCCCCCTTCTTCCTCGCCCTGCATATTGATATTCTGCCAAGCAAAGCTGCCCTTTTTCTAACTGTTCAATCTGTTCTAGCAAGAATTGATTTGTGGAATGAATCACGGGTTTAACCACCACAGGATAAGGGGCAAGACGCTGTTTAATATGCTCGGCTGAAAGCAACGGCAATTCGGGCTTGAGCTGGATTTCATCACCATTCAATTCAAAGTGAATGCCCTGTTCACTTAACGCTTGAATATGCGTATTCATTTCGCGTTCATCGCAATGTAAAAGTGCGGTCAAATTTTGGCGAGAATTTTTCTTACCATCGGCTAACAACGTTAAAAGCTTAAACATTTTCTTCCCTTATATAGAATTTTTTTAATTAAAAAAATATTTATAATTTGCCATTCCCAAATCAGCATAAACTCTGTATAATCTCGCCGCAATATTTTTTAACATTAACCTCATAAAAAGAGAGAATATTGCTATGCTACGCGTACTAAAAGAAGCCCTTACTTTTGATGATGTGCTACTTGTTCCCGCACATTCTACCGTATTACCAAATACTGCCGATTTATCCACTCAATTAACTAAAACCATTCGTTTAAATATACCTATGCTTTCAGCGGCAATGGATACCGTTACTGAAGCAAAACTTGCCATTTCTCTTGCGCAAGAAGGTGGTATTGGTTTTATTCATAAAAATATGAGCATTGAACGTCAAGCTGATCGTGTACGTAAAGTGAAAAAATTTGAAAGTGGCATTGTTTCTGAACCCGTTACGGTTTCACCAGATCTCACTTTAGCAGAATTGGCTGAATTAGTGAAAAAAAATGGCTTTGCGGGTTACCCTGTTGTGGATAGCAAAGGGAATTTAGTAGGAATTATTACTGGACGCGACACACGTTTTGTTAACGATCTTAGCCAAACAGTAGAAAAAATGATGACGCCAAAAGAACGTCTTGTTACGGTAAAAGAAGGCACAGCTCGTACAGAAATTTTAGCATTAATGCACAACCATCGCGTAGAAAAAGTGCTTGTGGTGGATGATAGCTTTAAACTGAAAGGAATGATTACAGTCAAAGATTTCCAAAAAGCAGAACAAAAACCAAATGCTTGTAAAGATGAATTTGGTCGTTTGCGTGTAGGTGCGGCTGTTGGCGCTGGGGCGGGCAATGAAGAACGTATCGAAGCGCTTGTGCAAGCGGGGGTGGATGTATTATTAATTGATTCTTCTCACGGACATTCTGAAGGCGTGTTACAACGTGTACGTGAGACCCGTGCAAAATATCCAAATTTACCAATTATTGCGGGTAATGTTGCCACTGCAGAAGGTGCCATCGCCCTTGCGGATGCGGGGGCTAGTGCAGTTAAAATTGGTATTGGTCCGGGGTCAATTTGTACCACACGTATTGTTACTGGCGTGGGTGTGCCACAAATTACCGCCATTGCCGATGCGGCCGAAGCCCTAAAAGATCGTGGTATTCCTGTTATTGCCGATGGCGGTATTCGTTATTCTGGTGATATTGCCAAAGCGATTGCCGCTGGCGCGAGCTGTGTGATGGTTGGCTCAATGTTTGCGGGGACAGAAGAAGCACCGGGAGAAATTGAACTTTACCAAGGACGTGCATTTAAATCTTATCGTGGAATGGGTTCCTTAGGTGCGATGAGTAAAGGCTCATCAGATCGTTATTTCCAAAGTGATAATGCTGCAGATAAACTCGTACCAGAAGGCATTGAAGGGCGTATCCCATACAAAGGCTACCTAAAAGAAATTATCCACCAACAGATGGGCGGTTTACGTTCTTGTATGGGCTTAACAGGTTGTGCCACTATTGAAGATCTTCGCACCAAAGCCCAATTTGTTCGAATCAGTGGTGCGGGTATCAAAGAAAGCCACGTGCATGATGTTACCATCACCAAAGAAGCACCGAATTATAGAATGGGGTGATAATATGAGTTTAATTTCAAATAAAGACGCCATTAAAGTACATGAGTATTTAGCTGATTTCTATGAGAAATCAGAAGATCCTATACGACCAAGGGGAATTAAAGATAAGGGGTTATTTGAATCTGCCATAAATCGCCCTTTTATGACTGCAGGAGGAAAAGATGCATATATTACATTATGGGATAAAGCGGCTGCATTATTTCATGGAATAATCTCAAATCATTGTTTTCATAATGGAAATAAAAGAACAGCTTTACTTCTTACTATGTGTTTCTTAGATTTGAATGGTTACTGGATTGATAAATGTTCAGATGAAGAATTATTTGAATTTACAAGGAAAGTGGCAGCTCATGAAATTTCAAAAGAAAGGAGTGATGAAATAAAAATAATACGGGATTTCTTTAAAAGGAATGCAAGAAAAACAATAAAAAGCAATAAACCGCTATCTTTTTCTGATTTAAAGAGATTACTTGATTTAGCTGGATTTGAAATAAAGATTGTTGAAAAATTCGGAGAAATTTATAGAAAATCGGATAATAAATTTTATACCAAAATTATTCTGAAAGGTCGCTTTGGAATAGAAGAATATGATCCATCTTATATAAAGAAACTAAGAAAGAAATTATCATTAACTTCATCTAATGGATGGGATAGTATCAGATTTTATCAAAATGGTCATGGACTTACTGATAAAATTGGAGAACTTCTGAAATTGCGTGGAAAAGTAATGGACTGGTTAGCTAAAATATAAATATATCAAAAGGTATCAATTTAATGAACAACATCCACAATCATAAAATTTTAATCTTGGACTTTGGTTCGTAATATTGCTCGCGGTATGCGGGAAATTGGGTAGGAGAGCTGTGGGCGTGGGATGTAAAAGAAGAATAAATCCGTGAATTTAACTCAACAGGTATTATTCTTTCTGGCGGATCCCAAAGTACCAAGGAAGAAAATAGTCCGCGTGTGCCTGAATATGTGTTTAATGCAGGCGTACCTGTATTATAGGGATTTGATAGCGAATGCAAACAGTGATAATGCAGCTAGGTGGTTTAGCCGAAACCTCTGACCACCGTGAAGTTTGTTATGTCTCCGTTTCTTTGCAAAATCCAACCGCACTTTTCTCCGGTTTAGATTACGGGATCATAAATTAGGTGTTTGAATGAACAATAGTGATAAAGTTACCCAATTACCATCGAACTTTCAAATCGCAGGCATTACGTTAACTTGCCCTATTGCCGAAATGTCTAATGAAAATGTTTGGTGATATTAGATCTGATCAGATTATTTCTCAAAGTTTACTTGAATAAAATCTGTCTTGATATCATTAATTAAGTTATAAAATTATAGAAAAATGAAAAAGATGCATAAATTAGTATTGTGATATACTGGACTTGTTGGTTGTTTTATAAACTTGTAAAAGTATGTTAAATAATAAATATCTTATTGCAATCATTTATATTTTAGCGATAGGGCTTGCATTCCCCATTATCCGCTATGTGAGTTTGTCTTTTCACATTCTAAATAATAATGCGGTTAGGCTACTTTCAGCGGGTGTGATATTTGTTGCAATCGTATTATGGAAATATCGTCAACAACTGGTACTCATTGCTCAGCAGCCGAAGTTAGTTGGCTATTTAATCTTAATTGCTGTGATTATGGTGCTTAATATTTATCTTTCTACGGAAGGAATAAAATACACGACAGCACTTACGGGAAGTATCTTTGGCATCATTATGATGCCTGTGGCAACAATAATGGCAGCAATATTCTATCAAGATGAGCGTAATCATTTAGCTTCACGGACTTTTTACATCGGTTCAATTATCGCACTTATTGGCTCATTTGCTTTCGTACTATTGGGGCAACATCAAGGCGAAAGCAGTAATTTAACGACAGGAATTATACTTCTCACAGGTTGGATTATTGTACAACCATTACAAAATCTTGTTGTAAAAAAAGCCGCACTTGTGCTTCACCCGATTGTTATTAGTGCCTCAACAGCAATACTATCAGGCATTATTTATCTTTGCTTAGCAATAGATGATGGCGTCATTATTCAATTAGCAGAAACCTCAGCCACGATGTTAATTATCTTAGTCCTTGCCGGAATTTATTGCTTAATGGCGGGAATGTTTTTAGCGTTCTATATTGTACAACAACAAGGATTAGTCTTTTTTAATATTCTGCAACTCTTAGTACCGATTTCAACAGCGATTATCAGTTTTATTTTACTTGGTGAAACCGTTAATATGACTCAAGTTATTGCAATGTTACTTGTGATGTCAGGCTGTTTTATCGCATTGAGAAAATAATTTTTGGGGCTGTCCTAGATAACGACTAAAAACTCTATTTAGGTTAGAATGAACCAATGAGAAAAAGTCGTCTAAGTCAGCATAAACAAAATAAACTCATTGAGCTATTTGTCGCAGGGATTACAGCAAGGACTGCTGCGGAGTTGGTCAATGTAAACAAAACAACAGCAGCATACTACTTTCATCGTTTACGCCTGCTCATCTATCAAAATAGCCTACACTTAGAAATGTTTGAAGGTGAAATTGAAGCCGATGAAAGTTATTTTGGTGGTACCCGCAAAGGTAAACGTGGTCGTGGCGCGGCAGGGAAAATCGCAGTATTCGGGCTCCTTAAACGCAATGGCAAGGTTTATACCGTTGCGGTTCCGAATACTCAATCAGCCACCTTGTTACCTATTATTCGAGAGAAAGTAAAGCCTGATAGTATTGTTTACACCGATACTTATCGTAGTTATGATGTGCTTGATGTGAGTGAATTTAGCCATTTTCGTATCAACCACAGCACACATTTTGCTGAAAATCATAACCACATTAATGGAATTGAGAATTTTTGGAGCCAAGCAAAACGCCATTTACGCAAATTTAATGGTATTCCTAAAGCCCATTTTGAGCTTTATTTAAAGGAATGCGAATGGCGTTTTAATTACAGTGACATAAAAACTCAAATTTCCATTTTAAAACAACTAGTTAAAGGGAGTTTAGTCTAGTTATCTAGGACAGCCCCTAATTTTTTATTTACCCTAATAAGGGTGTAACACATTAAAGGTAAACAATGAACAACATTCACAACCATAAAATTTTAATCTTGGACTTTGGTTCACAATATACCCAGCTTATTGCACGCCGTGTACGAGAAATTGGCGTATATTGTGAACTTTGGGCGTGGGACGTAACGGAAGAACAAATCCGTGAATTTAACCCAACAGGCATTATTCTTTCAGGCGGACCTGAAAGCACCACGGAAGAAAACAGTCCGCGTGCGCCTGAATATGTGTTTAATGCGGGCGTGCCAGTATTAGGGATTTGCTACGGAATGCAAACAATGGCAATGCAGCTAGGTGGTTTAACTGAAACCTCTGACCACCGTGAATTTGGTTATGCCTCTGTTTCTTTGCAAAATCCAACCGCACTTTTCGCCGGTTTAGATGACGGTGATCATAAATTAGATGTTTGGATGAGTCACGGCGATAAAGTTACCCAATTACCACCGCACTTTCAAATTGTGGGTGTTACGCCAACTTGTCCTATTGCCGCAATGTCCGATGAAAATCGCCACTTTTATGGTGTGCAATTCCACCCTGAAGTTACCCACACAAAAAGCGGCTTAGCCCTTTTAACTAATTTTGTGGTGAATATTTGTGGTTGTGAACGTAACTGGACACCAGAAAATATCATTGAAGATGCGATCGCTCGTATCAAAGCGCAAGTTGGTAATGATGAAGTCATTTTAGGTTTGTCAGGCGGTGTGGATTCTTCCGTTACGGCTTTATTATTAAACCGTGCTATCGGTAAAAACTTACATTGTGTCTTTGTAGATAATGGTTTGCTACGCCTTAATGAAGCAGAGCAAGTAATGGCAATGTTTGGTGATAAATTTGGCTTAAATATCATTCATGTGAATGCGGAAGATCGCTTTTTAAGTGCATTAAAAGGCATTGATGATCCAGAAGCGAAACGCAAAATGATCGGTAAAGTGTTCGTTGATGTGTTTGATGATGAATCGAAAAAACTCAGCAGCGTAAAATGGCTAGCACAAGGCACGATTTACCCTGATGTGATTGAATCTGCCGCAAGTAAAACAGGCAAAGCACACGTGATTAAATCGCATCACAACGTAGGCGGATTGCCGGATTATATGAAACTTGGTTTGGTAGAGCCATTACGCGAATTATTCAAAGATGAAGTGCGAAAAATCGGATTAGCTCTCGGGCTACCAGCTGAAATGCTCAACCGCCATCCATTCCCCGGTCCGGGCTTAGGCGTACGCGTGCTTGGTGAAGTGAAAAAAGAATACTGTGATTTACTCCGTCGTGCCGATGCTATCTTTATTGAGGAACTTTACAACTCAGGTTGGTATTATAAAGTTAGCCAAGCGTTCACGGTATTCTTACCGGTAAAATCTGTCGGTGTAATGGGCGATGGACGTAAATATGACTGGGTTGTCTCTCTTCGTGCCGTAGAAACCATTGATTTTATGACCGCACATTGGGCGCATTTGCCTTACGACCTACTCGGCAAAATTTCCAATCGTATCATTAATGAAGTTGATGGCATTTCCCGCGTAGTCTATGACGTCAGCGGAAAACCACCTGCGACGATTGAGTGGGAGTAGCAAGTTTTTAAGCTCGAAAGTAGGTATTGATCCTACTTTTGAGGGCTAAAATTTAAATATATTTTTTCAAAGCTGGCATTGTAGTAAATTAGCGTAATTATTTGGATGTCTCTTGTAGAGTTTTCACAGAAAAGTAGACAGACTGACGTATTAAACTGGTTGCTACATATTTGAGTTGGAAATTGGCGTGGTATCTACGATTTTCAAATTTTTCCATTGATTCAGGGCGTTGATTTTATATACCGTTTATAACAAAAAGGCGAAATCATCATTTCGCCTTTTTTAATGCCATTATTTTGCTATACGTTTGTATTTAATACGATGCGGTTGTAGTGCATCAGCACCGAATGTTTTCTTTTTCCATTCTTCATAGTCTGAGAAGTTACCTTCATAGAAAGTAACTTTGCCTTCATCGCCGTAATCCAGAATATGGGTTGCGATACGGTCTAAGAACCAGCGGTCGTGGGAAATTACCATTGCACAGCCCGGGAATTCTAAGATCGCATTTTCTAAGGCGCGTAGGGTTTCCACGTCAAGATCGTTGGTTGGTTCGTCTAATAACAGCACGTTTCCCCCAGCTTGTAATAACTTGGCTAAATGTAAACGCCCACGTTCCCCACCAGACAATTCACCAACACGTTTTTGTTGATCGACGCCTTTAAAATTAAAACGTCCAACATAAGCACGACTTGGGATTTCAAAGTTACCAATACGCAGAATATCTTGTCCGTGCGAGACTTCTTCCCATACTGTTTTACTATCGTCCATTTCATCACGGAATTGATCCACAGAAGAAAGCACCACGGTTTCACCAAGCGTAATATTTCCACTATCAGGTTGTTCTTGCCCAGAAAGCATACGGAAAAGGGTCGATTTTCCTGCACCGTTCGCCCCGATAATCCCAACAATCGCACCTTTTGGAATACTGAAAGATAAATCATCAATTAATGTTCGATCACCATAAGCTTTAGTTAAATTGCTCACTTCGATGACTTTATCCCCTAAACGTGGACCCGGTGGAATAAATAATTCGTTGGTTTCGTTGCGTTTTTGATATTCACCGCTATTTAATTCTTCAAAGCGCGCCATACGGGCTTTGCTTTTTGCTTGACGGCCTTTTGGATTTTGGCGAACCCATTCTAACTCTTTTTCAATGGATTTTTGACGAGCAGATTCTGCCGCCGCTTCTTGGGCAAGGCGTTTTTCTTTTTGCTCTAACCACGAAGAATAGTTGCCTTCCCAAGGAATGCCTTCACCGCGGTCAAGCTCTAAGATCCAACCTGCGACATTGTCTAGGAAGTAACGGTCGTGGGTAATGGCAACCACAGTCCCTTCGTAATCGTGTAAAAAACGCTCTAACCAAGCGACTGACTCTGCATCTAAATGGTTGGTTGGCTCATCTAATAACAGCATATCTGGTTTTTCAAGCAATAAGCGGCAAAGTGCTACGCGACGGCGTTCTCCCCCTGAAAGATGCTCGATTTTGGCATCCCAATCCGGTAAACGTAACGCATCAGCGGCACGTTCAAGTTGGTTTTCTAGATTATGCCCATCGTGCGCTTGAATAATAGCTTCTAATTGTGCTTGCTCGGCGGCAAGTTTATCGAAGTCAGCATCAGGATCGGCATAAAGCGCATAAACTTCATCTAAACGTGTTAAGGCATTTTTTACATCGGCAACGGCTTCTTCCACGGCCTCGCGTACGGTTTGTTGTGGTTCTAGCTTAGGTTCTTGTGGGAGATAACCAATTTTAATTCCGGGTTGTGGACGCGCTTCTCCTTCAAATTCTTTATCCACGCCAGCCATAATGCGAAGCAGGGTGGATTTCCCTGCACCATTTAACCCTAGCACACCAATTTTTGCACCCGGGAAAAAACTTAAGGAAATATCTTTTAAAATATGACGTTTCGGCGGCACAACCTTACCGACACGATGCATAGTATAAACAAATTGTGATGACATAAATTGTTCTCTTAGCTGTAAAAAGTGCGGTTATTTTACTTGATGTTTTTGTTTTTGGCGAATTGAAAGCGAAAAAAAACCTCCCAAACGGGAGGTAGGAAAGTAGTTTAGCTATTTATTTTGATTATTTTATTTAGGAACTTTATGAATATCAAGCTGTCACTTGACGGTGTATATACTACAAAGAAATTGTGTATAAAGAAATGATCAACTTACATTTTTTTGATGTAAATCACATAAATACTGTTTTTTTATACTATTTAAGCAAGTGAATTTCCAGCGAGCATTTTGTTTCAAATGGGGTTTAGTGATAGGATTCGTTTTTTGAGAATAATTTTTATTAAGGTCAGTTATGTTAAGAAAGTGCTTAAGTGTGTTGGTGTTATTGCCTTTATCTTGTTTTGCCCATCCTCACGCTTTTATTGATATGCACAACAAAGTATTGGTAGAAGACGGAAGATTAGTGGGCTTTTCAATGCAGTGGGTGTTGGATGAAGCAAGTTCCGCCAGTATTATTTATGATTTAGCGCAATCCACTCAGCCGAGTGATAAGCAAAAGTTGATTGATGAGGCAATGAAAAATATTGTGAATGAGCATTATTTTAGCTATCTCTTTGATAAAAATAAGAACAAGATCAAATATAAAGCACAGGCACAGCATTATGGAATGAAATCAAATGGCACACAAGTGATGTACTATTTTGATTTTTTGTTGTCTAACCCCCAACTGCTAAAGGGAAATCAGTTTGAATTAGCAACATACGATCCCACTTATTTTGTGGCAATGACGTATCCAACACTTAATAACAAACAAAGTGCGGTGGATTTTTCACAACTTCCTGCGCAATGTTCGGGCAAAGTAGTTGAACCGAATGTGGATCAGAAGGTGCGCGAATATGCAGCTTCTTTAGATCGCAGTCAGCGTAATGAGGACAGTTCCCTTGGCGAAGTGTTTAGCCAAAAAGTGGAGATTGTATGCAATTAAAAAAGCACACAAAAAGAGGGATTAAGTACCTCGCAATATTGCTGTTACTGGTGGTGCTGGGGTTTTATGTCTTACCTTATTTGTTTGGTCAAACGATGAGTTGGCAGAAGGCGTTTAACCAAAGTATTTCTGGATATTTACATCAAATCAATCACTATCCCGTGCAAGCGGGGTTAAGCTTAATGCTGATAAGTTTTTTGTATGGGGTGCTACACGCCCTTGGCCCCGGACACGGTAAATTTGTGATTGCCAGTTATTTATCTACCCATCAATCTCAATTAAAAACCAGTGTTCAGCTCACCTTATTGTCTTCTTTAATGCAGGGCTTGGTGGCAGTGGTGGCAACATCTATTCTCGTGGCGGGGTTGCAATTGTCTTCCCATTATTTCAAATTGAGCCAGCTTTGGCTTGAACGTTCTGCGTTTATTTTGATGTTCTTATTGGGCATCTATTGGATTTATCAAAGTGCGGTGAAATTTTTGCACAAATTTCGTCAGAGTAAACGCACTGCTTCACTGGGGAAAATTCATTCTATTAAGCCTACCTCGGCAAAAAATAGATTGGAGAACCCCATTCAGGTTGCACAAATCCATTGTGATCACGAAAAAGGTTGCTGCTGTGGGCATCAACATTTACCCAGTTCACAGCAATTAGATCACGCCACAAATTTTAAATCCCGCTTGCTTGTGATTTTAACGATTGGTATGCGACCTTGCTCAGGGGCGATTTTTATTCTTTTTCTTTCCTATATGCTCAATCTTTATAAGTGGGGAATCGCAGCCGCGATGGCAATGGCGGTTGGCACAGGAATGACACTCTCTTTATTTGCGTTGATTGTGCAATACGCAAGGCAAACCGCAGTGAAGTTGGGGCGTTGGTATTTTAGCTCGGAAAATTCGCCTTATGCTGAGATTGTCGTGAAATTGATCGCAGGCGGCGTGGTGATTTTCTTTGCTACGGCACTTTTTTATGGCACAACCTTGCCTATGCGTGGTGGCGCGGTGCTATTTGGAGGATAATCTTTCCGGTGAAAAATAGGGGTGAAAGATCACCCCTTTTTTCTTTTGATTGTCTTATTATTCAAATCAAAGTGCGGTGTAAATAAGCAAAGAATTATACGCCACATAAGCGAGAAATAACATTAGCCCTTCAAGGCGGTTAATCTGCCCTGTTCGTCCTTTGAACCCATAACCAAATAAAAACAGTAAGCCCGTCAAGGCGATCATAACGAGCATATCTCGACTAAACACTTCGGACGTTGCTTGAATTGGGGTAATAGCACCTGCAATCCCTACTACCGCAAGTGTGTTAAACAAGTTAGAACCAATAATATTGCCCACAGCGAGATCTAATTCATTTTTTCTCGCTGCCATAATAGAAGCTGCTAATTCAGGTAATGACGTACCGATGGCAACAATGGTTAAGCCGATAATTAAATCACTCACACCTAAATAAGTGGCGATATTTACTGCCCCCCACACTAATAATTGCGAACTGCCCATTAATAATACCAATCCAATGACTAACCATAATAAGGCGGTTTTTAACGGCATTCGTGATTTTTCTTTGAGTTCATCGGTAATGTCTTGCCCAAGGCTATCGCTTGAATGTTTTGTGCCTTGCCAAATTGTCCAGCCCATATAGAGTGTGAAGACTGCCAATAAAATCACGGCATCAAGACGAGAAATGGTGGCATCATAAATTAAACAAGCAGAAAGTAGGGTAACAAACATTAACACGGGCAATTCTTTTTTTAGCACTTGTGAATTGACGATAATTGGCTTAATAATGGCGGTGACACCTAAAATTAACGCAATATTGGTGATGTTTGAGCCATAAGCATTGCCCAGTGCAATCCCCGGGCTGTGGTTGAGGGCTGAAAGGGCAGAAACAATGATTTCAGGCGCAGAGGTGCCAAACCCAATAATAACAATACCAATTAATAAGGGCGACATCCCTAAATAGCTGGCGAGAGAAGCGGCACCATCAATAAAACGATCTGCACTCCAGACTAAAATCACTAATCCGATAAGTATAGCGAGAAAAGATAAAAACATTTGTTTGTCCTATAAATGATGAAAAGTAACGGATATTATCATTCTTATGAAAGGTTAATTAGAAAAAATAAAAGCCCATAAGGAGGATATGGGCTTTAAGCTCTTTTGGAATTAAATAGCTTTTATAAAAGGAGACAAATAAAAACTGCCAAAAGAGAAAATTGGCTCCTCCTGCTGGACTTGAACCAGCGACATACGGATTAACAGTCCGCCGTTCTACCGACTGAACTAAGGAGGAATAATTCTGTATCACAAGGAATTGGTCGCAGATGATAATGATCTGTCTTTCCTTTGTCAACAGTGAAATTAAAAAAATGTTGAAAAATTATATTCTTTTTTTATATCCACAGTGCCTGTGGATAAGTCTGTGGGTTCTTATTTGAAAAAATCGCTGATCCCTTGAAAAAACTAGGTATTTACTGATTAGCAATAAAATTGATTGTAAAATAACATTTTCTTATTTATCAATTGGTTAATAAAAATCTAGAAATTTTTTTAAAATTTTTTTTGATTTTGTGAGATTTCAATCTTGACAAATATAACTCTGTGTAAAACTTAATGTTTTGTTCAAGCCGAAAGGAAAAAATTATGCTAAAATTGACCGCACTTTTCTAATAGGGCGTTTTTTATGAGTAACAAAATTCACAGCAAACCGTTTATTCTGCATTCCGATTTTTCTCCCTCGGGCGATCAACCTCAGGCGATAGAAAAGCTGAGCGAAAATCTTAATGATGGTTTGGCTCATCAAACGCTACTTGGCGTAACGGGATCGGGTAAAACCTTTACCATTGCCAATGTCATTGCCAAACTTAATCGCCCCGCAATGTTGTTGGCACCGAACAAAACCCTTGCAGCTCAGCTTTATGCTGAAATGAAGACGTTTTTCCCTGAAAATGCGGTGGAATATTTTGTTTCTTATTACGATTATTATCAGCCAGAAGCCTATGTCCCAAGTAGTGATACGTTTATTGAAAAAGATGCGTCTATTAATGACCAAATTGAACAAATGCGTCTGTCTGCAACAAAATCCTTTTTAGAACGGCGTGATACCATTGTGGTTGCCTCCGTTTCTGCTATTTATGGTTTGGGTGATCCCGATAGCTATTTGAAGATGATGTTACATTTACAAACGGGCGCGATTATTAACCAGCGACAAATTTTAGCGAAATTAGCGGAGTTGCAATATACCCGCAATGATCAGGCATTTCAGCGCGGGACATTCAGAGTGCGGGGAGAAATTATTGATATTTTCCCAGCGGAATCTGATGATCAAGCGGTTCGTATTGAATTATTTGATGATGAAATTGAACGTTTAAGTTTATTTGATCCGCTCACTGGCGCCAATTTCGGTGCCGTGCCACGTTACACCATTTATCCGAAAACCCACTATGTTACCCCGCGTGAACGGATTTTAGATGCCATTGAGCAAATCAAAGCGGAGCTGGCGCAGCGCCGAGAGTATTTCATCAAAGAAAATAAATTGCTAGAGGAACAACGCATTACCCAACGCACTCAGTTTGATATTGAAATGATGAACGAATTGGGTTATTGCTCAGGCATTGAAAATTATTCTCGCTATTTATCTGGGCGTAAAGAAGGTGAGCCACCTCCGACGTTATTTGACTATATTCCCGCCGATGGCTTATTAATTATTGATGAATCTCACGTTACTGTGCCACAAATTGGCGGAATGTATCGTGGCGACCGTTCACGTAAAGAAACCTTGGTAGAATATGGCTTTCGATTGCCTTCCGCGTTGGATAATCGCCCATTACGTTTTGAAGAATTTGAACGCCTTGCTCCGCAAACCATTTATGTTTCAGCGACGCCCGGCCCTTACGAATTAGAAAAATCAGGTAGTGAGATTATCGATCAAGTCGTACGCCCAACGGGGTTACTCGATCCTGAAATTGAAATCCGCCCCGTAGCGATTCAAGTGGATGACTTACTTTCCGAGGCTCGCCAAAGAGCGGATAAAAATGAACGCGTTTTAGTTACTACACTCACTAAACGAATGGCAGAAGATCTGACCGATTATTTAGAAGAACACGGTGTGCGCGTGCGTTATTTGCATTCTGATATTGATACCGTAGAACGGGTAGAAATCATTCGAGATTTACGTTTAGGGGAATTTGACGTATTGGTCGGAATCAACTTATTACGTGAGGGCTTAGACATTCCCGAAGTGTCTTTAGTTGCAATTTTAGATGCCGATAAAGAAGGCTTTTTGCGTTCCGAACGATCATTGATCCAAACTATTGGACGTGCGGCACGAAATTTAAATGGTAAAGCCATTTTGTATGCTGATAGTATTACCAAATCAATGGACAAAGCTATTAACGAAACCAACCGCCGCCGTGAAAAACAAATGAAATACAATGAAGAACACGGCATTGTGCCACAAGCGTTGAATAAAAAAGTCGGCGAATTGCTTGATATTGGACAAAGTGCAACCAATAACAAAGCAAAAAGCAAGCAAAAACAAAAATCAGTGGCAGAACCTACCGCACTTTATCAACCAACCAGTACAAAAGAACTTCAGCAACAAATCAAAAAACTGGAACAACAAATGTACAAACACGCCCAAAACTTGGAATTTGAAAAAGCCGCTGCGGTACGTGATCAGTTGCATCAGTTAAGGGAAAGGTTTTTGGAGAACTAAATCTTATGTTTACAAGAATACATTAATCCGATTTCTCCACAGCAGTTTTCTGAAGACTGGTTTAAATAATTGAAAGTGAGAGCCTTATTTTCTATGAAAATAAGGCTTTTTTTATATGTTATTCGTAATGAAAACGAAATTCTTGTACTAAATCTGCACTGAGGCTTTTGGCGACAGGGCAGGTGTGAGCCGCGGCTTCGAGCGTGGTACGCGTGCGTTCATCAAGCGCTTTGTTAAGATAAAAATCTAATACAATACGTGCGACTCGGCGTGGGTTGAGCGCCATTTCTTTTTCTACTTCGATGCGTGTGCCTTGCAAATCCACGCCAAGATCTCTTGCTCGAATTCCCATAATTGTCATTGCACAGGCGGCAAGTGAAGCAGCAAGTAAATCTGTTGGTGAGAAGGCTTCACCTTTACCATTATTATCCACAGGGGCATCAGTGGAAATTTTGTTTCCACTCTGTAAATGGATTAAATCGTTGTGCAAATTGCCAGTGTAATGAATCGTTGAAATGTGTGCCATAGGAACTCCTTATTAGACTAATTTGTAGCTCAATTAGAGTAAAAGGAAAGCTGGGGAAGTGCAAGATATATTATTTTTTTATTTAGAAAAATAATGAGGGAAATTAAAGTGGAATAGGATGAGTTTGATTATTTTGATTTATGGAGAGATTAATAGGATTTTATAAGACTTATCTCTAAGTAACAAAAGAACGTAGAAAAAATAAAATGATACAAAATGCTGTTTAAATCAGATAAACAGCATTTTTATAAGTGCGGTGCTTTTTTCGTAAATTTAGTTTAAAAGCCCAAGTAAACCATCAATCAGTGGCACAATAGGAATAAATAATAAGGTGCTTGTGGTAACAATATTGGTAGCAAAAGACACGTCACCTTTGGATTCATTGGCAAGAATAGGCAATATGGCAAGAGCAGAAACGGAGGATTGTAGAATCAGCGTTTGTGCCTCAATCGTTGGCAATGGTAGCACGGTTTTACCTATAAAAATGAGAAATACCATAATCGCTGGGGCGATAGCAAATTTGCCGATGAGTGCGGTAATGGTGTCTTTATCAAATTTGAGGCTTTTTAATCCCGCATCATAAAGCGTGATGCCAATATAAATGAGTGAAAGTGGCGTAACCATTGCCCCTATATAGCTTAATGCGCTATGAATAAAATTTGGTACAGGAATATTGATGAGTAAAAAAATGAGGGCAACAAGAAATCCGAGTAACGGTGGAGGTAAAAGTTTTTTCCAGTTAAATAAGCGATGTGGTGATGATTGTGATTGGCTACTATCTCGTGCAATCAGCCAAGCGCCGAAAGTCCAAGTGGAAATGGTATTTAGTACATAATAGACCAAAAAATAAGGCATACTATTTTCACCAAATAATGCAATATTTAAGGGTAAGCCGATAAATATGGTATTAGCGTTTACTATCGTATTAATAAAAACGCCTTTCCGCCCAGCTTGAATATTGAAGGCTTTTGTCATTAACCACGCAATAATATAACCTAAGAATATTGCAGCAGTACCATAAATTAATCCATCTGATAGCGAAAATAATGTTTCACGAGTAAGGTAACTTAGCACAGAAATAAAAATAGAAGCCGGGAGGGCAATATTCATAATGAGTTTAGAAATATTGCCAGCAAAGCTGTCTGCAAAATAGCCTTTATGGCGTAAATAAAAGCCTAATATAATAATCAGAACGATAGATAAGACACTTTCAAGTGCGGTGAGAAAAAGCATTATATTTTCCTCTGTTGGAATAATTTCTTTTTTAGGATTATTTAGAAAGCGCTTTGTGAGATTAATTAATAAAAGCGCCGTCTTTTTTATAAAAATGCCGCCTGATTTTCAGACGGCATAGGCGTATTTAGCGATAAACGGCTTGCCACATTGCGTTTTGCACGCTTTGTACCCAGTTATCACTCTGTTTGGTTGCAACACCATCTTTTATTGCTTGTTTGGCGACGGCGACAGCCACCGTTGCTGACGAAGCGCGTAAATTATCTACTGGGGGAAGTAACGCCGCCCCTAAATCTTGTGGATTGACTTGGCTTGCAACAGCTTCAGCGGCAGCGAGCAACATTCCGTCAGTGACTTGGCTTGCCCCTGATACAATGACACCTAATCCTAAGCCGGGATAAAGCAGCGCATTGTTACCTTGTCCAATATAGAAAGCCGTTCCGTTATATTGCACAGGAGATACTGGAATACCCGTTGCGATTAAGGCTTTACCTTTTGACCAAGGGATTGCATCTTGCGGCATCACTTCAATACGCTCAGTCGGATTAGAGAGCGGTAATAAAATTGGACGTTCTACGCCTTCACAAAGTGCTTTAATGACTTCTTCAGTGAATGCACCGTGATCTGTGGAGGTGCCAATTAAAATGGTTGGTTTGACTTGTTTTACAACTTCTAACAAACCAATTTTACCCTCTGAACGTTGCCAATCTGCCACTTCAGTCGCAGAGCGCGCATATTCTTGCTGGTAATTCGGTAGATTTGGCATATCATCAGTGACCAAGCCATTAATATCAATGAGCCATACGCGTTTTTTGGCTTCTTCGCGCGAAAGTCCATTACGTTCCATTGCGGCACTAATTTGATCTGCCATTCCTGTTCCCGCAGTTCCCGCCCCATAGACGACAAGGCGTTGTTCAGCGAATGTTTGTTTCGTAACTTTTAAACCTGAAATGACTGCTGCCATAACAATTGCGCCAGTGCCTTGCATATCATCATTGAAAATACGGTATTTTTCACGATTTTCAACTAAGATGCGACGTGCGTTGGAAGGGCCAAAATCTTCAAAGTGCAAGAGGGCATTTGGGAACATTTCACTTGCTATTTTTAAATATTCATTAATTAAGTGATCATAGCGTTCACCACGCACACGAGCGTGTCTATTACCAAGATAAGTTGGGTCATTTAGCAATGCTTCGTTATCTGTACCAACATCTAAATTCACCGCAATGACACGGCTTGGATCGATACCCGCGGCGGCAGTGTAGACGGCAAGCTTACCAACAGAAATATCCGTTCCGTTCACGCCCCAATCGCCGATACCAAGGATTTCTTCTGCATCAGAACAGACTATGAGATCAACATCCTCTGCGCCAAGCCCTAATGTTTCAAAAGAAGCACGAATATCTTCTGGACGGTTCACATTTAAATAAACAGCACGAGAACGGCGATAATCACGACTCCATTGTTTTATTGCATCACCTACGGTTGGGTCATAAACAATAGGTAACATTTCGGCGAGATGATCGGTAAGAAGACGATAATAAAGCACTTCATTCCGATTATGTAGTTGGTCAAGGAAAATGTATTTTTCCATTGGTTTTTCATAACGCGAAAGCTGCTCATAAGCACGTTTGGCTTGTTCATCAAGGGTTTCCACAGCAGCGGGTAATCGCCCGGTTAAACCTAACTTATTACGTTCTTCAAGCGTAAAAGCCGTGCCTTTATTGGTTAGGGGATTAGTTAGAATATCAGGGGTATGACTCATTATTAACTCCTTATTTATGAAATAGATTATTTGTCGAGAGGTAAAATAGCTATTTGCTACTGAGTATAGGCGCATAAATAACAATTTCAAGTGGAGTGAATGTTATTTTTTTTTTTTTTTTTTTTTTTTTTTTTTTTTTCAATATATTGATTTTGGAAGGGTTTTTGTATAATTCGGGTTTTTGTTTATTTTGTTTTGTTATTTTTAGTAATGTAATTATTTTCATATGTATTGAAAAAGTAAATGCTCGTTATTTTGCGCATTTATTGTAACTTGGGTGAATTATTGCGTGATAAAAATATTTTGGGATGACCTAAAATAGTTTACAGCTAGAAATATTTGATGATGAGATTAACGCAGATGAAGGTTATTTTGGTTGTACGCTTAAAAGTAAGTAAGCGCACGAAGTTGTGAGTAAATTCTCTGTAATCTGGCTTCTCAAGTAGAACGGCAAGGCTTATACTATCTTGTACTGAATATGCAATTAGCTAGCTTTATTTCTATTACGATTAAAATTCTGACATAAAGAGATACACTATTAGAGCAATTTGGAGTAAACTTTCATTCTAAGACGTATCAATCTTCTTTTTACATCAAAAAATAATTAAAGGATATCCATATAATGAACTCACCTCGTCTTTTCTCGCTTTCACCATTGGCGATGGCGATTACGCTCGCACTTTTTCCTTACTTAGCACAAGGAAACCAAAATGATGCAGAAAACCGCCAAGACGCCGTGGCTAAATTAGCACATTTACCCGAAGCACAGGCTCAACCACATCAATGGCAAGATACAGATCATAATCATATTAATCAGGATAAACTGACGACTTTACGCGCGATGTTAGTGGATACGGGAGTGGATCTTCATACCTTTGAAAAAGATGAAATTTACCCTGAAAGCATTGTTGCTCACGGCTTTTCCTTCTATGATCCTGTTAGTCACCACATTACCACTCAACTTAGCCCAGATATGATAGACGATGGTCCAGAAATGCACGGAACAAAAATGGCGCGTGTATTATTAAACACTGCTGGCGGTGGTTCAATTTATCCAGTACAAGGCTTAGTAAGAAAAAGAGGTGAGCCAGTTCCCCATTGGCGAAACCGATTATTAGCAATGGGGGTGGCGAATGAAAGAAGCATTGCACAAACAGGGCGAGCGGCTCCTGTTGTAGCCAATATTTGGGTAGAAGGCATCTCAGAATATGCACAACCTGAATATATTGAAAAACTTGCTCATATTGCAAAACAAGGTTCTTTGTTACTCTTTGCAAATGGCAATGAACCACTTGATCCTGCGATTCCTAATGAACCTTATTCCTCTGTCTCAAGAATGCTTGCCCCGAACTCTGAACAACTTGATGAACGTTTAAAAGATAACGTCATCGCCATTACAGCGATTACGAAGGGTAAGCAAAAATATCAGCCTTGTGGAAAAGCGAAAAATTTTTGTTTGGCGGCAAATGCAGATACACCAATCAACTATTTTGATCCGATTCTAAAGCAATGGATTTATGCGGATATTCCTAATGGCACTTCTAGTGCAACCGCTTATGCGAGTGGCGTTGCGCTTGCTATTGCACAAAAATACGATTGGTTTAAAGCAAAAGATATTCGTAACACTCTCTTTACCACGGCAAATGATAAAGGTGAGACCGGTATAGATGTCGTTTATGGTGTAGGTGAAATCAATAAACAAAAAGCGTTAAATGGCTATGGACGTTTTGATGCCCAAAATAATAATGTGCTTGATGTAAATGGTATCGCAGAACGCTATTATTTTGACAATGATATTGGGGGCGATGGCGGCTTCACAAAACGCGGTGATAAAGAACTTGTTCTTAATGGTAATAATCGTTTTCAGGGAAAAGGGGTAATAGAACAAGGAAAACTCACCATTAACGGAACAAATACTGCGCAATTTGAAATTAAACAAGGTGCAACACTCGCAACGGGAACAAGCCCAAATAAAATCTCTACGGGAAGCCTTTATAACAGCGGGCGTCTTGAAGTTATCAATCCTTCACCATTATATATTGAGGGGGATTTTACCAATACGGAAACAGGTGAGATCAATACGGCAATAGGCTCAAGCATCAATGTGAGTGGGCAGGCAATTTTAAATGGCGTAATGCGAGTCAGCCAAATTACTCAGGGCTATGTTCCACAATCGGGGCGGAGAGAAGTGCTGTTGCGAGCAAATGAATTGGTCGATAATGGCATTCGTTTACACTTAGATTCTGCATTAGTTAATATCGCGGATACCATTGCCTTTGATCAAAATAAAAAACAAATCTATGTTGGATTACAACGTAAAAATATTAGCGAGGCACTTGATGATTTAACCCATACGATCACTCCACCATCTCCGCCGACGGATACAGTTATAACAAATAAAGAAAAAACGGATACAACAGTTTCCGCTCATTCAGAAAGTGCGGTAATAAATTTAGCAGATTTACCTGAAGCAGAAAAAAACTATTTTCCGAATTGGACAGATACAGATCGTTATCCAACAACCTCATCCTCTCATAAACCAGCTATCGCAATGTTAGTTGATACAGGAGTGGATCCTCGTACCTTCAAAGAAGGGGAACTTTATCCTGAAAGCGTTGCGGCTAAACCAAATCAAACACCGAGTTTTGAAGTACAACATTACTTTCAGCCAGATGTGAATGATCATAGCTTCCATGGTTCAAAAATGGGACGTATTTTGCTTAATACCGCAGGAACGGGTCAATTATATATCACTCAGGGAGTACGGGCTCCTAATAGTTCTTGGCGTTCAATCTTATCTGCCAGTTATGCTGCAAACCAACGTTTACAACAACAAACTCAAAAGGCTGCTCCCGTTATTGGAAATATTTGGAAAGATTTTATAGAAATACAAAATTATCAAGAGTACATCAATCAAGTACAAAATATAAAAGAACAAGGTTCTTTACAGCTTTTCGCAACAGGTAACGAAAGCAGTGAATATCACAGTGAAGCCGGTACTCAACCAGGGCGTACAATCATCGCGCTTATTGATAATAATACTGGGGATTTGCTGACCTCACTTAAAGATACAATTATTGCGGTAACAGGTGTGAAGAGCAATGGACAAAAAGTATTTCGTCCTTGTGGAAAAGCTAAAAACTTCTGTATAACATCTAATGTGGATACGCAAATTAGTTATTTTAATCCTGATAAAGGATATCGTGAAATTAGTCGTCCCGGTGGTACTTCTAGTGCTACGGCATATGCCAGTGGAGTAGCCCTTGCAGTAAAACAAAAATATGATTGGTTTGAAGCTAAAGATATACGCAACACACTGTTTACAACAGCTATTGATAAAGGTACCCCAGGTATTGATGAAACTTGGGGTGTTGGCGTAATTAATAAATCTCAAGCATTAATGGGATATGGGCGCTTTGATTCCCAAAATGATAACCGACTTACTGTCAATGGTATTGCAGAACGTTATTATTTTAATAATGATATTGAGGGTGATGGCGGTTTTACGAAATTAGGTGAAAAAGAACTCGTTTTCAATGGTAATAATAGCTTTAAGGGTGATGGGATCATTGAACAGGGTAAACTAACTCTAAACGGCTCGAATCAAGCCAATTTTATCGTAAAACAAGGAGGAACACTCGCATCTGGAACATTAGTTAAGCTTTCATCAAAAGATCAAAAAGCTCAACCGATAACATCTGGTAGTGTAAACAATTTTGGAATAATAGAATCACTTAATCAAACAGATTGGAATATCAATGGTAATTTAATTAATAACGCGACTGGCGTAATTAATAAAGCAATTGGTTCAACCATTAATGTGAGCGGTATAGCAAACCTTGGAGGCATAATGAATGTCGATCAAATTGCTCCATACTATGTGCCACAAAACGGCCGACGTGAAGTATTATTGCGTGCCAATGGGTTAGTTAATAATGGTATTCAACTTAATTTAAATCCTGCTTTAATTGATGTGGCAAACACAATTGTTTTCGATGAGAATAAAAAAGAGATTTATGTAGGATTACAGCGTAAAAGCGTTCAGCAAGCCTTAGAAGATCAAGATACTTCAAATGGGCATTCACCAGAAACACCTGTAATTAACGATAAAGTCACGCCTCCAACGGAAGAAACAGCTTCTACTGTTGAAACAGATAATACAACTGAATCCGCATCAAATGGTCATTCAGAGGAAACACCGACAACTGAAGAAATAACCGTTCCACCAACCACTGAAACAGCTTCTACTGTTGAAACTGACAATACAACTGAATCTGTATCAACTGAACATTCAGAGGAAGCATCAACAACCGAAGAAACAACTGTTCCAGCAACCACTGAAACAGCTTCTACTGTTGAAACGGGCAATGCAACTGAATCTGAATCAACTGAACATTCAGAGGAAACATCGACAACCGAAGAAACAACTGTTCCAGCAACGACCGAAACAGCTTCTACTGTTGAAACGGGCAATGCAACTGAGTCCGAATCAAATGGTCATTCAGAGGAAACATCAACAACCGAAGAAACAACTGTTCCAGCAACCACTGAAACAGCTTCTACTGTTGAAACAGATAATACAACTGAATCCGCATCAACTGGACATTCAGAGGAAACATCAACAACCGAAGAAACAACTGTTCCAGCAACCACTGAAACAGCTTCTACTGTTGAAACAGATAATACAACTGAATCCGCATCAACTGGTCATTCAGAGGAAGCGTCCTCGATAAATAAAAAGAATAAAGCGCAGAGAGCTTATTTAGGTGCAATGGAAGATGCAAGATTACTCGATCGCGTTTTAGAAAAACTCGATCAAGGCTATGCTTCACAGCAATTAAATACACAGCAAAAACAATGGGCAAACCGTTTATTCAATACAGATAGAACACATTTTACTGAATATTTATTCAGTCAAGGGATTCAATCATTAATACATCAGCAGCAAAGCTGGGTTAACCACGAGGCCTTTCAGCGTTTAAATTGGATTGCATCATTTTCACAAAAAAATCATACCGCACTTTGGATTAGTGGTGAAAATCGTTCTGCCTCGCCTGATGTTAGCCATATTAATACGACTGATCACTTTAATAGTGTGGCAATTAATGGTCTTCTTGTGGAAGGCAAACACCGATTCAGTTTCAGCATTAGTGAGCAGCGGCAGAAATATGAAGAGCATTACAAAGAGGTTGAAAAATCGTTTAATGAACGTGATGTTGCATTCCGTCTAGGCTATGGATATGAATTTATACCAAACTGGACGCTCTTAACAAGTTTTAACTACGGTGTAGGAAAATTAAAATATCAACAACAATTTAATACACAGAACACCCATTCACAAGGCAATACTCAATCTTATGCTTCAACCCTTGGCATTCATTGGTCACAACCTATTAATGCCCAATGGATATGGCATAATATCGCCAATATTGATTACACACATAAACAATTAACACATTTAATGTTAAATGATGATGTGAAAATTAATCGCTTAGTCACAGAGCAGACAAATATTGGTGTTATTTCAGAGCTAGAATACAAACTGAAAAACCTTACTTTATTCGGTCGCTTAGCTTTACAAAAAACCTTACATAATAAAAATCGTGGTCGCGTAAGCTATGCGACAACCTCAGTGGATATTGAGCAGTCTTATCGTCTCTATCCTGATTGGAAACCACTATTTGGCATTGGGATGGGCTATCAATATCATAATTGGCGTTTTTCTTTATCTGGAGATATGGCTAAAGATCATTATCATCGAGTTAATGTTTCTGTCGGTTATTCTTTTTAGATAGCATATTTGCATAAAGCACGGTTTATCGTGCTTTATACTTTTTTCCGTTTACTCCGCTTCTCATTATAAAACGCACTTTTTAAGAATACGTTTGCAACATAAGGATTATTGTATTCGCTATATTTTGAGTACATTAAGTGCGGTAAGATTTTGATAAATTTTTTACTAGAAGACAAAAATAAACCTCGCATTTAGCGAGGTTTATTTATTGCGAGAAATTATTTCGCGGCTTTTAATTTTTGGTAATATTCTTCATAGTACTGAACGGCATCACCAACATCATCTTGCCAGTAGCTGTTTTGTAATACTTCAGAGGTTGGATAGATTGCTGGGTCTTTAGTAATTTCATCAGGAAGTAATTTTAATGCTTCAACATTTGATGTTGGATAGCCAATTTCTTCCGTTAATTTTGCCGCAGTTTTAGCACCTAACATATAGTTAATTAGTTTGTGTGCGCCATCAGGGTTTTTAGAGGTTGCTGGAATGGCAAGGGTATCAACCCAAAGAACAGGCCCTTCTTTCGGGAATACCATATCTAAAGGGGCTTGTTCTTTTTTCGCAATACGCACAGAACCGTTCCATAATTGACCAACTGTTACTTCACCAGAGATGAATGAGTTAGCTGGGTTGTCAGAGTTGAAAGAAAGTACGTTTGGACGTAATTTGAGTAACTCTTCGTAAGCCTGTTTGATGATAGCAGGATCTTGGGTATTTGGATCTTGACCTAATTTTAATAACGCAATGTTAAAGACTTCGCGTGCATCATCAAGTAATTGTACTTTTCCCGCAAATTCAGGTTTCCATAAATCACCCCAAGAAGTGAAATCAGATCCTTTGTAATCATTGGTGTTATAGGCAATACCCGGTGCGCCTAATAATTGTGGTAAAGAATATTTGTTACCTTTATCATAAGGTTTATCTAACCAGTCTGGGTTTAGCTCTTTAATAACAGGTAATTTGCTGTGATCTAATGGCATTAACATACCTTCACGCGCCATTTTTGACACAAAGTAGTTTGATGGGGCAATCACATCGTAACCACCAGATTCACCTTGTGTTTTTAATTTAGCGTACATTGTTTCATTAGATTCTAGACTTGAAACAATGACTTTGATTCCAGTTTCTTTAGTAAATTCATCTAATAGACCATCTGGCACATATTCTGTCCAAGTGTAAAGATATACGGTATCATTAGCTGGTGCTTTGGTTTCCGCATTCTTTGTTTCTTTATCATTACAAGCTGTTAAAGTCACTGCGATCATTCCGGCTGTGAAAAGACCTGCAAATTTTTTCATTTCTATCATTCTCCTGTTAAGAGGGTTAGAGATATATTTTGTTAAACAAAATACGAATAAAAAACGCCTTGAGGACGTCAAGGCGTATTCTATTTTGTCTATACTTATTTGTGAAGTATTATTTTCCCTTTTGGGCTATTTATCTTTTTTCGCCACAAGCTGACTTAATATGACTAAAGTTAGTGAGAAAATAATCATTATGGTTGCCAGTGCATTCACTTCAGGTGTTACCCCTGTTTTTACCAATGAGAAAATTTTCAGTGGTAAAATTTCGTAGCTGACACCACTTACGAAAGAGGAAACCACAACATCGTCAAGTGAAATGGTAAAGCTGAGTAACCAGCCTGAGACAATGGCAGGCAAGGCTAAAGGCAGAATAATTTTTCGCAGAATGGTAATTTCACTCGCACCTAAATCTTTTGCTGCTTCAAGCATTTTGGCATCAAATCCTTTTAAGCGTGAAAAGACTGTTACCACCACATAAGGCAAGCAGAAGGTAATATGTGCCAGTAATAATGACCAAAAGCCTAATGAAATACCGACAATCATAAATAGGGCAAGTAGGGATACGGCCATAACAATATCAGGCGACATCATAACGATAAATAACATTCCGCTCACCGCTTGTTTACCGCGGAAACGATAGCGATATAAGGCTATGGCAGTTAATCCTCCCACAATGGTGGCAAGGGTTGCCGCAAAAAAGGCAATGGTAACCGAGTGCAATGCGGCTTGGATCAGCGTATCGTTATTAAATAAACGCTCATACCAATTCCAGCTAAACCCTTTCCAACTCAATCCATAACGATCAGCATTAAAAGAATTGGTGACCAAAATGATAATTGGGATATACAAATAAGCGTACACCACCAACATAAAAATATTACGCAGTAAACGACTCATTATTCCAACTCCATTTTTTTATTCATTAATTTACTTGCTTTGTAATAAACAAAAATGAGTAACGCCATTAAAATGGTTAAGCCAATACTAATTGCTGAACCAAATGGCCAGTTACGTGAAATTAAGAACTCGCTCTTAATCACGTTACCCACCAGTAACACTTTCGCACCGCCAAGTAAATCAGCCACATAGAACATTCCCATAGCAGGTAATAGCACTAATAAGCAACCTGCGATAATGCCTGGCATTGTGAGTGGAATAATCACTTTGACAAAGCGTTGGAAACTGTTTGCTCCTAAGTCTTTAGCCGCTTCTAATAAACGGTGATCTAATTTTTCAATAGCGGCATACAACGGCAAAATCATAAATGGTAATAATAAATAGACTAAACCAATAATTACCGCCACTTCGGTATTTAGAATACGAATTGGCTCGTTAATTATGCCTAAGGTCAGTAATGTGCTATTTAACACCCCTTTTACGCCAAGGAAAATTTTCATTCCATAAATACGAATAAGTGAGTTTGTCCAAAATGGTAAAACCACTAAAAAAAGCAAAATTGGACGATATTTTTCCTTAATTTTGCTAATCATAAAGGCAAAAGGATAACCAATAATTAAACAAATAATGGTGGCAATACCCGACATATAAAGTGAATTCCACACCACTTGGGCATAAAGCGGTTCAAATAGGCGTGTGTAATTCTCAAAGGTAAATGGCAATGTATAAAAATCACTGCCATCACGGGTTAAGAAACTGACTGTTAGCACCAATAGGTTAGGCGCTAATACAAACAAAATTAACCAAGCAAAGATGGTTGTAATGGTAATTTTTTGAAATCCCGTATTAGCTGTCTTCATCGTCTAACACAACCTCCCAACCTTCGTGCCAAGTGAGGGCGACTTTTTGTCCTACTGAGTGATCAATATGCGGATCATCTTCATTGAAGAATTCGCTCACTAACACTTTCATATCATTATGATCAAGAATAATGCTAGATTCCAACGTCATTCCTTTATAATTACGATCAGAAACGTGTCCGATAATCGCTTTAGATTGCTCATTTTCATCTAATTCTTCAATCACAATATCTTCAGGGCGTAAAAGCACTTTCAAGTGTTGATCTGGTTGAACCGGTAAATCCGTATAGATTTCACAAATACGTCCTTCAACATTGGCTTTTACGGTTTTTTCGCTTACACGCTCAATCACTTTGGCATCAAAAACGTTGATCTCACCAATAAAGCGTGCAACAAATAAATTCTTCGGCTCTTCGTAAATTTCACGAGGCGTACCGTCTTGTTCAATATTCCCTTTGTTCATTACGATAATACGATCAGACATCGTCAAGGCTTCTTCTTGATCGTGAGTAACGAAAATAAAGGTAATCCCTAATTGACGTTGCAATGCTTTCAGTTCATTTTGCATTTCTTTACGTAATTTATAATCCAATGCAGAAAGAGATTCGTCTAGTAATAACACTTTTGGCTTATTGACTACCGCTCTTGCAATGGCAATACGCTGTTGCTGACCGCCAGAAAGCTGAGTGGGTTTACGTTCAGCCATTTCTTCTAAACGAACCATACGTAAGGCTTCCATTACGCGTGGCTTAATTTCTGCGTTTGGCACTTTTTGCATACGTAAACCAAAAGCCACATTCTCAAAAATCGTCATATGTGGGAAAAGAGCATAACTTTGGAATACGGTATTCACAAAGCGACGTTCTGCCGGCACGTCAGTAATATCCTGACCGTCAAGAATAATCTTACCGCCGTTAGGATCTTCTAATCCTGCGATTAAACGTAAAACAGTGGTTTTACCACAGCCTGAAGGCCCTAAAATCGTCAAAAATTCGCCATTGTTAATGGTAAGATTTAAACCATCAATAATCGTTTTGTCGCCATAAGACTTAGTTAAAGAACGAAGCTCAATAATCGGTTTGGTTTGAACTGAATTTTCCACTAGCTTTGGTTTTCTCCCTAACAAGTTGGTTGAACAATCAATAGATAAAAATAAGTGCTAATGATATAGCGAACGCCTTACAATGAAAAGCAATTAATCACATTTTGCCTAAAAAAATTAGGTTGAATTTTGTTATATATCAATACCTCAAGCCAACAGCCTCGTTAGAATAAAATGCAACAATTTTTGTAAGGCGATAAAATGATTATGGAAAACAGCACGCAATATCAAGAAGGATTACTGGAACGTTTTTTAAACTATGTGAGTTTTGATACACAAGCAAAGTTTAATGCCAAACCCATTCCCAGCTCCATAGGGCAAGCAAAGTTAGCCAAATTTCTACAACAAGAGCTTTTCGCACTGGGCTTGCAACAAATTGAATTAAGTAAACAAGGTATTCTGACCGCATTTTTGCCTTCCAATATTAGCCCCCAAATGCCAACAATTGGGTTTATTAGTCATCTTGATACGTCACCGCAATGTAGTAGCAAACATACCTTACCTGAAGTGATTGAAAATTATCGCGGAGGTGATATTTCTCTTGGCGTTGGTGAGGAATTTATTAGCCCTGTATATCATCCGTTTTTGCAAAAACTGATTAACAAAACCTTGGTGGTGAGTGATGGAAAAACCTTGTTAGGGGCAGATAATAAAGCAGGAATTGCAGAAATTCTGACCGCACTTTATATTTTGCAACAAAATCATCTTTCTCATTGCAATATTCGCCTCGCCTTTGTGCCAGATAAAGAAACAGGGCAAGGAATGAAACATTTTCCTTTTGATAAATTTACTTGCGACTGGGCATATTGTCTTGCAGGGGAAGGGGTTGGCAGTTTGGGCTATGAAAATGTGAATGTTGCTACCGCCACCGTAACGCTTTATGGACGCAATATTCAAGCTGGCGTAGGCAAAGATAAAATGCGTAACGCATTGACATTAGCGTGTGAATTTCAAAAAGGCTTGCCCGCCCAAGAAGTGCCAGAAAAAACAGAACGCAAGCAAGGCTTTTTTCATTTAGAAAGTCTAGCGGGCGATATTGAAAAAGTGGAAATGCGCTATTTAATTTGTGATTTTGATCGGGTGAGCTTTGAGCAACGTAAGGCATTTTTGGCGATGATGATTGTGGATTTTAATCGCAAAAAACGTTTAAGAAAGAAAGCACAGCTAAGTATTGAAGATCAATATAGCAATATGGCTGAGATCATTAAACAGCAGCCAAGATCGCTCCAACTTGCTGATTTAGCTATGAAGCAATGTGGTATTGAACCTATTCTCACGCCGATTCGTTCAGGCTATCTTGGTGCAAAATTGGCGGAAAAGCAAATTCCTTGCCCAATGTTATTTACGGGCGGATACAATTTTCATAGCAAGCAAGAACTGACCACCCTCGAAGGAATGTGGGACGCAGCAAGGGTGATTGTAAAAATGGTTCAGTTAGCCAATAAACTCTGTGGCTAATCAAATAACATTTGCCAAATTTGGCGAATAAACTGCCGTTCAGATTGATATTCTGCTTGCTTTACCACCGCAGGCAAGCCAAGTAAGTTTAAATGATGAATACGGTTGCGTAGGCGAGTGTAGGCATTTTTCAAATGTTCAGAAATATCAACATTTAGCACCGCACTTTTGTTTTCGCTATTTTGGAGTTCTGCCATTGACTCAAAAATCCGCACATTATCTGACCAAATGGTTAAATTAGGGTATTGCGGCGCGTAAGTCAATACCAAATATTGGGCGATAAACTCAATATCCGTAATGCCGCCTTGATCGGTTTTAATATTAAATTCATCAGGATTGGTATGGGCAAGATGTTGATACATTTTCTCACGCATTGCTTTTACGTCTTCCTTAAGTTTGACAAGATCCCGTGGCGCAGAAAGTACCTTACGGCGAATTTGTTCAAAGCGTTGGCGTAAGGCAACATCGCCATAAACGGCACGGCTTCGTACCAGCGCTTGTTTTTCCCACGTCCAAGCGTCATTAAGCTGATAATTCTCAAAGGCACTTAGCGAGCAGCCAAGTAACCCCGCATCACCAGACGGGCGTAGGCGAATATCGATATCATAAAGCACCCCTGCACTCGTATTCATACTAAAAATACTGATGATTTTTTGCGTCAGTTTGAGATAAAACTGATTGCTATCGATCACTTTTTTGCCGCCTTGTGTTTGACCTGTTTTGCTACCGTCAAACAGAAAGACCAAATCCAAATCAGATTTGTAGCCCAGTTCAATGCCACCTAATTTGCCATAGCCAATGACTAAGAAACCTTTCTCATTAGGCGGAAGATATTCAGGAATGCCAAAGCGTGCAGTAACTTGTTGCCAAGCAAGATCTACAACGGCAGCAATAATCGCTTCTGCCAAATAGGTCAAATGATCGCTCACTTTCATTACGGGCAATGCGCCGAGAATATCTGCGGCTGCCACACGTAACAAGGTGCTTTGCTTAAATTGACGCAGGGCATCAATAAACTGTTCTTCGTCATCTTGCGGTAAACGGAGTAGATATTGCTTTAATTCGCTGGCATATTCGCTGAAATCGGTCGGATTTAATAATGCGTTGCGATCTAATAATTCATCAAGCAAAATGGGGTGTCGAGCCACTTGTTGAGCAATAAGCTGTGAGTGTGAACATAGCTCAATGAGCTGATTGAGTACTTGCGGATTTTCCACTAATAATTCCAAATAGGCAGTGCGAGTGAGAATTTTATCCACAATATCTAACATTCGGGGGAGCAAGCTTTCATAGGCTTGATGTTGAAACACTTGGGCAAGTAGCATCGGCATTAACTGCCTTAATACGCCACGCCCTCTGCTTCCAATCGGACGGCGAGCCAGTTCGTTGCGAAACTGAGTAAGGCGTTGTAAGAGCGGTGCATTTTCTGCCAATGTTATGCCATTTTGTTGCAGAATGAGCTGAAGGTCTTCTTCATTGAGATCCGTTTCTAAAAAATCGTTCCATTGGCTATTTTCTTGTGGTGAGGGATCATTTTCTGTACCAATTAATTGCGAAAAAACCGACCGCACTTTATTTTGGTGCGATTGTAATAAGGTATCAAAATCCGCCCAGCTTGTTATGCTATTTTCCACGAGGACAGGCTGTTTTTGCGTATTCCATTGGGTATAACGTTGCAGAGCAACAATCAGGCGCTGGCGATCCAGCTCTTTTTCTGGCAAAAGCTGAGTTTGTTTGTCGTCAATGGCTTGCAACACATTTTCTACACGGCGTAAAAAAAGGTAAGCATTTTTTAAATCAGTGGCTTCTTGAGAGCTAAGTAAAGCGAGTTGTTCCAATTCAGGTAATATGTGAAGCAATCCGTGTTGTTGCAATTTAATTTCACGTCCACCACGAATAAGTTGGAAAACCTGTACAATAAATTCAATTTCACGAATGCCCCCCGCGCCCAGTTTGATATTATCCGATAACCCACGGCGTCGCACTTCCCGTTCAATTTTATGTTTCATTTCGCGTAAAGATTGGATAACGCTAAAATCAATATAACGGCGGTAAACAAAAGGGCGGAGTAAATTTTGTAAGTTTTTGATATTGGGATCTTGCGGATCAGCGCCTAAAATACGCCCTTTGATCATTGCATAGCGTTCCCAATCTCGTCCTTGTTCTTGGTAATATTGTTCCATTGCGGTAAAACTTAGGGCTAATGCCCCCGCTTCACCAAAGGGGCGCAGACGCATATCTGTGCGATACACAAAACCATCAGGGGTATATTGATCTAAGGCATTAATCAAACGTTGTCCTAAGCGAGTGAAAAAGACACTATTTTCAATAGAACGCCTTGCGCCTTGCGTTTCGCCGTTAGCAGGGTAGGTAAAAATGAGATCAATATCTGAGGAAAAGTTCAGTTCAAAACCGCCTAGTTTCCCCATTCCTAAAATATAAAGTTGTTGCGGTTTGCCGTGGCTATCCATTGGTATACCCATTTCAGCACAGGCACGCTGATAAAGCCAATCCCGAGCGGCAATAATAATGGTTTCTGCCAATTGTGAAAGGGCAATGAAAATTTCTTCGACCGTCGCTAAGTTTAAACTTTGACATAAACTTAACTTCGCCATTTCGCGATGACGAAAAAGACGTAATTGGCGATAAAGTTGGGTGTCATCAGTAACTTCTTGAAGTAAGGAATGCAAGGCTTGTTGATAATAGGCTTTATTTTCTAAATGGGGGAATTGTTGCCAACATTGGTGTAAAAAGTGCGGTTGTTTTTTTAACGTTTCTGCCACAAAATCAGACATTGCAATGCCTTGTGCCAGTTTACCTATTGGGCTAGTCGGATCATTTTTCTGCTGTGCAAGTTGCGTGTAAAGCCCTTCATTATAATGTTCAGGGTAATGCTGAATTAAACAATCTGCCAGTGTTTTCAACGTATCGTCAAGGTGGGGAATAGAAAATGCCATAGGTTATCCTTATCAATCATTAACTGATTGCTAACTATAAAGAAATTTTGAGAATTTTTAAATACATAGATTGCATTAGTAAAGGAAAATTACTACACTGAACGCGAGCTAGAGGCTCAAATTAGTCGGGGTGCTTGATAGCTGAGATCATACCCGTGAACCTGATACAGTTAATACTGACGTAGGAAACTAATTTTTTTGCTGTTCACGTCAATATTGCTGGTCGTTTTTTATTGGAAGGAAACACTATGCAATTCAAAAAATCTTTTTCTCTTACTTTTCTTACCGCACTTTTTAGCACTAGTCTGATGGCGACACCAAGCTCCGCGCAAGAGGTGCAAGTTTATACTTATGATAGTTTTAGT
Organism: Avibacterium sp. 20-126; assembly: GCF_044358625.1. NCBI lineage: Bacteria > Pseudomonadati > Pseudomonadota > Gammaproteobacteria > Pasteurellales > Pasteurellaceae > Avibacterium > Avibacterium sp. 20-126. The sequence goes on along the minus strand of NZ_CP091457.1, from coordinate 1,427,008 downwards.
GCTGATTGGGGCGCCGGTCCAAAAGTGAAAGCGCTGTTTGAGCAAACTCACCCCCAATGTCAGGTGAATTATGTGCCTTTTGATAGCACTGGGATAATGTTTAATCGGATTCGCCTTGAAGGGAAAAAGAGCAAAGCCGATATTGTGCTAGGCTTAGATCAAACAATGCTTGAAGAAGCGAAAAAGACCTCATTATTTGCAGAACATCAGGTGCCAATGGCGCAACTTTCTTTACCTGAGAAGTGGGAAGATAAGGTGTTCTTACCTTATGATTTTGGTGCTTATGCCTTCGTATATCATAAAGAAAAATTACCAAACCCACCGAAAAGCCTAAAAGAGTTGGTTGATAATCAACAACTTCGCATCATTTATCAAGATCCGCGTACCAGTGGCGTAGGGCGTGGATTAGTGATCTTAATGAATGAAGTTTATGGCGATGATGTAGAGGCGGCGTGGAAGAAATTGGCTCGCCATACCGTCACCGTAGGGAAAGGTTGGTCAGAAACTTACGGCGCATTTTTAAAAGGCGAATCAGATTTGGTGTTTAGTTATAACACTTCACCGCTTTATCATCTCTTAAATGACAAGGATGCCAATTATGCCGCGGCAGATTTTGTTGAAGGGCAAGTGCTACAAATTGAAACCGCTGCGCGAATGGCAAATCATCCTAACGCTTGTGCTGATGCCTTTATGCAATTTTTGATTACTCCAGAAGCGCAACGCCAAATTTCACAAAAAAATATTATGTTTGCCGTTATTGATGAAAAAATTGAACCGCACTTTGATGCGTTGAAGCAAGCACAGCAAAGCAAAACCACGTTGGGAAGTGGCGTCAATACAGAACAATTAAAACAATGGACGAACACTTGGCAAGCCAGCTTAACACAATAATACGCCGTTACTTGCAAAAATTCCCCCTTTCTTCAATGCTTGGGGGAATGGGCGTGATATTGCTATTGGCGGCATTTTATGGCTTTACCTTAAGTGCGGTGTTAAATCTTGGCAATCATCAGCAATGGACGGCACTTTGGCAAGATAACTATATTCGCCACGTTATTGCCTTTAGTTTTGGGCAGGCATTTCTTTCGGCATTCTTATCGGTGAGTATCGGATTATTATTTGCCCGTGCGTTTTTTTACCAAGATTTCTGTGGTAAATCGCTTATTTTGAAATTATTTTCCCTCACTTTTGTGTTACCTGCTTTGGTGGCTGTACTAGGATTATTAGGAATTTATGGACATTCAGGTTGGTTGGTAAGGTTATTTTCCGCCCTTGAGATTGACTGGAAACCCAATATTTATGGCTTAAGTGGCATTTTAATCGCACATTTATTTTTTAATATTCCTTTAGCAAGCCGTCTATTTTTGCAAGCCCTATCAAGCATTCCTAATCAGCAACGTCAGCTTAGTTCACAGCTTAATATTCGCGGTTGGCAATTTATTCGTTTAATCGAATTACCTTATTTACGCCAACAATTTTTGCCTGCCTTTGTGTTAATTTTTATGCTTTGCTTTACTAGCTTTGCCATTGTCCTCACACTTGGTGGCGGGCCAGCGTATACCACCTTAGAAGTGGCGATTTACCAAGCCATTTTATTTGAATTTGATTTACCTAAAGCGGCAATGTTAGCATTGTTGCAATGCGGTTTTTGTGTCCTATTGCTTATGATGAGCAGCTTCTTTCATCGCAAAGATCCTAGCCAGCTCGATTTACGCCAGTTCTGGCGAGAAAAGCAGACAAGTGCGGTGCAAATTTGGCAAGTTTTTTGTGTGGGCAGTGTGCTGATTTTTCTTTTTTTACCCTTGCTTTATATGGTGGTGGCAGGATTAGATTGGGACGCGTGGCAAAAAGTGGCACAAAATCCCCAGTTGTGGCGTGCTTTGGGTTATTCCTTAAGTATTGCGCTATGTTCTGCGCTATTTGCTATTGTATTGTCAATGGCATTACTCTTGCTCGTGCGACGCTTAGCTTGGCAAAGCCACCGTTACTGTGCCAATGTCATTAGTAATATAGGAATGATCGTGCTTGCGATCCCGACTTTAGTGGTGGCGTTAGGGCTATTTATTCGTTTGCAAGATCTTGATTTTCAGCCGTGGCATCTTCTCCTTATTGTAGCGTTTTGTAATGGCATTTTGGCAATGCCTTTTGTGATTCGCACGCTTTCTGCCCCAATGTATCAAACAATGCAATATGAGCGACTTTGCCAATCTCTTGGCGTGCAAGGCTGGCAACGCTGGCGAGTGGTAGAATGGCAAACTTTGCGTTCAGCGATGCGGTATGCTAGCGCATTGGCTTGTGCCTTATCGCTGGGCGATTTCACAGCGATTGCTTTATTTGGTAATCAAGATTTCATCTCTTTGCCTTATTTGCTTTATCAGCAATTAGGCTCATATCGTATGCAAGAAGCGAGCGTAACCGCCTTAATTTTATTAGGGTTATGTGGTCTGTTATTTATGATGATTGAAAAACCGCAAAATGTGGCATAGCGAAAAGCAAGAGCAAAGCGAAAATAGCAAAAAATTGCACCGCACTTTGTTTTTGTTCGATATTGGTTCTTATTACGTTAATGATTTAGGCAAGATAATGATTAAACTGAATACTTATTTTCATTACCCCAATCAAGCGATGCACTTCCAACTGCATATTTCGGCGGGACAACGTGTTGCCATAGTGGGGGCGAGTGGGGCGGGGAAAAGCACGTTACTCAATTTAATTGCTGGATTTGAACTCGCCGACAAGGGGGAAATTTGGCTTAATGGGCAAAATCACACCTTTAGCGCGCCTCATCAGCGTCCTGTTTCGATGCTCTTTCAAGAGAATAATTTGTTTACGCATTTAACGGTGGCTGAAAATATCGCCTTAGGTTTAAAGCCCAGTTTAACGCTGAGTGCGGAAGAAAAAGCACAAGTGGAAAAGGCAGCAAGTGCGGTCGGATTAGGCGATTTTTTATCTCGCTTACCTAATGCCCTTTCTGGCGGGCAGAAACAGCGTGTTGCCTTAGCCCGTTGTCTGCTTCGTGATAAACCGATTTTATTGCTTGATGAACCATTTTCAGCGCTTGATCCGCATTTGCGTCAAGAAATGTTGAATTTATTAGAGAATTTATCTCAGCAGAAAACATTGACGTTGCTCATTGTTACTCATCAACCTAATGAATTAGTTGGAAAAATTGATCGCCTTTTATGTGTTGAAAATGGTAGGATTAGTGATAAATCATTACCTGAATTAAAAATTTAGGTCTAAAATAGACCGCACTTTTTGTAATAAGGATAATTTATGACAATCACAAACATTCAAATTCCTTCTTTAACACCGCACCCAACCTTAGAATATTGGTCAGTGTGTAAAGTGGAAGCGTTATTTGAAACCCCTTTTTTAGAGTTGGTGTATCGTGCTGCTCAGGTTCATCGTGAGAATTTTAACCCACGGGCGATTCAACTTTCTACCTTAATGTCGATTAAAACAGGGGGTTGCCCTGAGGATTGTGGTTATTGTCCACAATCGGCACGCTATCAAACAGGGGTGCAAAATCAACAATTAATTAATGTTGATGAGATTGTTGAGAAAGCGAAAGTGGCGAAATCCCGTGGCGCAAGTCGTTTTTGTATGGGGGCGGCTTGGCGTGGGCCAAAACCAAAAGATATTGAAAAAATCACCACGATTATTAAAGCAGTAAAAGATCTGGGGCTAGAAACCTGCGGGACGTTTGGCTTATTGCAAGATGGTATGGCGGAAGATTTGAAAAAAGCTGGGTTGGATTACTACAATCATAATATTGATACCGCACCAGAGCATTATGAAAAAATTATTGGCACACGCCAATTTGATGATCGTATTAATACCCTTGGGAAAGTGCGTAAAGCCGGTTTAAAGGTATGTTGTGGGGGAATTGTTGGGATGGATGAAACACGGAAAGAACGTGCCGCATTTATTGCCAGCTTAGCTAATCTCGATCCACAACCAGAATCCGTGCCAATCAACCAATTAGTGAAAGTGGAAGGCACACCATTGGCTGAGGCGGCGGAATTAGATTGGACGGAGTTTGTGCGTACCATTGCCGTTGCACGAATTGTGATGCCAAAAAGTTATGTCCGTTTATCTGCGGGACGTCAAGGAATGTCAGAAGAAATGCAAGCAATGTGTTTTATGGCTGGGGCAAATTCGATTTTCTATGGGGATAAGCTATTAGTAACAGAAAATCCCGAAGAAGATGGCGATCAGCTTCTAATGGCAAAACTCGATCTTGAACCAGAAACAGAAGAAAATCGTCTGCAACAAGAACAAAATTAATGTAACGATTTATTGACGCAATGGCAGCATAGACGCTGCCATTTTTATTGCGATGTCAGTTTAACAAGATAATCCAATGCGCTAAGTACAGGATAAACCGTTGAGGAAAATGAAATTACGATAATAAATTTTTCTTTCTTAAATCACGAGTAATGCGAATAGCAGTTTCGGTTTCACAGCCAGCGTACTCAGCGATTTCTCGGTGTGTCCAATGGTAATCAGGAAAGTTTTCTGTTAAGAAATAAATACTATCAATCACACGATCTAAACTTTTTAAATACGCACTTTTAGCAAGGCGATCTTCTGCATCACGCAGTTCATTTGAAAGAATTTGGAATAGAAAGCGAATGGTTTCAGGGTTTTCTAGAAAGAAGGAATCAATATGTTGTGGCGTGATTTTGATAATTTCTGCTTCCATTAATACTTTCGCCGTGCAATGGTATTTCTTATCACCAAATAGGGTACGAAATCCAAAATAATCCCCTACTTTATAAATTCTCACTAAACTTTCTTTACCATTTTCAAGGGTATGATATAAGCCAATAAGCCCATTTTTTACACAATAAAACGAGTGGGCAGTTTCCCCTTGACGATAAAGCTGAGTGCCTTTTTCAACAGCAACCAAATGATTATATTGACAATTTTTAAAATTCATCGCTTTAAGCATTTCCATATCCTATATAATTTATCCTTGTATTACTCGCAATAGTAGCATATAGCAGGCAATAAAAAGCAAGATCATACTAAGCCATTTACGTGCGGTTTCCTCTTTGATAATGCCACGAAGTTTCATACTGATGAAACTCATAAAAAAAGCACTTAGCACGACAATGAGTACAATGGAGAAACTCACATAGCCAATCTGTAAGGAATGGGGGATAATCACTTCTGGGGTCTTGGTTAAATAGCCGTAAAGATTGCCAATGCCGCCAATCACCATCATATAATTGGTATAAACCGCCACACTTTTAATGCTAACACTGGGCAACTGGCTAATTAGTGGCGACATAATTGAGCCACCACCGATCCCTGTAATCCCAGCAATTCCCCCACCTAGAAAGCAGAATAGGCTACCACGTAAGCGATCTTTTTTCTGTGTTTGTTGCTTTTTCTTATTGTTCGGATGCAAAAAGGTTTTTAATGCCAATACAATCAGCGTAATGACAAAGACCCCTATTATCAGGTTATCTGAAACATTAAAGCTGAGATGAAAGCCAAGTTGTACACCAATGATCATACTTAGTGACCAAAGGAGCAATTTTTTCTTATCAATCTCAATATTTAGCTTATAAAAGTAAAACAGATTAATTAACGCTGATCCCATTACGATAGTCAGTGAAGTGGCAGAAATCATTTGGATTGGCATATAAGGGAAAAGTGTATGTAAAATGGGTACCATCAACACCCCGCCACCAATACCAAAAATAGCTGACATCAGGTTAGTTAATATACCGCATAAAAGAAGAATAATGATCAAAGAAAAGGTCATAGTCTATCCTTATGATTTTTCCTTTATTATGAATAATCAAATTAATAATCCTTATGATCGGCATCATAAAAGCAAATATCAAAACTCTGTTTTAATATTTTTGTGATCTTGATCTTGTTTTTAAAGTGCGGTGCTTTTCCCCTGTGAAATATTTGCCTATGATAAGGTTGAATGCTCAGTTTTAGTTATTTTTGTGTCGTATCTAACCAGCTTGAACATCGCAATGGCTCAGATTAATCGTCTTTGATTTGAGGTGTCTTTTCACAATAAATAATAAGGATAATTGTTATATGAAAAAATCACTTTCCCTTCTTGCACTTTCACTTATTGCCGCAACAAGTACAGCAAGTGCGGTAGAAATTTATAAAAAAGATGGCACTAGCGTACAGCTTAATGGGCAATTTAGACCAATGCTTGCGCATACCGAAGGGCAACGTTCAGATTTGCGTGATCGTGGCTCGCGTGTGGAGTTTATCTTTGCGCAAGATATGACAGAAGAGATACGATTAATCGGTAAAACCAGAATTGTTTTTAATGGAAAAGATGCCAGTGGTAGCAATCATTCAGGTTTTGGTGATCCGCGTACGGCACAACTTTATCTTGGTATAGAACATAAAGCCGTAGGACGTTTATATTTAGGTCGTTTACCAACCAATGGCGATGCCATTATGTTAGGTGATTGGCAGTTAGGGGGAAGCGGACGTAATCCACTTACCGCAGAAGCCAATAAAGGCTTGCATTTCCGTTCTGTAGAATTAGCTGGGTTCCAATTTGGTTCGGATTATTTATTTGGTTCGGCTGAAAAAGGAGTGAATAACTCACCGAAGCATTTAAAAAATGGCTACGGGCTTGCACTCTATTATACCAATAAATTGAATGACGACTGGCGATTACGCTTTAGAGCAGGTTACACTCGCGATAACTATGATAGTTATCAATTCTCTGCACCAAATAGCGCAGGAATAAATCAATCTTGGATTGAAAAAAATGTAAATCGTTCTGCGTGGCGTGTGGCGGCGGAAGTGAAATACCGTAATTTAGAAGTTGCTTATAACTATGGTGAATTAAAAGATCTACAACGTGCGAACTACCTTGATCATAATGCAGTAAAAGAAAAAAGACATTTCCTTGCAGCAAAATATTTCATCACACCAAAATTTGCTGGTTATAGCCAATTCCGTTATGAAAAACGGGGTGACAATGTGAACCACGGTTACACCTTAGGGCTTGATTATCGCCCAATCAAAGACTTAATCACCTTTATTGAATTTGGACGTGATCGTAATATCAGTAACGTGAATGTGCATAATAAATATGTAAATCAATACTACACGGGTTTCCGTTTCTTATTCTAAGGGAGAGCCTATGAAAGCGAGCTTATTTCCAAAGCTAAGCCTATTAACTGCTTGTGTCATCACGGGCAGTGTGAATGCGACGAATTATGCGTGGGATTTTTTTGAAAATGCACAGCCTCCAGCTTATTTAACCGTTACAAATGGGCAAGTTGCACCGAGTGCGTTGCATTACAAAGATGGGAAGCAGGCGTTGCATTGGCAGTTTGAGCCAAAAGGGCGCTTAGTGTTTTCACAAAATTTAGATTTTTCACAAAATGACGATATTTTGCCGCAAACGTTTATGCTATGGCTTTATAATGAAAAAGCCGTTAAACAGCCTCTTCACTTTAGTTTTGAACAACAAGGCAAGGTGAAAAAATCTTTTGATATTAATTTAGATTTTACAGGCTGGCGCGGTATTGCAGTACCATTTCGCGATATGCAAGGCGAAAATGTGACAAGCTTAGACAAGTTGGTGATTCAAGCGCCTGATGAAGCGGGATCACTTTATTTAGATCAGCTTTTATTCAATGTTCCTGTGGATAATCGTTACCCAATTCCTGATTATCAAGCCTCTTTTGTTAATCCTACTGCAAGTACGGCAGTGAATAAAAACTGGAATGGTTTGCTGTTGTATGATCAAATGTTAAGCAAAAATTACCCGCACTTTGATTTTAATAGAAGTCTGCATTCCGATCCGCAAAGTGAAAGCATTTACCAACGTTTTGAGCAAGTGTTAAATGTGTTTACGGATAAACCAAGTGCGGTGGATTTTTCACAAATTTTACAAAAATATCAAGCTTTTAATATCAGTGAAAAAGAGGGCGTCATTCAAGGTCCAATGCTTGATTTCCCTGCTCGACAGAAGTTTATGAAAAATGATCAAGTGTTTAGCAAGCAAGATCAAGATTTCTTACTTCGTTCTGTGTCAATGCGTGAGCTAGGTAAAGTGATGTTAGAAAGTGCAAAAGCCTTGCGCATGGGGCAATTGACAGAGGAACAACGCCAACAGCTGGAAGCCAAATTCTTGCTTGCCACCCGTTATTTATTTGATCAAGGTTTTGTGCGTGGTAGCAGTATCCAAATTGTTACCCATATGGGCTATCAAAACCGAGAACTTTTTGATGCGTGGTTCTTAATGCGTGATTTACTTGAAAAGCAAGGATTGCTTGAACAAGCACAAGGCGCAATGGCGTGGTTTAGTGGAACAGGGCGTATTTTTGAGCCTGATGAACGTATTGTTGAAGCAAATGTGGATATTTTAAATACGCAACTCCAATGGATTGTAAAAAGTATTTTACTGTTACCAAATGAACAGCAACGAACAGGCTTGTTAAAACAATTTTCCCATTGGTTGAGTACCACCATTTTACAATCAAAAGGGGTTGCCGGGGGATTTAAGCCGGATGGCTCGATTTTCCACCATTCACAACATTACACCGCATACGGAAAAGACGCCTTTGGTGGGCTAGCCCCTGTGATTTATGCTATGAGTGATTCACCTTATGCACTTAATCAAGCTGCCCGAGAACGTCTAAATGATGTGTTATATAAAATGTGGGTTTATAGTAAAGATGGGCATATCCCAATTGTTATTAGTGGGCGTCACCCAACGGGAAAATTTTCTGTTGCTGCAGCACCATTTAAATGGTTTGCCTTAGCAGGTAATGAGAAAAATGGGGAAAAAATTGACCGCACTTTTGCAGGAATTTATGCGGCGTTATCGCATAAGCCAACCTTTGAACAAGTTCCAGCCATTGCAGAACCCGCAGGGGCTTGGACAATGAACTATGCATCAATGGTAATACAACGCCGTCATCAAGATGATCCAAACTTGTCTTGGCTTGCTATTGCACGAGGATTTAGCCGTTATTTAGTAGGAAATGAATCTTACGAGAAAAACAATCGCTATGGACGGTATATGTCCTATGGTGCATTAGAAATTATCCCCCAACATTTTGATGATCGTGGTTATCGTTATGATGGTTGGGATTGGAACCGTTTCCCCGGCACAACAACCATTCATCTGCCTTATCCAGAGCTAAAAGCACAGTTGTTACAACTCCCTGCTGCGGGGCTTGAGGAAATGCTACTTTCCACGGAAACCTATGCAGGTGGAACAGATTTGGATAATAACAGTATGTATGCAATGAAACTGCGTGGACACAGTAAATATCAGCAAGATTCGCTATTTGCACGAAAATCTTATTTCCTATTTGATAACCAAATTATTGCATTAGGGACAGATATTCAGAATGATGATAAACAACATAGAACAGAAACCACCTTATTCCAGCATAGTGTGGCAGAACTTCAACCTGTTTTAGTCAATGGAAATGCTGTTTCGGCATTAGGCACAAAACAAGAGATTAAACAAGCAGTTACCTTTGCGGATCCTGCTGGTAATCGCTATTATGTGCCAGAAGGGCAAAATGTTGTGTTTACTTATCAAGAGCAAGAATCTGTTGATGATCGTGATGACAAACCAACGAAAGGGAAATTTGCCACAGCGGTTATTGATCACGGTGTCGCCCCGAAAAATGGGCAATATGAATATGCTATTCTTGTTGCGGCTAAAAATGATCAAATGCCAGCTTATCAAAAATTATCGCAAACGAATAAACTACACGCAGTTAAAGATAAGCATAGTGGACAAGAAGCCTATGCTTATTTTGAAGCAGAGCATAATGATGTAGGTGGGATTATACTTGGATCAGATCAGCCTGTCATGGTGATGGCACAACAGCAAGATCAATCACTTGATTTATCTATTGTGAATCCAGATCTCGCTTTCTATAAAGGGATTGAAGCGGATCAGGTTAAAGCGGGCAAACAAGCCGAAGTTAGTATTTATTCCCGTCAATGGCGTGAAAGCGCGTCTCAGACGCAAAATTCTACCTTAACGGTAAAAGGTAAATGGCAGCTTAAACAGGCTAGCCAGTGTGCAACGGCAACGGTGAAAGGGGATACCACATTGATATCCACCCAAACCACAGATGCAACACCTTGCAAAGTGAGATTAGTCGTAGCGAAATAGCGCCTAAAAAACCATAAAAAAATACCGCACTTTAAAGTGCGGTAATATTTTTTCAAATTTTGATTAAAGCACTTTTACAACACTTTCACAAAGGTAACGAATGTTATCTTCGGTAATACCTGCAACATTGATTCGCCCTGAACGCACAGCATAAATAGCAAATTCTTCTTTTAAACGATCGACTTGCTCTGGTGTTAAACCACTAAATGAGAACATACCGTTTTGTTGCTCAATAAAGCTGAAGTCTTGCTGTGCGCCGTATTCTTTTAATAATGCGACGAATTGGTGACGCATTTCTTTAATACGATGACGCATTTCCCCTAGCTCGGTTGTCCATTCTTCTCTTAATGCGGGATCGGCGAGTACGATCGCCACACTGGAAGCACCGTGAGATGCTGGGTTAGAGTAGAGTGTGCGGATAATGGATTTCACTTGACTCAATGCTGTTGTAGCGATTTCCGCGGTTTCGGCAACTAAGGTGAACGCACCAACACGCTCATTATATAAGCCGAAGTTTTTAGAATAAGAACTCGCAATTAATAATTCTTTGTGGTTCGCTGCGAAAGTGCGTAAACCAAAGGCATCTTCTTCTAAACCATTTGCTAGTCCTTGATAAGCGAAGTCGAATAGCGGTAACCAGCCATTTTTAGCAGACATTTCAGCCAGTTGTTGCCATTGTTCTGGGGTTGGGTCGATACCTGTCGGGTTATGGCAGCAGCCGTGTAATAACACCACATCGCCTTCACTTGCATTGCTTAAATCAGCGATTAAATTCTCCCAGTCAAGGGCTTTGCGTTCTGCATCATAGTAACGATATTCGCGAATGGTTACGCCCACCGCATTAAAAATCGCATTATGGTTTGGCCAAGTAGGCGTGCTAATCCAAACATTTTGGGCTTTTGTTTGACGTTTAATAAATTCTGCGGCAATACGCAATGCTCCAGTTCCACCAAGGCTTTGTACGGTTTTAGCTCGTCCTTGTTTTACAATTTCTGAATGCTCGCCAAACAAAACGCCTTGCGTACGCGCATTAAAATCAGCAACACCATCAATCGAAAGATAATTTTTGGTGGTTTCAGCCTCAAATAAACGTTGTTCGGCTGATTTCACCGCTTTCATAATGGGTGTGTTGCCTTTAGCATCTTTATAGACACCAATCCCTAAGTTGATTTTGTGAGTACGATCATCGGCTTTAAAGGCTTCACCTAAACCTAAAATAGGATCGGCTGGAGCAGCATTAATATGTTCAAACATCGTGATTATCCTTCTAATGTTGTGTTGAATTTGTGGTTAATAATGTTATTTCTCTAAGAGAAGAAATCCTGTGTAACGTTATACTTGAGAATTCCCCCTGTTCGCAAGTATTTATTAGTACTAAGTTGGCTTTCTGTCTAAGAAAGCCAATATTTTTTCAAAAAATGCGATGATTATTTAGATAATTTCAATTTGTCTTTTGCCCAAGCTAAACCAGATTGATATTCTTGTGGCAGTACTTGCGAAAATTTATCCAGTAAATGCACTAGTTCTTGATGATCTGGATGAGCCAAATTGATATGCCCTAGCTTACGTCCTTCACGCACTTCTTTACCATACCAATGCAATTGACTAAATGGCATATTGAGCCATTGCGGATTATGCGTTGTGCCAATTAAATTAATCATCACTGCGGGCATTGTGCTAGTCAGTTCTGGTGTTGGCAGATTGAGTAATGCCCGTAAATGAAGTTCAAATTGGCTGATTGCACAACCTAGTTGCGTCCAATGTCCACTGTTATGTACTCGAGGCGCAAGTTCATTAATGAGTAATTTATCGCCAATGACAAAACATTCCATTGCCATCACGCCGATATAATCTAGCTTGTGCATTATTTTTGCTAACATCGCTTCTGCTTGATTTTGTAATACAGCCTGTTGTGGCTGAGCGCTATCTGCGACGCTATAACGTAAAATACCGTTTTGTTGCAGATTGTGTGTAACAGGATAAAAACGGGTTGTGCCATCTTTAAATCTTGCCCCCACTAGAGATATTTCACCATCAAAGGGAATAAATTTTTCTGCAATGACTTCGCCATATAAATCTTGAGTGATTTGCGCCTGATTTTCTTCGGTGATGATCCATTGACCACGTCCGTCATATCCCCCAGTACGGCGTTTCACCACAACTTTATCGCCAATTTGCTGCCAAATATCTTGCCATTGGGAGGCAGAATGAATGAGTGTCCAAGGGGAAGTGGGAAGATTGAGTTCATCAAGAAGCGATTTTTGCGAAAGGCGGTCGGCGAGTAAGCCAAAAACGGAACGATTAATAAACTGCGGATGATTGGCTAAGGTTTCTGTCAGAGGTGTGTTTTCCCATCGTTCAATTTCTGCGGTAATTAAGCAACCTTCTTCCAGTTCAAACACGGGGGCATTGAAAGGCAATGGCACAACCTGAATATCTAAAGGTGCGCCAGCATAGCGTAACATTCGTCCAAGTTGCCCATTACCTAACACATAAATAACAGGGTACAAAGCACTTTTTTGCATTATAAAATCCTTGATGATGTTGGTTAAAAAATAATGCCGCATAGAAAGTGCGGGGCATTTTTTGCTTATTTTTCTATTTGTTCAGTCGGTGTTTCAGCGTTTTCTTGTTCATCTTCATTTTGTTTTAAAAGACGAGAAATCGCACTTAAATAAGAAATTTCCAGCGTTTCGCGGCTCGTTGCCATTACGCCTTGATCAATCAAATAGCCGTCATTCACATCATAAACCCAGCCGTGTAGGGAAAGTTTTTTCCCCCGTTTCCACGCCGATTGCACAATAGAAGAACGCCCAAGGTTGTAAACTTGCTCTGCAACGTTGAGTTTAGTTAGCATATCCGCACGTTTTTCTGGCGGCAGTTTACCCAATAAATGGCTATGTTTAAACCAAATATCACGAATATGTAATAACCAATTATTTATCAAGCCTAAATCCTGTTCTGACATCGCCGCTTTAATTCCACCGCAGTTGGTATGCCCACAAATGATAATATGTTCAATATCCAATACATCCACTGCATATTGCACCACTGAAAGGCAGTTTAAATCGGTATGGATCACTTGGTTTGCCACATTACGATGGACAAACAGCTCACCGGGTCCAAGGTTGGTGAGCTTTTCCGCCGGCACACGACTATCAGAACAACCAATCCACAAATAACTTGGCTTTTGATGATCAGCAAGCTCACGGAAATAATCGGAATTTTCCTCTTTCATTCGTGTTGCCCAGCTATAATTATTGGCGAAAAGTTGCTCGATTTTTTTCATTGAAATACTCCAAAATTAACGAAAACACAGTATAACGAATAATAAGGCAAGGGTAAATTAAACTATACGAGATAAACAACAGGTATGAGTTGCTGGGGAAAGAGCGGCCTAAATAAAAGTTGCCTTTGTGATAGATAGTTATAAATCCTCTTGATTTCTTATAAAATAGCTTATAAGATAAGTTTAAATCACTGATATTGCGTCTAAATGAAAACTTTAATTATCCAACCTAAAGCCTTAAAACAACTGCGTCGTATTCCCGAGCGTTCTGTTATTATTGATAAATGTGAGGAATTAAAGCAATTTCCTTTATGCACCAATGTAAAATCCTTAATTAATCATAAATATCCTTATCGCTTCCGTGTGGGGCGTTATCGGGTATTTTTCCAGTTGATTGGCGACGCATTAAGCGTGGTCTCTATTGAAGAGGTGAAAAAACGCGATGAACGCACTTACTAATATCCAATATATTAACGATGAGCAAGGCAACCCTGCTTTTGCCGTTGTGCCGCTTGCAACCTTAGAATGGTTAAAAAGCAAAGCAGGCTTGAAAAATCCCCTTGATACTGGTGTCCCCTATGAGGTTGCTGCTCTTGCACTTAAACAGGATATTTCTGCCGTGCGGGCGTGGCGAGAATATTTGAATCTTACTCAAGCAGAGGTCGCAGCTCGCCTTGGGGTATCGCAATCAGCTTATTGCCAGTATGAAAATGCTACTCGCCTACGCAAAAGCACTAAGCAGAAAATTGCCAATGCGTTAAATCTTCATCTTGAGCAATTGGATTTTTAATTCTCTTAGGAAAATTAAATGCAAAAGTGCGGTGAAAAATTAACAAAAATTTCACCGTACTTTTATGTTTTGAATTGAAATTTAGCTTACAACGTGGCGTCTTTCATCGCTTTCACAAACTGAGCCAATTCGCTCAAGCATTTTTGATGATTATCTAGATTGCGTTCGATAATTTTGACTGTTGCAGAGCCTGAAATAGCCCCGGCTGCACCAAGTTGCAAGGCTTCTTTTACTTGTTGAGGCTGGGCGATACCAAAACCTTGTAGAATTGACGGCGCTTGGTGGACTTTAAGTTGTTCTACAAGGGTATCTAAATTTGCTGCGTGGCTTTGGTTTTCTGCACTGGTTACGCCAGCGCGAGAAACTAAATAGGTGTAGCCTTCGCTATGTTGTGCTACGCCTTTAATGGTTGCTTCATCCGCATTTGGTGGGCAGATAAACACAGGTTGTATGCCGTGTTTTTTCGCAGCACGGATATAAGGTTCAGCTGCAAGTAAAGGAATATCTGCCACAAGCACGGCATCCACGCCCACTTCGGCACAACGTTGATAGAAATGATCTAAGCCCTGTGAATAAATTAAATTCGCACATAATAATAAACTGATCGGAATTTCAGGATATTTCGCCCGCACTTTTGCGAGTAACTCAAAACTTTCTGCCGTACTACAACCTGCATTTAAGGCACGATTGTTAGCCGCTTGAATGACGGGGCCGTCTAATAAGGGATCAGAAAAAGGAAAACCCAGTTCTAACGCATCTGCACCGTTATCGACAAGGGTACAAATAATCTCAAAAGAGCGTGCTAAATCGGGATCGCATAGCGTGACAAATGGCACGAATGCGCCTTCATTTTTAGTATTAAGTTGGGTGAATAAGGTTTCAAAACGGCTCATTACATTTTCCCCTTTTCAGTTAAGATTTTATCCACCGTGAAAATATCTTTATCCCCACGCCCTGATAAATTTACGACGATTAATTGTTCTTTGTTTGGATTTTGTTGGATTAATTTTAACGCATAAGCCAAAGCGTGCGAGCTTTCCAAGGCTGGGATAATACCTTCGTGTTTGGCGAGCGCTTGGAAGGCATCGAGGGCTTCATCGTCTGTAATGCTTTCATATTCTGCACGTCCAATGGCGTGTAAATGGGCGTGTTGTGGCCCCACAGAAGGGAAGTCTAAGCCCGCAGAAATGCTGTAAGATTCTTCGATTTGTCCATCATCGGTTTGCATAATTGGCGATTTCATTCCGAAATAAATCCCCACTTTACCGTGGCGAAGTGGCGCGCCGTGTTGCCCAGTGGTAATGCCTTTGCCCGCAGGTTCAATGCCGATCAAACGCACTTGTGGTTGATCAATGAAATCAGCAAACATTCCAATGGCGTTAGATCCTCCGCCTACGGCAGCGATAATCACATCAGGTAAACGCCCTTCTTTTTCTAAAATTTGGCGTTTGGTTTCTTCGCCGATCATTTTTTGAAATTCACGCACGATAGTTGGGAAAGGGTGAGGCCCTGCTGCGGTACCAAGTAAATAATGTGTGGTTTCATAGTTGGCAGACCAATCGCGCATTGCTTCACAACAGGCATCTTTTAACGAGCAAGAGCCTTTTTCGACGGGGATAACTTCTGCCCCCATCAAACGCATACGAAACACATTTGGTGATTGACGCTCCACATCTTTTGCCCCCATATAAATACGGCAAGGCATATCCAACATTGCACAAGCAAGGGCCGTGGCAACCCCGTGCTGACCAGCACCTGTTTCAGCAATGATGCGTGTTTTTCCCATTCGTTTAGCGAGTAAAATTTGCCCTAAAACTTGGTTAGTTTTGTGCGCACCACCGTGCAATAAATCCTCCCGTTTTAGGTAAAGTTTCGTTTTAGTACCTTTGGTGAGATTACGACACAGGGTCAATGCGGTAGGACGACCGGCATAGTTTTTCAGTAAATCTTGAAATTCCGCTTGAAATTCAGGATCGGCTTGCGCCGTTACAAAGGCGTGTTCCAGTTGTTTTAGCACAGGGACTAAAATTTCTGGCACATACATTCCGCCAAATTCACCAAAATAGGGGTTAAGCTGGGTTTCTGACATAATTTTTCCTTATGCTTAATAATCTAAAATTTGTTGAAATAATTGCGCGAGCTTGTGGGCGTCTTTCACACCCGCACTGCTTTCAGCGCCTGAATTAATATCTAAACCTAAGCAATGTTGTGATAGGGCAAGTGCGACATTTTCCTGATTAATGCCCCCTGCGAGCATTGCTTTATTTTTTATTTCAGTAGGAATAAGCGACCAATCAAAGGGTTGCCCTGTACCACCTTGTTGCTTGGCAAGTTGACTATCGAGGACATAGCGATCAATATATGAAATGGGTTCAATTTGTACCGCACTTTGTTTTTCTACTGGAATAGAAATGGCTTGCCAAATTTGGCATTCAGTAGGCAATTGCTGACGTAATTGTGCAATAAATTCTGCCTTTTCACTACCGTGTAACTGGACGGCAAAAAGCGTCAGCTGAGAAGCAATTTTTACAATAAAATCAATTTGTTGATTTTGGAATACACCGACAAAGCGCAATGGGGCTTGCGTCACAAGTTCTTGCGCTTGACGTAAAGACAATTTGCGTTTTGAGGTTTCAGCAAAAATCAATCCACCATATAAACCACCTTGTTGATACACGGCTTGAACATCTTGAGGGCGTGTTAGACCACAGACTTTATTTTCACCAAATATCACCGCCCTTACCGCATTGTTCAAATCATCACTTCCCATTAGGCTGCTGCCAATTAAAAAGCCATTAACATAAGGTTTTAATTGTTGAACTTGTTGATGAGAATAAATGCCTGATTCGCTAATGATGATGCGATCCGCTGGGATCTGGCGAGCAAGAGGCGGTGTGCGGTCAAGATCGACAGAAAGATCGTGTAAATCACGGTTGTTTATTCCGATAACTTTCGCCCCTAATGCAATAGCACGTTCTAATTCTTGCTGATTAGAGGTTTCTGTTAGCACCCCCATACCTAATTCGTGGGCTAATTCTGCCAGTTGTGAATAAGTTTCATCATCTAACACGGAAAGCATCAGTAAAATCGCGTCAGCTTGGTGATAGCGCGCAAGGTAAACTTGATATGGGCTAATCATAAAATCTTTGCACAGCACAGGTTGGCTAACCTGCTGACGAACTTGCTGAATATAAGCAAAATCCCCTTGAAAATATTTTTCATCCGTAAGCACGGAAATGGCTGCGGCATAATGCTTATATACTTGAGCAATTTCATCAAGGTTAAAGTCTGCACGAATTAAGCCCTTAGAAGGTGAGGCCTTTTTGCATTCTAAAATATAAGCCGGACGTTGATGCGTACCTTGTGCTAATGCTTGATAAAAAGAGCGGTCAGATTTTTCAAGTTTTTTTTCAAACGTTTGCAAAGGGAAGGCTTGCGATTTTGCCTCCACCCATTGCGCTTTATCTTGCACAATTTTTTGTAAAATTGTTGGAGTTTGGTTGTTAATGATCATTGTGTTTTCTCTTGATTATTCTACTGCACGCAATGCGATTAAGGTTTCAAACGCTTTTCCTGAGGCAAGCACAGCAAGCACTTTTTCAGCATTTTGTTTCAAATCTTCATAGCCGAATAATTTCATTAATAAGGCGGTATTCATTGCCACCGCTTGGGCGTGTTCTGCTTTGCCTTTGCCTTGTAAAAGTGCGGTCAAAAATTTTGCATTTTCTTCTGGCTCACCGCCACGCAGACTTTCTAATGGTTGCGGCTCAAAACCAAAATCGTAAGGGCTTAGGCTATAACGTTCAATTTTTCCATCACGAATTTCTGCCACTTCCGTTTTGCCGTGAATGGCGACTTCATCCAAACCCGCACCGTGTACCACAATGCTGTGTTTATGCCCTAAACGTACAGCCGTTTCTGCATAAGGTGCAATCAATTCGGGGGAATATACACCTAATAATTGATGTTTTGGGCGAGCAGGGTTACATAATGGACCTAAAATATTGAAAATAGTGCGTGTTTTTAATGCTTGGCGAACAGGCACCGCGTGTTTGAAACCCGGGTGATATTGTTGTGCGAACAAAAAGCAAATGCCAATTTCATCAAGGGCTTGGCGTGCTTGTTCCGCACTAATATTAATATTGACCCCTAATGCACTGAGAACATCACTTGCCCCAGTTTTACTGGATACGCTACGATTGCCGTGCTTTGCCACTTTCAAGCCACAAGCTGCCCCCACAATGGCAGAAGCTGTAGAGATATTAATGGTGTTTGCGCCATCGCCACCGGTACCAACAATATCGGCAAACACATAATCAGGCGTTGGGAAATGATTGGCATTAGCAAGGACGGCATTGACCGCACCGCTGATTTCTTCTGCACTTTCTCCACGCAATTTTAGCGCAATGAGTGCGGCTGCTAGCTGTTCGTTATTTAACTCACCTTGCAAAATGGCATTAAATAGCTGTTCTGCTTGCGCTTGGGATAAAGATTGTTTATCAAAAAGTTGGTTAAGAAGTTGTTCGGTTTGCATAGGGTATTCCTTTCAATTCTGTTAATTTTATTTTTAAATTTTAATCGTGTATATCTATTTTAGGTTTTCGCCCTAAAGGCGACCTACTTTTCTTTGCTTGTGCAAAGCAAAGTAGGCAAAAGAAAGCACACCCAGCAGTCTTGTTTTTCCTCATTCCAACTAAATTTTTCGGGCGGCGAAAAAAGAGATTTTGTTCCGTTTCACTACACAAAATTACAATTTTTTTCGCCTAAAAATTTAGCTTCCATTCGGACAAGACTGAAGGGAACCCGAAGGTGCTTTGTTTAATATTTCATAATAACTAAAATACAAAGTTTGGCTAACGATAAATGCTGTAACTGAGATCTTTTGCCTCATCACCTGTCATTCCACGAAATCCCCAGCAGTGAGCTGGCTGCTCTTTTATGGTGATCTCGACATCTATGGGAGAAAGGTTGAGTTTATTTTCTAATTCACAAAAAAGCATTTTAATTAATCGTTTTTTAGTAAATTCAGTCCTGCCTTGCATAAGATTAATTTCAATGGCGGTGAAATCTTGACTACGTCCGCTAGGTAGATACAAATTTTCTGCTTCTGTCCCTTGGAAATAAATAAAATGTTTACCTGTTGGAATATCCATTTCAAGATTCAAGCAAGCATAAATAATTTCTGCAAGCTGTGCCTTGCGTGAATTTAGGCGATCTTTTAATCCATAAACAATAATCATCGTGTTATCCTTAATGACGATTAAGCAACCAATTTATTGCGTTTTCTAGCAATTTTCCTCCTTGCACGGTAAGAATGCTTTCTGGGTGGAATTGGAAACCGCAAATGGGTAGCGTTTTGTGACGGATTGCCATAACAATGCCGTTATACTCAGCGTTTACAATAAATTCATCGGGCAAATTTTCTCCCATTAGGGAATGATAGCGTGCCACTGGCATTGGGTTATTTAACCCCGCAAACATTGCTTGTTCATCGTGTTGAATATTGGAAACTTTGCCGTGCAGCACTTCGCCAGAATGAACCACATCACCGCCAAATGCTTCGATTAATGCTTGATGACCTAAACAAATGCCAATCATTGGCACGTTGCCTTTAAGACGTTCAATAAGTGGCAGTAAAATGCCCGCTTCTTGCGGGTTACCCGGTCCGGGAGAAAGAGCAAGGATACTATTTGGCTTTAGTGCCATTTTTTCTACCAGCGCAATATTGCAATCATTACGATAAATTTGCACTTGGTGTCCAAGCGTTCTAAATTGATCCACAAGGTTATAAGTAAAGGAATCAAAATTATCTAAAAATATAATATTTGCCATAGAGTTTCCTTATTGTGCAAGTTGGTTGGTTTGCATAATGGCATTAATTACCGCTCTGGCTTTGTGGCGTGTTTCATCTGCTTCCATTTGGGGATCAGAATCTAGCACTTCACCGCAGCCAGCTTGGATATAAGCAATGTCGTTTTGCACGAAAGCAGAGCGGATCACAATACAGGTATCGAAATTTCCATCTGATGAGAGATAGCCCACCGCACCGCCATAGCTATGGCGTTTTTGTTGTTCCACTTGATAGATTAATTGCATTGCTTTGATTTTCGGTGCGCCTGTGAGTGTTCCCATATTCATACAGGCTTGATAAGCGTGCAAGGCATCTAATTCAGGGCGAAGTTTACCCACCACGCGAGAGACCAAATGCATAATGTGTGAATAACGATCCACTTGCATTAAATCTTTCACTTGACGTGTACCACTTTGACAAACCCGTGCGATATCATTCCGTGCTAAATCCACTAGCATTAAATGTTCTGCTAACTCTTTTTTATCTAAACGTAATTCTAATTCTAAACGCGCATCTAGTTCGGGATCGATATTCCCTTGAGCATCAAATCCTCTTGGGCGTGATCCTGCAATAGGGTAAATTTCTAATTGGCGAGAATCTTGGCTGTATTTTAATGCACTTTCAGGGGACGCACCAAATAGCGTGAAATCGTCATCTTGCATATAAAACATATAAGGGCTTGGATTATTCACTTTCAATTGACGGTAAGTTGCAAGACTGTTCGGACAAGCTAAAGAAAAACGGCGTGAAGGCACAATTTGAAATACATCGCCAATGTTGATGTGGTGTTTTAAACGGCGAATAATCTCTTTAAAGGGTTCATCTTCAATGTTCACGCTCACTTCCGTTGAAGCCGATTGGAGAGGTAAGTGCGGTTCAATTTTCTGTAATTTTTGCGTAATTTGTACCGCACTTTGTTCCGTGGCAGAAAGCGCATTTTGATTAAAACAGAAGGTTTGGAGTTGAGCTTGTTGGCGTTGATGATCGAGAACCAATAAATTTTCTGCCAAATAGAAAACGTAGTCAGGACAGCTTAAGCCATCATTGTGTAGCACAATATTTTCCATTGGAATAAAATTTGCCACTAAATCATAAGCAAATAGGCCACCAAGAAAAATGGGTGTTTCGCTTGTTTTGTAAAGCGCGGTTAAGCAACGTAAACCATCAAAAATTGTGGGCGCTTGTAATTTACTGTCTTCATCAAGATCAGGGTTGAGT
This sequence comes from Avibacterium sp. 20-126, assembly GCF_044358625.1. NCBI lineage: Bacteria > Pseudomonadati > Pseudomonadota > Gammaproteobacteria > Pasteurellales > Pasteurellaceae > Avibacterium > Avibacterium sp. 20-126. Next base: position 1,405,710 of record NZ_CP091457.1, on the reverse strand, counting down.
GGCGCAAATTCTGCGATGAGTTGATTGTCTTGCTGTAAAAGGCGTTGTGCCATATGTTGTAATTTTTCTTGTAGCAAAGGTAATAATGCCACACCATTTTCATTTAATGCGTTAAAGGTTACGCATTGACCTAAACAGCTAATTTTTAACGCAGAATTAATTAATAAAAGACTTTTTAAGCTATTTTTACTGCTGATTTCGGCGGATTCAAGTAAGAGTGTATTGGTTTGATCTTGGCATAATGTCGCAAAAACAGCGGTTGGATCGCTGTGATAAGCCACATTTTGTGAAAATACGTGGAGAAAAGGCATTGTCATTGGAATTCCTTTTTTGCATAAAATAATAATGCACTATTAAACTAGTGCAAAAGGGTTTTGTCAAGGACTGTTTTCATCAAGAAGGAAATTTAGCTAATTGGCTTATTTGAGCGGTTTCGCTATAAAAGAGAAAAGAAATGTTGGTAAAGAATATTCCTTACCAACATTTCAAATAAGATGAAGGTTAAATTGGCATTATTTCAAGCTGCCAACCATATCTTCAGGGCGTACCCATTCATCAAATTGTTCAGGCGTGACTAAGCCTAGATTTATGGCTTCTTCCCTTAATGTCGTACCATTTTTATGCGCCGTTTTGGCGATTTTAGCCGCATTTTCATAACCAATATGGGTATTTAATGCCGTTACTAACATTAATGAATTTTCAAGTTGCTGTTTAATGCGTGGGTAATTGGGTTCAATGCCACTTGCACAGTGTTCATCAAAAGAAACACAAGCATCAGCCAATAACTGAGCAGATTGCAAGAAGTTATACGCCATTACAGGTTTAAACACATTAAGTTGGAAATGCCCTTGTGAACCTGCAAAAGAAATGGTGGTATCGTTACCTAACACTTGTGCGCATACCATTGTCAAGGCTTCACACTGCGTTGGATTTACTTTACCGGGCATAATAGAAGAACCGGGTTCATTTTCTGGAATTAAGATTTCACCAATACCAGAACGCGGGCCTGAAGCCAATAAGCGAATGTCGTTTGCAATTTTGAATAAAGACATTGCAAGTTGTTTTAACGCACCGTGTGTTTCAACAATGGCATCGTGGGTGGCAAGGGCTTCAAATTTGTTTTCCGCGGTGATAAATGGTAAGCCGGTAAATTTCGCAATATATTCCGCCACTTTCACATCATAGCCTTTCGGTGTGTTTAAGCCAGTACCTACCGCTGTACCGCCTAAAGCAAGCTGGACAAGATGAGGTAAGGTATTTCTCAACGCTCGCAAGCCAAAATCTAATTGCGCAGCATAGGCAGAAAATTCTTGTCCTAATGTCAGCGGTGTTGCATCCATTAAGTGAGTACGCCCAATTTTCACCACATCTTTAAAGGCTTCTGCTTTTGCAGCAAAGGTTTTTTGTAAACGTTCAACGCAAGGAATAGTGACTTCCACCACTTTTTTATAGGCCGCAATGTGCATTGCGGTTGGATAAGTATCATTCGATGATTGTGATTTATTGACATCATCATTTGGATGAATAATTGATTTTTCACCTAATTTTCCGCCATTGATAACGTGCGCACGGTTTGCAATCACTTCATTTAAATTCATATTGGATTGCGTACCTGAACCAGTTTGCCAAATGACTAATGGGAATTGATCGTCAAGTTTATGGGCTAAAATTTCATCGCAAGCTTGGGCGATTAAATCACGTTTTTCAACGGGCAAAACGCCTAGCTCATTATTTGCGTAAGCAGCGGCTTTTTTCAAATAACCAAACGCCTCAATAATTTCCTGTGGCATTGATGCCGATGGCCCAATTTTGAAGTTATTGCGGGAACGTTCTGTTTGTGCCGCCCAGTATTTATCTGCTGGCACTTTCACTTCGCCCATCGTGTCTTTTTCAATACGAAATTCCATTCTAGTTACCTCAAATGATTGAATTAATAATAAGAAAACGTTTTGAGTTTACCACTTTAGAAGTATGAATGGAATGTAAGGAAAGTTGGCAAAGTTGGGTTTTGTGATGTAGATCATAAAGTGCGGTAAGATTTTTTTGAATTTTTTGGCAGCGGAAAAATTAATGTTTTCTATTTATCGGATTTTTCGTTAAAATTAGGCGTTTAAAAATCTGATTTCATACGGGTAAAAGACGCATTTTTATGGCAAAGCACGCACAGTTTTACATTTTAGACAAAACACAAGCAAAATCCCCATTGTCTGCAATGGAAACCTTGGCTTGTGATTTGGCTGCGCAGGCTTGGCGATTAGGCAAAAAAGTGCTAATTAGCTGCGAAAGTGAAGAACAGGCTTTTCGCCTTGATGAAGCCCTATGGGCAAGAGAGCCAGAAGAGTTTGTGCCACATAATTTATCGGGTGAAATCACTCAATATGCCACCCCCATTGAAATTAGCTGGGCGGAAAAACGCAATGCACAACGCCGTGATCTATTAATAAACTTGCAAGCCCAAATTCCCGATTTTATTGCGAGTTTTAATCAGATTATTGATTTTGTTCCCGCTGACGAAACGAAAAAAGCTATCGCCCGAGAGCGTTATAAACAATACCGCCAATTAGGTTGGCAGCTCAGCACGGAGCAAGCCTAATGAGGTGGAATGCAAAAACCTTTGCTGAACTTAGCACACAAGAATTATTTGCCATTTACCAAGTTCGCACCGCCATATTTGTGGTGGAGCAACAATGTGCTTATCAAGAAGTGGATCATTGGGATCAAAGTGCGGTGCATTTTTGGCAAGAATTTGACGGCAAAATCTGTGCTTATTGCCGCATTATTCCACAAGATGACGGCATTCATATTGGCAGAGTGCTAGTGGCGCAGCACGCACGGGGCAAAGGCTTAGCCAAAGAATTGGTGCAACACGCATTGGCTTATTGCCAACAATATTGGACAACCGAACCTGTACTAATCCAAGCGCAAACTTATTTGCAAAATTTCTACCGCACTTTGGGGTTTCAGCCTACTTCGGCAGAATATTTAGAAGACGGCATACCGCATTTGGATATGAAGTTAGAGAAGAATAAATAATGAAACCAATGACAAAAGAAGAAATTATTGAACAGCAACGGCAATTAGCTATTCGCTTCAAACCTTGGATGGAAGATAAGAAAAAGCGTGAAATTCTCACCTTCCAGCGTCCTAATGGTGATATTGTCGATCATTATCCTGATGGACGAGAAGAAGTGATTAAATATGCGAAATAATTTAGCCATTTTTTATTGCGGTACGAATGGGGCAGGTAAAAGTACTTTACGTTCTTTTAATCAAGATCAGGTGCAAGTGGTGATTGATTCCGATCATATTGCAATGGAACTCAATCCACAAAATCCACGATTGGCCGATATTGAAGCAGGAAGAAAAGCCGTTGAATTATTTAAGTATGCGGTAAAAAATCAGGTTTCATTTTCAATGGAATCGACTCTTGCAGGAAAGTCTATTTTGTACCGTATGCAGCAAGCCAAATCAAAAGGCTTTTATGTAAGGCTAAATTATATCGGTGTCAATGATCCTGATATTAATGTGAAAAGGGTGCAGGCTAGAGTACGAAAAGGCGGCCATTTTATTGATGAAGCCACAATTCGTAAACGCTACGAAATTAGTCGGCAAAATTTAATTTTAGCCTTACCGCTGTGCGATGAAATATTTATTTATGATAATTCGGCGGAAATGCCAATGCTTATTTTTCATCTTTCTAAAGCGAAAATAATTACGCAGTTTGAACAAGTATTACCTGATTGGTGTGAAAATTTATTAGCAGAATTATTACGGTTAGATTTTAATTTAGTTTAGTTACAAATAGAGAAAAACCAATGACACAAAAATTTGAAATGGCAGATCGTTTTGATCCCTCTGCCGTAGAACAAGCACTTTATAAACACTGGGAAGAACAGGGCTATTTTAAGCCGAATGAAAACCCGAATGCACCGAGTTATTGCATTGCCATTCCACCGCCGAATGTAACGGGATCATTGCATATGGGACACGCTTTCCAGCAAACTTTAATGGATACGCTGATTCGTTTTCATCGTATGGAAGGGGATAACACCCTTTGGCAAGCGGGGACAGACCACGCAGGGATTGCCACGCAAATGGTGGTGGAACGTAAAATCGCGGCAGAAGAAGGCAAAACTCGCCACGATTACGGTCGTGAAGCCTTTATTGAAAAAATCTGGGATTGGAAAGCCTATTCAGGCGGTACAATCAGCCAGCAAATGCGTCGTTTAGGGAACTCAATCGACTGGGATCGTGAGCGTTTCACGATGGACGATGGGCTTTCTGATGCGGTGAAAGAAGTGTTTGTACGCTTGCACGAGGAAGGGTTGATCTATCGTGGCAAACGCCTTGTGAACTGGGATCCAAAATTGCACACCGCAATTTCGGATCTTGAAGTGGAAAATAAAGAAAGCAAAGGCTCGCTTTGGCATTTCCGTTATCCTTTAGCCAATGGCGAAAAAACGGCAGACGGTAAAGATTATCTCGTAGTTGCTACCACACGTCCTGAAACAATGTTGGGCGATACTGCTGTGGCAGTTCACCCTGAAGATGAACGCTATCAATCTCTTATTGGCAAAACCGTGATCTTGCCTTTAGCAAATCGCGAGATTCCAATTATTGCTGATGATTATGTGGATCGTGAATTTGGAACAGGTGTGGTAAAAATCACTCCAGCTCACGATTTTAACGACTATGAAGTAGGTAAACGCCATCAGTTACCAATGGTAAATGTGATGACGTTAAATGCGGATATTCGTGATGAGGCGGAAATTATTGGCATAGATAATAAACCTCTCGCAAATTATGTGGCAGACATTCCAGAAAAATATCGTGGAATGGAACGTTTTGCAGCGCGTAAGCAAATTGTGGCGGACTTTGATGCCTTAGGCTTATTGGAAGAAATTAAACCACACGATCTAAAAGTGCCTTATGGCGATCGTGGTGGCGTACCAATTGAACCGATGCTCACCGATCAATGGTATGTGAGCGTAAAACCATTGGCGGAAGTGGCAATCAAAGCGGTAGAAGAGGGCGAAATCCAATTCGTACCGAAGCAATATGAAAATCTCTATTTCTCGTGGATGCGTGATATTCAGGATTGGTGTATTTCTCGCCAACTTTGGTGGGGACATCGCATTCCTGCTTGGTATGATGAACAAGGGAATATTTATGTGGCTCGCAGTGAAGCAGAAGTGCGGTCAAAATATCAGCTAAATTCTGATATTGTACTCAAACAAGATGAAGATGTGCTAGACACCTGGTTCTCTTCGGCTTTATGGACATTCTCTACCCTTGGTTGGCCACAGCAGACCAAAGAACTGAAAATGTTCCACCCAACAGATGTGTTGATCACGGGATTTGATATCATTTTCTTCTGGGTTGCACGTATGATTATGTTTACGATGCACTTCATCAAAGATGAAAATGGTAAACCGCAAGTTCCATTCAAAACAGTCTATGTAACAGGACTGATTCGTGATGAACAAGGGCAAAAAATGTCAAAATCAAAAGGGAATGTCCTTGACCCGATCGATATGATTGACGGTATTAGCCTGGAAGATTTACTCGAGAAACGTACGGGCAATATGATGCAACCGCAATTAGCGGAAAAAATTGCGAAAGCGACCCGCAAAGAGTTCGCTAATGGCATCGCTGCACACGGTACAGATGCATTGCGTTTTACCTTGGCCGCCCTTGCAAGTAATGGGCGTGATATTAACTGGGATATGAAACGCTTAGAGGGATATCGTAATTTCTGTAATAAACTATGGAATGCAAGCCGTTTCGTACTGACCAATGATAAATTAGATTTATCTGAGGGAGAGCTGGAGTATGGTCTTGCGGATCGCTGGATCAATTCGCAGTTTAACCGCACAGTAGAAGCCGTGCGTTCTGCATTTGCACAATATCGTTTTGATTTAGCAGCGAATGCCATTTATGAGTTTACTTGGGATCAGTTCTGTGATTGGTATTTAGAACTCACAAAACCAATATTTGCACAGGGTAATGTGGCACAAAAACGCGCGGCAAGTCGTACACTGGTAAATGTATTAGAAAAATTGCTACGCTTAGCTCATCCAATTATTCCATTTATTACTGAAGAGATTTGGCAAAAAGTGAAAGGTTTTGCGGGTGTGAGTGGCGACACCATTATGCTACAACCTTATCCACAGTATGAAGCAAGCCAAATTGATGAGCAAGCAGAGCTACAAATGAGTTGGTTGAAAGAGATCATCGTCGCAGTGCGTAATATCCGTGCGGAATGCAATATTGCGCCAAGCAAAGGCTTAGACGCATTATTACGTCATTTAACGCTAGAACAGCAACAAATTCTTTCTAATAACAGTGCATTATTAGCAAGTATAGCAAAATTAGATAGCGTTGAATTGTTAAAGGATGGGGGAGAAGCGCCATTCTCGGTAACCAAATTGGTTGGCAACACAGAGCTTCTTATTCCAATGGCAGGCTTTATTGACAAAGCTACCGAGTTAGCACGCTTAACTAAAGAGCTAGAAAAACTCAACGGTGAAATTGCTCGTATTGAAAACAAATTGAGCAATGAAGCCTTTGTGGCAAAAGCGCCAGAGCAAGTCATTGCGAAAGAACGTGAAAAAATGCAAGGCTATCAAGAGGCCATTGCAAAAGTTCAAGCGCAATATCAGGCGATTGAGGCACTTTAATTTATTACAGCGTATCCCTCTTTTTAGAGGGATATTTTTTAAATAGTATTTTCTAATTAGAAAAATATGCTTTAAAATAATTAAAGATTATCTATTTTCTGTGACTGTTACGCCCTATGAAATTAAATTTCCCTACAATTCTAACCTTATTCCGTGTCATTTTAATTCCATTTTTTGTTATGGCATTTTATTTACCATTCTCTTGGGCGCCTTTCTTGACAACAGCCATTTTTTTTGTCGCCGCGATTACAGATTGGTTTGATGGATATTTAGCCAGAAAATGGAATCAAAGCACACCCTTTGGGGCGTTTTTAGATCCCGTGGCTGATAAAGTTATGGTTGCGGCCGCATTGGTGTTAGTCGTGGAGTATCAGCATAGTTTTTGGGTAACCTTACCTGCGATAGTGATGATCTCAAGAGAAATTATCGTTTCAGCCCTACGCGAATGGATGGCTGAAATCGGTAGCCGCAGTAAAGTGGCGGTATCTTGGCTCGGTAAAGTAAAAACCGCTTCCCAAATGCTTGCTTTAGGCGGATTATTATGGCGTTATAATGTATTAATGGAAATCGCAGGAATCGTATTTTTATATATTGCAGCAATTTTAACCGTCTGGTCAATGCTACAATATTTAAAAGCAGCAAAAGAGAATTTATTAGACAGTTAAAAAAATTTCACTATTTTATACCGCACTTCATCAAATAATAAAGTGCGGTATTTTTTTACTTATTTTTTATAATAATTCAGTCATCGAAGAATGATAGCCAAGAGTATTTTTATAATGATCAATATTATTGCGTTATTGAGATAGCCATTTCAAAGCGAAATAGGGAATATAGTTTTTTATCCCTAAATTTTTCATCTTGTACTTTAAATCTTCTCATATTGCTTGAACAATAAACGAATAGATAAAGATTGAGCTTTTTTTAGTCGATTAAACTAAATCAAGTAAATTTCTATTTGACTAATAAATTGAAATCCGTAAAATGCACCTCGTTGCTTAGCGAAACAGAAAGTTAGCTAAATGCGGGAATAGCTCAGTTGGTAGAGCACGACCTTGCCAAGGTCGGGGTCGCGAGTTCGAGCCTCGTTTCCCGCTCCAACGCCCGAGTGGTGAAATCGGTAGACACAAGGGATTTAAAATCCCTCGACTTTCGAGTCGTGGCGGTTCAAGTCCGCCCTCGGGCACCATTTAAAGTTATAAATAAATCAATAAGATAGTCGCCAAGAGCGGCTTTTTTTGTATCTGAAAATCAAAGTTGGGGATTTCCCTATGTTGAAACTCACTCCCTTTCAATGGTCATCATTTAACTTTTTTGGTTTTTATTGCGCTTATGGTGTGATTGTGCCATTTTTACCAATTTGGTTAGCACAGTATGGCTATGATGTGGAATTAATTGGCACATTGATTTCCCTTGGTTATCTTTGCCGTTTTGCTGGTGCAATCTTTTTTACTAAAAGTGTTCATCATCTCGATCAGCTTATTCCATTAAGTCGTCTTCTTACTTGGCTTAGTGTATTGGTTCTCATCGCTGTCGCTTGGGCAGTACAGTCTCTTTGGTGGTTAATTCCCATTCTTGCGTTATTTCATATGTTGAATGGGGGAATTATGCCGGTTTGTGATACCATTGCAACGAGTTGGCATCAACAGTTAGGAATGGATTATGGTAAAAGTCGTTTATTTGGTTCGCTTGCTTTTATTATTGGTTCAATTACTGCAGGCTATTTGCTCGGTTGGCTAGGTAAAAGTGCCATCATCGGTATTATTATTGGCTATCTTGTTTTTTGGGGGCTGGGGATTAGTTTAAATCCTACGCAAAGATTTAATCAGCAGGAAAAACAAAACACGACAGTAAGCGCAAGCTATCGAGAATTATTGCGAAATCCAACAACGGTCAGAATGATTATTGCAACAGCGCTTATTCAGGGTTCACACGCGGCTTGTTATGCCTATGGCACAATTTATTGGTCTGCAAATGGCATTAGCACTTCGCAAATTAGCTGGCTGTGGAGCTTGGGGGTAATCGCTGAAGTGGTCTTTTTCTTCTTTTCTAAACGTTTTTTTAGGACTTGGAAGATTCATTATTTGACTTTATTTTCAGCATTCGCAGCGGTTATTCGTTGGACAACCCTTGCGTATACGACAAATTTTACTTTGCTGATTTTCGCCCAAATATTGCACGCATTTACTTATGCAATGGGGCATTTTGCGATGATTCGTTATATTACCTCTCAGCCAAGTGAGAGAATTCCAAAATTGCAAGGCATCTATTTTGCAAGTTCTAGCTGTATTATGATGGCGCTTTTTACGTTCATTTCTGGATTAGTTTATCCTGTTTCTGCGCAGATGAGCTTTGCCTTAATGGCGATTTTTGTTCTACCTGCAATTTTCCTTGTACCAAAGACCTTTTCAAATACAGCAAAATAAAAAAGATAGGCAATAGTGCCTATCTTTTATTTCTTAAATTTACTTTCTCACCACATTCAATGCGGAGAAGCTTTGTGCTACAGGCATTATTTCAATACGGTTAATATTAACGTGAGCAGGTTGTTGATAGATCCATAATACTGTATTAGCAATATCTATAGGTTCAATGGCTTGCACATTTTGATAGACGCTTGCTGCTTTCTGGTTATCTCCTTTAAAACGGACATTAGAAAATTCTGTACCACCGCATAGGCCGGGTTCAATATTGGTGACGCGCACATTGGTACCCGCTAAATCAGCACGCAGATTTAAGCTAAATTGTTCGACAAACGCCTTAGTTGCACCGTAAACATTACCGCCCGGGTAAGGATATGTCCCTGCGATTGAACCTAGGTTGATAATATGCCCTTGCTGTCGTTCCACCATTTGAGGTAACACTTTTCTGGTGAGATAGGTTAAACCGATGATATTGGTATTAATCATTGTTAGCCAATCGTCAAAATTTGCTTGATGGGCTGGCTCTAAACCCAGTGCTAGCCCCGCATTATTGATAAGTAAATCAATTTGCTGGAATGCTTCGGGAAGTTGCGAAAGTGCATTATCAATTTCACTTAAATTATTCATATCCATTTGTAATGGAAAGAAATTTTCGCCTAATTCTGCGTGTAGTTTTTGCAGTTTTTCTAAACGGCGAGCTGCACCAATAACGTGATAGCCTGATTTAATGAATACTTCGCACATTGCTTTACCAAAGCCTGCAGATGCACCTGTAATTAATACTGCCATATTATCCCCCTATTTAGTTCAGTTGTGTTAAATATCCCTTATCTAAGGCATTCATTTGTCGCATAATCCAACGTTGTCTTTTTTGTACAAAAGCACTGGGTTTATTTGCCTTAAATAAGATTGGATTAGGTAAGACTGCCGCTAATAGGGCAGCTTCTTGTTGATTAAGTTGTTTTGCCGATTTTTTGAAATAGGCTTGGCTTGCCGCTTCTACGCCAAAAATACCATAGCCAAATTCGGCAATGTTTAAATAGACTTCTAGAATCCGTTTTTTCGACCATAATTGTTCTAGCATTAAGGTAGTTGGCAATTCAATGGCTTTGCGTAGCCAACTTTGCCCGTGCCATAAATATAAATTTTTTACAGTCTGCTGTGAAATGGTTGAGCCACCTCGTACTTTTGTAGATTGTTTATTATATTTCAATGCGTTATTAATCGCGTTCCAATCAATGCCGTGATGTTGCGCAAATTTTTGATCTTCTGCCGCAATCACGGCCAACTGCATTTGCCACGAAATGTTATCCAAACTCACCCATTGATATTTAATAGGGTAACTTTCCCCATTTAAAAGATGGCTGACTTTCTGCTGTGCCATATAGGAAGAAAACGGCACAGGCACAATGCGAAACAATAAGGTAATCCCTAAAAAAGTAGCAAACACATAAAGCGAATAGCGCAATATCCTTTGTTTTATGTGTTGCAACCATTTTTTCTTATTATTCTTTCTGCCCATCAAGCTGTTCTTTTACCCATTGCATAAATTCAGGTGGCATTGTTTTGATCATATTTGATCCTCTTGTAATTGTTGCCGCGCTGGTGTTTAAGTTTTGTTGAATTTCTCGTTGTGAGCAACGTTTATCTAACAATTGTGCCACAATTTGTAATCGAAGTCCTACTGCATCACGTTCATCAGCCGTGAGTAACAGGGTGAGTAATTCTTGTTCTTTATTCTGTGCAAACGCGGTGCGTAAAATCTCAATAAATGCCTGCCATTGATCCATATTTTTGCTCACATACATAGCGTTCTCCTAGGATTAAAACGTTTCACTGTGCTATTAAACTACTTCACTAGTATAATCTATTCTGCTCTGCTTGGGGAAATTTTTCTGCCTTTTCACCTTGTAGTAACTGGTAATAATAATCGTACGCTAAGACATTCTGCACATAACCACGGGTTTCATAAAATGGAATGGTGGCGATAAATTCTGCCATTGTCATTTTTCCATTTGCACGAGCGAGCCACTCATCTACACGTTTTGCGCCAGCGTTATAAGCCGCTGCAATTAAAATGCGATTATTGCCATATTTCTCGGCAAGTTGGTTAAGGTGAGTTGTGCCAAGCATAATATTATCAATGGGATCAAATAGTTGGCTTTCTTTTTTATACGGTAGCTGAGCTTGCTCGGCGGTGAGTTTCGCTGTGCTGGGTAAGAGTTGCATTAACCCGCGCGCATTAGCTGAAGAGGTTACATTAGCACGCCACGCACTTTCCTGCCGCGCAATAGCCATTGCAAAAGTGCGGTGGATTTTTTGGGAATTTTGATGATTAATGAATAAATCAAACCAATTTTGATAAGCATTAGGTAAACGCAAGGCAATATAATCCCACGCTTTTGCTTGAATTGTGGCGTCTACTTGCAAATCAACCCATTGATTTTGTTCGGCATATTGTGCTAAGGCGAGCTTGCCAGCAAAATCTGTTTTATCTAATAATGCCCGCCATTCGCGCTGAATATTAACGTAATCATTTAGCTGCTGTAATTCCTTAATACGACTAAATTGCTGGGTGTAGCTTGATAAGTTTTGTTCATTTGACGAGAATGTTTTCATTACAGGTTGATAAGCAATACCCAATCGCTGTGCGGCAAGCATTGGATAAAAGCCACGTGCATTTTTCTGCATCTCTTGCCAAATCTGTATGGCTTGTGCGGTTTTTCCTTGCTGAAATAAGGCCTCACCTTGCCAATAACGCCATTCATCTTTCTGCTTGCCTTGTTCAGAAAGCAAATTCAACCAAGGTTGAATCGCTGTTTTTTCACGCAATGCAACACGGATACGACGCTCGGTTTGTTTATCTTCTTTTAATGCTTGTACGGTTTCATCTCGCCATTGCTGAATGGCGGGATTTTCGATATCAAAAAGCTGACTAAGTAAAATGGATTGCCAGTATTGTCTTTGTTCTGGGGATAAATTAAAACGCGTTGCCCATTGCTCTAATTGGGCAAAAGGTGCGCTGGCATTCAGCTGATTTTCCGTAATGCTTTTAATAAAACGAGGCATTAATGCAAGTAGAATTTGTTTATTTTCATCATTAACGGGCAAATTTTCCACATAAAATGCGTTAGACGAAGAAAGCAATAAGCGCGGTGATTTCAACAAGCTAGCTAAATTTTCAAGCCAAATTTTTAATTCAGCATTTTGCGTAAATGCTGCCAATTCGTTTATTAAAACACGATTTGTTTTTTCTACGGCTAATAAGGCGCGCTGTTTGAGCAAATCGTCATTAATAATGCCCTGTTGATAGGCTTGCATAAAAAGCGTTTGACATTGGCTGGGCGAGTTGTTTCCTGTGAGCCATAAATTTTTTATCCTTGTTGCAAGTGCGGTGTTTTTTTGTGCAGTTTTTTCAGGTGTAGTCAGTGCTTCTGTTTGTGTTGAAGGCATTTTTTCTTGTGCGGTTAGCACAATGCAAGATGACTTGCTCTCTTTGGGCAGCATTGCGGTATTAGATAAAATCGCCTGCCAATTTTGTGCATCGTATTGCTGTTGCAACCAATAATGAGGCAAATTGTTCAACGGAAAATCAGGATGTTTTTTCGTAAAATCAAGAATTTCATCAAACGATAAGTCCGCTTTCTTCGCGATTAAAAACTGATATTCTGCATAAGGTAAGAGTGGGTAATCTTGCAATTGAGCCAATAATGCCTTTGCAATGTCTAATGTCGTTTCGCTTTGTGAAAGGGCTAAATATTGTTGAAGTTTACGATAGATTTCTCGTTCAGCTGCCCGTATCTGTTGGTTTAATAACAGGGTTTTTGCGAGATCTCTATCTTCATCGTGTGCATTGCCTTGATTTATCTTTTGTGCATCAGGGGTTTCTTGTGCTTTTGGCTGCGTGTGTTGTGCGACTGAATGTTCTGAAAGGGGAGATTGCTCATCATTCCCCCATACAAAAAGAGAAAGTGAAGATAAACTTAAGGCTAGTAAAGTTTGAGTAAATTTCATAGCATTCCTTGAATAGAATCAAAATTGGGTAAAAAAACACCGCACTTGAGTTTTGCGATGATTCCTCTTTTCATCAGCACATTTATAAATAAAAGCCCGAATAAATCGGGCTTAAAATCTTGCTTAATGTTAGACTGTACTTGGCTAAAAAAGTGCGGTGACATTTTTAACGTTTTTTACGGCAATTCGTCAATATCGTCTTTATTCACTTTTTGAATAATCATATGTTCGCGTCTTAAGCCGAGATCATAAGCGATACTGATAGCAATATAAATGGTTGAGTAAGTCCCAAAACCAATACCGATTAAGAGCGCTAATGAGAAACTATGGATCGTAGGGCCGCCAAATACAAACAAGGCAATCACCACAAACAGGGTTGTGATAGAGGTCATTAGGGTTCTTGATAAGGTTTGAGTGAGTGATATATCAATAATCTCTACCGTATCAATACGGCGAATTTTACGGAAATTTTCACGCACACGGTCAAATACCACGATACTATCGTTCAGTGAATATCCCACCACCGATAAAATGGCTGCCACAAAGGTCAGATCCATTTCAATTTGGAAATAAGAAAAGATCCCAAGTGTTACAATCACATCGTGTGCAAGGGCGACGATTCCCCCTGCTGCTAAACGCCATTCAAAGCGAAACGCAATATAGGCAAGCAACATTAATAAGGTGATCAAGGTGGCATAAATTGCGCCTTGGGTGAGTTCTTCGCCGACATTTGGGCCAACAAATTCCACGCTACGAATTTGGATATCATTATCCAATTTGCTTAGCATTTCTTTAATTTGTGTCCCAATATCTGCACCACCAGCAGAAGCGGAAAGACGGATCATCACATCACGCACGCCCCCCGTGGTTTGTACTAATGGGCTGTCGATACCATTTTCTTTTAACGTTGCACGGATTTTTTCTAAATCAGCAGGTTGGGAAAAATGCGTATCCACAACCGTACCGCCAGTAAAATCCAGCCCCCAGTTAAAGCCTTTGGTGACAATGCTTGTAATACAAAGTGCGGTAATAATTAATGAGAAAACATAGCCTACAAGGCGGTATCGCATAAATGGGATAAGCTTGAATGGTAAGATGACCCCTTTATATTCATTCACTTTTTTATCTTTTGCAAATAAGCTCATTATTGCCACCTTAAATAGATAATTTCTCAACGCGTTTGCCGCCGTAAAGTAAATTTACCAGCATTCGAGTTCCTGTAATCGCAGTAAACATTGAGATCGCAACCCCTAAGGAAAGGGTGATTGCAAAGCCTTTAATTGGCCCAGTTCCCACCGCATAAAGCACGATAGATGTTAAAATTGTGGTTAAGTTAGCATCAAAAATACTGCTAAATGCGCCGCTGTAGCCTTCATTGATTGCCTGTTGAACGCTACGTCCGTTACGTATTTCTTCTTTTATTCGCTCAAAAATCAATACGTTAGCATCCACAGACATTCCTACAGAAAGAATGATCCCTGCAATTCCCGGCATTGTGAGCGTTGCGCCGGGAATTAAAGACATTAAACCAACGAGTAAGACCATATTGGCAAGCAGTGCCATACTTGCAAATAAACCGAAAACTTTATAGTAAATCAGCATAAACACGACAGTAATGGCTAAGCCCCAAAGCCCCGCTTGTAAGCCTTGTTCCACATTTTGTGCGCCAAGTGATGGCCCGACGGTACGCTCTTCTACAATTTGGATCGGGGCAGTTAATGCGCCAGAACGTAATAACACGGAAAGATTGAGCGCTTCATTTGGGCTATCAATGCCCGTAATTTGGAATTGGCTACCAAAACGCCCTTGGATTGTTGCCACATTAATCACTTCTTCGTGTTTAGTGAGAACGGTTTTGCCATTTTCATCTTTTTTACCGCTGTCTTTATATTCTACATATAAAGTTGCCATTGGTTTTTTCAGATTCATTTTGGTGGTTTGCGACATAATATCGCCACCCTCACTATCTAAGGTAACGCTGACTTGTGGGGTTGCGGAATTTTGATCAACGCCTGATGACGCATTGACAATATGCTCACCACCTAATACTGCACGTTTGTATAGCACCACTGGGCGACCATTACGATCAAATTTCACTTCAGAATCTGAAGGCACCATTCCACGCATCGCCGCATCAAGGTTGGCATTTTGATTGACTAAACGGAATTCTAAGGTTGCGGTGGCACCTAAAATTTCTTTTGCGCGTGCCGTATCTTGAACGCCGGGTAATTCCACTACGATACGCTCTGCGCCCTGGCGTTGAATGACGGGTTCAGAAACACCCAATTCTTCCACACGGCGACGTAAAATACTCAAATTTTGCTCAATCGCGTGATCGCGTGCTTCATTTAATGCCGCATCGGATAAGGTTAAAGAAAGCGTATTGATTGAAATTTCACGAATATCTAAATTGGGGTGTGCTTGACGCAATAAACGTTGAACCGCTGAAAGTTGATCAGGGTTTTTCAGGGTAACCACAGTGCTATGATTTTCTCCTGCATGAATACTGGTATATGGATATTTTGCTTTACGTAATTCAGCTAATAAACTGTCTTGCAACTGCTCTTGACGTTTCGCTAACGCTGTATTCATATCCACTTCCATTAAAAAGCGTACACCACCACGCAAATCTAAGCCCCATTTCATTGGTGAACCACCAATATCTGAAAGCCATTTTGGCGTCGCTGGGGCAAGATTCAGTGCCACAGAATAACCATTGCCTAATTTTTCGCTAATTTTATCTTTGGCAAGAAGTTGGTCATCGGTGTTATTAAAACGAGCAAGAATTGAACCGTTTTCTAATTTAATGGATTTTGTGGTGAGATGATTTTCGCGAAGAAGAGCTTGCACATTGCTAAGGGTTGTTGTATTGGCTTCTTGTCCACGAGTTCCTGAAATTTGAACGGCAGGATCTTCACCGTAAAGATTTGGAAGAGAGTATAAAACACCAATGGCGACCACGAGGGTCACCATTATATTCTTCCATAAAGGGTAACGATTTAACATAGATTTTGTTCCCTTGCGGAAAGTTAAAATAAATTAAAGGCTTTTTAATGAACCTTTTGGTAAGACAGCAACGATAAAATCACGTTTGATGGTAATCTCAGTTGTGTCGTTTAATGCGATAACGACATAATCACTTTCAGCACCAATTTTGGTGATTTTACCAATAATACCGCCAGAAGTGAGGACTTCCGTGCCTTTTGCTAACTCAGCCATTAATTGTTTATGTGCTTTATTACGTTTTGCTTGCGGGCGATAAATCATAAAATAGAAAATCAAGCCGAACAGAACGAAAATAAATAACATTGACATTGGGCTACCTTGTTGAGCTTCCATCTTTAATCCTTTTGTTAGTTAATGAAAAATATAGGGCGTTAAAATAGCATAAAATCCCTGTATTGACAAAGCGCTTTTACAAAAGTGCAGTGATTTATGGCAAGGTTTTTGCACAAAAAATTTGAGCCAAAAGCACCGCACTTTATTTTTGTAGAATGTATAAAACCTACCAAAATGTAGGTTTTATTTTCATCGTTAAGTGAAGTGGTATTCCTCTTTGACACGTCAACGATGTAATAGGATACACGCTAATTTTTTCGGCGTTCAGCCATCACTTTTCCCATTGCCGTTAATTCTTCTTGCGGGATATGGCTTTTACCGAGTTCAAATAACGGTTCTTCAATGGCAATATGATTGTCATAACCCGAAATAAATTGGGTGATGAGCTGTTCGGGAATTTGTGTAATTTCGCCTTTTAGCAAGGCGTCTAATTGCACAGACAAGCTTGCCCAGTTTTGATGCAAGGTTTCGTGTTGGCTTGCTAAGCGTGCCACATCTGCTTTGGCTTGCGGGCAGTATTTTAATAGCGCAGGGAAAAAATCCTTTTCCTCATCATCGTGATGTAGCGGGGCTGCAACATTGAAGTAATTCAAAATTTGCTGTACATCTTTTTGCACCGCTTGAATGTTGCCATTTTCCTCCAAATAACTAGGCAAAATATTCAGCTGACGGCAGAACATTTTCACTTTGCCGTGGCAGGCGTAAAGCATTTCAATCGGCTCATCCCAGCTAGCAAATTGTTGTGGTTGGAGGTTAAGCATTTTATTCACCCTGTGCGTCATTCGGTTGTGAATTTTGTTGTGCCTCACTTTGCAATGGCGGAACAGGCTTACCAATGCGAGCATAGAAATCTTGTACAAATTGTTCAAATTCATTTTTATCAATCGCTTCACGGATTTGTGCCATTAAGCGTTGATAATAACGTAAATTGTGAATGGTGTTTAATCTTGCCCCTAAAATTTCACCGCACTTATCTAAATGGTAAAGATAGGCTTTGGTGTAATTTTTGCAGGTGTAGCAATCACATTCTGGATCAAGTGGGCTGGTGTCATCGCGGTATTTGGCATTACGAATTTTCACAATACCGTCGGTAACGAATAAATGCCCGTTACGCGCATTACGTGTTGGCATTACGCAATCAAACATATCAATACCACGACGAACGCCTTCTACTAAATCTTCCGGTTTCCCAACACCCATTAAATAACGGGGTTTATCCGCAGGAAGTTGTGGGCAAACATATTCTAAAATACGGTGCATATCTTCTTTTGGCTCACCAACCGCAAGCCCACCCACGGCATAACCATCAAAACCAATATTGACCAAGCCTTCTACGGACACTTTACGCAATTCTTCGTAAACGCCCCCTTGCACAATGCCGAATAAGGCATTTTTATTACCGAGTTCATCAAAGCGATCACGGCTGCGTTTTGCCCAACGAAGCGACATTTCCATTGATTTTTTAGCATAATCAAAGGTGGCTGGGTAAGGGGTACATTCATCAAAGATCATCACGATGTCTGAGCCTAGATCGTATTGAATTTCCATTGATTTTTCAGGAGAAAGGAAAATACGTTCACCATTAATTGGATTTTGGAATTTCACCCCTTCTTCAGTAATTTTGCGTAATTTGCCTAGACTGAATACTTGGAAGCCACCACTATCCGTTAAGATAGGGCGATGCCAGTTCATAAAATCGTGTAAATCGCCGTGTTTACGCATAATATCTTGCCCCGGACGTAGCCAAAGGTGAAAGGTGTTGCCGAGTAAAATTTCTGCCCCTGTGGCGCGCACTTCTTCGGGCGTCATTCCTTTTACTGTGCCGTAAGTGCCGACAGGCATAAAGGCAGGAGTTTGTACATCAAATTCCCCTTGTGGGCGTTGAAACGTCATGGTACCACGGCGTGCCGTGCCATCGGTTTTGTGAAGTTTAAATTTCATTGTCATTATGTTTCCTTTTCGAATAAACAGTTCGAGGGTGATTAAATGGGGTTTAGAAAATTAATCTAACCCCGTTACATTTGGGTTTTTGCTAATAAACATTGCATCACCATAGCTGAAAAAACGATAGCCATTTTGCACCGCACTTTCATAGGCTTGCATGGTATGAGTGTATCCAGCAAAGGCTGAAACCAGCATAATCAGCGTACTTTCAGGCAAATGGAAATTGGTGATTAAGGCATCCACTATAAGGAATTTTTTGCCCGGATAAAGAAAGATTGAGGTATCCGAAAAATACGGCGCAAGCAGTTGTTCGTGCTGATTTTCTTGGCTAAACAATGCGGCACTTTCAATAGAGCGTACAGAGGTTGTCCCCACCGCAATCACACGCTTGCCATTCGCTTTGGTGGCTAAAATGGCATCCACCGTTTCCTGCGGCACTTCTACATATTCTGCGTGCATTCTGTGGTCTTCAATATTTTCTACCCGTACAGGTTGGAATGTCCCTGCACCAACGTGCAAGGTAACAAAGGCAAAATTTACCCCTTTCGCTTTTAATTTTTCCAATAGATCATTATCAAAATGCAAACCCGCAGTGGGCGCAGCCACTGCGCCCGGTACTTTGTTGTACACAGTTTGATAGCGTTCTTTATCGGCATCTTCATCAGGGCGATCAATATAAGGCGGCAGTGGCATATGTCCAATTTGTTGCAACACGTCTAAAAGTGCGGTATTTTTTTCAGCTATTTCTAGTTCAAATAAACTCTCGTGACGGGCTTTCATTATTGCTTTAATGCACTTACCTTCGCCTAATTTATCTTCGCCGAGAAACAGTTCTGCACCTTCTTTGGGGGCTTTAGAAGAACGAATATGTGCCAGAAAGCGATCTTCCGACAAAATGCGTTCTACCAATACTTCAATTTTCCCCCCACTGGCTTTACGCCCATACATTCGAGCGGGGATCACGCGAGTATTATTAAAAATTAATAAATCCCCTTCGTTGATCAAATCCAGCACATCAGCAAAAGTGCGGTGAGAAATTTCACCATTTTCACCGTTTAATGTTAATAAACGACTGGCAGTGCGTTCGGCTTTTGGATAACGGGCGATTAATTCATCAGGTAAATCAAAATAAAAATCTGAAACACGCATAATTTTTCATCATATTATTAAAGATTAAAACAGGGCGTAGTCTATTGGGATTTTGTAGATTGCACAAGGAAAATCTGTGAAAGAGGGGATTTATTGAAAGGTGAAGGGCTGGGGGATCCAGCCCTTTCATTCGTTATCGTTGGCGGTTGTAGCTTTTTTCCGCTTCATCAAATTTTTCTGCCACATCTTTAGCGACCGGGGAGAAAATTGACGAAGTAAGGGTAACGAAAGAGCAAGCTAAAAAGCCGGGAATAATTTCATATAAGTTGGCGATGTCTTGCCAGTTTAAGGCGTGCATCAGTGGTTTCCACGCCACAACAGTGACCGCGCCTGCTAACATTCCCCATAATGCCGCGTTGGAGGTGATGTTGCGATTAAAGAGGGAAAGGATCACTAATGGACCAAATGATGCACCAAAGCCGGCCCACGCGTAGGAAACTAAGCCCATCACTTTTGAATGGGGATCTTGTGCGATGACAATGGCGATAAGGGCAATGAGTAATACCATAACGCGGCCAATCCAAACTAACTCGGTACTTGACGCATTTTGGCGTAAGAAACCGTGATAGAAATCTTCGGTAATAGCGGCGGAACACATTAAAAATTGTGCCGATAGGGTACTCATAATGGCAGCGAGAATGGCGGATAGCACAATGCCCACGATCCAAGGGTTAAAAATGGCTTTGGAGATCTCAATGAAGACAGATTCGGCGGAATCTAAAACGATACCTTTGACTTCAAAATAAGCTAAGCCAAAATAGCCCACTGCACAAGCACCACCTAAGCATAGGATCATCCACGTGATCCCGATTGTACGCGCTTTATCAAGGGCTTTTACGGAATTGGCTGCCATAAAACGGGCTAAAATATGGGGTTGTCCGAAGTAACCTAATCCCCAAGAAAGGGCGGAAATCACACCAATGCCTGAAACATTATAAAGCCAATTAGAATAAGGAATGCCCGTTTGTTGTGATTTTGCGGCTAAGGCAAGGGTGATTTCTTCCCAGCTAATGTTGAGTAACACAATCACAGGGGCGAGTAATAGGGCGAAAATCATCAGTGAAGCTTGAATGGTATCGCTCCAAGAGATCGCTAAATAACCGCCAATAAAGGTATAGGCGATGGTTGCCACCGCACCAAATATCAATGCGGTGGTGTAATCAATACCTAATAAACTTTGGAACAATTTTGCTCCTGCCACGACACCTGAAGCACAGTAGATGGTGAAGAAAAACAAAATTACCGAAGAAGAAAGAATTTTGAGTGATTTGGCTCGTTTAGGAAATCGCATTGCAAAATATTCAGGTAAGGTCAGTGCATTACCGTAATGCTCTGTGAATACCCGCAAACGTCCTGCTACAATGCGGTAGTTCAGATAAGCGCCGACAGTTAACCCGACAGCAATCCACGCTTCCGACAAGCCTGTAAGGAAAATTGCACCGGGTAAGCCAAGTAGCAACCAACCAGACATATCTGAGGCACCAGCCGACATTGCGGTAACAAAGCTCCCCATTTTACGTCCACCTAAAATGTAATCGTTAAAATTTTTGGTGGAAATATAGGCGTAAATTCCAATCCCTAAAATAATAACGAGATACAATCCAAAAGCTGTGTAGATTTGATAATTCTGCATACTTTCTCCCTATAAAATTATTGTTCTTCAATTGCCATTAGAGTAGCGTTGCCCCCTGCGGCAGAAATATTCTCACTGCGTGAAAATTCGTTATATAGCAAGGTCAGATCCTGATTGACTGTCCAATCATATAAACAGAAAATCGCAGGATTATGTTGTGCAAACCGCTGACGTGTTTGAGTATCAATCGGGGATACGAACACGGCTTTTTGCAAATGCTGTCCTTCTTTTAGGATATGTAGATGAGGTAATTGATAGCTCAACAGTGGATTATCTTTTTCTACAACAACATTAAATCCTGCTTGTTGTAACCGCTGATAAGCCGCAGTTAAACGAGCGTGGTTTTGACCGAGTAATAAAACAGAGGTGGTTTTATAATCAATGCTATTTAATTCCCCTGTAATACTAGGCAATACATTGTTTTTTGCAAGTACTGATGAATAATATTGTGATGTTTTGGTTAAACGTTGAACATAAAGTTCTCCACCAGCTTTTGGGCCTGTTCCAGATAAACCGTGTCCCCCAAAAGGTTGAACGCCGACCACTGCACCCACAATATTACGGTTAATGTAGAAATTACCACAGGCTAAATGCTGTTGTACAAATTCAATATTTTGGGTAATACGGCTATGACAACCTCCTGTTAAAGCATAGCCTTTTGCATTGATTTTTTGTAAATAATCACCTAATTCTGTTTTTTTATAACGAACAAAGTGAAGAATTGGTCCGAATACTTCTCGATTAATTTGCGCTAAATGATCTATTTCATAAATAGCAGGCGCAACGAAATGCCCGAAAGTGGGTGATGATAACTCAAAATAACGGCGAGAAAATGACCGCACTTGAGTTTGATAATTGACCAAATTTGCTTTCGCTTCTTCGTCTATAACAGGGCCAATATCCGTATTAAGTTGCTCTGGATTGCCGATAACCAATTCTTTCATTGCCTCAGTAAGCATTTGATATAAGCGATCAGCAATGTCTTCTTGCACCAATAAAATGCGTAAAGCTGAGCAGCGCTGTCCAGCAGAATCAAAGGCAGAGCTTAATACATCAGTAATGACTTGTTCCAATAAGGCAGAAGAATCTACCACCATGGTGTTTAAACCGCCTGTTTCAGCAATTAGCACAGGGTGATCCTGCCGTTGTATAAGTTGTTTATTGATCAAATGTGCCACTTCTGTTGAACCGGTGAACATCACGGCATTAAATGGTTGAGCCACCAATGCCGCCCCTAAATCGCCAGCACCTAAGGTTAGTTGTAAGGTTTCTTTTGGCACGCCAGCTTGATGTAATAATTTCACGGCATAATAAGCAATCAGTGAAGTTTGTTCCGCAGGTTTGGCAATCACATTATTGCCAGCTGCCAAGGCCGCAGCAATTTGCCCAGTAAAAATGGCAAGCGGGAAATTCCAAGGGGAAATACATAGTACATTGCCGAGCGGTGGGGCAAGAGCATTTTTGCTATCTAACAAACGGATTTGTTCTGCATAATAGCGTAAGAAATCCACTGCTTCTCTCAGTTCACCAATGGCATTTGGTAACGTTTTTCCTGCTTCTTCAATGGCAAGGCGCAGTAACAAGCCGGTATTTTCTTGATAAAAATCCGCCGCTCTTTCTAAAATTGTTGCGCGTTCTTCCACGCTTTTTTCTTGCCAAATGTGAGATTGCATCGCCGTAAAAACGGCTGGCACATCATTTGGCGACATAAATGTGGACGTTGGCAACATTTGTGCGGTATCCGCCGGTTTTCTGCCTTGATAGTGTTGCGCGGCTTGCACGGGGACGGCGCAAAGTGATTGCACATCGGTATATTCTGCTTGATTTAATTGCTCTTGTAGCGAGCGAAGTTGAATTTCATCGCTTAAATTAAAGCCTTGTGAATTACGGCGATGCGGGAAAAGATCCGCAGGTAATTTAATCGCTTTATTTGGTTCACCATTAAAACGGGCAAATTTTTTCCAAGGGGCTTCAATTAATTCATTTACGGAAATCTGGTTATCTACTAGTTGATGAACAAAAGAAGAGTTCGCACCATTTTCAAGTAATCGTCGTACAAGGTAGGCTAATAGGGTTTCATAGGTTCCCACTGGGGCATACACACGAACACGGCGGTTAAATTGATGCTCACCGACAACGTTATCGTAAAGCGTTTCCCCCATTCCGTGCAGACATTGAAACTCAAATTCTTTACCTTGACCTAATTCAGCAATAGTGGCTAAGGTTTGGATATTATGAGTGGCAAATTGGGGATAAATGACATCTTGCGCATCTAATAATTTTTTTGCACAGCTAATATAAGAGATGTCCGTATGCACTTTACGCGTATAAACAGGGAAATCTTGCACACCTTCTGTTTGCGCCCATTTGATTTCGCTATCCCAATAGGCACCTTTTACCAAGCGTATCATCATTTTGCGTTGGAAACGGCGGTTTAATGCAATGATATAATCTAAGACATAAGGACAACGTTTAGAATATGCTTGTACGACAAATCCTATGCCGTTAAACCCTTCAAGATCAGGATCTTGCAATAATTTTTCGAGCAGATCTAACGAAATTTCAAGGCGTGCCATTTCTTCCGCATCAATATTCAAACCGATATTGTATTGTTTTGCCAGAACAAAAAGCTGTTTTAAACGCGGATAGATTTCATTCATCAAACGATCTTGTTGCGAACGAGAATAACGCGGGTGAATTGCTGATAATTTTACCGATACGCCATTTGCGTCATATACGCTACGCCCTGCAGCCTGTTTACCCACAGCGTGAATGGCATCCACATAATCTTGTAAGTATTTATCTGCATCTTCCATAGTCATTGCTGCTTCACCAAGCATATCAAAAGAAAAACAATAGCCCATTTTTTCTCTTGTACTAATATTTTTCAGGGCTTTTTCTATCGTTTCGCCGGTAACAAATTGTTCACCTAAAATGCCCATCGCTTTTTCAATGGCTTTTTTCATTATGGGGGCAGAAAGGCGGGAGAAACTTTTCATCAAAGCAGAAGAAAGTGCTGTTTCATCTAAATTAGCACTGATTTTATTGCCAAGCATCAAACCTAAGCTCGCTGCATTGGTAAAGAGCGAGCCTGATTTTTTTAAATGAGATTGCCAGTTACCAAGTTGAAGTTTATCGTTGATTAACTCATAACGCGTTTGCCCATCGGGGATGCGTAAGAGGGCTTCTGCTAAGCACATCAAGGCAATCCCTTCATCACAACCTAAGGAAAATTCGTGCATTAATGCATCAACGCCATAATGTTTTTGCTTTTTACTACGGATTTTGCTGATTAATTCTCGGGCGAGTTTTTCAATGGATGATTCTTGTTGTGGTGTGAAATCTAAGGTTTGGACTAGTTGGCTTACTGCAGACTGTTCTGTACAGCTATAATGCGCACTGATTATTTTACGAAGTTCGGGTTCTACACTGGGTAGAGGAGAGTAGTGATAGCTCATAAGATGCTCCATATAAAATTTGGCTTTATTTGTTAATGGAATGTTAAAGATTGTAATGAAATTTTAAAAAGAAGGAATATGAAATGTTGAAAAATGTGATAGAGGTCAAAAAATAGTCTTTAAAGTTGGAGGCTTATTCGTAGAAAAAGATGACAAAATGAAAGTGCGGTGATTTTTTGTGGCATTTTTATGGAGATAAGGTGAAAAAAAAGCCCTTTCTAGGAAAGGGCTGAAAATATTTGGAGTCATACTTTTTAGGGTATGCAGAGGATTATACGGATAAAAATGTTATTTGCAACATTTTATTAACAAATTTGTAATAAAATTTTAAAATTTAAGTCGAGCTAAGAAAAAGGCGAGCTAATTTGCTCGCCAATGGAAGTGATTATTTGCTCTCAGCGTGAGGGTTACGCGTGTTGGTGTTCACCAAATTTCGCATTAGTAAGGCATAATTCAAATCCAAATCCTCTGGTACATCGAGGAAAACAAAATGCCCATCGCCTAAGGCGGCTTCGACTTCTTCACCTTTGCGATTAAGCATACGATTAATTTTGAATACGATATTGCCTTTTGGGGTCATTAATTCAACCTCATCACCAAGTAAGAATTTATTTTTTACTGCCACTTCGGCCAAACCGTCTTTACGTACACCGGTGAATTCACCAACAAATTGCTGACGCTCAGAAATGCTATAACCATAATCATAATTTTGGTATTCATCGTGCGTATGGCGGCGTAAAAAGCCTTCTGTATAACCGCGATGAGCAAGGCTTTCAAGCGTATCCATTAAGCTTTCATCAAAAGGTTTGCCCGCAGCCGCATCATCAATGGCTTTACGGTAAACCTGAGCTGTTCTCGCACAATAATAGAAAGACTTCGTACGCCCTTCAATTTTTAACGAATGCACACCAATTTGAGTGAGTTTTTCAACGTGTTGCACGGCGCGTAAGTCTTTGGAATTCATAATATAGGTACCGTGTTCATCTTCAAAGGCAGACATTTTTTCTTCTGGTCGTTGGCTTTCGGCAAGTAAGAAGACTTTATCTGTGGTTTGCCCTTCGCCTAAGGTTGGGGCAACATTTTTAATGGGAATTTCATTACCAACAATATTACCCACTTCATCTTCTTTGCCTTCTTCCACCGAATATTCCCAACGGCACGCATTGGTACAAGTGCCTTGATTTGGATCACGCTTATTAATATAACCTGAAAGCAGACAACGCCCAGAATACGCCATACACAACGCACCGTGTACGAAAATTTCAATTTCCATATCTGGCACTTGTTGGCGGATTTCGGCGATTTCATCAATGGAAAGTTCACGCGATAAAATCACACGAGTTAAGCCCATTTGTTTCCAGAATTTGACCGTTGCCCAGTTCACGGCATTGGCTTGCACAGAAAGATGAATGTCAATATCAGGAAAATGTTCACGCACAAGCATAATCAAACCGGGGTCAGACATAATTAAGGCATCTGGCTTCATTTCCACCACAGGCTGAAGATCTTTAATAAAGGTTTTTAATTTGGAATTGTGTGGGGCAATATTAACCACTACATAGAATTTCTTACCTAAAGCGTGTGCCTCATCAATCCCAATTTTTAAATTGGCGTGGTTAAATTCATTGTTGCGAACACGCAAGCTATAGCGTGGTTGTCCTGCATAAACAGCATCTGCACCATAAGCAAAAGCATAGCGCATATTTTTTAATGAACCTGCCGGGGAAAGCAGTTCGGGTTTGAATGTGGTTGTCATAAATTTCTCTTTGTGTCTGATTACAAGTCAGGCATTCACTCAAGGCAAATGCGTAAAGGCGGTTATTGTAGGGGGATTTTGTGATTTGTAAAGTCAAGTGCGGTGGAAAATTTATCAATTTTTTCACCGCACTTACAGAGGAGATTATTGTTGTTCTGGCGTTAAGGTTTCTTCTAGGATTGGCGGTAATATTTCATCATTCAGCCAAGTTTTATCTCCCTCTTTTTTAATTTGAATGGTGTAATTATCACCGTTTTCTTTTAAATAAGGGTTAAGTTCTCCTTCAGGATAGAGCCAATCATTAATTAATGACCAAGAAATAGATTGTTTATCTTTCAATAAATTAGCTTTAAATAACTTATTCACGATAGAAAAATAAAGATCAAACTCTGTTTTCTGCCATTTTTCTAATAATAAGGTTGAGGTGGTTTTATCTTGTTGCTCTTCTAAAATGCCAGATTTTAGATTGAGTTTTCCTTCAAAAGGGGTAAGTGAGGTGGAAGGATAAGTATCTATTTCTCCACTTAATGTTGCGTTTTCAATATTAATAGCAATATTTTTAATTGGTTGATAAACGAGTAAGTCCGTATCCTCATCGGCATTAAGATATTTATCACAGGCAGCTTGATAAATAAGATTGCTACAAATATTAAGCGGAATCAGTGTTCCAACATTTGTTACGCTAAATGGAAGGCTAAATTTTCCATTTTTTAATTGAAATTGCTCTTTTTTATTAATGTAGCTTCCTAGTGTGAGTTCAATATTTTCATTATCTTGTTTTTCTTCAGATATAGCACCGCTTGCTCCGATCGTTATTTCTTTAAGTTCGATATTATCATCTAAAGTAAATTCATCTATTTTAAATAACGCTTGTTGTGATTGGTTGTAATCTTGTGCTAAGGTGTTTAAGGCAGGAATAAAGGTACTTTTCTCTTTTTCTACTTGCTTAGCGTCTTGTTTCGTTTCTGGTGATTTGGCTTTGGAAAAGAGTTGAATAGTTGATTTTAACAATGCTAGCTGCGTGGCAAGATTTACATTTTTATTGTTACCCTCAAATTGTATTCCTTTGATTTGAAAATGTTCATTTTCACCTTTGTTTTGACAAGATTTTAATGCAAGCGCATAGTTACTTTGTGTTTGAGATAAGTCAGAAAAATTCCCTTTTAAGAAAGATGAGAAATTATCAAAAGAAACGCTCTGATCTTTTTCTTTATGTGCAAAGGTTAAGTTTTCAAAATTAAAACTGAGTTCACTTTCTTTATTTTGAAAGAGTAAATCTAAAGCTTGGTCGATAATTTCTACTGTATTGAGTTCATTTTTATTGTTGAGTAAATGCAATAATTTTACATAGCTAAGTTGATTGGGAATCTCTTTTTGTGAAGCATTAAGCGCAACATTTTTGAATTGAATCGTAGAATGTTTAGGGTTTTTATCTGTAATAGTCAGCTCATCAGCATTTATTTTAGCGCTTAAGTTGTAATTACTACCAGCATCAGATTTATCTAAATTAAAATCTAATTTTTTTAATTTGATATTTGTGTTATCCCCATTTAATAAATAGACATCCCCATCTTTAAGCTTAATGGAAATATTTTCAATATCATATTGATTATCATCAATAGGAATAAGTGTTGCTTCAGCAATAAGATCGTGAATCTTTGAATTAGCATCATAATTAAAGCCAGACAAATGACTTTGCACGTCCATTAGATGGCTTTTAGGTTCAAAATTCAGATCAATAACAAGTGTTTGTGATTTATTGGCAAGATCGCGAAATTGTGTATAAATATTTGATTGGAAATAATCACCAATCACGGAAAATTTACTTGTGATATTATTTTTATCAATAGTAACTTTAAAATTTTTATTTAATTCTTTTACAAAGCTTGGGACAAGGGCTGAATCTGCAAACACAGCAAAAGGCAGTGCGGTAAGTTTTGTTTGAATCATTTCACTCGATGTGTTGGTACTATCACCAGAGAGTTTGAAAATAAGTTCGCGACTGAAGAAATTTTTCTTTTTTTCAACCACGTCTAATTGAAATTTATTTTGCAATGAATAAGGGAATTTTTGCAGAATGTAATCAATTTTATGATTGGTGTAAATTTGTGCGCCTAAAGCTAACGTGGCAGCAATTAAGGATAATGAACCAACAATTTTTACTTTTTTATTCATAGACTTTCCTAACTTTAGGGATTGATTTTCCAAAAGTATAGCCGATTTATCGGCGAGCGATAAGAGCTTTGCTATGAATTTGTTTCATAAAATAATGAAATTTTTAAAATTGACACTACAGTGCTTTCCCATTATCTTATAGCCGTAAAGCAGTCTAAACGTATAAAAATGAAAAGGAAGAATGTATGAGCTATGCAAAAGAAATTGATACATTAAACAACCATTTATCAGGCATTAACGGCAACATCAACGTATCATTTGAATTTTTTCCGCCAAAAAATGAGAATATGGAAAAAATTTTATGGGATTCCATTCATCGTTTGAAAGTCTTAAAACCTAAGTTTGTTTCGGTAACTTATGGGGCAAATTCAGGCGAACGTGATCGTACTCATAGTGTCGTGAAGCATATTAAACAAGAAACGGGCTTAGAAGCCGCACCGCATCTCACTGGAATTGATGCCACCCCAGAAGAATTGAAACAAATTGCCCAAGATTATTGGGATAACGGCATTCGTCGTATTGTCGCATTACGCGGTGATGAACCGGCAGGATACGATAAAAAACCTTTTTATGCTTCTGATTTAGTGGAATTATTACGTTCTGTAGCAGATTTTGATATTTCTGTGGCAGCCTATCCTGAAGTGCATCCTGAAGCAAAATCTGCACAAGCGGATTTAATCAATTTAAAACGTAAAATTGATGCGGGAGCGAACCACGTTATTACCCAATTTTTCTTTGATATTGACAGCTATTTACGTTTCCGTGATCGCTGTGCTTCTATCGGGATTGATGCCGAAATTGTTCCCGGAATCTTGCCAGTAACGAATTTTAAACAGCTACAAAAAATGGCAGCGATCACCAATGTGAAAATACCGGCTTGGTTGGCTAAAATGTATGAGGGATTAGATAATGATCCTACAACAAGAAATTTAGTGGCAGCCAGTGTAGCTATTGATATGGTACGCGTATTATCTCGAGAAGGCGTGAAAGATTTCCATTTCTATACCCTTAACCGCAGTGAACTTACTTACGCTATCTGTCATACCCTTGGTGTGCGTCCAGAGTAAACGTATTAAGCAGAAATGGGGAAAACCTCATTTTTGCTTTTTTATGGCTTAAATTGTCAAACTAACTGCAACACTTTATCAAAATAAACTTCATAAGGTGTTTTCCAGTTTAAACATTTGCGTGGTCGGTGATTTAATTTATCGACCACGGTTTGTATTTGTGCTTCTGAAAAGAGCGTAATGTCTCGACCTTTCGGAAAATATTCCCTCAGTAAACCGTTCGTGTTTTCATTTGTTCCTCTTTGCCAAGGTTGGTGAGGCAATGGAAAGTAAAATTCAACCTGAAGTCGTTCCGTTACCTGCTGATGTTTTGCAAACTCCTTCTCTCTATCTGGGATAATGCTCTCTAAAGGCTGATTTTGCAAGGGTTCAGCCATTACCTTGGCAACGCTTTCTGCTCGCTTTGCGGGCAATTTTCTGACGAGGGAAAAACGGCTTTTTCTATCAGTCAAGGTCAATAAACAGGCTTTGCCTGTTACGCGCAACACCGTATCCGCTTCCCAATCGTCTAAACGGCTTCGCGCCTCGGCTTCGCTTGGTCGTTCGGTTAAATGATGACTAATAGGGATTTTCCCGCGTTTTTCCACATAGTCATTGGTATGCCGCCTTTTCCCGCTATGACGGAGTTTCCGAATCGCCCCTCTTGCCCCGTGCGATAACCCTTTCCCATCAAACCACCCTGTATAAATCCCTCGGTAAATACTGGCAAAGCTAATAGAAAATGTGCTTTGTTCGTATTTCAAACGAGCGGCAATTTGCTCTGGCGACCAATTCTCTTGTAAGAACTTTTGCTTAACAAAATCAAACAATTTCGGGTCGGCTCTTTCGCTTGGGTTTACATTCTACCCGTTGTTGATAGTGTTCTTGAGCCGATAATGCCGTATATTCCCCCTGACAGCGCTTCAATTCTTGTGAAATGGTCGATTTATGTCGCTGTAATCGCTGAGCAATCTGGGTTATTGTTTTGCTTAATGCGTGAAAGACCATTATCTTTTCGCGTTTACAAAGGGTAAGATGTTTGTAGGTGTTCATAAGTTCTCATTAGTAATTTTGTTGGGCTAAACAAATTATCGTCGATTTCCTTATGAACATTTTTTTATTTGCTGCAGTTCGATTTTAAATTCAAGACCAAAAAATGCCTACCACATTTTAAATTTAAGCCAACCACATTCCCCGTCCAAACCGCCCGAATGGCGATAAAATTTTGGGGGCTGTATTAGATTAGCCCTAAATTCCACACCAAAGTCGCAGTGTTTTTAGCTGTTCTTTTGGTGTCCCAAAGTTAAACCGAAATTCGCATTCTTTCAAGAATAACGGAAAAGATTTCTTGTCAATTTCGTTATATTTTCTTAGTACTCGTTTAGCCTGATTCCAGAAATTTTCAATCTCATTAATGTGATTTTTTGTTTCTGCGAAATGAGTTGAATGATTAATTCTGACGTGCTTAAATTCGCTTATATCTAGCACATCGTAGCTGTTATAGTAATCGGTATAAACAACGCTATCAGGCATAATTTTCCTTTTAATTACAGGGGGTAAGGTGTTAGTTTTAGTCTTTTCAACAATAACTGTATAGGCTTTTCCTTCTCGTTTCAGCATACCAAAAACTGCTGTTTTACCCTTAGCACCTCGTCCCCTTTTTCCTTTTCTTTTTCCACCAAAATAGCTTTCATCAAGCTCAATTTCACCAGCAAAAATTTCGTTGGCATCTTGGGCTAAATGGTCGCTAATCGCCTCCCTGATTTTGCGATAAAAGAGGGCGGCTGAATTAGGGTTAATTTCCAGTAAATTTGCTGCTGAACGAGCTGTCACTTCAAGTACAAAAAATTCTAGCAGTTTTTTCGGTATAGATTTCTTGAGTTTACAATGAGTTATCTTCATTTTTATAGACTAATATAACTGTTAATCTAATAGAGCCCCTAAATCATTATCTTAAGCATAACTAACATTTATTGCTGACTTGTCAGCATTTAGCCAAAATACCCCATAGAGGAGCATTAATTTTATTATCTAATTTAAAGTTTGATTGGCAAAATTTCTTTTGCATAACAATGAAAGTTATGCTTTAATTTTTGAATAAAATTTCACTATATGTGATTAAATATTTATTTGGTAGTAATTATGGAAGGTCAATATGCCAATGATGTTTAAAAAATCAGTACTTGCTGTAATGTTAGGGACTTTAGCTGCTGGTCAGCTTTATGCTGCCGAAGTGCCAGAAGGAACGCTTTTAGCGGAAAAACAAGAATTAGTATGGAATGTGGGGGCTAATCCAGCAACTTTAGATCCACAAAAAATAGAGGGCGTTGTTGAAACAAATTATGCTCAGCAATTATTTGAAACTTTAGTTATTTCTGATGAAAAAGGAAGGATAAAACCCGGTGCGGCAATTTCTTGGGAACATAGCAATGATTTTAAAACGTGGACCTTTCATTTACGTCCAAATGCAAAATGGTCTAATGGTGATCCTGTTGTTGCAGGGGATTTTGTGTATGCTTGGCAGCGTTTAGCTGATCCAAATACCGCTGCACCTTATGCAACCTTTTTAGAATTTGTGCAATTAAAAAATGCAGCTCAAGTTGTATCAGGTAAGCTACCTGTAAGCGAATTGGGCGTTGAAGCAAAAGATGAGCATACTTTAGTCCTTCATTTGATAGAACCTGTTCCCTATGTTGATAAATTAGTTGAGTATATCGTACTTGCACCAGTAAATAAAAAAGTGATAGAGCAGTTTGGCAGTGAATGGACTAAACCGGGTAATTTAGTTGGAAACGGGGCATTTATTTTAAAATCAGCTGTGGTGAATGAAAAAACGGAATTAGAACGTAATCCATATTATTGGGATAATAAACATACGCGATTAGACAGGGTAACTTTATTACCTATTGTGTCTTCTTCAACTGATGTGGCTCGTTATCGTGCTGGTGATGAAGATGTGACTCATGGTGAAATGCCAATTGAATCTTATATAAAAATTAAAAATGATTTGCCTGATGAACTTTATCATACGCCATTACTTTGTACTTATATGTATGAAGTCAATATGCAAAAATCACCATTTAATGATGTTAAGGTACGTAAGGCATTATCTTTGGCGTTAGAACGTAGCCTCTTAACGGATAAAGTATTACAACAAGGGCAGAATGTTACTTATAGCTTTACTCCAACGTTTATTAATGGAGGGGAAAAGATTACAAAACCAGAATGGGCTAATTGGTCACAAACACAGCGTAATCAAGAGGCAATGAAATTATTAAAAGAAGCTGGATTTGATAGCAACCATCCTCTGAATTTTAAGTTGTTGTACAACACTTCAGATAACTACAAAAAATTAGCCAGTGCAACACAAGCCATTTGGAAGAAAAATTTACAAGGTATCGTAAATGTTACCTTAGAGAATCAGGAGTGGAAAACTTATCTCGATTCTTTACATCAAGGTGATTTTGAGGTTGCGCGAGTTAGATGGTGTGCAGATTATAATGAAGCGACGACGTTTCTGAATTACTATCTATCCAATAGCACAAATAATATCTCTTCTTATAAAAGTGCAGAATATGATAGATTGGTTTCTTCATCATTTAATGAGCCTATGGAAGAAAAAAGAGCAGAAATTTATGCGCAGGCAGAAAAAGTGTTAGAAAAAGATACCGCACTTATTCCTGTATATAATTATGTGTCTCCTCGTCTGATCAAACCTTGGGTAAAAGGTTTTGCGGTACAACATCCGGGGCAAAATTATTATCTAAAAGATGTTTATATTATTAAACATTAAGCGGTAGCTCAGAACCTATTACAGTAGCATTTTAAACTAATACAGCGAGACATTGTCTCGTTGTATTGTTTACATTATTTTCAGCATACGTTTTTTTGAAGCATTAAACCTACATCACTTTAGATAATACACATTTTTTTCGTTATTTTCATAAATGAAATGTGTCAATGAATCTCAAATAAGATAATTCCCAATGATTTCGCAATTTCTTATTTACAAGTTTAAAAAATTCCTTTATTAATTAAGACCATTTTATAAAAAATCAGGAGTAAATATGCACACTTTATTTAAAAAATCATTACTGTCTGCTTTATTAGGATTGTCTTTATCAGTAGGGACTGCAATGGCGGCGAATGTGCCAGAAGGCACGCAATTAGCGGATAAGCAAGAATTAATCTGGAATGTGAGTTCAAACCCTGCCACCCTTGATCCTCAGAAAATGGAAGGCGATGTTGAGGGGGCTTATGCACGTCAACTATATGAAACATTAGTGATTTCTGATGCGAAAGGGCATATTATACCCGGTGCGGCGAGTTCTTGGGAACACAGTGACGACTTTAAAACGTGGACATTCCATTTACGCCCTGAAGCGAAATGGTCTAATGGCGAGCCTGTGGTGGCTGGTGATTTTGTCTATGCTTGGCAACGTTTAGCCGATCCTAAAACTGCCTCACCTTATTCAAGTTTCCTTGAGTTCGTCAAATTAAAAAATGCCGATCAAGTGATTGCTGGCAAACTTTCACCCGCTGAGTTAGGTGTGGAGGCGAAAGACGACCATACATTGGTGTTGCATTTAACGGAATCCGTTCCTTATGTGGATAAATTGGTTGAACATTATGTATTAGCGCCAGTGAATAAACACGTCGTAGAACAGTTTGGTGATAATTGGACAAAACCCGGGAATTTAGTTGGTAATGGGGCGTTTGTATTAAAATCCGCGGTGGTTAATGAAAAAGCGGAATTAGAACGTAATCCATATTATTGGGATAATGCACATACCGTATTAGAAAAAATCGTATTATTGCCGATTGAATCCGCTTCAATAGATGTCTCTCGTTACCGTGCTGGTGATGAAGATATGACAGGAAAAGAAATTCCAATTGAGCTTTATGCCAAAGTCAAAAAAGAGTTGGGCGATGAATTAACACACGCCCCGCAACTTTGTACTTATCTTTATGAAATTAACACCGCCAAAGCGCCATTTGATAACCCTAAAGTGCGTAAAGCTTTGTCTTTAGCGTTAGAGCGTGAAATTTTAACGGATAAAATCTTACAACAAGGTCAAAAACCTGCTTATATTTTTACCCCACCATTTATCAATGGCGCGGAAAAAATGGCAAATCCTGAATGGGCGAATTGGACACAAGATCAGCGTAATCAAGCTGCGCTTAACCTATTGAAAGAAGCGGGATTCGATAAATCACACCCATTAAATTTTAACTTATTGTATAACACCTCAGACAACCATAAGAAATTGGCGAGTGCAGCACAATCTATTTGGAAGAAAAATTTACAAGGGGTTGTCAATGTAACCTTAGAAAATCAGGAATGGAAAACCTATCTAGATACGCGTCATCAAGGCAATTTTGATGTAGCGCGTGCGGGGTGGTGTGCCGATTATAATGAAGCGAGTACGTTCTTAAATTATTATTTATCTAACAGTGCAAATAATACAGCATTCTATAAAAACGCTGCTTATGATGCCTTGATTGCTTCTGCATTTAACGCACAAAATGATGAACAACGTGCTGAAATTTATGCACAAGCAGAACAAACATTAGACAATGATACTGCACTGATCCCCGTTTATCATTATGTGCAGCCTCGCCTGATTAAGCCTTGGGTGAAAGGTTTTGCTTATGCACATCCTGCACAAAACTATTATTTAAAAGACGTTTATATTATTAAACATTAATCTTTTTACACCCGTACATGGTTTACATTATTAAGTGCGGGTGTTTTTTCGTTATTTTTATCTTTGTGGGATAACATTATGCTTAAATTAATTTTTCGCCGTATCTTAGAGGCGATCCCAACCCTATTTATTTTAATCACGGTTTCTTTTTTTATGATGCGACTTGCCCCCGGTAGTCCATTTTCCAGTGAAAAAAATTACCCCCCAGAAGTGATTGCAAATATCGAAGCAAAATATCACTTAAATGAGCCACTTATGGTGCAATATGGGATTTATTTGAAAGATTTAGCACACGGTGATTTTGGTCCTTCCTTTAAATATAAGGATTACACGGTTAATCAGCTTGTTGCACAATCTTTCCCTGTTTCCTTAAAGTTAGGTTTTTCTGCCTTTTTAATCGCACTAATATGTGGCATTTCTGCTGGCGTGATTGCAGCATTAAAGCAAAACAAGTGGCTAGATTATTTAATAATGACCTTTGCAATGACGGGGGTTGTTGTACCGAGTTTTGTTGTTGCGCCGTTGTTAATATTAATTTTTTCGATTACGCTGAAATGGCTTCCCTCTGGCGGCTGGGAAGGGGGACAGCTAAGTAATATTATCTTACCAATGATCGCGCTTTCTTTATCCTATATTGCCAGCATTGCTCGAATTATGCGTAGTTCAATGATTGAAGTATTGCATTCAAATTTTATCCGTACGGCAAAAGCGAAAGGATTACCGATGTCGCGTATTATTTTAAAACACGCGTTACGTCCCGCGTTATTACCTGTGATCTCTTATATGGGGCCGGCATTCGTTGGGATTATTACCGGATCAATGGTGATTGAAAGCATTTTTGTTTTGCCCGGAATTGGTCAGCTTTTTGTTAATGGCGCGTTAAACCGAGATTATTCTTTAGTACTCAGTTTAACCATTTTAGTGGGAACATTAACCATCGTTTTTAATGCCATCGTCGATATTTTATATGCGGTGATTGATCCGAAAATTCGTTATTAATGGAGTGCCAAAAAAATGATAAAAACAAAAGAAAATCAAGCACTGATGGAAAAATTGGGCGAGCAATTAGAACAGGTTGAAGGACGCAGTTTATGGCAAGATGCAAGACGCCGTTTTTTCCGTAATAAAGCGGCGGTGATGAGCTTGTTTGTGCTATTTTTAATTTTACTTTTTGTCACCTTTGCGCCAATGTTAATGCCTTTTAGTTATGATGACACGGATTGGGCAATGATGGCTTCACCGCCAGATGTTGAATCAATGCATTATTTAGGCACAGACGGATTAGGGCGAGATCTTCTAGTTCGCCTTGCCATTGGTGGACGAATTTCCTTATTAGTAGGGATTGCCGGCGCATTTATCGCCGTTTTAGTTGGTACGCTTTATGGGGCAACAGCGGGTTATGTGGGCGGCAAAACCGATGCCATTTTAATGCGTATTTTAGAGATCTTATATTCTTTCCCCTTTATGTTCTTTGTGATCCTATTGGTGACCTTCTTTGGGCAAAATATTTTGCTTATTTTCGTGGCAATAGGAATGGTCTCTTGGTTAGATATGGCGCGTATCGTGCGTGGACAAACGCTCAGTCTCAAACGCAAAGAATTTATCGAAGCAGCGATTGTATGTGGCGTTTCGCCTCGGCAAATTGTATGGCGACACATCGTTCCAAATGTGTTAGGCGTTGTCGTGGTTTATGCCTCTTTACTCGTGCCGGGAATGATCTTATTTGAATCCTTTTTAAGTTTCTTAGGGCTAGGTACGCAAGAACCACTTAGTAGCTGGGGCGCATTATTAAATGATGGCGCAAAATCAATGGAAGCCACCCCTTGGCTACTGATTTTTCCAGCGGTTTTTTTAGTAATTACATTATTTTGTTTTAATTTTATTGGTGATGGCTTGCGTGATGCGCTTGATCCAAAAGATCGATAAGGTGAGAAAATGAAAAACGAAAAACACCCTCTCCTTGATGTACAAGATTTAAGAGTCACCTTCAAAACACCAGATGGTGAGGTTACCGCCGTGAATAATTTAACCTTTACCCTCAATGCAGGGGAAACCCTCGGTATTGTTGGGGAGTCAGGCTCGGGCAAATCACAAACTGCCTTTGCGTTAATGGGATTATTGGCGGATAACGGTAAAACCTCTGGTTCTGCTCGTTTTAATGGAGAAGAAATTTTAGGTTTATCCTCATCACAATTAAATCGCTTAAGAGCGGAGCAAATTGCGATGATTTTCCAAGATCCAATGACCTCGTTAAATCCTTATATGAAAATTGGCGAGCAGCTAACAGAAGTGCTGGTTTTACATAAAGGGTACAGCTATAAGCAAGCCTTTGAAGAATCCGTAAAAATGTTAGATGCGGTGAAAATGCCAGAAGCACGTAAACGAATGGCAATGTATCCGCACGAATTTTCTGGTGGTATGCGTCAGCGTGTTATGATCGCAATGGCATTATTATGCCGTCCAAAATTATTGATTGCTGATGAACCAACCACCGCCTTAGATGTAACAGTACAAGCACAGATTATGACCTTATTAAATGAGTTAAAACACGAGTTTAATACAGCAATTATTATGATTACTCACGATCTCGGCGTAGTGGCAGGGAGCTGTGATCAAGTGCTGGTGATGTATGCGGGAAGAACAATGGAATATGGCTCAGCGAAAGAAATTTTCTATCAGCCAACGCATCCTTACTCCATTGGTTTAATCAATGCAGTGCCACGCTTAGATTCCGAAGAAGATAAACTCTTAACGATTCCGGGCAATCCGCCGAATTTATTACATTTGCCAACGGGCTGCCCGTTTAGCCCACGTTGCCAATTTGCCACGGAACAATGTAAAGATAGCCCATTATTAGAGGAATTTGCACCAAATCGTTTACGCGCGTGTTTTATTGCCCCTACTCAGCTGCTAAGAGGAAATTAAGATGAAAAAATTATTACTTGAAGTCGAAGATCTTAGCGTACATTTCAACGTGCAAAGCAACGAAGGCTTTTTATTTAAGAAAAAGCAAACCTTGCACGCGGTAAACCACGTCTCGTTTAAATTATATGAAGGAGAAACCTTAGGCGTGGTAGGCGAGTCTGGCTGTGGAAAATCCACCCTTGCTCGTTCGATTATTGGTTTGGTGAAATCCGCAGGTGGCAATATTTTGTGGCTAGGTAACGATCTCAGCCAACAAAGCGAAAAACAGTGGCACAGCACGCGCAAAGATATTCAAATGATTTTCCAAGATCCCTTGGCATCACTCAATCCAAGAATGACGATTGGAAATATTATTGCTGAGCCACTGAAGATTTACTTCCCGCATTTATCTGCACAAGAAGTCAAAGAGCGTGTGCAAGCAATGATGTTAAAAGTAGGCTTATTGCCAAATTTAATTAACCGCTATCCACACGAATTTTCGGGCGGTCAGTGTCAGCGTATTGGCATTGCTCGTGCATTGATTATTGAGCCTAAACTGATTATCTGTGATGAACCTGTTTCTGCTCTTG
Source organism: Avibacterium sp. 20-126 (assembly GCF_044358625.1). Classification (NCBI taxonomy): domain Bacteria; kingdom Pseudomonadati; phylum Pseudomonadota; class Gammaproteobacteria; order Pasteurellales; family Pasteurellaceae; genus Avibacterium; species Avibacterium sp. 20-126. The sequence continues at coordinate 1,366,891 of NZ_CP091457.1, read as the reverse complement.
ATGTTTCCATTCAAGCACAGGTGGTCAATTTACTTAAATCGTTGCAAAAAGAAATGGGGTTATCACTGATTTTTATTGCACACGATTTAGCGGTGGTAAAACATATTTCTGATCGTGTTCTGGTGATGTATTTAGGTAATGCGGTGGAGTTGGGGACTTATGACAAGGTCTATCACGAAACCAAGCATCCTTACACCAAAGCGTTGATGTCTGCTGTGCCAATCCCAGATCCGGATTTGGAACGAGGTAAAAAAATTCAGCTACTCGAAGGTGATCTCCCTTCCCCGATCAATCCCCCTTCTGGTTGCGTGTTTCGTACTCGCTGCCCATTAGCGGATACAGAATGTACATTAAGCAAACCGCGTTTAACGGGGAATAATCAGCATTTGGTTGCTTGCTTTAAAGTATAACTGTGACAGTTGAAATTAAAGTGCGGTATTTTTTCAATAGATTTTTTATTGTAAAAATCAAAGAAAAAGCACCGCACTTAATAATCGGATTAGTTTAAATATTTAAATACCTTGATAACCTTTACAACCCCAGCCACATTGCGAGCAACCTCTGTTGCGGTATCGGCTTGTTGTTGAGTGAGGTTTCCCATTAAGAACACTTCACCGTTTTCAGTGATGACTTTTACATCAGTGGCTTTTACCCCTGAATTGACAAAGAGTTTGGATTTAATTTGGGTGGTGATCCAGCTATCTTGACTGATTTGTCCAAGCGAGATCGGAGAGCCTACTCGCAGTTCATTATAAACTTCAGAAACATTATCAACACCTTTGGCAAGCCCTGTGGCAATTTCTTTTAGATTTTCATTTGGCACTTGCCCGATAAGTAGAATCCTTCCGCCATATGAAACCACATTGATTCGAGCTTCGCTATCAAGTTGTTGATCTTTATTAATGGCGTGTAGAACTTTTTCTTCAAGGGTTTCATCATCAACCTGTGTTCCCACTGTTCTTGGATCAGTGGCGACTTTTGTTGCTACGGCTGTTGCCCCAACAATACCGGCAACCGTGGCGCTAACGCAGCCTTGTAGTAAGAATGCGCTGCCGAGAATTAGGGCTAGTTTTTTTAAATTCCTTGTTTTCATTGTTGTACTCCTTTTGGGTTGTAAGCGGTTGAGTGCTAGGAATGAGAAAAAAGCGTGTGGTCAATTAACTCACAAATCGTATTAATAATAAAGAGATGATGCTCCAAAATACGGCTTTCTTTTACTGTTGGTGCGGTGATTTCCAAATCCTGTTCTGTCAGAAAGCCTTGAATATGATCGTTATTCGCGCCCGTTAATGCGATGACACTGATTTCTTTATTTAGTGCGGAATTAATGGTATCTAGCACCATTTCTTCATTACCAAAAGGGGAAAATACCACCAACAGATCCCCTTGTTGTGCGACGGCATTAAATTGGCGTTGATAAAATTGCTGTTTAGGGCGATCGGCGATAATGGCGGAGCCAATCGCATTATCTAAACTCAATAGTACAGAGGGAAAGCTCGGGCGTTCTAATTCATAGCGATTGAGTAAATTCGCCACCAGAAATTGTGCATTGGCGTAAGATCGCCCTTGCCCGCAGACAATAATTTTATTACCACGCAATAAGCAGGCGACGATGTTTTGCACGGCTTGAAAAATTGCATTGGGCAATAAGCTTGAGGCTGAAATCTGGGTTTGTATGCTTTCGCTATAAAGATCTTTTATTTTATCTAACATTGTGATTTATCAGGCTTATTCATCAAGAAAATTGGGAATCCATTGTAGGTCTTGTATTGTATTACCAAATGCCACTAAATCAAAACGGCAATCGGTATCTTCGAGGCTACAATTTTGTTTAGCCAGCCACATATTGGCGGCATCTAACCATTTTTGCTGTTTTTGCCAATCTACGCTTTCCACCGCAGAGCCAAAAAAATCATTTTTTCTTTGCCGCACTTCGACAAACACAATGGTATCGCCATCTTGCATAATCAAATCAAGTTCACCACATTTAAAGTGTTGGTTGGCGGCAATAAATTTTAGCCCTTTGGATTGTAAAAAAAGGCGAGCTTGTTGCTCAAAGCTCGCCCCTTGATGACGTTTAGATTTAAACATAATTAATTGCTTAATACCACCACGGAGGCATTTTGGTATTGATACCACGTCATTTCTCGTTCGATATTACAGTTCGGACCCGCACTTAATTTACCGGTTAAACCGTTGATATTGAATCCCGGAACTTGACGTAATTCATTAAATTGATTGATTAACAACCACGCATCAGCACCCATAGCATATAAACGCATTAAGGAGTAATCACCATTGGTAACGCTTGCTACTTTTTTATATTGTGCAGAATCCACATCTTTAAAGAAAGGAATATCACTAAATTCTAACCCATCCATTAATAAGCGATATTCAGGCGTGTTGTTTGAGGAATTACTGCGTGAACTTGCGAATAACTTCAGGTTAATATTGCTATTATCAATTGCCAGTTTAATATCACTAAGCTGATTGTTCGTTGCCACAATATATAACGCTTGAATAGGTTGGCTTAAGCCTGATTGGAGCGTATAAGTGATGTCATCGGCATTATTATAAAATTTGATATTGGCATCTGTACCTGAAAGTTGTTGCCAGCGGGTGTTAAATGCAGAGGCCGTACGGCGACCAAGATCGCTTTGTGGCACAATGATAAATGGGTTTTGAATACCTTGATCCCAAATGCGATTTGCGGCAGATTCAGCTTCGTCTTCAGGCGCTAAGCCATAATAGCAGAGCTGACCAATTGCTCGAGAATTTTCAGTAGAATTTAAGGTAAGCACGTTTAGCCCTTGCAATAAGTCAGGGCGGTTGGTTAATTTATCTACATTTTGTTTTAACAACGGACCGACAATGGTATTAATTCCCTCTAGTTTGACTTGTTCAATGATATTTTCCACTGGCGTAGCAAGGGTATCAAAAACTTTAACCTGAATATCCGAATTCCCTCTTGCATCATCAAATCCGCGTTTAATGGTGCTACCAATGATCTGCGCATCGCCACTTAATGGAAGCAGTAGGGCAATTTGGTTTAATTGTGTTTGTTGGAAATTAAATAACCCTTGCAATTCTGTTGGGAAGAGATAAGTTGCGCTATGTCTTGGATAAGCCGCTTTCCAGCTTTGTAAGGCTTGGCTTAATTGTGCTGGGTGATTTAAGTTATCATTATATGCTTTAGCTAATGCTAACCAGCCACCTAATGCGGCACTGCCTTCTGCCGATGTGTTGTTAATTAAGCCACGGTTTGCATTGCGTAATAATGCCCAAGTGCGGTCATTATTTTCTTGTTTTCTTTGGCTGTCCGTTAATAGGGAATCAATTTGAATACGCGCTTTCACGGCATTCATAATTTGATTACGATTTTTTGCCACGCGTGCAACCACTTCATAGTAACGTGCTTTTTGCGAAGGGCTTAATAAAGCAAGATCAATCGCTTTTAAACGGCTATCCGCCGCTTTATTATTTCCTTTCACTGCCGCAATATGCGCTTCAATGATCGCTTTATCAAGTAGCTGTTCTTCATTGAGATCGTTTAATTCTGCTAACATCGCTTGAGCTTGAGGGATTTTATTCTCACGCACTAACACACGTGCGGCAAGTAATTTATAGGTTTGTTGATCTTCAAGATTTTGCGTGCGTTGAATTTGATTGATGTAATATTCAGAACTGGCATTTGCATCGTTTTTCAGCATATTTGTGAAACTGTTTCCGAATAAATTGGTACAGCCTGCTAAGAGCAATGCAAATAAAAAAGGCATTAATCGATTTTTTAAATTAATGCGTTGTAATAGAATAGTCATAATTACTCCGTTGTTGAAAACAATCTCGGGGATCTTACTTATCTCAATAATTAAAATCAAATAAAAGAAGTAAAAATGGACAATTTAACTGGAATTTTATATATCGTAGCAACACCCATTGGCAATTTGCAAGACATCAGCCAACGCGCATTACAAGTGTTGGAACAAGTGGATTTGGTCGCCGCAGAAGATACGCGTCATAGTGGTTTATTGCTGAGTCATTACGGCATTAAAAAGCCTTTTTTTGCACTGCACGATCATAATGAACAACAAAAAGCCGATATTTTATGCGAAAAACTGTTGCAAGGGACAAGCATTGCATTAATTTCTGATGCAGGTACGCCACTGATTAGCGATCCGGGCTTTCATTTAGTGAGAAAGTGTCGCCAAGCGGGGATTAAAATCGTCCCAATTCCCGGCGCGTGTGCGGCGATTGCGGGGCTTTGTGCCTCAGGCATTGCGTCTGATCGTTTTTGCTTTGAAGGCTTTCTGCCTGCCAAATCCAAAGCACGTTGCGATAAATTAGAAAATCTTGCAAAAGAAGACCGCACTTTGATTTTCTATGAATCCACCCACCGCATTTTAGATTGTCTTGCGGATATAGAAAAGGTGTTCGGTGCAGAACGTTATGTAGTGCTAGCACGAGAGCTGACTAAAACGTGGGAAACGATTTACGGTGATGAGATAGGGGCATTACGTCAATGGGTCAGTGACGATCCAAATCGCAGCAAAGGTGAAATGGTGCTGATTGTAGAAGGCAATGTGAAGTGCGAGGAGGAAAGTTTTTCACCACAAGCCATCAAAGCCTTAGCACTTATCGCAAAAGAACTTCCACTCAAAAAAGCCGCGGCGATTGTTGCCGAACTTTATGGTTATAAGAAAAATGCGTTGTATCAGTTTGGGTTGGAGAATTTGTAACGTGATTTTCGTACAAATTTATTTTCCCTCAACCCTATAATCAACGGGGAATTTCGGTATAATGCCCAAGTTTATTATTACAGGATAAAGGTTATGAGCCAGTTTTTTTATATACACCCAGAAAATCCGCAGCCGCGTTTAATTAATCAAGCGGTGGATATGTTGAAACAAGGCGGGGTGATTGTTTACCCGACGGATTCAGGCTATGCCTTAGGTTGTATGCTCGGTGATAAGCACGCAATGGATCGCATTGTGCAAATTCGCCAACTGCCAGAAAATCATAATTTCACTTTGGTGTGTAGCGATTTATCAGAGCTTTCAACTTATGCCACGGTGAACAATGTGGCGTATCGACTGATTAAAAATAACACACCGGGGCGTTATACCTTTATTCTCACCGCCACGAAAGAAGTGCCACGCCGCTTAATGACATCAAAACGCAAAACCATTGGCTTACGCGTGCCAGATAATCAAATCGCGTTAGCCTTATTGAATGCCTTGGGCGAGCCGATTTTATCTTGTTCTTTAATGTTGCCCGGGGAAGAAGGTATTACCCAATCTGATCCTGAAGAAATTCACGATCGTTTAGAACATCAAGTGGATTTAATTATTAACGGTGGCTATTTAGGACAAGCGCCGACAACCGTGGTGGATTTAACTGACAACACGCCAGTAATCTTGCGTGAAGGTAGTGGTTCAATTACGCCATTTATTTAATCTTTTCAAATTGTTAGACGCTTGGGAAAGCGACAAGAGGAAATATGAAATCAACATCTTATTCGCAACGCAATGCCACCAAAGGAATGCGTTTTGCTGAAAAAAATAACACTGAAAGAAAACGTACAGACAAGCCTTTCGTATCAAACGTAGAAAGTAAAGAAAAAAGTGCGGTAAAAAAGACCGCACTTTCTGCGGCGCATAAAGTCGAAGGGGAAAAATTACAAAAAGTATTGGCGCGCGCAGGACAAGGTTCTCGCCGTGAAATTGAAGCGATGATCGCCGCCAATCGGGTCAGCGTAAACGGCAAAATGGCAACACTCGGTGATCGCGTTGTGGTAAATGCGAATTTAAAAATTCGTATTGATGGACATCTGGTGAATTTACAGCAAGCGCAAAAAGAAGTGTGTCGTGTGTTGATGTATTACAAACCCGAAGGCGAACTCTGCACACGCCACGATCCTGAAGGCCGTGCCACCGTGTTTGATCGCTTACCACGTTTGACAGGTTCACGTTGGATTGCCGTTGGGCGTTTAGATATTAATACCTCAGGTTTATTATTATTTACCACGGATGGCGAATTGGCGAATCGCTTAATGCACCCAAGTCGAGAAGTGGAACGTGAATATTCCGTGCGTGTATTTGGGCAGGTCGATGAAGCGATGATCGCCCGTTTACGCAAAGGGGTTCAGTTAGAAGATGGACCAGCTAATTTCAAAGCCATTAAGCCAATGGGCGGGCAGGGGATGAATCAATGGTTTGATGTTACCCTAATGGAAGGGCGTAATCGTGAGGTTCGCCGTTTATGGGAATCGCAAGGCATCCAAGTGAGCCGTTTGATCCGTATTCGTTACGGCAATATTAAATTAATGAAAACCTTACCGCGTGGCGGGTGGGAAGAAATGGATCTCACCAATGTCAATTATTTGCGTGAATTAGTTGGGCTTGAACCAGAGACGCAAAGCAAATTAGATGTGACTAAACAACGCAGACGTGCCAAAACGGGGCAAATCCGCCGTGCAGTGAAACGTTATGCGGACATCAATAAACGTTATAAAAAAGCCTAAAAATGTAACAAAAAAGCACCGCACTTTAATCAAGGAGTGATGATGAAAATTCAGCAATTACGCTATATCGTTGAAATCGTAAATCAAAATTTGAATGTAACGGAAGCAGCAAATACCTTGTTTACCTCGCAACCAGGGATTAGCAAACAAGTGCGGTTGTTGGAAGATGAATTAGGCTTAGAGATTTTTGAGCGTAACGGCAAACATATCAAAGCACTTACCCCAGCGGGCAAAAAAATTGTCGCGATTGCGCGAGAATTATTGGTGAAAACCCAAAGCATTAAAGCCGTCGCAGATGAATATACGCAGCCTAATCACGGCGTGTTACGCATCGCTACCACCAACACCCAAGCGCGTTATATGTTGCCTTCTGTGGTAGAGCGGTTTTCCAAGAAATATCCTGATGTGAGCCTGCATATTCATCAAGGTTCACCCACGCAAATTTATGATGCCCTGCTTTCGGGAGAAGTGGATTTAGCGATCACCACGGAAGCGCAATATTTATTTGATGATTTGGTTCTATTGCCGTGTTATTTATGGAATCGTTCGGTGGTTGTAAAACCAGATCACCCTTTGGCAAAATGTAAACATCTCACTATTGAAGAATTGGGCAACTACCCACTGGTAACCTATACCTTTGGTTTTACGGGCGTTTCTGATTTAGATTATGCTTTTAACAGCGCAGGATTGTTGCCGAATATTGTGTTTACCGCGACCGATGCGGATGTGATTAAAACTTATGTCCGATTAGGCTTAGGGGTTGGCATTATGGCTTCAATGGCACACACGCCAGAAGATAACGATCTGGTTGCCATTGATGCCAGCCATATTTTCCGTTCGAGTATGACGCAGATTGCGTTCAAACATAGCATTTTCTTACGTAATTATATGTACGATTTTATCAATATGTTTTCACCGCACTTAACCCGCCCAATGGTGGAGCAAGCGGAGCGTTTACACGATAACAATGCGGTAAAAAAATTATTTGATGACGTGATGCTAGAAGTTCGCTAGTTTGTTACCGCCACTATTTAGCAATACGATGCAGGTAAATTTTGAAGGTAAAGGATATCCCTAAATAGAGATAAGGAGCATTTTATGAAAATTGTTTTTCTTGATAGCACAGCCATTCCAAAACACATTCCCATTCCACGCCCAAGTTTTGAACATCAATGGGTGGAATATGCGCATACTTCACCAGAGCAAACCATTGAACGGGCGAAAGAGGCTGATATTGTCATTACCAGTAAGGTAGTGTTTGATCGCGAAACAATGAAACAGCTCCCTAAATTGAAATTAATTGCGATCACAGCTACGGGTACAAATAATGTGGACTTAGAGGCAGCCAAAGCACTTGGGATTGTCGTGAAAAATGTTACAGGTTATTCTTCTGTTACCGTGCCTGAACACGTTTTGGGTTTAATTTTTGCCTTAAAACACAGTTTAATGAATTGGTATAAAGATCAACTCAGTGCAAAGTGGGCAAATAGCAAACAGTTTTGTTATTTTGATTACCTCATCACCGATGTAAAAGGATCTACCTTAGGCGTTGTGGGCAAAGGCAATCTCGGTAAAGAAATCGGCCGTTTAGCTGAAGCCTTAGGAATGAAAGTGATTTATGCAGAACGCAAAGGGGCTACAACAGTGCGTGAGGGATACTTACCTTTTGAGCAAGTGTTACAAGAGGCGGATATTGTTACCTTACATTGCCCTTTAACGCCAGACACCACGAATTTGATCAATGCGGAAACCTTAAAATTAATGAAGCCGACGGCGTATTTAATCAATACAGGGCGTGGGCCTTTAGTGGATGAAAAAGCCTTAGCTGACGCATTGGAAAATGGCACAATTGCCGCCGCAGCGTTAGATGTATTAGTGAAAGAGCCACCTGAGAAAGATAACCCACTTATTCAAGCGGCAACGCGTTTACCAAATTTAATTATTACCCCGCACATTGCTTGGGCATCGGATGGTGCGGTGGAAATTTTGGTGAAAAAAGTGACACAAAATATGGAAGAATTTGTCGCAACAGGCAAATAATTTTATTGCAGGACGACATTTCCCCTGTTCAGCAGGGGAAATTTTGATAAATATTTATGATGAATTTACCGATTTCTTTATTTATTGCCCTACGCTATTGGCGTGCGAAAAGTGCAGATCGCTTTGGGCGATTAGTCACCAATCTTGCGATGATGGGCATTGTGCTAGGCATTATGGCATTAATCATTGTGCTTTCGGTAATGAATGGCTTGGAAAATCAGCAAAAAAAACAAGTGCTTTCCACGATTCCCCACGCCATAATGACGCCAAAATCGGGGAATTTATCCCTTGCTGCGCCTATTCCCACAATACCAGCTTTCGTACAGCGAGCGATTCCTATTAATACCACGAATGTCATTTTGCAAGCGCCACAGGGCGTGAGTGCAGGACAAGTGATAGGTATTCAACACTTTTCTGATGATCCCTTATTAGCACATTTTCAGGCGCAGGCTTTTGAACAATTATTGCCAGCAGGTGAATTTAAATTGCTGATTGGCGCGCAATTAGCACAAAAATTGCATTTACAGATTGGGGATAAAGTGCGTTTAATGATCACCGAAAATAGCCAATACACGCCCTTTGGGCGCGTGCCAGTACAGCGTTTATTTACCATTAGTGATATTTATTTTGCTTCAGGGCAAAATGACACAAACGCCGTGTTTGCCAATCTTTCAGATATTGGTCGATTGATGCGTATTCCGCCACAGCAAATGCAAGGTTATCGCTTATTTTTGGCTGATCCTTTTGATATTACCAAACTTCCTCAATATTTCAGCCCAGAGAAATGGCAGATAGTCGATTGGCGTAGCCAGAAAGGGGAATTTTTCCAAGCAGTAAAAATGGAAAAAAATATGATGGGCTTGCTGATTAGCCTGATTATTGTGGTTGCCATCTCAAATATTGTTACTTCGCTTAGCTTAATGGTGGTGGATAAACAAGGGGAAATCGCGATTTTGCAAACGCAAGGGTTAAATAAATCTCAAGTACGTAGCCTGTTTATTTGGCAAGGGCTATTGGTCGGGATTACTGGAACGCTGATTGGCACGCTGCTTGGTGTGCTAACCACGTTAAATTTAGATTTCCTTATGGCGTGGTTTAATCCAGAAAATATTCGTTTGCCAACAGAACTCAATTATTCACAGATTGTGATTATTGTTGCGCTATCCTTATTATTTTCTTTATGTTCAACCATTTATCCAGCTTACCGCGCAGCACGAATTGAGCCAGCAGAAGCATTGCGCTATGAGTAGTGCGATCCCATAGTGCGGTGCTTTTTTACGCGATTTTAATGATAAAACAGAAAAAAACGAGAAAAGAATGACAGAGAAGCAAATTTTACTCAGCTGCCAACAGTTAAGCAAGGTTTACCAAGAAGGGGAAAACCGAACGTCAGTGCTAAAAGAGGTCACTTTTTCAATGGAAGAAGGCGAGTTAGTGGCGATTGTGGGCAGTTCAGGTTCAGGCAAAAGTACGTTATTACATACGCTAGGTGGCTTAGATCAGCCAACCAGTGGGGAAGTGTTCATTAAAGGACAATCTTTACAGCAAACCAGCGCCGACGAATTAGCAAAATTACGCAATCACTATATGGGCTTTGTTTATCAATTTCATCATTTAATGGCGGATTTTAGTGCGTTAGAAAACGTGATGATGCCAATGTTAATTGGTAAACAATCGCGTAGTGAGGCACAAGATCGTGCAGAACAAATGCTACAAGCGGTTGGCTTATCTCATCGCATTAAACATCGTCCTTCTGCCTTATCTGGTGGTGAGCGTCAGCGGGTTGCCATTGCCCGTGCTTTAGTGAATCAGCCCGCTTTAGTGTTAGCCGATGAACCCACAGGGAATTTGGATCGTAAAACCACGGAAAGCATTTTTGAACTTATTTTGAAATTAAACCAAGAGCAAAAAATTGCCTTTTTATTGGTGACTCACGATTTGCAGTTGGCGGCGAAATTGTCTCGTCGAATGGTGATGCAAGACGGTGTATTGCGTGGAGAAAGCTAGATGAGCGCACCTTTTTTTATTAGCTGGCGTTATCAGCGAGGGAAGCAAAAAAACCGTTTGGTTTCGCTGATTTCAATGTTTTCTACCCTTGGTATTGCATTGGGCGTAATGGTATTGATTGTGGGGTTAAGTGCAATGAACGGCTTTGAACGTGAGCTGAATAAGCGAATTTTAGCTGTTGTGCCACACGTTGAGATTTCAGCCTATTCTGAACAGGGCGATAGCACAGCAATAAAAAATTGGCAAAATTTAACCGCACTTTTAAAACAAGATCCTAACGTGGTGGCAAGTTCCCCTTTTGTGAGCTTTACCGCATTAGTAGAAAATGGCACCAAGCTAAAAGTGGTGCAAGTCAAAGGGGTTGAAGCCGACAAGCAAGATCAGGTGAGCGCCTTAGGGCAATTTGTATTAGGTGATGGCTGGCAGCGTTTTTCTCGTGAAGGCGGATTGGTATTAGGATCTGGCATTGCGCGTGAATTAGCGGTGAAAGAAGGGGATTGGGTAACGTTGTTAATTTCGCAATCAGACGGCACCAATAATTTTACCCAGCCAATGCGTGAGCGTATTCAGATTACAGGAATTTTACGCCTTGATGGACAGCTCGATCACAGCTATGCGTTAATTCCCCTTGCCACCGCACAGCAATTTTTGGATTATTCGGCGGATGAAGTCAGCGGGATAGAACTTAAGGTGCAACACCCTTTTGCCGTGCAACAGTTGAATTATCCTACCTTGCAACAGTATCCACAGTTTTTATCTGCGCAAAATTGGATTAGCCAATTTGGCTATATGTATCGCGATATTCAGCTTATTCGCACCGTAATGTATTTAGCGATGGTGCTAGTGATTGGCGTGGCCTGTTTTAATATTATCTCAACCTTGATTATGGCGGTGAAAGATAAGCAAGGCGATATTGCGATTATGCGCACGCTTGGTGCAAATGATCGCTTTATTAAACGAATTTTTATCTGGTATGGTTTACTGGCTGGAATGAAAGGCTGTGTAATTGGGTTAGTGCTAGGTTGCATAACGGCATTAAATCTCACGCAATTAATTAAAGGCATTGAATTTTTAATTGGCAGAAAGCTACTTTCTGATGGTGTGTATTTCGTGGATTTTTTACCGAGCGAACTACATTGGCAAGATATTGCCGTGGTTTTTTTGGTGGCATTAGTGTTAAGTTTAATCGCCAGTTTGTATCCCGCAAGTCGAGCTGCGAAATTACAACCTGCACAAGTTTTAAGCAGTCATTAAAAATTTATTAATAATATCTTTAAACTAGTTTACTAGTACAAAAATGCGTGTTACATTGACACGCAATTCAGTATTCGCAATACGAATAAGCAAGTGATGATCAAAGACAAATCAAGATGTAAGAGAGTGATGTATGACAAAAAGCAAAAATGATATTTATATTGCTAACGACGATACCCGAATTGGCAACGTAGAGCAGGTGTTACCGCCTATTGCGTTAATTGAAAAATATCCAGCAAGCGACGTGGCAATTAACACCGTAAAAAAAGCTCGCCAACAAGCACACAATATTATTCATCGCAAAGATGATCGTTTGCTTGTGGTTATTGGGCCTTGTTCTATTCACGATCCGAAATCTGCATTGGAATATGCACAACGAATCAAAGCAATGCGTGAGAAATATCAAGATAGTTTAGAAATTATTATGCGTGTCTATTTTGAAAAACCGCGTACAACCGTAGGTTGGAAAGGACTGATTAACGATCCTTATCTCAACAACAGTTATGCGTTAAATGATGGCTTACGTATTGCGCGTAAATTATTGTTGGATATTAATAATTTAGAAGTGCCAGCAGCAGGCGAATTTTTGGATATGATCACACCACAATATGTTGCTGATTTTATGAGCTGGGGGGCAATCGGGGCAAGAACGACGGAATCGCAAGTTCATCGTGAATTAGCTTCGGGCTTATCTTGTGCAGTGGGTTTTAAAAATGCAACCAATGGTGGTGTACGCATTGCCCTTGATGCAATTGGTGCAGCAGAAGCCCCGCATTATTTCCTTTCGGTAACAAAATTTGGTCATTCTGCCATTGTTTCCACTAAAGGAAATGCAGATTGCCACATTATTTTACGTGGTGGCGATAAAGGACCAAATTACAGTGCAAAAGATGTCAATGAGGTCTGTGAAAGTATTGAGAAGAGCGGTCGTATTCCACACGTTATGGTGGATTTCAGTCACGCAAACAGCAGTAAGCAATTTAAAAAACAATTAGAGGTTTGCGCTGATGTGTGTCAGCAAATTGCACAGGGTTCAAATCAAATTTTTGGTGTGATGATTGAAAGCCATTTGGTAGAAGGCAGACAAGATCTTGTTGATGGTAAAGAATTGGTTTACGGACAAAGTATCACCGATGCTTGCATTGGCTGGGAAGATTCAGAATTGGTATTGGAGCAACTTTCAAACGCTGTAATCGCTCGTCGTCGTGTAAATCGCTAATTGGATTTTTGTAGAGAGAAAGGCTGAATTGAGAAAATTCAGTCTTTTTTATATTTTTCAGGTGAGGTTATTTTTTGCGAGGCAGATCAAATTTCGAGAATTTTCGCATAAAAATGACTAAAAATTTGGTGCTATAATTCACCGCACTTTGAAATTGAAAGGACATATTAAAAGGAGTTAATGTGAAATTAGATGAGTTAGCTAAACTTGCTGGGGTTTCCAGAACAACGGTAAGTTATGTTGTCAATGGTAAAGCAAAGCAATATAGAGTGAGTGATAAAACCATTGAAAAAGTGCAATCCTTAATAAAGGAATATGATTTTAAACCTAATGCAATGGCTGCTGGGTTGCGAGCTGGGAAAACCAATACCATTGGCTTGATTATTCCTGATTTTGAAAATATGAGCTATGCCAGAATTGCTCATCAGCTTGAGCAAAAATTTCGTGAAAAAGGTTATCAACTCTTGATCGCTTGTTCTAATGATAATCCAAATAATGAAATGGCTTGTGCCAAACACCTTTTTCAGCGCAAAATTGATGCGTTAATTGTTTCAACCTCATTACCTACAGAGAATGGGTTTTATCAGCAAAGTAAGGTGCCTGTATTTGGTTTTGACCGAAAAATCAGCGCGGATAATGCGGTTAATGTGCTATCTGATGATAGGAATGATGCTTATCGTCTAGCGCAAGATTTATTTAAACAGCAATCGTTTAAAAATGTTCTCTTTTTTGGGGCGCTGCCCGAACTTCCAACCAGTAAGGAACGTGAAGTAGGATTTTGTCAGGCATTAAAAGAGCGGTCGGAAAATTCAGCAGAATTTCTTTATAGCGAGCAATTCCACCGAGATTCTGCGGCACAAACCTTTGAGCAATGGCTTGTCACAAATCCCTTGCCAGATGCCTTATTTGTTACCTCTTTAACCTTGTTACAGGGGATATTCCAAGTGCTATTAAGGCAGAATAAAGGCATTCCACAACAATTAGCCATTGCCACTTTTGGCGATCACGAAATGTTAGAACTATTAGCCAATAAAACCCTCTGTGCTGTGCAGGATCATAAGAAAATTGCGGATAAATTGTTAGATTTAGTGTTAGAACGCCTTAAGCATAAATCAGCCCAAGAAAGCTTACCTGCACCGAGTAAGATCTTGCGAGATTTAGTTTATCATTGCTAATCAGAGAAAGGCGGTGGGGGGAGCGGTTCTGGCTTGCCTAAAAAGTGCGGTTCTTTTTCAACAAGAAGATCTAATACGGCTTGCAAACGAGCAAAAAACTCACGGAAGCGGACAAACATATAGCCGCTCGGATAGTCTGCCGCAAAACAGATCGCATCAATATTATGGTATTTGGCAATAAACAAAGCCCGCTCACAATGAAAGCGCTGTGTAATGATGGTGATCGAATGGGCTTTAAAAACCTGATCAGCACGGATGACGGAATCTAAGGTACGAAATCCCGCATAATCTAAATACATAAATTCCTCTGGTATCCCCATTTTTATGAGGTCTTTAAACATTGTTCGTGGCTCATTATATTCCATTGTGCGGTTATCCCCACTTAGTAGCAAATAATCTACTTTTCGTTCCTTAAACAGGTTATTTGCCGCTAATAACCGATAGGAATAGAATAAATTTGGCGTATTTTTACTGAAATATTTTGATGTACCTAACACCAATCCATAAGGGCGATAGGGCAGTTTTGCTATATCGGTATAAATACCTTGACGAACATAAAAGCCAATAGCTTGATCGATAAGCACAAGCAATAAGCCGCAGAGAAAAATGAGGAACAGGCTATACCGTAGAACTTTTCTAGGCAGGTAGCTAACCCATCGAAAAGAAAAAAGGTAACGGAAAAAGGATTTCAGCATAAAATTCGTATTTTTTTATCTTTTGCGTATCAAAATAATAAAAAAGACTAGTAAATTCAAGCAAATTTATTCTAAAATACGTCTAGAGGTTTAGACGTCTAAAAATCTTGGCGAGGTATAAGGCTAACGGTAGTCTATGTTGCCTAACCTTTGCAAGATGGCATCAATGGAATAATGGACTAGGTAATGGCAGTACAAACAGCAACACTTTTTACTCAAACACCACTCAAACTCACTTTAGCTGGACAGCTTGAGCATATTGATGTTGCCTACCAAACCTATGGCAAGTTAAATGCGGATAAAAGTAATGCCGTGTTGATTTGCCACGCATTAACCGGAGATGCAGAACCCTATCACCCTGATCCCAACCAAACAGGTTGGTGGCAGAATTTTATGGGCGAAGGTTTGGCACTAGATACATCAAAATATTTTTTCATTTGTTCTAACGTGCTAGGTGGTTGCAAAGGGACAACAGGGCCTTCTTCGGTAAATCCAAAAACACAAAAGCCTTATGGCAGCCAGTTTCCGCATATTCTTGTGCAAGATATTGTAAAAGTACAAAGGGCGCTGCTTGATTATCTTCAAATCCCACATTTAAAAGGCATTGTTGGAGGGTCATTTGGCGGAATGCAAGCCACTCAATGGGCAATAGATTATCCGGATTTTATGGATAACATCGTAAATCTTTGCTCTTCCCTGTATTTTAGTGCAGAAGCTATCGGCTTTAATCACGTTATGCGTCAAGCTATTATAACTGATCCTAATTTTAATAATGGCGATTATTATGAGGGTGAGCCACCTGTGCAGGGGTTATCTATTGCGCGAATGTTAGGAATGCTTACCTATCGTACTGATATTCAGCTTGCCAAAGCCTTTGGGCGTGCCACGAAAGTAGAAGGGCAGTACTGGGGAGACTATTTCCAAGTGGAATCTTATCTCAGTTATCAAGGGCAGAAATTTCTCGATCGTTTTGATGCGAATAGCTATTTGCATTTGTTGCGTGCCTTGGATTTATATGATCCCGCCTTAGGTTATGAAAACACATATCAAGCGTTATCACGTATTACCGCGCGTTATAGCTTAATTGCGGTGAGCAATGATCAGCTTTTTAAAGCGGTGGACGTGAGAAAAAGTAGAGCAATGCTTGAAGACGCAGGAGTAAATTTAACATATCACGAGTTTCCTTCTGATTATGGACACGATGCGTTTTTGGTGGCTTACGATGCTTTTGAAGGACTTATTCGTCAGGGATTAGAAAGCGAGTAATGCTTAAAATCGCGAAAAAATTAAGGGCTGAGAAATATCAGCCCTGATTTTTATCTGAGCAGAGATTAAATTAAATTACTCACAAAAATAACTAAAATAATCAATGGAACGACATATTTTACATAGTTGAACCAAATGTTGGTGAAAGTAGAATTTGGTTTATCAGAAAGCTCTTTTTTTGCTTCCTCTTTCAACACAAAGCCGACGAAAATCGCACAGCCAAGTGCGGTGAGTAAAAAGAGAATATTTCCACTCACATAATCAAAAGCATCAAAAATACTTTTTCCAAAGAAGGTGACGTCTTTCAGTAAGTTATCACTCAAAATAGATGGAATATTACCAAGTAAGAAAATTCCTCCAAGGGTGAGCATAATTGCTTTGCCACGGCGCATTCTGAGTTTTTCTTGTAGTGCGGTGATAATCACTTCATAAATGGTGATGGAAGTGGTCAGTGCCGCAATGAGCAATAAACTAAAGAAGATAATGGCAAAAATACGCCCAGCCCACATATGTGAGAACACAATGGGTAAACTTTGGAACACAAGCGTTGGACCAGCATTGGGTTCAATGCCAAAGCTGAATAACGATGGAAAAATCATAAATCCTGCTAAGACCGCAATGATGGTATTGGTAAAGCCGGTGATCACAGCAGTTTGTACTAAATTTTCTTCTTTACTGAGATAGCTTGAAAGGGTAATTAGCACGCCAAAACCTAAGCTAAGTGCAAAGAAAACTTGACCTAACACCATAATAAATAACTGCGGTGTAATTTTAGAAAAATCAGGTTTGAGATAATAAATAATGCCTTCTGCCGCGCCGGGTAAGGTGATGTTGCGGATAACCATTCCAATAAGGAAGATAAACAATAATGGCATTAAATATTTTACCGAACGTTCAATCCCACCGATAATCCCTTTCGCTAAAATAACATAGTTAATGGCGACAAAAATAAAGGTATAAAGGGCAATTTGTAGCGGGCTATTGCTAATGCTCTGTTCATAGAAGGTTTTGGCATACTCTTTGCTAATGGTGCTAGAAATATCAAGGCTACCAGAAATCAAGCTAATGATATAATTCATCACCCAACCGCCAAGTACCATATAATAAGCCATAATGCCGAATGCTCCGAGCAAGCCCATATAGCCAATAATTTTCCAATATTTTGAATGGGGTTTTGCGGTCAGTTTATCTTCAAAGGCATCAATGGAATTGACACGCAAACGGCGACCAATGACGTTTTCCACTAAGATCATCGGGATACCAATCACGATCATTGCTACGCAGAATAATAAAACGTATGCACCGCCGCCGTTTTCACCAACTAAATAAGGGAAACGCCAAGTCGCGCCAAATCCTACGGTTGCACCAGCCACAGTCATAATATAGGTTAAGCGGCTTGACCAAGTTTGTCGTTCAGATTTTTTTGTTGTCATAAATTACCTTAATTTTCAGTTTTGTCTTTGTATTCACAAAGATCTTCAATAATACAAGAACCGCAGCGAGGCTTGCGTGCAATGCAGGTATAACGCCCGTGCAAAATAAGCCAATGATGCACATCAACTTTAAATTCAGCTGGCACAACCTTGAGTAATTTTTCTTCTACCTGTAATACGGTTTTGCCGGGGGCAAAGTTTGTCCGATTACAGACACGGAAAATATGGGTATCTACCGCAATGGTAGGCTGGCCAAATGCCGTATTTAACACCACATTCGCGGTTTTTCGCCCAACGCCTGCTAAGGCTTCAAGTTCCTCACGCGTTTGCGGAATTTCCCCATTGTGTTTTTCGATCAGATCACGACAGGTTTTAATAATATTCTCAGCTTTACTATTAAATAGACCAATGGTTTTAATATAGCTTTTTAAGCCATCTAATCCAAGATCTAAAATCGCTTGTGGTGTATTTGCCACAGGGAAGAGTTTTGCGGTGGCTTTATTCACCCCTTTATCTGTTGCCTGTGCAGACAAAATTACCGCGATCAATAACTCAAAAGGTGAATGATAATTCAATTCTGTCGTGGGATGAGGATTTTGATCCCGCAATCGCGTTAAAATTTCAATACGTTTTTGTTTATTCATTGTGTTTATTGTTTTTTATCATCAATCAAGTTTTTCATCGCCAAAATCAACCCTAAACCAAGGAATGCCCCGGGAGGTAAAATAGCGAGTAAAAAGCTACTGTTTAGCTCAAAAAGATTTAAATGTAATGCGACAGCCCAGTTACCGAGCAGATTTTCCATTCCCATAAACAGTTTGCCTGTGCCTAACACTTCACGAATTGCCCCCAGTATTAACAAGCTAAACGCCATTCCCACGCCCATTGCAAAGCCATCAAAAAGTGAAAGCCATACACCATTTTTTGACGCAAAGGCTTCTGCACGACCAATGACAATACAGTTGGTGACAATTAAAGGAATAAAAATCCCTAAAGATTGATAAAGCGTGTACGTGTAAGCATTCATCATTAACTGCACAATGGTTACCGTAGTAGCAATAATCATCACATAAATAGGAATACGAATAGCGTGTGGAATATGCTTGCGGAATAGCGAAACCACCACATTGGTACACATTAGCACTACAATGGTCGCAATGCCTAAACCAAGGGCATTTGTTGCCGAGCTAGATACCGCAAGCAATGGGCAAAGCCCTAAAAGTTGCACAAGTGCGGGGTTATTATGCCAAAATCCTTGCTTAAATAATTCACCCCATTGGCTTTTTACTTCGCTTATTGGCAGTTGAGATGGTGGTGTTTCCGCAGTGAAATCCATCTCATTTTCTAAAGTGCGGTGGTTTTTTTCACGATTTTCATTCATCAGTTTTGCTCCTCTTTCACCGCATTCACCTTCATTTGTTGTAACAAAGGTAAGGCAGAACGCTTGATTTGATTGACAATCGCGCGTGGCGTAATGGTTGCTCCAGTAAATTGATCAAATTGCCCACCGTCTTTTTTTACTGCCCAATCATTGAGATTATCGCTGCTGATTTTTTTGTGATTAAAGCTCAGCACCCAATCAGAAATACGCAATTCAATTTTATCGCCTAAGCCCGGTGTTTCTTTATGTTCAAGTACACGCAAGCCTAATACTTCACCTTGTGGCGTAATGCCAACAAGAAAACGAATATTGCCTGAATAGCCGTCTGGCGCAATGGTTTCATAGGCATAAGCCACCGGCTGATGATTTTTCTCTGCGACACAAATTTTCTCAATACGCAAGGTTTTTGCTTGAGCAAAATGAGGCTCATCGCAACTGGCGAGTAAATCGTTATCATAGCTTTGCGGTGGAATAATTTGTGCGAGCAATTCCGCTTGTTGGTTGGCGATTGCTTGTGCAATAGGGGCTGTTGTTAAGAAATACACCGCGGCAGAAAGTGCGGTACAAATTAACGCAATAACACCTAAGATCATGCCATATCGGAGGCTAATTTTTACCGTTTGCATTGCTTATTTCCTTCTATGTCCAGCCACGCGCGGGCGCGTGTAGTGATCAATGAGTGGCACACAAATATTTGCCAATAACACAGCAAATGCCACACCATCAGGGTAGTTACCATTGAATCGGATCAGGCACACCAGCAAGCCAATAATCGTACCAAAAACCAGTTTACCTTTTGGGGTAATGGAAGAGGTAACAGGATCGGTTGCAATGAAAAATGCCCCGAACATCGTTGCACCACTAAACCACTGCCATAAAGGGCTTGGCACATAAGAAGAAAGCAGCCAATGTAGTCCACTTACCAGTAACATTGTGGATAAAAAAGCCGTTGGAATTTGCCAATGAATAATTTTTTTCCAAATTAAAAAGAGCCCACCGAGTAAGAAGAAAAAATTCACTTGCGCCCAACCTAAACCAAGGTTGAGTTCCCCTTTTAACGGCAATACTTGTGCAAAAATCGGTGATTGATTGACTTCACTTATCGCCATATTGATTTTGCTTGCCGTTTTGACGGAATCTAACGGCGTGGCTTGAGTAATACCATCAATGGAATTGGTTAATTGATGTAGGTTGAAACCATCTGTGGTGATGCCGTGGAAAATCAACTGATAAGCATCTTGCAGGCTAGGCGGTTCATTTAATAGGGTTACAGGGGGAAGCCAAGCAGTCATTTGCACCGGAAAGGAAATGAGCAATACCACATAACCGACCATTGCAGGGTTAAACAAATTTTGCCCCAAGCCGCCATAAACGTGTTTGCCGAGTATTACGGCGCAGAATGTGCCAATTAAAATCACCCAATAAGGCGCATAAGGCGGAATTGCCATCGCGAGCATTAATGCCGTTAGCACGACGCTGAAATCACTAATATAAAACAGGGTTGGTTTTTTGCGTAAGCGAGTAACGATAAATTCCAACACTAACGCAAAGGAAATAGCGAGTAGGCTTTGAATCAACACACCAAAACCAAAATAATAAACTTGTGCCGCGAAAGCAGGCAACATAGCCAGTGCAACCCACAGCATAATGCGAGCAGTTAATTTGCCCGAGTGGGTATGTGGCGAACTCATCATTTTAAACATTGATAAACCTTATTCTTTTTCCTTGGATTGATTTTCTTTTGCTCGTTTCTTCGCTTTTGCTCGTGCAATTGCCGCCGCAATAGCGGCTTTTTTCGGATCAAGTGCGGTGGGATTTTCTTGCGTTTTTTCAACCGCACTTTGTATTGTCGTTGAGTTTGCGCGGTTTTCAATCGCACCTTGTGCTGACGTTGTTTCTATCGCACTTTCGTGGCGTTCACTTTCCACATCCCCTTGTCTTTCAACAGGTTGCTGCATTGCGTAGGCAGATTGTGCCGTGCCATTCTGTACCTGTTTCTTCGCTTTTGCCCGCGCAATAGCCGCCGCAATAGCGGCTTTTTTCGGGTCAAGTACGGTAGGATTTTCTTGCGTTTTTTCAACCGCACTTTGTATTGCCGTTGCGTTTTCGCGGTTTTCAATCACACCTTGTGCTGACGTTGCGCTTTCGCTGTTTTCTATCGCACTTTCACGGTGTTCACTTTTCACAGCCTCTTGCTCTTCAACAAGTTGCGACGTTGCGTGGGCAGATTGTGCCGTGCCATTCTGTGCCTGTTTCTTCGCTTTTGCTCGTGCAATAGCCGCCGCAATAGCCGCTTTTTTCGGATCAAGTGCGGTGGGATTTTCTTGCGTTTTTTCAACCGCACTTTGTATTGCCGTTGCGTTTTCGCGGTTTTCAATCACTCCTTGTGCTGACGTTGAGCTTTTGCGGTTTTCTATCGCACTTTCACTATTTGTTTGAGTTGAATTTTCTGTGGTGTTGGCTTTTGCGTTTTCAGGTTGTGCATTATGGCTTGAGGCTTGTTTTCTTGCTTTGGCTCGTGCGAGTGCGGCAGCAATAGCGGCTTTTTTGGGATCAACTGTGAGATTTTCCGCAGAATTTGTGTTCTGTGGATTTTCTTGCATTTGATTTTCTGATGCAGCACGTTCTTGTTCTGCTTGTTGGCGAGCTAAGCGACGAGCTTTGCGTTGCGCCATAATATCGGAATTATCTGGTTGAAGCTGACCTTTTTCATCCACAAAGGTTTTTACATTTGGACTTTCGTTGTCCGTTTGTTTTTTAGCTTTTAGGCGCGCTAATGCCGCTTGAACAGGATCTATGCCGTTTTGTTTTGCGATTTCTTCGCGACGTGCTTCGGCAGCACGTTGGGTACGCGCTTTGCGGGCTTGTTCTTCTTTCTCTAAACGTGCTTGGCGTGCTTCAAAGCGTAGTTTGGCTTCGTGGGATTTTTGTGCTTGTTCTTTGATTTCCCAAATTTTTGCTTTTTCTTGACGGAAATATTGGATAAGCGGAATGTGGCTTGGGCAAACATAGGCACACAAGCCACATTCGATACAATCTTGCAGGGCATATTGTTCTGATTTTTGATGATCTTCACTGCGTGCAAACCAATAGAGTTGCTGTGGCATTAAATGCACAGGACAAGCATCAGAGCAGGCAGAACAGCGAATACAAGCTTGTTCAGGTTCGGGTTCGGCATACTCAAAATGATCAGGCGCAAGTAAGCAGTTGGTGATTTTTGTAACTGGCGCGCTGAGATTTGGCAAAATAAAGCCCATCATAGGTCCGCCCATAAACACGGGAAAACGCCCATCATATTGGTAGCCGACTTGTTGCAATAGTGCAGAAATAGGTGTTCCCAAGCGTACCCATAAATTACCTTTGTGGGGGATTTTATCACCTGTTAGCGTTACCACCCGTTCAATTAAAGGTTCGTCATTTATCACCGCTCTTTTGATCGCAAAAGCGGTGCCAACATTGTGCATTAGTACGCCAATGCTGGAAGAACGCTGTCCGCTTGGTACTTCAATGCCGGTTAGCACTTGAATAAGCTGTTTTGCCGCACCAGAAGGATATTTTGTGGGAATAACACGAATTTCAATATCATTTGCCCCTTTTAAGGCGTGTTTAAGGGCTTTAACGGCGTTGGGTTTATTGTCCTCAATGGCGATGACCACTTTTTCGGGGCTTAAAATATAGCGTAAGATCCGTATTCCTTCGATGATCTCGTTAGGATAATCTTGCATTAGCCGATCATCACAGGTGATATAAGGTTCACATTCTGCACCATTGATAATCAGCAGTTTTACTTTATTTTCTGCCGATTGAATTTTAGCCGCAGTAGGGAACACGGCACCGCCTAACCCCGCAATGCCGGCGTGATAAATTTTTTCGATAAGCTGTTCTGGCGTTTGGGTGAGAAAATCCTCAATCGGGTGTTGTGTACGCCATTGGTCTTTACCGTCTGCCTGAATTTGAATGGTTAGCTCAGGTAAGCCAGAAGGGTGAGCGGCAATATAAGGGGTAATGGCCGTAACAATGCCTGAAGTTGGGGCGTGTACGGGCAGATTACGCAAGCCTTCACCTAAGGTTAATGGCTGGCCTTTTAGCACCTTATCCCCTTCTTTTACCAACAGATTTCCCGCATTGCCTGCGTGCTGTTTAACTGGTACATAGTAGGTTTCTACCAACGCCGCTGGGCGAATTGGGACGTGATTAGATTGTGATTTCATTTCAGGCGGATGAATTCCTCCTGCGAAATCCCATAATTTTCCAGAATTAAAATGGGTTAATACATCAGCCATTATTTTTCCGCTCCCTGATTCTTTGAGTTGCGGTTTGCGGTAATATCTAACACCGGAATGGTTAAGCTGGGATCGAATTTCCAATCCCAATGATCAATGTCTTGTTCTACTTTTATCATTGAAATGCAATCTGTCGGGCAAGGTGCAACACAGAGTTCACAACCTGTACAAAGATCTGGAATTACGGTGTGCATCGCTTTATTGGTGCCAATAATGGCATCAACGGGGCAGGCCTGAATACATTTGGTACAGCCAATACACATCGCTTCGTGAATCAGTGCGACTTTTGCGGCGTTATCTTCTTCATCAAATTCTGTTGCTGGTACGTCCACGCCTAATAAATCGGCAATTTTAACCACTAATGGCTGCCCACCCGGAATACATTTGGTAATCACATCACCTTGTGCAATTGCTTCAGCGTAAGGTTTACAGCCGGGATAGCCACATTGCCCGCATTGGCTTTGTGGGAGCAGTGCATCGATTTTTTCTACGATAGGATCCGCTTGCACTTTCAGTTTGATTGAGGCTAAACCTAAAATAGCACCAAAAATTAAAGCAAGCACGCTGATAGCGAGAAGGACATAATATAAGGTTGTCATTTTACATTCTCACTATGCCAGCAAAGCCCATAAAGGCAAGGGACATTAGCCCTGCTGTAATCAAGGCGATAGATGCACCGCGAAATGGCATTGGCACATCTGCAGCGGCAAGGCGTTCACGCAAGGCGGCAAATAGCACCAGCACAAGGGAAAAACCGAGTGAAGCGCCAAAACCGTAAACCACGGATTGGGTTAAATTATGGGCTAAATTGACATTGAGTAATGCCACGCCTAACACCGCACAGTTAGTGGTGATAAGGGGCAAAAATACACCGAGTAGGCGATAAAGGGTTGGGCTTGTTTTGTGAATGACCATTTCAGTAAATTGCACCACCACGGCAATCACTAAAATAAACACTAAGGTGCGT
This sequence comes from Avibacterium sp. 20-126, assembly GCF_044358625.1. Lineage (NCBI taxonomy): Bacteria > Pseudomonadati > Pseudomonadota > Gammaproteobacteria > Pasteurellales > Pasteurellaceae > Avibacterium > Avibacterium sp. 20-126. The sequence goes on along the minus strand of NZ_CP091457.1, from coordinate 1,342,651 downwards.
AAAAAATTGCCATTAAATGGCGTCAGTAAGTAGCGATCAATTAAATAAGAGCAAAGGGAGGCAACGGTGAGTACAAACATTGTAGCAAGCCCCATTCCAATGGCAGTTTCGATTTTTTTCGATACCCCCATAAAAGGACAAAGCCCTAGGAATTTCACTAGGACAAAGTTATTAATAAGTGCGGTGCTAATAATTAATAAAATATAGTCAGTCATCGGTTCATTATCCTTGCTTTCATTGCATTGTTATGATTTTTATATAGTTGAAAGCCAAGTTGTCAGAAAAAATCTCGCTCGCTATTATCCTAGTTTCTTGCTGGGATAACAATAGAAAATTTTAGGTAGTTTTGTTTCATCAGATCTGGATAATGTATAGGTGGAGACATAGATCTTCCAATAAAGCTAGAAAAATAATGTAAATTTAGACCGCACTTTAGTTTTTGCTAGGAAAAACCTTGTGAAAAGATGAAACGATGTGGTGGGACTAAGTGAGCTGTTTCTTTCTAAATTATTATGATAAATAATCCAAAAACGCCGCAAAATTCTCCACTTTAAATTCAAAACCCGCATCAATCAGGCGAGTGGGGCGAATGCGTTGGCTGTGTAATAATAATTGTGAGCGATCACCTAAAAACCAACGTAATACAAACGCTGGCACGTTAGCGCAATGAGGGCGGTTAAGGAAATTTCCGAGCTGTTGGTTGAAATCCTGATTGGTGATCGGTTCTGGGGAAGCGAAGTTGAAGACGCCTTCATATTGTCTATTTTCTAATAAAAATAAAATTCCCGCGATCATATCTTGTAAGCTAATCCAAGCCCAATATTGTTTGCCACTACCGAGTTTTCCGCCTAAACCTAGGCGATATAACGGTAATATTTTGCTTAATGCACCGCCGTTTGGACTTAATACCATTGCCGTGCGTAATAAACAAACGCGAGTGTTGGCTTGCCTTGCCGCGGCTTCCCATTGTTGGCATAGCTGGGCGGGAAATTGTGTGCCAGCAGGCGTTGTTTCATCAATCCAATGATCTTGGTGATCACCATAGAACCCCGTCGCCGATCCTGAAATCAAGGTGTGAGGCGGACAATCGCTTTGATTGATAAGTGCGGTTAAATTTTGCGTTAAATTTACTCGGCTTGCAAAAAGTTTGGCTTTTTGTTTGGCTGTCCAGCGGTGATTGAAAATAGGTTCACCGGCTAAATTAATGACAGCATCAAATTCATTGAGATTTTTTAATAATGCAAGATGATCAATTTGTTGCACTTCATTTGGAAACCGTTCTGGCTGAATGTTGCGTGTTAAAAGGCAAATTTTATGTCGTTTGGCGAGAAGTTGCGGGATCAAGGCTGAACCAATCAGCCCTGTGCCGCCTGTGAGCAAAATGTTCATTTATAGGCTCGTTTCAAATAATTCTTGCACTCGTTGCATTAACGCTAAAATCGCCGTGCTTGAGGTCGGTGTGATAAAAATAGTATCGTCTCCAGCAATCGTGCCAAGAATGCCATCGGCTTTGCCCACTGAATCTAATAAGCGAGCGATAAGCTGTGCTGCGCCGGGGCTGGTTTTCACCACGATCAAAAAATCGTTATGATCGATGTCTAACACCAAGTTTTTTAATGGGCTACTTGACGTTGGCACGCTTAATTCAGCGGGTAAACAGTACACCATTTCCATTCGGCTGTTGCGCGTGCGCACTGCACCAAATTTGGTGAGCATTCGAGAAACTTTAGATTGATTAATATTATTAAAACCGAGCTGTTGTAGGGCGTTTACAATTTCCCCTTGTGAACCGAAACGTTCTTGTTCGAGCAAGGTTTTAAATGTAGCGATTAAATTATCATTTTTGTCTGTTGTCATCGTTTTAGGCTTCATAATAAGGTTGTATTGCAAATATGGGCAGGAATTTTGCATAAAAATTCAATTTTTAGCAAGTTGAAAACACCATAACAGAAAGGAAATTCAACAAGGTTAAAATAAATTTTTTAAAACTTTGAATTAGATCTCACTATTGAATTTCTCTGTTTGAATTTGCTAGGGGATAAGTCTAAAATTCAACTAATTTGATTTATAACCAAAAAGAGGAGTATTAGATGAAAGTTGCAGTTTTAGGTGCCGCAGGCGGAATTGGTCAAGCCTTAGCATTATTGTTAAAGTTACAGCTACCAGCTGGTTCAGAATTATCGCTTTATGATATTGCCCCTGTTACGCCCGGTGTTGCCGTGGACGTTAGCCATATCCCAACCGCGGTAAAAGTGCAGGGGTTCTCAGGTGAAGATCCTACACCTGCGTTACAAGGCGCAGATGTGGTGTTAATTTCTGCGGGGGTTGCGCGCAAACCGGGTATGGATCGTTCAGATTTATTTAATATTAATGCGGGAATTGTGCGTAATCTGGTTGAAAAAGTTGCGCAAGCTTGCCCGAAAGCCTGCATTGGGATCATTACAAATCCAGTCAATACAACAGTAGCTATTGCGGCAGAAGTGTTGAAAAAAGCAGGTGTTTATGACAAACGTAAATTATTTGGTGTTACGACACTTGATGTTCTTCGTTCTGAAACTTTTGTGGCAGCGTTAAAAGAACTTGATGTTTCTCGCACAGCTGTACCAGTGATTGGTGGACATTCAGGGGTAACCATTTTGCCGTTATTATCTCAAGTGCCGTATGCACAATGGAAAGAGGAAGAAATTGCGCCACTGACAAAACGTATCCAAAATGCTGGAACAGAAGTGGTGGAAGCAAAAGCGGGCGGCGGTTCTGCAACCCTTTCTATGGCACAAGCCGCTGCACGTTTTGCCCGTTCTTTAGTAAAAGGTCTGAGCGGTCAAACTGTGGTGGAATGTAGTTATGTAGAGGGCGATGGTAAATACGCCCGTTTCTTCGCTCAGCCAGTTCGTTTAGGTAAAGAAGGGGTTGAAGAAATTCTGCCAATTGGTGAATTAAGTGCTTTTGAGCAAAAAGCATTAGAAGATATGCTACCAACATTACGTGCTGATATTGAATTAGGCGAGAAATTTGTTAATGGCTAATTTTTAGCTAGAAAGTAAAAAGGGGCATTTTTTGTGATGCCCTTTTTTAATGGCGGTGATGGGCATTACTTCACACTTTGCCCCAAATGAATTTCATAACCCAAATTAATAATATGGCTTTGCACAGGGAGTCCTTTTAAACGGTTTAGTAATTCTTGTGCGGCGATCTTGCCAATTTCTAACCTTGGCGTAATCACGGTTGCGAGCTGGGGTGTCATTGATTGTCCGACATCGTGGCCGTGAAAGCCAGCAATCGCCATTTCCTGTGGGATTTTAATCCCTAATCGTTGGCATTCAAAGATAGCCCCTATGGCTAAGTCATCATTGGTACAAAAAATCCCGTTAGTGTCAGGATATTCACTCAAGGCTTGGCGAAGTAAATGTGCGCCTAAGGTGAAAGAAGAGGGGGCAGAGGTAATTAAACTATGTGGCGTGAGACCGTGCTTTTTCATTGCATTTTCATAGCCTTGCATTTTTAATTGGGTGCGTTTATCCATTCGAGCGGTAAAATATACGATCTTGTTATGACCATAATGGATCATCGTTTCTACCATAGATTGTGCCGCCGCCACATTATCAAAGCCTACTACTTGTTGAATACCCATTTCGCTGCTATCCATAATTTCAATCACAGGAATATTGGCGACTTCCAACATTTTTAGGGTTCGGGGGCTATGATGATTTTCCGATAAAATCAAGCCATCCACATTATAAGAAAGTAGGCTTTCAATACGTTGTTCTTCTTTTTTTTCGCTATATCCGTAGTGTGCGACCATTGTTTGATAGCCCGCTTTGTCTGTAATTAGCTCAATGCCTTTTAGCACTTCAGCAAATACTTGGTTTGTGAGCGAGGGGAGTAATACACCAATGGCAAGGCTTTTCGCATTAGATAAAATATCTGGCGCACGATTAGGGATATAGCCAAATTGCTCAATCGCTGCAGCAATTTTTTGCTGGGTTTCTGGTGCAACAGAATCGGGCTGACGTAAATAACGGCTAATCGTCATTTTCGTTAAACCAAGATGATCGGCAATCATTTGTAATGTAGGGCGTTTTCGTCTATTCATTAGTGATATTTATCAGCAAAATAATAAGGCACATTTTAACTGATTTAAGACAAAAATTTCACAAAAAATCACCGCACTTAATAAATCAGCGTATAATAACCTCATTCACTCATCAGTTGATGGTAACGCGAGGATGCTATGCAAAAAGAAACTAAGCAAAAAGAAACAGATCTTACCGATGTACAAAATGCGCTAGATCAAACGGTGGCAGAAACCATTCGTTTAACACAATACAGTCACGGCGCAGGGTGCGGTTGTAAAATTTCACCAAAAGTCTTAGAAACCATTTTACATTCGGAACTGGAAAAGTTTGTTGATCCAAATTTATTGGTTGGCAATGAAACCAAAGATGATGCTGCTGTTTATGACATTGGTAATGGATTAGGCATTATTAGTACAACGGATTTCTTTATGCCGATAGTCGATGATCCTTTTGATTTTGGACGTATTGCGGCGACTAATGCCATTAGTGATATTTATGCGATGGGAGGCAAACCAATAATGGCAATTGCTATTTTGGGTTTCCCAATTAAATTGTTACCACCGAGTGTGGCAAAACGAATTGTTGAAGGTGGACGCTTTGCTTGCCAACAAGCTGGTATCGCGCTGGCTGGTGGGCATTCTATTGATTCACCAGAACCGATTTTCGGCTTAGCTGTAACGGGAGTGATTTCTACGGACAAAGTGAAAAAGAATGCTTCCGCACAAGCAGGCTGTAAACTTTATTTGACTAAACCATTAGGCATTGGGGTTTTAACCACAGCAGAGAAAAAAGGTAAGCTCAAGCCAGAACATAAAGGGCTTGCCAGTGCAACAATGTGCCAAATGAATAAAATCGGTAGTCAATTTGCCGAATTGGAGGCAATCACCGCGATGACGGATGTAACCGGTTTTGGTTTGCTTGGGCATTTAAGTGAGATTTGTGAAGGTTCACAGCTCAAGGCTAAAGTGTATTTTGATAAAATTCATACCTTAGATGGCGTGATTCGTTATATTGAAAAAGGTTGTGTGCCGGGTGGAACAGGGCGAAATTTTGAGAGTTACGGACATAAAATTTCACCAATGAATGAGCAACAAAAAGCGGTGTTGTGTGATCCGCAAACTTCAGGTGGGTTGTTGATTGCTGTGAAGCCAGATGCAGTGGCGCAAGTAATGGCATTGGCGCAGCAAGAGGGGATTGAATTATTTGAAGTGGGAGAACTCACTGATCAAGAACAGCAGTTTTTGATTGAAGTTGTGTAGTGCCTAAAAGAAAACTCCCTCAAATAATTGAGGGAGTTTTTTTATGTTTATTTTACTTGATCCAGTAAAAATTGGGTCAGCAAGTTTACAGGACGACCTGTCGCCCCTTTGTTTGCGCCTTGTAGCCACGCGGTACCTGCAATATCTAAGTGCGCCCACGTATATTTTTTTGTGAAATTAGATAAAAATTCACCTGCGGTAATCGCACCGCCCCAACGCCCACCAATGTTGGCAAGATCAGCAAATGGAGATTTAAGTTGTTCTTGATATTCTTCGCTTAAGGGTAAACGCCAAGCTTTATCGGCACTTTGTTGTGCGGCATTTAATAGCTGTTCTGCGAGATGATCATTTGGCGACATTAAACCGCTGTTGTGCTGACCAAGTGCCACCACACAAGCCCCTGTGAGGGTAGCAACATCAATCACTAACTCAGGCTCAAAACGTTCTACATAAGTGAGCGTATCGCACAGCACTAAACGTCCTTCTGCATCGGTATTCAGCACTTCAACGGTTAAACCACTCATTGTGGTTAAAATATCGCCGGGGCGATAAGCATTGCCGTCGGGTAAATTTTCACAGCCAGCTAAGACACCAATCACATTTAATGGCAATGCTAATTCTGCTAATGCGTTCATCACGCCATAAACAGAGGCAGCGCCTCCCATATCGTATTTCATTTCATCCATACTGTCGGCAGGTTTTAAGGAAATACCACCTGCATCAAAGGTTAAACCTTTACCCACTAAAACGATTGGTTTGGCTTGTGGATTAGGGTGATTGCGATACTCAATAATGGAAAGTTGAGCCTCATTCTTACTGCCTTGAGATACCGCAAGATAGGCATTCATTCCCAGCTCTGCCATTTCTTTTTCACCCAGTACGGTGGTGCGAATGTGCGGTGATTTTTCGCTGAGTTTTTTGGCTTGCTCGGCTAAATAGGCTGGATTACACACATTAGGTGGGCAATTTGCCACATCTTTTGCTAAGGCAACACCTAATGCAATGGCTTGACCTTGCTGAATGGCTTTTTCAGCCTCTGTAAGCTGTACGGGCTCAACCGCAAACACAACTTCCTGTAAGACGGAATGTTTATCAGATTTTTGGCTTTTAAATTGCTCAAATTGATAAAAACTTTCAGCAATGCCTTCCACTGCAAATCTCACATTCCAATAAAGATCACGTTCGTTGATTTGCACTTCCGTTAAAAAGTTATACACTTGTTCCGCATTGGTAGCCTTTACTGCTTGAATAGCACTTTTGATGACTTGTTTATATTGGCGAACGCTAAGTTCTTCTTGTTTGCCACAACCCACTACAAAAATGCGTTCGAGATTTGCATTAGATAAACGCAAGGTAACCACTTCACCGAGTTTGCCTTTCATATCACCTACACGAATAAGTTGGCTAATAGCGCCTTGGCTTAATTGATCAAGTGTTTGTGCTGCGGGAGAAAGTTTTCCTTCTTCAAACACAGCAACGATAACATTACCTGTTACCGCAGAAAGTGCGGTGTTTTTTACAGTATATTTCATTTGTTCCTCACTAATTTACTGCCTTCTGTTGAAAAATACGTTATTATACGCCATTCAATTTGAAACGACTTCTATAAAAATTGCAAGCAAAATAACATAGGCAATACGGTGATTTTAACAAGATATTTAACGAAAGAAGTATTAAAAAGCCAAATGGCGATCCTGTTCATTTTACTTCTCATTTTTTTCTGCCAACAACTTGTGCGTGTACTTGGTTCGGCTGCAAACGGAAAAGTGCCAGCAGATTTGGTATTTTCCTTATTAGGATTGGGGATGCCGACAATGGCACAATTAATGTTGCCTTTGTGTTTATTCATTGCTTTATTACTTACCTTTGGTCGCCTTTATGCAGAAAGTGAAATTACGGTAATGCGCGCTTGCGGTGTAGGGCAACGTTTATTAGTAAAAGTCGCATTAATTTTATCTTTAGCCACTGCGGGATTAGCGGCTTACAATGCATTGGTTCTTTCGCCTTGGGCATTACAAAAGCAAAGCCAAATCGTCAAAGATGCAAAAGCGAACCCAACAATGGGGGCGTTAGCAGCAGGGCAGTTTATTTCAGCGAATAGTAGTGATTTGGTTTTATTTATTGATAAAGTTCAAAATAATACCATTGAAGGGGTTTATGTTTTTCAAATGCAAAATAAAAAAAATGAAAAACCCTCTGTCATTATGGCTGTTCGTGGTGAACTCACCGCGTTACCAAATGGTGATCAGGTGTTAAACCTCACCCATAGCCAACGCATTGAAGGGAGTGCTGTATTACCTGATTTCCGTATTACCGATTTTGAGCAGTATCAAGCCTACTTAGGTTATAAAGCCACAGAAAATGAGACTGATGATGCCGAAACTTTGCCCTTAAGCCAACTATTAAATAGCACGACGCCAGCGGGTAAAACAGAGCTTCATTGGCGCATTACACTTATTTTAGCGGTTCCTATTATGGCATTAATCGCAGTACCACTGAGCCGTGTTAATCCACGCCAAGGACGATTTGCCAAAATTTTACCCGCACTTTTACTTTATCTCATTTATTTTTTATTGCAGAGTTCTTTTAAATCAGCGGGGGCAGCAGGGAAAGTCGATGCAAGTGTGCTTATGCCAGTGGTAAATTTTAGCTTTTTGGCGTTAGGTATATTATTGAATGGCTGGAACAGTGCCTTTATGTACAAAATTCGCTATCAATTATTCAAAAAACGTGCCTAAGGAATAAAAATAATGATGAATACATTAGACCGTTATATTGGAAAATCCATTTTAGGGGCGATTTTTGCCACCTTGCTTACCTTAGTTGGACTCTCAGCAATTATCAAATTTGTTGAGCAATTTCGTAGCGTAGGGCGAGGAACTTACGATGTATTACACGCGGGACTTTTCACGGTATTAACAATTCCAAAAGATATTGAAACCTTCTTTCCAATGGCAGCACTACTTGGTGCATTAATTGCCTTGGGAAATCTAGCTAGTCGTAGTGAATTAGTGGTCATGCAAGCGTCAGGATTTTCGCGCTTAAAAATTGGTTTTGCCGTAATGAAAACCGCCATCCCTTTGGTGATCATTACAATGATCATTGGTGAATGGGGGATTCCTCAAACGGAACAATTTGCACGAGATATGCGTGCCAAAGCGATTTCTGGCGGAGAAATGCTTTCCGTTAAAAATGGTGTGTGGGCAAAAGATGGCAATGATTTTATCTATGTGAGACGAATTACCGACAACGTAAAACTCAATGATATTTATATTTATCATTTCAATGATAAACGCCAGTTAGAACAAGTCAGCCACGCGAATCAAGCAGAATTTAAAGAGGGCAACTGGCAATTAATGCAAGTGAATAAATCACAAATTGCTGCGGACAAAATTACAACAACAAATTATCTTAACGAAGCGTGGCAAACCACCTTAACGCCTGATAAATTGGGCATTGTCTCCTTACGTCCAACCTCACTTTCTATTTCAGGGCTGGCAGATTATATTGCTTTTATGAAAGAAACTGGGCAAGACGCAAAACGTTTTGAACTCACTTATTGGCGTAAACTCTTCCAACCAATTTCCGTCGGGGTAATGATGTTACTTGCGCTTTCTTTCATTTTTGGTCCATTACGTAGTGTTACAATGGGTGCAAGAATGATCACCGGAATTTGCTTTGGCTTTTTATTTTATGTCGTTAATGAGATTTTCGGCCCACTCAGTTTAGTTTATAATGTGCCGCCAATTGCAGGGGCATTAATGCCTAGCGGGCTATTTATTCTTATTACTTGGTGGTTATTAGCACATAAACGTTAATACTAAAGTGCGGTATAAAAAAGAGCCATTTTTATAATGGCTTTTTGATTATTTATGACAGGAAATTTTATGACAGAAAACAATTCACTCACCTTGGTAACACACACGCTTTCTCAATGGAAAGATTGGCTGATTGGTTTTATTCCTAATATTGTTTCAGCCATTATTTTACTTACACTTTTCTATTTTTTAGCCAACATTCTGAGCAAAGTCGCACTGCGCATCTATAGCCGTTTATTTGCCAAAAACTTGCGTGCGGCGAAAGGCATTGCCATTGGTGTGAAAATACTGATTTGGTTTTTAGGCATTATTCTGGCGTTAGAAGTATTACATCTTGCTTCATTTCTAACTCACTTACTGGCTGGTGCAGGAATTGTGGGCATTATCGCCGGATTTGCCTTTAAAGATATTGCATCTAATGCGTTTTCAGGCTTATTAATTAAATCAGAACAACCTTTTGATATTGGAGATTGGGTAAATATCAACAATTCAATTGGTAAAGTAATGAACATTGGTTTAGTTACCGTAGAATTAATGACCATTGAAGGGGAAACCGCCTTAATTCCAAATCAGATGATTTATAGTGGCGAATTTTTTAATTATTCTAAATTGAAAAAACGCCGCGTGATTTTATCTACGGGCGTGTCTTATGGTGATGATCTGGATAAAGTTCGCCAAGTTACCTTAGCATTAATACAAGAGTGGGATTTTGTAATCGATAAAAATGATATCAATTTCTACTTTACTGATATTGGTAGTTCAACCTTTGATTTCGTTATTCGTTTCTGGGTAAATTTTGTAACCTATGAAGATTATTTAGAATCCAAAAGCCAAGCAATTATGGCGTTGAAAAAACGCTTTGAGCAAGAAAATATCAGCATTGCCTACAACGTAACTACGCTTGATTTTGGCGTAAAAGGTGGTGTGAACTTGTTCGATAAAACTCTTCAACTCAATGACAATCGCGCAACCACAAAAGTACAATAACGAAAAAACAAATGTGAGCCTATCTTTCAACGATAGGCTTTTTTATCCTGAGTAAAAAATTTACTTTATTTCTTTCTATAAAGTGATCTACTCCCCAAAAGTTGGACAGGTTGTTAAACTATAAATACTGAGTTCTGTATTGAACAGGACTCAGCCCTTTTAACGCCATTTTAATACGCTTTTGGTTGTCATACACCACATATTCCTCAAGTTCAGCTTGCAATTCCGCTATTCACGTATAGCTACGAGTATAAAGGCTCATACTCGGTATCGCGCGCCCCTCCAGCATTTTTCGCCAAGGGTTTGTACTATAAAGGACGCCTTGGTCACTGTGAATAATGGGGCAATCCGTCGCACTTAATTGGGTTAACCCTTGTTCCAGCATCTTTTTTACCAAAGGAAAGTTGGGATGCCTCGCATTCTCGGATACCGACATCCTGTTCGGTGACTTGTTTGATAATTTCTAAATGGAATTGATAAGTATAGGATATAACCCATACCTCTAATTGGGTATCCGGTTTTTGGGGTGCAGATCACAAGTGCGGTGAAAAATGGAGAAATTTATCACCGCACTTTAAAATTGACTAAAATTACTTCACTCATCATTAAATTGACAAATTTTACTTGCAAGCAAAAATCAACACCGTATAATTCACCACATCTAAAGCATAATAAATGCTTTTACCTAAATATTTCTTTAGCCAGTGTGACGAAATTGGTAGACGTAGCGGATTCAAAATCCGCCGCCCTTAAAAGCGTGTCGGTTCGAGTCCGACCACTGGCACCATATTTAAAACTACTCCTTTTAAAGCCAATACGCATTAACGTTAATTTCTTTGTTAAGTGTGTAATATGAATTTATTACAAAACGCTTTAAATAAGCCCTTTGTTATTACTGTAGCTTCAACCAAAGGTGGACGGCAAAAAGTATAAATGCAGCAAATATTGGTGCATTCTGCGCTGAATATCGCTTAAGAACTCTTCTCATTGATACTGATACCCAACTGACATTAAGTTCTTATTATGCTTTGGATTATCAGGCTCTCGATGGCACTTATGAATTTTTACATTTTAGAGATGTAGAACCATCACATATTATTCCCAAAACGCAAACTCCTAACCTTGACTTGATTCAGTCAAACGACCCATTAAATAAAATTAGTCCAATGCTACGAGATTCGCCAGATGATGCGCTTCGTTTTAGCTTATTTTTAAGTAAAATCAAAGGCTATGATGCGGTTATTGTCGATACTCGCGGTAATCGTGACATTACTGTTGATATGTCTGTATTAGTTGCGGATGTCCTTTTCTGCTCTATTTTTCCACATATTTTATTTGCAACAGAATTTGATGACTCAAAAATATTACTGGATTTTACTGTACCAGATAAAGTGGATTATCGCGAAGCTACGACATTCTCCAGTCCCTGTTTATCAATAAAACCGAGCGGAATATAAAACAATCCAAAAACTCTGTTCATTACTGATGCCTCAATTTGCTCAAAGCCATTTTATGGATAAGGAGTAAGGTATGAATACGAAGCAACCAATAGAACGTTATTCTATAGATGCGGAAAGCTCGGTTCTTGGTGGACTTATTATTGATAATACTCTCTTTAGATGAGATAGTTGATGTAATCACTTCAAATGACTTTTACCTGCACGCACATCAGATTATTTTCAAAGGGATTCTTTCATTATTAAGTAATGCTAAATCCGTCGATATATTAACGCTTGAACAATATTTTAAAGAACAAGGTATTTTGGAGCAGCTAGAAGGATTAGCCTATATCGCTCAGTTAGTGAAGATTACTCCAACTACAGCTAACTTTAAGGCTTACATTGATATTGTTGTGCTATACAGCAAGCACCGTAAACTTTTAAGACTGGGTCAGAATATTATTTCTGAAATACAAGTTGCTAAATCAGCCGAAAAATTAGATGAATTACTTGAAAATATAGAAAAACAATTTACTGATTTAACACTATCTTAGCAGACAAATGGTATTACAGATTTAAATGAAACGTTAGAAAAGATAGCACTTCGAATGGAGTCTTCTGCTAAAAATACTGATCCCGTTACTGGCACTCCTATAGGAGTTCAAGAATTAGATGAAGTTACTATAGGAGGACAAGCTGGCGATTTTATTGTAATCGGAGCAAGACCTTCCATGGGAAAAACTGAATTTTGCCAGACGACTGCTTACCACACCTTAGAAAAATTCAAAGGTTTACCTATTCAGTTCTATAGCCTGGAAATGCCGGCAGAACAAATTCTGCAACGTTTTCTAGCTATGTGAGCTTGAATAAGTTTACAAGCTATCTGCAAAGCAGGGCAGTTAGATGAAGATGAATGGGCAAAAATCTCACTTACAATGGGCATGTTTTAAATGAATGGAAAAACCGCTTGCTCATTGATGATGAAGGCGGGCTCCCCCAAAAAAATTACGTTCGAAAGTTCATTATAAAATTCGCAAATATGGCAAACTGGTGGCAATTTTTATTGATTACTTGCAATTAATGTAAGGTTCTCGTTGTTACGAAAATCGTCATTTAGAAATTACCGCAATTTCTCATTCTCAAGTGTTAAAAAGTTTAGCGAAAGAAGTGGATTGTCCTGTTTACGCTCTCTCACAACTTAACCGAAGCTTGGAGCAGCGTGCAAATAAACGTCTAATGAATGCCGATTTACGAGAATCGGGCTCTTTAGAGCAAGATGCAGATCTCATTCTGTTCATTTACAGAGATGAGTTCTATAACGAACAAACTGAACATCCTATGAATCTCTTTATCTTGAAATTGATCTTGATGAGCGAAAATTCAAAAAAATTGTCACGAAACAACATGAGATAGAAAATCATGTTGTTCATAGTCTTGAACAAATTACACAACACCAAGCCCCCTTTAAAGGGTAACCAAAGTAATCTCTAAACACGGTTTTCGGTCTTTCACACATCCCTTAAGGGATGTGTGAAGTAAAGGCCCTTATAGGGTAGCCTCAAAACCTCAAGTTTCACGTGCGGATTATTATTTTGAAGTGTAAAATCACATCTTCTCAACAGTTTTAATTCCCAACAAATCTAATCCTTGCTTTAAGGTTTTCTCTGTGAGTAATGCCAGTTTCAAACGGCTGAGTTTTACTCCTTCGTCTTCGTTATTAAGTATTGGGCAATGTTCGTAGAAACTTGAGAAGACGCCGGCTAATTCATAAAGATAGGCACAAAGAATATGCGGTGAACCTTCTTTTGCCACTTGTTGGATTGCTTCTTCAAATTGAAGTAATTTGAGGGCTAAGGTACGTTCTTTTTCATCAATGATGTTAATTGGCGCATCGGCAAGTTGTTCGCTGCTAATGCCTGCTTTATTGAAAATAGAACGGATACGCGTGTAAGCATATTGCATATAAGGGGCGGTGTTGCCTTCAAAGCTGAGCATATTATCCCAATCAAATACGTAATCTGTTGTGCGGTTTTTGGACAGATCGGCATATTTCACTGAACCAATTCCCACCGCTTCAACCACGGCCGCTTTTTCTTCTGCAGAAAGTGCGGTGCTTTTTTCGCTAATTAATTTATCGGCACGCTCAATGGCTTCATCTAGGAGGTCAGCTAATTTTACTGTTCCGCCAGTACGTGTTTTAAATGGCTTGCCATCTTTACCTAGCATCATACCGAAATTTTTATGTTCTAATTGGAAGCTATCTGGTACATAACCAGCCTTGCGTGTAATCAGCCACGCTTGTTGCATATGTTGGCTTTGGCGTGTATCTGAAAATACAAGTGCACGATCCGCTTTTAAGGTTTCATAGCGATATTTGGCGGCGGCAATGTCTGTGGTAGTGTATAAAAATCCACCATCTTTTTTCTGCACGATCACGCCCATTGGATCGCCATCTTTGTTTTTAAATTCATCAAGATAAACCACTAATGCGCCGTCATCTTCCACAGCAAGCCCTTGTGCTTTCAGATCTTCTACAATAGCAGGTAGCATTGGGTTATATAGGCTTTCGCCCATCACATCTTTTTCTGTGAGGGTAACGTTTAGGCGATCGTAATTGCGTTGGTTTTGTTGCATGGTAATATCAACCAACTTTTTCCACATTGTGCGGCAGTATTCATCGCCACTTTGTAATTTCACTACATAATTACGCGCTTTTTCAGCAAAGGCTTCATCGTTGTCGTAATGTTCTTTTGCTGCACGGTAAAAGGCCTCTAAATCGCTCAATTCCATTTCGCTGGCGTGTTCATTTTCCATTTTTTCTAAATAGGCGATAAGCATACCGAACTGCGTTCCCCAGTCGCCAACGTGATTAGCACGAATCACCTTATGCCCTAAAAATTCAAGGGTACGCACCACTGAATCGCCAATAATGGTCGAACGCAAATGCCCGACGTGCATTTCTTTTGCTACATTTGGTGAAGAATAGTCGGCAACAATCGTTTCTTTCTTATCGGTGTGAATGCCTAGATGAGCGTCTTTCAAGGCAACTTGCACATTATCCGCAAGCCAAGTTGGGGAGAGAAAAATGTTAATAAAGCCGGGGCCTGCAATTTCAATGTTGTTTGCAATAGGCTCGAGGTTAAGATGTTCTAGCACGTTTTGTGCAAATTCACGGGGATTTTGCCCCAATTTTTTTGCAGCAGCCATAATGCCGTTTGCTTGATAATCGCCAAATTGTGGTTTGTTGGATTGGCGTACAAGGGCTTCGCATTGTTCATCTGCCCCAGCTTGGATCATTGCGTGCTTAATTTTGTCAGATAAAATGGATTGAATATTCACGGTTTATCCTTAATTTTAAATTGTGAAAATAAAATAATCCGCTATGATACCGTTCTTTCTGGATTAAGACAAAGATAAAGCAGGAAAAAATGATAAGTCGCGAACAAAATTTTTCATTTTTTGACAACCCTTTCTTTTCCTACGATGAATTTGCCAAATTTGAGCAGCAGATTTTACAATTGGCGGAAAAAATGGCATTGCCGTTGCAAGATTATGTGATTGATCACCTTGCGGTGCGCGTGAACAGCGAGCAATCAGCACAACGTTGGCTCAGTGCGTTATTAATGTGCGGTGAAATTTTAAGTGATAATATCGTCAATGGGCGAAAAATCTATCTTATTCAATTAGATACGCCATTAACCTTTGCCAATCAGCAAGTACAGATCATTGAATTACCTTTCCCGAAAAATAAACATTATCCACAAGAAGGGTGGGAACATATTGAAGCGGTCATTCCTTTTTTGCCTAAAGAAACGGCAAATGCGTGGGTTGAGCGTATAAATTCGCATTTTTTATGGAACAAAATGACAGATGTGAGCGTCAAAGTGAGTGAACCTAAGGTAGAGGGTGAAAGGCTCCCCAACCCTTCAATTGCAGTGAGTTGTGATCATTCCACTTGCATTAAGGTGCATCCTTATCATATTAAGACGATTGTGGTGTCTTGATAAGGGAATAAAGATAACAAGTTAAATAAAGGTGTATTTCTTATGAAAAAAATGAGTTTAGCATTAGCAATTTTAATGAGCATTGGCTTAGCAGGTTGTGCAAATCAGGATATTTACAGCGGTGATGTGTATTCTGGTGGACAAGCAAAAGAAGCGCGCTCAATCAGCTATGGTACGATTGTTTCTGTAAGAGCGGTGAAAATTCAAGCAGAAAATGAAGGGGTAATCGGTACTGTTGGTGGCGGTGTACTTGGCGGTATTGCGGGTTCTGGCATTGGTGGCGGTACAGGTCAAGCGATTGCAACGGCAGTTGGTGCAATTGCGGGTGCCGTGATTGGTAGCAAAGTAGAAGAAAAAGCAAGCCAAGTGAATGCGCAAGAATTGGTGATCAGAAAAAATGATGGTAAACAAATTGTGGTTGTACAAAAATACAATGAAAAATTTGTTCCGGGAGCAAAAGTTCAAATCGTAGGTGATTCAAAGCTTAATGTGTCGGTCATCTAATTTGATTGTCATAAAAAGTGCGGTAATTTTTACCGCACTTTTTTGTTATTGCGCCTAAGCGTATGTATTTCTCCCTTTTATGTTAATTGAGGTATTTTCGCTATTTCACCGTTCTTTTTCTTAATTCTCACCTCAATTTGGTATATGATAGGCATAAATTTTTATCATAATCAAAAACGGATTTATGGCGAAACAATACCCTTCAAACTCAAAAGATAAAAAAGTTGAGCAGATTAATATCCCCCCTCATTCCATTGAAGCAGAACAAGCCGTGATCGGCAGTATGTTGCTGACCGATACCCATTGGGATGCGGTTTCTGAACGCATTATTGCTGAGGATTTTTATACCTTTGAGCATCGTTTGATTTTTCAACATATTATGAATTTGATCCGCAATAATAAACCCGTGGATCTTCTTACCTTAGATGAAACATTAAAAGCGGCAGGGGTGAGCGAAGAAGTGGGCGGTTTTGCCTATTTAGCAGAACTGTCAAAAAATACACCAAGTGCCGCGAACGTGCTGACTTATGCCGAGATTGTACGAGAGAAAGCAATTTTGCGTGAACTTATCGCGTCCAGTAATAAAATTGCTGAAATGAGCTATCAAACTAAAGGGCGAGATGTAAAAGAAATTCTTGATGATGCCGAACGTGAAGTGTTCAGCATTGCAGAAAAGCGTACCACGGCGAGTGAAGGGCCGCAAAATATCATTGATATTTTGGATAAAACCATTGATAAAATTGAAGTGCTAAGTATGAGCGAAACCCATAATGGGGTAACAGGGGTAACGACGGGCTTTATTGATTTAGACCGCAAAACCGCAGGCTTACAGCCTTCGGATTTAATTATTGTTGCCGCACGCCCTTCTATGGGGAAAACCACCTTTGCGATGAATTTATGTGAAAATGCCGCATTAGCCAGTGATAAACCTGTGTTGGTCTTTAGTTTAGAGATGCCTTCAGAGCAAATTATGATGCGTTCTTTAGCTTCTCTTTCCCGGGTGGATCAAACGAAAATTCGGACTGGACAAGGTTTAGATGAAGGGGATTGGGCGAAAATTGCCAGCACCTTAGGGATATTTAGGAAAAAACCCAATTTGTATATTGATGATTCTTCAGGGCTAACGCCAACTGAATTGCGTTCGCGTGCGAGACGCGTGTATCGCGAACACAGCGGGCTGAGCCTGATTATGGTGGATTATTTGCAGTTAATGCGTGCGCCCGCGTTTTCCGATAACCGTACCTTGGAAATTGCAGAAATTTCGCGTTCTTTGAAAGCCTTAGCAAAAGAGTTGGAAGTGCCTGTGATTGCTCTTTCACAGCTTAACCGTACCTTGGAAAACCGTGCGGATAAACGTCCTGTAAACTCAGATTTACGTGAGTCAGGATCTATTGAGCAAGATGCGGATTTGATTATGTTTATTTACCGCGATGAAGTATATAACGATAATTCGGAAGAGAAAGGCATTGCAGAAATTATTATCGGTAAGCAACGTAATGGCCCGATTGGTAAAGTGCGGTTAAAATTTAACGGACAATTTTCTCGTTTTGACAACCTTAAAGATCAACCTGATTATTCTTACGAGTAGGCATTATGATTGATGTAAAACCCGCTACGGCAAAAATTAGCTCACAGGCATTCAAACATAATATTGGGGTGATTAAACAAAAAGCGCCACATAGCAAAGTGATTGCTGTCGTAAAAGCCAATGCTTATGGACACGGTGTGGCGTTTGTCGCCTCCGTGTTGGAAGAATTTGTCGATTGTTTTGGCGTTGCACGCTTAGAAGAAGCTCTCACATTACGCTCAAATGGGATTACAAAGCCCATTTTATTATTAGAAGGCTTTTTCCGCGCGAAAGATCTACCGATTATTGCCGTCAATAATATCCAAACTATCGTGCATAACGAAGAGCAGTTAAATTCCTTACAGCAAGCCAATTTACCCAACCCAATTAACGTTTGGCTCAAAATAGACACGGGAATGCACCGCCTTGGTGTCGCGTTAGAGGAAGTAGAGACATTTTGCCAAGCGCTTGAAAAATGTCCAAATATTGAACCGCACTTTGGTTTTGTGAGTCATTTTAGCTGTGCCGATGAATTAGAATCAGATTACACCCAAAAGCAACTTAACGCATTTCTTCAAGCGACGAAAAATAGAGTAGGGGAGCGTAGTATTGCCGCCTCTGGAGGCATTTTATTTTGGCCTGAAGCGCATTTGGATTGGATTCGTCCCGGCATTATTTTATATGGCATTTCACCGAATAACGTACCAAGTCAAGAATACGGCTTAATGCCTGTGATGACACTCACTTCATCGCTGATTGCAGTGCGTAATCATAAAAAAGGCGAACCCGTAGGATATGGTGGAAAATGGGTGAGCGAACAAGATACCAAAATTGGTGTTGTTGCCATTGGCTATGGAGATGGCTATCCAAGAGATATGCCACAAGGAACTCCGGTTTATCTTAATGGACGTCGTGTGCCAATTGTGGGCAGGGTATCAATGGATATGCTCACTGTGGATCTTGGTCAAGACAGCCAAGATCAAGTGGGGGACGAAGTAATCTTATGGGGTAAGGAATTACCTATTGAAGAAATCGCAGCAATAAGTGGCATTTTAAGTTATGAATTAATAACAAAACTCACCCCACGAGTTTTGACGGAATATATTGATTAATTTTTTAATTAAACTTAATAAAAGGAAACTCAAATGAAAAACATCAACCCAACCAGCACGCAAGCGTGGAAAGCCTTAGAACAACATAAAAACAATCTGGGCGAAACCACTATTCAACAATTATTTGCGCAAGAGCCTAACCGTTTTAAAGATTATTCTTTAACCTTTAATCAGGATATTTTAGTGGATTATTCAAAAAATAATCTTACTCAAGAAACCTTAGGACTATTGCGTCAATTAGCGGAAGAATGTGGCTTGCAAGCCGCAACGGAAGCGATGTTCAGCGGGGAAAAAATTAACCGCACTGAAAACCGTGCTGTGCTACACACCGCATTGCGTAATCGCTCAAATACCCCTGTTTTGGTGGATGGTAAAGATGTGATGCCAGAGGTGAATGCGGTACTTGCTAAAATGAAATCGTTCTGCGATCGTGTTATTTCAGGGGAATGGAAAGGCTATACAGGCAAAGCCATTACCGATGTGATTAATATTGGTATCGGCGGTTCAGATTTAGGACCTTATATGGTTACCGAAGCCTTACGCCCTTACAAAAATCATCTTACAATGCACTTTGTCTCTAATGTAGATGGCACACATATCGCTGAAACATTGAAAAAAGTGAATCCAGAAACCACGCTGGTGCTAGTCGCATCAAAAACCTTCACTACGCAAGAAACAATGACCAACGCAAATTCTGCACGTGATTGGTTCTTAGCCAGTGCGAAAGATGAAGCGCATATTGCAAAACATTTCGCCGCACTTTCAACTAACGCAAAAGAAGTAGAAAAATTCGGCATTGATACGGCAAATATGTTTGAATTTTGGGATTGGGTTGGCGGACGCTATTCATTATGGTCAGCGATTGGCTTATCTATCGCCCTTTCTATCGGCTTTGAAAACTTTGAAGCCTTGTTATCGGGGGCGCACGAAATGGATAAACATTTCCGCAATGCGCCGCTTGCAGAAAATATTCCTGCAACATTAGCTTTAGTGGGCTTATGGAACACCAATTTCCTTGGCGCGCAAACAGAAGCTATTTTGCCTTATGACCAATATTTACACCGCTTTGCCGCTTATTTCCAACAAGGTAATATGGAATCAAACGGAAAATATGTAGGGCGTGATGGTAAAGTGGTGGATTACCAAACAGGTCCAATTATCTGGGGAGAACCGGGTACAAACGGACAACACGCGTTCTATCAATTAATTCACCAAGGTAAAATTTTAATTCCTTGTGATTTTATTGCCCCTGCACAAACTCATAATCCACTTTCAGATCACCATCTGAAATTATTGTCTAATTTCTTTGCACAAACGGAAGCACTGGCATTTGGTAAAACAAAAGAAGAGGTAGAAGCAGAATTTGTGAAAGCGGGTAAATCCCTTGATGAAGTGAAAGAGATTGTACCATTTAAAGTGTTCACTGGTAACAAACCAACCAACTCAATTTTATTGCAAAAAATCACGCCATTTAGCTTAGGGGCATTAATTGCAATGTATGAACACAAAATCTTCACTCAAGGTGTGATCTTCAACATTTTCAGCTTTGACCAATGGGGAGTAGAACTTGGCAAACAGCTTGCTAACCGTATTTTACCAGAGCTTGAAAACAACAGCGAAATCACCAGCCACGACAGCTCAACTAATGGTTTAATCAACCAATATAAAGCGTGGCGTTAAGATACAAACGAGTCTAGTGAATGAATAAGCGGGGGAATACCCGCTTATTTTTTTATTGATTTATGGCATGAAGGTTTTGAACTATTTTTATAGTCAAAAAAATGATACCAAGATCACAAATTTAGTTAAATTATTTTAACTTTTATAATTCTGTAACGTACAATATGTTTATTCAATAAAGGGAGTGTATCAATGAAATTAGCAAAAGCGCTATCAGAGGCGGATAAAAAAATTTTATCTTCTTATTTCCCGCTAGCTGATCTTTTAGCGAGCTTACTTGGGGACTTTGCTGAAGTTGTTATTCATGAATTGAGTGAACTGAGTTGCTCTGTGGTAAAAATTGTTAACGGCTTCCATACGGAGAGAAAAGTTGGATCTCCTATCACGGATAAGGCTTTAAAAATTTTAAAGGAATACCAAGATAATTTTTCATATCTAGAAAAAAGTTATTTTTCTACCATGGCAAATGGGAAAGTGATGAAATCCACTACACATATTATTTTAGGTGAAAAAGGTCAGCCAATTGGTTTATTTTGTATTAACTTAAATTTATCTTCTTCTTTCCATTCTATCTTGCAAACCTTTCAAATACCTTCTGAGCCTCATTTAAATAATGAAGCTTTTGGTGCTGATGTGGGGCATTTAGTTGAATTAGCTTTACAAAAAGCAGCACTACAGATTAGTAATCAGGCTAATGTTACTGCGAAGAATAAAACGAAGTTATTAATTTCATTATTGAATGATAGTGGGATTTTTGAGTTAAAAGAGGCGATTAATTTAGTCGCTGAAAAATTGGGGATTACGAAACACGCTGTATATAAGCATTTGCGCGAGTTGAAATCTTGTTAATTATACTTATTACATAAAGGAGTCCGTTATGGAAACTCAACTCTCTAAACAAGAAATAAAACAAGCAATGAAATTTGACTCTACGGATTTTGGTTGGGTCATTATGAGTATTGGTATGGCAATTGGTGCGGGAATCGTGTTTCTTCCTGTACAGGTTGGCTTAATGGGAATGTGGGTATTTTTACTTTCGTCTATTATTGGTTATCCGGCAATGTATTTATTTCAAAGGTTATTTATTAATACATTGGCAGAATCACCAAAATGCCAAGACTACCCCAGTGTTATTTCTGGCTATTTAGGTAAAAATTGGGGGATTCTATTAGGCTTACTTTATTTTATTATGCTGATTATTTGGATGTTTGTTTATTCTACTGCAATTACAAATGACAGTGCCTCTTATTTACATACCTTTGGGTTAACCGATGAATTATTATCAAAAAATCCATTTTATGGATTAGTGATTATCTGTATTTTAGTCGCAATAGCTTCCCGTGGTGAACAACTATTATTTAAGTTGTCTAGTTTTATGGTGCTTACTAAGCTATTTGTTGTCATTGCACTAGGATTTTCAATGATTGGAATGTGGCATTTATATAATATAGGCGCATTACCTGAAACAGGTTTGCTGATTAAAAATGCTATTATTACTTTACCTTTCACATTAACCTCTATTTTATTTATTCAGACTTTAAGTCCAATGGTTATTTCTTATCGTTCTCGTGAACAAAATAGGGAGATCGCACGACGCAAAGCATTAAGAGCAATGAATATTGCGTTTTTAGTTTTATTTACTTCTGTCTTTTTCTATGCTGTCTCTTTTACCTTAGCAATGGGAAGAGAAGAAGCCTTAAAAGCCTATGAGCAAAATATTTCCGCTTTAGCGATTGTTGCACAATTTTTCCCAGGTTCTTGGGCAACCTATGTTGGTATGATTTTAAATATTTTTGCGGTGATGACAGCTTTCTTTGGTGTATATTTAGGTTTCCATGAAGCAACGCAAGGGATTGTATTGAATATGTTACAACGCTTTATGCCGGCAGATAAAATTAATCAGAAATGGGTTGCTAAAGGAATTATGTTAGCCGCTATTCTGCTTGCTTGGAGTGCTATTGTATTAAATGCGCCAGTATTAAGCTTCACGTCTATTTGTAGCCCGATTTTTGGTTTAGTTGGTTGCTTGATTCCAGCTTATTTAGTTTATAAAGTACCAATGTTACATAAATATAAAGGCATCGCACTTTATATCATTATTATTACTGGCATTTTATTATGTATTTCACCATTTTTAGCATTAATGTAGGAGCTTATGATGAACGCACATTTATTGGCTTTTGAGTCAGCATTGATAAATATTGTAAAGCAGGATGTTGTGCCTGCATTAGGGTGTACAGAACCGATTTCTCTAGCACTAGCCTCCGCGACTGCCGCATCATATTTAGGGCAATTCCCAGATAAAATTGTGGCAAAAGTTTCACCAAATCTAATGAAAAACGGCTTGGGAGTCGCGGTTCCTGGTACGGGAATGGTTGGATTGCCTATTGCCGCCGCGGTAGGTGCGATTGGCGGAGATGCAAAAGCCGGATTAGAGGTATTAAATAAAATTACACCAGAGCAGGTAGAGCAGGCTAAACAGCTTTTAGCGCAACACAAAGTGAGTGTTTGTATTCAGCAAACGGATCAAATTTTGTATGCAGAATCAACGCTATATGCTGGCGATGATTGGGTAAGGGTGGTTATTCAAGGACAGCATACGAATATTATTCTTATTGAGAAAAAAGGGGAGGTTATCTATCAAGTAGAAGATAACCAACATCAAGACCTTGATCCTTATGCAATTTTTGAGCAGCTAAAGGCAAAAGATATTTTTGATTTTTCAATGACAGTGCCTTTGGATAAAATTGCATTTATTAATCAAGCTGAAAAATTGAATAAAGCTTTATCTAATGAAGGATTACGTAGTGATTATGGATTACGTATAGGCCGTACATTACAGAAACATATTGGTGATGGGCTTATATCAGATGATTTGCTTTCACGTATTATGATTAATACAACAGCGGCATCAGATGCCAGAATGGGCGGCGCTAGTTTACCGGCAATGAGTAATTCTGGTTCGGGTAATCAAGGTATCACTGCGACAATGCCTGTTGTTGTCGTGGCGGATCATCTCAAGGTTGATGAAGAAAAACGTACACGCGCATTATTTTTATCACATTTAATGGCAATTTTTATTCATAGTAAGCTACCAAAACTTTCTGCCCTTTGTGCGGTAACTACTGCGGCAATGGGAAGTTGTGCTGGGATTTCTTATTTATTAACAGATAAATTTGATACGGCAGCAATGGCGATAAGTAGTATGATCGGTGATATTAGTGGGATTATTTGTGATGGCGCTGCAAATAGTTGTGCAATGAAAGTATCGACAAGTGTTACATCAGCATATAAATCGGTGTTGATGGCAATGAATCAAACAGGTGTAACCGGTAATGAAGGGATTGTGGAACATTGTGTTGATGAAAGTATAGAAAATTTATGTGCGATTGCTTGTAAGAGTATGCAACACACAGATGTGCAAATTATTGAGATTATGGCAAACAAACCTCAAGGCTAGCCTTTACTAGAATAAAATATTGATATCCCTCTCGGTTTATCAAAATAAACAGCCTATTTCTTACAAACCAGGAATAGGCTGTTTTTTATCTTCATTTCTTATGAGAATCACTTGTGAATCTATGCCCATACTATAAATTTTCTTAATGGTAAAAACACCTTTTCTAATAATAGGTATCGCTATTTTTCCTCGTTTTATATAATCCGCTCGCTTTTTAACATCAAGAAGAACAATAGGAGAATAGAATGAAAAAACTAGCATTTGCTGGTGCATTATTTGTATTTGCGACAACTAGCGCAAATGCCATTGATGTGGTGAGTAAAGATGGGAAGGTGGATTTTGGTTCACATTTTGAAGCAACAGTATTAACTGATAAGGTTGATGGCGGTTGGGAGATGATCTGGGGGCCGAAAGAGCAACTTTGGCTAACAGAACGTGCAGGCAGAAATATCGTGAGCATTGATCCCAAAACGGGCGAGAAAACCGTGTTGTACCATTTTGCCAATGCCTATGAAAAATTCCCACATCAAGGCGTGTTAGGGTTAGCCTTAGATCCAAATTTTGATGCAGGTGAACCTTATGCTTATGCGGCCTATACTTATGTGGACGGCGAGAAAAAATTCGCCCGTATTGTCCGTTTAACCTATGATGGGAAAGCCAACAAATTAGGTGATGAGAAAATTGTCATTGACCATATTATTGCTGGTGTCGATCACAATGCTGGACGTATTAAATTTGGTCCAGATGGCAAACTTTATTACACCACAGGCGATCTAGGTTATAACCAAGGTAAACACGTTTGCGATGAAATTACTTCACAAAAATTGCCAACAGCAGAACAGGTGAAAAATCACGACTACCAAGCTTATAACGGAAAAACCTTGCGTCTTAACAAAGATGGCTTAATTCCTGATGATAACCCTGTCATTAAAGGGGTGAAAAGCCACGTTTATACCTACGGACACCGCAATCCACAAGGTTTAGTATGGGTAGGAAATCATCTTTATAGCACAGAGCAAGGCCCTTCAAGTGATGATGAATTGAACAAACTTGAAGCAGGTGGAAATTATGGCTGGCCACACGTTGCGGGATTTAAAGATGATTTAGCTTATGTTTATGCGAATTATTCTGCTGCGGTAAATTGCCCGAGCGTGAAATATGATCCCAATGTGATTCCTGAAGGCGTGCCAACACAAAAAGAAACGGATTACAAAGAACCTGTGATTGATCCTGTCAAAACGTTCTTCACGGTGAATAATGACTACAATTACACTAACGCCACTTGTGGAAAACTGGCTTATATTTGCTGGCCAACAATTGCACCGGGTAATGCGGTATATTATCCGAAAGATGGCGTTATTCCAGAGTTCCGTAATTCATTATTATTAGCAACCTATAAGAGTGGGGCAATCTATCAAGTCAAAATGAATGAAGATGCGAGTAATGTGCAAGGGGATACGGCAAAATATTTCACCAGTGCAAACCGTTATCGCAATGCTTTAGTTAGCCCAGATACCCGTAAAATTTATGTGGTAACAGATAATATGGGAAATGGCCGTCAATTAGATGACACACCAACCTCAAAAATGGCAAATCCTGGTTCAATTATTGTCTTTGAATATATAGGGCAATAATGGCTAATCTGTACCTTAAATTAGGTATCCAGTTTTTCGAGTACAGATCAGACTGTGGTTAAATAGTAAAAGTGCGGTGATTTTTCACCGCACTTTTTATCGGGATTATTTTTTCCAAATAATATGATATTGACGATCTTCTTCTTGGTGGGAAATGAGGAACTTGGCAAAAATATCGTCCATTTCATCTTGCGAATTAACTAAGCCGATCCAAACTTCAGCATATTCATCAGGATCAATCAATACGCCGATTTCTTCTTCCCAATCTTCTGCCGTTTCGACAAATTCAACCGCACCGCGTTCTTCAAATTGTAAATTGAAGAGAACAATATCCGCAGGATCAAGGTTTTCTCCGGCCATTTCAAGGAAGATGTCATAGGCAATATCAATAGCAGTATCAGGATTGAGTTTTTTTATTTGTTCTGTCATTGGTTTTTTTATTTGTTTGAAAAGAGTGCGTATCATAGCATAAGAATAATCAGGAAAGAAAAAGTGCGGTAATTTTTTACCGCACTTTGCCTTTTATCTTTTGGGCGATACTCGCGTTTAACCAGTATTACGCATTCCAGCGGCAATACCTGTAATGGTGATCATCAAGGCTTGCTCAACATCAGGATTTGGGTTTTCAGGGTTTTCACGCAAACGGCGTAATAATTCCACTTGTAATAAGTTGAGTGGATCAGTGTAAATATTACGCAAAGCGATAGATTCTGCAATCCAAGGGAGATCGGACATTAATTGATCTTCGTGCGATAAAGAGAGAATTGTTTGAATATCAGCGTTTAATTGTTCGCGTAAAGATTGCCCTAAATACCATAATTCAGGTTTCACAAGATGTTGATCATAGTGTTCAGAAAGCCAAGTATCGGTTTTACTGAACACCATTTCTAACATACCAATCCGTGTTGAGAAAAATGGCCATTGTTTACACATTTCTTCAATAATATTGCCTTTACCTTGCTCAATAGCAAGCCGTACTGAAGCCCCTGCACCAAGCCAAGCAGGTAGCATTAAGCGGTTTTGCATCCAAGCAAAAATCCAAGGAATCGCACGCAGACTTTCCACGCCACCATTAGGATTGCGTTTCGCCGGGCGTGAACCCAATGGTAATTTTGATAGTTCTTGTTCTGGTGTCGCAGAGCGGAAATATGGCACAAAATCTTTATCGCCACGCACCACGCGACGATAAATATCGCAAGATGTGCGAGAAAGCTCATCCATTACTTCACGCCAAGCCGTTTTTGGTTCTGGTGGGGGTAATAAATTGGCTTCTAAAATAGCACTTGCGTAAAGATCTAAACTGCCTACTGCCACCGCAGAGAGACCAAGTTTAAAGCGGATCATTTCTCCTTGTTCGGTGACACGTAAACCATTTTTTAAGGAACGCGGCGGTTGAGAAAGAAGCGCAGCGTGTGCAGGTGCGCCCCCTCGTCCAATGGTACCACCACGCCCGTGGAATAGGGTGAGTTCGATGCCTAATTCTTCACATAAATTGACGAGTTGTTCTTGCGCACGATATTGCGCCCAAGAAGCGGCCATCATTCCCGCATCTTTTGCACTGTCGGAATAGCCAATCATCACCATTTGTTTATTATTGATGACTCCACGATACCAGCCGATATTGAATAATTGACGCATCACCTCTTCGGAGGCGTCTAAATCGTCTAATGTTTCAAATAACGGTACAACAGGTAAGTGGTAAGGTACGCCAGCTTCTTTTAGCAATAAATGCACGGCAAGTACATCGGAAGCGGTGCGCGCCATTGAAATAATATAGCAAGAAATCACGCCTTCGGACTGTTCTGCAATCACTTTACAGGTATCTAGCACTTCTTGCGTTTCTGCAGAAGGTTGCCAATCGCGCGGTAAGAGTGGACGGCGTGAACTGAGTTCACGAATTAAGAAAGCTTGTTTGTCATCTTCTGTCCATTGTGAATAATCACCTAAACCAATATAACGGGTGATTTCCGCAATGGCATCGCTATGTCTTGTGCTTTCTTGGCGAATATCAAGGCGAGAAAGCGATAAGCCAAAGCAACGAATACGGCGTAAGCAATCAAGTAATGCCCCATTTGCAATAATTCGCATACCGCATTGATGGAGGGATTGATAGCAGTCATAAAGTGGTTCCCAAAGCTGTTCATCATCAGTTAAACATTCTTCTGACGCAACAGCAGGGATTTTGCCTTCTAGTTGCTCGCCATAATAGGCAACGGTTTTGATCAGTTTGCTACGCAATTGTTTGATGACAAAGCGATAGGGTTCTAAGTGATCGCCATATTTAGCGCGAAATTCAGGCGTACATTGAATTACAGAAAGTTCATCGGCTAAGGCTTTGATATCTTCTAAAAATAATTCAGCTGCTTTCCAGCGATTCATTAGTAACACTTGGCGAGTCGTTTGGGCAGTCACAAATGGGTTACCATCACGATCCCCACCCATCCAAGAAGAAAAACGCACTGGAGCAAGATCCACCGGTAATTGCACCGCAAAGTTTTTTTCTAAATGAAAATTAAATAGGCGACAAAATTCTGGCACCGCTTTCCATAGGCTATTTTCAATCACCGCCATTCCTGCTTTGGCTTCATCAACAGGGGTTGGGCGTTGGGTACGAATTTCATTCGTATGCCAAGCGAGGGCAATCAGCTGCATTAAACGGCGTTTAAGTTTGGTTGTTTCGGCTTCGGTTAAATCATCGTGTTCTAAACGGCTTAAGCAGCGGTTGATTTCGACGTGTTTATGCCCAAGTGAGCGGCGTGTTACCTCGGTTGGGTGAGCGGTAAGCACCAATTCAATAATCAGTTTTTGTACCGCATCAAGGACTTTCTCAACAGGAACATTTTGTGCTTTTAAACGTTGAAATAAGGCTTCTAACGTGCGATCGGAAGATTCTTGGTCAATATGCTGACGAGAAATTGTTTGGTATTGTTCAGCAATATTGGTTAAGTTCAAAAAATGGCTGAAGGCTCTCGCGACAGGAATAATGTTTTCGTCAGAAATTGTCGCAAGGGTATCAAGTAGCTGCTGGCGTGCTTTTTCATCACCTGCACGGGAATTGCGTGATAACACACGAATATTTTCAATTAAGTCAAGAATATCACTACCTTGTGCATCACTAATGGTTTCGCCCAAGAAATGCCCAAGCATATTGATGTTGTTACGCAGTGTTGTGTATTGTTGGATCATAAGCACCTCACAAAAAAATAAATTCGTTTTCTGTGATAGATATAATCAAAAATAGGGAGAAAGGTCAATTATTTAAAAGATAAAAAATAATATAAATCAAAAGTGCGGTGGTTTTTTTATGAATTTTTTATCTTTTTTTATATGAAATCTAATAATGTTAGTAATTTGTTAAAATTTAGTCTAAAAAATTGCCCGTTATAGTAACGGGCAGGAAATGAATTATAATTGTTTAACTGAACTGCGAACGACTAATTCAGGGTGCATTTCTATAATTTGGTGCTGACCTGATTTATCACTAATGCGTTGGAATAATAAATTCACCGCTTGTGCGCCTAAACGAGATTTAGACTGATGTATTGTGGTAAGTGGCGGTGAATAAAAACGCGAGGCGTGAATATTGTCATAGCCAATAATAGAAATATCATCAGGCACTTTCAGTCCTTTTTCTCCAATGGCAGAGATTGCACCTAATGCCATTACATCATTGCAACAGAATACCGCGCTAGGTAAGTGTTCTTGCTTTAAGATTTTATTCATACATTCATAGCCATCTTCTGGCTCAAAAAAACCTTCCATTACCCAATCGGGATTAATTGGCAAATTAGCCTCTGTCATTGCTTTAACAAAACCTTCATAACGTGTTTTAGCCGTGGTTTTAATTAATTCACCTGCAATGATACCAATGGCTTTATGCCCATTATCAATCAGATATTTGGTTGCCATATAGCCACCTTCAAAGCTGTTGTCTTGAATAATATCTGTATTTTGATTATTTGGTCCCCAATCCATTACTACCATTGGAATATCGGTGAAATTTGCCAGCAGATCGAGGGAATCTTGCGTGTATTCTGCACACATCACTAACACCCCATCTACGCGTTTTTTAGCAAGCATTTCAAGGTGATTTTTAATTTTTTCTGGCTCATTTTGGGTATTGCATAAAAATAATGAATAGCCTTGGCGATAGCAATGCTCTTCAACGGCGTGAATAATTTCAGCAAAATAAGGGGCTTCACTGGTGGTTACGATCATACCAATTGATTTTGTGGTATTGACTTTCAAACTTCTCGCTACCGCACTGGGTGAATAATTGAGTGCTTGAATCGCCTCACGTACTTGCTTTTCTGTTTCAGGTGCAACAAAGCGCGTTTTATTAATTACGTGGGATACCGTCGTGGTGGACACGCCCGCCATTTTTGCCACATCTTTAATTGTTGCCATAATTCCTCCGAAAAAATTTTGGCTATTATAAAGGGCGAAATCGAATTGTTAAGGGTTATTGCGAAAAAATTTGCACTTCATCACAGCTTTTTCCTGTTTACTTAAGAAAGTTTCTTTTTTTCACAATTTTGCTATAATCCCGACAAGTTTTATCAACTTTTAGGAGTAAATTATGGGTACATTTGGTTATGCAATGATGATGGTTGTGCTATCTTTAGGCGTGATCCTAACGCTTGCCTCATCAATTTTTTAATGAGTTGATTTAAAAGAAAAAGCTAAGTTTAGAAAACTTAGCTTTTTTTATAACGCATTGTTTTTATAAAAGTTCCTTAGGTAAAGAGAACTCACCTTAGTGAGTTTCCAGTTCCTAAATTAAATTGAAAATAAAGCTAAACAAGTAATAAATTAAAGTTTATCTGCGTTTTGTTTTAAGTATTTTGCAACGCCTTCAGGGCTGCCGGTCATTCCTTCTTTGCCTTTTTCCCATTGTGCTGGGCAAACTTCACCGTGTTCTTCGTGGAATTGTAACGCATCAACCATACGGATCATTTCATCAATGTTACGACCAAGTGGAAGATCGTTTACAACTTGGTGACGAACAACGCCATCTTTGTCAATTAAGAATGAAGCACGAAGTGCAACGCCTGCTTCAGGGTGTTCAATACCGTATGCTTGAGCAATCTCGTGTTTAACGTCTGCAACCATTGCAAATTGAACTTCACCGATACCGCCTGCATCAACAGAGGTTTTACGCCACGCATTGTGAGTGAATTGAGAGTCAATAGAAACACCAACCACTTCAACACCACGGTTTTTGAATTCTTGATAACGGTGATCGAATGCGATGATTTCAGATGGACATACGAAAGTGAAATCTAAAGGCCAGAAGAAGATAACTGCTGGTTTACCTTCGATGTGTTTTTTTAAGTTAAAATTATCAACAATTTCACCGTTGCCTAATACAGCGGATGCAGTAAAATCTGGTGCTTGACGAGTTACTAATACCATAGTAAAAATCTCCTATAAAAAATTAATGATAGATATGCTTAAACAACAATAAGCGTAAATCGGGAAATATTCTAAAGAAAAGCACCGCACTTGAATAACTGTTTTTATCTATTAAATTGATTATTTTTACCTAAATTTAATAAAAGTAAGGAAAATGTATGAAAGCAAATACTACATCGAACACCACCTTTGTCCACGTTGGACGCAAAAAGAGAATGACGCAAGGCAGTGTGAATCCTGTGATTCAGCGTGCCTCTTCTTTAGTTTTTGATTGCTTAGCAGATAAAAAAGAAGCCGGCAAAAACCTCACTAAAGGCGCATTATATTATGGACGTCGCGGTACGCTCACTCATTTTGCCTTACAAGATTTAATGTGTGAATTAGAAGGCGGGGCAGGCTGTTATCTTTACCCTTGTGGGGCTGCTGCGGTAACCAATACCATTCTTTCTTTTGTGGCAACTGGTGATCATATTTTGATGACAGGTGCGGCTTATGAGCCAACTCAAGTGTTCTGCAACGTGATTTTGCAAAAAATGGGGGTAAGTACCACCTATTATGATCCGCTGATGGGGGCTGAAATTGCCAATTTAATGCAGCCAAATACTAAAGTGGTGTTCTTAGAATCACCAAGCTCACTGACAATGGAAGTGCCTGATATTCCTGCGATTGTAAAAGCTGTGCGTGCGGTTAATCCTGATGTCGTGATTATGATTGATAATACTTGGGCAGCGGGCGTGTTATTTAAGGCGCTGGAACACGATATTGATATTTCTATCCAAGCGGGGACGAAATATTTAGTAGGGCATTCTGATGCAATGATCGGCACTGCAGTATCTAACGCCCGTTGTTGGGATAAATTGCGTGAACATTCTTATTTAATGGGGCAAATGGTGGATGCAGATACCGCCTATGTTACCGCACGGGGTATTCGTACCTTAGCGGTTCGCCTAAAACAACATCAAGAAAACAGCATAAAAGTTGCGCAATGGTTAGCTCAACAGCCTGAAGTAAAAGCGGTCTATCACCCAGCTTTAGCAAGCTGTCCGGGACACGAAAACTTTAAGCGTGATTTCACGGGTGCCAGCGGGTTATTTTCTTTTGAGCTAAAAGAGAAATTAACACAAGAACAATTAGAACGCTTTATGGATCATTTTGAACTGTTTTCAATGGCGTATTCTTGGGGAGGATTTGAGTCATTAATTTTATATAATCAACCAGAAGAGATTGCTAAAATTCGCCCTAATATTGATAGAAAACTGACTGGCACATTAATCCGTGTGCATATTGGTTTTGAAGAAGTTGAAGATTTAATCGCTGATTTGAAAGCGGGCTTTGAACGTTTGAAAGGTTAAAATGCCTGACCCCACATTAAAAGTGGGGTCATTTTTTTGCGAAAAGTTAATTTTCTTTTTTCAATTTGATTTCTTGCACCCATTTATTGACTAAGCGTTTGCCTTCTTCTGCCGAACCAAAACGGTCAAAATCAATATTGATCAGCTTCAAGGTTTTAGGATCAACCGATTTGGGTGAGGCTTGCGCATTCACATTGGTTGGAATTTGATACACACCAGCCTCACGCCAAGGAATTTCTTGTGCCTCTTTAGATAATGCCCAATCCACAAATAATTTTGCGTTATCCAAGTTTCTTGCGCCTTTAATAATGCTCAATCCACCAAGGGAATAACTATCCCCCTCACAAGGCAAAATGGCTTCCACTGGTGCGCCATTTTCTTTCTCGGTGGCATAACTATGCACGAACCCAACACTGACTGCACTTTCACCGCGTGCTAAATTACTAGTAACTTGATTGCTCTTCATATATTGAGAAACATTTTTATCTAACTGTTTTAGATAGGCAAAGGCTTTTTCTTCACCGAGTAATTCAATCAGCGTAACAATCGCTGTATAAGTCGTGCCAGAAAGTTGAGGATCTGGCACTTGAATTTGTCCTTTTAAGCGGGGATCAAGCAAATCTTTCCAACATTTCGGATAGTCTTTAATGCCTAGCTCAGCAAATTTTTCAGTATTTACACCAAAACCAAGTACGAGCATATATAAAATAGACGTCAGATCGCCTTTTTTATCTAACAATGCTTTAAACTGTGGCATTGTTTCAGCTTGTATTGGTGAACGATAAGGGCTGAGCAAACCCAGATCGCCAGCTTGATAATGTAATTCAATCGTACCGCCGTACCAAACATCCGCTTGCGGATTGTGTTGTTCTGCTTTTAACTTGGATAAGGTTGCTCCTGTACTATTACGCACAAATTGAGTTTGCACATGATACTTCTTACTAAAAGCTTGCGTGATTTTCTCACAAGTCGTACTTTGCACACTACAATAGACGGTGAGCTTGCCTTCAGCCTGAACAGCATTAGAAAACAGCGTTGCCGAGCCTAAACAAAGTGCGGTGTAAATTTTACTTAAATTTTTATTTAGAAAGTTCATTCTCACGCCCTATTCTTTTCCTTTTACATCAATAATAAACACTTCCGATTGCGATCCCAATCGCATTGGAATTCCCCAAAATCCATAACCTGAAGTAACGAAAAAATGCCCGTTGCCAATTTTCTCATAACCGTAATCTAAACGATATAACACCTTTGTGATTAAATTTGCTGGAAAGATTTGTCCTTTATGTGCGTGGCCTGAAACCTGAATATCAATAGGTAAGGTTGAATGTGCCATAATTTCTGTTGGACGGTGATCCAATAGAAAAATAGGTAAATGGGTATTTAAGCGATTAATTATATCTTTGGTTTTTGGACGCGCTTTAAATAAATCATCATTACGCCCAATCAGCACAAAACGATTATCTACTTGCACTGCTTGATCCATCAGAACCGTAATGCCAGCTTGACGAATTTCGTTGGCAATCGCCTGCTGTTGCCCAAAGAAATCGTGGTTACCTAAGGTGGCATAAACGCCAAGTGGGGCGTGTAATTTAGCAAGATGCGGTCGCATTTTTTCTGCGACATAAGCGCGAATATTATCATCCATAATATCGCCCGGGAGTAAAATAATATCGACTTTTTGCTCGTTCATTATTTCAGCCAGCTTATCCAACTGTTTGCCACCAAATAATCGTCCAAGGTGAAAATCACTCGCCATTCCAATACGCAAGGGTTTGAAAGGTTTATCCAAGGTAATTTGATAATGAATGACTTGTGGCGTGTAAGCATTATAGACGCTCAATCCAATCAAACTGATTAAACCAACAGGATAAAGCCAAGCTAAGGTGCGGTGCAATTTTGGCTTAAATTTTTGTTTTCTAAAAATAAAGTAAATAGCTACACAGGCTAAGCTGACAAAGCTGGCAAAAAGCAGAAATGCCAAAATAAAAGCACTAGTGCGAAACATCGGGTAAATACGCGAGACAGTGAGCAAAATAATACTGTTTGCAGCGAGATAAGTACTCAGGGTGAAAATTTTACGACAAACAGGACTGGCATTTTGCAAATAAAGCCAAGAGAGGGTGCGGTTAAAAATATAAATAAAACATTGTAAGAAAATAATACAAATTGCGAAAATAATCTGGTATCGCATTATGAACAGCTTTCCTAACGTAAAAAATCATAAAGTGCGGTTATTTTTAACCGCACTTTTATTCTTTGTCAATGTAAACTTACTTTAGTTTCACTTCTTCTATCCAACGTTTTATTAATCGTTTCCCTTCTTCGTCTGAACCAAAGCGATCAAAATCAAAGTCAATGAGTTTTAAGGTTTTTGGATCGGTTGAATTTGGCGAGGCTTTGGCGTGAATATTGGTTGGAATTTGGTACATTTTTTCTTCACGCCACGCAATTTCTTGTGCTTCTGGGGTTAATGCCCAGTCCATAAATAATTTCGCATTGTCTAAATTTCTCGCCCCTTTCAAAATACTGATACCACCAAGCGAATAGCTATCCCCCTCACAAGGTAAAATTGCTTCCACTGGCGCGCCATTTTCTTTTTCTGTTTGATAACCATTAATAAAACCGATGGTTACCGCTGCATCCCCACGCGAGAGATTGGATTTCTCTGTGCCACTTTTTGCATATTGGGAAATGTTTTTATCTAAAGCTTTAAGATAACGAAAGGCTTCTTCTTCACCGAATAATTGCACGAGTGTTGCGATAAAGGTGTAGCCGGTACCTGTATTGCGTGGATCTGGCATTTGAATTTGATCTTTAAATTTGGGATCGGTTAAATCTTTCCAACATTTTGGGTAGTCCTTAATGCCTAATTGTTTGAACTTTTCTGTGTTTACACCAATGCCTAACACAATAATATAGCCAATTGCGGTTACATCACCGTGCTTGTCGAGCAATGCTTTAAATTGTGGCATTGTTTCCGCTTGTAGGGGCGAACGATAAGGTTCGAGTAATCCTAATTGCGCAGCTTGAAAATGAGGCTCAATGGTGCCGCCATACCAAATATCCGCTTGTGGCAAGGCTTGTTCTGCTTTGATTTTAGCTAAGGTTGCTCCTGTGCTATTACGCACAAATTTGGTGTCCACGTGATATTTTTTAGCAAAAATTTGAGCCATTTTTTCGCACACAGAATGTTGCACGCTACAATAAATATTGAGTCGTCCTTCCGCGTTAGCATTGTGGCTAAATAAAAAGAATCCACCTAGCACAATAAAAATTAAGCCACATTTTGATAAAAATGATGAGAAAAAAGGTTTAAATTGCATTGTCATTTCCTTATTAATTAAATGATTAAAAAGTCATATTGACGAGCAAGGAAGAAATTAGAAAGGTAAAAAAGAATATTCTGCAACATAGCTATTTGCAAGAATATGATCTAATTAGTTTCCTACGTCAGCATTAACTGAATCAGGTTCACGGGTATCATCTCAGCTTAAAAAGCACCCCGACTAATTCCCGTTTAGTATAGAAAGGGCAGGATATTGCTGTCAAATAGAAAAGACTAAATGGCTATAATTAATGATGAAAAAAGGAAATAAAAATAAGCAAAAAAATAACCGCACTTCTTATCCGCAAAGAAATAACAAAATAAAGGCGTTTGGGGTTTCATAGAAAGAAAAGTGCAGTGAAATTTTCCTGATTTTTTCACCGCACTTTTGTGATTGAGGTTTTACTAAGCAGGGGCTTGGAAGATCACTTCCTGTGCTTTTTGCGTATATTGATTAAGTTGATCAAAATTCATATAGCGATAGGTGTCTTCCTTGTCTTGCTGCAAATCCGCCACATAGGCTTGATATTCTTCTGGCGTTGGCAGTTTGCCGAGCAATGCAGCCACAGCGGCGAGTTCTGCTGATGCCAAATACACATTTGCCCCTTGCCCTAAGCGGTTCGGGAAATTGCGGGTTGAAGTGGAAACCACTGTGGCATTATTGGCGACACGGGCTTGATTGCCCATACAAAGTGAACAACCGGGGATTTCAATCCGTGCGCCACTTTTACCATAAATGCTGTAATAGCCTTCTTCTGTCAGTAGGCTGGCATCCATTTTAGTTGGTGGGGCGAGCCATAAGCGAGTTGGAATGACCTCTTTAAACTTGGCTAATAATTTTCCAGCAGCACGGAAATGGCCAATATTCGTCATACAAGAGCCGATAAACACTTCGTCAATGTTATCCCCTTGCACCTCAGAAAGAAGGCGAGCGTCATCAGGATCATTTGGCGCACATAAAATCGGTTCTTTGATTTCATTGAGATCGATTTCAATCACGGCAGCATATTCTGCATCAGGCTCCGCGCTGAGTAATTGAGGATTTTCTAACCATTTTTCCATTGCGTTGATACGGCGTTCTAGCGTACGAGCGTCGCCATAACCTTCTGCAATCATCCATTTGAGTAATACAATGTTGGAATTCAGGTATTCAATGATTGGTGCTTTGTCTAATTTTATGGTACAAGCGGCGGCAGAGCGTTCTGCTGAAGCATCGGAAAGCTCAAAGGCTTGCTCCACTTTAAGATGCTCTAATCCTTCAATTTCTAAAATGCGACCAGAGAAAATATTTTTCTTGCCTTGTTTTTCTACCGTGAGCAGGCCTTGTTGAATGGCATAATAAGGAATGGCGTGGACTAAATCACGCAAGGTGATGCCCGGCTGCATTTCACCTTTGAAGCGAACAAGCACACTTTCCGGCATATCCAGTGGCATTACACCTGTGGCAGCAGCAAACGCCACCAAGCCTGAACCAGCAGGGAAAGAAATGCCAATCGGGAAGCGAGTGTGTGAATCTCCACCAGTTCCTACGGTATCAGGCAATAACATACGATTTAGCCAAGAGTGGATAACGCCATCTCCGGGACGAAGCGATATACCGCCTCGGTTCATAATAAAATCAGGCAACGTGTGATGGGTGACCACATCCACTGGTTTAGGGTAGGCGGCGGTATGGCAGAAAGATTGCATCACAAGATCTGAGGAAAATCCTAAACAGGCGAGATCTTTCAGTTCATCACGGGTCATTGGGCCGGTGGTATCTTGTGAGCCGACAGAGGTCATTCTTGGTTCGCAATATTGTCCCGGACGAATACCTTCTACACCGCAGGCGCGCCCGACCATTTTTTGTGCGAGGGTAAAACCTTTATGGTTATCTGCTATTGCTTGTGGTTTGGCAAAAATATCATTTTCAGCTAAACCTAAACTTTGGCGTGCTTTATGTGTTAAGCCTCGTCCGATAATTAATGGAATACGTCCGCCAGCGCGTACTTCATCTAATAGTACATTGGTTTTTAACTGAAATTCGGCTAATACTTGATCGCTATTATGCTGGCAAATTTTGCCTTGATAAGGGTAAATATCAATCACATCCCCCATATTGAGTTTACTTACATCGACCTCAATCGGTAATGCCCCCGCATCTTCTAACGTATTAAAGAAAATAGGGGCAATTTTTCCGCCTAATACCACGCCACCCGCGCGTTTATTCGGAATATAAGGAATATCCTCTCCCATAAACCATAGCACCGAATTCGTCGCAGATTTGCGAGATGAACCTGTGCCTACAACGTCGCCCACATAAGCCAGTGGATAGCCTTTTTCTTTTAAGGCATTAATTTGTTGAATTGGCCCAATATTGCCAGCTTCATCTGGTTGGATACCTTCTCGTTCATTTTTTAGCATTGCTAGAGCGTGCAAAGGAATATCTGGACGTGACCACGCATCTTGAGCAGGAGAAAGATCATCTGTGTTGGTTTCACCCGATACTTTAAATACGGTAACAGTGAGTTTTTCGTCTAATTTTGGACGTGATAAAAACCATTCTGCCTTTGCCCAAGATTGAAGAATTTGTTGTGCGTAAGCGTTGCCTTGTTTGGCACGTTGTTCTACATCGTAGAAATTATCGAACATTAATAACGTGGAAGAAAGGGCGAGGACGGCATAAGGGGCAAGGGTGTCATTATCAAGGGCTTGGAGCAGTGGTTCAATATTATAACCACCTTGCATTGTACCTAAAATTTGTACCGCACTTTCAGGACTAATTAAGGGGGAGTGGGCGCTACCATTGACGATGGCGGCAAGAAAAGAGGCTTTCACATAAGCGGCTTCATCCACCCCAGCAGGTACGCGGGTTTTAAAAAGCTCAAGAAGATATTCCGTTTGCTCTGCTGGGGGATGTTTTAATAATTCAATAAGCTGTGCGGTTTGTTCGGCATCTAATGGTTTTGGCACAACACCCTGTGCGGCACGTTCATCAATATGTTTTTGGTAATCGTGTAGAAAGTTTGACATTGTGTTTCCTCTTATTGTTTTTATCGTTAGGGATAGCACTTTTCTTTTTTCTCACTTGAGTTAACTAAAAGAAAAGTGCGGTGCTTTTTTTGAGTGTTTTTATTTAGAAAACTTTCTTAAATGGTTTGATGATGACTTCGCCATAAACCCCTGCTTCCACATAAGGATCTTGGTTTGCCCATTGTTGAGCAGCTTCAAGACTGTCAAATTGAGCAATAACCGTTGAACCGGTAAAGCCTGCCTCGCCGGGGTTTTCATCATCAATGGCTGGATTTGGCCCCGCGGTTAATAGACGATTTTCTGCTTGTAATTGTTTTAAACGAGCGAGGTGTTGCTCACGCACAGCAAGACGCTGAGCGAGTGTGTTGGGTTTATCTTGTGCGAAGATAACATAATACATTTTGTTGTTCTCCTTGATTAGGGTTTTGCCATTAATGCTAATGCTTTTTCTAATTCTGGGTTGTTTTCTCGCGGAATGGCACGAGATTTTCCTTTATTATCTACTGCAACGAAGGTAAAGATCGCTTCCGTCACACAATAACGTTCACCAATGGGTTCACTGGACACTTTTTTAGCCCATACTTCAATTTTTATTTGAATAGAAGAACGGCCGACTTTAACACATTGCCCATAACAGCATACCACATCGCCAACGGAGATTGGGCGGATAAAGGTCATACTATCAACGGCAACGGTAACGACACGCCCGTGTGCGATTTCTTTCGCTAAAATAGCACCGCCCATATCCATTTGCGACATAATCCAACCGCCGAAAATATCGCCGTTGGCGTTGGTATCAGAAGGCATCGCTAATGTACGAAGTAATAAACTACCTTGGGATTGTCGCCCCGTTTTGGTTTCAATAAAAACAGACATAATTTTTCCTATTGTTGTTCTTTATTATCCGTTTGTGGAAGATAACGATAAATATAAACGCCCGTTGCTACTGTTGCAATAAGGCTAAGCCCAATAATTCCAAACGTTTTGAAATCGACCCAAATATCGTCAGAGAAATATTGGCTAATGATAATATTAATCACCATACAAAATAGAAAGAAGCACGCCCAGCCCATATTTAATTTATACCAAACCGCATCAGGTAGCTGAATTTCTTTACCTAATAATTGCTGAATGAGCGGTTTGTTAAATATCACTTGACTAATGATTAATGCCAAAGCGAACAAGGCATAAATCACCGTCACTTTCCATTTTAAAAATGCTA
Source organism: Avibacterium sp. 20-126 (assembly GCF_044358625.1). NCBI lineage: Bacteria > Pseudomonadati > Pseudomonadota > Gammaproteobacteria > Pasteurellales > Pasteurellaceae > Avibacterium > Avibacterium sp. 20-126. Next base: position 1,302,782 of record NZ_CP091457.1, on the reverse strand, counting down.
ATTCGTTGAAATAGGCGGATAATGCACCAAAAAAAACCACCGCACTTCCCATAATGAGTTGCTGTTTTTCAATTTTACCGTATTTGACTTTTAGCACCACCAGCTGAATGACGGTGGCAATAATTAGGGCAATTGCGGCTTCACGAATCCCCACTAGTTTATACACAATAAAAAAGACGAGTAGGGGAATAAATTCTAAAATCTGTTTCATTATTGTTGATCCTTGCGCATAAATAAGCTGTAAAAGCGGTAGGTGAAAAGTAAAGAAAATACGCTCACTACGGCAGTTAAAAAGAGCATTAGGACATCGAAAATAAGATTGTCGCTTAATGCCGTGATACGTCTCAGTACAAAAGGCAGTACGAGATAAATTAACAAACAATAAATCAATAACGGCGCAATGCGTTTTACGCCGCTTAACCAGCTATTTTTCAATGCTTGCATAATGCTTACAGGGTTAATGAGATATTCCGTAGAAGCAAGGCTTAAGCGCACAAAAATAAAAAAGCCAAGCAAAATCGCAACCAAAGAAAGCATTGAAGGCGATTGCCCTTGTAAAATAGCGAACAGGCTTTCTACCACGCCAATCATCAGCGGAATAAATCCAATCAAGCTAATGACTACTACGCCAATAAAACGTTGTAAAGTTAGCACCGCACTTTGATTTAATGGATTTTGTTGTTGAATACTAATGTGGTGAAAAGTGAGAATACCCCAAGAAGAAAGAAATAGGCTGACTAATTGTTGTGCGATGCCTAACAGTAAAAATTCAGCACTGATATTATTCGGTAAGGGTAAACTTTGTCCATTTGCCTGACTGATTTCGGGCATCGGTACGATCGTCGTTAAAAGAAAATAGAAAATTAGTGCATTAATAAAAAAGAAAAAGATAAATTGCTGGGTAATCGTCCTTTGATTACGCATAAAATTCCAACAATCTTGAAAAATTTGAGTAAAATTAATGTTCATTCTTTATTTCCAGTAAAAAATCATTGCGACATTATACAATAACTTGCTAACCATTGCTTTTCCTTTAGTAGAAACCTCGTCTTGTTGTGAATAAGGATTTTTTGCGTTGTCATATTTGATTTTGGGTTAGATCAAATCTTCTCTATTGTTAAACAAAATGAAAAGTGCGGTAAATAAAATTTTTAAATTTTTTAACAAAATTTTAAAAACTTTGAACTACATCACAAAATTGAGATTTGTGATAAGCCATAATCTTCCCGTCTGAATTGTTTATTTTCTATGGTAGAAAACCTTTATTTTGCTATCAAAAGAAAAGCAAAATAATTTTATTAGTTACATTGAAATGCAAGTATATTCATTTTATAGTAAATGTTAAATTCCTGTTACATTCTATTAAAGAGGTATTGTATGTCTGCAACGCATTTAATTGATACATTAGCGCAAATTGTTACACCTAAATATCTGATTACCGATCCATTAAAAGCTGAAGAGTACAGCACGGGTTATCGCTTTGGGCAAGGCAAGGTGCTTGCGGTTGTTCGTCCTGGTTCATTATTGGAATATTGGAAGGTGTTAAAAGCCTGTGTGGCAGCCGATGTGATCGTGATTTCACAAGCAGCAAATACGGGGCTTACAGGAGGTTCAACGCCGGCAGGAAATGATTACGAGCGTGATATTGTTTTGATAAATACTATGCGAATGACAGGCATTCAACCCATTAATAATGCCGAGCAAGTGGTGTGCTTTGCAGGTTCGCGTTTAAATGATCTGGAGATGTTGCTGAAAGAATATAAACGTGAACCGCATTCTGTTATTGGTTCATCTTGTATTGGTGCTTCGGTGATTGGTGGAATTTGTAATAATTCTGGTGGTGCATTGGTTCAACGTGGTCCAGCTTATACGGAAATGGCGTTGTATGCACAGTTAGATGAGAATGGTGAATTACATCTGATCAATAATCTTGGTATTGATTTAGGCGAGACGCCAGAAGAAATTCTTACCAACTTACAAGCAGGACGTTATCAGCGTAAAGATATTCATCTTGACTGCGGAAAAGGACACGATCACGATTATTGCAATCACGTTCGCCAAATTGATGCCGACACGCCAGCACGTTTTAATGCCGATCCTAACCGTCATTATGAAGCCTCTGGTAGTGCGGGAAAGTTGGGGGTGTTTGCTGTACGTTTGGATACGTTCCCACAAGATAAAGAAAGTGCGGTGTTTTATATTGGCACAAATGACACGCAAGTTTTAACGGATATTCGCCGTCATATTTTGGCAGAATTTAGTACCTTACCTGTATCGGGCGAATATATTCATCGTGATGCTTTTGATATTGCGGCAGAGTATGGAAAAGATACGTTCTGGGTGATTAAACGTTTTGGCACGCACCGTTTGCCAAAATTATTTGCGCTCAAAGCCAAAGCTGATCGCCTAATGAAAAAATTGACTTTTTTACCAAATCATATCAGCGACAAAATGTTGCAATTTGTTTCTAAATTGTTGCCACAGCATTTGCCACAACGCTTGAGAGATTATCGCGATCAATATGAACATCATTTAATCCTAAAAATGGGCGGGAATGGCGTGCAAGAAGCCAGAGAATATTTGCAGACACGCTTTGCCGATAAGTCCAAAGGGGCATATTTTGAATGCAGTGCAGAAGAAACACAAGCCGCGATGTTACATCGTTTTGCTGTGGCATCAGCGGCAATTCGTTATCGTGCAATTCACGAGCCAGAGGTGGAAGAAATCGTGGCATTGGATATTGCCTTGCGTCGTAATGATCAAGATTGGTTCGAGAAACTTCCTGCAGAGTTGGAAAATAAATTGATCCATAAACTGTATTACGGACATTTTATGTGCTATGTATTCCATCAAGATTATTTGGTGAAAAAAGGCTATGATTGGCAAGAAATCGAACACGAAATGTTAGCATTGCTTGATCAGCGTGGAGCGCAATATCCAGCGGAACATAATGTCGGACATTTATATGAAGCGAAACCTGAATTAAAAGCCTTTTACCAAAAATTAGATCCAACCAACAGCTTCAACCCGGGGATTGGTAAAACCTCTAAAAAGAAAAATTGGGCATAATTTATGTTTAGTCGCAGAACTAAAGTGCGGTCTAATTTTTAGAAAAATTTAGTAAAATGCCTAGATGTTCATCTAGGCATTTTTTCTATATTTTCTCTTTAATTAATTTCGCCATCATTTCGATATGGGCAGGTTCTGCGTTAAGAGCAGGGATATATTGGAAGGATTTTCCCCCATTCTGAAGAAAAATTTCGCGATTTTCTACTTCAATTTCTTCCAATGTTTCTAAACAATCTGCAGAAAAACCGGGGCAAATAACCGCAACTTTTTCGATACCTTGCTGGCGAGTTGCATTTTGTAAGAAATGATTCGTATAAGGCTGTAACCATTCTTCACGTCCAAAACGAGACTGAAAGCAGAGTTGCCATTGATTTTCTGTTAAACCTAGGCGATCGACCACAGCGAGGGTGGTTTGTTTACAGTGTTCACGATAATAGTCGCCCTCTTGTTCATAACGCAATGGAATACCGTGATAGGAAAACAGTAAAAATTCATCCGATTTCATTTTTGCTTTAATAGATTGCGCTAAGGCATCAATATAATGCGCATCAAGATGATAAGAATGGATAAATTCAAACGGCACAAGCCCTCGAATGGATTTTAATGCGTGAGCAAAACAATCCAAGACAGCCGCCGTTGTGGTGCTACTATATTGTGGGTAAAGCGGTAGCACAATAATTTTATCAACTTGATTTTTGAGTAAATTTTCCACCGCACTTTGCATAGAGGGATTGCCATAAGTCATTCCTATTTCAACAATGGTATTGATTCCTTGTTGTGTAAAATATTGCTGTAACTTTTGTTGCTGCTGTTTAGCAATGACCAATAAGGGAGAGCCTTGTTCCGTCCATACACTACGGTAAGTTTCAGCCACCCGTCTAGCACGTATTGGTAAGATGATGCCACGAAGTAAAGGATACCATTTCCAACGGGGCAAATCGACGACGCGAGGATCGGTCAGAAATTGCCATAAATAACTTGAAATAGCCTTGGATTGAGGGGCATCTGGAGTGCCTAAATTGGCAAGAATAATGCCGATTTTTGGGTTTTTCATTGATTGACCACGCTTAATGTCAGTTTTGCAAAGCAGCATAGTTTATCGGCTTGATCTTTAATGTCAATTTGCCAAAATTGAGTGGTTTTTCCTAAACGGATAGGGGTTGCTCTGGCGGTTACCACACCTTCTCGAACTGGGCGAAGGTGGCTTGCGTTAATTTCTAATCCAACAACGGCTTGGTTTGTTTCGACACAGCAAAACCCAGCCATTGAACCTACGGTTTCGGCTAATGCGGCAGAAATCCCACCGTGTAAAAAGCCCATTGGCTGGGTGGTACGTTGATCAATAGGCATCGTGGCTTCCAACCAATCGTCCCCTTGGGCGTGAAATTGAATGCCTAAATGTGCCACGGCACAATGGGCATTAAATTGATTAAGTTGGTCTAAAGTAAATGATTTTTTCCAAATTTTCATTGTGTTTTCTAACTGAGTAAGGTTAATAAGGCTTGTACAGGGTGTTTCGGCTGCCATTTTTCAAAACGTTTAACTTGGCTACGGCAAGAGTAGCCCGTGGCAAGGCAATAATCAGGATTTTTATCGACAAGTTTTTCTTTCCAAGAACTGGCATAAATTGCTTTAGACATAGCAAAATGTTGCGTTTCGTGCCCAAATGTTCCCGCCATTCCGCAGCAGCCAACCGTTTCCACTTGCAAGGCTTGCCCAAAGGCAGCAAAGATTTCTTGCCATTCTTTCGGGCTATTTGGTAAGGCGGTGGATTCTGTACAGTGGGGGAATAAATGCCACTGTTGCCCTTCAGGTAAAGTGCGGTGGTTTTTTTGTGAATTTTTTATTCCTTGCGCTAATTGCTCAGAATGTAACTGATTTTTCAGCCATTGATGTGCGGTAAGCACTTGGAAATCACCACGTTCATCACCTAAAATTTCACGATATTCATCACGATAAGACAGCACAATAGCGGGATCTACGCCGACGAGGGGCAGATTTAACTGCGCCATTCGATTTAAAAATGCCGCCTGATTTTTGGCTGTTTTAGCAAAGCGAGCGAGAAAACCTTTGATATGCTGGGCTTTGCCATTAGGCTTGAAAGGCAACAAAATGGGGCGATAGCCCAATTTTTGGGTGAGTGCCATAAAATCTGCCACAACTTTGGCATCATAATAAGAAGTGAAAGGATCTTGTACGATAAGCAGCATATTTTGCTTTTCGATTTCACTTAAGTGTTCTAATTGTTCTAAACTTAACCCTTGATAATTGAGGGCAACCAGTTGCTGTTGCAAATTTGGTTGGCTTAATAAGGGTAAATCCACCATTCCTAAGGCTTTTTTGGCTAGCGGCTGAGTGATTTTGGCTGCCGTGAAAAAGTTAAAAAATGTCGGTGCTTTTGCCATATAAGGGGCGATGAACTCCACATTAGACACCACATAGTCTTTAATTGGGCGAGTGTAACGTTGATGATAAAAATGTAAGAATTTCGCACGGAAACTTGGCACGTCAATTTTTATCGGACATTGGCTAGCACAGGCTTTGCACGAAAGACAGGTATCCATCGCCGCTTTCACTTCGTGAGAAAAATCATATTCACCGCGGAATTTTCCAAGGCTATGACGAATTTTGGCGACAAAATCGGTGAGTTTTATTTGGTTTTTGCGAAAATCTAATTGCTCAGGGGAAACGCTTTGGTTCGCCAGTAAACGTAGCCATTCACGCACCATTGCCGCACGTCCTTTCGGCGAAAATAAGCGATTTTTACTTACTTTCATTGAAGGACACATTGCACTATGTACATCAAAATTAAAACATAATCCGTTACCGTTGCAATTCATTGCCCCAACAAATTCCGTTTTCATCTGTATTGGAATTTGACGATCTTGATCTGCACGCATTGGCGATAGGATAGCGTAGAGTGTTTGAGTACTATCAAGTGCGGTGCAAATTTTGCCCGGATTTAGCCGATTGTGCGGATCAAACAGCGTTTTTATATAACGTAATTCTTGCCATAATTCAGGCGTGAAGAAGGTTTCACCATATTGTGAACGCATTCCTTTGCCGTGTTCGCCCCAAATTAATCCACCATATTTATGTGTCAGCTCTGCCACTTGATCGGAAATTTGCTTGAACAGTTTCACTTGTTCTTTATCGCATAAATCAAGGGCTGGGCGAACGTGCAAAACGCCCGCATCAACGTGGCCGAACATTCCATATTCAAGCTGGTTGCGATCTAATAACGCACGAAATTCACGAATATAATCCGCTAAATGTTCTGGCGGAACGCAGGTATCTTCAACGAACGGAATCGGTTTTGCTTGACCTTTTGCATTGCCTAATAAACCGACGGCTTTTTTGCGCATTGCATAGATGCGTTCAATAGAGGGTAAATCATTACAAACTTGATAACCGATAATATCATCTTGATTTTGCGAGATTTTTTCATCAAGTTGTAGGCAAAGTTGTGCCACTTGTTTTTCTATCAATGATTTGCTATTGCCAGCATATTCTACGATATTCAAACCAAGAATGGGATTTTCTTGATCTTCGATAAGTAGATCGCTCACTGAATGCCAAATAATATCTTGCTTAGCAAGGTTTAGCACTTTGCTATCTATGGTTTCTACCGAAAGTGCGTTGGCTTTTAGCATAAAGGGGGCATTACGTAATGCCGCATCAAAAGAGCGATACTTAATATTAATTAATGTGCGATATTGTGGAATAGGGGTGAGATCTAAGGTGGCTTCACAAATAAACGCAAGTGAACCTTCTGACCCCGTTAAAATGCGGGATAAATTAAATTCAGTTTCATCATTATTGAAGACATTCTTGAGATCATAGCCTGTTAAAAAGCGATTAAGCTGTGGTAAATCACGCAGGATTTCGTTACGCTTTTGCTGACAGCGCTGGAAAATCTCTTGATGCAGATGGCGACTACGCTGAGAAATAGGTTGTTGCTGTAATGATTGCTCAAAATCTGCGGTGTTGAGTGCGTGAGTATCAATCACTTCGCCGTCTATTAATACTGCTCGCAAGCCTAAAACGTGATCAGAGGTCTTGCCATAACGCAATGAACCTTGCCCTGAGGCATCAGTGTTGATCATTCCGCCTAACGTAGCACGGTTGCTGGTTGACAATTCTGGCGAGAAAAATAAGCCATAAGGTTTCAAAAATTGATTGAGTTGATCTTTTACCACGCCGGCTTGCACTTTCACCCAGCGTTCTTGCACATTGAGTTCAAGAATTTTGCTCATATAGCGTGAAAGATCCACAATAATATTGTTATTTAGGGATTGCCCATTCGTGCCAGTGCCACCACCGCGTGGCGTAAAAGTGAGTGAAAGGTATTTTTCTTTTTGTGCTAATTTGGTTAGGCGAACCACATCAGCGGTATCTTTAGGAAACAAAATGGCTTGCGGCAGTTGCTGATACACACTGTTATCCGTTGCAAGGCTTAAGCGATCTGCATAGTTTGAAGCAATATCGCCAGTAAAATGTTGGCGTTTGAGTTCCTCCAAATAATCAGAAACTAAAGGGGAAAGCTGTGGGACATCAGATAAACGTGGTAGCATTTTATTACTCATATAATGATTAACATAATAAATGAAGTTTAGCATATTGTTATGATCCTTTCATCGAAAGAAAGAGATCAATTTTGTTTTTTCTGAAAGGTAAAGCGATAAAATTGCCTTATTTTTGCTCAAAAAATCATCTTGAATAGTAAGTGATTGTGTGAATTTTGAGCTAAAAAGAGAAAAATCGTTTGATTTTCTATTTTTTCAAGCTGATAATATATTCGCTTTGAATAGGTTCGATCTTAATTAGATTGAACGCATAAGCGAAGTAGAAATAGAGAAGCTATCGTTCTCTAAATACTTATAAGATTAAACTTAGCCATACACTATGGGGCTATTTTATAAAAAAGTTTGTTTTTTTGTAAAAAAAGTTTAAGATCAACGTACACACATTATGTGTTTAGGTTTCATTTGGCAACTGATACTAAATGAAACTTTCATTTTAAATTTATTGATGACTAAATAGAGGATCATCCAAATGAAAAAAACTGCAATCGCATTAGCTATCGCTGGTTTAACTGCTGCATCAGTAGCACAAGCTGCACCACAAGCAAATACTTTCTATGCTGGTGCTAAAGCTGGTTGGGCATCTTTCCACGATGGTTATGGTCGTTTAGATGGTACGGATTATGGTGTTTTACGTAATTCCGTAACTTACGGTGTATTTGGTGGTTACCAAATTACTGACAACTTCGCTGTTGAGTTAGGTTACGATGATTTTGGTCGTGCTAAACTTCGTCAAGCTGGTAAAACAGTTGCCAAACACACTAACCATGGTGCGCACTTAAGCTTAAAAGCGAGCTATCCAGTATTAGAAGGTTTAGATGTTTATGGTCGTGTTGGTGCTGCATTAATTCGTTCAGATTATAAAACTCCTAAATCAGTAGGAACTTTCCATGAGCATAGCTTAAAAGTATCTCCTGTATTCGCTGGTGGTTTAGAATATAATCTTCCATCATTACCAGAATTAGCGTTACGCGTTGAATATCAATGGGTTAATGGTGTTGGTCGTTTAGAGCAAGATGGTCAACGTGTAGATTACACACCAAGCATTGGTTCTGTAACAGCAGGTTTATCTTACCGTTTCGGTCAAAGTGCACCAGTTGTAGCGCCTAAAGTGGTTTCTAAAACTTTCGCATTAAGCTCTGATGTAACGTTTGCATTCGGTAAATCTAATTTACGTCCAGAAGCACAAAGCACATTAGATGGCATCTACGGTGAAATCGCACAATTAAAATCTGCAAACGTTGCAGTAGCGGGTTACACTGACCGTATCGGTTCAGAAGCTGCGAACTTAAAATTATCACAACGTCGTGCAGAAACTGTTGCAAACTACTTAGTATCTAAAGGTGTTTCTCAACAAGCTATTTCTGCAACTGGTTACGGTGAAGCAAACCCTGTAACTGGTGCTAAATGTGATTCAGTTAAAGGTCGTAAAGCATTAATCGCTTGTTTAGCTGATGACCGTCGTGTAGAAATCGCGGTTAAAGGTAATGAATAATTTTTTGTTAATACTTTAATACGTTTATAAAAAAGACCTAAACGAAAGTTTAGGTCTTTTGTTATCTCATCATTTTATCGTTAAGGAAAAGAGAATGAAAAAGTGGATTATTGTGCTAATTGTCGCTGTCATCGCCGGTTTTACATTAATGACCAGCTACAATGGTTTAGTGCAAGCAGAAGAAAAAATTGATTCCGTATGGGCGAATGTTGAATCGCAATATCAACGCCGTGCAGATTTAATTCCCAATATCGTGAATACAGTAAAAGGTCAGGCTAACTTTGAGAAAGAAACCTTAACGGGAGTAATGGAAGCGCGTGCAAAAGCGAGCCAAACTAAAATTGATCCAAGTAATATGACAGAAGAGCAATTAGCGCAATTCCAACAGCAACAAAACTCTGTGGGATCGGCATTATCACGTTTATTAGTCACAGTAGAGAAATATCCAGATCTTAAAGCTCACGAAGGCTTTATGAATTTACAAGCCCAATTAGAAGGGACAGAAAACCGCATTAATGTTGCACGTGATAAATTTAATGAGGCAGCGCGTGAATATAACCAAAAAATTCGCCAGTTCCCAACGAAATTAGCGGCAATGATTTTTGGTTTTAAAGAAAAACCTTACTTCAAATCTGCCGTGGGATCTGAAAACGCACCGGTTGTCAGTTTTAACTAAGATCGATCTATTATGGCGCTATTTTCAAGAATCCCTTTTAACAAAAAGCAAATTGAGGTGGCAATTGTTCGCCTCGAACAACAAACTTCCGCAGAGTTGCGTGTTTATATTGAACGCCACATTGCAAAATCATCAAGTTCGGTAATGGAACACGCCTTATCTGTTTTTCAAAAATTAGAAATGACAGCCACACAAGCGCGTAATGGCGTGTTGATTTATATTGCTTATAAGGATCATCAATGTGCCATTATTGGTGATGAAGGTATTCATCAGTATGTAGGAGAAAACTTTTGGCAAGCACAATGTGCTGAAATGACAACGCATTTTAAGCAAAAGGTTTATACTCAAGGCGTTGTTAATGCGATTGATAACATTGCTCAAGTTTTGGCACAGCATTTTCCTATTCAGCCAAATGATCGTAATGAGCTGGATAATGAGGTGATTATTAATGATTAAGCTTATAAAAAGTGCGGTCGTTTTTTTGCTTGTTTTTTGGAGTTTAACCGCGAATGCGGTCAATTTCCCATCTCCCCCTAATCCTTTTCATTATGTCAATGACTATACTAAAACCCTTACTCCATCAGAAAAACAACGTTTGGAAAATAAGCTAGTTGCTTATTCTAAAGAAACCAGTTCACAAATTGCGGTGGTGTTAATTCCAAGTACGGGGAATTATGATATTGCACAATATAGCTTTGAATTGGGCGATAAATGGGGCATTGGTCGTAAACAGCTAAATAATGGCGTATTAATGTTGGTTGCCATCAACGATCGTAAGATTTTTATTGCCACAGGACAAGGACTAGAAGGAGCGTTGCCTGATGCTTTCCTTTCTCGCGTCATACGTAATGTCATTACTCCCGCCTTTAAACAGGGGCATTATATGCTCGGGATTGATCGTGGATTGGATTACATCATTGCCGCAAGTAAAGGGGAATATGATGCTGCTGAGACGGAAGAGGATGATTGGACACAATATATTCCAATCATAATGATCAGTATTTTTGTCTTATTTGTGCTGTTTGGCGAACTAAGTTGGCGTAGAACGCCTTATATCAGCCCCACCAATAATCACAATGGACAAATTTTCCGCCAACCACCTCTTGGCAGACGCCGTAGCGGTGGTGTTGGAGGCGGTTTTGGCTCAGGAGGTGGATTTGGTGGTTTTGGTGGCGGTTCTGGCGGAGGCTTTGGCGGTGGCGGTTTTGGTGGCGGTGGTGCTGGCGGAAGTTGGTAATACTTGATTATTCTGCTCGGGTTATTGGTATCTCAAGCCCCTTATGCTACAATCTGCCAACTTAATTAAAAACGAGGACAATTATGGAAACCTTAGAACGTATTAAAAAACAAATTAGCGAGAACCCAATTCTGATTTATATGAAAGGTTCACCGAAATTCCCATCTTGTGGATTTTCAGCAAGAGCGGTAGAAGCCTTAATGAATTGCAAAGTGCCTTTTGGCTATGTAGATATTTTGCAAAATCCAGATATTCGTGCAGAACTTCCTGCCTATGCGAATTGGCCAACTTTCCCACAATTATGGGTAGAGGGTGAATTAATTGGGGGCTGTGATATTATTCTGGAAATGTACCAACAAGGTGAACTACAAACCTTATTATCTGAAGTGGCTGAGCGTCATAAAGAAGAAAATTAATAAAATTTATACCGCACTTATACCAGTGCGGTTTTTTTATCTCAATTTTTTATTATTAAAACCGTGAATTACTTCACAAATTTAAATATTACTCTTTGCTTATTGGAAATGATTTGCATATTATTTGCACCATAATAAGTGCTATTTTAATAGCCTGTAATGGTCATATTTTGCTTTCCGAGTGTGCCTCTAATGAGGCACTTTTTTTATTTCTTATTTTACTTAAGCCAAGGTTTCACATATTCACTATTGAGTAACTTAATTTCGCTTTGTTTCCAGTATAAATCTAACGTCCTTTCCCCTTCCGCATAAGAATTAAGTGCATAAGGCGGATAAACGAAATGAATTCCTTCTTGATCGAAATAAAATTCAGGTGAAATATAGAAACCCTCTAAAGAAGTAAAAGGGATTTCCCCCGGCTCAAGCCCCTGTATGTAAATTTTCCATAGCGCATCGAGTAATTTGGGCTGATTTTCTGGAGAAATTAATTTTTCAAGGGTGATCAAGGCTTTTTGCTGAGCATCAAAATTGAGATAATGAGTCATACCAAACCCGTGCGCACCGCCCTCATAAGTATAGCTATCTATTCTAAATCCTAGCCAATTTTGGCGTTGTCCTAGGTAGTAGGAGGAAAGAGAGAATTCTTTTCCTATTGAGCCTTCGGCTAACATTTCTTTACGATATTCTTGATAAATTTGTGCAAATTTTTGACGGAGTTGATCTTTGTCGATTGTAGTCAGTGGTGGCGAATTTTCATTTTCTTCATTTGGGATATATTGCGCCCATTGTTGGCGAAGCAAAGCATCAAGCCATTCAATATGGGTTTCTGGCATCGTAACTGAAACATTGATATTTGCTTCACTTTCAGTGTTTTTGAGATTGAATGTTTCCTCTTTTTGGAAGAGCGGTGAAATTTCTACCTGCAATGCCGGAAATAAGGATTTCTGTGCATTGAGTTCATTTTTTAGTTGGGTGATTTCTTGCTGCTGGCTTTGTTGGGCTGTTTCCACTTGTTGCAATTTTTGCTGTAATTCAGCTACTTGTTTATCATCACAAGCAGAGAGTAAAAAAATCGTACAAAAACTTAAGGCAAAAATGGTTTTGTTCATTTGGGGTTTCCTCTTGATCGTTTTGTCGTCAGTATAAGTGAATAATGCGTTTTATTCGACAAAATGTTTATATTTTGTTTGCATAAATATTTCGTTATAATTGAGCGAATTTCGATGCAATATAAAAAATTATGACGTTACAAGCTAATAATAAAACCCTTTCCTTATCACAGCCCCAAATTATGGGGATTTTAAATTTCACGCCAGATTCTTTTTCAGATAGCGGTCTGTTTTTTGACCGCGACAAAGCCTTATTTCAAGTGGAAAAAATGCTTAATGAAGGGGCGACCATTATTGATATTGGGGGAGAATCCACCCGCCCAATGGCAGAAGAAGTGAGTCTTGAGCAAGAATTAGATCGCGTTGTACCTATGGTGGAAGCAGTGAGAAAACGCTTTGATTGTTGGATTTCTGTGGATACATCGAAGGCGCAAGTAATGGCAGAAAGTGCGAAAGTCGGAATGGATTTAATTAATGATATTCGTGCATTAACTGAACCCAATGCATTGCAAACCGCCGTACAATTAGGGTTACCCACCTGCATAATGCATATGCAAGGGCAGCCTCGAACAATGCAACAAAATCCGTATTATGAAAATGTGGTGCAAGAGGTATTAAATTTTCTGGAAAATCGCACCGCACTTTGTTTAGCCGCCGGAATGAAAAAAGAAAACATTATTTGGGATCTGGGCTTTGGGTTTGGGAAAACCGTACAACATAATTATCAATTGTTGCAACAGTTAGCGAAATTTACCCAAGATTATCCTGTCTTAGCCGGCGTTTCGCGTAAATCAATGATTGGAGCGGTATTAGATAAACCTGTTGATGAGCGTATTGTGGGTAGCGTTGCCGCCGCCTTAATTGCCGTCATAAATGGGGCAAAAATTGTGCGTGTCCACGATGTTGCACCCACTTCAGAGGCATTAAAAATTTGGCAAGCGACGCAAATGGCATAATCATAATAGTGTACAATGAATGTACGGATTTTTAACCATAAAAAATAAAAAGGAATACAAATGGCAGAACGCAAATATTTTGGTACTGATGGCGTGCGTGGAAAAGTTGGGACTTCACCGATTACCCCTGATTTTGTCCTTAAACTTGGTTGGGCAGCAGGAAAAGTGCTAGCAACGCAGGGTTACGGTACCGTATTAATTGGGAAAGACACCCGCATTTCAGGCTATATGTTGGAATCCGCCCTTGAGGCAGGTTTGGCGGCAGCAGGGCTTTCCGCCGCTTTTACCGGTCCAATGCCAACCCCTGCCATTGCTTATTTAACGCGCACTTTCCGAGCTGAAGCGGGCATCGTGATTTCAGCTTCTCATAATCCTTATTATGATAACGGGATCAAATTTTTCTCTACTCAAGGCACAAAATTACCTGATGACGTGGAAGAAGCGATTGAGGCAATGCTAGAACAGCCAATGGATTGCGTTGAATCGGCTCAACTTGGGCGCGCAAGCCGTATTAATGACGCAGCAGGGCGTTACATTGAATTTTGTAAAAGCACCTTTCCCGCGCATTTAAGCCTAGAAAATTACAAAATTGTGGTGGACTGTGCCAATGGCGCAACTTACCACATTGCGCCTAATGTAATGCGTGAATTGGGGGCGGAGGTGATCGAAATGGGGACGCAACCAAATGGAATGAACATCAATGAAAAATGTGGTGCGACCGATATTAAAGCCTTGCAGGACAAAGTATTAGAAACCAAAGCCGATATTGGTTTAGCCTATGATGGTGATGGCGACCGCTTAATCTTAGTGGATCACCTTGGTAATAAAGTGGACGGCGACCAAGCCCTATTTATTATTGCACGTGAAGCCTTGCGTGCGGGCAAACTAAAAGGCGGCGTGGTAGGAACATTAATGAGTAATATGCGTCTTGAACTCGCCTTAAAAGAATTAGCGATCCCATTTGTGCGCGCCAATGTGGGCGACCGTTATGTGTTAGAAAAAATGCAAGAAAATGGCTGGTTACTTGGTGGTGAAAACTCAGGTCATATCATTATTGCAGATAAAAATACCACGGGAGATGGCATAATCGCCTCACTGGCGGTATTAGCCGCCATGGTAGAACATCGTTTATCACTCAATGAATTGGCAAGTGCGGTGCAATTATTCCCACAAGTATTAATTAATGTGCGTTTCTCAGGTGGCAGTAATCCATTAGAAAGCGAACAAGTGAAAGCCGTTGCCGCTGAAGTGGAAAAACGCTTAGCAGGTAAGGGACGTATTTTATTAAGAAAATCAGGCACAGAGCCGTTAATTCGTGTAATGGTTGAATGTGAAGATGGTACACTTGCACAACAATGTGCTGAAGAAATTGCTGAAGCGGTGCGTGCCAATTAACAGTGTGGTGTAAAAGAAGCGAGTTTTTCGCTTCTTTTCTTCTAATTAAATAGAGTAGTAGTATGAAAATTTTTGTAATGCGACACGGCGAGGCGCAGACCATCGCCCCTTCAGATAGTGCAAGACCTCTCACAGAAAAGGGCAAACAGCAAGCATATCAACAAGGGCAATGGCTACATTCTATGAATATTCAGCTGGATAAAGTCCTTGTTAGCCCTTATTTGCGTGCGCAACAAACCTTTGAGCAAGTGAATTTGGCGTATCAAAATCAGCTGCAAACTAAGTGCGAAACGTGGGAGGGGATCACACCCTATGGGGATGCAGGCTTAGTGCGAGATTATTTGAATGTGCTGTTGGAAGACGGTGTGAAAACCTTGCTGATTATTTCTCATTTACCTTTGGTGGGGGATATCGTACGTGAATTGTGCGGCAGAAATCCTGCCAATTTTTACCCAGCCACGCTTGTTGAAGTGGACATCCATTGTGAAGACACAATAGGAAAAGTGGAAAGCATCAATTATCCTAGATAGCCTATTGCGTAAGAAAAAGTGCGGTAAAAAATACCGCACTTTTTGTTTTTATTCCTTTTCTTACGGCGTGTAATAGGTTGCCCTACCTATAACGAATAATCCTGATTACGCAAACCAATTTGATAGATCAGAATGGCATAAGATATGCCAAAAACGTCATTGAGCTACACAGATTATCTTATATATTATACTAATGATGATATAAATTAGGGAGTTATAATGATGTGGAGCTATCTTGCACTCAATTTAGCAATTTTTATCGCCTTGTTGATCGGCATAAAATGGTATTTTAATCAAAATAATACCTTATCGCATAGCGTGTTTTTAGGGTTAGTATTAGGGGGATTATTTGGCGGCGCATTGCATTTATTTTATGACGGTAATGTGCCAGTGATGAAAGAAACCCTGAATTGGATTGGCATTGTGGGCAGCGGTTATGTGAGATTATTGCAAATGATCGTAATGCCACTGGTCTTTATTTCCATTCTCTCTGCGGTTGCACGCTTGCAAGGAGCAAGCTCTTTAGGCAAGATTAGTGTCAGCGTTCTTTCTGTATTACTGTTCACCACCGCAATTGCAGCAGTGATAGGGATTACTATGGCAAATTTATTTGATCTCTCAGCCGAAGGGTTGGTGGCAGGTGATCGTGAGCTTGCGGCACAAGATCGTGTTCTGGGACGCGCAGAAAAGGTGGCAGGTTTAAATGTGCCGACAATGTTGCTTTCTTTTATTCCGAAAAATCCTTTTGCGGAACTTACTGGAGCCAACCCAACTTCGATTATCAGTGTGGTGATTTTTGCCGCATTTCTAGGCGTGGCGATTCTGCGTATCCGCCGAGAGGATGAGGAATTAGCGGCACGATTATCACAAGGTGTTGAAAGTTTAAATAAATTAGTGATGAGCCTTGTTCGTGTGGTGATTCGCCTTACCCCTTATGGCGTTTTGGCCTTGATGACAAAAGTGGTTGCCAACTCAAATCTTGCTGATATTCTTAACTTGCTTGGCTTTATTGTTGCATCTTATTTGGCGATTTTCTTAATGTTCGTGGTACACGGTATTTTACTTGCTTTGGTGAAAGTAAATCCAGTTCGTTACTATCAACAGGCTTTCCCAACGTTACTTTTTGCTTTCACTTCCCGTTCCAGTGCTGCAACAATTCCAATGAATATTGAAACCCAAGTATCAAAATTGAATGTGCCGTCAGCCATTGCGAATTTCGCCGCATCTTTTGGTGCAACAATCGGGCAAAACGGCTGTGCCGGCATTTACCCGGCAATGCTCGCCGTAATGGTTGCGCCAACCGTGGGGATTGATCCAATGTCGTTAGAATTTTTGCTTACCCTTGTATTAGTGGTAACCCTTTCTTCATTCGGCATTGCTGGCGTTGGTGGAGGCGCAACGTTTGCAGCAATTATCGTGCTTTCTACAATGGGCTTACCCTTAGCATTAGTTGGTTTACTCATTTCCATTGAACCTCTCATTGATATGGGGCGCACTGCGTTAAACGTAAACGGGGCAATGACTGCGGGCGTGGTTTCAAGCAGAATTTTGCGTAAAGCTTAATTTTATAAAAAGAGAAGTGCGGTGCTTTTTTAGAATTTTTTTCTCGCCTATCAAAAAGGCTAACTTGAGTTAGCCTTTCTTTTTTATCTTTTTATGCCTCTTTTTCTTCTTTATGCTCAGGCTTTAACCCTACATAGCCTCTGGCTTGTAAGGTGGCTTCTTTAGATTTACGAACCATTGTTTCAATGGTTGTGCCTTGAACGAGAATGGAGAACATTACCACGGCATAGGTCATCACTAAGAGCAAATCGCGCACGTTCATACCAATTTTAGGGATATATAGGCTACCCACGGGAAGAGAAAGTGCCATTGCCAGTGAAAGCCCTCCGCGTAAACCGCCCCAAGTGAGAATGCGTAAGGTATATGGATTGTATGTGGTTTTCATACTGAGAAATTTAAAGGGCGTCCATACACTAATATAACGACACAACAAACACAATGGAATAGCAATCAAGCTAAGGATAATGCCTTGATAGGTGAAGTTTACTAATAACATTGCTGCGCCAATTAACAGGAATAAAAGGGAGTTGAGGAAATGATCGATCATTTCCCAAAAATGATCTAAATAGTGCTGACTTTGTTTGGAAAATCCTGTGTGTCTTGTCCAGTTACCGATAATGATGCCCGACACCACCATTGCTAATGCGCCGGAAACTTCAAGTAAATCGGCAATCATAAAACCTGCCGTAGGAATAGTGAGCGTAAGGAGAATTTCTAAACTACCATCATCAGTAGCAGAAATAAGAAAGTGTGCGATTAATCCAAGGACTAAGCCAAATAATAATCCGCCGCCTGCTTCCATAAAAAAGAGTTCGCTGACATCGGCGATTGTCGGCTGTTTGCCCCCAAATGCGACGGCAAAAATAGTGGTAAAAATCACTAAGCCGACACCGTCATTAAATAAGGATTCTCCCTCTACTTTCATCGAAAGTTTTTTTGGTGCTTTGAGATTTTTGATAATCGCCAATACGGCAATAGGGTCAGTAGGCGAAATTAATGCACCAAACAACATACAATAGATAAAATCCACTTCCCAGCCAAGGACGTAAGTTAAAAGATAAAAACTTGAACCGATAAGGAATGTGGAGGCGAAAGTAGAAAATAAGGCGAGAATGGTGATTTCACATTTTTGGCTTTTCATTACGGGGAGTTTTATGCCTAGCGCCCCGGCAAAGAGAAGAAAACCTAAAATCCCGTTGAGCAGAAAGCTTTTAAAATCAATTTGTTCCATCACGCCCCTGGCAAGTGAATCAATGTGCAATAAATTGAAATGCCCCATTATTAACAAAACCAGAGAAGCAACCATTGAGGTGGCAGTGATGGCAATGGTATATTGAATTTTGTCATTAATTTTTTGCGTAATAAAACCAATCAAAATAGAAATGGCAGAGAGAAAGCAAATGTAGGTATAAACGTTCATTGAAGAGCCTTAATCAAAATAATAAAGAATTTTGCTAAGAAAAGTGGCTCATTTTGCTCCACTTGATAAAGGAAAGGGATGGAGAATAAGCCAAATTAATTGGCGTAGTATAAGTAAACTGCTATTATTTAGAAAGCACAAATTTTCAAAATACATCAAAATGAGTAAACTAAAATCCTTTTTTATTGCCCTGTTAGGGATGATTTTGCTTGGTTTGGGCTATTTGTGGTATAGCCTAGAAATTTATCCTGTTCCGCGAATTCAATTTCATACCAAAAGCCCATTGGCTTATCATCGTAAAGCACTGGATAGTGCAGTGACCTGTTTTTATACCGAGCAATCGGTTAAACCTATTGAGCAGCAGAACTTTCGTCTGTTAGTGTGGAATATGCACAAAGGGCAAGATAAAGGTTGGCAAAACGCACTTTCGCGCTTTGCGAAAGCATCCGATTTCCTTTTTTTGCAAGAGGTATCTAGCGAGCAACATTTAGCACAGCAATTTTCTCAGCAATTTCCTACCGCACTTTATGCCAGTAGCTTTGCTTATTTGGGGAAGCAATCTGGGGTAATGCTGATGAGTCATTTTCAGCCACAATCTTTCTGTGCGGGTTCCTCTGTCGAGCCTTGGATTCGTATTCCTAAAGTGGGGAATGCGATGAGGTTTCCGCTGTCGAATGGGCAATCTTTATTAACGATTAATTTACATTTGGTCAATTTTGAGCTTAACCCAGTTCGCTATCAACAGCAGTTAGAAGCTATGTTTAAACTGATTAAATCGCATCAAGGGCCAATTATTCTGGCAGGGGATTTCAATGCGTGGAATAGTGGGCGGATAAATTTAATCAAAAAACTCACCGCACTTTATGGCTTAGTTCCTGTCTCATTTCAGCCAGATGACAGGCTACGTTTTTTAGCGAATCCGCTCGATTGGGTATTTGTACGCGGTTTTAATGTGAAGTCTGCGCACACGATGCAAACCACCAGCTCCGATCATAATCCGTTACTGGTGGAATTAACCTTGCTTAAACCGCAGCCGTAATGACGATTTCCACTTTCCACTCAGGCAGTGCGAGTTTTGCCTCTACGGTCGCACGGCTCGGTGGATTATGACGATCCACCCACTCATCCCAAGCTCGGTTCATTTCCGTATAATCTTGCATATCAGCCAAGAAAATCTGTGCATTTAAGATGTTACTTTTATTTGAACCCGCTTCCGCCAGCAATTTATCAATCAAACCTAGCACTTCTTTGGTTTGCTCATAGGCATTGCCTTGTGTATTTTCTGGCACTTGCCCCGCCAAATAAGCCACACCATTGTAAATGCACATTTCAGCAAGGCGTTGATTGGTGTGAAAACGTTGAATAGTTGTCATCGTTTTTTTCCTTTCTATGAAATAAAAATAATTCGCAAAGATTATAGCGATTGTGCGTAAAAATAGCTAAAATTCTTGGTAATTTTTCACCGCACTTAGAAAATTTATTATGAAATTGCTTATTTCCAATCAACACGGTGCTATCGTGATGGCATTAATGCCGTTTTTATACGGAATGTTGCTCTCCACGCCGATAACACGCCATTTATTTCTTTTGCTAGCGTGGTGCTCTCTTTATTTGATGACCTATCCTTTTTTAAATTTATTTAAAGGCAGAAATCTTGAATTTTATCGTAAATGGACGCTAATTTACGCGACAGCTAGCTTACTTTTTGCCTTACCTGCCTTGTTGCATAACTGGCATATATTCTATTTTTTACTCGCAATGTTACCTTTTGTGGCAGTGAATATTTATTATGTAAAACAAAAAAATGAGCGAGCATTACTTAATGATTTTGCAGGGATTATTATTTTTGCGATCGCTGGAATGGCAGCGTATTATTTCGCCAATTCGCAATTCGATCATAAAATCTACTGGGTGGCGCTATATCCAAGCCTATTTTTTGTAGGTGTAACCCTTTATGTTAAATCTGTAATGCGTGAACGCAAAAATCCTCGATATTTACAAATTTCCATTCTTTTTCATTTGCTTTGTATATTAGGTTTTGCCTTATGCCAGCAATATGGGTTAGCGCTCGCCTTTTTTCCACCATTTCTCCGCGCCTTAATCCTTCCTAAATATAAACTTTCAGTAAAGCAAGTAGGAATGGTTGAAATGGGCGTATCATTATTGTTTTTTGTGATGTTGGTATGGCAGGTTTAAAATAAAGAGCAGAATAATAATTCTGCCCTTTAATATCATAAGTTATTTATTGATTTCTGTTTTATATTTGGGGGAGCGAGGGCCATATAAAATCCCATTTGGTTTTGTTGGTGATAATAACTGCGACCCTGCTAATTGAGCGATATCATAGCCTTTATCTAGTAATGTCCCAGCAACTTGATCAACAATAGCCCCAACAAGTGCGCCGATTAATCCACCGTTATTATTTTTCTGACCAGCATCAGATGCGATAGCTGTTCCATACCATAATTCTTTACCATTTTTAGCATCAACTAACTTCGCAGTTGCTTCAACGGTCGTTACACTCTGAATTAATTGATAACGTGTTCCATAGTCTTTTACTGTTATGTATAGTACTGCATCATTATTAAAAATAGAATGTAGCTTATCTAACTTAATATTATGGATATCTGCTGCATTGGTCAGCCCATTTTGCTTAAATGTTTCATTAACGACGGCAACAGGAAAAACATAATAACCAGCCTCTGATAATGGATAGGTTGTTGCTGTTAACATTCCCCAAGTGGCGTTAATTTCAGGCGACTCATTTAGTGGAGGTAAAACAAGGATTGAACTAGGGCGACTTTGTTTAAATGCAGTGTAGTCAATTGGGTCTGCTTTGTATGTTTGACAAGCAGTTAATACCAACACAGATAGCAATGGTAATAAAGATTTGATTATTTTCATTTTTTATCTCCATTAGCTTTATTTTTCATCAAAAAATCAATATATGAAGAAGATTCAGGGAACAATTTTTTTTCCTCTAAAAATTGTTGCCGTGCTTCATTGAACTGTTCTGTTTTGATCAGTAACAGACCCATATGTGCGTGCGCACCTGGAGCCACAGCATATTGCTCTTTTTGAGCATTATCAAAATAACTTTTCATTTGGTTAATTTGCTCGCCGAGAGAAGTATTATCATTTTTAAGATAGTTATATACAGCATTATTATAATCTTTCCAGTAATACATCGACTTTTGATGTGTTCCACAAGCGACTAAGAGCATAGCCATACTAAATAGTAAAGATGATTTAGACAATTTACGCATCATTTGCTACCTCTTTATGGATTGGGTTTCCAAGCACCGTTGTCGATAGATTCGGCCAAATTATTTACTGCTTCACGAATAGCAAGATCGAGTACTTTACCATTAAGTGTTGCATCATAGCCCGAAGTACCACCAAAACCAATGATTTCTCTGTTAGATAAGCTATATTCTCCCGCACCTTGTGTCGAATAAACAATTTCGGAAGTATTCACATCAACAATATTTAACGCCACTTTAGCATAAGCAATTTGTGATTTGCCACGTCCTAATATACCGAATAATTGATGATCACCGACATCTTTACGTCCGAATTCAGTGACATCACCTGTAATAACATATTTCGCGCCTTTCAGATTTTGTGTTTTTCGAGCAATGTTTGCTTCTTGCTTCAGGGCGCTTAAGTTAGTGCGGTTTAATACATTAAAGCGGTTAGTTTGCTGTAGATGAGTAACGAGAATTGTTTTGGCTTGACTGCCTAAGCGATCTTCTGAATCAGAGAAAACGCCTTGTTGGAAACTAGAGCGATTATCAAAATTCCCCACTGAAATTGGTGTTCTTATCCCATGATATTGAGTGTTGTAGGTACTGACTTTTGAAACTTCTAGGCTGCGAGAGGATTCGGTTGCACAACCTGAAAGAAGTGCGAGGCTCGCTATACTAACAAAAAGAATTTTTGAGTTTGTCATTTGTTTCTCCTAAATACAAAGGTGATAAGAAATATACTTATATTTTAGATGAAGTAATATAAGAGCTCAACATTATTTACTAATTAGCAGATACTGATAGCTGTTTAATTTTAAAATAGCTAATATAAATAGCTATAGATAGTAAAATAATGGAACCAAGAAAAACTCATTTTAAAATCTAACAATTATAATATTTAATTATTAGTCAATGTACCAACGTTACCCCAACACCGCACCACTTAAATCAATAAATATTCCTGCAATTGTTGCGCTCATTAAATTGGCTAGTGTGCCTGCAATTACTGCTTTTAAGCCGAGGCGTGCAATATCTGAACGGCGGGTTGGTGCCATACTGCCAATGCCACCAATTAGCACGGCAATTGCGCTGAAGTTAGCAAAACCACATAAGGCAAAGGTGATAATGGCTTTGGTTTTATCACTAAGCTGAACGACAGCATCAGGTTGTAGATATTGGGCAAATTCTAAATAACCAACAAATTCATTGACAGCTAATTTCATTCCGATCATTTGCCCTGCGATTTCAGCATCTTGCCAAGGTACACCAATAATAAAAGCAATAGGTTGGAATAAATAACCGAGTAGGCTTTGTAAGGTCAGATCGCCATAGCCAAACCAGCTACCGATACCGCCGATTAAGCCATTTAATAATGCAATGGAGGCAATAAAAGCAATCAACATTCCCCCTACATTAATAGCGAGCGTTACCCCTGATGCTGCACCATTTGCAAGGGCTTCCACAATATTATTGGGTTTGTCTGTTTTGACGTTTTCTTCTAATCTATCGCTGAATTTTTCTGTTTGTGGATATATCAATTTAGCAAACAATAATCCAGCAGGGGCTGCCATAAATGAGGCGGCGATTAAGTAGGTAAGTGGTACGCCCATTCCTGCATAGCCGGCTAATACCGATCCAGCGATGGAAGCCGTTCCGCCTACCATCACAGTAAAGAGTTCGGATTCCGTCATTCGACCAATAAATGGTTTCACAACCAGTGGGGCTTCCGTTTGTCCAACAAAAATATTGGCTGCCGCAGACATTGATTCTGCTTTGGAGGTGCCGAGTGCTTTTTGCAAGCCGCCGCCAATAATTTTGATCACCCATTGCATCACACCGATGTAGTACAATACAGAAATTAATGCAGAGAAGAAAACAATAATCGGTAGCACTTTGAAGGCAAAAATAAAGCCGATATTGCTTGGATCAGCAAGGTTACCAAAAAGGAACGCAATTCCTTCATTACCGTAATTAATGACTTTGCTCACGCCTTCAGCAGTGCTAAGTAGGGCATTTCTTCCAGCGGGAACATATAAAATGAGTGCAGCAAAGCCAATTTGTATGGCTAATGCACCGAAAATAGTGCGAAAATTAATGGCTTTGCGATTGTTGGAAAACAGCAATCCAATGCCAAGCAGGACGAAAATCCCGACAATACTGATAATGAGATCCATAGTTACGCTCCTTGATGAATGAATTTAGATAATCGTAGTCATTTTTTGTATGCCGCATTGTTTGGCAAATTCTGCCAGCGCCTCGGTTTCTTCTACCGTAGGAATAAAAGGGGTTAAACCAGCTTCATCTCTTGCGCCTTTGCTATGCACGCGAATGATTTTGAATAATACATCGGGATAATCTCGCAATAGCTGTGCCGCTTTTTCCACTAAGCGATAGGCATCAAAAAAATCTTTGATAAAAACCAACCGCACTTCTTCAATTTTTGAGTGCGGTAATAATTTGGCAAGATTTTGCCAATTTCGGGTGAGATTTTCTGTTTTGATATGTTGCGTTGTGGGGATAATTTGATTTGGCACCTTGCCTTGCTGATTTCGCCGTTCAAAGCAGAGTGTTTGCAATCCTAAGCCATCACCTTTTAGGTCAAAGAGAAATTTATCCGTTACGGCAATTAAGGCTTGGGTGCTGTCATAATCAAAGAAGCCACTACTATCAAGATAACAGGTTAGACCTTGTTGACGTAAAGCCTGAAATAAGGGAATCAATTTTTTATGATGAATTGTTGGTTCCCCGCCAGAAACGGTAACCCCGCGAATAAAAGGCACTGCATTCATTACTTGATCATACAAATATTGCAAGCTAACTAATTTCGCTTCAGTGTTCCTTCTTGGAATTGTTTCAGGGTTGTGGCAATAAAGGCAATTTAATTTACACCCTTGTAAAAAAATACTGGTGCGATTACCTTGCCCCTCTACATTGGAAAAGGGAATGATCCGATGCAGAGGCACATAGATAGTTGATAGGGTAGCACGTGTAACCATTATGAATTCGATGTTACGTTTTCTTCATCACGTAATTGGCGATCAAAGACGTTCGCACAATCGTCTGTTCCTGCACCATACCAAGTGGTGTCACGTAATACCGCTTCGCCTTTGCGATAGCGTTCAACCTCGCTTTTCTTCACTAAGTAGCCCGTTACGCGAATGAGATCGGTATTTTTCAGATAAGTTGTAATATAACGATAGCCTAGTGCAAATGCTCCCTCGATGATATCGACAACCGCATCTAAATGATCGGTATAGGTTTGATCGAATGCAAAAAGATCACCTGTTCCCGATGGGAAATATTTATGGAATGGGGCAGATTGTTTTAAATGCGCAAGCAAAGTAGGCTCTTCACCCACGCGAATACGGTGTGCAGGGGTATTCATTTTATCTTCTTCGTGATTGCTTGCCCCGACTTGTGCGTGTAGTAAATAATGCTGATGAGTACGTTCCACATAAAGCCCTTTATGAGCATTATTCACTGCTTGTAATTTATCCATAATTAATGTGGCAATTTCATCACCACGTTGGCTTTGCCCAAAGGTTTCATTGATACCTTCTTGTTGTAAAAGATGGTTCACCGCATCGGCTAGTCCAACAATCGCAATCATACTCGTGAAGTTTTCACGTTTGATAAATTCTTCTTGTGCCAAGAAGCTGCTTTCAAAGAAATTGCTTTCTTCGATCAAGAATTTATGCCGTTTATCCATTGTGGAAAGGGCGAGTTTTGCTACTTTCGGTAACAATTCGTTCACCATTTCATCTACACTTGAACAAGCGCGCCCAATCGTGCCTAATCTCAAGCGAGTGAGTGTATAAGCACCACCACATTCAGGCAGGGCATTATAACAACTTGCGATACCATATTGTTCACCTAGATCTTCAATGTAGTAAGCGTCATTGGCAAAAGACGGTTTTGAGACTAATAAACAGGCTTTCGCTGCAAGTTCTGCAAATTCACGAGAGGTTTTTTGTTTGTCATAGCGAATCGTCATATTTGGCGTGGTGTTTTCTAACTCAATGACAGCCTGTAAAATTAAACGCCCCGCTTTAGTATCATAAGGACCAATATTGGCGTGGCAGAATGAATCCGCAATGGTTTTATCAATATGGTTTAAGAAACGTTTAATTTTAATATAATCTTGTTTTTCATCAGTAATGAATGCCTCGAGCAACGTATCTAAACGGCCAATATAAACAGGGTAAGTGGTAATAGAAGGAACGTGGGAATAGAGAATAAGCAATCCATCTAGCACTTCATCAAGATCTTTGGGGGGAGGTAAGTCAAGGAATTTACAGCCTTTTTGAATATACACATTATAATCAGGCAAAATATAACGCGGACGATAAATAGCATAACCCTCACATAAATCACAAATCATATGATTTTGAATGTATTCCCATTCTTCTTCGGTGTAACCTAATAAATCAATGGGGTTAAATAATCGCTCAGTAATATTGCCTAAGCTCATTAATTTTTGATGATAAGTGAGGTTTTTCGCTTTAACCACATCGAGAATATCTTGTAGTGAGGCTTGCATGGGTTGCTCCTTGTATAAAATTTATGCCGAGTTGGCAATCATTTTATCTAAGGAAAGGACGCATTACCGTGATTTAGATCACAGACTTGAGGAATAATGTAGATAGTTAAAAATAGCGTTATTTCAAATAAAAATAAGACAGTGTGGACAGCCCCTTATGTACCATTTGTACAGTGCGGTCGCTGTTGCCTTGTCTTATTTTCATTTTAAACGACTAGAAAAGAGCTGAACAAAAAATAGGTTCAGCTCTGAATAGCGGATCGCGTGATGTTGAAATAACATTGCATTAGCTTGATTTGCCGTACGCTGTGCGTTAAGTTACTCAAATATAAACAATGATAGCTTATTGATTTGGCTCAAGCACTTCAATTTCAGCATTGCTGTGTAATCCTCTTGGAAGTTGGCTTCCTTTGCGTCCACGTTCAGCACGGAAACATTGTAAATCTTCCGCTTTAAGGGTGATTTTACGTTTGCCTGAGTGGAAGACCAAGCTAGCTTGCTCAGAAATGAGTAATAATCGCACCAATAATTCAGAACGATCTTTCGCATTCGCCGCAGGAATAGAAATAATTTTGTTGCCTTTTCCTTTGGATAATTCAGGTAAATCTTGCACTGGGAAAATCAGCATTCGTCCTGCTGAAGTTAATGCAACGAGTAGTTGTTGATGTGCCTGTAAGGTTAAAGGTGGCAGTACTTGCGCATTTTCAGGAAGTGAAATTAATGCTTTCCCTGCTTTATTTCGTGCCACTAAATCACTAAATTGACAAATAAATCCATAACCCGCATCAGAAGCCATTAAGAGTTTTTGCTCTTCATTTTCCATTAATACTTGGCAAACGCTTGCACCTGCGGGTAAGGTCAGTTTACCTGTTAGCGGTTCGCCTTGTGAGCGTGCTGAAGGCAAAGACAGCGGATCAAGCGCATAACTACGTCCTGTGCTATCAAGAAATACAACCGGCTGATTACTTTTCCCATAAGCGTGAGCAAGGTAGCTATCACCTGCTTTATAGCTGAGGTTCTGGGCGTCAATATCGTGTCCTTTTGCACAACGCACCCAACCCATTTGCGATAAAATTACCGTAACAGGTTCGGCTGGGATCATTTCATTTTCTGCAATGGCTTTGGCTTCAGCACGCTCTATAATGGGTGAAAGGCGAGGGCTGGCAAAGGTTTTGGCATCTTGTTGAATTTCTTTTTTAATTAATGTATTTAAGCGACGTTCTGAAGCTAAAATCTGTTCTAAATTTAACCGCTCTTGCGCTAATTTATCCTGTTCAGCTTGTAGTTCGTGTTCTTCCAATTTGGCTAATTGGCGTAAGCGTAAATTTAAAATGGCTTCGGCTTGTTCATCAGTTAAATCAAAACGAGCCATCAGTTCTTGTTTCGGCTTATCTTCATTACGGATAATGGCAATCACCTCATCAATATTTAAAAAGGCAATCATCAAACCTTGTAAAATATGTAAGCGATTTAGCACTTTATCTAAACGATGTTGTAAGCGTTTTGTGACGGTGCTACGACGGAAACTAAGCCATTCAGTAAGAATTTGTAACAGATTTTTGACAGCAGGTTTGTTGTCCAAGCCAATCATATTCATATTAACACGATAGCTTTTTTCTAAATCGGTTGTGGCAAAAAGATGATCCATTAAGACATCACAATCTACTCGATTAGAACGCGGAACAAGCACGATTCGAATTGGGTTATTATGATCGGCTTCATCACGAATATCTTCAACCATAGGCAATTTTTTAGCGGTCATTTGCTCGGCAATTTGGCTAATGATTTTCGATGGAGAGGCTTGATGTGGTAACGCTGTGATGACAATCTCGCCCTCTTCTTTTTTCCACACGGCACGCATTTTAATTGAGCCACGCCCTTGCTCATAAATTTTTCGGATATCTGCTTTGCTGGAAATAATTTCCGCTTCCGTTGGATAATCAGGACCTTGTAATACGGTCATTATTTCATCTAAATCCGCGTTGGGATTATCAAGTAGCATTATTGCGGCTTCGGCAACTTCATTAAGATTATGTGGTGGAATATCGGTTGCCATTCCCACCGCAATGCCTGTTGTGCCATTGAGCAAAATATGCGGTAAACGTGCGGGTAAATACTGTGGTTCTTCTAATGTTCCATCAAAATTGGGTTGAAATTCCACTGTCCCTTGTCCAAGTTCACCTAACAGGATTTCAGAAATTTTAGACAGACGTGATTCGGTATAACGCATCGCGGCGAACGATTTCGGATCATCGGGGGCGCCCCAGTTTCCTTGTCCATCGACGAGTGGGTAACGATAAGAAAAAGGTTGTGCCATCAGTACCATTGCTTCATAACAAGCGGTATCGCCGTGCGGATGGAATTTACCTAATACGTCCCCGACAGTGCGTGCAGATTTTTTATATTTCGCGGTGGCATTGAGTCCCAATTCTGACATCGCATACACAATACGGCGTTGCACAGGTTTTAATCCATCACCAATAAAGGGCAATGCACGATCCATAATCACATACATTGAATAATTTAAATAGGCACTTTCGGTGAAGTTTTGCAGTGGCATTTGCTCAATGCCTTCGTAATTAATTTCTGCCATAACGTTGTTTTTCTCTTATATTCGTTAAAATTAAAGTGCGGTGTAATTTTGGGTTATTTTTTAATGTTTAAATCCAGTGGAAACATCCGCATCGGGGTTACGCTCGTGATAAGGTTCGTCTTTTAATTTTCCACTGAAAATTTGTGGATTTTCCTCTCCACTGACTATTAATACCCCTTTTGCCCCTTTTTCTGTACGGAAAATGGAATGATCCACGAAAGGATAGAGGCCGGGTACGGGAATCGTCGTTTCTGCCATCATCGCGCCACCAGCAGGAATCAAGGTGGTTTGCACATTGTGATTTTGTAATGAACCGCCTTCCACATACACGGTATCAAAAGGTTTTCCAATCAAATGAAAGGAAGAAACCTTATTAGGGCCGGCGTTACCTACATAAAAACGTAGCTTTTCGCCCACTTTTGCTTTTAAGGCGTTATCCCCAAGCATCGAACCGTAATGTCCGTTAAAGACCACATAATCAGGGAGTTCATAGCTTGCTTTTTGCATACTAAAAACCTGTAAGCCCGCTTCGCCAAATTCCCCTTGCGTATAAAATTCGTTTTGGACAATATAAAATTCTTTATCGACAGGGGGTAAACCGGCTTTAGGCTCAACGAGCATTAAACCAAACATTCCTTTACCAATGTGTGTAGGCGCGCCCGGCATTGCTGCGCAGTGATAAAGATAAAGCCCGGGCGATAGCACTTTGAACTGATAAATGCTGGTATGTCCCGGTGCCGTGTTGCTTGCTAATGCGGTGCCTTCAGGAGCAGCCGAAGAATGAAAATCAATGCTATGTGGTAGTTTGGCATTGATTGGGTTGGATAAATGCACTTCCACCGTATCGCCCTCACGCACACGGATAAAAGGGGCGGGGGTTGAGCCATTATAGGTCCAATATTTGAATTGAACCTTAGGCATAATTTCCATAATTTTTTCTAACGCTTCTAGTTTTACTACCACCCGTGCTGGGTAATCGCGTGTAATTGGGGCGGGGACATTCGGTGCGGTAGTGAGTTCTGCTTCAATTACAGGTAATGAGGTGGAATCTTGCTTTTGCTCTGCGGATAAAGGGGCATTTTGCTTAATACTGTTCTTTAAAGTTTGAGTAAAATCAAGCAAAGATTCTTGTACCACATTTTGTACTGTGGTGGTTAAATTTTCAGCTGAATTTTCTACCGCACTTTGCATATTTTTTGCCACTTCTTGCATTGCCTGTTGCAACTGCGTAAGGGAATGCTGTAATTGTGCGTTTTGTGCTGTGCTTGTGGCATCATCTGCATTTTTTTCTGCCTGTTGTGCTTGCTTGATTGATGAAGATGTGCTTGCCGTATTGATTTCATTGGCGGCAAATGCAAACGGAATATTGGTAAAAAGTGCGGTGCATAATAATGCGAAAATGGTTTTTTTCATCGCGATTCCTTATACGCTAAGATCAACTTGATCACCTTTGGATTGTAGCCAGCTTTTGCGATCTTCTGCGCGTTTTTTAGCTAACAACATATCCATTAATTCAAAGGTTTCTGTTTGGTTTTGCTCATTCTCTTGATCAAAGGTGAGCTGTACTAAGCGACGTGTATTGGGATCCATTGTGGTTTCCCGCAACTGGCTTGGGTTCATTTCCCCTAACCCTTTAAAACGCTGTACATTGATTTTCCCTTTCTTATTTTTGAGGCGATCTAAAATCCCTTCTTTTTCCCCTTCATCAAGGGCGTAATAAACTTCATTACCGATGTCAATGCGATAAAGTGGTGGCATTGCCACATAAACGTGGCCTTCTGCCACCAGTTTCGGGAAATGGCGTAAGAACAGGGCGCAGAGTAGGGTAGCAATATGCAAGCCGTCAGAATCCGCATCGGCTAGAATACAAACCTTGCCATAACGTAACTGAGAAAGATCGCTATTGTCTGGATCAATTCCCAATGCCACAGCAATATCGTGGACTTCTTGCGAACCAAGAACTTGATCGGCGGAGACTTCCCAAGTATTTAGAATTTTCCCCCTAAGCGGTAGAATGGCTTGATATTCACGATCTCGTGCTTGTTTCGCCGAGCCGCCAGCAGAGTCTCCTTCAACTAAGAATAATTCAGTTAAGGCTAAATCTTGTGAGCTACAATCTGCTAATTTCCCCGGAAGGGCTGGACCGCTCACTTGTTTTTTGCGCACCACTTTTTTCGCTGCCCGTAACCGCCGTTCAGCAGAGCTAATCGCCATTTTTGCCAGTTCTTCCGCTTCTTGTACATTTTGGTTGAGCCATAAACTAAACGCATCTTTCACCACTCCGCTGACGAAAACGGCACTTTGACGGGAAGATAGACGTTCTTTCGTTTGTCCTGCAAATTGCGGATCTTGCATTTTGATAGAAAGCACATAAGCACAGCGATCCCAAATATCATCGGCGGTAAGTTTAAGCCCTCTTGGTAATAAATTGCGAAATTCGCAAAATTCACGCATTGCATCGAGCAACCCTTGGCGTAAGCCATTAACGTGCGTTCCGCCTTGAATGGTGGGAATTAAGTTTACATAACTTTCACCTAATAAATCACCGCCTTCAGGTAACCAGATTAATGCCCAACTTGCGGTTTCTTTTTCTGTTTCAAAATTTCCAACAAAAGGCGAGGCGGGGAGTGTGGTATAGCCTTCTACGTTTTCCGTTAAATAATCGGATAAACCGTCTTGATACAGCCAAACATCTTCTGTGCCGTTTATTTTATCAATAAAGCGAATTTCTAATCCCGAACAGAGAACCGCTTTGGCACGTAATAAATGGCGTAAACGGCTAACAGAGAAGTTACTGCTATCAAAATATTTTGGGTTAGGCTTGAAATGCACAGTCGTGCCAGTTGTACGGCGTCCACAAGTGCCAATTACCTCTAATTCTTGGACTTTTACACCATTTTCAAAGGCGATTTTATAGACCTGTCCGTTACGTTTAATTTGAATATCCACACGGTCAGAAAGGGCATTCACCACAGAAATTCCCACGCCGTGCAAACCGCCAGAGAAGGTATAGTTTTTATTAGAAAACTTTCCTCCCGCGTGCAATTTAGTAAGGATTACTTCAACACCAGAAACCCCTTCGCTAGGGTGAATATCCACCGGCATTCCACGTCCATTATCAATCACTTCAAGGGATTGGTCTTTATGTAAAATCACTTCGATTTTTGTGGCATAGCCAGCAAGTGCTTCATCAACACTATTATCAATGACTTCTTGCCCTAAGTGGTTTGGGCGTGTGGTATCCGTGTACATTCCGGGGCGCAGTTGAACGGGCTCGAGATCTTTTAAAACGGTAATTTCATTGGCGGAATAATTCGTTGTCATTGGGGTTTCCGTAATTTAATAATAAAAATTGCTAAAAGTTTAGCAAAAAAACCAACTGATACAAAAGTGCGGTTGGTTTTTTTGCTTTTTTTATTCGTTACCTAAAACGCCTAAATTCCAGTTTATTGCCTCTTTAGGGCGTTTTTCTTGTAATAAGAAATGTTGATTAGCTTTTGCTTGTGGTTGCACCACCGTGCCTGATGGGGTAGAGAATGCAATGCCACCTTTTAACAATTGTTGCATTGATCCTGTATTAATAGATAGCCCAGTGAAACCTAATTCCATACCATAGCCTGAGGCGATCCAAAACTCAGAATTTTGACGCACGAGAGATTTATGCTTATTGGCAATGACAATATGCACCAATACTCGATCACCAATGGAATTCAATTCCAAATTGCGAATTGTACCCACTTCAACCCCTCGATACATAACAGGTGAACCCACGGTGATATTCATTGCATCTTTGGTTTCTAAAATTAATGGGAAACCATCACCATATTTATTGGTTGTTGGCACGGATTGTGTTAAACGAAATTGATTGCGTATTTTTCCGCTACCCGCTTCGACATCAATATAAGGTTGTAATAAACTGTCTAAATTTTCAATGCCACCGGCGGAAATTTGTGGTGAAATGAGACGGAATTTACTGTTTTCTTTCGCAATCATTGCCATATATTGGGGATTAATCAATGCGGTGGCAATGATTTTGCGATCTGCGGAAAGCTCAATGCGATCCACTTCACCAATGGTTAAGCCCATATAACGTAATGGCATTCCTTTGCTTAGATTTGTGGCATCACTTGCCGTGAGCTTAATGATTTGTCCAGCGGATTTGGCTCGCATTTCATTTGGGTAAAGAATTTTATTCCCTGAACCGCTGTTATCAAAGCTAATTGCCCCTTTTAGAGTGCGTGCAATAGGCGTTGCTTGGATACTGATTCCTTTTGGCGTAATATCTACCTGCGCAGCACTTTCCACCCAGAATAGGCTTTTATTGGTCAGTAGATCACGATTTTTAGGATAAATGAAGACATCGACATCAAAATGATCTTTTTTCGGATGAATGGCCAGAATTTTACCCACTTCATATTGGCGATAAAGCACAAGAGAGCCTTTATCAATACTCGGTAGTTGTGAGGTAGTTAAGGTAATCGTTGGGGTGAGATCATTGCTCACAATCCCCGCTTCTGCATTGCTGAGATCACGATATAAAGGAAAACTTTCAGGCAATTTTCCAGATTGATGACCCGCAACAATACGAATGCCACCTTGAAGCCATTTTTCTGGCGTAGCTGCTTGCATTTTTATCCCATCAGCACCAAGGCTCACTTCAAAATTCGAGGCAGCAATAAACAGCGTATCTGGGTGGATTAAATGGCGGTATTTACTTGCAATAGCAATGTTAAAATGCACATTATCTTGTTCGATAGATTGGCTCACAATTTCACCGATGGCAAAATTATTATAATAAATTTGTTGCCCTTCACTAATATTATAGGTTTCTGGTGCGGTTAAGGTTAGCACCAGCGTATCAGGTTGTTTAAGTAAAAGCTCATTCTCTTTGATGACATTAAATTGCGTCTGTTTTTCACCGCTACCACTGACGACATCAAAATATTCGCCCCGTAATAATTTTTGCGGATCTGAGAGTTCATTTAAGCTAAATTTTGTGTTGCGTAATACTATTTCGGTGTTAGTTTTGAATAAATTTTCAGCACTAGGATCAATAAGTAATTTGCCCTGTAAAATTTTCTCATTATTTTCCACCGCACTTAACTCAGAAAGTAAACCGATTTGTGCATCTTGTGAATATACAGCGGTTTTACCTGCTTTTAATCCCGCTATATTTGGCATAGTGATATTAACTTCAATGCCACGTTTGGCTGCTTGTAAGTTGGCATATAATCGGTAACTGGTATTATTTTCCGCTTGAGGGCTATTTTGTGGGGAATCAAATGCCACCGCACCTTGAACAACCGCATTCAAACTATCTACCTTGACATTAATGCCAGACATACCAATATTGGCGTTAATCCCACTGATGTTCCAGAAATGGCTGTCTTTTTTTACAAATTGCGTATAAGGCTTATCGATCACAACATCAATTTCAATTTTCTTTTGATCTTTTGTGAAACGGTAATCATAAATTTTCCCTACGGGCATTTTTTTGAAATAGACAGAGGCGCCAATAGAGATCGAGCCTAAGTCATCAGCAAGTAAATGAATAAGCAAATCGCCTTCAGTAACTTGAGCTATCGGCCCTTCATCTTCTGCCACAAATTCATCTTCTGATTCACCATCACCGGGTTGCAGGGTAATATAGTTACCAGAAACCAGCGCATCAATACCTGAAATACCCGCTAAAGAGGCACTTGGACGAACTAACCAAAATTTGGTGTTTTGGCGTAAGACCGTTTTAGCTTCGGGGTAGATACTTGCAGCGACTTCGACTTTTTTCAGATCATCTGTGAAATTCACCTTTTTTACCACCCCGATCTGCAAACCTTGATAGCGAATTTGCGTTTTCCCTGCGACTAAACCATCGCCATTATCAAAGGTAATTTTGATACTAATCCCTTGTTCTTGTATTATTTGAAAGAACAAAATCGCCCCAATACATAAGGCAATAAACGGCAACAGCCAAAAAGGTGAAATCCGTTTATTTTTATGAATAGTGGCTTGTACCTGTTGATAATTTTCTTCAATACTATTTTTGTTTTTTTCTGTCATAAATCTTCCAAAGTAAACGACTGTCAAACTGTGAAGCTGAAATCATTGTTAAAAATACGGCTGCACCAAAATAGAACGTAGCAGGGCCAACGGAAAAATTAATAATCTGTCCACGAGCAACAAGGGACATCATCAAGGCGAGTACGAATAAATCTAACATCGACCAACGTCCAACAAAATGCACGAGATGAAACAGACGCATTTGCCATTTTATAGATTGGTGAATATTGAAATGTACACAAATTAAGAGATAAAGCAAAATAAAAACTTTACTGATTGGGATAAAAATACTGGCTGAAAAGACAACGAACGCCACAAAGTAACTGCCCATTTCAATAAACGTCATTACCCCAGACATCAAGGTATCCGCACTTGGTGCGCCATTGACATAAACCACCGACATAGGCAATAAATTAGCAGGGAAAAGCATAATAATCCCCGCAATTAAGGTTGCCCACGTGCGTTGCAACCTAATATTTGCCGAAACTTCCGTGATGGTGAGGCAACGCGGGCAACGCTTACGATGTTTGCTATCTTGATAAGGTTCGGTAAAAGTATAATGACATTCCAAACACACGCAAGGTGGTTTCTTGGGCATTGCTGTTAAAAATCTGTCTTGTGGATAAAAATCATTCCATAATGCATTAAGATTGAGCTTAATAAAGAGCAGAGTAGTTAAAAGTGCGGTGAAAATAAAGGCAATTAAATAAATATCAAGACTAAGCGTGGCGTATTCTCGCACTTTAAACATTGTTACCCCTAAGGCAACCAAATACACATCAAACATCACCCAAGGTTTAATGTATCCCAACGCGAGTAAAATATTACGCGGCTTAATGCCGAATATTTGTGAAAGACGGAGTAAAATAACCAAAATCGCAAAAGAAATGGGCATAAATACGGCACAAAGAAAAATTAAAAATGCCGTATATGGATAGCCCTCCGTTGCCATTTTCCATACCCCTTGCCATATTGATGCCTCTACCCGTGTACCCAGTAAATCAATACTCAATAAAGGATAGTTCAAGGCAAAAGGCATTAAAATCAACATAGATAGCGCAATCATTGAGCAACGATGTAAACTCCAACGGCTGCCCGAATATAGCACTTCATCACAGCGAGGACATTCTGCATATTCGCTTGCTTTCAATGTTGGCACGGACACCGTGGCATCGCAATGAGAACAACGTGCAATATGCTGTTTGGCGTAATCTGTGCTGTTTAACGGTTTAGTCATTAAATACGATAAGTGAAAATAAAATCGCTATTTTATATGGATTTAAATGGTTTTCAAAGTGCGGTGATTTTTTACGGAAAATTTATGCAAAAAGTACCGCACTTTGTTTTTTATTGAAGTATCAGGTAAAACTCGATCAAAAAATTGCCATTTTCTTCTAATTTAAGCTAGAATAGCGCAGATTTTTTTATTCAAAATTAGTGGTATGTGAGATTACACAATGACAGAAGTGCAGAAATTAACAAATAACAAAGAAATTATTGCTTACCTTGCGGAAAAGTTTCCGCGCTGTTTTTTCCTTGAAGGTGAGGCAAGACCGTTAAAAATCGGGATTTTCCAAGATTTAGCCGAAGCCCTTGCTGATGATGAAAAAGTGAGCAAAACCCAATTGCGTCAAGCATTGCGTTTATATACAGCAGGTTGGTGTTATTTATATGCTTGTAAAGAGGGGGCTGAACGCGTTGATTTGCAAGGTAATCCTGCAGGCATATTAGAAAAAGAACACGCAGAACACGCCGCACAAAAATTAGCGGAAAGCAAAGCAAAAGTGGCGGAAAAACGTGCTGCGGAACGTGCGGCAAACCCAAAAACCAATAAAAAGCCAGCGCGTCCAAATAGTAACAAAGCGAATGGCAAAAAAACGAATAGACCTAATTTAGTTGCAGTAGATCTTGCTACTTTAACGCAAGGGGCGACAGTAAAAGTCAAAGCAGGAAATAGCACAAAGCGTGCCGTGGTTTTAGAAGTGGTGAAAGACAATGTACGTGTTGAACTTGAAAATGGTTTAACAATCTCTGTCACCGCAGAGCGCTTATTTGCATAATTCTCGTTATTTATTGAGTTAAGTAAAGAAGTCATCATTGTGATATTTACTTTGATTAGGACATTTGAATGAAATTTAATAAAAGAAAAGGCTACTTAGCCGGTTTGCTGCTAAGTGCCTTATTTGTTAATGCGGATCTTGCCGTTGCTGTTGCCCCTAAATTGAAGGCGGCAGATATTGTCATTCCAGAACCAACTGAAACGAACCAGTTGGTAACAAAGCGCGTTGCAACGCGTTTAACCCAATCTCATTATCGTAAGTTTCAGTTAGATGATGACTTTTCGCAAAAGATTTTTGATCGCTATTTAAAAAATTTAGATTTTAACCGGAATACGTTCTTGGCTTCAGATGTGGCAGAAATGCGCGCTAACTATGGCGATAAGCTAGACGATCAGCTTAACCAAGGTAAGCTAGATATGGCGTTTGCGATGTACGATCGAATGATGAAACGCCGTTATGAACGTTATAAATATGCCTTATCTCTTTTAGATAAAGAGCCAAATCTCAGCACAGATGATCAAATTGAGATTGAACGCAAGGATGCAGCTTGGCCAAAAACGGAAGAAGAGGCCAATGCACTTTGGGCGCAACGCGTTAAAAATGACATTATTAACTTGAAGCTCAAAGGCAAGAATTGGCGTGAAATCAAGAAAACCTTAACCAAACGTTATGATTTAGCGATTCGCCGTTTAACACAAACGAAAGCTGATGATATTCTTCAAGTGTATTTGAATGCCTTTGCGCGCGAAATTGATCCACATACCAGTTATCTTGCACCAAGAACGGCAAAAAGTTTTAATGAAAGTATGAATCTTTCTTTAGAAGGGATTGGGGCAACATTACAGTCGGAAGATGGCGACACGATTATAAAATCCTTGGTCGCTGGTGCGCCAGCAGATCGCAGTAAAAAAATTAAGCCGGGAGATAAAATCGTAGGCGTTGGGCAGGCGAAAGGGGAAATTGAAGATGTTGTCGGTTGGCGTTTAGATGACGTGATTGATAAGATCAAAGGGAAAAAAGGTAGCAAAGTTCGTTTAGAAATTGAGCCAGAAAAAGGTGGCAAATCCCGTATTGTTACCCTTATTCGAGATAAAATCCGTTTAGAAGACCAAGCTGCCAAATTAACCGTTGAAAAGGTGGAAGGTAAGCAAATTGCTGTTATTAAAATTCCAAGTTTTTATCTGGGCTTAGCGGAAGATGTGAAAAAACTGCTTGTGGAAATGAAACAGAAAAATGCACAAGCATTGATCATTGATTTGCGTGAAAACGGTGGCGGTTCATTAAAAGAAGTGGTTGAATTGACCGGCTTATTTATTACCGATGGGCCAGTGGTTCAGGTGAGAGATGCTTATCAACGCATTCGTATTCACGAAGATCCAGATAATACGCAAGCGTATTCAGGGCCATTATTGGTGATGATTAATCGTTTTAGTGCCTCTGCGTCAGAAATTTTTGCCGCTGCAATGCAAGATTATAACCGAGCTATCATTATTGGGCAGAATACCTTTGGTAAAGGCACGGTTCAACAAAGTCGTCCATTGAATTTTGTGTTTGATTCGGAAGAAACGCCAATGGGGCTTATTCAATACACCATTCAAAAATTCTACCGTATCAATGGCGGAAGTACTCAGTTGAAAGGGGTTGCGCCAGATATTACTTTCCCTTCAGTCATTGATTTGAAGGAATATGGTGAAGAAAAAGAGGACAATGCATTACCTTGGGATAAATTACCACCCGCTCCTTATTCAGAGGCAGGAAATGCAAGAGAAGCCGTTAATGCGTTAGAAGCCCCGCATATTGCTCGAATGGCAAAAGATCCTGAATTTATAGCCCTTAATGAAGATCTTAAAGTATTGGATGCACGCCGTGAGCGTAAATATTTATCATTGAATTTTGCAAAACGTAAAGCAGAAAATGATAAAGATGATGCAAAACGCTTGAAAGACCTCAATGCACGCTTTAAACGTGAAGGCAAAAAGCCATTGAAGAAACTGGATGATTTGCCGAAAGATTATGAAGCACCTGATTTCTACTTAAAAGAAGCAGAAAAAATGGCGGTGGATCTCATTAATTTTGATGAAAAACATCCTCTTTCGGAAAAAGAGGTTACGCCGAAAAATAACTAAATTTCTCACCGCACTTTTATAAGTGCGGTACTTTTTATTGTGATTTTTATATTTAAGGACTCTAGAATGTTAAAAACGACTTCATTTAAGTTAGCTACATGCGCGGCTTTATGGACGTCTTGTACTTATGTGGGAACAGCTATTGCGACAAACCCGGTTCCTGTTGTGAATGCTGGGCAATCTTCAATACCTGTAACGGTAAAACTCACCAATGAACAGCTTTTACTTGAACGAAAAGCAATTGCTGAGAAAATTTCAGCAGAACGTAAAGCAGAAGAAGATCGTCTAAATGCAGAACAGCAACAGCGTTCAGAACAGCGTTTAACGGATATTATTGGCACACAACCGTTAATGTTTAAATCTGCCGTTGCCAAAA
This sequence comes from Avibacterium sp. 20-126, assembly GCF_044358625.1. Lineage (NCBI taxonomy): Bacteria > Pseudomonadati > Pseudomonadota > Gammaproteobacteria > Pasteurellales > Pasteurellaceae > Avibacterium > Avibacterium sp. 20-126. The sequence continues at coordinate 1,263,333 of NZ_CP091457.1, read as the reverse complement.
TTTATACACAAAATGATTATATTTTGCTATGGGAAGATAAAAAAGCGGAGAAACAGTTTTTACGCGAGTATGCGGCATTAGTTGCGAGTGGCATTTCTCGTCAATCCGCACAGAATTTAGATCGTATTTACAATGCTGAAGGCAAAGATCGTTTGATCTATGATATTTTGCTGACTGACGCTTTCCTTGATTATCTTTATTATTCACAAAATGTCTTAAAATCTGCACAGAAATGGTTGTATTCTCCAACAGCGTATAAAAGTGCCGAACCGACTGATCAGGACATTTACCGTTGGTTAAGTGCGGTGAAAAATAATCAACATTTTGAATTTGTTGCGCAGCTTGCGGGGAAAAATAGCTTATATCGTCAAACTTTATACCAGCTAGAAGCGTTAATTTCTTCAGGAAAAATAGATCCTAATCAACGCTATAAATTGGCGATCAACACGCAGCGTTTAAGAATTTTGCCTGAGTTTAATAATGGACTTTTTGTAAATATTCCAAGTTATCAGCTTAATTATTATCGTAATGGTAAACTGGTGATGAATTCACGCGTTATCGTAGGTAAACAAGCACGTAAAACCCCTGTGATGTACAGCAAGTTAAGCAATGTTGTGGTCAATCCACCTTGGACACCCACAACGCGTTTAATTAATGAAGATCTTGTACCAAAAATCAAACGCGATCCGGGCTATGTGGCTCGTAATGGTTATACGATTACAGACGGTTCTGGGCGTATCATTGATCCGCATTCCATTAACTGGGAAGCAATGGGCAACAAATTCCCTTATCGTATTCGCCAAGCACCGGGGGATAGTGCATTAGGGAATTATAAATTTAATATGCCAAGTGCTGATGCGATTTATTTGCACGATACACCAAACCATAATTTATTTAACAAAAAAGATCGTGCCTTAAGTTCAGGCTGTATTCGCGTTGAACAATCTGATCAGTTAGCCAGCATTTTATTGAAAGAAGTCGGTTGGTCTGATGAGCGTAAGCGTAACGTGCTGGGTAGTAAGAAAACCACTTCTGCCAATGTCGGGTCAGACAATCCTGTTTATCTTTATTATGTAACGGCTTGGATGAATGGTGGAAAATTACATACCTTGCCAGATATTTATGGTTATGATGTTGTACCAAATCTAAACTATGTAAACTGGAATGCGGTAAAAAAATATTTGATGTAGTTCCTGGCACATTGAAAAATGATTTTTATTAAATTTTTTTACTTTTTTATGAACTAATTAGAAAGTGCATAGTCAAAAAGTAAAGAATTGTAAATTTAGCGTAAAGAATTATTAATATGAGTGACATTAATCAGCAACGCCGCAAATGGCTTTCCCTTGGGGGGATTACTTTAGGTATCTCGTTATTACCAAACTCTGTATTAGCAATGGTATCAACAGCAAAACCACGCATTCTTAACTTTAGAAATATTAATACGGGTGATCGTTTCGCAGGGGAATTTAGTCCGACAAAAGGGTTTTCTACGGCAAGTCTGAAAAAGTTGGATTACTTATTACGCGATAAACGTAATAATCAGATCCGTCGAATGGATCCTAAATTATTTAATAAGTTTTACCAAATTCAAAGTCATTTAGGTTTGCGCAATACAGAAATTCAGATCATTTGTGGCTATCGTTCGCCTGCGAGTAATGCTGCAATGCACCGAAGAAGTCGTGGTGTTGCAAGTAATAGCTACCATATTCGTGGACAAGCAATTGATTTTCGTATTGATGGTGTACCATTAGCGCAGGTTAGAAAAGCTGCAGAAAGCCTTAATAATGGTGGTGTTGGGTATTATCCTAGAAGTAATTTCGTGCATATTGATACAGGTCCTGTTCGCACTTGGCGTGGAAGCTGATTTACACTATTTTTAATAGAAAACCGCAAGTAAGTTTGCGGTTTTCTTATTTCAATTTAAACAGTTTTAGTAAAGGAAAGAAAATGAATATTGAAATTATCCCAGTTACTGCATTTCAACAAAATTGTTCAATTATTTGGGACGATGAAAAAAATGCCGCAATTATTGATCCCGGTGGCGAAGCCGAAAAGCTCATTAAACGGATTGAAGAACTAGGATTAAATCTAAAATTGATTTTGCTTACTCATGGTCATTTAGATCATATCAGTGCAGCAGAAAAACTGAAAAATCACTTTAATGTGGAAATTTGGGGTTCTCACGATGCCGATCGCTATTGGTTTGAAGGCTTACCACAACAAGCAGAACGCTTTGGAATGTTATTTGAAACAAACGCTTTTTTGCCTGATCGCTGGTTAAATGAAGAAGGGGAAATCATTAAAGTGGGGGACTTCAATTTTGAAGTGTTGCATTTACCGGGGCATACACCGGGGCATATTGGTTTTATTGAGCATAGCAAAAATATTGCATTTACTGGTGATGTATTATTCCAAAATAGCATTGGGCGTACAGATTTCCCCGGTGGCGATCACCAAACCTTGCTGAACTCAATTAAAGAAAAACTCTATCCGTTACCCGATGAAATGATTATCATCGCAGGTCACGGAAATTACACTACCATTGGTAAGGAAAAGAAAAGCAACCCGTTTTTGCAGGGAATGTAGAAAAATCAAAGTGGTGTTCTAAATAACAAGAAAGGGAGTATTGTGCGTTTACTCCCTTTTTTGTTTATCTCTTTTATTTCAAAACCAAAATCGGTTTTTTGCCGTAGCGTGCTACTTTTACTGTGTTACTGCTTAATCCTTTGGCGTTTGGTTTGCTGCTGGCGAGCATAATGATGAGATCTACTGCTTTTTCATCGGCGATGCGATTAATTTCTTCGTAGATCGTACCATGGGCAACGATATGCTGCACTTTTGCTCCTGCTGGAAAGTGGGTTTTAGTGAATTCGTGCAGCGTTTTATTCGCCTCTTCAATCACGGATTTATCAAAGTTTTTCGGTAAGAAGGCAGAGACAAAGCTGTCATCAATAGGTTCAATAATCGTCACAACACGGTAAATCGCATCGGGGTTATGGTTAGTAAGCTGTAATGCGGTATCTACGACATACTTCGCACTTTTTAGATTGCTGAGATCAATGGCGATAAGCAGTTTGTTGTACATAATAAGATCCTTTTATTCGGTTGCGGTTTTTACATTGGGTAAATTTATAAAATTTTGACCGCACTTTAATTGCAAAGTGCGGTCAATTTTTTTATTGTTTTTTCGCTCTACGGCGTTGATTAAATCCAACGAGGAGAATAATCAACAAGCCGGGGATGAACATCCATTCTTTGGCGATAGCCACTTTCGGTAAGGAAATATCTAATAAGGTTTGATCCCAATTTAATCCCGCTTTGGCAGCAGGGGAATCAATTTCAACCATATCAATAATCACTTTTGGCGTGGTTTTACCCTCAATTTCAATGGTTTCATCGGTATTGAGTAAGGTTAAACCAAGTTTGTTAAGGCGTTCCTCACCTGTTTTTCCGTCTGGCACACTGAGTTCAGAGTAAAACTCAATTTGTTTTCCATAAGGATTGGTACCCGCGACTTTCACCGTAATTTTTTCATTTACTGGCACGTTCTCCAACGCTTGTGCCAAGTGAACAGGTTCAATATGGTAAGACGTTGGGGAAATATATTCCATAAAGAAACCCGGGCGGAAAATGATAAATGCCGCAAAAATTAAGGCAAAGGTTTCCCATAGCTTATTCTTCGTGATGAAATAATTCATTGTCGCAGAGGTAAAGGCGAGTATGGCAATGGTAGAGACCACGGCAACCAGTATGCCTTTTGCCCAGCCCACATCAATTAATAGCAGATCCGTATTAAAGATAAACAAGAATGGCAAGATTGCGGTTCTTAAGCTATAAAAGAACGCCACTAACCCTGTTTTTATTGGATTGCCTCCCGATACCGCAGCGGCTGCAAAAGAAGCAAGGCCTACTGGCGGGGTTACGTCTGCCATAATGCCGAAGTAAAAAACGAATAAATGTACGGCAATCAGTGGGACGATTAAGCCATTTTGTTTTCCGACTTCGACTATAACCAGTGCCATTAATGATGACACGACGATATAGTTGGCAGTGGTTGGCAAGCCCATTCCAAGAATTAAGCTGAAGATTGCCACAAGGATAAGCATAAGCAAGATGTTACCCATTGAGAGCATTTCGATAATGCCTGAAAGTTGCACGCCAAAGCCAGTCAGAGAAACCACCCCAACGATAATTCCTGCCGTTGCAGTAGCGATTCCAATCCCGATCATATTTCGCGCACCGGTTTCTAATCCATCAACAAGCGAATGAAAACCTTGTTTAAACTGATCTGTGCTAATTGGTTTATTGCGGAAGAAGTTAAGCAACGGATGTTGAGTAACGAGAATAACCATTAAGGTAACAGTTCCCCAGAAAGCAGAAAGACCCGGTGAGAGCATTTCAACCATTAAACACCAAATGAGGACGACCACTGGAATCAAATAATGTAACCCAGCATTTACCGTTGGTTTTGCTGAAGGCAGTTTTACCACGGGCGAGTTTGGATCATCAATTTCTAAATCAGGAAATTGTGCAACACGGCGAATTAATGCCAAGTACACTAAAGCTAATGCGATAGCAACAATCAAAAAGCTATGTTCAGGTGCGATAGTTTTGATCCAACCTAAGGTAAATTTGACCCCAATAACTAAAACAATGACGGCTAGAATTGTGCTCACTAATTTTAGTAAGGTAATTAAGAATGGATTTGGTGGATCTGTTCTTGGTAAACCGTGCAAGTTCATTTTTAATGCTTCTAAATGCACAATATAAACCAAGGCAATATAAGAAATTAATGCTGGTAGTGCCGCATAGGTGATAAGTTGGCTATAAGGCATATTGACATATTCAATCATCAAGAAAGCAGCTGCGCCCATTACTGGTGGCATAATTTGCCCATTCACGGAAGAGGCAACTTCTACTGCGCCTGCTTTTTCTGCGGAAAAGCCAACACGTTTCATCATTGGAATAGTGAACGTTCCTGTGGTTACGACGTTAGCAATTGATGAACCTGAAATAAGTCCAGTTAAGCCTGATGACACCACGGCGGCTTTAGCCGGCCCGCCACGCAAATGACCTAAGTAAGCAAAAGCGGTTTTAATAAAATAGTTACCTGCTCCCGCTTTATCTAATAATGCCCCAAATAAAACAAAGAGGAAGACATATTTAGTAGAAACCCCCAATGCAACACCAAACACCCCTTCAGTGGTTACCCATTGCTGGTTCACCATTTGCGAAAGTGAGCCTGAACGGTGGCTAATGATCCAATCCGTTGGCAAAAACTGACCAAAATAGTTATAAGCTAAAAAGACGCTAGCAATAATCACTAAAGGTAAACCAAGGCTACGACGACAAGCCTCTAACAGTAATAATACACCGAGGCAGCCTGCGATAATATCTTGCGTATTAGGCGCACCAAAACGTGTTACTAAGCCTTCATAAAAGAAAATGTAATATGCCCCTAAAAATGCGCCAAGCGTAGCAAAAAACCAGTCTAATAACGGAATGCGGTGTTTTGGCGAAGTCGCAAACGCAGGGAAAGATAAATAGGCTAAAAATAATGCAAAGGCAAGGTGGATCGAACGTGCTTTAGTATCATCGATCACCACATTAACATCTACCCCAAAATTTCGTATGACTTCTTGTAGCCAAAATGGAAATGGAGAAGTGTAATATAATTGAAATAATGACCATAAAATTGCGGTAATAACAATCAGTTTCCTGCTTGCACCAGTAGGATTTCGTCCGCCTGAATCATTGGAGGCGACCATATCTTGCAGATCATCATAATCCATTTTTTTTGTGGATTCGGACATAAAATCTCCCGAAAAATTTTAAAATAATGAAAACAGAAAAAGGCAGGGCTAAGCCTGCCTAAATAATCAAGATGAAATTATTGTAACCAACCGCGTTCTTTATAGTAACGTACTGCACCATCGTGTAATGGCGCAGAAAGGGCGTTTTTAATCATCTCTTCTTCTTTTAGGTTAGCAAAGGCTGGATGTAAGCGTTTGAAACGATCAAAGTTATCAAAGACGGCTTTTACCGCTGCGTAAACTTTGTCATCAGGTACGTCTGAAGAGGTCACTAAAGTAGCATATACCCCGAATGTATCTACTGGATTATCTGTCCCACGGTATAATCCACCCGGAATTGTTGCTTTAGCATAATAAGGATTTGCTGCCACTAAGCGATCAATGGCTTCACCTGTAACAGGCACAAGATGGGCATTACAAGAAGCCGCTGCTTCTTTTAGAGCGCCATTTGGGTGGCCTACGTTATAGGTAATCGCATCTAAGTTGTTATCACACATCACTGATGCCATTTCTGCGGGTTTTAACTCAGAAGCGACTTTAAATTCTTTATCTGTCCAACCTTTAGCCGCTAAAATAACATTCATTGTTGCACGAGTACCTGAACCTGGATCGCCAACATTCACACGTTTCCCTTTCAAATCATCAAAAGAGTTAATATTGGCATCATCACGTGCCATTAATGTGAATGGTTCAGGGTAAATTGAGAATACCGCACGCAATTTATCATTTTTCTTACCAGCAAAGGAGCTTGTGCCGTGGTAGGCGTGATATTGCCAGTCTGATTGTGCAATTCCCATCTCTATTTGATTTGCCGCAATGGCATTTAAATTTGCCACAGAACCACCTGTTGAAGGGGCGTTACATTTGATATGGGTTTTTGCGGTATCACGATTTACTAATTGGCAAATGGATTGCCCCACCACATAGTAAACCCCTGTTTGACCACCTGTACCAATGGTAACAAACTGATCTTCCGCTTGCACAGAAAAAGACGTGGCTGCGACACCAGCGATAAGCGAGAGTTTTAATAATTTTTTCATTTTTACTCCTTTACTGTTTAATTTATAGAAGGCTTAATCACTTTAGAACAAAAGCTTATGCCTAAGAGATGTTGTATTGCCCTAAAACTTTTACAAAAAATTTACAGACGAACAAGATATACCCTAGATTGCTTCTTGTTGCAATCATTTTTTACACGAGTGCGGTAGGGTTTTGACGAATTTTTATCCATAAAAATGAAATGTGAGGAACTTTTTTATAAAAAAGGAAACTAATAGGAGAATTCACGGGAAAGCGTTCCCATCTTACCCCCGCAAGGGAATCTTCATTAACCTAAGGAGTTAAAATGAAAACATTAAAATCGGTATTAGCATTAAGCCTAGCAATGGCAGTATCATCAACCGCCTTTTCTACAGAAAAAGTAGGCGCAACTGACGCGGTAAAAAATACCGTTCAAACAATGAAACAAGATGCAATAAAACAAGGTAAAACGTTTACCACAGAAAAAGCCAGTAAAGTAAAAGACAATGTTCTTGATGCGAAAAGTGCGGTAGAAAATAAAGCAAAATCCGCTAAAAAACTAGGCGAAGATAAAGCGACTTTAGTGAAAGAAAGTGCAACAAAAGCTAAAGATAAACTGGCAGAAAGTAAAAAAAACGTTAAAAGCAACGCTAAATCAGCGAAAAAATCGCTAGAAGAAAAAGCGACGTCAATGAAAGCGGGGGCAATAAAAGCGAAGGATAAAATGACTGATAGCAAAAACTCAGCTGAAACTAAAGCCAAAGAAAGTGCTAAATCCGCCGCTGAAAAAGTGAAAACAAAAGCATCAGATAAAGCTAACTCCCTGACAGAAAAAGCGAAAACTTATGCAGGTGAAAAAATCAACATCAACAAAGCAGATGCTAAAACATTGCAAAACCTTTCAGGTATCGGTGAAGCAAAAGCAAATGCCATTGTTGAATACCGCAATAAAGTAGGAAAAATTAAATCTGTGGAAGAATTATCTAATATTTCGGGGATTGGCGAAGCAACGATCGAAAAAATCGCTCCTTATTTAAGTTTCTAAAAATTTGTTAAAAAACCACCGCACTTTAAAAGTGCGGTGGTTTTTTTGTCCTTTTTTGTTATTCTTTTCCTTCCAACGGAGTAAACGGACGTTCTGTGTGTCCTGTATAAAGTTGGCGAGGACGTACAATCTTCATATTGCCCGGTTTAAACATTTCTTTCCAGTGCGCGATCCAACCTACTGTTCTTGCAAGCGCGAAGATAACCGTAAACATTGAGGTTGGAATGCCTATGGCTTTTAAGATAATACCTGAATAGAAATCTACATTTGGATAGAGTTTGTGGTCGATAAAATAGGGATCGCTTAATGCAATACGCTCTAGTTCCATTGCTACATCGAATAATGGGTTATTAATATTCAATTCTTTAAGCACTTCGTGGCAGGTTTGACGCATCACTTTCGCACGAGGATCATAGTTTTTATAAACACGGTGTCCAAAACCCATTAAACGAAATGGATCGTTTTTGTCTTTGGCGCGCGCGATATATTCTGGAATGCGTTCAATACGACCAATTTCCTCTAACATATTGATACAGGCTTCGTTTGCACCACCGTGTGCAGGCCCCCAAAGGGAGGCAATACCCGCAGCAATACAAGCAAATGGATTTGCCCCTGATGAAGCGGCAGTTCGCACCGTAGAGGTCGAGGCGTTTTGTTCGTGATCGGCGTGTAGGATAAAAATGCGATCCATTGCACGTTCAAGTACGGGATTGACTTCATAAGGCTCACAAGGCGTTGCGAACATCATATGTAAGAAATTACCTGAATAAGAGAGTTTATTCAGCGGAAACATAAAAGGCTGCCCGATAGAATATTTGTAACACATCGCGGCAAGTGTTGGCATTTTGGCCAGTAGGCGAATCGCGGTAAGTTCACGGTGTTCAATGTCATTAATATCTAAGGAATCGTGATAGAACGCAGCTAATGCACCACTTACCCCACACATAATTGCCATCGGATGAGAATCTCGGCGGAACCCGTGGAAGAAACGGGAAATTTGTTCGTGGACAAGGGTATGTTTGCGCACCAATTGGCGGAACGCTTTGTATTCTTCTGCATTTGGGCGTTCGCCAAATAATAATAAGTGGGCGACTTCTAAATAATCCGCATTTTGTGCTAAATCAGCAATCGGATAACCACGGTGGAGGAGAATGCCGTTATCGCCGTCGATATAGGTAATTTCAGACACACAAGAGGCGGTAGACATAAAACCGGGGTCAAAGGTAAAAAGTTTATTTTTTACTAGAGATTGAACGTCAATGACATCATAGCCGAGTGAACCTTTACGCATTGGGAGTTCAAGTTCACGTCCATCATTTAAGGTGAGTTTTGCATTTAATTCCGTCATAGATCTTCCTCTTTTGTTGGCGTTGATAATGTTGTATTTGTTGAATTATTATACTTTCTAATGAATTTTCACTATAACCTGTTATGGCGTAGCTGTCTTTAATATTTACAAAAAAATTTTGTTAAGGAAATGTTATTTTCTCAAAAATGAGAGACAGATCAAAAAATCAAGAAAATGTTAATGTTTTGTTAATTTAATTGGTTGCGAATTAGGGGAATTTGATTTTAAATTATTCGACTAGCACTGAAAGAAAAATCAATGCGTGTTTCTGATTGAATCCTATGTATAATAAACCTAATGAATTTTAGGTTGTAAATTCTACCCAACCAAGCTAGGTGGTATTAATGAAACAAACAAGTCCAATTAGTGAATGGTTAGCTTCAAGTGCGTTAAATGGAGCAAACCAGTCTTATATTGAAGAACTGTATGAAAGCTATCTTCAAGATCCTCATTCTGTTGATGAAAGCTGGCAGCAAATTTTTGATCAATTACCCAAACACACCGTCGTAGAGCAAGCCCATTCGCCTATTCGTCAATATTTTAAACGTTTGGCAAGAGATGCTCAGGTGGAGGGCGTGACTGTCATTGATCCAAAAGTTAGCGGACGACTGGTAAAAGTGTTGCAATGGGTGAATGCGCACCGTAATCGTGGGCATTTACACGCGGATCTTGATCCATTAAAACTTTGGCAACGTATGGATTCGCCAACCTTAGACTATAAATTCTATGGTTTTACCGATGATGATCTTGATGAAGAATTTGACATCAGTGGTTATGTGTATGACAAAGAGAGAATTAGCCTGCGTGAGCTTTCTTCATCATTGAAAGGCACTTACTGTGGCACGATTGGGCTTGAGTTTATGCACGTTAATGACCTTGCGGCACGAACTTGGTTACAGAAAAAGTTAGAAAATTGGTTAAATCAACCGTTATTTAGCAAACAAGAACAGCTTAAATTCCTTGAAGAATTAACGGCCGCAGATGGTTTGGAGCGTTACCTTGGTGCGAAATTTCCCGGTGCAAAACGTTTTTCTCTTGAAGGCAGTGATGCGTTTATTTTGCTGATGAAAGAAATTATTCGTCAAGGGGCGAAACAAGGCATTAAAGAAATCGTAATGGGAATGGCACACCGTGGGCGACTCAACCTATTAGTGAATGTGCTAGGCAAAAAGCCGGCAGAATTATTTGATGAATTTGCCGGAAAGCATCACGGCAATGGCACGGGTGATGTGAAATATCACCAAGGTTTTTCTTCAGATTTTATGACCGATGATGGGGTGGTGCATTTAGCACTGGCATTTAATCCTTCTCACTTGGAAATTGTCAATCCTGTGGTGCTTGGTTCAGTACGAGCGAGACAAACCCGACTTAACGATGTAGAACGCTCAAAAGTGTTGCCTATTACGGTACACGGCGATTCTGCGGTAGCTGGGCAGGGCGTGGTGCAAGAAACCCTAAATATGTCTGCCACGCGTGGTTATTCCGTGGGTGGAACGATCCGAGTTGTCATCAATAACCAAATTGGCTTTACCACCTCTAATCCACACGATACGCGTTCAACGGAATACAGCACCGATATTGGTAAAATGATCGAAGCGCCTGTTATTCACGTAAATGGTGATGATCCAGAAGCTGTCGCTTATGCGGCAAGAATGGCAGTGGAGTTTAGAAATAAATTTAAACGAGATATTTTTATTGATTTAGTTTCTTACCGCCGTCATGGGCATAATGAAGCCGATGAACCTGCAGTCACGCAACCGTTAATGTATGAGCGTATTAAACGTCATCCTACTCCACGCAAAGTGTATGCCGATCGCTTAATTGCAGAAAATGTGATTGATGAAGCTTACAGTTTAGAATTAATGAATAAGTATCGTGATGCGTTAGATAATGGCGATTGTGTTGTTCCAGAATGGCGTGAACGTGATGTTGAAGCCTCTGATTGGATGAAATTCCTTAGCCAAGAATGGTCAGATTATGAAGGCAGTATTGATGAGCAACGCTTTACTGCGCTTGCCTTAAAAGTGTGTGAATACCCAGAAAATCACCCAATTCATTCCAGAGTGAAAAAAATTTATGATGATCGTAACTTAATGGCAAAAGGCGAAAAACCATTTGATTGGGGAATGGCGGAAACAATGGCGTATGCCACGTTACTTGATGAAGGTTATAATGTTCGCCTATCAGGAGAAGATGCGGGACGTGGCACATTTTTCCATCGTCACTCCGTATTGCATAGCCAAAAAGATGGTACTGTCTATACGCCATTAGCGCATCTACATAACCAACAAGGGCATTTTGAAGTTTGGGATTCTGTGCTTTCAGAAGAAGCCGTGCTAGCTTATGAATATGGTTATGCCACCACAATGCCAAGAACGCTTACATTGTGGGAAGCGCAATTTGGTGATTTTGCTAACGTGGCGCAAGTGGTAATTGACCAATTTATTAGCTCAGGTGAACAAAAATGGGGCAGAATGTGTGGCTTGGTGATGTTATTACCACACGGTTATGAAGGACAAGGGCCAGAACATTCATCGGCACGTTTAGAACGTTATTTACAACTTTGTGCGCAACAAAATATGCAAGTGTGTGTACCTTCAACGCCTGCACAGATTTATCATTTATTACGCCGTCAAATGATCCGCAAAGTACGTCGTCCACTTATTGTGATTACGCCAAAATCCTTACTTCGCCACCCACTTGCTGTATCCAGTAAAGAAGAATTAGTGAATGGCATTTATCAGAATGTGATTGGCGAAATTGATCGTCTCGATCCAAAGCAAGTGAAACGTGTGGTAATGTGTTCGGGTAAAGTGTATTACGATTTATTAGAACAACGTCGCAAGAATAATCAAACGGATGTGGCGATTATTCGTATTGAACAGCTTTATCCTTATCCGCACGAAGAAATGAAAGCGATACTTGCGCCTTATCGCCACGTAACGGATTATGTATGGTGTCAAGAAGAACCACAAAACCAAGGCGCGTGGTATTGTAGCCAGCATAACTTTGTGAGTTCATTGCCAGAACAGGGTAAATTACGCTATGTGGGCAGACCGGCTTCGGCATCGCCAGCAGTGGGATATCTAGCTTTACATAATGAACAGCAACGTGATTTAGTGAATGAGGCATTAGCCTAATCTTAAAAGTGCGGTCAAAAAATACCGCACTTTTATGCAAACAAACACAAATAAGACACTCTAAGAAGGAATAAAAAAATGAGCGATTTTGAGATTTTAACTCCCGTGCTACCTGAATCCGTGGCAGATGCAACGGTTGCCACTTGGCATAAAAAAGTGGGTGATCAAGTAAAACGTGATGACGTCCTTGTAGAAATTGAAACAGATAAAGTAGTGTTAGAAGTGCCTGCACAAGGTGATGGTGTGCTTGAAAGTATTTTACAAGCAGAAGGGGCAACGGTAATCAGCAACCAAGTACTAGGCAAAGTAACTGCTCAAGCGATAGTTGGAAATGATACAAAAGAAAGTGTGCAAAAAGTCGAGCAAACCCCTGCTGATCGCCATTTAGCAAATTTAACATCAGAACCGACAAATAGCGATGCGTTAAGTCCAGCAGCACGTCGGTTATTAGCAGAAAATGATTTAACTGCTGATCAAGTACAGGGAACGGGCGTAGGGGGACGTATTACTCGTGAAGATATTGAACGTACGGTTGCCCAGCGAGCAAGCCAAGCTCAGCCACAGCAAGAAGCAACGCCAACCACATTGAATGTGGCAGGGCGTGATGAAAAACGTGTGCCGATGACACGCTTACGCAAGCGGGTGGCAGAGCGTTTATTAGAAGCGAAAAATAGCACCGCAATGCTGACAACGTTTAATGAAGTCGATATGCAACCGATTATGCAGCTACGTAAAAAATACGCAGAAAAATTTGAAAAATTACACGATACTCGCTTAGGGTTTATGTCTTTCTACGTTAAAGCCGTGGTAGAAGCACTAAAACGCTATCCAGAAGTGAATGCCTCTATTGACGGTGATGATATTGTGTATCACAACTATTTTGATATTAGTATTGCCGTTTCCACCCCGCGTGGCTTAGTGACCCCTGTATTACGCAATTGTGATAAGCTGAGTATGGCGGAAATTGAAAAGCAAATCAAAACCTTAGCTGAGAAAGGACGTGATGGTAAATTAACAGTGGAAGATCTCACGGGGGGAAACTTCACCATTACTAATGGCGGTGTGTTTGGCTCATTAATGTCCACGCCGATCATCAACCCACCGCAAAGTGCCATTTTAGGTATGCACGCCATTAAAGATCGTCCAGTGGCTGTGAACGGCGAAGTCGTGATTCGCCCAATGATGTATTTAGCGCTTTCTTACGATCATCGTTTAATTGATGGACGTGAAAGTGTCGGCTTCTTAGTGACTATTAAAGAAATGCTGGAAGATCCAACACGTTTATTATTAGAAGTGTAGTCTTAACTTAAGGCGATAAGGAGACTTATCGCCTTATTTTTATCAGTTTACCAGCGGATTTATTGTGAAGCACAGCACAACAAAGGGAGAGAGACAACGCGATGAATTTACACGAATATCAAGCAAAACAACTTTTTGCGCAATACGGATTACCCGTAGGTGAAGGTTATGCGTGCGAAACGCTAGAGCAAGGCTTGGAGGCCATTCAAAAATTAGGTGGCTCAAAATGGGTGTTAAAATGCCAAGTTCACGCAGGCGGACGTGGCAAGGCTGGCGGAGTGCAAGTGGTCAGCACTGAACAACAAGTGCGGGCATTTTTTGACAAATTTTTAGGCAAGCGTCTTGTTACTTTTCAGACAGATAGCAAAGGACAGCCTATTAATCATATTTATGTGACGAACTGCGTGGCGGTGAAAAAAGAATTGTATCTGAGTGCGATTGTAGATCGTCGTTCGCAACAAATTGTCTTTATGGTTTCCACAGCGGGAGGCGTGAATATTGAAGAAGTGGCGGAAAAAACACCGCACTTATTACATCGTATCTCGATTGATTTATCCGTGGGCGGAATGCCATATCAAGGGAGAGAATTGGCTTTCAAACTTGGCTTAACGGGCAAACAAATCAAGCAATTTACCGACATATTTTGTCAGCTAAGTCGCCTATTTATCGAAAAAGATCTCGCCTTATTAGAAGTGAATCCATTGGTCATTTTGGATAATGATGATCTCACTTGTCTTGATGCCAAAATCGTGGTGGACAGCAATGCACTATATCGTCATCCAGATTTACTTGCGATGCGTGATCTCAGTCAAGAAGATCCCCGTGAAGCCGAAGCAGAAAAATGGAATCTTAATTATGTAGCATTAGATGGCAACATTGGCTGTATGGTTAATGGGGCAGGATTAGCAATGGGAACAATGGATATTGTTAAATTATACGGCGGACAGCCAGCTAATTTCCTCGATGTAGGGGGCGGGGCAACCAAAGAACGTGTGGCTGAGGCGTTTAAAATCATCTTAACCGATCCGGCTGTAAAAGCGATTTTAGTCAATATTTTCGGTGGCATTGTACGTTGTGATTTGATTGCTGAAGGCATTATTGCTGCAAGCAAAGAAGTGGGCATGAATGTCCCTGTGGTGGTACGTTTAGAAGGGACAAATGCGGAATTGGGCAGAGCAATGCTCGCAGAAAGTAAGACCAACATCATTTCTGCACAAAGTTTACAACAAGCGGCAAGCGAAGTCGTGAAAGCGGCAAGAGGAGAATAAAATGTCAATTTTAGTGAATAAAAACACCAAAGTGATTTGCCAAGGTTTCACCGGAGGACAAGGTACATTTCATTCAGAACAGGCGCTTGCTTATGGCACAAAATTAGTGGGAGGTGTTTCTCCCGGTAAAGGAGGCACAACTCATCTAGGTTTGCCTGTTTTTAACACCGTGCGTGAAGCGGTGAACCAAACTGGCGCAACGGCAACAGTAATTTATGTTCCTGCCCCTTTTTGTAAAGATGCCATTTTTGAAGCTATTGATGCAGGAATATCACTGATTGTTTGTATTACGGAAGGCATTCCAACCTTAGATATGCTCCAAGTAAAACAAAAACTCAATGAAACAGGCGTAGTGATGATAGGACCAAACTGCCCGGGAATTATCACCCCTGATGAATGCAAAATTGGCATTATGCCGGGGAATATCCACCAAAAAGGGCGCGTTGGTATTGTCTCTCGTTCAGGCACATTAACTTATGAAGCGGTAAAACAAACAACGGATCAAGGTTTTGGGCAATCCACTTGCGTTGGGATTGGGGGCGATCCTATTTCCGGCTCAAGTTTTATTGATATTCTGCAACGCTTTCAACAAGATCCCGAAACTGAAGCCATCGTGATGATTGGTGAAATAGGGGGAAGTGCGGAAGAAGACGCCGCAGAATTTATTCGCCATAACATCACTAAACCCGTAGTGGCATATATTGCTGGCATCACTGCGCCAAAAGGGAAACGAATGGGACACGCTGGTGCGATTATTAGTGGTGGGAAAGGCACTGCCGATGAAAAAATCCACGCTCTACAACAAGCCGGCGTAACCACCGTGAAAAGCCTTACGGAGATTGGAATAGCGTTAAGGGAAATCTTAACGCAATAAGTCATTTCTAAAGTGCAGTCAGTTTTTGCTGATTTTTTATAAGGGTAAAGACAGAAAAATGAATAACATTCATTGTAATAATGAATAATTCGGATTTGCGAAGCAAGTGGGGCTGTGTCAAAATAGCGCCATTTTTTATGTAGAAAGGAAAGACAATGCAAAAAAATATGATTACCACAGCAATGTTGTTTGCGTTTTCTAGCGCACTTTATGCCACAGAAAACGTAACACAAAGCGAAGCACTTGCACCTATTTATGTGTATTCTGCTTATGCCACCCCCGTGAATGAAGATCAAACTGCCTCATCAGTGACGGTTTTAACTGAAAAAGATTTTGCTGAACGCGATGCCACTTATGTTTCCGATGTATTAAAAACCGTGCCAAGTGTGGCAATCGGTGCCTCAGGGGGACGCGGTACATTGACCAATCTTTATTTGCGTGGCGCAGATTCAAATCACACAGCAGTAATTATTGACGGTGTGAAAGTCAATCCTGTTTCAGGCTATGGCTATGATTTCGGCGGCTTAAGCCTAAGCAACATTGAGCGTATTGAAGTATTGCGTGGTGAGCAATCTGCATTATGGGGCAGTGATGCAATGGGTGGTGTGGTTTATATCACCACGAAAAGCGGGCTTTATAAGGACAAACCCTTTAACGTGGATTTTGATTTAGGCACAGGCTCAAAAGGCACTTATGATGGCTCGCTCACCCTTTCAGGTCAGCAAAATGGATTTTATTATAGCGTACACGGTGATAGTCATCGCACTAAAGGTATTTCTGCGTATAGTTCAAATCGTTTTCGTTATACCACGGAAGATGGCAACAGTGTCAGTACAGGTGGAGCAAAAGAGCGAGATAAATTCCACCGTGATGCATTGTCATTGCGTGTGGGCTATGATGACGGCGAAAAAGGTATTGATTTGTTAGCTAGTCATTTTAGCCAAACGGCACGTTTTGATAATAGCTATGCGGCAGAAACGACCTTTGATGATTATACCCGAACCCGTGAAACAACCTTCAAGTTAGGTGGCTACGTAGGATCGGATAAAGACTTGTTTAAACATAAAGCAAACATTAGCCACCAAAAAACCGACAGTGATACGCTAGGTTCGTGGGCAAGCGGTTATGATGCGAAAAAACTCAATGCAAATTATCAGTTAGATATTCATTTTGATCGCGAAGGTGAGGTGCAACAAGCCTTGAGTTTGCTTACAGAGTATCAACGTTCTACCTATGATTTTGGTTCTTCTGCTAACAGTAAAAAGCATTTAACAGAAAAAAGCGTGGCAGCGGAATACCGTTTATTTAGCGAAAATGATCATAGTTTAAGTTTGAGTGGGCGTTACACAGACAGCAATCATTATGATAACAGCTTTACTGGACGTATTTCAGGGGCTTATCGCGTATTACAAAATCTGAAAGTTCACGCAAGTTTTGGTACGGCGATCCAAAATCCGACCATTACAGAGTTTTATGGTTACAATGGCACATTTTTACCTAATCCAAACCTTAAACCAGAAAAAAGTAAAGGTGGGGATATCGGCTTGTTGCTTGACACCACAGATAAACGTCATCGCTTAGATATCACTTATTTTGCTCGCAATGTGAAAAATTTTATTAGTACAGCTTATTTGCCTAATAACGTTTCACAAGCGGTAAATATGAGTGGTTCAACTCAAATCAGAGGTATTGAAGTGGCTTATAACGGAAAAATCACCGATGATTTAACCGCTTACGCAAACTATACTTATACCCAAACAAAAGACAGCCGTGGTAAAGCATTAGTTCGTCGTCCAAAACATATGGCAAACCTTGGCGTCGCTTATCAAATCACAGAAAACGTTGGCGCGAATATGAATGTAAACTATGTAGGTAAACGTTTTGTTAATTATCCTGCAAGAATTAAAATGCCTTCTTACACCTTAGTTAGCCTTGGAATGACTTATCAAATTACGCCAAACTTAAATGTGTATGCGAATTTGAATAACCTGTTTAATAAAAAATATGAAAATATCGTTGGTTACGGTCAATATGGTCGCACTTTATATGTGGGCTTAAAAGGCAACTTCTAACGGATAAGCAGATAGGCTTTTGTAAAAGTGCGGTGTAAAATTAGCAAAATTTTCACCGCACTTTGTTTTGGACATCATTTTCTAATGCAAAAAATTCGCTTATTTTTTACCGCACTTTTCTTTTCAGTCCCACTTTTGGCACAAGAGCAATTTGTCTCACTGACATTGTGTAGTGATAGGCTTTTGGCTGAATTAGCACGCCCTGAACAAATTGCCGCACAATCTATTTATTCAACCAATCCCTTAATGATGCTGGATAAAGTTAATCAACATAAACCCGCGCTTGAGGCACGATTAACAGATTTGTTGCCTTATTTAGATAAAACCATTTTGCTCAATGAGCAGTTTTATCCTCAACTGGTCGCCGATCTCAAAAAACTTGGCGTAAAGATTTTCCCTATTAATGATAGCCCACAAACGGCAGAGCAGCTTTTTGCATTAATCCTACAATTAGGCAAACGCCTTGATAATGAAAAACACGCTCAGCAACTGGTGGCAAAGCTAAAAAACAGCGATTTTCAGCTTAATCAAGCTCACACCCACACCTTAATTCTTTCTGATACTGGGGTGGTAGAACCCATTTTTCCGCAATATCAAGTGTTGCTAAAATTGCTTGGCTTAACCCCCCTCGAAAATGCAGTAACCGCACAAAATTTTTCCCTTGAGAAACTGTTGCGTGCGCAACCGAATTGGCTGATTTCTATCCGTGATAAACAAGGTTATAACGAACAGGCTGAAGTGCTTAATCACCCTTTGTTAGCCAATATGTTTCCCGCACAACGAATGGCAACAATGCCATTAAAATATGGCTATTGCTTTGATCACGGTGTTTGGCAAGGGGCGGAAATGATTTATCGCCAACTCAATAAGGAAGAATAACCAGAATGAAACGATTAAACCTTTCCCTTTTTGTCTTATTACTTTTGTTAATTGCCTTTGCCATTTTTCATCAGCTTGGTGATTTTGCGCATTTACGCAATGCACAAGGGATTGCTACGGATATGCGAGCTTTGGTGTTATGGGACATTCGTTTTCCACGTCTAGGTTTGGCTATTTTAACCGGAGCAAGCCTTGCTGTGGCGGGCAATGCAATGCAAGGATTATTTCAAAATCCATTGGCTAGCCCCGGCTTACTTGGCGCAGCAAATGGGGCAACCACCGCAAGCGTGTTTTTACTGTATTATTTTTCTTTACCTTTATCTTTTTTACTGTTTGGTGGCATTTTAGGAGCGTTAGGCAGTTTTTTGTTGGTTTATTTCATCGCTAAAAATAAAGGTACAACAATGATGATTTTAGCAGGGGTTGCAGTGAATATGTTACTCGGTTCAGCCATTGCATTATTACTTTCCAATGCGCAAAGTCCTTGGGCATTAGCGGAATTATACCGCTGGTTACAGGGTTCATTAATCTGGGCGAAAATAACACCGCTCTTGCTTTCATTGCCTATTGTGGTAGGCGGTGCAATTTGTTTATATTGCCAACGCCGTTACCTCGATTTACTCACCTTCGGGGAAGAAACCGCTAGCACGATGGGTATTGACCCAAAACGTAGCTTTTTTATCACCACTCTTGGCGTGGCGTTGCTGGTGGGGGCAACCATTCCACAAACAGGAACAATCGGATTTATTGGCTTAATTGCGCCGCACTTTGCCCGCATTTGGATCAAAAAACAACCATCACAACTTTATTTGACAAGTGGCTTAATGGGCGCATTACTGTTGTTAGTTGCTGATCTTGCTATTCAATATATCCCATTTTTCTCGCATATTTATATTGGCACACTGACCGCCATTATTGGCGCACCTTGCTTGATTTGGATCTTGCTTACCCAACAACGGAGATTAGCCCGTGATTAAATTGCATAATGTTAGCCTTTCCTACGGCATTCAGAATATCACTTGCCACATTCCGCAAGGTAAATTGGTGGGCATAATGGGCGGTAATGGAGCAGGGAAATCTACCTTGCTGAAAGCCATTGCTGGTATCTTACCACTTGAAACAGGCACGATTTTATTTAATGAACAACCGCTCAATGAAATGAGTTTAGCTCAAAAAAGCCAAATATTGGCGTATTTCGCTCAAAACACAGCGATTTATTGGGATTTATCTGTCTATGATGTCATCGCACTTGGTTTACCTGAAACGATGGATAATCTTAGTGAAAAAGTGCGGTCAAAAAAAGACACGTTTTTTGATCGTTTATTTCACTCATCAAATAAGCAATGGCAGAAAGAAAAGATCCAGCAAATCGCTTGCCAATTTTCGGTTCAACATCTGTTAGAACAACCTTTCCAACAGCTTTCAGGTGGCGAAAAAGCCCGTGTTCAGCTTGCCCGTTGTTGCATAAAAAACGCACCAATCTTATTGGCAGACGAACCCATTGCCCCTCTTGATCCTTATTATCAAATTGATATTTTAGAACAATTAAAATCACTCACCCCAAGCACTACCTGCGTTGTCGCCATTCACCACCTTGATCTGGCTTACCGTTTCTGCGATGAGATTATCTTGCTACACCAAGGCAACTTACTCGCCCACGGCAATACGCAAAATGTCCTAACCGCAGAAAATTTAGCCACTGCGTTTGGCGTTAAGGCGGAGATTGATGTGGAAAAAAGAATGTTTGGAACTATTCAGAAATTATGATTAACTATTTATATTTAATCAAATATGAGAAAAGAAAATGACAAGCACAATACTTGAATCCTTATCTGAAATTCATAAAACACTTGCTTTTTTTCAGCGTGAAAATGCTAAAAAACAATTATATGATGCGAGCCGTTTTAGCCCTTTTCAATTTATAAGAACTAATGAAAATGGTTTATCTGAAATCATTGCGTTCTTACTTGATCCTAGCCAAAATCACGGACAACAAGACTTATTTTTAAATAGTTTATTAAAATATTTAAACCTGCCAGAATATTTGTCTTATAACAACGTATCGGTAACTTGTGAAAAAGTAACTTCAGAACGAGGACGACATGATATTTTTATTGAAGGTTTTTTAGATAATAAACGCCAATGGATTATTTCTATTGAAAATAAGTTAAGATATGCAGCCGATCAAAATAACCAATTAGAAGATTATTGGGAAAATATTACTAGTTATAACCCTAATTTTTGTTGTTTGATCTATTTATCCCCGTTTAAGAAACCGCCTAGTGAACAATCTATTGATACAGATAGATGGAATAAATTAATTCAAGATAATCAAGCAAAAGCTATTGGTGCAGAAGATCTGATTAAGTGGCTGGAGCAAACGGCAATAATCGCTCCAAATATTCGGGCTTTTTGTCAGAGTTTTATACAATTTTTAAAAGAAGATATTATGAATGAAAAGAAAGAAAATAATCAATTATTAGATGAGTTAGTTAAAAAAGCTAATTGGATTGAAGCAGCAATAACCTTGGTTGAATTGTCAAATAATATTATGAAAAATTAGAAAGTATATTATTAGAACAGCTGCAAACAAAATTAGAAAAAAACTATAATGAACTTATTCAGGATGATTGGAGATTTTATTCAACAGGTTTATCTACAGGTTTTTATCTTGATAAAGGTGAAGAATATTCTTGGGGGATTGGGATAGAATTTAATAATAGAACTTATCATAATGCATATTATGGGGTTTGGGCTAATAAAGATAATATCTCACAGGAAAATTACCAAAGATTAGAAGAAATGTTTAAATTAGAAGGATTTGAACAAGCTAAATGGTGGATACAATGGCAATATTGCAATGGAAACTTAAGAAATTGGGACGGAAAAATTTGGAAGAAAGTTATCACTGGTCGATTAGCGGAAGAGATTTTTGAGTTATTAGAACCTTTTATTAAGCAAGCCAATGAAAATTTAGAAGAATTAAAATGCATTACGAATAAATAGAAAAAGTGCGGTGATTTTCCACCGCATTTTTGTTATAAAAAATTAAATTTTAAAAATCCGAGTTTCTCCCATAGGCATATCAATAGCAAGGCTGAGTTTTCCGCCCATTGTCTCTACATAGCGTTTAAGCGTAGAAAGGCGTAATTCATTGCCTCGCTGTTCGATTTGTGCAACAGCAGGTTGTGAAATACCAAGGGCATCGGCCAGCTGTTTTTGAGAGATTTCCATTTCTTGACGAATGCTAGATAATCCTGATTCAAGCAGTAATTCTTCTGCTTTTTGCTCAATTCTTTGGCGAGCTTCAGGAGAAAACTCATCTAAAAGTTGTTCTAAAGTTTTCATTTCACTTCTCCAGTGTTCTTAAATAAGCGCTAAATTCAGCGTCAGCTTGTTTGATCATTCTCTTATAGAACTGTTTATCGTTGCTTTTATCACCTGCACATAAAATAATAGCTTGACGCAAGGGATCAAAAGCAAAAAGTGCTCTTAAGGGCTTGCCTTGATGTTGAATGCGTAGCTCTTTCATATTTGGGTATTGCGAACCTTTCAGCGTATCGACATAAGGACGAGAAAGTTAGGGGCCAACCGTTTTTAAAAGTAAAAGTGCAGCGGTAACATCTTCTTGAATAGCATTGTTTTGCTGTTTCAACCAAGCAACAAAATTATCCGTTAATATAACGTTCCAGTGCTGTGGTTTAGTCATTTACCTACCTTTCATAAGCTATAAATTATAATATAAATTATAGCTTATTATTCTATGCTGTCAAAGGCTATGTGAAAAATAAAACCTTTATTACTTCATCGAAACACCAAGCCATTTGTGCATTTCTTTTTCGTTCCAGCCTTTGCGTTTGGCGTAGTCTAGCGCTTGATCTTCATCAATGCGACCTAGGGTGAAATAGTTGCTGGCAGGGTGGGTGAAGTACCAACCACAGACACTGGCAGCAGGCCACATTGCGTAGCTTTCAGTGAGCTTCATTCCAATGCGTTGTTCCACTTCAAGGAGATCCCAAATCAATTGTTTTTCTGTATGTTCTGGGCAACTTGGATAACCCGGGGCGGGGCGAATGCCGACATAATTTTCTGCAATGAGATTTTCATTATTGAAGGTTTCATTGGAATAGCCCCATACCTTAGTGCGAAGCTCAAAGTGTAAGTATTCTGCCATTGCTTCAGCTAAACGATCACCTATTGCTTGTAGTAAAATCGCATTGTAATCATCACCTGCGGCTTTGAAGCTATCCACTAAGTCGTGTTCTTCAATGCCAGCACAGACGGCGAACATTCCGAGCCAATCTTGCTGTCCACTTTCGCGATCGGCGATAAAATCACTTAAAGCAAAATTATAGGGGCTTTTGCTATTTTTTCCGCGTTCACTTTGTTGTCGTAAATGGTGTGCAATACCTGCGACAGAAGTGCGGTCAGAATGTTGATAAATTTCAATATCATCGCCTTTACGATAAGCAGGGAAAATTCCCATAATACCACTTGGCTTGAGCTTGCCATTTTGTTCAAATTCATCGAGCATTTGTTGGGCATCATTATAGACTTTGCGTGCTTCCTCGCCGCCTTCAGGATAATCAAAGGCATCAGGATAGCCGCCCATTAATCCCCATAAACGGAAAAATGGCGACCAGTCAATAAATTGACGTAAGGTTGAAATTGGCACATTTTTATATTCGATAATGCCAGTTTGTTTTGGTTGTGGTATTTGATAATCCGCCCACTCGCCAGAAAACGCAGGGAACGCGTTAG
Organism: Avibacterium sp. 20-126; assembly: GCF_044358625.1. NCBI lineage: Bacteria > Pseudomonadati > Pseudomonadota > Gammaproteobacteria > Pasteurellales > Pasteurellaceae > Avibacterium > Avibacterium sp. 20-126. The sequence continues at coordinate 1,239,811 of NZ_CP091457.1, read as the reverse complement.
CGCGTGCCTGTTCAATTGGGAGCTGTTGGCGTAATGGTTTGCGGTTGGCAAAACTGTGCTGAATTTTTTCGTATTCTTGTTTGGTACGTTGCCAAAGTTCCGCTTTGCTTTCTGGGTTCATCAAGGCAGCACAAACCGTTACTGCGCGGGACGCGTTGGTGGTGTAGATCACTTCGTGCTTGTATTTTGGATAGAGTTTGATTGCAGTATGTTCTTTGGAGGTGGTTGCACCACCGATAATCACAGGCAAGCTCAAGCCTAGGCGGTTCATTTCGCCTAAGAAGTATTCCATTTCATCTAAAGACGGTGTGATTAACCCACTCAATCCAATAATATCGGCGTTTTCGTTGATTGCTGTTTCAATGATTTTATCCGCCGGCACCATTACGCCGAGATCGATCACTTCAAAATTATTACATTGCAATACGACACTCACAATGTTTTTGCCGATGTCGTGGACATCCCCTTTTACCGTAGCGATGACGACTTTTCCGCTTGAGACACCTTGCTGTTTGGTCGCGTTAATAAAAGGTTCTAAATAAGCGACGGATTGTTTCATCACGCGTGCGGATTTCACCACTTGTGGTAGGAACATTTTGCCGTCTCCGAATAGATCCCCCACCACATCCATTCCTGCCATTAATGGGCCTTCGATCACTTCCAATGGGGAGCTAAATTGCAAACGCGCTTCTTCCGTGTCTTCAATAATATGGCTGGTGATCCCTTTTACTAAGGCGTGTTTTAGGCGTTCTTCCACAGGCCAAGTACGCCATTCAGCCACACCATTATCGTTATTTTCACTGGCGACCCCTTTGTATTTGTCGGCAATATCTAGTAGGCGATCGGTGGCATCAGCACGGCGATTGAGTACGGCATCTTCTACAATTTCACGCAATTCGGGATCAAGATCATCATAAATTGCTAATTGACCCGCATTGACGATCCCCATATCCATACCTTGTTTGATCGCGTGGTAAAGGAAAACCGCGTGAATAGCTTCACGCATCGGATTGTTACCACGGAACGAGAAGGAAACATTGGATACGCCACCAGAAATTTTTGCGTGGGGAAGTGCGCGTTTAATTCGCCCTGTGGCGTTAATAAAATCGACGCCATAGTTGTTGTGTTCTTCAATCCCTGTGCCGATTGCGAAGATATTTGGGTCAAAAATAATATCTTCAGGAGGAAAGCCCACTTCATCAACCAAAATATGGTAAGCACGGGTACAGATTTCCACTTTACGTTCTTCTGTGTCTGCTTGTCCGACTTCATCAAACGCCATCACCACCGCTGCTGCGCCATAACGACGAATCAGTTTGGCTTGTGCGACAAATTTCTCTTTACCTTCTTTAAGGGAAATGGAATTGACAATCCCCTTGCCTTGAATAGATTGCAAACCGGCTTCAATGACTTCCCATTTGGACGAATCGATCATCACTGGCACTTTGGCTGCATCGGGTTCAGTCGCCATAATATTAAGGAATTGCACCATACATTTTTCACTGTCGAGTAATGCTTCATCCATATTGACATCGATCACTTGAGCGCCATTTTCCACTTGGTCAATGGCAATCTCAATGGCTTCAGCATAGCGTTCTTCTTTAATTAATTTTTTAAATTTTGCAGAACCCGTTACATTATTGCGTTCGCCTACGTTTACAAAGAGGCTGTTTTCATCAATGTTTAGCGGCTCTAAGCCAGATAAACGCATTGCCACCGGTAAATCAGGCAAGGCTCTTGGTGGCACATTTTTGACAACATCGGCAATGGATTGGATATGCTCTGGCGTTGTTCCACAACAGCCTCCGACAATATTAAGCCAACCATTTTCTGCCCATTCCTGAATATAGCTAGCCATTTCTTCTGCACCTAAGTCATAACCGCCAAAAGCATTTGGCAGCCCTGCATTAGGGTGAACAGACACATAGGTTTCACTGATTTTAGACATCACTTCCACATATTGACGCAATTCTTTTGGGCCTAATGCACAGTTTAAGCCGAAAGAAAGCGGTTTTACGTGGCGAAGCGAGTTATAAAATGCTTCGGTGGTTTGCCCTGAGAGCGTACGTCCTGAGGCATCGGTAATCGTGCCAGAAATCATAATAGGTAATTTGATCTCAAGTTCTTCAAACACTTGATCAATCGCAAAGGCGGCGGCTTTGGCATTGAGGGTGTCGAAAATCGTTTCGATCATAATCAAATCCGCGCCCCCTTCAATTAAGCCTTTGGTTGCTTCTGCATAGGCATCCACTAATTGCATAAAGGTGATATTACGGTAAGCCGGATCATTGACATTCGGTGAAATAGACGCCGTGCGGTTAGTTGGCCCAAGCACGCCAGCCACAAAACGGGGCTTTTCTGGCGTGCTATATTTATCCGCCGCTAAACGAGCCAATTTCGCGCCGGCAAAATTTAGCTCATAAGCGATACTTTCAAGGGCATAATCCGCTTGTGCAATGGTGGTGGCGGAAAAGGTGTTGGTTTCAATAATATCTGCGCCAGCGGCAAGATATTTTTCGTGAATAGCTTGAATCACCAAAGGTTGGGTAAGGGTAAGTAAATCATTATTCCCGCGTAAATCGATCGGGCTATCTTTAAAACGTTCACCACGAAAATCTGCTTCAGTGAGTTTATATTGTTGAATCATTGTTCCCATCGCACCATCTAAAATAAGAATGCGATCTTTAAGGGCTTGTGAAATAAGAGAAAAAGAAGGATGTTGTTTCATTTTGTTACAGCTTAGCGTTTAATAAATATAACAGGCATAATAGAAATAAGGTGGGGGTGTGTCAAACCTTATCTTTATGCGGGAAAATGTGTCGGGTAAACTTGTACAAGTTTTATGTGCTTGCAGACACAATATTTTGAAAAAATCCTACCGCACTTTGAAAATTTTCCCCATAGAAAATGAGTGGGGTACGTTGGCGTTGCCAAACAGGTACATTATGCGCTTGCCACAATTTTTTAATATCCTGATGAATGCCTTGTGCATTGCGAACTTTGCCCGAATAAGCAAAACGAATGGAGATCGGTAAATTTGTCAGTGGGAGGGAATAAATTTGATCTTGCCACTGAATTTGAATGGCTGATTCCGTTTGGCTAAAACAAATTGTTCCCAATTGATCGGGCAGTGCAAGGGGCTGGTTTAAGATCACAGGAATGTGAATTTGGCGCAGATCGGCAAAGATTTCCGTTAAATACAGACGCTGTTGATAACGGCGGAGCATTTTATTTCCCAGTTGAAATTGTGGATTACGATCCGATTGAGCCAGAATCACATCTTGAATCAGTTGTTCTAACTGCTTGGTAGAAGGCATAGGCTGTTGTAAGGTTTCCAACCATAAGCGGAGCAGGGCGTTTTGTTTCAATACAGACCATTGGGAGAAATCCGTCAAATCAAAAGTGCGGTGCGTTTTATTGGCATATTTTTCTAGTTCAGGCTGTAATAATTCTGTTAAAAGTTGTTGCTGCTGCGCACAATGAGTGGCACTGCGTTGCACCGCTTGATCGAAATTTGCCCAGCGTTCACGCAATTTCGGTAAGATTTCATTGCGTAAGAAATTGCGTTCGTACTGGTTATTTTGATTGCTTTCATCTTCAATCCAAGATAACTGATTTTCTATGGCATATTGCCAAAGTTGTTGGCGTGAAAAGTCGAGTAGAGGGCGAAAAATACGCAGATTAAATACCGCACTTTGTGCTTTCATTGCAGATAAACCACTTACACCACTGCCACGTTTTAAGGCAAGAAAAAAGGTTTCCGTTTGATCTTGTTGATGATGTGCGGTGAGTAACATTTCTTGTGTTTTAATATGACGCGCAATAGCCTGATAGCGTGCTTGGCGGGCGGCTGCTTCAATGCCCATTCCTTGAACAAGTTGCACTTTTTCTATGATCAGTGGAATGGAAAATTGTTGGCAAAGCTGGTGGCAGTGGCGAACCCAATCATCGGCATTAGGGCTTAATCCGTGATGAATATGGATCGCGCGCAACGCTAAGTGCGGTTGGTTTTCGCGTAATTTTGCTAACAGAGCAAGCAAGACGGTGGAATCCAGCCCACCGCTTAACGCAATAAGAAAATGCGTGTTAGGCTGGCGTTGTAATTGCTGTTGAACTTGCTCAATTAGCGTCATAGCAGGGCTGCGTATTACGCCAGTTTAACCGCTTTAAATTGGCTTACTGGGCGAACAATTTGTTCACGTGCCGCCACAATTTGCAGCTCATAATTATCCTGCTGTTGTGTAACGGTCATTACATCATTGACGGCATTCGCCGTATGCTCAAAGGCTTCCACATCGCTTTTGCCGTTGAGTAAATTCGCCATAAATAGTCCCGCAGTTAAATCACCAACACCAACAGGCTCTTTTTTGAATTGGTGAAGTGGGCGACTAATATGCCAAATACCTTGTTCATTCGCGAATAACATTTCAAATTGGCTTGGATCTTGTCCTACCTTACTTAAATGTTTTACCAAGACTTTTTTTGGCCCTTTCGTTAAAATCAGGTTTACTGCATTAATGGCTTGGGTAAAATTTTCTACAGGCAAACCACTCAACTCACGCAATTCGACTAAATTTGGGGTGATAATATCCGCTTGTGCCATAGCCAGATTGATAAGATTTTCTTTCACCCCATCTGCCACGATACAGCCTTTGTCAGGATGTCCCATCACGGGATCGCATAAATAAATCGCATTTGGATTGCGTGCTTTCACTTTTTGTACGGCATTAATGATTTCTTCCACTTGCTCAGCCGCACCGATATAACCTGAAATCACCGCATCGCATTTGTGTAATTCACCAATATTATCAATGCCTTGCACGATTTCACCAATTTGTTCTTGTGGCATTACCATTCCAGTCCATTGACCATATTGTGTATGATTAGAAAATTGAACGGTGTTTAACGCCCATACATCAATACCGAGTAACTGCATCGGGAAGGTGGCAGATTTATTGCCAGCATAGCCATAAACAACGTGAGATTGAATAGAAAGAAGGTGTTTCATTTTGCTATCCTTATTGTGCATTTCTAAAAATGCGTGAAAGTAAAAGTGCGGTTAAAAAACCGCACATTTTTTATTTTAGCAATAACCGTAACTCATTAAGCGTTGGTAACGACGCTCTAGCAAGGTGTCGGAATCAAGAATTTCTAAGTCGGCTAAATCATCAAGTAAACGTTGTTTCAGATTTTGTGCCATTTGCTCATAATTGCGATGCGCTCCGCCCAATGGTTCAGGGATAATATTATCAATCAGTGATAATTTTTGCAGACGATCCGCAGTTAAGCCCATTACTTCTGCGGCAGTAGAGGCTTTTTCGGCACTTTTCCATAGGATAGAAGCACAGCCTTCAGGGGAGATCACGGAATAAGTACTGTATTGCAACATATTTACTTTATCCCCCACACCAATGGCTAACGCACCGCCTGAACCACCTTCACCAATGACAGTACAAATAATCGGCACTTTTAGCATAGACATTTCACGCAAGTTGCGAGCAATGGCTTCCGATTGCCCACGTTCTTCTGCACCTACGCCGGGGTATGCACCGGGTGTATCAATAAACGTGATAATAGGGAGTTTAAAACGCTCTGCCATTTCCATTAAACGTAAGGCTTTGCGATAACCTTCAGGGGCAGGCATACCAAAATTACGTTTTACTTTATCTTTTACGCTACGACCTTTCTGATGACCTATCACCATAACCGGTTTACCGTCTAAACGAGCTAAACCACCTACAATTGCTTTATCATCAGCAAAGGCGCGATCGCCTGCTAATTCTTCAAATTCAGTGAAAATATGCTCAATGTAGTCTAATGTATAAGGACGATTCGGGTGGCGAGCCATACGGGAAACTTGCCACGCATCTAAATTCGCAAATGTTTTTTTGGTTAATTCTTCGCTTTTTTTCTGTAAGCGAGCAATTTCATCATCAAGATTGATTTCACTGTCTTGTCCCGCGACTGCGCGTAACGATTCAATTTTCGCTTCAAGTTCAGCAATCGGGAGTTCAAAATCTAAGTATTCTTGGCTCATTTGTTATTCCTAGTTTTTCGGCAAAATTAGTAAGCACTTTAGCAATATTTTACTTAGCGTGCAAATATACCCAATATTTTATGCGTTTTTTGCAAAAAAAGTAGTGTTTTTTGCAGTTAGCTGGTTAGACGACTTGCTAAAATCTTTTTTTATTATTTGGGAATGGGGGTTAATCCCTGCTTAATAATTTTTTCTAAAGCACTGTAATCGCATTTATGCGATAAAATAGACGCTTGAATCATTTCATCTTCACTTACTTGTTCAAAATTTAAGTAAAAGCCTAGGGTTTTAGCTAATTGATGAATGAATAATCGTTGTGTTCGACCATTGCCCTCACGGAACGGGTGTATCGCATTTATTTCCCCTAAATAATAAGCCAATCTTGCTGGGATTTTTTCAGAAGCTGTACTTTTTAAAAATTGTTCGTTTTTTAGCTGATTAAACAATTTTTCTAACTCTGGAACAATTCTTGAACTTGTTGCAAACATTGTATCGCCTTTGCAAATATCAATATTTCTAATTTCACCTGCCCAAGAATAGATTTCATTAAACAAATGTTTATGAATGGCTTTTAGGTGAGCAATATCAAATTGCCCTTGCATAGGTGTAATCAATAATATCGCAGTTTGAATCGCTGTAATTTGAGCTTCTTTTTTATCTAGTTCCTCTTGCGTTTCGATTTTTAGCTTATTAATGAGTACGCCATTTTTATTTAGCATAGGATCAGTGCTACGATACTTCATTCGTTTTCACTTTTAATTCTGCAATAGTGATTTCACCAATTACCCATTTTTGAAAATAATGGAGTATTTCTGGGGGAAGGTATAGCCCTTCAAGCCGATTATTATCAATCGCAAATTGTAAGGCTTGCTGTTTAATCTGTTGTTCTTGTAGATGATGCATTATTTTATTCCTTACGTGGTACTTCTTCCTGACAATGTGGGCAGGTCATTAAGTGTTTTTCGTGGTTGTGAATAATAAAATGCCCCATTTTTTTGGCTTTAGTGTCAAGATATTCTGTATTGTAACGATTTTCTCCCACATTAAGCGGTACACGTTCTACCACGTTGATTCCCGCTTTTTTCATCGTATCAATTTTATTTGGATTATTGGTGAGTAGGCGGACTTGTTTTACGCCAAGCAGATCAAAAATATCCGCACAAACTTCAAAGTTACGCTCATCTGCGGCAAATCCTAAGGCAAGATTCGCTTCAATGGTATCCATTCCTTGATCTTGTAAAGAATAAGCGCGAATCTTATTAATTAAGCCAATGCCTCGCCCTTCTTCACGGTGATAAATAAGCACGCCACGCCCTGCTTCACTAATTTGACGCAATGCAGTGGCAAGCTGAAAGCCACAATCACATTTTAGACTGTGTAGAGCATCGCCCGTTAAACATTCAGAGTGAATACGAGCCAAAACAGGCTCATCTTGATTGCTAATATCGCCCATCACTAAGGCAACGTGTTCTTTTTTTGTATCAGGAAACTCAAAACCCACAATGCGGAATAAACCAAACTCGGTGGGTAAATTCGCTTCAGTAACCCGTTGAATTTTTGTCATAGCAAAATCCTTCATTCTTTTTTTATTGAATAATGTTAAAATGACGTTTTTATTATTATGAGTCATTAAAATGTTAAAACGTCTTTCATTATATACCTTATTGCTTTGCCTTGTGCCTTTTTTTGCGTGGCTAACAAACTGGCACTGGCAAGGGGATGAACATAACACTGTTTTTGATACATTTCTCTATTTTTTAACCGAAACAGGTAGCATACCTTATGCAATCATTACCTGTGCCTTGTTTGCGTTGGCATATTTTTTCTGTATCAAAGACAAAAAGCAAGCCCTTGCGGTAATTAGCGTAATGGCACTTTCTGTTGCAGTTACGCAAGGGGTGAAATCTGCGTTAAAAACGGTTTTTGCTGAGCCTCGTCCTTTTATTGTGCAATTAGCTGAAAAATCAAGCGTCAGCCCAGAATATTTTTATGATCAGCCACGTAACGTACGAGCGCAAATTGTATTGGATTATTACGCAGATAAACCTCAAATTAATCCTCATCTTGTTCATCATCGCAGTAAAGAAACAGGGTACTCCTTCCCGTCTGGGCATAGCATTTTTGCTGCCACTTGGCTAATGCTTGCTGTTGGCTTCGGGCAGTTGCTAGGGCGGAAGAATAAAGGAATGAAATGGCTCACTGCTGGCATTACCATTTGGGCAGTATTAATGCTGATAAGCCGTTTGCGTTTAGGAATGCATTATCCCATTGATTTATTGGCTTCTGTGTTGCTAGCGTGGGTATTTCATTGCGGATTATTTGATTGGATCAAAAATAAACCGATTTTCAACCGCACTTTGCAATAATAAAGTGCGGTCAGATTTTTAATTGTTTTGTTGAGGTAAAAAATGTTATACGGATTTGATATTGGTGGCACAAAAATTGAACTTGCCGTATTCGATGAAAAATTGCAAAAATACTACTCCGAACGGGTAGATACGCCAAAAGAAAGTTATGAGCAATGGCTTGATACCCTTGTTAATTTAGTGAAAAAAGCCGATGAAAAATTTGGTGAAAAAGGCACGGTTGGGCTAGGCTTACCGGGTTTTGTAAATCACGAAACAGGTTTAGCGGAAATCACCAATATTCGCGTGACAGATAATAAGCCCATTTTACGTGATTTGAGCCAGCGTTTAGAGCGTGAAGTACGAGCAGAAAATGATGCCAATTGTTTTGCCTTGTCAGAAGCGTGGGCGGAAGAAAATCAGCATTACCCAAGTGTGTTAGGGTTAATCTTAGGCACGGGCTTTGGCGGTGGGTTAGTGATTGATGGCAAAATTTACTCAGGGCAAATTGGTATGGCGGGTGAACTCGGTCATATGCAACTCAATTATCACGCCTTAAAATTACTTGGCTGGGATAACGCCCCGATTTATGAGTGTGGCTGTGGCAACCGCGCTTGCTTAGATACCTATCTTTCAGGGCGAGGCTTTGAGATGCTCTACCGTGATCTAAAAGGAGAAAGCCTATCCGCCAAAGAAATTATCCAACGTTTTTACGCGAAGGATCAACGAGCGGTAGCATTTGTAGAAATGTTCGTGGAACTCGCTGCCATTTCTATCGGCAATATTATCACTGCTCTTGATCCGCATTTAATCGTACTCGGCGGTGGTTTATCCAACTTTGATTATCTCTACGAAGCGCTACCTAAAGCCCTACCTAAACACCTACTGCGTAGTGCAAAAGTTCCTACTATTAAAAAAGCCAAATACGGCGATTCAGGTGGCGTACGGGGGGCGGCAGCGTTGTTTCTTTCGCATTGATATTTCGGGTCTGTATTAGATTAATCATTGTGTTAGGCTATAAAAATGAAGATAACTTAGTGATTAATGTAAGGCATTTATACAAGTAGCTATGTGGGTATTTGAGGGGAATGAAGCTATACTAGATTACTAAATAGAGCGCTTTAGAATTAATTGTTTTCCTTATTTTTTAATGAATTAAGAGACAATTAGTGGGGGAGAACTTGTGCAAAGTAATCATATAACGGAATTGATAAGAAATCTTTTTAGTTATGTGTAAAAGAATATAAATTTGGGTATAAAGTTTGTGTACTTAAAGAAGTTAAAAACTGAAAATATCGCATAACAAAACCCCCGCATCCCATTTTTTATGATAAAATTCGCGCCTATTTCCCATAACATTAAACAATAGGATAGATTATGAAAGTATTAGAAGGCACGATTGCCGCACCAAATGCGAAAGTTGCGGTGGTAATTGCACGTTTTAACAGTTTTATCAACGAAAGTTTATTAGAAGGTGCATTAGATGCGTTAAAACGTATTGGGCAAGTTAAAGATGATAATATCACTTTAGTGCGCGCTCCCGGTGCTTATGAATTACCTTTAGTTGCTCGTCGCTTAGCAGAAAGCAAAAAATATGATGCGATTGTTGCATTAGGTACTGTGATTCGTGGTGGTACAGCGCATTTTGAATATGTTGCAGGTGAAGCGAGCAGTGGGCTAGGACAAGTGGCTATGCAGGCAGAGATCCCTGTGGCGTTTGGTGTTTTAACAACGGAAAATATTGAACAAGCCATTGAACGTGCAGGCACTAAAGCGGGTAATAAAGGTGCAGAAGCGGCTTTAGTTGCTTTAGAGATGGTGAATCTATTGGCTCAAATTGATAACGCATAATGGCTGAATTTGTGATGAATGATAAAGTAAAGAAACCAAGCCAACGTCGTCGCGCAAGAGAATGTGCTGTGCAAGCATTATATTCTTGGGATATTTCACAAAATCCTATTGATGAAGTGGAATTAGCTTTTGTTACCGAACAGGATATGCAAGGCGTGGATATGCCTTATTTCCGCAAATTATTACGTCAAACAGCCGAAAATATTGATACGGTGGAAGCCGCAATGACGGCTTATTTGGATCGTAGCCTTGAGGAATTAGATCCCATTGAGCGTGCGATTTTGCGTTTAGCCGTGTATGAGCTGAAATTTGAACGAGATGTGCCTTATAAAGTGGTGATTAATGAGGCGATTGAAGTAGCAAAAGTTTTTGGTGCGGATGACAGCCACCGCTATGTGAATGGGGTATTGGATAAAGTCGCCCCAGCGTTATCACGTAAATAATTATTTCATGGAAGGGTTGTAATGAGTGAAGGTGAATTTGACTTAATTAAGCGTTATTTTACAGCCTCTAAGCGCCCTTCTCGTAAAGATGTCATTCTGGCTATTGGCGATGATTGTGCCATTACTGAACATCGGCAAAATCAACGTATTGCCATTACAACGGATACGATGGTAGAAAATACCCATTTTCTGCCCTCTATCTCTCCCGCTGATCTTGCCTATAAAGCTGTCGCAACAAATTTGAGTGATTTGGCGGCAATGGGCGCTGAACCAGCTTGGTTTTCTCTTGCATTAACACTCCCTCATATTAATCATTCGTGGTTACAGGCATTTAGCCAAAGTTTCTTTGAAATCCTTGATCATTATAATGTTGATCTGATCGGTGGTGATACCACCAAAGGTGCTTTACACGTGATTAGCATTACCGCACAAGGGATTATTCCCAAAGGGAAAGCATTATGTCGCCATAGTGCCAATGTGGGTGATTGGATTTATGTATCAGGTACACTTGGTGATAGTGCTGGTGGGTTATCATTATTACTCAATTCGTCTAATGCGCTGAGAAATCAAAGTGCGGTGCAAAATTTGTCTAATTCTGAACAGGATTATTTAATTAAGCGTCATCTTCGTCCCACACCAAGAGTGTTACTTGGGTTAGAATTGGCGGTATCATCGCTTGCGAGTTCAGCCATTGATATTTCCGACGGTTTAATCGCTGATCTTGGGCATATTTTAGCGCGTAGTCAATGTAGTGCGGTGATCAATGTGGATAAACTTCCTTTGTCTGAAGCATTAATTAATACGTTTGGTTTAACTAAAGCGGAGCAATTTGCCTTAACTGGAGGGGAAGATTATGAACTCTGTTTTACTGTGCCAGATGATTTGCGTGCAAAATTAGATCAACACTTAAGTCATATTGGCGTGAATTACACTTGCATTGGACAATTACGTGCTTTGCGTCCGGCTAACAAAAAATCCATTCAACTTCTACGCCATGGCGTAGAAGTGGCAATGCCACAGAGCTTAGGTTTCGATCATTTTAAATAAAAGATTATGCAAAAAATTCAACAAGATCCACGTCATTCTCTGCGATTAACAAACCCAATTCACTTGCTTGCCGTTGGGTTTGGTTCAGGTTTGCTTCGTCCCGCCCCCGGAACTTGGGGAAGTTTAGCCGCCACATTAATCGGTGCGGCACTTTTGCAGGTAATGCCGTTAAAAATCTTTCTTTTTTTCACCGCACTGTGTTTTATTGCAGGTTGCGTTATTTGCCAGAAAACTGCTGATGATATGGGCGTACACGATCACGGTGCGATAGTATGGGACGAATTTGTTGGTATTTTTATGGTGCTTGCTGTGTTACCAGAAATCAATGTGCTATGGTGTACAATAGGTTTTGCCGTATTTCGTGTTTTCGATATTTTAAAACCTTATCCTATCCGCTATTTTGATCGTAAGTTGCAAAGCGGCTTTGGCATTATGATTGATGATGTACTGGCAGCAATTTATAGCATTATCGCAATACATCTTTGTTTATCTGTTATTATGGAGAGTCTTATTTAATGTGGACCGTATTATTCGTTAATCTTGTTGGTTTACTTAGCCCAGGGCCAGATTTCTTTTATGTAAGTCGCAAAGCGGCCAGTGAAAGTCAGCGTAATGCGATTGCAGGCGCAATAGGTATTGGATTCGGTATTTTATTTTGGGCGACTTTAGTTATTTTTGGGCTAGCTATAATTAATCGAACCAATTACCTCGTACAGTATATTATTATGTGTTTAGGAGGAGGCTATTTAGCTTATTGTGGTATCAAGATGTTGCAAGTAACGAAAAATGCACAGCTAGCTACGCTAAAACCACATCAAGAAATACATCACCCTATTTCACGTGAAATTATGAAAGGATTATTGATCAATCTGAGCAATGCTAAAGTGATCGTTTTTTTTAGTAGTGTGATGTCAGGCTTTATGGCAAGCATATCAAATAATACAGAAATTATGTTGATCATTCTCCTATTAGCCTTGGAAAGTGTGCTTTATTTTATCTTAATTGCATTTTTCTTTTCGCGTAAAATCGTTCGTGATTTTTATAATCGCTACAATCGTTATATTGACAATTTTGCGGGAATTGTTTTCCTCTTTTTCGGTGGTGAACTGATTTATTCGGGCTTAACCACCATTATTGAACTCACCTTGTAACAGGAGTAGAAAATGACATTAAAAATTGCCGTGGTAGGGGCTGGTGGCCGTATGGGACGCCAATTAATTCAGGCCGTACATAACGCAGAAGGCGTAGAATTAGGTGCAGCGTTTGAACGCAAAGGTTCATCATTAGTCGGAACAGATGCAGGTGAATTGGCGGGAATTGGACAACTTGGCGTGAAAGTATCTGATGATTTAAATGCAGAAAAAGATCATTTTGATGTAATGATTGACTTTACACGCCCAGAAGGAACCTTAGAGCATCTTGCGTTTTGCCTTGCTCATCAGAAAAAAATGGTGATTGGAACGACAGGATTTGACGATGCAGGGAAACAGGCTATTAACAAAGCCGCGGAGCAAATTGCGATTGTCTTTGCCTCTAATTATAGTGTCGGGGTTAATTTAGTCTTTAAATTACTTGAAAAAGCCGCCAAAGTGATGGGTGATTATTGTGATATTGAAATTATCGAAGCCCATCACCGCCACAAAGTGGACGCACCATCAGGCACAGCGTTATCAATGGGGGAACATATTGCGAAAACCTTGGGGCGTGATCTCAAAACTCACGGCGTATTTTGCCGTGAAGGGATTACAGGTGAGCGTAAACGTGATGAAATCGGCTTTTCTACAATTCGTGCCAGTGATGTTGTCGGCGAACATAGTGTGTGGTTTGCAGATATTGGTGAACGTGTAGAAATTTCTCACAAAGCCTCAAGCCGAATGACTTTTGCTAATGGAGCAGTGCGCGCCGCAAAATGGCTTGCTGGTAAAGAACAGGGCTTGTTTGATATGACAGATGTGCTAAGTCTGAATGAACTCTAACCCTCGTTGATTTAAAAGTGCGGTGAGAATTTTCCAAATTTTCGGTATTATGTAGCAGTTGCACAAAGACTTAACTGCTGAAAATTTTTAAAATCCTCATTATCTTAACAGAAATGAGGATTTTTTTATGGCTGGAAGTCACTTAGTTTCTCAATTGTCTAAATTGATTGAGAATAATTATAAAGAAAAAGCAATTATTCGCTATCAGATGGAACAACTTACTCAACAATCCAAATTGATTGATGAACAAATAGAATCATTTGAAAAGTCACTTTGTTATATCGATCCAACGTTTGATATACGACAACTTAAAAATGATTATACAAAAGTAAAAATAAGTATTCCTGCATTCGATGGTAGTATTCACTACTTACTTTCTCAAATTTTCAAGAGTAATAACCAATGGCGAAATTTACACTCGATTACCAGTGATGCTCTAAGATTAGATAAAGGCTTACTATCAAGCGTACAAAGCTTAGTAACTCGAAAACATCTCAGTGCGGTTGGGAATGTTATTCGTAAGCTTTATAAGAAAGGAATAATAGAAAGAAGGGATTGCCATTTGCATGGCAATATTAAAAAGCGTGGTTTGTTTCAACGTTCAGAATGGCGGTTAAATCCTCGAGCTAGTTTGATTGATTAAATTACTATAAGTAGCTCAAAAAATAAGATTAAACAAACATTAAAATCAATGAAATATAATAAAATAGCGGTATTCCACCGCTATTTTTACTATCTAGCTGAAGTCAGTGATAGGAAAATTGGTATGAGAACTATGAAATCCCATAGATGATATTCTTACGTTAGGGATAGTAGGAAATTTATTAGTAAGTCGGTCTAATTTATCAAGCCATTTGTAATTTTGACTAAACTGACTAACTAAAAACCATAAAACCGCAATTCTACTAAACACTCTTTTTGGATCATATATTGGTAACTTATCAAAATAAGATGTAGCTTTTTTATACCTTTTAAATCTAGATTCAGAACCTGTTGGTATTACTATATCTGAACTAAATAGCCGATTCCATACCCTGTTGTGGTGAGCTGCGCAATTTCTTAAATAATTGAGCTGTTGAAGCCAATTTCCAAAAGTTGCTCTATCTATATTAAAATATTTAACAATCGTATCTTGATGAGTTTTATCTAATAATGAATAATACTTGGACAAGCTACCGAAATCCCAAACATTGACAATTACCCAAAATGGAATTGGCTTTCCTTGATTTACATAATGTAAAATAAAGTCATCTTGGCTTCTTTTAACTTTTTTATCTAAATCAGCTAACCACTGTTGGTGGCGTGATCGTTGGCTTTTATCAATAAAATAAGCATATTGGTAAGCTAAAGGATCTATTCTGCCTAATTCGTGAGCAATTATATTTCGAATATGAATTTCAATTCTTTCAATAATATCTAACAATAGTATTCGTAGTTTCTTATCAAAAATATATAATTCACAAATAGATTCAAAATATGTTCCTGATATAAAATCTTCCGTTAAGATATTCCCAGATTGCTGTCTAGCTACGTACCAAAATCCCGACAAACGATAATATCCAATTTGGGATAATTTTTTTAGTGCGTATGTTTTATCTTTAAATTTCATCTTTCTTTGATTTAATAAAGAAAGCATTTCATTGTATTCGCAAAATGGTTTTGTAAGACTCATTGAAGCCGAAAAGGAATTGTTGAATTGTATTAGAGTAAGGGGGTGACTTGATTAACAAGTAGAATGTAAAATACAAACCCTGCTTCAGAGGTCCCCCACGATTGGGGCAACATTCTACGCACATATAAGACGCAAGTCAAGGCTTTTATTGTTTTTATAATATAAAAAAACAATTATCCCTTCCACAGCCAATACACATCTCTACGGCTAACTTGTGTACGAGTAATTAAACCATCTCCGTAAAATTTGTTAAGCTGTTTACGAACGGAATCACGATGTTTCTCAGAGGGTGTATCGTTGTTATTTTCTATCACAAAAAGGCGTTGCGTAATCTCTGCGATAGTAAAAGGTGTTTCAGGATTATCACGCATCATCTGCAGAATATGTTTACGGATTTGCCCTTTAAATAATTTGAACCTACGACGATAAACAAAATTTTCAGTATCAAATACGGATGGGTCATTTTCAGCCAATGTAATTTCAATTGCTCGGTTTAGTGTTGCAATTTTCTCATCAACTAGCGCAAGATGTTGTAGGACTTGTTTTCGTTCAAATTCAAGCTCTTTCAGTTTTTCTTTAAGATTGTAAGCCATTATTGCCAAATCCTCTCTTGTACAACGTGCTTACGTTGCCAGTAACCACACCATTCATTATTTTCATTCGATGTATTCAAGCATTTAGTTAATACATCATTAAATTGAGTACCATTTGACTGCCTACGATTATCTTCACGGTAGGCTATTTCATTCGCATAGTTCAGTAGATAGGTATTTCCCATTTTATGCACTTGTCCGTAATACATGCGTTTAAAACGTGCAAACAGGCTTTCTGCTTGGTTGTTAGTAATCCCTTCATCACTACGATATTCATTCTTGTGGTTTACGCTACGTACATCATAATGAGCAATCAATGAGCCGTAGGCATTACTTTCATCGGTGTTGATACGACTGTTTTTCTCAATATGATTATTCGCAATACCTTGAATCGATGATTGCGTTTCAGAAAGCGCAATAAATACTTGAGAGCGTTTTGCACCACGATAGAGTTGATTATCTTCTTTCTCTTGCTCAGTGTAATGCTCACGAGCCACGATGATACAACGCTTGTCAGGGCTTTGATTTTCTTTCAAGCGGTAATCAATACGGTCAGTTTTCTTGTTTGCTTTGCGTGGTGCAGGATGAACGTAAGTACCGTCCATATCTATTTCACCTGAGAGCTTTTCCATATCACGATGTTCAAGCAAGGCTTTACGCAACTTATGTGCTAACACAAAAGCAGTACGATAGTTTACATTGGTATCACGTGAAAGCTGACAAGCAGAAATCCCTTTCACTGCATTCACAAATAATGCAATGGCATAGAGATAGGTTTGAATCGGTAATTTATGATTAGCAAAAATCGTACCTGAAGTAACACTAAAGGTATGTTTGCAATGCTTACACCGCCATTGCTTACGAGTAGAAATGAAATAAGCTTTATGCTTAACCCCACACTTCGGACACACAACATCTTCTTTGCTTCCCCAACGAATTTCGCATAGCAAATTGAACGCCTCGTCGTCAGATAGTCTTGCTATCTTGATCGGCGAAAGCGTACGAGCTTTGCTAGTGAGAAGGAAATGTTGTGCCATGGGATTTCTTTGTAATCAAATAGAGAATACGATAAAATATGCCCAAAAGGGTAACTTGATGTTTCTTAATATACTCTTTTGTGCATAACTTGTCAATAGGAAAATACCCAAATGAACATAAGCGATAGATTGAAACAGGTAATGGATGCTAAAAATCTGAATATCAAAGCATTCTCGGAAGCATCAGAAATACCTTATCGTTCGGTACAAAACTACTTGAGAGAAGAAAGAGAGCCTAATGTAGATGCTTTACTGAAAGTGAGTCGCTCTTTGAATGTGAATATCAATTGGTTATTAACAGGTGAAGGGGAAATGTTTCTATCCTCTATCGGTATATCTCAACAGGAAGAAGAATTATTAGCTGATTATCGTGCAATGCCTGAAAACCTGAAGGAAGCCTTTTCTATTTCATTTAAACAAATTT
Organism: Avibacterium sp. 20-126; assembly: GCF_044358625.1. NCBI lineage: Bacteria > Pseudomonadati > Pseudomonadota > Gammaproteobacteria > Pasteurellales > Pasteurellaceae > Avibacterium > Avibacterium sp. 20-126. The sequence goes on along the minus strand of NZ_CP091457.1, from coordinate 1,222,386 downwards.
CCGGAAAGAAATAAAATTATAATTGTTACTATACTATAAGGATAAAAAATGACCCCACAAAACAAGCTAACTACTTCATTTACACCTTCCAATTTTATTTTGGGAGGTTTCTAATGAATTTCTCTGAATTAAAAGCCAAATTTGATGAAGAAAATAAAAATACTGTTGAATACGAGTGTTTTCTTCCAGTCCACTTAACGCATAATAAAAAACTACCTTCCAAAAATCTGATCATTCAAGCAATGAAGAGTTTTATAAATGGCAGTTTTTATACTCATTGGTAAATTCTGGTCTTGTTGCAAAAGATTATATTGGGACAGAAATTCATTTTCCAAAAGGAAATAAGTCGTCTGTGCCAATAAAAATTGATGGTGCAATTTTTGATGATAAAGAATGGTATGAGCACTATAAAAATTATCATAAAAATAGCAATATGGATAGTTTGGAGTGGTTAAGAGATCATTTAATTGTCGCCATAGAGTTTAAAAAAGAACATAGTAAAAATATCTCTGAGGTGTGGGACAAACAACTAAAAGCTTATCTGAGAGAAAGCAATCGAAAATTCTGTTTGGGGATCTTATACGATACAGGTAGATTGTATTTGTTTAAAAAGCAAAATGGTAAATTCTTACGTTTTAGTGATGAATATAACACAAAAGGAGAGGATAGTAAGACCAAAGATCTTTGCTTACAATTACCTGACTCTTATTTGCACATTCCTAATTTTCAATATTTATTAGATATTGAAAATGCAAAAGAAAAGGATTTATCAAATCGCACAATTTTTGACTTAGATATTATTTCAGGCGTTCATTCAACTCAAATTAATGATGTAATGAGTAATGTTCTAAGGGCAATGGATAAAGTAGGACTAACAAACCAACGTGGTTTTGAGATTTTGATTCAAATTTTGTCTTTGAAAATCTTTGATGAAAAACGTAACGAAAAGAACCAAAATCGCTCTTTAGATTTTTATATTTCTAAGAATGAAAAAACTTACAGCACATTAGCAGATGAAAATCTGCAAGCTTTTATCCATAGAATAGACAAATTAAGAGAATCTGCATCGGGAGAATATTTCCGAATCTTAGAAAATAATGCCTTTGATAATAAAAATGAAAATCATATTAAAGTGCTTATTGAAATTGTTTCACAATTTCAAGATTATTCTTTTGTGCGCTCACATAAAACAGATCTCTACCAATTAGTTTTTTATAAATTTGCTACACCATTTTCAAAAGATCAAAATGCTCAATTTGTAACACCGCTACCCTTGATTGATTTTCTTGTGAAAATTGTTAACCCTAGAAATGGTGAAACGGTGATAGATCCAACAGTCGGAATTGCAGATTTTCTATCCGTATCTTATGTGAATTCCAATAGTAAATTAGACGATGGTAACATCTTCGGTATGGATATTGATGAGCAAATGGTTATGCTTGCGACATTAAATATGCTATTAAATGGAGATGGTAATGCAACAATTGAAGCAAAATCAGGTTATGGCTCACTATTATCAAAATTTGACCATAAAGGAGATATTTTAGAACTTATTCCATCAATGAATAAAAATGGAAATTGGGATAATCGTCCTGATAAAAACAAATTGAAAAAATTTGATGTTGTTTTAACTAATCCTCCTTTTGGTGAAGATCGAGCGTTTACACCAAAAGATGATAAAGATAGAGCAATGATTGAATGCTATGAATTATGGAATTTGTATAGCAACAAAAGAGATATTAATGATGATGAAAATAAAAAAACTAAAAAACAAGCTAATAAGATTGATCTAGGGGTTGTTTTCCTTGAAAACGCTTACCGTATTTTAAAAGAAGGTGGCAGAATGGGAATTGTGTTATCTAATTCTATTGCAAGCATTGATAGCCATAAAATTGCTAGACAATGGCTAATGGAAAAAATGCGGATCGTTGCTATTTTTGATCTACCTGCAAATGTATTTGCGGAAACAGGTGTAAATACATCTATTATTGTTGCATATAAACCAACAAGTATAGAGCTTGAAAATTTAAAAATGCAAAATTATCAGGTATTTGCCAAAGATATTCAAAAAGTAGGATATGAAGTTAAAACAAGTAAGCGTGTTAAGCAATTTGTACCGACTTATAAAATTGATTACCAAACCTTTGAAATACAGATTGATAATGAAGGTAATCCAATGTTAGATGAAGACTTTACTCAAACAATTGATGATTTTAAAAAGTGGTGTGTATCGCAAGAACAAGCGTTACAAGATATGTTTATTAAGGATAAATAATTATGAGTAATTATATCCATACTCCCAAAATCATTAGCTACAATGATATTGCTAAATGTGGCTTTAGCTTATCATCATCACAGCATAAAAATTTTAAAATTGCCAATCAAAACTGCAAATTGGTTAAAGATTTTTTAGCTCATGATTTATCTCGTAACGATTTGGGTGTAGAAGTCGGTTCGGCAAATTATATTGGACAATCTAGCCACTACTTTTTACGTACAAAAGCCTTGCAATCTCATTCTTATCTGCCTGAAATTAGCTCTGAAACCGCATTACCCATTATGCCAAGTAGTTTTGTGAAAATGAATTTAAAGGCAGGAGATTTAATTATTTCTAAAGATAGTAATATTGGGGAAATTGTAATTTTAGATAAAGATTATCCTAATTATATGTTATCAGGTGCTTTATATAAATTACCTATAAAACAACATAAATATTATTTATTAGCAATGATTAAACATAATGTATTCCGCGAACAGTTAGATTTTATTGTACCTAAAGGGGCTACGATTCGTCATGCTAAAACATTATTTTTGGACTGTAAAATTCCTATACCTAATAATAATGTAGATAATGTGATTAAATTTGTAGAAAATTTAACCCAAGCAATCGTAAATAAACAGCGATTAATTAAAGAACGTTACCAAACCATTTTAACATTGATTGAAAACGAGTTGTTAAACAATCAAAAAGACAATCCGTTTTCTTTTAATTTACCAACAATTAAAGAGATTGAGGGGGTAAGTAGGTTGGATACTAATCTTTATCGTGAAAATTTTAAAAAACTAGTTTTTTTAATAAAAAATTATGTAAAAGGTTTTAAAACTATTCAAGAATTAGGGTTCTCACTTTCGCGCGGACAAAATTTGCAAATATCAAATATAGGAAATAGTATTTATAGTAAAAAGAAATATAAAAATTTTTACACTTTAATACTTCCCAAATTTATTTCTAAATATGGCACTGTGGATAGCATAGAATATTTAGGTAATGCAAAAAGTCTGAAAACGCTTAAGAAAGGAGATTTAATTTTTGGAGCAGAGGGTTTTGAAAAAGGGCGATCAATAGTAATTATTGAAGAACAGGAGAAAGTGATTACCAATATTCATGGCATTACAATACAGCAAAAAGAGCATGATGCTAATAAGGCAATATTTGTAAAATGTGTTTTAGATTATTTCAGAAATAAAGGAATAATTAACCTTTATGCAGTTGGTGGTAATGGTGGCAGTTTAGCACAAAAGTATTGGGACATAATTCCTTTCCCAAACTTCTCAATCGAAAAACAGCAAGAAATCACCAAACAGTATCATAATCCAACTGATTATGATGTAGAAAAAGCCACTTTAGATGATTTTCTTGCATTAGATAATGGGTTTAACAGTCAAGCTGGTATCTATGAATTAGATAAAACAGCTAAAATGTTAACAAATTTGTTAGACAAAACTATTGAGAATATCATTGATAATAAACCAGTTGACATTAAATTTAATTTAGAGGCTGCCCTAGATAACGATTAGAAAATTTATTTAGGGTAATATATCTAAATGAGAAAAGTCAGTTAATGTAAGCAAGATATTTTTAAAGCTCGCAGAAATGCGAGCTTTTTTCTTGATGAAATTCCAAGCAGTTGGATTTATATAGTATTGATTGGATTGATGCGTACAGAATGAAGATGAATAATGTACACTAATCTAAAAAATAGATTATAATTAAAATAGTGGGTAGTAAAACTCTTAACGTTTTGGCTTACCATTAAATTGCTTATGAATCAGTTTACCATTATCTAGCTAATAAGATGGCTAGTTATAAATCACAAATTTCTTTTGTGATTACCACCTGAGTTATTAACGTAATAACACAGCGTTTTCTTGTACGGTATTCAGAGATAGGCACTCTGAGCTGACTTGTTCTGACAAGTGGGCGATTTTTCGTGCCTAGCGAATACCTTGACTACAAGGAAGACGCTAATGACTCAACATTATTTACTCTCAAACAAATCAAGAACCTTAACACTGAAAGATATTTTCCGTTTAAGCGAAGATGAAGCCTTTCAAATTCTCAAAATCAACCGATGGGGCAATTCAGACGAAGTTGTCTGTCCGCATTGTGGTATTCGTCATAAAGCCTACTTTTTAGTATCTCGTAAACGCTGGTGCTGTAAGCATTGCCAACGTCATTTCTACATTACAACTAATACGGTATTTGCGTTCCATAAGCTTTCATTCGTAGATTTACTTGCCGCCATTATGATTTTTGTGAATGAAGTGAAAGGCGTTTCAGCAATTACTATGAGTCGTCATCTCAACATCAACTATAAAACTGCATTTGTGCTTTGCCATAAATTACGAGAAACCTTATTCAAAACTCGTGATTTATCCCCACTACAAGGTGAAGTGCATGAAGATGGTGCGTGGATTAACTTTACGATACGCCCAGCTAATTTTCGTAAAACTCGTAAAAAACAAATTGACCGAAAAACAAAATTTCCCAAATTCCGCCCAACTAAACGCTGTATTATTAGCTTAAATCAGCGTGCATCTAATGATGATAATTTATGGGGTTCAAACAGAACCATTGTCGCAATGGATTACACTGAAAAAGCCGAAACAGTGTTAGCCTTAAATCATCAATTTGTGAAACAAGGTAGTGACATTATGTGTGATGAAAATCCTGCGTATAACGATTTAGATTTCCACTATACACGTTGGACGGTTAATCATCAGGAATGCTATAGCTTGTTCGGTGCAAGCAATAATCTCGCTGAATCCTTTAACGCTCGATTTCGTGATTTACATCGTGGTGTACATCACAAATGCGATAATAAATACGCTCTACATTATGCTAATCAAGCAGGCTATATGTCTGATAATCGTCGTAAATCTAATGGGGATTTATTCAAAGATGTGTTGCAACGTTGCTTGTGGGTGTTACCACTTAAAGAATGGGTGGGCTACTGGCAAGGTAATCATCGTATGACGGAATTACTCGGTATGACGGCATTTAGTCCAGAAGAAATTTCTCAATCGTACTTCAAAAATATGAATGAAATAATGAAGTACGAGTTAGCAGCTTAGTTTTAACATCTAATCTTAGAAAAAAGCTTACCTTAAATAAGGTTAAGCGGATTAGTCACGTCGAAATTGAAGATATTTTAGGGAAAATCGGTTAAACTTAGGAAAGGAAAATGCCCTTAACTGGCTAAGGGCATTAAATTTTAACTGCGGTTCAGATTATTTTTCGGACTTTGTGCAACTGCTACATAATACCGCAAATTTTTGAAAAAGATACCGCACTTTATTTTATCCTGATGTCATTATCTAAATGGCGATAAAAATGGTTAAAAATACCGTCCAGTAAAGCCCACGCTGATTTTGAAATATGATTCTAATATTCTTCTTTGATAAGAAATGAAAATTACCCTATTAAAACAAAAAATCATTCTTGAACATCATAATGAAATGCCACTCTTACAAAAGCTAGAAATCAATGGCATTTATCCTGAATATCAATGCCGTTCTGGTTATTGCGGGGCTTGTCGTACAAAAATAAAAAAGGGTAACGTCCATTATAATGAGCCACCACTTGCTTTTGTGAATGAAGATGAAGTATTACTTTGCTGCTGCCAAGTAGAAAGCGATTTAGAGCTAGAGTTATAAAGTGCGGTGTTTTTTTTGCTTATTTATTTGCCAAAAGACTTAATGTTAAAAATGAAATTATCAAGGCATTGTTATTAGATGAAATGACACAAGGGCAAGCGTTGCGTAAATTACGCATAGAAATGCTTGGGGTGAATCAACAACAATATATGAAGATGGTGAAGGTTTCACGACAAACCCTTTCTAACATAGAAAATGATAAAGGAAATTACAGCGTTGAAACCATTAATCAAGTATTCAAACCTTTTGGATTTGAATTGGGATTAGTGCCGATTTCTAAAGATTTACTCACTAAAATGAGATCATAAGAAAAGGCTATATTAGGGTGTGTTGCTAACGGTTTAATAAGCCAAAATCCCCAAATCTTACAAAACTTTTTTAATTGGTTTGAGAATATTCCAGCTATTCTCTGTATAATTTGTCTTGTTTTGTGGGGATTCTGTCTATGTTTAGCCAGATTATGCAAATAGCGACATACCCTAGATTAGCCCTAGATTTTTGCAAAATCCTTATAAATCAAAATCACCAAAATCGCTGGTATCAACCTTAGCATCAATTTGACCCACGAGATAAGAGCTTACTTCCACTTCTTGTGGAGCAACTTGTACATTGTCAGACACCAACCACGCATTGATCCAAGGGATTGGATTGGAACGCGCCTCAAAAGGTAAGGGTAAGCCAACGGCTTGCATACGAATATTGGTAATATATTCCACATATTGTACTAGAATATCTTTATTTAAGCCGATCATTGAGCCGTCTTTAAATAAATAATCAGCCCATTCTTTTTCTTGTTCGGCGGCGGCGAGGAATAATTCATAAGCCTCTTGTTTACATTCCTCAGCGATTTCAGCCATTTCGGGATCATCTTGTCCTGCTGCCATAATATTTAGAATGTGCTGTGTGCCTGTTAAATGTAAGGCCTCATCACGTGCGATAAATTTAATGATTTTGGCATTTCCTTCCATCAGTTTGCGTTCCGCAAAGGCGAAAGAACAGGCGAAAGAGACATAGAAACGGATCGCTTCTAAGGCATTTACGCTCATTAGGCAAAGGTAAAGTTGTTTTTTCAAATTACGCAAGCTAACCACGCATTCTTTGCCATCTACTGTGTAAGTACCTTCACCATAAAGGCCGTAAAGCTGGCTATCGCGGATTAAATCATCGTAATAGGCAGAAATATCTTTTGCGCGTTTGATGATTTCTTCGTTAGTTACAATATCATCAAAAACGATGGACGGATCATTGACGATATTACGAATAATATGCGTATATGAGCGGCTGTGAATGGTTTCAGAGAATGTCCAAGTTTCGATCCAGGTTTCGAGTTCAGGAATAGACACCAATGGTAATAACGCCACATTTGGGCTACGACCTTGAATAGAATCAAGCAGGGTTTGATATTTTAAGTTACTGATAAAAATATGTTTTTCGTGTTCAGGCAGTGCAGCATAGTCAATGCGATCTTGAGACACGTCCACTTCTTCTGGACGCCAGAAGAAAGAAAGTTGTTTTTCAATCAGTTTTTCAAAGGTTTCGTATTTTTGTTGATCATAACGTGCAACGTTGACATTTTGTCCGAAGAACATTGGTTCTTTGAGCTGATCGTTTTTGGTTTGTGAGAAAGTGGTGTATGCCATAGAATTATCCTTACATCTTTTTAATTGAGAATGGCTCGTATTTTACACTAAAAATCTGATTCGTTTAATGGGTTTTATATATTCTTGAAATTAGCGAACAATAAAAACGGCGAGTTGTTTTAAAACTCACCGTTTTTCAAAGGGTTAGGAAATCATTAAGGGCTATTTTTCGGCTTTTAAGATACCTGAAGATCCTTCAGAATAATCTCTTGGGGCATTTTCTTCAGAGCTGTTTTCGGTTTCTGTGGTGATTTCTTCTGGCTTTTTCTGTTCGAGTTGGTTTTCAAATAATGATTTATTTTCTAATTGAGGCAATAGCTGAACAGAAGAGGTTGCTAAATGTTGATACAGTTTTTGATAATCCTGTGCGAGGGTTTTCAATAAATCTGCACTTTCAGAAAAATGTTTTTCCAAATGTTGTTTTTGTTGATCCAATTCGGATTTTACTTTTTGTAATTCAGCTTCCGTTTTCACTTGTTTTTTCACTGAATCCTTAGTAAAGCGTAATAATAAATAAGCGAGGACAAAACCTACTACTAAACCAATTAGGGCAGGTTGCCACATTTCGGGTGTCCAATTTTGCATAAAAAACTCCTTATGGTAAGAAAAGAACCTTTTGTATCATAACCTTAATTTCAATTTATTTCTTTGGCACAGATCACAAAAAAATACATTGGATAAATAAGGCGGCGGTTGCACGCCTTATTTTCTATTTTATCTTAAACCGCACTTTGCCAGTAGTCTGTTTTGGCTTTTTGCAATTTATGATAGGCGTTGAGTAATTTTTGATGCGCGTGGAATTGTTGTAAATGCTCATCATCAGCCAATAAATCATAGAACGGATTGTCGCCTTGAATGGCATTCCAAGCTAATTCCACCGCACTTTTGCCATACATTTTCTCAAATACGGCACGATATTGAGCGGGATCGCGGTTTTCATCAAGGAATAATTCTAGGCTATTGACTAAACAGCGGTAATAATTCACGCGTTCTGGTGTGAATACCGATTGATTCATATTCAGCGTCCAGTTTGCCCAATCTAAGGCATTTTCTAAATCTTGTGTAGCAAGATAGAGCATTGCTTTGAGTTCACCAATACGCAGGGTTGTCCAGCCTGATTTTGGCGGTGGCACGATGCCAATAAACTCACGCACGCGGGTAGCATCGTCAATGCCTTGTTCATCAAGCTCATCAAGTAATTCTTGATAAGTATCTTGATCGTGATGGAAATGGGGCAGATCAAGCAAGATTTCGCGCCAATCCATTCCCATATTGTTATTGGCGTAGATTAAATCGTCCGCTGGATAAATATCCGACATTCCCGGCACAATAATGCGGCAAGCGTAAACGCCGAGATGCTGATAATCCATAATATAGACTTCCTGATTGAGCGCTTGGAAAATTGCCATCAGATTTTGATATTCTTGCTCCGTTGTGCCAGAAAAATCCCAGTCCACAAAAGGATAATCGCTCTCCTGTTTAAATAAATCCCAAGAAATTAAACCGCTTGAATCAATAAAATGCGTTTCCAAATTGGCGTGTTCTGCCACATCATCATTATTGAAAGAAGGCGGCGTGAATACATCAAGATCTTTCAAGCTGCGGCCTTGTAATAATTCAGTTACCGTGCGCTCCAATGCCACGCCAAAATTAGGGTGTGCGCCGAAAGAGGCAAAGCAAGTGCCATTTTGTGGATTGAGCAACACCACACAGATTACAGGATATTTCCCCCCTAAGGACGCATCATAAGCGAGAATTGGAAAGCCTTCTTGCTCAAGGGTTGCAATGGCTTCTTGCACCGCAGGGTAGCGCTGCATTACATCTTGTGGAATAAGCGGCAAGCTAATGGCCTCTGCAATGATTTTATTTTTGACATAACGCTCAAACACTTCTGAAAGCCCTTGCACACGCGCTTCAAACAAGCTGTTGCCTGCGGACATTCCATTGGAAACATAAAGGTTGGCGATAATGCTTTGTGGAATATACACCGTCTGGTTATCTGATTGACGTACATAAGGCATTGCCACAATGCCACGTTCTGCATTGCCCGATTGGAGATCGATCAATAAATCTGGCGTCAATTCGCCATTGGGATCATAATAAGCCAATAAATGCTCATCTAAAATGCCCTCAGGCAGTTCGGTTTCATCTTCAATTTCAAACCATTTTTCATTGGGATAATGCACAAAAGGCGCATTGGCGAGATCTTGCCCAAGGTAATAATCGGCAAAGAAATAGTTGGTGGAAAGACGTTCAAAATATTCCCCTAAGGCAGAAGCCAGCGCCGCTTTTTTGCTCGCCCCTTTACCGTTAGTGAAGCATTGCGGACAATCTTTATCACGAATATGCACAGACCAAACATTCGGCACGGGATTGAGCCACGAGGCTTCTTCAATATCGAAACCAAGTGCGGTCAATTTTTGCTGAAATTTTGCAATGCTATCTTCAAGTGCGGCGTCTTTGCCGGGAATAAAGGTTTGTTCGGTCATTTCGTGTTCTCCGTTATTTCGTATTATCCGTTATTTTGTATTATCTAAGGGGCTAATCATATTGAGCCGTGCATAATAGGCAAGTTTCACCTATTCAGCAAGGGGAAATCCTGTTAAAAAGCAAAACCAGCTTGTTATTTCAATGAGTTGTTTTTGATAAGCCTTTCCGCTTTGGCAGCTTGGCGAAACGCATTGGCAGGGTTGAGAACAGGGGAAAAGGGCGATGTTTGGGGATTTAAGGTCATTGGAAACGTGCGCTTTTGTGCCACAATGATCATTATTTCGCCAAAATAATGGGGTTTCCCTTGCAAGGATAAGCATTGCTGATCAAGCAGATCGAAATTGAGCAGGCTTAGCCAATCCACAATCCTAGTGGCAAAATAAGGGTGAAACGGCAATTTATTTGTGCCAAAAGGCAAATGTTGTTTAAGGGAAAACAGACTGAGCGGATTAAATAAGGAAAGAAATAAGATCCCTTCTTGGTTGAGCGTGCGCGTAATTTCGCGTAACACTTGGTGCGGATCAGCGGTGAAATGCAAGCCGTGCGCAAGCAAGCAGGCAGAGAAACATTCATCAATAAAAGGTAGCGCCGTGGCTTGAGCTTGCACTAAATCGATGTGTGGGCATTGTGAAAGTGCGGTCAAATTTTGCGGAATTTTTTCGCTCACAATAATTTGTTGATCGCAAGGATAATACGCCACTTCGCCACTTAACGCACCCAATTTGAGACAATAATCTCCCGAAATTTGTGCAAAGTGCTTTGTTAAATATTGCTGAATTAGGCTACAATAGCGCGCACCTTGTGGCACCTGTTGCCAGCTTAGCGGTGTTTCTATTTGCGCATTGTTTAGAATATTCCACTTCATTTTTAATAAGGATCAATATGTTAGTACCCATTCCTGCCCTTGATGATAACTATATTTGGCTGTATGCACGAGAAAATTTACCTGTAATTGTGATCGACATCGCAGAAAGCGCGCCTTTGCTTGCTTATTTACAGCAACATCAGCTTGAAGTGGAAGCGGTGCTACTTACCCATAAGCATCAAGATCACGTTGGCGGCTTGGCAGAATTTAAACAGCATTATCCTAATGTCCCTGTGTTTGGCCCACAAGAAACTGCAGACTTGGGTGCAACGCAAATCATTAATGAAGGGGAAATTCGCACCACGCATTATCAAATCCAAGTGCTGCCCTCGGGCGGCCACACGGAAAATCACGTGAGTTTTGTGGTGGACGGCCATTTATTCTGTGGTGATACCTTATTTTCAGGCGGTTGCGGACGCGTGTTTACAGGGAATTACGCACAAATGTTTGATTCGCTCCAACGGCTCAAAGCCTTGCCTGATAGCACCATTGTTTGCCCTGCGCACGAATATACCTTAAGCAATTTAAAATTTGCTGAGAAAGTGTTGCCAAAATCGGCATTTTTGACAGATTATGTGGCGAAAATTGCCGTTTTACGCCAACAGCACCAACCAAGCTTACCCACCACCTTGGGGCTAGAAAAACAGATTAATCCTTTCTTACAAGCAGAAAATTTGGCGCAATTTACCCAATGGCGAAAATTAAAAGATCAGCAGTAAATTGAACAAAAATTTTGCTTTTCGCTACGAAAGGGCAATCCTATTTGCTCAATGGCAAATAATTGCTTAGAATGAGCAAGTTTTTATTTTCTTTCTTTTTATTTTGTGGGGGCTTGACCGAAAGTGCGGTCAAATTTCAATTAATTTATGACAATTCTTGTTTTAGGCATTAACCATAAAACCGCTTCTGTGGCATTGCGTGAAAAGGTGGCGTTTTCTGATGAGAAACGTCAGCAGGCATTGCAACAAATCGAGCAAGCTGCTTTGGCAGACAGCGCTGTGATTTTGTCCACCTGCAACCGCACGGAAGTGTATTTTCATAATAAAGCCATTTCTCCACAAGATGATGCCCAATGGCAGCGCCAATGTATTGACTGGCTGAGCGAAATTCATCAGATCGACAAAGAAGAACTCAACCACAGCCTTTATGTCAAACAAAACCAGTTTGCTACGCAACATTTAATGCGTGTGGCGTGCGGATTGGATTCCCTTGTATTGGGTGAGCCGCAAATTTTAGGGCAAGTGAAGCAAGCCTATCAGCTGAGTGAGGATTATTATCAGCAACATCAAGGGGCGATTTCTGGCCAGCTTTCTCGCTTATTCCAAAAAACCTTTTCCACGGCAAAGCGTGTACGTACGGAAACGCGTATCGGTGAAAATGCCGTGTCTGTGGCATACACTGCTTGTACGTTAGCCCGTCAAATTTTTGATAGCCTACGTCAGCTCAACATTTTGCTTGTGGGGGCAGGGGAAACCATTGAATTGGTCGCCCGTCATCTATTACGCCACGGTGTGAAAAGCCTAACCATTGCCAACCGTACTCTTGCTCGTGCCGAAAAACTGGTGGAAAAACTTGAGTCCGCGCAGAAAATCCGTGTGTTAGCGTTAGATGAACTTCAAGTAGGATTAGATCAAGCCGATATTGTGATTAGCTCAACGGGTAGCCCAACGATCTTAATCAGCCAAACAATGGTACAACAAGCGCAGAAAAAGCGTTGTTATAATCCAATGTTGATTGTGGATATTGCCGTGCCACGTGATGTAGAGGAAAGCGCAGCGGAAGTGGAAAGCGTTTATCATTATACGGTGGATGATCTGCAAAATATCATTCAGCGCAATCTCAGCCAGCGTGAACAAGCTTCTGCCGAGGCTGAGCAAATTATTGATGAAGAAAACCACGCTTTTTTTGAATGGCTCAAGGTGCATCAATTTTCTAATTTAATCCGTCGCTACCGTGAAGAAGCGGAGCAAACTCGCCAAGAAATGCTAGAAAAAGCGTTGAGTGCGTTACAGCAAGGAGAAAGTGCGGAGCAAATTTTGCAAGAATTAAGCTATAAACTCACGAATAAACTCATTCACACACCAACTCAAGCAATGCAAGCAATGGTGAAATCAGGCAACGCGCAAGGCTTACAAGCATTTTCTCAAGAAATCCAAGCAAAACAAAAATAAGGCGAAGCATTGCCTTATTTTGCACCGTACGTTGTTTTCCTGCTTTTTTAATCAGTCAAAATCACAACCAGCGCCATTATTGCCCCGCTCAGAATAAACCATAAGCTACGTTTTAGCATTTTCCTTGAGCCCGGAATAAGCCACAGAGAACTCACACAGAAAAAAAGTAGGGAAATGCCAAAGAGGGTAGTGAGCCAAGAATAGGGATATTGTGAATTGCTTAAGTGTAGACGGTTAAGCTCAGCAAGCCAGCTTGGATATTCCATTGAGTGATATTTTACCTCACCCGTTTCGAGGTGATATTCCCCTTGCTGAAAATAGAACACATCACCTTTTTTTTCAGTTATTGATAAATTTTTTATGCGTAATTTCTGCCCAAGCTGTTGCGCATTGAGTTGAGGGGAAATGGTTTTTTCTATATAGACTGAACGTTTGAAAATGTTGGTATCTCGATAGATTAAAACGATACCAGTAAACGCATAAATCGACATTATCACTAATAATAAAAATCCAAAATAGCGGTGCAAAATCCGCATCCATTTTGCTGTTGTTTTACTCATTTGTATGTTGGCTGGAAGTTAAAGATGCGGTGATTATATAGAAATTTTCTTCACTATGTAAATGAAAATAATTATTATTTATTGAATTAATAATTATTATCAATAAAATAGGTGGCTGTTGTTCAATAGATAAGGAGCTCTAATTTATGAAATCAGCTTGCCCTCTAAGTTTTCCTTTAAAAACCACCGCACTTTTAGTTATAAGTGTTTGTTCTAGCAAGGTGTTATATGCGGAGCAAATCTTTTCATCGACAGAGTATATGGCCGTGTTACCAACGATTGATGTTGTTACCACACAGGAAACTGCCAACACAAAGGGATATGTGGGGTATGAAGAAGCACAGGCAACACGCAATCTTCTTACGATCAAAGAAATGCCACAGACCGTTGATGTGATTAACATTCAGAAAAACAAAAATTATGGAACTAATGATTTGAGTTCTATTTTGGAGGGAAATGCAGGGATTGATGCCACCTATGATATGCGTGGTGAAAATATTTACTTGCGTGGTTTTCAGGCTGATGCGAGTGATATTTATCGTGACGGGATTCGTGAGAGCGGGCAAGTTCGCCGTAGTACTGCTAATATTGAACGGGTTGAGATTTTAAAAGGCCCATCGTCAATTTTATATGGACGTAGTAATGGTGGTGGCGTGATCAATATGGTCAGTAAATTTGCTAATTTTACAACCCGCAGAAATATTGGTGTAACCTATGGTTCTTGGAATAGTCGTAGTTTAAATTTAGATGTGAACCAAAAAATTAACGAAAATGTTGCAGTGCGTTTAACTAGTGAGCTGTCTGCCGCAGAGGCTTATCGCTATGAGGTAAGAAATAAAGGGAGAATGTTTTCCCCAAGCATTAGCCTACAAAGTGATGATGGGCGTCTGCAATGGGTTGGGCAATATACCTACGATTATCAATGGCGTATTCCAGATCGCAATCCGGCTAAATCTGTTTATGATGAAATGGGAATAGGCTATCGAAATAGCTTTTTCCGTGATGGGGATTATGTCGATGATAAATTGCAAGTTTGGCGTTCGGATCTCAAATATTTTATTAATGATCAGTGGCTAGTAAATTGGCAGCTTGCTTATCGTCAAGCAGATCAGGATTTTGATCATTATTTTGCAGGAACTTATTCGGCAACAGATAAAAAATTAAAGCAAAGCTATGCATGGCAAAAAACACGGAATAAAACATTCACCAATAATGTTACCTTTAATGGTGAATTTGATATGGCTAGTCTTAAACATAAACTAACAATTGGGCTAGATTATAGTCAGGAAGAACGCCACCCTATTTTGGCTGTTTTGCGCAATCAAGAAATTGATCCTTTTCTCAGCCGACATCAATGGCCGGCTCGTCAGCACCCAAACGCTACGGTAGATAATCGCCATAAAGCGTATAGTACAGGTATTTTTGTACAGGATTTAATTTTATTAACCGATAACTTAAAAGTGCTACTAGGCGGGCGTTACGATTTTTATCGTT
This sequence comes from Avibacterium sp. 20-126, assembly GCF_044358625.1. Lineage (NCBI taxonomy): Bacteria > Pseudomonadati > Pseudomonadota > Gammaproteobacteria > Pasteurellales > Pasteurellaceae > Avibacterium > Avibacterium sp. 20-126. Next base: position 1,207,229 of record NZ_CP091457.1, on the reverse strand, counting down.
TTAACTCTATAAATATTAAGCAAGAACGCCGTGATACAAAAGGGCATTCTTTCAGCCCGAATGTAGGCGTTGTATGGGAGGTTACACCAGAACATACGCTTTACGCATCGTTTAATCGCAGTTTCTCACCTTATGGAGGGCGTGGTTATTTAGGGATTAGCACGGATCAAAAAGACGTATTTAATGCCTCACCAGAATATAATCAACAATATGAGGTGGGCATTAAGAGCGATTGGTTTGATAAAACCTTAAGTACAACCTTATCTGCTTATCAATTAGAACGCCGTAATATTCGTTATCGTCCTAATAAAGATGTTCTTGATGTTTGGGCTGTGCGTGGAAAAGATCAATCTAAAGGTGTGGAATTAAGCCTATTAGGGCAGCTTGCACCGAAATGGTATATCCGTTCTTCAGTAGGCTGGATGGTAGCAAAAATTAAGGAAGATAAACAACATCCGCAAAATAACAACCGCACTTTGAATAATACCGGCAATTTCACAAGTAACCTGTTTGTGCGTTATGTGCCAACAGAAAAATTCTATTTAGAAACAGGGATAACGCACTTAGGAAAACGCTATTATTTCAATAACAATAAACAAACTATTCTACCAAGTTTTACTCGTGTTGATGCGATGGTGGGGTATAATTTGAATCCTGTCAATATTACCTTGGCTGTGTCGAATTTATTTAATAAAGCTTATTGGCGTTCCGATGCAATGCCCGGTAATCCGCGTTCCTTTAATTTACGTTTGACTTATACCTTTTAATTAATCAAATCAATGCGGTGCTGATGGCTCACCGCATTATTTTTAGAGAATAATTGTTTTATTTTTATAAACAAAAATCCGATCTTGTAAGGCAAGCTCTAAGGCTTTGGTGAGGACAGTTTTTTCTACATCACGTCCTGCGTGCATCATTGCTTCGGCGCTGTATGTATGATCCACGTTAATGACATTTTGCATAATAATTGGACCTTCATCTAATTCATTATTGATGAAATGCGCGGTTGCACCAATGATTTTTACGCCACGTGCATAAGCTTGATGATAAGGTCTTGCGCCAATAAATGCTGGCAAGAAAGAGTGGTGGATATTAATCACTCGGTTTGGATAACGGGCGACAAATTCAGGGTTTAATACCCGCATATATTTTGCTAACACAATATAATCTGGCGAATATTGATCGATTTTTTCCGCTAATAATTTATCGTGTTCAACGCGTGTTAATCCTTCGTGGCTAATACAATGGAAAGGAATATCAAAACGTTCTACTAAACATTTTAAGTTATCGTGATTGCCAATTACAGCGGCAATTTCAACATCTAAACCACCGTAGTAATTTTTCATTAAAAGATCGCCAAGACAATGGGCTTCTTTGGTCACTAAAATAACAATACGTTTTCTTTTTTTACTTATTAATTGACAATTTGTTCCCGCTGGCAGATTAAAGGTTAAATCGGCAAGCAAGGTTTCATCATTGAAAATACCTTCCAATTCGGTACGCATAAAGAAATGTTTTGTTTCAAAATCCACGAACTCATTGTTATGAATAATGTTGAGTTGATGTTTATAACAAATATTGGTTATTTTTGAAATAAGCCCTTTATCATCAGGGCAATCAGTTAGCAGAATTTTATTTTCTCGCATAATCATAATATTGTATGGGATCAGGTTTTTGAGATGAAAAAAAAAGTAAAGCCAATAAGCTTTACTTTTTTATAAATTAAAGTTCAAAATCAGATAATGATTTTCCAGCATCTAAGGCACGTTGAATAATAGAAGGTGTTCTGCCTTGACCCGTCCAAGTTTTCACATTGCCATTCTCGTCAGTATATTGATATTTAGCTGGACGAGTAGGACGTTTTTGACGTACGGCTTTCGGGGTAGCAGTTTGCTCTGTAATTAAATCTTCAGGCGCAATCCCTTTTTCTTTTAAAAATTGATGTACTTCTGCAAGTGCTTTTAGTCTTTCTGCTTCTTGCTGTGCAGCTTGTGCGACTTCTTGACGTTTTTCTTCAAGAACTGTTTTGACTTTTTCTAAGATTTCTTCTAAATGTTCTACATTTAGATTTTTTGCAACAGCGCGTAAACTACGAATATTTCTTAATGATTTTAATAAATCACTCATTTTACTTCTCCTAAATCATAATATTAAATTAATAAGAACGCCGATATAATAACGAAAATATTATTCTAGGTAAATAGAGAATGTTATTTAATATTGAATGTGCTTTATTTCCTTTATAAAAGTGCGGTATTATTTTTCCAAATTTTTTGTCTCAATTTCATTTTTTTATAACGCAATCCTTTGCGTCGTATTAAGTGGGAGTTAATGAAAAAGTGATCGCTTTTTTATGGATAATGCTTGCATTTTTTGTTGCTTATTGTAATCTTTGCGAGATCCTACTTATGTAGAGGAGCAACTATTATAAGTATTTTTTCTGAGTGGATAACGATGAGGAAAAAGGAAAGGAATAGTTGCCGAAATCAATTAAAAGTCGTTTTAATTGGTTGGGAGCGTTTTCGAAAGAAACGTTACTGTCATAGTCTTTTTTATCACTATGGAGCGCTACTGGTTAGGTTGGGCAATTGTGCCTGCCTTTTTATTTTAAATTTTTACCTTTCTTTAAAATAGTAAACTTCAGTGGTTCTCCCTTATTCTTAGGTAGAACAATAATGGAACTGTTAGATTATTCCACATCAATTTGGTCGGTTGTCCCGCCCCTGTTAGCCTTATTATTGGCGATTTTTACGCGTAAAGTCATTTTATCTTTAAGCATTGGTATCTTAATTGGCTCGTTAATGTTGGCGGATTTCAACATTACAAACGCAGCCATTTATTTAAAGAATACGGTGCAATCTTTAGTGTATGGTGATGATGGGTGGAATTTTGATACCATCAACATCATTTTATTCTTATTACTATTAGGCATTTTAACCGCACTCTTAACGGTGTCAGGCAGTAATCGTGCTTTTGCTGAATGGGCGCAAAAGCGGATTAAAAATCGTCGAGGCGCAAAATTAATGGCAGCTTCCTTGGTGTTTGTTACCTTTATTGACGATTATTTCCATAGCCTTGCGGTGGGCGCGATTGCTCGTCCTGTTACGGATAAATTTAATGTTTCGCGTGCGAAATTGGCGTATATCTTGGATTCCACGGCTGCGCCAATGTGTGTGATTATGCCTGTTTCCAGTTGGGGGGCTTATATCATTACCTTAATTTCTGGCTTGTTGGCGACCTATGCGATTACCGATTACACCCCAATTGGTGCATTTATGGCAATGAGCGCGATGAATTTCTATGCGATTTTCTCCATTTTAATGGTGTTCTTTGTCGCGTATTTTTCCTTTGATATTGGCTCAATGGCAAGGCACGAAAAGCTCGCTCTTGAGAGAGTAGAAGAAGAGCAAGATGAGCAAGTGGGGGTAAAAGGCCACGTTCGTAACTTGATCTTACCAATTATTACGTTAATTGGCGCAACAGTATTTATGATGTTGCACACAGGAAATGAAGCCCTTGCCGCAGAAGGAAAACCGTTTTCTTTGTTAGGAGCGTTTGAAAATACCACCGTAGGGATTTCTCTTGTGGTTGGCGGCTGTGCTTCGGTCATTGTTGCGACGCTTTGCATTTTGATTGATCGCCAAGTGAGTGTTGCGGAATACGCAAAATCTTGGGTCGTTGGGGTGAAATCAATGCTTGGTGCGATTTTAATTTTATTCTTCGCTTGGACAATCAACAATGTTGTTGGCGATATGAAAACGGGGACCTATTTATCTAGCCTTGTTTCGGGTAACTTACCTGTGGCAGTGTTGCCCGCATTATTATTCATATTAGGTTCTGTAATGGCATTTTCAACGGGAACAAGTTGGGGAACATTCGGAATTATGTTGCCAATTGCTGCCGCGATTGCCGCAAATGCAGCGCCAGAATTAATGTTGCCTTGTCTTTCAGCCGTAATGGCTGGTGCAGTCTGCGGTGATCACTGTTCGCCTGTTTCGGATACCACAATTTTGTCTTCCACTGGGGCAAAATGTAACCATATGGATCACGTTACGACGCAGTTACCTTATGCTTTAACCTTAGCCGCCGCAACCATTGTGGGCTATCTTGTGGTGGGTTACACAGCATCAGGGATCTTTGGCTTTATTGCGACAGCAATCACCTTAGTGGCATTAATCTTCTTGTTTAAAAGACGTTAAAATGTGATCTTGATCACAAAACAAGAAATAAAATTTTATTTCGTCTATTTTATAAAATGCGGCATATTGTCGCATTTTTTTATTTTTTATTGGGTTTTGTTTTATAAAATGTTGTGATTTTGGAATTTTTGGTGTTTTATTCTTCTCTGTTTCTGCTTATCCACTAAAATCTTGCTAGACAAGCTAGCCTCAATCCGTTACAAATAATCATCGTTAATGAAAAACAGAAGTGCGGTGGAAATTCCGTAAATTTTTGCGAGGTAACAATGAAGAAATTATCAGGTGCGGAAATGGTTGTGCAATCCTTGCGTGATCAGGGCGTAAAATTTGTGTTTGGCTACCCCGGTGGCTCGGTGTTAGATATTTATGATGCCATTCACACGCTAGGTGGCATTGAGCATATTTTGGTTCGTCACGAACAAGCCGCTGTACATATGGCAGACGGCTATGCACGTTCCACAGGGGAAGTGGGGTGCGTGTTAGTAACATCAGGCCCGGGCGCAACCAATGCGATTACGGGCATTGCAACCGCGTATATGGATTCAGTGCCTTTGGTGGTGATCTCAGGACAAGTGATGTCAGGTTTGATCGGGAGTGATGCTTTCCAAGAATGCGATATGGTTGGGATCTCGCGCCCTGTGGTGAAACATAGTTTTTTAGTTAAACGTGCAGAAGATTTGCCTGAAATTATTAAAAAAGCCTTTTATATTGCTTCCACCGGTCGCCCCGGTCCTGTGGTGATTGATTTACCGAAAGATGTGGTAAACCCTGCAAATAAATATACTTATACTTATCCGCAAGAAATTCACTTGCGTTCTTATAATCCTACGGTACAAGGGCATAAAGGGCAGATTAAAAAAGCCTTGAAAGCCTTACTCGTTGCAAAAAAACCAGTGCTTTTCCTTGGTGGCGGAGCGATCACCGCAAATTGCAGTGAACAAATTACTCAATTTGCTAAACAGTTGAATTTGCCGGTTACCTCTTCTTTAATGGGATTAGGCGCATTTCCAAGTACAGATAAACAATTCTTAGGTATGCTAGGAATGCACGGTACATACGAAGCGAATAATGCGATGCATCACAGTGATTTGATTTTTGCTATTGGTGTACGTTTTGATGACCGTACCACCAATAATCTGGCGAAATATTGCCCGAATGCAAAAGTTGTGCATATTGACATTGATCCAACGTCTATTTCTAAAAATGTTCCCGCCGCGATTCCCATTGTAGGCAGTGCAGAAAATGTATTACAAGAAATATTAGCCTTATTGGAAGAAGATAATTTAGCGAAATCTCAAGCCGATCTAACTGATTGGTGGAAACAAATTGATGAGTGGAAAGCGGTGAAGTGCTTAGATTTTGATCGTCATAGTGGCGTGATTAAACCACAGCAAGTGATTGAAACCGTCTATCGCTTAACTAAGGGGGAGGCTTATGTGGCGTCTGATGTGGGACAACACCAAATGTTTGCCGCCCTGCATTATCCTTTTGATGAACCTCGTCATTGGATCAACTCTGGTGGGCTTGGCACAATGGGCTTTGGCTTACCTGCGGCATTAGGCGTGAAATTGGCTCATCCAGAAGCAACGGTGGTTTGCGTAACCGGAGATGGCAGTATTCAAATGAATATTCAAGAGCTTTCCACCGCACAACAATATGGCATTCCAGTGGTAATTATTAGCCTAAACAATCGCTTTTTAGGTATGGTGAAACAATGGCAAGATTTAATTTATTCAGGTCGCCATTCACAATCTTATATGAACTCGTTGCCTGATTTCGTGAAGTTGGCAGAATCTTACGGACACGTCGGTATCCAAATTGATCAGCCAGAGGAATTGGAAGAGAAATTGACACAAGCCTTTGCCATTAAAGATAAATTAGTGTTTGTTGATATTAAAGTCGATGAAACCGAACACGTTTATCCAATGCAAGTGCGTGGTGGCGCAATGAACGAAATGATTTTAACCAAACCGGAGAAAGCCTAATGCGTAGAATTTTATCAGTATTATTAGAAAATGAATCGGGGGCGTTATCCCGCGTGGTTGGCTTGTTTTCTCAACGAGCCTTTAATATTGAAAGTTTGACTGTTGCACCTACTGATGATCCCACTCTTTCTCGTATGACCATTGAGGCTTACGGCGATGAGCAAGTGCTGGAGCAAATTGAAAAGCAACTGCATAAATTGGTGGACGTGTTTAAAGTGATAAGCCTAAGTGATTGCGAACACGTTGAGCGTGAAGTAATGTTGGTGAAAGTGCGTGCGCAAGGCAGTTCCCGTGATGAGTTAAAACGTTTAGCGGAAATCTTCCGTGGACAAATTGTGGACGTTACCACCAAATCTTACACCATTCAACTTGTGGGAACGAAAGATAAACTTGATGCTTTCGTGAAAGCATTAAAAGAAGAAAGTGCATTGATTGAAATTGTTCGCTCAGGGTTGATTAGCTTATCTCGCGGCGAGAAAAATTGCTTATAGGAAACCTAGTAAAAAGCAACAAAAAGAAAGTGCGGTGGTTTTTTCCGCACTTTTTTGATCAATCCTCTTGATCTATCATTAACAATTCAACCCTGTGCTTTCAGCCACTTTTTCGACCACTTGGCGTAAAGCGTTGGCACATTGGTGAAGTTGCTCAAGTTCATTGGCAGGAAGTTTGTATTTCAAAATGTGTTCTACGCCGTTATTACTAATAACCATCGGCACATTGATCACCACATCCTGTAAACCGTATTCACCATTGAGCATCGTGCCAACGGGCAACACAGAATATTCATTAATACTAATCGCTCGAATAATACGGAACACGCTAGCAGCAATGGCGTGGTTGGTGTTGAGTTTTAAACTGAATACCTCCAAACCAATGGCTTTGGTTGCGTTGAGCAGTTCTTGAGGGTCGAGCATTGGCACATCATTTTGCTGACAAAAATCATCAATTTTTTGCCCAGCAATATTCACGATACTCCAAGGAATAAAACTATTTGCACCGTGTTCCCCCATTACATAACCGAACACGTTTTTCGGATCGATTTTGACTTTATCAGCAATAATTTTCATCATTCGCGCCGTATCCACTACACAACCAGCACTAATCACACGGTGTGCGGGGAAGTTGGTGTTACGAATAATAAAATGGGTCAGAATATCACAGGGATTGGTCACCACAATGAGAATCGCGTTTGGGGTATAGTGTTCTAATTGGCGGGCAATATCCACGGCGATTTTGGCATTAATATGACCGATTTCTAAGCGATCTTGTCCCACTTTAATTTGCGCACCTGCCGTGATCACCACCACATCGCTATCACGCGTGTCTTCATATTCTCCCGCAATAATTTTGGTATTTTTCGCGAAAGTTAACGCACTGGTATGGCTGAAATCCAATTGTTCGCCACGGGTACGTTCTTTATTCAGATCAACCAAGACCACTTCTTGGCATTCACCCATTGTAAGAAGATAATTACAAATGCCTACGCCCACTGCGCCTGCGCCAATAATTGAAACTTTCATTGTGTTTTCCTGTATTTATTATGTGTTAGGTTGTTTTCAAAAAGGCGTTAATCTTACTTTATCTCTTTCTCTTGCTCAATGGTTGAATAAAAAGTGCGGTATTATTTTTGCCAATTTTTTGCGATTTTGCTTAAAAAATTAACAAATGTTCGCACTGTTGGCGCAAGCCCGCGATTTTTATAATAAATTGCATATAAAGGCGCTGATTCGAGTTGCCAATCAGGTAATAACTTTTGCCAATTGGGTTGAATTAAATCGGGCAATTCAGGCAACAGGGCAATACCGTAGTCATCTTCCACTAATTGGGCTAATACCGCCGCATCATTGGCTTGCAAAGCTTTTTTCACTTGTATCAATTCCCGTTGATTGCCTTGCTTGAACAGCCAATTTTTGCCATCACTTTTATGCAGCAGGCGATGGCTTTTCAATTCTTGTGGTGTTTGAGGGACGCCATTTTTACTTAAATAATTTGGCGAGGCATAAATTCCAGAAGAAATATCAAAAAGATGCTTTGCTACCACGTCATCAAGGTCAAGATCCCCAATGCGTAAGGCAATATCCACCCCTTCTTGCAATAAATTAGCACGGCGATTTTCCATTGTAATGTTCAGCTCAACATCAGGGTGTTGCTGTAAATAGTGTGATAAATGTGGGGTGAGCCAATAACGTAAAATCTCACTGGAAACCGAAATGCGTAGTAAACCACGAGGCGTGGCTAAACAATTTGCTACAGAATTTACCGCACTTTCGGCAGCTTCCACGGCGAGTAAGGCGTGTTGGTAAAAATGTTCACCAAGATCATTTAATCGTACCCCATTGCGATTGCGATCAAGCAGCTTGCTACCGAGCTGATTTTCTAACTCCGTTAAACGACGGCTTAAACGCGATTTTGGCACATTTAATTGTTCAGCAGCTTGGGTCAAGCTACCAGATTGGATCACGCTCACAAAAAAGCGCATATCATTGAGATCAATTTGTTGCATAAATAGAACCTTTGGTTTTATTTTTGATTATTGTTTGATGTATGGAACAAGTATAAACTACGCCACAAGAAATAAGCAAACATTTAGAGGCTATTGATAACTCACATATAAAATGAATTATTAACAGCTTCTAGCAACAAGGAGAAAGAAAATGCGTATTTTAGAATTAGATAGAATTAACGAATTAGCCCGTAAAGCAAAAATTACCGCACTTTCTGAAGCTGAATTAAATGAGCGTAGTGCGTTACGGCAACGTTATTTAGCTGCAATCCGTGGACAATTGATCAATATTTTATCCACTGTCAGTGTGGTTGATCCAGAAGGCAATGATGTTACCCCAACTAAATTGCGTGAAGCGCAACGTAATGGAATGCAAGTAGCGACTTATTAATGAACTCACCGCCCTGAATATTCAGGGCATCACAGAAAACAGAATTTATCAAATTTAGGAGAAAAAATTATGCGTACAGTAAATCGAGTTTATACCGCACCACAAAAACACTGGGTTGGCGATGGTTTTTATGTGTCACCATTATTCTCACATAGCCAACAAGACAAAGTCACTAGCCCATTTTTAATGCTAGATTATGCAATGCCAATGGAATTTAAACCTCATAACGGCGCGCCAAGAGGCGTAGGCGCACATCCACACGCAGGATTTGAAACCGTTACGATTGCGTTGCAAGGTGAAGTAGAACACCGCGATAGCGATGGCAATGGTGGCGTGATTGGAGCAGGTGATGTGCAATGGATGACCGCAGGAAATGGCATTGTTCACCAAGAGTTTCATAGCGAAAATTTCAGCCGAACAGGCGGAACTTTTGAAATGTTACAACTTTGGGTAAATTTGCCAGCGAAAGATAAAAATGCCCCAGCAGGCTATCAAAGCATTAAAGCGGCAGATATTCCAATTTATCACTTTGCTGATAATGCGGGTACAGCACGCATTATTGCAGGTGAGCTGGATGGCGTAGAAGGGCCTGCCCGTACCTTTACCGAGTTAAATATGTGGGAAATAGATATTAATGCGAACCACAGCGTAACCATTAACGTACCAGAAAGCCACCATTTAATGCTGGTAGCATTGCGTGGAACGGCACTGATTAATGATAGCGATCGTGCTGCACCAACCGAATTGGTGATTTTCAATCACGAAAGCGGTGAAGTCAAAATCACCGCAGGTGAGGAAAACGTCAAAATGGTTTTACTCAGTGGCGTACCAATTAATGAACCAATTGCCGCCTATGGCCCGTTTGTAATGAACACCCGCGAAGAATTAATCGAAAAATTCAACGCGTTTAACAAAGGCGAGTTTGGTAATATTCATTAATCTTCAATAATTGAATAAGTGCGGTGGTTTTTATAGAAATTTCTCTTAAAACCACCGCACTTTTTATTTTGATTCAGAATGAATTTGATTGTGGAGTGAGTAAAATTTCTTTATGATGTGTTACAAAGTAACACGAACAAAGGAAAATATGATGCAAGGTAGATTAAGACAACAAGGTGGGGCGATTATTTTAACGGTACCCAATTCAATTGCTGTTCAAATGGGCTGGCAAGCGGGCAATGTGTTAAATATTGAAACAAAAAATGAAACCGTCGTGTTAAGTGCTGTTAAGCGTCAGCCTAAAGGGCGAAAAAATCTTACTCAGTTGTTAGAAGGCATTGATAGTGAAGAAATAACAGCGTTAAACAAGGATGTCGCAGAAATAATGGAAAGCTCAGCACAAGGTAAAGAAGTATGGTAATGCGCGTGCCAAAAAAGGGAGAAATTTGGTATGTTGATCCCGATCCTAGCTTAGGGCGAGAGCTACGCAAGCCTCATTATTTTATTGTAATTTCGGAGCAAGTATTAAATAAAGCGCTAGGTGTGGCAATTTGTTGCCCTATCTCTAGTGGTGGAAAGGCGGCTCGTTCGCAAAGTGTTACCGTAGTATTAGATGGTGTGAGTACTAAATCAGGAGCGGTAACTGGCGTTATTCTTTGTCACCAAATACGTTCTCTTGATTTGAACGCTCGTAATGCAAAATTTGCTACGGTGGCAGAACCTCATTTAATAGACGAAGTAGTAATGAAATTAGTTGATCTTATTGATCCTCAATAAAATGAGTTATGTATAAAAGTGCGGTGGTTTTAAGAGAAATTTCTCTAAAAACCACCGCACTTTTTTATTTCAATGCCAAAATGTTCACTTGATCATTCACGCGAATAACGCCGGTATTTAATGGAATTAAATTAATGCCGAAAAGTGGTGCGCCTTGTTCGTTGTGGTTAAGTTTTTTCAGCGTGCGGAAAGGTTCCATTTTAGGATCTGTTTGGTTAGTGATTGGGTTGCGTGTGGTAAGCACACAGCGTTCGCAAGGTTTACTGTGTAAGAATTTGACTTCACCAATTTGAATTTCAGCCCATTGTTGTTCTTCAAAGGGGATGATGCCATCAATGATTACATTTGGGCGGAATTGAAGGGGGAAAATTGGGCTTGGGCAAGCTTGTTGTAAGGCATTAAATGAGGCGGTAGTCGTGAGTAAAAGTGGGTAGCCGTCTGCAAAAGAGAGCGGTTGATCGGGGTAGCGTTTGATTGTGCGTTGCGTGTGTTCGCCTGTCCAGCGCAGTTGCACAGCACGACCGATTTTTTCGCTAAACCATTGATTAATTTCTTGTGGTGCAAGTAACGAGTTAAATTCATTCCCCCACACTTCACAGGCTTGGCTTTGTTGAAAATCCGTATATTGAACTTGAATTGCTGAACCGCCTTTATGCTGAATATATAAGCCAAGCGGTGTCGGCAACGCGTGGAAATAATAAAGTTCCGCCTCTTTGCGTGCGGTGATAAAGGTGCCATCTAGTTCGGTAAGCATAAAGGTGCGGTCAAAATTAAGCCCTTGCGGTTGAACTACCGCTTGCGCCACTTCATAGCTTTGTGTTGATTTGATGGGGTATAGGTAAATATGCTGTAATTTCATTGTCTAATCCTCATAAAGTTGGCTGTATAGGGCATTTTCAAAACGCACTAAGGGTGCGCGTTTCGTTTTATTTTCCAGATCGCCCGTGGAATAGCCGTTGATAAATTGTACGAATGCAATGCGTTGTCCTTTGATATTTTGCATAAAGCCAGCCAGATTATAAACCCCTTTTAATGCGCCTGTTTTAGCCGAAATATTTTGCGCAAGAGGTGGGGCAATCATTGAACCGCGTCCGCTTAACGTGCCATCAACCCCTGCAATAGGAAAGGTTTCTAATAAATGCAGTTGTTCTTGGTGCGTTCCAATGTATTCAAGGGATTGTAACATCATATTGGCAGAAATCAAATTGTGGCGAGAAAGCCCTGAACCATCGGCGATAACGCTATTATCAAATTTTATGCCCGCTTTGTTTTGCAGAATTTGGCGCATTGCTTTTGCGGAAAGTTGGAAAGAAGCAGGGCGTTTGTAATAGTGATAACCAATGGTACGAAAGAGGGCGTCGGCAATTTGGTTATCGGATTTTTTCATCATTTTTTTGATCAAATCTGGTAGGGGCTTAGACAAATGTTGCGCTAAAAACTGCCCTTTTTGTGCGGTTCGAGGTTGTTGGATTTTGCCATTAAATGCAATACCGAGACGGTTTAATTGACGTTGAATAATGGCTGCAGCATAAGCATTGGGATCTTGCACAGCAAAACTGAGCGCAAAAGGTTTACTTTGACGAGCAAGACAGCCTTTAATTTGATAGCGATTGTTGTCGTGCAACACGGCATCAAGCTGGCAATAAGGCGCATCTTCTTTGCTTGCCACACGCACTTGACCGAACACTTGCACAGGATATTGCGCTGGCACGTTGAATTTCACCAATTCACCCACAGGCAAATTGGCATCAAGATCCACATAAAAACAGTTATGATTGATGTTCACAGCGGCTGGTGGTGAATTAAAGCACATTGATAAGTCGTTCCAAATCCAACCTAAGCCACGGTCGTGTCCAGTAAATACCGCCGTATCTAAAATGAGATCCCCTTTGATGCGTTGAATACCTTGTTGCTTTACTTGGGCAAGCAGCTGATAGAGTTGATCGCTGGTTAAATCAGGGTCACCAGTGAATTTAATGATTAAGTTACCTTGTAACTCACCATTTTCAATATTACCGTCTCGTAATAAACTCGTTTCAAAATGAAATTCATCGCCAAGGCTCAGTTTGGCAGCAAGTGCAGTAAACACTTTTTGTGTACTTGCAGGGAGCATAAAGGTTTGTGGATTAAGTGCGGTGAGAATTTCTTGCGTTTTTAAGTTTTTCGCTACGAACGAAAGGCTTGTTCCCGTAGGAAGTTGTGTACGAAGTTCTTCAACGTCCACTTTAGCGGCGCTCAGTGAGGGGTGTAAAACGAAGGAAATTCCTAATGCAAAAGTCCATAATTTTGATGATAATTTGTACATAAATAATCGCGATGGTTGCTATTTTTTTTCAGAAACACAATAATAGTGCTGGATCTCGCGAGAGTAAAATTATTTCTCGCATAAATGATGTAATAATGCGATTTGCATTAAAATTATTTTTTGAGCTACGGCAAAGTATTGCTTTGCCGTGGTTTTATTTTTGACTAAAAAAGGAATAAGGATTTAGCAATGCAACAAATTCCAATGACTGTACGCGGTGCAGCACAATTAAGAGAAGAATTGGACTTTTTAAAAAATACTCGCCGTCCCGAAATCATTAAAGCCATTGCAGAAGCGCGTGAACACGGTGATTTAAAAGAAAACGCGGAATATCACGCGGCACGCGAGCAACAAGGTTTTTGTGAAGGGCGTATTCAAGAAATTGAAGGAAAGTTGGCGAATAGTCAAATCATTGATGTAACCAAAATGCCAAATAACGGCAAAGTTATCTTTGGTGCAACGGTCGTGTTAGTGAATGTGAATACTGAGGAAGAAGTAACCTATCAAATCGTGGGGGATGATGAAGCGGATATTAAACAAGGCTTGATTTCAGTAAATTCACCGATTGCTCGTGGCTTAATTGGCAAAGAAGTGGACGATAGCGTAACCATTACCACTCCCGGTGGAACGGTTGAGTTTGATATTATTGAAGTGGAATATAAATAAAAAAGAGGGCGTTTTAATACGCCCCATTTTACTTATTTTTTAGGTAAGGAAATTTTATGTTCTTCGCTTGGGCGATAAAGCACAAGGATATGACCGATAGTTTGCACCGCAGCAGCTTGCGTTTCTCTGACAATCGCATCGATAATAAGTTGTTTGGTTTCGCGATCAGCTCCTGCAATTTTCACTTTAATTAATTCGTGATGATTGAGGGCGTTGTCAATTTCAGCGATAACCCCTTCGGTTAAACCATTTCCACCTAGCATAACGACAGGGCTTAAGTGGTGCGCAAGCCCTTTTAAAAATTGTTTTTGTTTTGTTGATAACTGCATTAATTTAATCCTATGTTTATAAAGTGCGGTGTTTTTTATGGAGAAATTCCTAATACCACCTTGAACTGGGAAATTTTAACCTTATATTGACGAAACTACCACAAAAATTAAGAAATTATGGGAAAGAAAAAACGTTCAGCAAGTTCAACGCGTTGGTTAAATGAGCATTTTAAAGATCCATTTGTCCAAAAGGCACATAAGCAGAAGTTGCGTTCGCGAGCTTATTTTAAGCTTGATGAAATTCAACAAACAGATCGTCTTTTTAAGCACGGAATGACCGTCGTGGATTTAGGAGCTGCTCCCGGAGGGTGGTCTCAGTATGTGGTGAGTCAAATTGGCGGTAAAGGTCGAGTCATTGCTTGTGATATTTTAGAGATGGATCCTATTGTAGGGGTTGATTTCTTGCAAGGGGATTTTCGTGAAGAGAATGTGCTTAATGCCTTGCTTGAACGAGTTGGCGAAGCAAAAGTAGATGTAGTGATGTCTGATATGGCACCTAATTTTAGCGGAATGCCATCAGTAGATATTCCGCGTGCAATGTATTTAGTCGAGCTGGCTTTAGATATGTGCAAACAAGTGTTGGCACATAAAGGCAGTTTCGTTGTAAAGGTTTTCCAAGGTGAGGGCTTTGATGAATACTTAAAAGAGATTCGTTCTCTTTTCAGTGTTGTTAAAGTACGTAAACCTGAAGCATCTCGTGGACGCTCTCGCGAGGTGTATATTGTGGCAACGGGTTACAAATATTAACTATAAATTCAATAACTTCTCATTTTGGAATGAATGTAGTAATCTTGTAACAAATTATTAACTTAGAAAAACGAGGTCAAACCTTGAAAGATATGGTCAAAAACTTAGTCCTATGGATTGTTATTGCAGTCGTTATGATGTCTGCATATCAGGGCTTTAGCGGTGGTTCAAGCAGTAATATGACTGATTACACCACATTTATTACTGATGTAGGCAATGATCAAGTTCGTCAAGTGAGATTTGATGATAATGAATTGCAGGTTACCAAATCAGATGGTTCCAAATATTCAACAGTAATGCCAATTTATGATGATAAATTACTCAATGATTTATTAAATAAAAAGGTAAAAGTAGAAGGAACATTGCCAGAAAAACGTGGCTTTTTAGCACAAATTTTGATTTCTTGGTTCCCAATGCTACTGCTTGTTGGCGTGTGGTTCTTCTTTATGCGACAAATGCAAGGTGGTGGCGGTAAAGCAATGAGCTTTGGAAAAAGCCGTGCCAAAATGCTGACAAAAGAGCAAATTAAAACCACCTTTGCAGATGTTGCAGGTTGCGATGAAGCCAAAGAAGAAGTGGGTGAAATTGTGGATTTCTTGCGTGATCCAAGTAAATTCCAAAAGTTGGGCGGTAAAATTCCAAAAGGGATTTTAATGGTTGGCCCACCGGGAACAGGTAAAACCTTATTAGCTAAAGCCATTGCTGGTGAAGCGAAAGTGCCATTTTTTACTATTTCAGGTTCTGACTTCGTAGAAATGTTTGTGGGGGTAGGGGCTTCTCGTGTGCGTGATATGTTTGAGCAAGCAAAGAAAAATGCACCTTGCCTGATCTTTATTGATGAAATTGATGCCGTAGGTCGCCAACGTGGGGCTGGTCTTGGTGGCGGACACGATGAACGTGAGCAAACCCTTAACCAAATGTTAGTGGAAATGGATGGGTTTGAAGGTAATGAAGGGGTGATTGTGATCGCCGCAACCAACCGTCCTGATGTGCTTGATCCCGCTTTAACTCGCCCGGGGCGTTTTGACCGCCAAGTAGTGGTGGGCTTGCCAGATGTTTTAGGGCGTGAGCAAATCTTAAAAGTGCATATGCGTAAAGTACCCGTTGCCCCAGATGTGAATGCAATGACGCTCGCGCGTGGTACACCGGGTTATTCAGGTGCAGACTTGGCAAACCTTGTTAATGAAGCCGCATTATTTGCTGCGCGAATGAACAAGCCATTGGTTTCAATGCTTGAGTTTGAAAAAGCAAAAGACAAAATCAATATGGGGCCAGAACGTCGCACAATGATTATGACGGATAAGCAGAAAGAATCGACTGCTTATCACGAAGCTGGACACGCCATTGTAGGCTATCTTGTACCAGAACACGATCCCGTGCATAAAGTGACCATTATTCCGCGTGGACGTGCTTTAGGGGTAACCTTCTTTTTACCAGAAGGAGATCAAGTCAGCATTAGCCAGAAACAATTAGAAAGTAAACTTTCAACCCTTTATGCTGGACGTTTGGCAGAAGAGTTAATTTACGGCGAAGAAAATATTTCTACTGGCGCATCCAATGACATTAAAGTTGCCACGAATATTGCGCGTAATATGGTAACCCAATGGGGCTTTTCCGATAAATTAGGGCCAATTCTTTATTCTGAAGATGAAGGTGAAGTGTTCTTAGGGCGTTCAATGGCAAAAGCAAAACATATGTCAGATGAAACGGCACATGTTATTGATGAAGAGGTTCGTGCTATTGTTACTCGAAACTACGATCGTGCAAGACAGTTATTAATTGACAATATGGATATTTTACACGCAATGAAAGATGCATTAGTAAAATATGAGACCATTGAAGAAGAGCAGATTAAACAGCTGATGAATCGTGAGCCAGTTACCCCACCTTCAGGTTGGAGTGACAGCGGTAAAGCAAGTTCAGAAAAAAATGCTGAACAAACTGCACCTACACAAAATCAAAGTGCGGTGGAAAATTCAGACAAATCTGAGCATAACTAACCACTTAATCCTATTAAAGGACTGATTTTTATAAGAAATCAGTCCTTTCTTTTTTCCTTTTTAAGCTTTAACATAAAGTAAATTCAAATAATAAATTCAATTTATTTTTTATTTTAATTTACTGTATCAATGAGATTGAGAATAACCGAATGAATTATGCAGATTGGCTCGTTTGGGCAGAAACGCAACTGATGGGGAATAAAAAGACAGATCCTTTTATCAACCCCAAGGTGGATGCTAACCTATTATTACAATTTGTCACAGGGCGTTCTCGTTCCTCTCTTTTAGCCTTTTCCGAAACCATACTTTCAGCACAAGAATTAGCGCAGCTTGAAAAACTATTGCAACGCCGTGTAAGCTGTGAGCCAATGGCTTATATTCTTGGTCAGCAGCCTTTTTGGACGCTTGATCTAAGGGTCTCTGAAGATACGCTTATTCCAAGAGCAGATACGGAAATTTTAGTAGAAAATGCCTTAATTTGTGCGGAAGAACGTATTTCATCAGCTCAGTTTGGAGAAGAACTGAAAATATTAGATTTAGGCACAGGTACAGGGGCAATTGCAATAGCGCTTGCACAAGAATTGCGATCTAGATCGAAAAAATCATTTAAAGTTTCGGTTGTGGGTGTTGATCTGATTGATAATGCGGTAAACTTAGCGCAAGACAATGCAAAACGTAATGATGTTGATAATATTCTTTTTTATCAAAGCAATTGGTTTGAAAATTTACAAGATCAGCGTTTTGACATCATTGTAAGTAATCCGCCTTATATTGATAAAGATGATCCGCATTTGCAGTTGGGCGATGTGCGATTCGAGCCATTGACTGCTTTAATCGCTAAAGAACAGGGGTATGCAGATTTACGGCACATTATCATTAATGCACCAACGCATCTAAAACCACAAGGCTGGTTATTATTGGAACACGGTTGGCAGCAAGGAGAAAAAGTGCGGTCTTTTTTTCAAAAGAATTTGTGGCATAACGTTATTTCTCGTAAGGATTATCACCAACACGAACGTATAACATTAGCTCAATTAAATACAAGAGGGAATGATTGATGAATACAAATCGCAATGCAATTTATAATGAAATGCTTAATTTTTATGTGCTTACAGGGAATGATGGGCAACGCGAGCTAGGAAATATTCATTCAATTATGAATGGTTTTTTAACTCAAGCAAGAGAAACTATTGAGCAAGAGAAAGACGATGAAGCAAAAATTAGAAAGTTGATCGATTTAATTTATGTTGATTGGGGCTTTTTGATTGATTCTAATAATTCTTTTGATCATTCTAATTATTATCTACCCGATGTTTTAACAAATCGCCGTGGGGTTGCTATTTCTGTCGGTGGTATTTTATTGTATCTCGCTGAAAAATTAGCCTTACCGATTTATGCAATGGAATTTCCAGTCAATATTATGCTTAAAGCGGATGTTAATGGAAAACATCTTTATTTTGATCCTTGGACAGGAAGAGAATCTTCAGAAAAATATATTGAATATATTTGTAAGCTTCATTATGGTGATGATGTGGAATTTTCTGTTCCCCTATTCGGTGAGCAAGATGAAGAAGAATTAGAATTTCGTTATGGGCAATTAGCGAAAAATTCCTTAATGCGAGAAAGTCGATACGAACCAGCATTGACTTACGTTGAGAACGTATTGGAACGTTATCCAGATACCTTAGATGAAATTCGTGATCGTGGTATTCTAAAAATGCAACTTGGGCGTCTTTCAGAGGCATTGAAAGATCTTAAAGAATTTGTTGAAAAAAGACCAGATGATTCTTTCTCAATAATGTTTAAAGAACAATTACCGCTAATTGAGAAAGATATTGAAGCGCAAGAAAAAGCAGCAAAAGAATTAATTCACTAAATTTATCTATTAGAGAACATTATGCAAAATAAAGTCATTAAAATTGGGAACATTGAAGTTGCTAACAATAAACCATTTGTTTTATTTGGTGGAATGAATGTGTTAGAAAGCCGTGATATGGCAATGGCAGTGTGTGAAAAATATGTTGAGGTAACCCAAAAACTAAACGTACCTTATGTATTCAAAGCTTCTTTTGATAAGGCTAACCGCTCATCAATTCATTCTTACCGTGGGCCGGGAATGGAAGAGGGGTTGAAAATTTTCCAAGAATTGAAAGACACATTTGGGGTTAAATTAATTACTGATGTTCACGAAATCTATCAATGTAAACCTGTCGCTGAAGTGGTTGATGTGATTCAGCTGCCCGCATTTTTGGCTCGCCAAACGGATCTTGTTGAAGCAATGGCACGTACCGGTGCGGTAATTAATGTGAAAAAGCCCCAATTTTTAAGTCCCGGACAAATGGGAAATATCGTAGAGAAAATCGAAGAATGTGGTAACGATAAAGTGATTCTTTGCGATCGCGGGACAAACTTTGGTTATGATAATCTTATTGTAGATATGCTTGGCTTTAGCGTTATGAAGACCGTTTCCAAAGGTTGCCCAGTGATTTTTGACGTAACCCATTCTTTACAATGTCGCGATCCTTTTGGGGCTGCATCAAGCGGTCGCCGCGCACAGGTGACAGAATTAGCGCGCTCAGGGCTAGCTGTGGGGCTGGCGGGGCTATTCCTAGAAGCACACCCTGATCCACAAAATGCCAAATGTGATGGGCCTTCTGCTTTACCATTAGCAAAATTAGAAGCCTTTGTAAGCCAGATGAAAGCAGTCGATGATTTAGTGAAGTCTTTTGAAGAGCTAGATACCTCAAATTAGGTACTTAAAGATTAAGTATTAGAGAAAAACAAACAATAACAGGTGAGTTTTAGGCGGAAATATGATAAAAATACCGCCTTGTTTTAATTTTTACATTTGAATAGGAAACAAAATATGTCAAATTTGCAAAATATCATTGAAGCAGCGTTTGAACGCCGTGCTGAAATCACTCCTAAAACAGTAGATACAGAAACGCGTGCTGCTATCGAAGAAGTCATTGAAGGTTTAGACAGTGGTAAATACCGTGTTGCAGAAAAAATTGATGGTGAATGGGTTACCCACCAATGGTTAAAAAAAGCGGTATTGCTTTCTTTCCGTATTAACGATAACCAAGTGATTGATGGTGCTGAAACCAAATATTACGACAAGGTCGCCCTTAAATTTGCAGACTATGATGAAGCACGTTTCCAACAAGAAGGCTTCCGTGTTGTACCTTCTGCTACTGTGCGTAAAGGTGCATATATTGCAAAAAATGCCGTATTAATGCCATCTTATGTAAACATTGGTGCTTACGTTGGCGAAGGCACAATGGTGGATACTTGGGCAACCGTAGGTTCTTGTGCGCAAATTGGTAAAAATGTTCACCTTTCAGGTGGTGTAGGTATCGGTGGCGTATTAGAGCCATTACAAGCTAACCCAACCATCATCGGTGACAACTGCTTTATAGGCGCACGTTCTGAAGTGGTTGAAGGCGTTATCGTAGAAGACGGCTGTGTAATCTCAATGGGCGTATTCATCGGTCAATCTACTAAAATCTATGATCGCGAAACTGGCGAAATCCATTACGGTCGCGTACCAGCAGGTTCTGTGGTCGTTTCAGGTAGCCTTCCTTCAAAATGCGGTAAATATAATCTCTATTGTGCAGTAATCGTGAAAAAAGTTGATGCGAAAACCTTAGGTAAAGTAGGAATCAACGAGTTATTGCGTAGTATTGATGAGTAATATTTAATACTAATTGATCAAAAATAAAAATCTGCACGAGAGTTTCTTGTGCAGATTTTTTTATGAAAAATATTATAAACGCTTTGTGATTGCGTTTTTATAGAAAAAAGCTTAGATAAAAAGCCTTTTGAGATCATCAATGAATATCTATAAAGGAGAATGAATATTTGGGTTGATAATATGGTTTCTAGCAATAATGAAAAGAAAGAGGATTATCCCCTTAATTAAGCCACCTTACAAAGGTGGCTTATATTTTGTGTGGAAAAATAATTAAATTTATTACCGCTCTTGATAAATTAGATTTTACACGCCCCACCAGAACAGCCGTCATCAAGATCTTCTTGGCTGTCTTCTGCGCCATCACGGGTATTTTGGTAATAAAGAGTTTTTACGCCATATTTGTAAGCGGTTAATAAATCTTTTAACAACACTTTCATCGGTACTTTGCCTTCTTCAAAACGCTGTGGATCGTAGTTGGTGTTGGCTGAAATGGATTGATCCACAAATTTTTGCATAATACCTACGAGGTGTAAGTAACCATCATTATTTGGAATATCCCATAATAACTCGTAGTTTTCACTTAAGTTTTCATAATCTGGTACAACTTGTTTGAGGATACCGTCTTTTGACGCTTTGATGCTGACGTGTCCACGCGGTGGTTCAATGCCGTTGGTTGCATTGGAAATTTGCGATGACGTTTCTGATGGCATCAGTGCGGTCAGTGTTGAGTTGCGCAAACCAAAGATTTTAATGTCTTGGCGTAGGCTTTCCCAATCGTAATGTAATGGCTCTTGCGTGAGTGTATCCACATCTTTTTTATAGGTATCAATCGGTAAAATACCTTGAGCGTAAGTGGTTTGATCGAAATACTCACAAGCCCCCATTTCTTTCGCAAGGTTCATTGAAGCCTTCAATAAATAGTATTGGATGGCTTCAAAAGTACGATGGGTGAGATCGTTGGCACTGCCGTCTGAATAGCGCACTCCATTTTTAGCTAAATAATAAGCAAAGTTGATTACGCCAATTCCTAAAGAGCGACGCGCAAGAGAGCTACGTTCTGCCGCGATCACAGGGTAATCTTGATAATCTAATAGGGCATCTAAGGCACGCACAGCAAGATCTGCAAGTTCATCTAATTCATCAAGGTTTGCAATCGCCCCTAAGTTGAAAGCTGAAAGGGTACAAAGGGCAATTTCACCTTCTTCATCGTGAATATGAGAAAGTGGCTTAGTTGGCAATGCGATTTCTAAACAAAGGTTAGATTGGCGCACTGGCGCAACGCAAGGATCAAATGGCGAGTGGGTATTACAGTGATCCACATTTTGAATATAGATACGCCCTGTGGATGCACGTTCTTGCATTAATAGGGAGAACAGTTCAACGGCTTTCACACTGCGTTTACGAATGTCTGGATCTTGTTCGTATTGGGTGTAAAGGCGTTCAAACTCATCTTGATCGGCAAAGAATGCTTCATATAACCCCGGCACATCAGAAGGGCTAAATAAGGTGATTTCGCCACCTTTGATTAAGCGTTGATACATTAATTTGTTAAGCTGAACACCGTAATCCATATGACGAACACGGTTATCTTCCACACCACGGTTATTTTTTAAGACTAACAGGCTTTCCACTTCCAAGTGCCAAATTGGGTAGTAAACGGTGGCCGCTCCACCACGCACCCCGCCTTGTGAACAGGATTTCACCGCAGTTTGGAAATATTTATAGAATGGGATACAGCCTGTATGGAATGCTTCCCCGCCACGGATTTGGCTACCCAAGGCACGAATCGCTCCGGCGTTTACGCCAATTCCAGCGCGTTGAGAAACATATTTCACAATGGCAGAGGCAGTCGCATTAATGGAATCTAAACTATCACCACATTCAATTAACACACAAGAACTGAATTGGCGTGTTGGTGTACGCACCCCAGCCATAATTGGTGTAGGCAGAGAAATTTTAAATGTCGATGTCGCATCATAGAAACGGCGTACATAATCTAAGCGCGTTTCTTTTGGATAGGTTGAGAACAAGCTTGCTGCCACCAAAATATATAAGAACTGGGCAGATTCATAAATCTCACCTGTGACACGATTTTGTACTAAATATTTGCCTTCAAGCTGTTTGACTGCCGCATAAGAGAATGTCATATCACGCCAGTGATCTAAAAAGCCGTCCATTTCGTCCCATTCTTCACGGCTATAATCGGTCAGTAAGGCTTGATCATACTTGCCTAAACGCACCAATTTTTTAACGTGATCATATAAACGCGGAGGATCAAAATGCCCATAGGCTTTTTTACGCAAATGGAAAACCGCAAGGCGCGCAGCTAAATATTGATAATCAGGCGTATCTTTGCTGATTAAATCTGCCGCAGCTTTAATAATGGTTTCGTGAATATCCGAAGTGCGAATCCCCTCATAAAATTGAATATGGGAACGCAATTCTACTTGAGAAACAGAAACGTTATCCAATCCCTCTGCTGCCCAAGTGATCACTCGGTGAATTTTATCTAAATCGATGGGTTCTTGTTTTCCGTCACGTTTGGTGACCATCATAGCTTTATTCATAGACATTCCGATTTGTTGGTGTTGCGTAAAAACACAAGATATAGTGGTTTATTGAAAACGCGGTACAAGATAATGTGTTATTAACGAAACTGCAAGCACTAAATTTTACGTCCAATTCTTGACATAAACTAAGTTATTTATAAATAAGCAAAAATCATAGAAATGAATTTACCCCTTATTTTTATCAGGAATTAAAAAGCAAAGTGCGGTTAAAAAATGTGTGAAAAATCACAAATTTTTCAATAACTAAGAGAAATTTTCCGATTTTTATTGACCTATTTTTCCCTTATATGTTAGAAAAACTTACTGATGATATTGCTTTTTCTTATTACAAAGAAATGATCCATTTGGGTGTTTATTTTCAAGCCCGTTATTTTGACTAGGAGAGATTAATGGTTCGATACATTCGATACTTTATGAAATTAGAAGCAGCCAGCGGAATGTTATTGCTGTTTTTCGCTGCCTTTGCCATTTTATTGGCAAACACGCCCTTGAGCCGTTTTTATTTTAGCTTTCTTGATGCGCCAGTGGTGATCCAATTTGGTTCCATTGTACAAATCAACAAACCACTCTTGATGTGGGTGAATGATGGCTTTATGGCGGTATTTTTTGTCCTTGTGGGATTAGAAGTAAAACGAGAATTGCTCACGGGGGCAATTTCAAGCTATCAAAAAGCCATTTTCCCAGCCATTGCCGCCTTGGGAGGAATGATTGTGCCAGCGGCAATTTATTGGTTTGTCACCAAGGATACCCCACAATATCAAGATGGCTGGGCAATTCCAATGGCAACAGACATTGCCTTTGCACTAGGCGTATTAGGTTTGCTTGGGAGTCGTGTGCCTTTCGCATTAAAAGTGTTTTTGCTTGCATTGGCGATTATTGATGATTTAGGCGCGATTATTGTGATTGCCTTGTTCTTCTCACAGGATTTGAGTACGCGCGCGTTAATTTTAGCGAGTATTGCCATTGTGGGGTTGATTTTGCTTAATCGCTTTAAAGTATCCAATTTAGGGCCTTATGTGATTGTCGGCTTAGTGTTATGGGTATCCGTGCTAAAATCGGGCGTACACGCCACCTTAGCTGGCGTTATCATTGGGTTTAGTATTCCACTCAAAGGGAAAAATGGCAGAAAAGTGTTGCACGATATGGAACATATTTTAGCCCCTTGGTGTTCATTCTTTATTTTGCCCCTGTTTGCTTTTTCCAACGCGGGAGTATCCTTAGCAGGAATGGGGATAGAGACGTTAAGCTCACCGCTCACTTTAGGCGTGATCTTAGGATTATTACTTGGAAAACCGCTTGGTGTCTTTTTATTTAGTTATTTATCGGTGCTATTTCGTATTGCGAAATTGCCTGAAGGAATTAATTTTAAACAGATTTTTGCCATTGCCTTGCTCTGCGGTATTGGATTTACAATGTCAATGTTCTTGGCGGGACTCGCCTTTGGTGGTGATGGGGCAAGTGAAATGGCAAGTTTTGCCCGTGTAGGTATTTTGCTAGGCTCAGCGATTTCAGCGGTAGGAGGGTATTTCTTATTAAAGGTCTGTACGAAACCTAAGGAATAATATGAGGTAAAAAAATCGGGCTATTCTAAGTAGCCCGATTTTTTTAATACTATTTTTTCAATGTTGGAATATATTCCGCTAATCCTTTGATTTCTTCTTCACTTAAACGAGATTTTGCGGCATTCCCCGCACCGACAATTTCGCCCGCTTTGCGTTTTTCAAGTGCGGTGAGAATTTCTTCAGTTTTTAAGTTATTGATCATTGCAGATTGATTTAATGCCGATTTTTCCCCTTGCTTACCGTGGCACATTGCACAAGTGCGGTTAAAAATCTTTTGTGTATGTTCTAGGCTTTCATCGGCTTGGCTATTGAATGCCAATAGCGTGCCTGCAATAAAAAGTAGAGTCGAAGCGTAACCTTTCATTATTTTTCCTCAAAGAATGTTCGTAATTCGTTTTCTGGGATTAAACCCTCAAATTTATAAAGGATTTTTCCCTTAGGATCAAGCAAGAATGAGGTTGGTGTGCCAACCAACTGATAACGTTCAGCGGTAATATTAAGCTGATCTTTGACAATTGGCAGAGTCAGTTGATTTTTTTCTACCACCGCTTGTGTGTTACCACGTTCCCCATCAATATTAATGGCTAAAAGTTGTAATGTATTGGGATAGTTTTGGGAAAATTGCTGTAATAATTTCATCTCAACAATACAGATGCCACAGGTTTCTGACCAAAAATTGATCAGCAATTTTTTCCCTGCAAATTGGCTTAATTCCACCTTATTGCCCTGCAAATCAAAAGCCGCAATATCAGGTGCTTGACTGCCGATATTGGCGGTTTGATCTTTACAAGAAATAAGCAAAAAAAGCACCGCACTTAATAAACCGAGTTTGAGACTATGTCTTAATTGCATTCTATTATCCATTAAAGCATTCTATTATCCATTAAAAAAATTGATTTGCTATGTTACCACAAAATATCGCATTCAATATTTTTTGATTTGTAAATGAACAATAACGCTATCCAGTACAACACTGTATAGCATTTTTCTGTTAGAATAGCCGCCAATTTATTTACCCTTAACCCCGAATTGAATGAATGGATAGCCAAACTGTCATCAACGCCTTTGCCGAAAATGGAGTATTAAGTCAGCACATTAAAGGATTTCGCCCGCGTGCCGAACAATTAGAAATGGCGCAAGCCGTGTCGGAGGCGATTTCGCACAAGCAAGCGCTTGTGGTAGAAGCGGGGACAGGCACGGGGAAAACCTTTGCGTATTTAGTGCCTGCGTTACTTGCCGGCAAGAAAACCATTATTTCCACAGGCTCAAAAAATTTACAAGATCAATTATTTAATCGTGATCTTCCGGCTATAAAAAAAGCGTTGCGCTATACAGGGAAAATCGCCTTATTAAAAGGGCGTGCCAATTATCTTTGCCTTGAGCGTTTAGATCAGCTTATTGCACAAGGTGTGTTAGGGGATCGCACCGTATTAGCGGATCTTGCTAAAGTGCGAAAATGGAATAATGCCACCAAAACGGGGGATTTAAGCGAATGTGTGGAGATTGCGGAAGATAGCCCGATTTTGCCCCAGCTCACCAGTACTACCGAAAGTTGCCTAGGTTCAGATTGCCCTAATTATGCGGATTGCTATGTGGCAGCCGCTCGCAAAAAAGCGTTAAACGCAGATTTAGTGGTGGTGAACCATCATTTGTTTTTTGCGGATATGGCGGTAAAAGAAAGTGGCTTCGGTGAGCTTATTCCTAATGCGCAAGCCATTATTTTTGATGAAGCCCACCAAATTGCCGATGTGGCGAGCCAATATTTCGGCATATCCCTCACTTCACGTCAATTATTTGATTTATGCAAAGATGCCAATATTGTTTATCGTACAGAATTAAAAGATATGAAACAGCTTGGCGTGGCGGCTGATACTTTACTTAAAGTAGTGCAAGATTTTCGTCTATTATTGGGCGAAGGTAATCGGCGAGGAAATTGGCGAGAGTTATATGCACAACATTCAATGCATTCAGCAGATAAAAGTGCGGTGCAAAAATGCGTAGAATTATTGCAAGAGAAATTAGCCTTTTTATCCGAAGTAGTGAAGCTTTCTCTCGGGCGTTCACAAACTCTAGATAGCATTTTTGAACGTGTTGCCAGTATTCAGTTGGTGTTAAAACGCCTGCAAGAAACCCATTTAGTGGGCTATTGTTATTGGTATGAAACAATGGGGCGTGGTTTTGGCTTGCATATCACACCGCTCACTGTGGCTGATAAATTTGGTGAACAGATCAGTAAAAAAGAGGCGGCTTGGGTTTTCACCTCTGCCACCCTTGAAGTTGGGGGCAATTTTCAGCATTTTTGTCAGCGCTTGGGGATTGAAAATGCGGTGCAGAAAATTTTGCCTAGCCCCTTTAATTACCCTGAGCAAGCCCTATTATGCGTGCCACGGTTCCTGCCTGCATTGAACCAATCTCAGACACAAACGCAGTTAGGGCGAATGTTATTACCGATCATCGAAAAAAATCAGGGGCGCTGTTTTGTCCTTTGCACCTCTTATTCTATGATGCGTGGACTGGCAGATTTTTTTCGTGAACACAGTGATTTAACAGTTTTATTACAAGGGGAAACGGCAAAAAGTCAATTATTAGCACAGTTTACTACCCAATCTCACGCGGTGCTGGTGGCAACCTCAAGTTTTTGGGAAGGTGTAGATGTCCGTGGTGATGCCCTTTCTTTAGTGATTATTGATAAATTACCTTTTACCGCACCAGATGAGCCTTTACTTAAAGCACGAATGGAAGATTGTCGCTTACAGGGTAAAGATCCCTTTAATGAGATTCAAATTCCTGAGGCAGTCATCACCTTAAAACAAGGTGTTGGGCGGTTGATCCGTGATATAACAGACCGAGGGGCGGTGATTATTTGTGATAGCCGTTTGGTGATGCGTACCTACGGCGAAACCTTTTTAAAAAGTTTACCAAACGCAACGCGAACCCGAGATTTAAACAACGTAATTCAATTTTTAACAGAGAAAAAATAATGACAACTTTACTCGCTTTAGATACCTCTACGGAGGCGTGTTCTGTCGCCTTATGGCACAAAGGAGAAATAACGCATTTAGATGAATTGGCACAACGCACCCATACAAAACGTATTTTGCCAATGATTGATGAAATTTTAAACCAGTCTGGTATTACGCTCAATCAAGTGGATGCGTTAGTTTTCGGGCGTGGGCCGGGCAGTTTTACTGGCGTGCGTGTCGGCGCAGGGATTGCACAAGGCTTGGCATTAGGGGCTGATTTTCCAGTGATTCCTATTTCTAATCTGACGACAATGGCTCAGCAAGCGTATGAACAATATGGCACGACGCAAGTCCTCTGTGCCATTGATGCAAGAATGAATGAGGTGTATTTCAGCCAACT
Organism: Avibacterium sp. 20-126; assembly: GCF_044358625.1. NCBI lineage: Bacteria > Pseudomonadati > Pseudomonadota > Gammaproteobacteria > Pasteurellales > Pasteurellaceae > Avibacterium > Avibacterium sp. 20-126. The sequence goes on along the minus strand of NZ_CP091457.1, from coordinate 1,179,199 downwards.
TAATGCAGAACAAGTGCGGTTGGATTCTCATCAATTTTTACAATGGAATGAGGTGGTTACTGAACAGGTGTGTTCTGCACAACAGGTACTTGAACTTGCACAACAGGGACAAGGCGAGTGGCGTAAAGTTGGCACAGGCTGGGCGGCTTATGAAGCACTTTCGCAGCTTGACTGGGCAACCGCGTCAGACATTCTTTTACCTTCCGCTAGAGCAATGCTACCGTTGGCATTGCCTTATTACTGGCAAAAACAATGGATAAGTGCGGTGGAAATTGAACCCGTTTATTTACGCAATGAAGTTACTTGGAAAAAGTTGCCGGGGCGTGAATAACGCATCAGGATTTGGCACATTCGCGAGCGAGTGATAAAATCCACAAGATTTAATAAAAATAATAAGGATAACAAATGGAAAAGCCTTGGTTTATCAATTATCCAGAGGGGGCAGAAAGGGAACTGGATACCTCCGCTTATGAAAACATCTTAGATATGTTTGATAAAGCCGTGAGAGAACATCCTGATCGTGCCGCTTATATTAATATGGGGCAGGTGCTGACCTTTCGTAAATTAGAAGAGCGTAGCCGTGCCTTTGCTGCTTATTTACAAAATGAATTGAAGTTACAACAAGGCGATCCTGTGGCGTTAATGATGCCTAATTTATTGCAGTATCCTATTGCCTTATTCGGCATACTACGCGCGGGAATGATTGTCGTCAATGTGAATCCGCTTTACACCCCAAGAGAACTCGAACATCAGCTGCAAGACAGCGGTGCCAAAGCGATTGTGGTAGTATCGAATTTTGCCTCAACCCTTGAAAAAGTGGTGTTCAATACCGCGGTTAAACACGTTATTTTAACCCGAATGGGCGATCAGCTTTCTTTTGGCAAACGAACATTGGTGAATTTTGTGGTGAAATACATTAAAAAGCTCGTGCCAAAATATAAACTCCCGCACGCCGTTACTTTCCGTGAAGTGCTTGCCGTTGGCAAATATCGCCAATATGTCCGTCCTAATTTAACACGCAATGATCTTGCCTTTTTACAATATACAGGGGGAACAACAGGCGTTGCGAAAGGGGCAATGCTTTCTCATCACAATATTATTACCAATGTATTTCAGGCAAAATGGATTGCTTATCCTTTTGTTGGCGATCATACCCGTGAACGAAAAGCGATCTTGGCGTTACCGCTGTATCACGTTTTTGCCCTGACGGTGAACTGTTTATTGTTTATTGAATTGGGTGTTACAGCAATTCTGATCACCAATCCACGTGATATTGACGGTTTTGTAAAAGAGCTGAAAAAACATCGCTTTGTGGCGATTACAGGGGTGAACACCTTATTTAATGCCTTATTAAATAATGAGAATTTCAAAGAAATTGATTTTTCACAACTTAAACTTTCTGTGGGTGGCGGAATGGCAATTCAGCAATCTGTCGCAACACGTTGGCACGAAACCACAGGTTGTAGCATTATTGAAGGTTATGGTATGACAGAATGTTCACCACTGATTGCTGCTTGCCCAATTAATGTGGTGAAACACAATGGCACTATTGGGGTTCCTGTTCCCAATACGGACATTAAAATTATCAAAGACAATGGCGAACAAGCGCAACTTGGCGAGCCGGGTGAGCTTTGGGTGAAAGGTGATCAAGTGATGCAAGGTTATTGGAAACGCCCAGAAGCAACCGCTGAAGTACTGAAAGATGGCTGGCTTGCAACGGGAGATATTGTGGTGATGGACGACTCTTACAGCTTGCGTATTGTCGATCGTAAAAAAGATATGATCATCGTTTCGGGATTTAATGTCTATCCAAATGAAATTGAAGATGTGATTATGCTCAATTATAAAGTCGCAGAAGTGGTTGCAATTGGCGTGCCACACGAAGTATCAGGTGAAACAATTAAGGTGTTTGTGGTGAAAAAAGATGAAAGCCTCACACGTGATGAGCTACGCCAACATTGCAGACAGCATCTTACAGGATATAAAATCCCGAAAGATATTGAGTTTAGAGATGAGTTACCGAAATCCAATGTCGGTAAAATTCTCCGCCGTGTGTTACGCGATGAAGAATTAGCGAAGCGTCCATCGCATTAATCGGTTTAAGCGATAAAAATAAATCAAGGGCGGACAAAAAGTTCGCCTTCATTTTATCTTCATTTGAAATAAAGCAATGCATAATGCCATTGCAGTATTTTTTATGAGATGTGATTAAAAATGAATGAAATAAGGTTATGTCAGCAATAAAAAAAGAAATCAAAAATCCACCGCACTTTCAAATAATTACTTCAACATTGGCATTGGAGGAAGTTTGCCAACGCGCGAGAGAAAAATCTTACGTTGCATTGGACACCGAATTTATTCGTACCAGAACTTTTTATCCAAAGTTGGGGTTGATCCAACTTTATGATGGTGAGAAGGTAAGTCTGATCGATCCTTTAGTCATTGATGATTTTTCCGCTTTTATTGCGTTGCTTGCAGATATCAATGTCATTAAAATTCTACACGCGAGTAAAGAAGATCTTGAGATTTTTTACCACTATTTCAAACAGTTACCTACACCATTAATCGACACACAGGTTGTAAGTCAATTTTTAGGTTTTGGTCATTCTATGGGATTTGCCAGTTTAATCTATCATTATTTTCAGTTAGAGCTAGATAAAGGTGCTTCACGCACAGATTGGCTCGCACGCCCATTATCCGATGTCCAATTACGCTATGCGGCAGCCGATGTTTGGTATCTCCTTCCTTTATATGAAAAAATGCAACAACATTTATTGCAAACACCGTGGCAAAGTGCGGTACAAAATGAATGTGAATTATTGTTAGAAAAAATTAGTAAACCAAGGGATCCTGAACGTGCTTATTTTGATATTCCCAATGCGTGGAAATTAAATGAACAAGCGTTAATGGCGTTAAAACTTCTTGCAAAATGGCGTTTAGAAGAAGCCATTAAACGTGATGTGGCGTTAAATTTTATTGTAAAAAGTGAACATTTGTGGCTTGTGGCGAAACATCTTCCTAAGCACACTTCGGCATTACTTGATTTAGGATTATTGCCGATGGAAGTGCGAGTGAATGGTAAAAAAATGTTGCAGCTTGTTGAGAAAGCAAAACGCACGCCTAAAGAAGCGTATCCCTCCCCCATTGTTCGTTTGGTTGATGAACCACGCTATCGCGCTGGATTAAAAATGTTGCAGCAAAAATTAAACGAAATCACGCCAGCGGAGTTGCCTATAGAGACTATTTCAAGTAAACGAGGATTAGAAGGTTTAATGAAATGGTGCTGGATAAAACACCAAGATCCGAATGATTTACCTGATTTATTAAAAGGATGGCGTAAAGAATTTGGTGAAACATTGCTCAAATCTTTACAAAGTTTTTAATTATATTGCTTGGCAATTTCTTAGTATAGGGATTAGAATAGCGTTCTCTCAATGAGAATAATCCTATAGTTAAACTTTTTAGCTATATTAGTTATTTATTATGTAAAGGAAAATACAATGAATAAAATCATTAAATTAGGTACAGCAGTGCTTTTCGCTCTTTTTATTGCAGCTTGTAATAAGGCTGATCCCGCAGCAGATTATCAAAAATTAGTGGAATGGAGTTTAGCGAATCAACAAAGTCAAGTCGCTTTTCAGCAAGAATATATGGAAAAACTATCTTCTGGCGATGAAAAACAAATTGCTGAGGCAATGAATGCATTAAGTGCAAGAAATGCAGAAGTGCAGAAAAGCTTGAATACGTTAGATATTAAAAGTGCTGAAATCAAACAGTTAAAAGATAAAATGCAATCTGTGTTAACATTAACCTCAGAGCTTGCAAAAGATGGCTTAGCATTAATGAATAATGCGTCAGAAGAAGCGACAAAAGCGATTCAAGCAAAAACGGAAAAAACAACAGCTGCAACGGAAGAATTGAAAAAACTTCAAGACGAAATGGCAGCAAAATATGGTAAAAAAGCTGATCAACCGAAGTAATTCCTATGTTTTGATCGTTTTACTAAGACTGATCTGAATCCCAAAATTTGGGTGGTTTAGTTTTGAGCTTTTAAGGACTGAATTCCGTACATAGTAGGGCAGTCCTTTTTGTTTTTCAATTTAAAAGAATACTATGTTGTTGTCGAGTAGTAAGTTTCTCTTATTTTGATTTTAATCGGTTATGCCACGTTTTTTAACTGGCTGTGCGATGCGTTAAAATCAAACTACAAGAAGTTGCTTATTTAGCCAGTTAATACAAAAATAATAATGAAAAATTTGCAATTCTATAGGGCTTAGGGCATAATGCGGGCGTTCTGTCGCGGTTTAGTGGCAGATGTAATGGAAACCTTCTCGGTTCCTCGCAACGAGGTCTGGTTTACTCGGTCAGGTTCGGAAGAAAGCAGCCAAAGTCAGATTGTTCGTGTGCCGAGATCAAGCTGGGAAGGTTTCCGCCCAGCTTTTCTTTTTTCGAGATTTTCCAGTTTCTCAATCCTTATTTAAAGCTTTCTACTTAGTTAAATTCTTTCCACTAATTGTTTGAAAAAGCCGTTTTCTTTTGCCATTAAGGTTTGATAATTGCCTTGTTCAATTAATTTTCCTTCATCTATAATGCAAAGATGATCAAACTGCTCAATAGCAGTAAGACGATGGGTTACCATAATCAAGGTTTTATTTTGGCAATGGGTTAGGATTAAGCGCAGAATTTGACGTTCTGTTTCACGATCTAACCCTTCTGTTGGCTCATCAAGTAATAGAATAGGGGCTTGATTAAGCAAAATACGCGCTAAGCTTAAGCGACGCTGTTCTCCGCCAGAAAGAGGACGTCCTCCATCACCTAGCCAGAGATCTAAACCTTGTTCTTGCTCGACTAATTTGCCTAAGCCCACTTGATTTAGCACTTCAATCATTGTGGTATCTTGCAGGGGGTGTTGATTCGCCAATTGAAGATTATTGCGTAAGGTATCACTAAAAACGTGTACACGTTGGGTGAGAAAGCACATTTGTTCACGTAAATGGCGCTCTGTGTAGTCTGCAATAGATTGCTTGGCGAGAAAAATATTCCCTTGATTCGGATCATAATTACGCACCAGAAGCTGTAACAGGGTAGATTTACCACTGCCTGTTTTACCCAGAATAGCCACTTTTTGCCCTTGTGGAATAGTTAGCGTGATGTTTTCTAGCGCAGGGTCTTGGCGTTCAGGATAGGTGAAATTCACTTGCTGAATAGACAGATCAAGTGCGGTGTGTTTTTCCACCGTTTTTTCTCCACTAAATTGCACCAGTGGCGTTTGTTCGGTGATCTCAGTAACGCGTTCAGCAGAAGCGATAATTTGCCCTATATGCAAAAATGCAGAACCCAAAGGCATTAAAATCTCAAAAGCTGCCAGTGCAGCAAGGGCAAATAAAGCAATAATTGCAGGACTATATCGGTCATTGCCAAAATCAGCATTAGCGGCAAACCATAAGGTAAGGGTAAGCAAAATCCCATTCGCCAAAAGCATAAGTGCGGTGGAAAATCCGCTTAAATTTGCTTCTTTCTGTTGAAAACCTTGCCACTGTTGTTCTGTTTCATCTAGCTTTTGTTTGAGTGGTTTTTCTGCATTAAACAGCAATAATTCCGCTTGAGATTGGATATATTCCACAAATCGCGTGCGGTAAGTCGCGCGTGCGCGAGTGAGTTTATGCCCAAATGTTTTCCCTAAATAATAAAAAATGGTTGGCACAAGCAGAGCTAGTGTGCTGAGAACAGTGGCAAAAAATAGCGCAAGTGAGAGGTTAAAAAAGCTCAGTCCCACAGTGAGCAAGCCAATCACCACAAAAGCGGTGATAAAGGGGGCGAGTAGGCGAAGATAAAGGCTATCCAAGGTATCTACATCTGCCACTAAACGGTTTAATAAATCACTGTTGCGATAGCGATTTAGTACAGCTGGGCTAAGAGGAATGATCTTTTGAAATACTTGCACACGTAATTTGGCCAGAATTCTAAATGTAGCGTCGTGGGTAACGATTTTTTCAAAATAACGGGCAACAGTGCGACCAATCGCTAAGCCTCGGACGCTAGCAGATGGATAGAAAAAATTAAATAATGTACCAATGCCAGCCAATGCGGTGGCTGCCAAAAACCAGCCTGAAACCGTTAATAAGCCAATGCTGGCGGCAAGTCCTGTGATCATCAGGATTAAGCCTAAAAATAAGACAAATTTGGCGTGCTTAAATAAACGTAAAAATGGTAAAAGTGTACGCATTAATTAATATCCTCTTTACGCTGGGTAAGAAGCTCAGCAAAAAATCCTTCATTTTGTAATTGTTCAAAGCGACCTTGCTGAATGATTTGTCCTTTCTGCATAACCAAAATATGATCGCATTGTTTCAAATCTTCAATACGATGGGTGATCATCAAGGTTGTTTGTTCACGACTAATTTTTTGTAAAGCTGAAAGCACCAGATTTTCTGATTGTGCATCAAGGCTGGCTGTGGGTTCATCAAGGAGCAATAAACGGCGATGCCGTAATAAAGCTCGGGCAATGGCTAAACGCTGTGCTTGCCCGACAGAAAGCCCAATACCGCCTTCTTTGATTACTGCATCTAACCCTAATTTATCGGTAAATACGGAAGCTTGGGCTTGTGCTAAGGCGTGTTGAATTTCCTCATCACTGGCTTTAATGCCCCCTAACAGCAAGTTTTCACGAATCGTACCTTGTAATAATAAAGGGTTTTGCCCTACCCAAGCGATCCTGTTCCGCCATTGGGTTTTATTGATTTGATTAAGCTCAATGCCATTAATTTTTAGGCTACCTTGATAGTCTAAAAAACCGAGTAACGCATTGATTAATGAGGTTTTTCCTGCGCCACTTTGCCCTACCAGTGCTGTATGGCTTTGAGCGGGCAAATGAAAATTAAGTGCTTGGGTGAGTGGTTTGCCTTGTGGCGATAACACCACCAGAGCTTGGGCGTGGATTGCGATATTTTCATTTATCAAGGCTTCATTTGAAGAGCCATTTTGCTTTGTTTTTACCTCATTTAAAATCGGCTGTTCTAAAAATTCAACAATTGCATCAGCTGCGCCAATGGCAGCGGCACGGTCGTGGTAATAAGTGCCGAGATCACGCAAAGGTTGATAAAACTCAGGGGCAAGAATTAAACAAAAAAAACCAATAAATAAGCTGATTGGTGTGCCATAGGAACCGAAATCAAGCTCGCCTAAATAGCTAAAACCAAAATATACCGCCATCAGCGCAATGGAAATTGAGGTAAAAAATTCCAACACCGCAGAAGATAAAAATGCCATTTTCAACACGTCCATAGTGGTTTCGCGGAAATCTTCCGTCGCTTGCTCAATATGGGCGGTTTGTTCTTCCGTTTTATTAAATAGACGTAAGGTTTCAAGTCCACGCAGACGATCCAAAAATTGCCCACTTAATTTTGCTAAGGTTTGCATATTTTTTTGGCTGCTATCTGCAGCAGCGATCCCAACAAGGATCATAAAAATAGGCACAAGTGGGGCAGTAATAAGCAAAATCAATCCAGCCGCCCAATTGAGTGGAAAAATAGCAATTAAAATAATCAATGGAACGATCACCGAAAGGGCTTGTTGTGGTAAATAGCGAGCATAGAAATTATGTAGGTTTTCTACCTGTTCTAACATAATAGTTGCCCAACTGCCTGCGGGTTTTTGGTTGATCATCGCAGGGCCAACTTGATGTAATTTGGTGAAAATTTGTTGGCGGATAAAATAACGTAATTTTTGACCGCACTTAAATCCTAAGCGTTCTCGCCAATATAAAATTATTGCGCGTAAGGCAAAGCCTATGACTAAAGCGATAAAATAACCGATTAGATTTTCTCTTGCGGTTTGTTCCATAATTAGCTGATGCAATAGGGTAGCAAGTAAATAGGTTTGAGCCACTAAAATCAGAGATGAAAGGCTAGCCAATAAAATATTTAGGCTAAGTAAGGTTTTTATTGGTTTTTGTTGGGCGCGTAGCCATTTTTGTAAGTATCGTTGGCGAGCTTTATCCATAATTCTGCGTAAAAGAGTTAATGAGTGATGTCATAATGAAAAAGAAAAGCGGTGCATTACAGCAATAACACACCGCTGAGATTTATTCTTGGCTGTCCAAGAAACGTTCTGCATCTAAGGCAGCCATACAACCGGTACCCGCAGAAGTAATGGCTTGGCGGTAATTATGATCCATCACATCACCTGCTGCAAATACGCCTTCAACCGAAGTGGCAGTGGCATTACCTTCCAAGCCAGATTTCACCACAATATAGCCATTATTTAATTCTAGCTGACCGGCAAAAATCTCGGTATTTGGGGCGTGGCCAATCGCCACAAACATACCGTCTAATTTGAGTTCTTCGGTTTCATCTGTTTGGGTATCTTTTAAACGAATGCCTGTTACCCCCATATTGTCGCCTAATACTTCATCTAATGTGCGGTGGGTATGCAGAATAATTTTTCCTTCTTCCACTTTTTTGTACAGACGATCAACTAAGATTTTTTCCGCTCGAAAGCTATCACGGCGATGTACTAAATGGACTTCAGAGGCAATGTTGGCTAAGTAAAGAGCTTCTTCGACAGCAGTGTTGCCTCCACCAATAACCGCAACAGGCTTGTTACGATAGAAAAAACCATCACAAGTAGCACAAGCGGAAACCCCGCGGCCTTTAAATGCTTCTTCAGAGGGTAAACCGATATAACGCGCAGAAGCGCCTGTTGCGATGATTAACGCATCACAACTGAAACTTTGTACATCGCCATAAAGTTTAAATGGACGAGAAGAAAGATCAACACGATTAATGTGATCGAAAATAATCTCAGTATCGAATTTCTCCGCGTGTTGCAACATTCTTTGCATTAATTCTGGGCCGGTGGTATCGCCAAAATCACCCGGCCAATTTTCGATTTCTGTCGTGGTGGTAAGCTGTCCGCCTTGTTGTAAGCCGGTTACCAATACAGGGCTTAAGTTAGCGCGAGCCGCATAAATGGCGGCGGTATAGCCTGCAGGCCCTGAACCTAAAATTAACAGTTTGCAATGTTTCATTTCTGACATAAAAATTCCTATTTAATCCGTTGAGTAAGAGAGTTTGCTATTATAAGGGAAACACATTAATAGAGTAACGAATAAAGTAATCGGCGATATTTATTGGTCATTGGATCATTGTTGCCCATCGCCGCTAAAATAGATAAAAATTCTTGTTTGATTTCCCCATTGAGTGCGCCTAAGTCTTGTTTTAATAAACTGAATAATAAGTCTAACGCTTCTTCATTGCGATGGGCTTGGTGTAGCTGTAATGCCAGTTTTAAGGCAATCTCAGGGCTTTTATTGTTCGCATATTCTGCTTGTAATTGTTGAATTTCAGGGGTGTCCGCCGCTTTAATTAATAATTCAATTTGTGCTTGTAATCCTTGCCAGCGGCTATCACGATCTTGCAACGGAATACGATTTAAAATTTCCTGCGCTGGCTCAAGTCGTTTCATTGCAATATAGGTTTCCGCATAAAGTAAGGCAATATCGCTATTTTTGTGATCGGAAAGCTCCCAAGCCTCTTTGAGTAGTGGAATCGCCTGTTCATAATCTTGATTAGCAAGTAAATCTAATGCTTGGTTGAATTTAATTTCTTCCTCTTTGGGTAAAATAAGATTTAAGTGCTGTTCTAATGTTTTTTCATCTAAGGCACCTTGAAAGGCATCAAGCGCTTGTCCATCTTTAAAGAGATAAGTGGTAGGAAGTGCTTGAATACCAAATTGTGCTGCCACCATTTGTTCAGCTTCGCAATTAATTTTGCCTAATAAAAATTGTCCTTGGTATTTTTCCGCATAACGTTCAAGCACACTGACAAAGGCAACCGAATCTGTATAGCTTGGGGCATAAAAAAGTAAGGCGAGTGGGGTTTGTTGTGTTTGCTGTAAGATCTCGGTGAGATTTTGCTGATTGACATCAATACTATAATTCGTCATTTTTACTCCAATTTGAGTTACAAAAATTATCACTGATTGTAACAAAAGTGCGGTGCTTTTTGGGAAAAAACTTCCGAAAAAAACACCGCACTTAAGATTGAGTAAAAATCTTTACTTAGAGCAAAATACTTCCCACTAAGGCGAAGGCAAATCCAGTAAAGCCGATGAGGGTTTCTAGCACTGTCCAGGTTTTTAATGTGGTTTTGGTATCCATTTCTAGAAAACGGCTGACTAACCAGAAACCACTGTCATTAACGTGAGAGAACACGGTTGCGCCAGAGGCAATTGCAATCACGATAAAGCAAAGATCGAATTGGCTTAATCCGACTGCTGCGGCAACCGTTGGGGCGATTAATGCCGATGTGGTTGTAAGGGCTACCGTCGCAGAACCTTGTGCAACACGCAATGCCATTGAAATAATAAAGGCGGCAACAATCACTGGCATTCCTGTATCTGCGAACATCGCAGAAAGCTCATTACCAATGCCACTTGCACGCAACACACCACCAAACATTCCCCCAGCACCCGTTACGAGTACAATAGAGCAGATTGGTCCGAGGGCATTATCACAAATTTTTTCTATTTGCTCATTGCTACGCTGATCTTTGAGCAACAAAATGGTAACGATTAAAGTAATCAATAATGCAACAGGGGTTTTTCCGAGTAAACGTAAGCCTTGCACCCAAGCCTGAGAACCATCAACCACACCGGCGACAGAAAGGGTATTTAAGCCTGTATCACATAAAATGAGAACTAATGGCAATAATAAAATGGTCAATACTTTGCCAAAACTTGGTGGATTTAACACCGCAGTTTCGTTGATTGCATTTGCATTTAAGAACGCTTTTGGCAAATCAACCATCACTTTTTTACCTAAATATTGGCTAAATAAGTAGCTTGCGATATACCACGTTGGGATACCGCATACTAAGCCAACGATCACTAATAAGCCGATATTAGCGCCTAATAAATCCCCCGATGCCACAGGACCTGGGTGAGGGGGGACAAAGGCGTGCATAACAGCAAATGCTCCTGCCGCAGGGAAGGCATAGCGTAATACAGACCCCCCAAAGCGTTTTGCTACGCTAAAGATAATTGGCAACATCACGACTAATCCGGCATCAAAGAAAATTGGAAAGCCGAAAAGTAAAGAAGCCACACCTAAGGCGAAAGGGGCATTTTTTTCACCAAATTTATTGATAAGTGTATCAGCAAGCACTTTTGCACCGCCAGTGATTTCGAGTAAGCGCCCGATCATCGCCCCCAAACCCACTAATAACGCCACAGAGGCTAATGTGCCACCAAAGCCTTTGGTTAAGGTGGGTAGAATTTCATTGAAAGGAACGCCAGTGGCGAGTGCAGTGAGTAAACTCACGATAATTAATGCAACAAAGGCGTGAACTCTGAATTTCATAATTAATAAAAGCAACAGTAGTACTGAAGCGATCAACGTGAAAATCAACATATAAAATCCTTACTATTTGATGATTGATTTTTTCGCCAAGGGCGAGGAACGAATTGCTAATTTACCCGTAACATTAAAATTTGCTAGTAAGGTAAAATAGATAGGCATATTATTAGGGAAATTCTAATCAAAGTTCAAATAATTAGGCAAAAAAGCGTTATTTTTGTTAAATATTTGTGAAATAGATCACAAAATAAGATGTTACCAGTAACTAAAACTTACCATTTTTTGCTATGGTTAGTGCATCAGAAATAAAATTTAATAGTTAAGGAAAAGAAAATGGAAAAAGGAAAAGGTAAGAGTTTTATCTTAATGGGCGTGTCTAGCACGGGGAAAACATCCGTAGGAACGGAAGTTTGCCGGCGTTTAGGGTTAAAATTGATTGATGGTGATGATCTTCATCCAAGAGCTAACATCATTAAAATGGGGAGCGGGCAACCGCTTAATGATGAAGATCGCGCACCTTGGCTTGAGCGTATCCGCGATGCGGCATTCAGCCTAGAACAAAAAAGCGAACAGGGGATCATTGTTTGCTCGGCATTGAAGAAAAAATACCGTGATCAAATTCGCGATGGTAATGAAAGCGTGAAATTCCTTTTCTTAGAGGGAAGTTTTGAGCTAGTGCTAGAACGAATGAAAAATCGCAAAGGGCATTATATGAAAACCGAAATGCTTAAAAGCCAATTCGATACGCTGGAAACGCCACAAGCAGATGAGCCAGATGTGATTCATATTGATATTGATGGGACATTTGATGAAGTGGTAGAACGTTGTGTGGTAGCGTTAGAGCCGTTTTTAAACTAGTACACGCTAAGTTATATTGAGAAATTCACTAATTAATAGGGGATTTCTCTTTTTTATTCCTCTATAAACCCTTTCATAAACCTGTTAAAATCCGCAATATATTTTTTGAGATAAGGACATAATGTGGCGTTAATTAGTCTAACCAACGGTTATCTTTCTTTTAGTGATCATCCCTTGCTAGATCACACGGATTTATATATTGAAGCGGGTGAGCGTGTTTGTTTAGTTGGGCGTAATGGAGTAGGCAAATCTACCTTAATGAAAATTTTGGCAGGCGAAATGGTGATGGACGACGGACGTCTGCAATTTGAGCGTGATTTAGTCATTTCTCGCCTTGAACAAGATCCCCCTCGCAATGCACAGGGTAACGTGTTTGATTACGTTGCAGAAGGTATTGCTCATTTAGCTGATTTATTGAAAGAATATCACCGCACTTCTGATTTACTTGAACAGCAATATAGCGAAAGCACGCTAAATCGTTTGGCAGAAATTCAAACTCAGCTTGAATACGCAGATGGCTGGCGTTTTGAAAATAAAATTCGTGAAACCCTAATGAAATTAGGGCTTGAAGCAAATATGCAATTAGCTGAGTTATCCGGGGGCTGGTTACGTAAAGCAGCGCTAGCTCGTGCATTGGTGTGTGATCCTGATGTATTACTGCTCGATGAACCTACTAACCATCTTGATGTCGATGCCATTGAATGGCTAGAAAATTTCTTGCTGAGCTTTACTGGTTCAATTATTTTTATTTCTCACGATCGTGCTTTTATCAGCAAAATGGCGACCCGCATTGTGGATCTTGATCGTGGACAATTAGTCTCTTACCCGGGCGATTACGCTAAATATCTTATTGAAAAAGAAGAAAACCTTCGTGTTGAAGCGTTACAAAATGAATTATTTGATAAAAAACTTGCTCAAGAAGAAATCTGGATTCGGCAAGGGATTAAAGCACGTCGAACCCGTAATGAAGGTCGAGTGAGAGCGTTGAAAGCCTTACGAGAAGAACGTCGTCAGCGTAGAGACGTGCAGGGCAGTGCCAAGTTACAAGTGGATAATTCTACCCGTTCAGGCAAAATCGTCTTTGAAGTTGAAGATGTGAGTTATGAAATTGCAGGGAAAACACTGGTTTCGCATTTTTCAACGACGATTTTACGTGGTGATAAAATCGCTTTGGTAGGAGCAAATGGCATAGGCAAAACGACGTTAATTAAATTGCTCTTGGGAGAAATCCAGCCAACTTCTGGGCATATTAAATGTGGTACAAAATTAGAAATTGCTTATTTTGATCAGTATCGTGCTGATCTCGATCCTGAAAAAACGGTAATGGATAACGTTGCAGATGGCAAACAAGATATTGAAGTTAATGGCGTAAAACGCCACGTTTTAGGTTATTTGCAAGATTTCTTATTTCCACCAAAACGCGCAATGGTGCCAGTGAAAGCCCTTTCAGGGGGGGAACGTAACCGCTTATTATTAGCAAAATTATTGCTTAAACCAAATAATTTACTGATTTTGGACGAACCAACCAATGATCTGGATGTGGAAACCTTAGAATTATTGGAAGAATTACTGGCTGATTATCAAGGCACGTTGCTGATTGTGAGCCACGATCGCCAATTTATTGATAACACAGCAACAGAATGCTACATTTTTGAAGGCAATGGGATTATTAACAAATATGTGGGCGGTTTCCACGATGCGAAACAGCAACAAGCGAATGTATTTGCCTTGAAAGAAGCGGAAAAAACGAAAGAGAAAAAAGCAGAAAGTACGCTGGAAATTAACAAGGTTTCACATAAGCCAGTAAAACACCGCCCCGTGAAACTTTCTTACAACGAGCAACGAGAGCTAGAACAATTGCCGCAAAAATTGGAAAATTTGGAAGAAAAAATCACCGCACTTCAAGCGGAAGTCTCTGATCCCAATTTTTTCCAGCAAGATCACCAATACACCACAGACAAACTCCAACAACTCGCTGAAGCAGAGCAGGCGTTAGAACAAGCATTTGCCCGTTGGGAAATGTTGGAAGAAAAGAAAAGTGGCGCGAGCTGATCATTGACTATAAAAATAGGTGCGGTGGTTTTTTTACAAGTTTTGCATATAAAAAAACCGCCACACGAAAATCAGGTGGCGGAGAGGTCTTAAATAAGAAAATTAGTTTGAAAAAGACAACTGCAATTTGCAGTGCACTAGCATTTACTAAGACTCACTAGGCGCGGAATAGTTCACAACTATTTTAAATTTTTTTACGTTTTTGTAAAAATGTTGTGATTTGTGCTTCAATACCTTGTGCGTCCAGTTTCAAGTCTGCCAAAATTTCTTGCTGTGTACCTTGTGGAATGAAGAAATCGGGCAAGCCTAATTGCAATAGTGCGGTAGTTTTGTGCTGAGAATTTAGTACTTCAGCCACTGCACTCCCAGCTCCGCCTTGAATCGCGTTTTCTTCAAGTGTAACCAATAAAGCGTGAGTGTCAGCCAGTTGTTGAATTAAGGTTTCATCAATTGGTTTGACAAATCGCATATCTACAAGGGTCGCGTTTAATTTTTCAGCCACTGCATTGGCATTTGGCAACAACGTACCAAAATTTAAAATAGCGATCGTTTCCCCTTCACGCAGAATTTTACCTTTTCCGATAGGCAGCATTGCTAATGGCTCAAGTGAAACGCCGATAGCGTTGCCTCTAGGATAACGTACAGCAGCAGGTTTACCACATTGATAGCCTGTATAAAGCATTTGGCGACATTCATTTTCATCGCTAGGGGTCATAATCACTAAATTTGGAATACAGCGCATAAAGCTGATATCGAATGCCCCTTGATGAGTTTGCCCGTCTGCACCAACTACGCCTGCACGGTCAATGGCAAATAACACGGGAAGATTTTGAATAGCCACATCGTGAATGACCTGATCGTAGGCACGTTGTAAGAACGTCGAATAAATGGCGACGACAGGTTTAAAACCTGCAATCGCTAAGCCTGCGGCGAAGGTAACCGCGTGTTGTTCGGCAATGGCAACATCAAAATATTGCTGTGGAAAACGGTTGGAAAACTCCACCATTCCTGACCCTTCACGCATAGCTGGGGTGATGCCGATTAATTTTGGATCTTGTTCAGCGATTTCACATAGCCAGTTGCCAAAAATTTGTGAATAGGTTGGAGTGGTGGATTTAGGCAATTTTCCGCTCGAAGGATCGAATTTTGGCACACCGTGAAAACCAATAGGATCTTTTTCCGCGGGGGCATAGCCTTTGCCTTTTTTGGTTTTTATATGCAAGAACTGCGGACCTTTTAAGCTGCTCATATTCTTTAATGTGCTAATTAATTCGTCCACATTATGTCCATCAATTGGACCAATATAGTTAAAGCCTAGCTCTTCAAACATTGTGCCGATAGGGGAAACAAAGCCTTTAACGTGTTCTTCCGTTTTTTTGACAAACTCTTTAATAGGCGGCACGCCAGAGAGAATTTTTTTACCGCCTTCACGCAAGGTGGAATAGAAAGAGCCAGAAAATAGGCGAGCAAGATAATTATTCAACGCCCCCACGTTCTCGGAAATGGACATTTCATTGTCATTGAGAATCACCAACATATCGGTGTGCAATGCACCGGCGTGGTTGAGTGCTTCAAAGGCCATTCCAGCGGTAATTGCCCCATCACCAATCACACAAACGGTTTTACGTCCTGCATTTTCTTTTTCTGCCGCAACGGCAATACCAAGCCCAGCGCTGATTGAGGTAGAAGAATGCCCCACGCTTAGCACATCAAATTCGCTTTCATCACGCCAAGGAAAAGGATGAAGTCCATTTTTTTGACGAATGGTGGACATTTTATCGCGGCGTCCAGTGAGAATTTTATGCGGATAGGCCTGATGCCCTACATCCCAAATAAGCTGATCAAATGGGGTATTAAACACATAATGCAAGGCAACCGTGAGTTCTACCGTGCCTAAACCTGATGCCAAATGTCCGCTACTTTGACTAACACTTTCTAACAAATATCCGCGTAATTCATTACAAAGTTGGGGAAGTTGATCTTTATTTAAAAGACGCAAATCGTCCGGTGAATTAATCAGTGATAAAAGAGGATATTTTTCCATTGTTAATCAAATCCAAAAAGGGTTAAATTTCGACCGCACTTTAACTGAATAAGGCTTAGGCGGTGTCCAATATATTAATTTTTTCTTGTTACAATAAATTCGCTCAACGCCTTTAAGGGTGAGCTATCAAAAGATAATTCCGCTAAAGCATTAAGGGCTTGTTGATGCAGTTCTTGTGCTTTTTCTTTCGCCCCTTGTAAGCCTAGTAATTTCGGGTAAGTGCTTTTATCTGCGGCTAAATCAGCGCCTACGGTTTTGCCGATTACGTCGCTTTCCCCTTCAATATCTAAAATATCATCTTGTACTTGGAAGGCTAGCCCAATGGCATCGGCATAGCGTTCGAGCTGTTGGCAAAGTTGTTGATCGGCAAAATATGGGGAACAAAGAAAGCCCATTTTTAACGCACAGCGCAATAATGCACCTGTTTTATTGCGATGAATTCTTTCTAATTCAGCTAAGCTGACTTGCTGATGTTCTGCTTGTAAATCTAGGCTTTGCCCCAAACACATTCCTTGCACGCCTGAGGCTTTTGCTAATTCTGCGATTAAAGCAACACGTTGTTCGGCTGACAAATTAGGCGTTTGGCTGAGTAATTCAAAGGCAAAGGCTTGTAAAGCATCACCTGCAAGAACAGCGGTAGCTTCATCAAAGGCGATATGACAAGTTGGGTGACCGCGACGTAGCGTATCGTTATCCATTGCAGGCAAATCATCGTGGACTAAGGAATAAGCGTGAATTGCTTCAATGCTTGCTGCGGCATAATCTAAATACACGAGTTCTGCACCTAACATTTTACCTGTGGCATACACCAAGAATGGACGCACACGCTTTCCACCTAGCAAAAGGGCATATTTCATTGCGCGAGCAAGGGGGGAGGGATGCGTATCAATTTGCTCAAATTGTTGTTCGAGAAATTGATTGATCCGTTGTTGAACTTGTTGTAAATCCTGTGCAAATTGATCCATAGCAGTGGCTTATTTATTGGGTTGCTTATTCGTTATGTTGATAGTCGCTCAATTCTGCTTTATCGCTTTTTGAAAGCAAAATTTGAATGCGTTGTTCTGCCTGTTGTAAGCGCGCTTGACCTAATTGCGCCAGCTTAATGCCGTTTTCAAAATCCTGTAAAGCCTGTTCTAAGGGTAATTCACCACTTTCTAAACGCGCAACGATGCTCTCTAATTGAGTTAAGGTGGCTTCAAAATCTAAGCTATGTTCATCTTTTGTTGGTTTGCGTGCCATTTGTTTTTCCTAAATCCAACCTGAATAAATGCCACATTGTACTGTATTTTTATGGACTTGTTAAAGCATATAGCGAGATTGTTGCACAAAAAATCACAGAAAAAGCACCGCACTTTTGTTTATCTTGCATTGCCGAGAAAACAGCGAGAAAAATTGGGGATTTGCAAAAGATGTTGTACAATATCGCCCAATTTTTGCTTGAAATAGAAGTATTCTAATGAAATTTATTATTAAACTTTTCCCTGAAATTATGATTAAAAGTGAAAGTGTGCGTAAACGCTTTATTAAAATTCTTACAGGGAATATTCGCAATATTTTGAATAAATATGATGATACTGTCGCCGTGGTGAAACACTGGGATTATATCGAAGTGCGGTCAAAAAATGCAGAAAATCGCGCATTATTAATTGAATTATTAGGGCGAATTCCGGGCATTCACCATTTTCTTGAAGTGGAAGAAAAACCATTTAACAACGTGCAAGATATTTTCCAACAAACTTTGCAAGATGTTGCACATCTACTTGAAAATAAAACCTTTTGTGTACGTGTAAAACGTAAAGGAAAGCACGATTTTTCTTCCCTTGATGTGGAGCGTTATGTTGGTGGCGGATTAAATCAACACATTGCCAGTGCAAAAGTGAAACTCAGCAACCCTGATGTGACTGTTCGCATTGATATTGAAGACGACAAAATGATGTTGGTGAAAGCACGCCATACGGGGCTAGGTGGTTATCCTATTGGTACACAAGAAGATGTGCTTTCACTTATCTCTGGCGGTTTTGACTCAGGGGTATCGAGCTATATGCTGATTCGCCGCGGCTCGCGCGTTCATTATTGCTTCTTTAATCTTGGCGGTGCGGCACACGAAATTGGTGTGAAACAAATGGCCTATCACATTTGGCATCGCTTTAGTGGCTCGCACAAAGTGCGTTTTGTCGCAATCAATTTTGAACCTGTGGTAGCAGAAATTTTAGAAAAGATTGATAACGGGCAAATGGGCGTGGTATTAAAACGAATGATGGTGCGTGCCGCAAGTAAAGTGGCAGAGCGTTTCGGGATTCAAGCCATTGTTACTGGGGAGGCGCTTGGCCAAGTTTCCAGCCAAACACTGACCAATTTACGCTTGATTGATGAAGCCGCAGAGGCTTTAGTATTACGTCCACTTATCACCCACGATAAAGAACAAATTATTGCAATGGCAAAAGACATCGGCACAGAAGATATTGCTAAATCAATGCCTGAATTTTGTGGCGTAATTTCAAAAAATCCAACGGTTAAAGCGGTGCGTGAAAAAATTCTTAGCGAAGAAAATCATTTTGATTTCAGCGTGTTAGAAAGTGCGGTGCAAAATGCACAATATTTAGATATTCGTCAAATTGCAGAACAAACGGAAAAAGACGTGGTTGAAGTGGATACGATTTCTGTATTAGGCGAAAACGATATTGTCATTGATATCCGTAGCCCTGAAGAGACAGATGAAAACCCATTAGAACTCGAAGGGCAAGAAGTGCGTTTAATCCCATTCTATAAACTTTCTTCCCTATTTCCAGAACTTGACCAACATAAAAATTACGTCCTTTACTGTGAACGAGGCGTAATGAGCAAACTCCAAGCACTTTATTTGAAAGAAAATGGGTTTGGGAATGTGAGAGTGTTTAGAAAATAAGTAATATCACCGCATTTTCTAAGTGCGGTGATTTTTTGTTACTTTTTCATATGCTATAAATAGCTGACGAATTGTTCCAAATTGATCTGTTTGGATTCTCGGTTGATTTTTTCTTCAGCAGTGCCAAGCATAATGAATGCAACAATTTTGTCTGAATTTTCACAATGAAAGGCTTGGCGCAAGTCTGAACCATCAACCCAAGGGCCGGTTACCCAAACATTGTCAAAGCCTTGTGCATTAGCCGCTAGTTGCATTGCATAAGTTGCACAGCCAGCGGTCAGCATTTGTTCCCAAGCGGGTACTTTGGCAATATCTTTTTGAATTTTGGCGATCACTGCAATGATCATTGGCGCACGATTTGGTAAATTTTCTGCTTTTTTCAACCGCTCTTCACCTAAATTAAATTCTTGTACCGCATTTTTTAGTAAATCGCCTAATTGAGTTAATCCCTCTTTTTCGATCACCACAAAGCGATAAGGCTGTAACTTTCCGTGATCGGGGACGTGTAATGCCGCTTGGAAAATCTGTTCAAGTTGCGCTTTGCTTGGTGCCGGTGCAAAGAGTTTTTTATTAGAACGGCGTGAAGTGAGTAGGGTTAAAGCATCCATAATCAGTCCTTTTATGATTATTCTTGTTATGCAATATGCGATGGATTATCGCATAAATTTTTGTATTATATTCGTGTAGTAAAAAAGCCCCTTCGTATTAGGGGCTGATAGAATCAGTTTTTTTTATCTTCTTTTTCTGCTTGTTTTATGGTGTGATTAATGCCAGCACCAAAAGCTAAAACTATGCCTAATAGAACAAGTAGTCCAATCGTTAGTTCCATTTAATCCTCCTTTGATAGTTGAGATTTGTGCTTTCGTAACTGTTTTCCTAGTACGAGTGTAGCATAACTCACAAACATTAATGTGAAACTACTCGCAATCTTAAAGAGTACACCATTTTGACCGAATATTATCATAGGCACAGCAAGTATCGCAACTTTGGCAATATCTTCCAACAGTTTTGCCCAAGCTTCTACCGTTTCTATTTCAATTGGGCGTTTAAATAAATTCAGCATTACCATCTCCTTGTATTGAAAACAACCATAGCAAAATTATGTTAAGTGCGGTGATTTTTTTGCAAGTTTTACGATCCTGATCGAGAAAATAAACTAGCGCTGATAAAAATAGCAGTGCTATAAAGAATTAGTCGCATTTGTTGGTTAATCTGTTTATGATACGCTTTCTTAAATAACGTTAAATAATAAGGAAATTTATGAAGTCGCTGATGAAATTAGGGTCAATGCTATGGCGAGGATTAAATTTTATTCGTAATGTTGTGATGAATTTAGTCTTCCTTGTTTTTGTACTCTTTGTTTTTGCAATGGTAGGTTTGCTGACAAATGCAAATAAAGAAACACAAGCCCCACTTGGTGCAGATGAAGGGGCATTATTACTTAATTTAGAGGGGTATTTAGCGGATAACCGAGAAGAAATTCACTCTTTGCAAGATTTGCTGAAAGAAGTGGACTCCCAATATGTACCACGTCAAATTTCAACATTTGATTTGATATATAGCATTCGATCTGCGATCAATGATCCACGCATTAAAGGCTTGGTGTTAGATCTTAACCGCTTTGAAGGAGCAGATTTACCCGCGATTAAATATGTGGGCAATGCGATTAATGAATTTAAACAAAGTGGTAAGCCTGTGATTGCTTATGCAGATAGTTATTCACAAAAACAATATGTGCTAGCAAGTTATGCGGATGAAATCTATCTCAATCCAATTGGTGCGGTGGAAATTCAAGGCTTGGCAGTGGACAATCTGTATTACAAAGATTTGCTTGATAAGTTAAAAATTACGCCACATATTTTTCGTGTCGGGACTTATAAATCTGCCGTTGAACCGTTTTTGCGTAACGATATGTCGCCAGAAGCAAAAGCCAATATGCAGCGTTGGTTAAGTGCGATGTGGACGGATTATAAAACGCTGATTGCGGACAATCGTCAAATTCCTGTCGCTGACATATTACCTGAAGCAGAGCAATATTTTGCCCATTTGAAAGCGTTAAATGGTGATCTCACCGCGTATGCTCAACAGCAAAAATTCGTTACGCAACTCGCTGATCGTTTTACGTTAGCGAAAAAACTCACCGCACTTTTTGGTAAAAATGCAGAGGGTGAAGCAAAGCTATTGCCATTTGATCGCTATTTGGCTGCATTACCTGATCGCATAGACGGCGAGGGGGAAAATCGTATTGCGGTAGTTAATGTTGAAGGGGCTATTATTGATGGTGAAACTGATGAAAATGGCGTTGGCGGTGATACTATCGCTACGTTGTTGCGTCAGGCTTATGAAGATAAAAAAATTAAAGCGGTGATTTTACGCATTAATAGCCCCGGTGGAAGCGCCTTTGCTTCGGAAATTATTCGTCAGGAAATTGTCCATTTACAACAAGCTGGGAAGCCAGTGGTGGTATCAATGGGGGCTATGGCTGCTTCAGGCGGTTATTGGATTGCGAGTACTGCTGATTATATTTTCGCTGATGCGGATACCATTACGGGATCAATCGGTATTTTTTCAATTGTTCCTACTTTTGAGAAAGCGGTAGCAGAAATTGGCGTGAATGCCGATGGCGTGGCAACCTCGCCTTTAAGCCAGCAGTCTTCTTTTCGTGGTATTTCAAAAGTAAAAGGTGATATTTATCAACTTGAAATTGAACACGGCTACGATAAATTCCTTTCTCTTGTGAGCCAAGGTCGCCAGTTGGCTAAACCTGAGGTGGATAAAATTGCACAAGGTCAAGTGTGGTTAGGAGCGGAGGCATTGCAAAATAAATTGGTGGACGAACTGGGCGATTTTGATCGTGCGGTAGCGAAGGCAACAGAATTAGCTCAGGCAAAACAAGGCGAGCAACCTGCCGAAGAATTTAGTGTAGAATGGTTAATCGAACGTAATGATTCTCTATTCGATACATTGATGAAAGGCTTTGGTAAAGGCGTACAACAACAATTATTCAGCTCCCTTGGCTTAGCAAAACCATTCGGTGAAGTAAAACAACAACTTAACCAATTGAGTCAATTTAACGATCCAAAAGGGCAGTATTTATACTGTATTAATTGCGGAACGTTGCATTAAAAATGTGTTTCCCCTTTTATGTAAATAGAAGGGGAAAATTTTTAAAAATAATACCGCACTTTTTATTTCGTTATTACCGAGAGAGCGTTCTATTTTGCAATATCTTCTTGGCATAAACCAAGTCGGCTTAAAAAATCAATAAACGCTTTTACTTTAGCCGCAAGATGACGGCGGTGAGGATAGACAATGTTTAAATCAATCTGATGCTGTGGGTAATCTGCAAGGACTTCGACTAATTCTCCCGAAGTTAATTCATTTTCAATCAGAAAACGCGGTGAATTCACAATGCCTAGTCCTGATTTCGCTAATTCAGCCAATGCCAAGCCACTGTTACACATTACATCAGACTGAATGCGTAAACGGTCAATTCTTGTTCCATTAATAAATTCCCAAAATATTTGATTATTGTTGGATTTATATAGCATTATTTTGTGCTGATATAATTCTTCCGGGGTCTGTGGCACGCCGTTTTTTGCGAAATAATCTGGCGAACCTACGATATGCATTGTTGAACGAGCAATTTTTTTTGCCACCAATGAGCTATCTTGCAAATTGCCAATGCGTAAGGCGAGATCAAATCCTTCGGTAATTAAATCCACTAAACGATCGTTAAATTCAATATCAACTTCAAGATTAGGGTGGGCGTGCAGAAATAACCCCAAATTGGGGGCAATAAAACGCAAGCCAAAATCACGTGGCACAGAAATATGCAACTTACCTTGCAACGTAGTCGCGAGATTACTGATACTTGCTTCCGCATCTTGTAACTCTTCCAGAATCGGCAAACAACGTTGATAATAAAGTAACCCAGCTTCAGTGGGAACGATCTTTCTTGTCGTACGTTGTAACAGGCGCGTTTTAAGCTGTTCTTCCAGCTGGGAAACCAGCTTACTTGCCATCGCAACAGAGATATTTTGTTGAATTGCTGTTTGGGTAAAACTTTGCGTTTCTACCACTTTACAAAAGACAGAAATTGCATTCAGTTTATCCATTTATGCTTCCTTTTTTAAAAAAATGATTGACCTTACATAAGATAGTCCGCAATATATCGGGCAATTTTACACAAGTTAGCAGAAATTAGGTAAAGAAAAAGATGAGTAAATCTTTAGTGATAGTGGAGTCGCCAGCCAAAGCGAAAACCATTAATAAGTATTTAGGAAAAGATTATATTGTAAAATCCAGTGTGGGACATATTCGTGATTTGCCAACGGCGGGAAGTACGGGAGAGAAAGCTAAACCAATTTCCACCAAAGGATTAAGCACGGAAGAAAAACAAGCCATTAAGCAAGAAAAAGAACGTAATGCCTTAGTCAAACGAATGGGGATTGATCCTTATCACGGCTGGAAAGCAAACTATCAGATTTTACCGGGCAAAGAAAAAGTGGTTGCAGAACTGAAATCTCTCGCTAAAAAAGCGGATCATATTTACCTTGCTACCGATTTGGATAGAGAGGGAGAAGCGATTGCGTGGCATTTGCGTGAAGTGATTGGTGGTGATGATAAGCGTTTTAGTCGAGTGGTATTTAATGAAATCACGAAAAATGCTATTAAGCAAGCCTTTGAGCATCCAGAACATTTAAATATTGATCGTGTTAATGCACAACAAACACGTCGTTTTCTTGACCGCGTGGTGGGCTTTATGGTATCGCCACTGTTATGGAAAAAAGTCGCCCGTGGCTTATCCGCTGGGCGAGTGCAGTCCGTGGCAGTAAAGCTGTTAGTTGAGCGTGAACGAGAAATCAAGGCATTTCAACCTGAAGAATATTGGGAAGTTGCGGTGCAAACGGAAACCGCACAGAAAATTGGCTTACGCCTTGATGTAACCAGTTTTAAAGGTAAAAAATTTGAGCCGAAGAATGCGCAACAAGCACAAAGTGCGGTGGATTTTTTACAAAAATCTGACTATATCGTTTCTGATTTAGAAACCAAACCAACCAGCTCCAAACCGAAAGCGCCCTTTATCACTTCAACCTTGCAACAAACAGCAAGCACTCGACTAAATTTTGGTGTGAAAAAAACGATGATGCTAGCGCAACGTTTATACGAGGCGGGTTATATCACTTATATGCGTACCGATAGCACAAATTTGAGTAAAGATGCGTTAAATATGGTGCGTGATTATATTGGCTCCCATTATGGTGAGACCTATTTACCGACCAAGCCAAATTTTTATTCTAGCAAGGAAAATGCCCAAGAAGCACACGAAGCCATTCGTCCTTCTGATGTGCGTATATTAGCAGCAGATGTACAAGGAATGGAAAAAGATGCGGTGCGTTTATATGATCTTATTTGGCGCCAATTTGTTGCTTGTCAAATGCCAGCAGCGCAATATGATAGCTCAACACTCACGGTAACCGCAGGGGATTATAGCTTGAAAGCAAAAGGGCGTATTTTGCGTTTTGATGGTTGGACAAAGGTGTTACCAGCAATGAGTAAAAGCGCCGAAGATCAAGTGTTACCTGATGTTGCGGTGAACGATCAGCTAAATTTAAAAGAGGTAATTCCACAGCAACATTTCACCAAGCCACCAGCACGTTTTAGCGAAGCAGCATTAGTCAAAGAGCTAGAGAAGCGTGGTATTGGTCGTCCTTCTACTTACGCAGCAATTATTTCAACCATTCAAGAACGTGGCTACGTACGTGTAGAAAACCGTCGTTTTTATGCAGAAAAAATGGGCGAAATTGTGACAGATCGGCTTAATCAATCTTTTGCTGATTTAATGAACTATGATTTTACCGCGAATATGGAAGATGTGCTGGATCAAATTGCTAGCGGAGAAAAAAATTGGAAAACAGAATTAAATCAATTCTTTAAAGATTTTTCCGCACAACTTAGTCAAGCCGAATTAGATGAACTAGAAGGCGGAATGAAGCCAAATAGCCTTGTGCTAACCGATATTAAATGCCCAACTTGTGGCCGCCCAATGGCAATTCGCACTGCCAGTACAGGGGTATTTTTAGGCTGTTCAGGCTATGCCTTACCAGTAAAAGAGCGGTGTAAAACCACGATAAATTTAATTCCTGAAGCTGAATTATTAAACGTTCTGGACGAAGCTTCCGAAACGAAAGCGCTGATGGAACGCAAACGTTGCCCGAAATGTGGCACGGCAATGGATAGCTATATTATTGATCCGCAACGTAAACTTTATGTCTGTGGGAATAATCCAAATTGTGATGGCTACCTCGTGGAGCAAGGTGAGTTTAAAATTAAAGGCTATGATGGTCCGATTGTTGAATGTGATAAGTGCGGTGCGGATATGCACTTAAAATTAGGGCGCTTTGGTAAATATATGGCCTGTACCCAATGTGATAACACGCGTAAAATCTTAAAAAATGGTGAAGTTGCACCACCTAAAGAAGAGCCCGTACATTTCCCAGAGTTAAAATGTGAAAATTCAGATGCTTATTTTGTTTTGCGTGATGGGGCAAGTGGCGTGTTTATGTCTGCGCATAATTTTCCAAAATCACGTGAAACTCGTGCAGCAAAAGTGGCTGAATTAGCACAATATCGCGATCGTTTACCTGAGAAGTTACAATATTTGGCCGATGCACCACAGAAAGATCCTGAAGGTTATGAAGCGATTGTACGTTTTAGCCGAAAAGAAAAACGTCAATATGTTACGTCAGAAAAAAATGGTAAAGCCACAAAATGGCGTGTTGATTATATTGAGGGAAAATGGGTTGAGAATGGGAAATAGCGTTTAATATAAAGGTTATTTTGATATAAAAAGACGATAGTTCGATTTCGGGCTGTCGTTTTTTGTTAGTCAAATTATTAGAGCAGATTAGAAAGGATAGAATAAAAATACTACGTTAATTTTGCTAAATTATAATAGGAAGAAAATTTGGAGCGGGAAACGAGGCTCGAACTCGCGACCCCAACCTTGGCAAGGTTGTGCTCTACCAACTGAGCTATTCCCGCAAGATATAAGAAAATTGGAGCGGGAAACGAGGCTCGAACTCGCGACCCCGACCTTGGCAAGGTCGTGCTCTACCAACTGAGCTATTCCCGCATATTCCGTAAGGAACGGGG
The DNA here is from genome assembly GCF_044358625.1 of Avibacterium sp. 20-126. NCBI lineage: Bacteria > Pseudomonadati > Pseudomonadota > Gammaproteobacteria > Pasteurellales > Pasteurellaceae > Avibacterium > Avibacterium sp. 20-126. The sequence continues at coordinate 1,152,826 of NZ_CP091457.1, read as the reverse complement.
CGTATTATACGAAAAATTTTTACGCCCGCAAGTAAAATTATAAAAAAGTTGATTGCTTGTTTAGTTATTGATCAGAAAGCAAGAATCTCCTCTTCCTTAATAATAAATAGGCTAAGGCATTTTGATAAAATGCTCTCGATAATAAGCTAGCTCGGCAATAGATTCACGGATATCATCTAAAGCAAGATGCGTATTTTTCTTACTAAATCCTTTTAACATTTCTGGGTTCCAACGTGAGGCAAGCTCTTTGAGCGTGCTAACGTCAAGATGGCGATAATGAAAATAGTTGGCCAGTTCTGGCATATATTTGAATAGAAAGCGTTTATCTTGTGCCACACTATTGCCACAAATTGGAGAAGCCCCTTTAGGTACCCACTTTTTGAGAAAATCTAAAGTTTGTAATTCCGCAGCACGTTCGCTGAGTTTGCTTTGTTTTACACGTTCAATTAAGCCGTTTTCACGATGAGTTTTTTGACACCAATCACTCATTTTGGCAAGTAGACTATCGGGCTGATGAATTGCAAGCACAGGCCCCTCAGCAAGAATATTAAGATTTTTATCTGTGACAATGGTGGCGATTTCAATAATGCGTTCTTTTTCTGGATCTAAGCCCGTCATTTCTAAGTCAATCCAAATAAGGTTTTGTTTATCTAATTGCATTAGGGTATCCTATATCAGTGTTATTTTGATGAGTTCGGAATAGTTTAACCGAAAATCAACTCCACTTTAAGGATTTATCTTTGAGCAAACAAAAATTAACTTACAATCAGCAACGTAGAATTCGTTCTAACAACGCAAAAACATTACAACGTCACAAATTGAAGGAAAGTAAAGAAATTCAGTGGCAAGATGAAATGCTAGGTCCAACGCAAGAAGGTACAGTGGTAACGCGCTATTCTTTACACGCTGATGTAGAAAATGAGCAAGGGCAAATTTTTCGTTGTAATTTACGCCGCACTTTAGCTAATGTGGTTGTTGGGGATAATGTCATATGGCGAGAGGGCAATGAGCAATTGCAAGGAGTAAGTGGCGTGATTGAAGCAATTCATCCACGTCGTAACGAGATTGCTCGCCCAGATTATTATGATGGATTAAAGGTTATTGCTGCCAATATTGATCGCATTATTATTGTGTCAGCCGTTGTGCCAGATTTGTCTTGGAATATTGTCGATCGCTATTTGGTGGTGTGTGAAAATGCGAGAATTCCTGCAGTGATCGTGATTAATAAAGCTGATTTATTCTCTCAAACTCAGCGAAGCGCAGTAGAAAATCAGCTTAAGATTTATGAAAAAATTGGTTATCAAACGCTGATGATTTCCGCAAAAACTGGCGAAAATATGCAAAATCTTACCGCACTTTTGTCTAACGGATCATCTATTTTTGTCGGACAATCAGGCGTAGGGAAATCCAGTTTAATCAACAGTATTTTGCCTGATGTTAATGCTCAGGTTGGAACTGTGAGTGAAGGATCGGGATTAGGACGTCATACCACAACCTCTTCTCGCCTGTACCATTTACCACAAGGAGGAAATTTGATCGATTCACCGGGGATTCGAGAGTTTGGTTTATGGCATTTAGATGCCGATCAAATCACAAAAGGATACCGCGAATTCCAATACGTGTTAGGTACTTGCAAGTTTAGGGATTGTAAACATTTGAATGATCCGGGATGCGCCTTGCGTGAGGCTGTAGAGCAAGGAAAAATTGATCCAGTAAGATTTAAAAACTACCATAATTTAATTGAGAGTTTGTTAGAAACAAAAGATCATAGACACTTTTCAGTCAAGGCAATGGTTAAATAAAGGTTAATAACCGCATAAAAAACCGTCGCTTTAAGTGTTTTTTTGTGATTTAGTTCAAATTTTATGGTGATTGGGGTTGATTATTGTTGTGTTAAGTTGAATACTATTTCGAGATTTATTTTTAGAGATGAAATAAATACATAATTGAACAGCCGTTGTTGCTGTTTGATGTCAAAACAAAATTTATACTCAAACAATGATTAAGAGGATTTTACTATGTACTCAAAAGATGTTGAAATTATTGCTCCAAATGGTTTACATACTCGCCCAGCAGCGCAGTTCGTAAAAGAAGCAAAAGCCTTTGCTTCAGATATTACAGTAACTTCTGGGGGCAAAAGTGCAAGTGCAAAAAGCCTTTTCAAATTACAAACTTTAGGTTTGACTCAAGGTACGGTGATCACCATTTCTGCTGAAGGTGAAGATGAGCAAAAAGCAGTAGATCATTTAGTTGCATTAATTCCTACTTTAGAGTAATCACATCATTAGCCACAAATTTTACTTCCTAGAAAAAGTTCGTTTGTGGCTATTGTTCTATTTATAGCCAAATTTAATTATTAGTTCGGAAGGTCATTATGATTTCAGGTATTCCAGCATCACCCGGTATTGTTTTCGGTAAAGCGCTTGTTTTAAAAGAAGAAAAAATCGTACTTGATACGCAAAAAATTCAAGACGACCAAGTTGACGCTGAGGTTGCACGTTTTTATGAAGGACGCAATGCAGCCATTGAGCAATTAACCGCAATTAAAGATCGTGCTTATGCTTCATTAGGTGAAGAAAAAGCCGCGATCTTTGAAGGTCACTTAATGATTTTGGAAGATGAAGAATTAGAAGAAGAAATCATTGATTATTTACGTTCTAATAAAGTGAATGCGGGTGTTGCCGCAAGCACAATTATTGATCAGCAAGTGGCAATGTTATCAGAAATTGATGACGAGTATTTAAAAGAACGTGCAGGAGATATTCGCGATATTGGTAATCGTTTAATCAAGAATATTTTAGGTATGCACATTGTTGATCTGGGTGAGATTAACGAAGAAGCCATTCTTGTGGCTTATGATTTAACGCCATCAGAAACTGCACAGCTTAACCTTGACAAAGTGCTTGGTTTTATTACAGATATTGGCGGTAGAACGTCTCATACTTCTATTATGGCGCGTTCATTAGAATTGCCGGCCATTGTGGGAACAAATACGGTTACGCAGCAAGTAAATACGGGAGATTTCTTAATTCTTGATGCGGTGAATAATTGTGTTTATGTGAATCCAAGCCAAGATGAAATTGAACGCTTAAAAGCCTTAGAAGCCCAATTAGCGGAAGAGAAAGCAGAATTAGCTAAATTAAAAGATTTACCAGCACTTACTTTAGATGGACATCGTGTTGATGTGGTAGCAAATATCGGTACGATTCGTGATGTAGAAGGAGCTGATCGTAATGGTGCGGAAGGCGTAGGCTTATATCGCACAGAATTTTTGTTTATGGATCGCGATCAACTTCCAACAGAAGAAGAACAATTTATTGCTTATAAAGAAGTCGTTGAAGCAATGAATGGCCGTTTAGTTGTATTAAGAACGATGGATATTGGTGGAGATAAAGAATTACCTTATTTGAACCTACCAAAAGAAATGAACCCATTCTTAGGCTGGCGTGCGATTCGTATTGCGTTAGACCGTAAAGAAATTTTACATGCTCAATTAAGGGCGGTATTAAGAGCGTCTGCTTTCGGTAAATTAGCAGTAATGTTCCCAATGATTATTTCTGTGGAAGAAATTCGTACCTTAAAAGAAGAAATTACACGATTAAAAGAGCAGTTACGTAATGAAGGTAAGGCGTTTGATGAAAATATTCAAATTGGTGTAATGGTGGAAACCCCATCAGCCGCAGTAAATGCGAAATTCTTAGCGAAAGAAGTTGATTTCTTCAGTATCGGTACTAATGATTTAACACAATATACCCTTGCGGTGGATCGTGGTAACGAGTTAATTTCTCATTTATATAACCCAATGACACCATCTGTATTGAGCTTAATTAAGCAAGTGATTGATGCCTCTCACGCAGAAGGTAAATGGACGGGAATGTGTGGTGAGCTAGCAGGTGATGAGAGAGCCACTTTATTATTACTCGGTATGGGTTTAGACGAGTTTAGTATGAGTGCCATTTCTGTGCCAAGAATCAAAAAATTAATCCGTAATGTAAATTATCAAGATGCTAAAGTCTTGGCAGAGAAAGCCTTAGCGCAACCAACTGCCGCAGATATTGAAAAATTGGTGGCTGATTTTTTAGCAGAAAAAGCATTAAACTAGATACCAATTATTCAAGTTTTGGGCTAGAATAGCCCAAACATTCACTTAGTAGGAGACTAAAAATGGGTTTTTTTGATAAATTATTTGGTTCAAAAAGCAATAAAACCGTTGAAGTAGAGATTTATGCACCGCTTTCAGGTGATATTGTGAATATTGAAGATGTGCCTGATGTGGTTTTTTCAGAAAAAATTGTGGGTGATGGAATTGCAATTCGCCCAACCGGTAATAAACTTGTTGCCCCTGTTGATGGCGTTGTAGGCAAAATCTTTGAAACTAACCACGCTTTCTCAATGGAATCTACCGATGGTGTGGAATTATTCGTACACTTTGGTATTGATACCGTTGAATTAAAAGGGGAAGGGTTTAGACGTATTGCCGAAGAAGGTCAAACAGTAAAACGTGGTGATACCATTATTGAATTAGATTTAGAATTACTTGAAGCCAAAGCTAAATCTGTACTTACCCCAGTAGTCATTTCTAATATGGATGAAGTTAGCCATATTGAGAAAAAAACAGGTGAAGTTGTTGCGGGTGATTCTGTTGTTCTTGTCGTGAAAAAATAAAAGACCTCATATAATCAAGCCCATTCCATTAAGTGAATGGGCTTTTTGTTATGCAGAAATGTGGTTAAACACCGGTCAAGTTTATCTGTAAAATAGTTAAGAAAAAGATGATTAGCCATTTACGCGCTTTACCCATTATGTAAAGTGCGGTGGAATTTTTTCATAAATTTTTTGTCTTTCTATAGACTTAGCAATATTTTCTCATTTCAACAAATCTTATATTTTTTATAATCTTTGTTAAATATTTGTAAACGGGTTTTAATAGTTGTAAAATAGCCCAGATATAAGTATTAGTTATCCATTCGTTGTTCAGTTTCAGATAGAAATTGAACTTAACTTCAACTTAATAAATAAGGAAAAGACTATGTCAGAAATGTTAAGAAATGACGTAGATCCGATCGAAACCAATGATTGGTTATTGGCGATCGACTCAGTAATTCGTGAAGAAGGTGTTGAAAGAGCACAGTTTATTATTGAGCAATTAATGCAGCACGCTCGTGCAAATTCAGTCTCTTTACCAACGGGTGTTACCACTGATTATATTAATACTATTCCTGTTGAGGAAGAGCCAAACTACCCGGGTAATTTAGATCTTGAACGCCGTATCCGTAGTGCAATTCGTTGGAATGCAATTATGATGGTATTAAGAGCCTCTAAAAAAGATCTAGAGCTTGGCGGTCATATGTCATCTTTCCAATCTTCTGCGACAATCTATGAAGTTTGTTTCAACCATTTCTTTAAAGCGCGTACCGAAAAAAATGGTGGCGACTTAGTTTTCTTCCAAGGTCATATTTCTCCGGGGATTTATGCGCGTGCTTTTGTTGAAGGACGTTTAACTGAAGAACAACTAGATAATTTCCGTCAAGAAGTACACGGAAAAGGGCTTTCTTCTTACCCGCACCCTAAATTAATGCCTGAATTCTGGCAATTCCCAACTGTATCAATGGGGCTTGGTCCATTGAATGCCATTTATCAAGCACGTTTCTTAAAATATTTACATAATCGTGGCTTGAAAGATACCGCAGATCAAACTGTTTACGCATTCTTAGGTGATGGCGAAATGGACGAAGTAGAATCTCGTGGTGGGCTTGCTTTTGCCGCTCGTGAAAAATTAGATAACCTTGTTTTTGTTATCAACTGTAACTTACAACGCTTAGACGGCCCTGTAACAGGTAATGGCAAAATCATTCAAGAATTAGAAGCGCAATTTAACGGTTGTGGCTGGGAAGTAATTAAAGTTGTTTGGGGTCGCCGTTGGGATCGTTTATTACAACGTGATACTTCAGGTAAATTATTGCAATTAATGATGGAAGTGGTTGATGGCGATTATCAAACCTTCAAAGCAAAAGATGGTGCTTATGTTCGTAAACACTTCTTTGGACGTTACCCTGAAACTGAAGCATTAGTGGCTGAAATGACCGATGATGAAATCTGGGCATTGAACCGTGGTGGTCACGATCCATTAAAAGTCTTTGCCGCATTCAATAAAGCAAAACAAGTTAAAGATAAACCTGTTGTGCTATTAGTGAAAACCATTAAAGGTTATGGTATGGGTGATGCAGCGGAAGGTAAAAATATTGCTCACCAAGTTAAGAAAATGGATATGTCGGGCGTTAAACACGTTCGCGATCGTTTCAATATTGCGGTATCCGATGAAGAGATTGAAAAATTACCATATATCAAGTTTGAAGAAGATTCAGAAGAATACAAATATCTTCACGAGCGCCGTCAAGCATTAAATGGTTATTTACCAACGCGTGCGCCACGCTTTACCTATGAGCTTGAAGTGCCAGCGTTAGAGGAGTTTGCCCAATTATTTGAAGCCCAATCTCGTCCAATTTCAACCACAATGGCGTTTGTTCGTTCATTAAACGTATTGTTGAAAAATAAATCTGTGGGTAAACACATTGTGCCAATTATTGCAGACGAAGCACGTACTTTCGGTATGGAAGGGTTATTCCGTCAAATTGGTATTTATAACCCACACGGACAAAACTATACGCCACAAGATCGCGAACAAGTTTCTTACTATCGTGAAGCCATTGATGGTCAAGTGTTACAAGAAGGGATTAATGAACAAGGTGCAACTGCATCTTGGATTGCGGCAGCAACTTCTTATAGCACAAACAACGTGCCAATGATTCCATTCTTTGTGTATTACTCAATGTTTGGTTTCCAACGTGTTGGTGATTTAATGTGGTTAGCTGGCGACCAACGTGCGCGTGGCTTTATGATTGGTGGTACATCAGGTCGTACAACGCTAAACGGTGAAGGCTTACAGCACGAAGATGGTCATAGCCATATTCAATCTTCAGTTATTCCAAACTGTATTTCTTATGATCCTGCTTTTGCGTTTGAAGTGCCTGTGATTATTCAAGACGGCGTTCGCCGGATGTATGGTCCAGAGCAAGAAGATGTGTACTACTACATCACAACCTTAAATGAAACCTATGAGCAACCTGCAATGCCAAAAGGTGCAGAAGAGGGTATTCGTAAAGGTATTTATAAATTTGAAACGGTAACAGGACAAGGTAAAGGCAAAGTTCAATTATTAGGTTCAGGTGCGATTTTACGCCACGTTCGTGAAGCAGCGAAATTGCTTGCAGATGACTTTGGTGTTACTTCTGATGTGTATAGCGTAACTTCATTTACCGAAGTTGCACGAGATGGCGCAAATGTAGAGCGTTGGAACTTATTACATCCTGAAGCAGAAGCCAAAACACCATACATTGCACAAGTAATGAATGATGCGCCGGCTGTGGCAGCGACAGATTACATCAAGCTTTATGCAGAACAAGTACGTGCTTATGTGCCAGCACAAAGTTATCGTGTATTAGGTACAGACGGTTTTGGTCGTTCAGACAGCCGTGAAAACTTACGTGAACATTTTGAAGTGAATGCACATTATGTTGTGATCGCCGCATTAACTGAGCTTGCAAAACAAGGTACAGTTGATAAGAAAGTTGTGGCAGATGCTATTGCAAAATATGGCATTGATGCAGATAAAATTAATCCACTTTACGCATAATTAACATCGCTCCCCTTGCTTTGGTGAGGGGAGTTTTGAGGAAAAAAGAAAATGGCTAAAGAAATTCAAATTCCAGATATTGGTGGCGATGAAGTAACCGTTACCGAAGTAATGGTAAAAGCCGGTGATACGGTTGAAGTTGATCAATCAGTAATTAATGTTGAAGGTGATAAAGCCTCTATGGAAGTGCCTTCACCTGAAGCGGGTGTCATTAAAGAAGTATTAGTAAAAGTTGGTGATAAAGTTTCAACAGGTACACCGATGTTTATTTTAGAAGGTGCAGCTGCTGCACCAACACCTGCCGTGGAAGAAAAAGCTGCGCCAGCTGCTCCACAAAGTGCGGGTGGTTCTGTGATTGAAATTCACGTTCCAGATATTGGTGGCGATGAAGTAAACGTGACTGAAATTTTAGTGAGCGTAGGCGATTCTGTTTCAGAAGAACAATCTATTTTAAACGTAGAAGGTGATAAAGCCTCTATGGAAGTGCCTGCGCCTGTAGCTGGTGTGGTAAAAGAGATTCTTATTAAAGTAGGCGATAAAGTTTCAACGGGGTCATTAGTGATGAAATTTGAAACGACTGCCGCAGCGCCAGCAACTCAACCAGCGGTTGAGGAGACAACTGCTCCTGCAGCAGTCTCTGGTGGCGTGCAAGACGTTCACGTTCCAGATATTGGTGGTGATGAAGTCAACGTGACTGAAATTATGGTTGCCGTGGGTGATAGTATTTCTGAAGAGCAATCATTAATCACGGTTGAAGGCGATAAAGCCTCAATGGAAGTGCCTGCCCCATTTGCTGGTGTAGTGAAAGAAATTTTAGTGAAATCAGGTGATAAAGTTTCAACGGGTTCATTGATTATGCGTTTTGAAGTTGCAGGTTCAGCACCAGCTGCTGCGCCAGTGGCACAACCAGCTGCACAAGCCCCCGTACAAACTCAAGCAGCTAGCCCAGCACCAGCAGCGCAATCTGCGCAATCGGCTAACCAAGCAGAAGTTACAGCGAGTGCAAGTTTTGCTCACGCAACACCAGTTGTTCGCCGTTTAGCGCGCGAATTTGGCGTAAACCTAGATAAAGTGAAAGGAACAGGTCGTAAAGGTCGTATCCTAAAAGAAGACGTTCAAGCTTATGTGAAAGCGGCAGTGAAAGCCGTAGAAAGCGGTTCTGTCTCTGCAACATCAACAGGTGCAGCAAATGGTGCGGGTTTAGGCTTACTCCCTTGGCCGAAAGTGGACTTCAGCAAATTTGGTGAAGTAGAACAAGTGGAATTAGGTCGTATCCAAAAAATCTCTGGTGCAAACTTACACCGTAACTGGGTAATGATTCCGCACGTTACACAATGGGATAAAGCGGATATCACCGATTTAGAGCAATTCCGTAAAGAGCAAAATGTGCTTGCGGAAAAACAAAAACTTGATGTAAAAATTACCCCACTTGTATTTATTATGAAAGCGGTAGCGAAAGCCTTAGAAGCTTATCCACGCTTCAATAGCTCGTTATCCGAAGATGCACAAAGCTTGATCTTGAAAAAATACGTTAATATTGGCGTCGCAGTCGATACACCAAATGGTTTGGTTGTACCAGTATTTAAAGATGTGAACAAAAAAGGCATTATCGAACTTTCACGTGAATTAGCGGAAATCTCGAAAAAAGCACGTGCAGGTAAATTAACGGCTTCGGATATGCAAGGTGGTTGTTTCACCATTTCAAGCTTAGGTGGTATTGGTGGTACACAATTTACGCCAATCGTAAATGCCCCAGAAGTGGCGATTTTAGGTGTGTCTAAATCTGAAATGACACCGGTGTGGAACGGTAAAGAATTCACACCACGCTTAATGTTACCATTATCACTTTCTTACGATCACCGTGTGATTGATGGGGCAGATGGCGCAAGATTTATCACCTTCATTAATGGTGTATTAAGCGATCTTCGCCGTTTAGTAATGTAATTTCCTGAGCGTTTCTCATTAATAATGGGAAACGCTGTTTAGTTAAAGTGCGGTGTAAAAATCGCAAGAATTTAACGAGGTAAAAAATGAATAAAGAGATTAAAACACAAGTTGTTGTACTTGGTGCAGGCCCAGCTGGTTATTCAGCAGCATTCCGCTGTGCGGATTTAGGCTTAGATACCGTTATTGTTGAACGTTATTCAACCCTTGGTGGAGTGTGTTTAAACGTTGGTTGTATCCCATCTAAAGCCTTATTACACGTTGCGAAAGTGATTGAAGAAGCAAAATCTTTAGCGGAACACGGTATCGTATTTGGTGAGCCACAAACCGATATTGACAAAATCCGTGGTTGGAAAGAAAAAGTTATCAATCAACTTACAGGCGGCTTAGCTGGAATGGCTAAAATGCGTAAAGTACAAGTCGTAAATGGTTATGGTAAATTCTCAGGCCCTAATACGATTATTGTTGCGGGTGAAGAAGGTGAAACAACCATTCATTTTGATAATGCGATTATCGCAGCGGGTTCACGCCCAATCCAATTACCATTTATCCCACACGAAGATCCACGTATTTGGGATTCAACAGATGCACTAAAATTAAAAGAAGTACCACAAAATCTATTGATTATGGGCGGTGGTATTATCGGTCTTGAAATGGGTACAGTATATCACGCACTTGGTTCTAATATTGACGTAGTAGAAATGTTTGATCAAGTGATCCCGGCTGCCGATAAAGATATTGTTCAAATCTACACAAAACGTATTGAGAAGAAATTCAACTTATTACTTGAAACCAAAGTGACTGCGGTTGAAGCAAAAGAAGATGGTATTTATGTTTCAATGGAAGGCAAAGCAGCGAATGAAACTCGCCGTTATGACGCCGTGTTAGTTGCAATCGGTCGTACACCAAATGGTAAATTGATCGATGCCAATGTTGCTGGTGTAGAAGTGGACGATCGTGGCTTTATCCATACGGATAAGCAAATGCGTACCAATGTGCCACATATCTTTGCGATTGGCGATATTGTTGGGCAACCAATGCTTGCTCACAAAGGGGTACATGAAGGTCATGTCGCTGCAGAAGTGATTGCAGGACAAAAACACTATTTTGATCCGAAAGTCATTCCTTCTATTGCCTATACTGAGCCAGAAGTAGCTTGGGTAGGTAAAACAGAAAAAGAATGTAAAGCTGAAGGTATTAACTACGAAGTTGCAAAATTCCCTTGGGCAGCATCAGGTCGTGCGATCGCTTCTGATTGTGCAGATGGTTTAACTAAATTGATCTTTGATAAAGATACTCACCGCATTATCGGTGGTGCTATTGTCGGTACAAACGGTGGTGAGTTGCTAGGTGAAATTGGTTTAGCTATTGAAATGGGCTGTGATGCAGAAGATCTTGCATTAACTATCCACGCACACCCAACTTTACATGAATCTGTGGGCTTAGCCGCCGAAGTATTTGAAGGTTCAATTACAGATTTACCAAATCCAAAAGCGAAAAAGAAAAAATAAATTTCTTATCTCTTTAAAGCCTTTCATTAGAAAGGCTTTTTTATTATTAAACTATTTTGCTGAGTTGTGATCTTCATCACAGTGAAATTATGACTATCATCATAATTGACTTTCTTACCCACCAAGTAAACTAAATCTACGGTTAATTGACGGAGGAGAAGTTATTATGTGGCTGACGATTTTTAGTTTTCTATTTGTAACAGGGGCAGTTGCGTGGGTAGCTTGGCAAAAAACCAAAAATGATGATTTATCAACAGCAAAAGGATATTTCCTTGCTGGACGGGGATTAAGTGGTTTAGTTATTGGTTGCTCTATGGTATTAACATCATTATCTACAGAGCAAATTATCGGCGTCAATGCGAATTCCTATAAAGGTAATTTTTCCATTATAGCTTGGACGGTTCAATCGGTTATTCCACTTTGTTTCTTAGCACTGTATTTATTACCAAAATATATTCGTAATGGCTATACCACCATTCCAGAGTTTTTTGAAAGTCGTTTTGATCGCCAAACTCGCTTGATTATGTCTGGATTATTTTTAATTTTTTATTTATTTATCGTAATTCCGACCGCACTTTATACTGGAGCAATTGCGTTTAATAAAATTTTTAACTTAGAAAGCGTATTTGGAATGAGTTACGCTGAATCTATTGTTTATACCGTGATGGCAATTGGTTTTATTGGCGCAATTTATGCCATCTTTGGTGGTTTAAAAGCGGTGGCTGTATCAGATACGGCGAATGCGATTATCTTAGTTATTGGTGCTATATTAGTCCCTATTTTTGCGCTAATTTATTTGGGAAATGGGAGTTTCATTGAAGGGCTACGTATTGTTGGAACAACCCATATTGAAAAATTTAATGCAATCGGTAGTGCAACGGATGCGGTACCTTGGCCAGCTATGTTTACAGGCATTTTAATTGTAAACTTTTTTTATTGGACGACTAACCAAGCGATTGTGCAACGTGCATTAGGGGCAAAAGATTTAAAATCAGGTCAGAAAGGGATTTTGATTGCAGCTCTCTTCTTGCTTTTACTCCCTACCATTTTAAATTTACCGGGTTTATTGAGTTTTCATATTTTGGGGGAAGGAATAAATCCAATCGATTTGTCCTATCCAGAATTAGTCAATCGAGTATTACCAACCGTATTACAAGGGTTCTTTATTGCGGCATTATTTGGTGCAATTTTAAGTACATTCAATTCCTTCTTAAATTCAGCAGCAACCATTTATTGTAAGGATTTATTACCTTCACTAACGCAAAGAACCTTCAGTGAAACCGAATTAATTGTTTATGCGAAAAAGGTTTCAGCAATAATGGCAATTATCACGATCATTATTGGTCCTTTATTAATGTTTGGTACAGAGGGTATTTTCTTGCTTACTAAACGTTTTGCCGGTTTTGTCAATATTCCTATTGTTGCTTTATTTGCTGTCGGGCTATTTAATAAAACCGTATCAGGATTAGCCGCACGTATTGCTTTATTGGTGCATATTATTTTGTATTTCCTCATTGTTTGGGTGTTTAATGTAAAAGTAAATTTTGTATATGTTATGGCAGCACTATTTGTTTTTGATGTCATATTAATGCTAGTCTTAGGGTTATTCTTACGCAGAAAAACGCCTTATGCTGATAATCTCTCTAACCAAAGCAATGTCGATTTAAGTAATTGGGAATATATTAATATTACGGTAGCCTCCCTTGCTTTAGGTTTGGTTTCACTTTATGCACTGCTTTCACCTATTGGGCTTGCTTCAGAAAATGGGAAACCACTTTGGGTGCTTGCGGCTTACGTTATTCTTCAAGTGATTTTATTTGTGGTAATTGGTCGAAATAAGAAAAAGGTGTAATCAATGAAAAATGTAATTTATATTCTTTTAGATCAAGTTAGAAAAGATATGCTCGGTGCGTATGGGCATCAGATTGTCAAAACGCCGAATTTAGATCGTCTAGCGCGAGAAGGCGTGCGTTTTAACAACGCTTTCACGCCAGCTTCAGTATGTGGACCTGCACGTACGTCATTATTTACAGGGCAAATGCCGTCCACACACGGCATTATTCGTAATGGAGAAAAAGGCGGAATAGGGGAAGTGCCTCCTGAACAGCCTCATATCGGTAAATTAGCAGGATACAATTGCTATGTAGCAGGAAAATGGCACGTCGGCACGCGATCTGTACCAAAAGATTACGGTATTAAAGGGCATAATTTTGACGGGTATGGCTACCCGGGAAGTCGCGTTTATAAAAATTTAGTCTTCGATCAGGCGCCAACTCAACCAAATCGTTATCCTGAATGGCTTGCAGAAAAAGGTTTCCCAACACCTGAAGTAAGTTTAGCTTATTTTGGTGACAATCCTCATCTACGCGTTCAAGAGCTGTGTGGTTTGCTTTCTGGCACAAAAGAACAGACATTACCTTATTTTATTATTGATGAAGCGAAAAGTTTTATCCAAGAATCGCTAATACAACACAAACCTTTTTTTACTTGGATTAATTTTTGGGGACCACATACTCCTTGCATTGTACCGGAGCCTTATTATTCAATGTATGATCCAAAAGACGTCGTGTTAGATCAGAGCTTCTTTAAGCCTTTAGAAGGAAAACCGGGACATTATCGTACGATTTCTAAAATGTGGGGAATGTGGGAAGCCAGTGAAGAACGCTGGAAAGAGGTAATAACCAAATTTTGGGGATATATCACATTAATTGATGATGCCATTGGTGACTTATTTGACTTCCTTGAAAAACACAATCTTTATCAGGATTGTTTTATTGTCGCCACCGCAGATCACGGCGATGCAATGGGCGCACATAGAATGATCGAAAAAGGGGAGTTTATGTTTGATACTACCTATAATATTCCTCTGATTATTAAAGATCCACAATCCCAACGTATCAACGAAGTAGATGATAATTTAGTTTATTTGCACGATTTGACTTCCACCGTTTTTGATGTTGCAGGACAAACCATTCCAGAAACTTTTCAAGGAGAAAGCCTATTGCCCATTTTACGAAAAAGCAAATCCAATGATCGCAAAGGGCTACTCGCTCAACTAGCGGGGCATTTTGTTTATTTTGAACAAAGAATGTGGCGTAGGAAAGATTACAAACTGGTCTTTAATGCAAGTGATGTAGGAGAATTGTACGATGTTCGTAATGACCCTGAAGAGTTACATAATTTATTTTCTGATCCCAAATATCAGCAAGTGAAAAAGGAAATGTTAGAAGAAATGCGGGCAGAAATGCTGAAATATAAAGATCCACTAGAAAACTGGGTATATCGTATTATTAATGAACTCTAATTCTTCTAAATAATTACGAAAAGAAAAAGTGTAGTGAAAAATAATAAGCTGCTTAGAAGTTGAACTAATTTCGGTTGTTGATGTTATTGAAATTAGCACGGAGAACTTTCTTTTATTGAAATAATATAAAAATGCAATGATTAGAGAAGGTTTTTGAGATTTATTAAGAAAATTATGGTTATCGTTGTATTTTCCTTACACTCAAAATGGATAACAATATCTTTTAAGAAGGCACAAACAATCACGTAAATTAGGATTGAAACAGAAAATAAAGCAAGGTGAATATTGCTCTTATTACGATGAAGTTATTGCTCTTATTACGATGAAGTAAGGGGATTGCTTAAGCGTGATTTTACTCTGATTTTTCCAATAAGAAATAGGTAATTAATGTAAAGAAATTGAAATCTAAAAAGAGGGCTTATTCAAGCAAAATTAGAAGTCCCCAGTTCTGCGTAGTATAGAACTCAGTCCTTGAATTAAATCAATCTAAGTTTTTGGATAGACTCGTTTTAATCGCACTTTTCTTTTTGATTGTTTTACTGTGCCATATTTTCTACGGTTTTGAGAAAGCCTTGTGCGGTAGCAAAAGCATCACTTTTTCCTTGCGCACGCATAATCATATCTGACATTTCACGAAATGCGCCCTGACCACCGTGACGTTGTAGCACGTAGTCGGCACAATCTTGTACATAATCCATCGCATCACCTACCGCAAAGGATAATCCACATACTGCAAAAGCTGGGAGATCCACGCTATCATCGCCAATAAATGCCGTTTCTTCTGGGGTTACGCCAGCTTGTTTGATTAATTCAAAACAGGCGCTTTCTTTTTCTAATTTGCCTAAAAAGAACAGGTTAATACCAAGATCAGCAATGCGTTTGCGTAAAATAGGGGAGTCTCGCCCAGAAAGTACGGCAACCTGTACGCCATTTTCCATTAACATACGAATGCCTAAACCATCGCGAACGTGGAAACTTTTAAAGGCTTCACCGTTGGCATCATAGTGGAGTAAACCGTCTGTGAGTACGCCGTCCACATCGGTGATCACAAGTTTGATATTTTGTAATTGTTCGTTTGAAATCATAGTATTAGCTCGAAAATTCAATTAAACCTACCACGTTTTTAGCGTCATCTAACACAATTAATGAATGAATTTTGTGTTCTTTCATCACATTTTCTGCTTCCGCTAAATAGCAATTGGCATTGATGGTTTTAGGTTGTGAGGTCATCAGTTCTTGTGCGGTTTTACTTAAGGCTTCCGCACCATTGCGTGTGAGCGTTCGGCGAATATCACCATCGGTAATAATACCTTTTAATTCATTGTCTTGCATTACAATTGCGACACCCATACGTCCTTCATTCATAATGCTTAAACAATCGGTAAATGAGGTGGAAAGCTGTGCAATAGGTAATTTCGTTTGCATTTGATCTTTCACTCGGGATAACAAGCGTTTACCTAAACTTCCTCCTGGGTGATATTTGGCAAAATCTTCAGGTTGGAAGTTTCTTGCGGTAATTAATGCAACGGCAAGGGCATCACTCAAGGCGAGTGTAACCAAGGCAGAAGTGGTCGGTGCAAGATTATTCGGGCAAACCTCACGCTCCACCGTAATATCTAGCACATAGTCTGCGTGTTTTGCCAAGGTGGATTGTTTATTGCTGGTTAATGCAATGATTTTATTGCCAAAATTTTTTAAACTTGGAATAAGTTTATTCACATCATCGGTTTCACCACTGTAGGAAATTAGCATCACAATATCAATGGGCTTGAGCATACCTAAATCGCCGTGAAAGGCTTCCGTGGGGTGAAGGAAAAAACTGGGCGTCCCTGTGGAAGCAAAGGTTGCCACCATTTTTTTACCGATCAGCCCTGATTTACCAATTCCACCGACAACTAAGCGTCCTTCGCAATTTAGAATTAATTCTACCACTTGGTTGAATTGCTCATCTAAACGCTGGCTTAGTTGTAGCAAGGCCTTTTGTTCCACCGCGAGGGTGTCTTGTGCGATTTTAAGATAATCCATTGTTGCCTCTTTCATATTAAGCAAAAGTGCGGTTATTTTAGCGTAAGTTTTTTATGAACTCTAGCAAGATATTTTATTGCGCTTTTCTTGCATTTCCTTGATATTCCGCTATACTCTTGCTCCGAGTTAGCCAAACAATCGCTGGTTTATTGAAGCCCTAAACCGTTTATAACGACCTAGTGGGACAAATAGACGAGAGGAAAGTCCGGGCTACATAGGGCAGAGTGCCAGATAACGTCTGGGAGGCGAAAGCCTACGACAAGTGCAGCAGAGAGCAGACCGCCGATGGCTTTTTAGCACAGGTAAGGGTGAAAGGGTGCGGTAAGAGCGCACCGTGTGAGTGGTAACATTTCACAGCAGGGTAAACTCCACTCGTAGCAAGACCAAATAGGAACTCAATGAGTGGCCCGCTCAGAGTTCGGGTAGGTTGCTTGAGCGTTTGTGTGAATAAACGCCTAGATGAATGATTGTTCAACGACAGAACCCGGCTTATCGACTAACTCAACGAATAAAATAGCCTCCATTTTTGGAGGCTTTATCTTATCTTATCTTATCTTAAAAGTGCGGTCTATTTTTTCAATAAATCTTTTAACCCTTCTTTCATTGCCGACATTTGGTGTTCATAAGCCGCTTTACTTTCCCGTTCATCAATCATATAAGTGATGGTTTCAGAAAGCGTCATTTTCATTTTCTTAGCATATCTTGATAGCCTTAACCATACAGAATATTCTAAATCAATTGATTTTTTCTTGGTGGTTTGCTTTTCCGCATTGAAAAAACGTTTACGCCGCGCGCGAATCGCTTGATCTAATTTCACGACTAAATTAGGTGAAAGATGCATTTTCACCCATTCTTCTATTTGTACAGCATTATTTTGCACAGCGATCAAACGGCGTACCATTTCTTGCTGTAAACTACGCTCTTCATAGCGTGTAATTTGCTCTCCTTCACGGGCTTTTTTGGTTAAATAGAGCCATTTCCAGTGCGCTTCTTGATTTTCTAGCTTTTGGTATTTCATCGTATTTCCTCAAGTCCGTTACGGGGTAACTCTATAAGTTTACGCTGTTCTGATTTTTTTCGCTAGTACATTTTGTTTATTTGCCTCTATTAATGGGATGTGTTTTGTTAAATAGGTCAGCTCATTATCCTTTACAATCTATGTTATTTATTGCAAAATGCGATGAATTATCAAGGGGAATCATATGTCTGATTACATTTCTAGAGCGGAGTTTGAGCGATTTACTCGTTATAATGAGGAACGCTATCTCTCTGTTTAACCGAGTGTTAGGGTTAGATCTCGTTTTACGAGGAATCGTTTTACCATTATCTACTACTGAACAAAATTCTACGCAAGTTATACAGGATATTGTTCAGTTATTAGAAAATGTAAAGAATCAAATGATTACTTCTGATAGCATTGCACCTGAACATCAAAAAGATATTTTTGCAAGCACGAATGAAATGATAAAGATGTTGCAGGATAGACTTCATAAAATGGAGGAATAAGGCAATGAAAAAGAATTATGAGTTATCATCAGTTATTGGTACTGTTGTTACTACTTATGCCTCAACTTATACTGAATTGAAAGGCAGACAGGAGGAGCTTGTCGCTATTGAGGGAAAAATAAGTGAAATAAAAGAAGATATTGGAGAACTCAAAGCAAACTTCAAAATAATGGAAAAAACATTAATTGAAATTAATAATAAACTTGATAAAGTTGTTGAAGAGCGTAAGTGGTATAAGGCAGCTGCGGGTTTTGTCATTGCAGCATCAACAGCAATTATTGCATTTATTGTTTTTCTCATTTCATATTCAAGCGAGATAACTGCGATCAAAGAGCTTCTTACTCAAGTTATTCAAAAATCCGCCTAATAATTCTTATTGAGATTTTTCTCGTTTATTTAAATTTAGCCGCTACTTGTGGGATATTCAAGCTTAGCAGATTATGCGATAATCCACCTTTTCAACCATTACCCAAAGAGAGCCACATACTTTGCCTGCGTTATTTAATCAAGTTTTATCTTGGCAGAATTTGCGTCCTGAATTAGCAGGACGAGCAGATTTTTCACAATCTATTGATTTTTTTGATTTACAATCTCGCGCCCGAGCTAGCATTGCGCAATTCTTACAAAATTCTGACCGCACTTTGCTCGTGTTAAAAGCCGATCAGCAAGGGGAATATGCGGCGTTACTGGAAAAGTACATCAGTAAATTCCAACCACAACATTTGCCGTTGCAAGGTGTGCGTTATCATATTGAACAAGGTTCTGAGCAACGATTGCCTACTATCACCTTACAAAATGTGACCAGCTTGGAAGATAATTTTGCAGCAAAAAAACAAGTGGCAAGTGCGATCTATTATGATCACCAGCGATTATTTGGTAATGTACGAGAAAACGTACAACAGATTGATTTACAAAGTGGCTTGGTCCATCAACTCAATGGTGGGGTGCTGATTTTAAGCGCAGAACCTTTATTAACACAAGTAGGCTTATGGGGACGATTAAAACAGCTTTTGAGCGAACAGCATTTTCATTGGCAGTCTTTACACCCTTATAAACCATTGCCTTGTGAGATTCCAAGTTACGATCTGGCATTAAAAGTGATTTTATTGGGCGATCGCACGCAACTCACTTTATTAGAAGAATTAGACGAAAATCTTTACCAACTTGCCGATTATGGCGAAATTGAAAGCTATTTTTCTCTTGATGATGAGCAAACACAGCAGCAATGGCAAAATTATGTGCAGTCTTATGCCAAACAGCTTGGCATACAGCTTAGCATTGAGGGAATAAATAGGTTATATCAGCTTTTAGTGCGAGAAAGTGAAGATCGCCATTGCATTAATATTTCACCGTTAAAGCTAAAAGAAGTACTAAGCAACACCCGAACCTTAGCACAATCCGATGAATTAAGTGCGGTGCAATTTGAGCAATATTTTCAAGCAAAACAACAGCAACAAGGCTTTTTACAACAGCAAACCTATGCCGATATTCTGCGCGAACAAATTTATGTTGCCACTCAAGGTGAGGCAGTCGGGCAAATTAATGGGCTTTCGGTGATTGAGTATCCCGGTAGCCCAATATCCTTTGGTGAACCTTCACGAATTAGCTGTATTGTTCAGCTTGGTGAGGGAGAAGTGATTGATGTTGAACGTAAAAATGAGCTGGCAGGCAATATTCATAGTAAAGGTACAATGATTGCTGAAGTCTGTTTAGCGAATATTTTGGATTTACCGACTCAACTGCCGTTTTCTGCCTCTATCGTTTTTGAGCAATCTTATAGTGAAATTGATGGCGACAGTGCATCGCTTGCCTGTTTCTGTGTGTTAGCCAGTGCCTTAGCATTGCAACCGTTACCTCAGTCCATCGCAATTACAGGGGCGATTGACCAGTTTGGACTTGTTCATTCTGTCGGTGGAGTAAATCAAAAAATTGAAGGCTTTTTTGCCATTTGTGAAAAACGGGGGCTAACGGGGAATCAAGGCGTGATTGTGCCTTCTGCGGTGTTAAATCAGCTGAGTTTATCGGAACAGGTAATCAATGCGGTGAAAAATCAGCAATTTTCAATTTGGGCGGTTGATGATGTTTTTCAAGCCTGTGAGATTTTGTTTAAACGCCATTTATTAGCCGAGGAAGATAGCACGTATAATGAACAAAATCAGCCACTCAGCGAGCTTATTAATCAACGTTTAAACGCCCATTCTGAGCAACAAAAAAGTGGTTTTTGGCATTGGTTATTGGGGAGAAAAAATTAACATTTTTTACACCGCACTTTTCTACCAAACCAGCTCACAAAACTGAGGAAAAATTAAGTCTCGTTAAAAGAGCGGTAAGATTTTTCCAATTTTTTAGGCGAGCAGCAATGTTCGCCTTTTTCTTTATTAAAATTCACTTATTTACCCACTGATCGGACAAGTTTAGCGAACAAGTGTTAGCTGTATCTATTTCATCGAAAGCCTGATAGAATAGCTATCGAATTGATACATCCAGTATCATCACATATTAGAGGACATAAAAATGACAAACACTTGTACACCAAATAAAAAAAGTAGCTACAACTATGAAGATTTATTGGCATCAGGGCGTGGTGAATTATTTGGCGAACAAGGCCCACAGCTCCCAGCCCCAACAATGTTAATGATGGATCGCATTGTAGAAATGAATGAAACAGGGGGAACCTTTGGTAAGGGATATATTGAAGCGGAGCTAGATATTCACCCTGAGTTGCCTTTCTTTGCTTGCCATTTTATTGGTGATCCAGTAATGCCGGGGTGTTTAGGGTTAGATGCCATGTGGCAGCTTGTTGGTTTCTATCTTGGCTGGATTGGTGGCAAAGGTAAAGGCAGGGCCTTAGGTGTTGGTGAAGTGAAATTTACAGGACAAATTTTACCAACGGCGAAAAAAGTGATTTACCGCATTAATATGAAGCGTGTGGTAAACCGTAAGCTAGTGATGGGATTAGCTGATGGTGAAGTTGAAGTCGATGGCAGAGTGATTTATACAGCAACAGATCTAAAAGTAGGTTTATTCCAAGATACTTCTGCCTTCTAGATAAATGACTTAATTTTCCCTATTGGCTCAAATGTTACCCCTTTTCCCATTTGAGCCTTTTTTATTCTATGTCATCAACAATATCAGCAAAATTTGCTTGCAAAATCTTGGCTAAATGCAGGGGAGACAGTTCCACACTTAACCCTCGCTTTCCACCTGATACGTAGATATGCTCAAAATTTAGCGCAGATTGTGCAATCACTGTTTTCACTTTTCTTTTTTGCCCTAGCGGACTAATGCCTCCGACTAAATACCCCGAGCTTTTTTGGGCAGCCTCTTTATCTGCCATTTCCACTTTTTTCACGCCGATAGTTTTTGCTGCTTTCTTTAAATTCAGCTTATTCGCCGTAGGAAGCACAAAACAAGCGAGTTTTTTCTGATCGCCATTTTCAGCCACAAGTAAAGTTTTGAAAGATTGTTCGGGTGGAATGCCTAATTTTTCTGCAGCTTCATCACCAAAATGGAGGTTGTTTGGATCGTGATCATAACTATGCAATAAAAAAGGGATTTTATGCTTTTTTAATAAATCAATAGCGGGTGTCATTTTCTTTTCCTATCAGAATTCGGTAAAATGCAGGGCTTATTTTACGCCGATTATTAAAATTAAGGGAGAAAAAATGTTAAAGATCGCCATTGCCGCAGAATTTGAATTAGCCGAAAAACTGGCTGAATGTTTAGAACAAAGCCAGCTTGAAATTGACCACCTATCCGTCGTGGAAATTTTTCCATTTAATGAAGAACAGGGGATTCGTTTTAACAATAAAGCGGTGGTGCAAATAGTGCCAGATGAGGTGGATTGGACAACTTTCAATTATGTCTTGTTCGCAGGCGAAGTGTCAGCGGCAAGCCATTTAGCAAAAGCAGCAGATGCAGGCTGTGTGGTGATGGATTTGTTTGGGATCTGCGCCAGTTTACCTGATGTTCCGCTTGTTCTTCCTACCGTAAATGATCAGCAAGTTATGGAATTACGTCAGCGTAATATTGTTGCTTTACCTAATCCACAAGTAACTCAAAGCCTCTTGCCACTTGCTGATTTATTGCAACAATATCCACTAAAACAGGTACTTATTACATCATTATTACCTGCTTCCTATATGGGAGATGAAAAAGTGGCACAGCTTGCCGGACAAACCGCAAGACTATTAAATGGTATTCCTTTAGAGGAACAAGCACAACGCCTCGCTTTTGACGTCTTTCCGGTGCAGCGTGCTAGTTTGAGCGCTCAAGTGCAGAAAATTTTCCCTCAACTTGATAATGTGATTTTTCACCAAGTACAGGTTCCCGTCTTCTATGGGTTAGCACAACAAGTCAGTGCCTTTTTTGATTATGACGTAGAACCAGAAAGGGTAGTGCAAAGTTGGCAGCAAAATGCATTACTCAGCTATCATTCTGATACCTTGATCACCCCTGTGATAAACGGCGAAAATGAAAATGGTGAAAGTGAGGTAAAACTGCACATTAGCAACCTTAACCAACAGCAAAGTGCGGTGGAAAATGGCATTGAATTTTGGTCGGTGGCAGACGAACAACGCTTTAACCTTGCTTTAATGGCGGTAAAATTGACGGAATTAGTTTATCAGGCGGGTTATTAATTTTCTTTCAAAGATAAAGTGCGGTGGAAAAATTTACGTTTTTTCTACCGCACTTTGCTTATGCTCATTTTAAATAAATGACAGCTATATCCTAAAAAAACTATCGCGTAATCGTTTTCGTTCTGCTAGAATTGGCAGGAAAAACACCTCTCTTTTAAGTTGCGTTTTTCATCTTTTTTATCAACTAAATCGGATTAAAAAATGGAAAATCAGTCTTTTCTACAAAAACTTTTTAAGTTAAATCAAAAAAATACCACCGCAAAAACAGAGATCATCGCAGGGATCACCACCTTTTTCACGATGGTTTATATTGTGTTTGTTAATCCTTCTGTGCTTGGTGATGCGGGGATGGATAAGCAAGTGGTCTTCGTTACAACCTGTTTAATCGCTGCATTTGGTACGATTGCAATGGGATTATTTAGCAATCTGCCTATCGCACTTGCCCCCGCAATGGGATTGAACGCCTTTTTTGCTTATGTCGTAGTAGGGAAATTAGGGTATTCTTGGGAAGTGGGAATGGGGGCGATCTTTTGGGGTTCCGTTGGGTTGTTTATCTTAACCTTATTCCAAATTCGCTATTGGTTAATGGCATCTATTCCTTTGAGTTTACGCGTTGGAATTGGTGCTGGGATCGGCTTTTTTATTTCGCTCATTGGCTTTAAAAATATGGGGTTAGTTGTCGCAAATCCAGCAACCTTAGTGGCATTGGGCGAGTTACATAATCCACAAGTATTAATGGGCATTTTAGGCTTCTTTATCATTGTGGTATTAGCCGCGCGTAATATTTATTCAGGTGTACTCATTTCAATCGCTGTGGTTACCACGTTGGCGTTAATTTTTGATGAAAGTGTCGTCTTTCACGGGGTTATTTCAATGCCACCGAGTCTTGCGCCAGTCGTGGGCAAAGTAGATATTATGGGGGCATTAGATACGGCTTTACTTGGCATCATTTTCTCTTTCTTATTGGTGAATTTATTCGATTCTTCAGGCACGTTACTGGGCGTAACGGACAAAGCGGGCATCAGCGATGAAAAAGGGCGCTTTCCAAAAATGAAACAAGCGCTTTATGTGGATAGCGTGAGTGCGGTTGCTGGCTCGTACATCGGTACGTCTGCCATTAGTACCTATATTGAAAGTGGTGCGGGCGTTTCCGTAGGGGGACGTACAGGAATGACTGCCGTTGTGGTCGGTATGCTGTTTTTATTAACCATTTTCTTCTCGCCATTAGCCAGTGTTGTGCCAGCTTATGCGACAGCAGGCGCGTTAGTCTATGTAGGAATTTTAATGGCTTCAAGCTTAATTCGTGTTCAATGGGAAGATTTAACAGAAGCCACACCAGCCTTTATCACCGCAGCAATGATGCCATTTACTTATTCCATTACAGAAGGCATTGCCTTTGGCTTTATCAGCTACTGCGTGATGAAAGTCTGTACGGGGCGTTGGAAAGAAGTGAATGCACCTGTATTCGTGGTGTCATTACTCTTTATTGCTAAATTCGTTTGGGTTGGCTAAATCTTTTTACTAGGGCGAGAAATTCGCCCTAATTTTTTACCGCACTTTTATTATTTTAGATTTGTCTTAAAAACAGGTAAAATATTGCCTATTTTCTGCCGCACTTTAATCCATTACTGTCGTCCTGAAGTTTATCGCACTATGTCAAAAACAAGAAAAATCATTCATATAGATATGGATTGCTTTTATGCTTCCATTGAATTACGGGATAAACCGCATCTTAAAAACCTGCCTATAGCGGTAGGCGGATCGGCAGAGCTACGTGGTGTACTTAGCACCTGTAATTATGAAGCAAGAAAATTTGGATTACACAGTGCAATGCCAACGGCACAAGCCTTGAAACGTTGCCCAAATTTAATTTTATTACCCGTAAATATGCCGTTATATAAACAGGTATCACAACAAATTCAGCAAATATTTCATCGTTATACGCATTTGGTTGAGCCCTTATCTTTAGATGAAGCCTATTTAGATGTAACAGATTGTGAACAATGCTCTGGATCGGCAACGTGGATTGCGCAAGAAATTCGTCAAGCCATTTTTGCCGAAACAGGATTAACGGCTTCAGCAGGTATCGCCCCATTAAAATTTTTAGCCAAAATTGCATCTGATAAAAATAAACCGAATGGACAATTTGTCATCGAACCGAATGATGTAGAGGAATTTGTACGCAACCTTCCGCTCAGTGCCATTCCGGGAGTAGGAAAGGTAACCACACAACGCTTATTGGAAATGGGCTTAAAAACCTGTGCTGATGTACAGCAATTTGAGCCGCATTTATTACTCAATCAATTAGGCAAGAGCGGACAGCGTATTTGGCATTTTAGCCACGCTATTGATGAAAGGGAAGTCCAGCCCGAGCGATTGCGGAAATCCGTCGGGGTAGAAACCACATTGTTGAAAAATATAACGGAGCTAGAACAAGGGGAAGCGGTGCTAAGTCAATTGTATGAGCAATTAGTTAGCCGTGTGCAACGTGCTTGTCCTCATTTACCTGTGCAAAAATTGCGTAAAATTGGTGTAAAGTTAAAATTTGATGATTTTCAAATCACTACCTTAGAGAAAAGTGCGGTGGATTTTAATCAAGAAAATTTCCGTAGATTATTGGCACAAATTTGGCAACGCCGTCAGGATAAATCCATTCGATTAATTGGTCTGCACGTTCATTTACCTGAACAACAAGAAGAAAAACAGATGAGTTTGTGGGAAAACTGAACCGTTAAATCTTGAAATTACAAAATTTATAATTATATTGGTTATTCCTTTAATCATTTATTGGATAATCAATCACATACTTACAATGAGGAACTTTCTATGATGCGAATTTTACTTTTTTTAGCCACCAATATGGCCGTGCTAATTGTTTTCAATATTATTTTGAGCCTAACGGGTATCCGTGCGCAAGATGCTAGCGGATTATTAATTATGGCAGCGCTATTCGGTTTCAGTGGCTCATTGATTTCCTTATTTTTATCTAAAACAATGGCATTAAGATCAGTGAATGGGCAGGTGATTGAACAACCACGCACGGAGCAAGAACGCTGGTTATTGAATACCGTTTCTATTCAAGCACGTGATGCGAATATCCCGATGCCAACGGTAGCGATTTATCATTCTGCTGATGTCAATGCCTTTGCCACTGGGGCAAGCAAAAACAATTCGTTGGTTGCCGTAAGTACGGGATTGCTCAATGCAATGAGCAAAGATGAAGCAGAAGCAGTGCTAGCCCACGAAATCAGCCATATTCAAAATGGCGATATGGTCACAATGACCTTGTTGCAAGGAGTGTTAAATACGTTTGTGATTTTTATTTCTCGCCTTATTGCCAATGTGGTGGCGAGCAATCGTAACGACAACGGTGAAAGCAGCAGTGGTATTTATTTCTTAGTTTCAATGGTGCTAGAAGTGGTATTCGGCTTCTTGGCAAGTATGATCGCAATGTGGTTTTCTCGTTACCGTGAATATCGCGCAGATGCAGGCTCGGCTCATTTAGTCGGAAAACAAAAAATGATTGCTGCATTACGCCGCTTACAGCAACTTCACGAGCCACAACAAATGGAAGGGCAATTTGCTGCTTTTGCCATTAATGGTAAAAGAGGTGGATTAGCTTCATTATTTTTAAGCCATCCACCGTTGGAAAAGCGTATTGAGGCACTTCAAAAAAGTGATAGTTTAAAATAAACGCTTTTTCGGGCAGACACATAGGTCTGCCCCTACGAAAATTCATTTAATTATAATCAGTTACCATTCATTTATACTGTTGTAGGGGCGAACCGATGTGTTCGCCCTTTAAATTGTTACCATTAGCAAGACGTGTTGAAGCGTTGCAATAAAGAAGTGATGGCTTAAAATAAACGCTTTTTCGGGCAGACCGATGTGTCCGCCCTTTAAAATAATGAATGTGACTAAACCGCCATAAATGTTAAAATAGGGCGTTTTCAAATTTTCAGGCACAGACTTTGTGCCTTATTATTTTTTGGAGTTGTGATGGAGCATCGTTTAGAAGACATTATTGCCATTTTTAATCAATGCTTTGAGCAAGAATATAATACCAAATTGGTCAAAGGGGGCGATGAGCCACTTTATCTGCCCGCCAATGAACATTGTCCTTACAATGCCATTTATTTTGCTCGAGGCTTTTATAGTAGCGCTTTGCACGAAATTTCTCACTGGTTAATTGCTGGCAAAGAACGACGTAAATTAGAAGATTTTGGTTATTGGTATGAACCCGATGGGCGTTCTGAACAACGTCAGCGTGAGTTCGAGCAAGTGGAGGTGAAACCACAAGCGTTAGAATGGATTTTAGCCACTGCCGCAGGTTTTCGTTATATTGCCAGCAGTGATAATTTAAGCGGTGATCCCGGCGATACACAACCATTTAAACAAGCAGTGTATGAACAAGTAAAAACCTACGCCAAAAAAGGCTTACCGAAACGCGCAGAAATTTTGCGTAAAGCACTCGCCAAATTTTATGGTACACCAGATAATATCAACCTCGATTTATTTGATGTCAGTAGAATTTAAAAATACGGATAGAAATCCGCAAAATGTATACCGCACTTTGTTTACCTTTTATTTCAAAAGTGCGGGGCAAAATTTCAATAAATTTTATACGGAACGTTGAATGTTAGCATTAGAAATCAAAGGATTAACGAAAGAATATAAAAACGGCGTGAAAGCATTGTATGGCATTGATCTCAGTGTTGAAGCGGGGGATTTTTACGCCTTACTTGGTCATAATGGGGCGGGAAAATCCACCACTATTGGGATTATTTGTTCTTTGGTTAATAAAACTGCTGGTGAAGTGAAGGTGTTTGGTGCAGATTTAGATCATAATCCAAGCCAGCTAAAACAGAATATCGGTTTAGTCCCACAAGAATTTAATTTTAACCAATTTGAACGAGTGATTGATATTTTAATTAATCAAGCAGGTTATTATGGTATTCCACGTAAAGACGCGTTGGCTCGCGCGGAAGTATGGCTGAAAAAGTTAGATTTATGGGATAAACGCGAGCAGCAATCACGCCAACTTTCAGGAGGAATGAAACGTCGTTTAATGATTGCCCGTGCCTTAATGCATCACCCTAAATTGCTTATTCTTGACGAACCTACCGCAGGGGTAGATATTGAGCTTCGCCGTACAATGTGGGCGTTCTTACGTGAGTTAAATCAGCAAGGCACAACAATCATCCTTACCACCCATTATTTAGAAGAAGCCGAAATGCTTTGTCGTCATATTGGCATTATTCAGCAAGGACGTTTGGTGGTGAATATGCCAATGAAAGCGTTATTAGCAAAACTAGAAACAGAAACCTTTGTGTTTGATTTAGCCACGCAAGTAAATAAACCAGAAATAATAGGTTACAACGTAACTTGGCTGGATAATAATACGCTTGAAATCGAGGTAAAAAGAGAGCAGGGCTTAAATCAGTTATTTTCACAGCTTGATAAGCAAGGCGTACAAGTATTGAGTATGCGTAATAAAGCTAACCGCTTGGAAGAGCTTTTTGTTTCAATAGCACTGAATAAAGGAGTGGAATAATGAGTTTAGCTTGGGTTGCCTTCCAAACCATTTTTATTAAAGAAGTGCGCCGTTTTACCCGAATTTGGGTGCAAACGCTTGTGCCACCAGTGATTACAATGACGTTATATTTTGTGATTTTCGGCCAGCTTATTGGCAATCGTATTGGTGAAATGCACGGCTTTAGCTATATGCAATTTATCGTACCGGGGCTGATTATGATGTCCGCCTTAACCCATTCTTTCGCCAATGTTGCCTCGTCTTTTTATAGCACAAAATTTGCTCGCAATGTGGAAGAACTGCTGATTTCCCCCACTTCACCACATATTATTATTTTAGGCTATATGGCAGGAGGAATGGCGCGTGGATTGAGTGTTGGTATTCTGGTTACCTTAGTTTCGCTATTTTTCGTCCCATTACAGATTTATTCTTGGACGGTCATTCTTGCGACCTTATTGCTTACCACAGCAAGCTTTGCATTAGGAGGCTTGATTAATGCCGTTTTCGCTCGATCATTTGACGACATTAGCATTATTCCCACCTTTGTATTAACCCCTTTAACTTATTTAGGTGGTGTATTTTATTCTATCTCCTTACTTCCACCTTTCTGGCAAGTGGTGTCTAAATTTAATCCCATTGTCTATATGATAAGTGGTTTCCGCTACGGTTTTCTTGGCATTCAAGATGTCAGCCTTGTTTACACCTTCAGCGTTTTAGGCATTTTTATCACCGCACTTTATGCCATTGCCTATTCTCTGATCAGTCGCGGGGTAGGATTGCGGAGTTAAAAAGAAAAATGCGGTATTTTAATACCGCACTTCTAGTTATCGAATAATTTCATAACAAGGTTCATAAGCCTCGCCGTCTGGGAGTTTCATTCGATGCTGGGTAATGAAATCTTGTAGCACAGTGTCCACTTTCTCCATTAAATCTTTATCGCCTTTGAGCTGAAATTTACCTAATTCCGCAATGCGATCTTGCGTATCAGGCTTAATGTTACCCGCTACGATGCCAGAGAATACACGGCGAAGATTAGCGGTAAGGCTAACTTTGCTTTGGTTCATATGCAAATCTAAATTTGCCATATTTTCGTGAGTAGGGATAAATGGTTGTTGAAATTCAGGATCAATTTTTAATGACCAATTGAACCCATAAGAATCATTATTTTCATAGCGTAAATGACGAATATCTTCAACAGCTGATTTTATATGACGTGCTACAGCCACCGGATCATCAATGATGATTTTATACAAAGATTGTGCTTCTTTTCCTAAGGTTTCGCCAATAAAACGATCAATCGTAGCAAAATAATCCGCACTTTCTTTTGGCCCCGTTAAGATTAATGGGATAGATTGCGCTTGATTTTCTGGATTGAGTTTGATACCAAGAATGTAAAGTAATTCTTCAAATGTTCCCGGCCCACCGGGGAAAATAATAATGCCGTGTCCCATACGCACAAAAGCTTCAAGGCGTTTTTCGATGTCCGGCATAATAATTAATTCATTAACGATAGGATTAGGTGGCTCAGACGCGATGATTGAAGGCTCTGTAATGCCGATAAAACGACTATGTTTATAGCGTTGATTTGCGTGGCCAATCGCTGCCCCTTTCATTGGGGCTTCCATTACACCCGGTCCGCAGCCTGTGATGATATTTAATTCGCGATGCCCTAATTCTAGCCCTACTGCACGGCAATATTGGTATTCAATTTGATTGATGGAATGGCCACCCCAGCACACGACCAAATTAGGTAATTCACCCACGATCAAGGCTTTGGCATTACGCAGAATAGAAAAGACTTGATTGGTGATGTGTACGCTATCTTGGATATCACAAGGATTAATCCGTTGGCTTAGCACATTTACGAAGACAATATCACGCAATACAGCAAAAAGATGATATTGAATATTGCGGATAATATGTTGATCTACAAAGGCACTTTCTGGCGGATTATGTAGCTTCAGGGTGATACCACGCTCTGTCGCCACCAATTCAATATCAAAATCAGGATATTGATTTAATAATTTACGGCTGTCATCGGTTACCGCACCAGAATTTAGCACGGCAAGAGAGCAGTTGCGATACAGTTGATACAGTTCGCTTTTCGCTTGCTTGGTGAGTAATTCCACTTCAAGGTGTGAGAGCTGTTCCATACTCCCTCGTGGATTAACATAATGAATATTTGCCACTGCAACCTCCTATTGTCTGGCTAAGCGTATATTGTGCGGTACGCTTTGAAAATTTGAGCGGAATGGATTAATATCAAGCCCACCACGGCGTGTATAACGAGCATAAACTGTGAGCTTTTCTGGCTGAGCAAAGCGCATTAAATCACAATAAATTCGTTCAACGCATTGCTCGTGAAATTCATTATGCTGACGGAATGAAATCAAATAACGTAACAATTTTTCCCGATCAATCTGCTTGCCTACATAATGAATTTGCAAGGATCCCCAGTCAGGTTGTTGGGTGATTAAACAATTTGATTTGAGCAAATGGCTCACTAACTGTTCTTCCACCTGTTTCGCCTCTTGTGTGCAATTTGCTAAATAATTAGGGTTGAATTGGTAATCACGAATTTCAATATCCTGATCATCAATACAGTCGCCTTGTAATTCGTCAATAAAAGTGCGGTGGTAATTTTGCAAAGAATTTAACTGCACTTTGACTTGCCCATTCGCACAATTTGCTAGATCTTGCTGTAAGTGTTGTTGCACTTGCTCAGCCGTATCAAAATGACTTTGATTAAAACTGTTGAGATAAAGTTTAAAACTTTTTGATTCGATTAAATTTTCACTGCGGAAATCAATTTCCACATCAGCAATGGCAACTTGTGGCACACCTTTGGCATTAAGCCAAGAGATTTCATAAGCCGTCCAAATATCTGCCCCAAAAGTAAAAGGTTGATTTTCCACAATCCCAAGCTGCTCACGGTTTAATTGGCGAGGTACGGCTTGTAGTAAAGTGCGGTCATAATGTTGTGCATATTTTGTTTCTTGCCCAAGTTTTAAGGCGTGTAAACTTTCGTGATTGTAATTCATTATTTTTCCTCATTGCCAGCGCCAAGAAAGGTTGGATACCAATCGGCACTGATCACATTTAAAATCAAACAAACCAAAGAGCGGTGTTTTTAATGCCCAATTTTGATTACAGCTTGGACAGCGGCGTTGTTGTTCGGCTTGTAAACTTTCGCCACCAATGCGGTATAAATAATAATAGGTTGGAATCCCCGTGTGTTGCTCTATTTCTTGGCATAAGGCATAGCCGTGTTTAGATAAATGACTATGTAGATCGGAAATTTCCGCAAGGGCGTGCTGTTCTAATGCTGTGCCGTTCATTTGTAGTTGATCACAAGCCTGCCAATTTTCTTGCCATTTAATGAGATCTAAACTCAAGTGCGGGGTATTTTTAAAATATTTATATAGTGGGATAGGCAAGTTATCCTCCCCACTGTGTAATGGCGAGCAAGATTGTAAATAAGTGGTATAAAGCACTTGCCAGCTAGGGCGTTTACCTTGATAGGTGAGATCCGAATTTAAATCATCAGCAATAACTTGGAAACTATCGAAATTTATCCCGGCACGTTGTGCTTTATCTAACGCTGTTTGTACCGCCACATTATTAAATTCGGGTAACAAGCTTTGCTGTTCAGGACAAACGACACGCACTGCAATGCCTTGCTGGTTTTCTAGTTCAGCGTGGAAAAGGGGGATTTCTCGCCCAAGAATTTGCCCATTATAGCGCCATTGTTCAATCACTTGATTAATCAATGGGTAAGCCACATTATTAGGTTGGGTAAGGGTAAAAAAAGCCTCAATTAAATACATTTTCTGCCTTAATTTATCAAGAAAGCGATTGCGTTTTTTCGCATTTGGCTTTGTGGTATCATAACACCTTCAGTTTTGCACTAAGGCGAATGCCACATTTTAGGCAGAATGAGATGAGAAAGCAAATTAAGGAAACCACAATGCGTGAACAAACAAAATATCAGTTACAACAATTACAAAAAGCAATGGAAGAATTAGCGCTTTGGCAAGCTGCTCCCCCTGAAGCTACCGCCTTTGACAGCGTTGAGCCATTTTGTATTGATACAATGAATGCACACGAATGGCTACAATGGGTGTTTATTCCAAGAATGTATGCCGTTATCGAAAGCAGTGAACCATTACCGCATAAAATGGCTATCGTACCTTACATTGAAGAAGCTTTGAAAGAGCAAGATATTATTGCCGTGCAACGCTTAATTGAGCCGTTGAAAGCCATCGAAGAAATTTGTAACGCACAAAATGACCGCACTTGATATTCTTTACCAAGATGAATATTTGATCGCGGTGAACAAGCCAGCTGGAATGTTGGTGCATCGTAGTTGGCTTGATCGTCACGAAACCCAATTTGTAATGCAAACCTTGCGCGATCAAATTGGGCAGCACGTTTTTCCTATTCATCGTTTAGATCGCCCAACCTCTGGGGTGTTGCTTTTTGCCTTAAATGCTGAAATAGCCAAATTGCTGTGCGAACAATTTGAGCAGAAGCAGGTTGAAAAAAGCTATTTAGCGGTGGTACGCGGTTATCTCAAAGAGCCGGGAAGGATTGATTATCCGCTGAAAGTGCAATTGGATAAAATTGCCGATAAATTTGCTCAGCAAGATAAAGCACCACAAGAGGCTATCACCGATTATGAAGGATTGAAGGTAGTAGAGATGCCTTATGGGGTAGGGCGCTATCAAACGAGTCGTTATTCTTTAGTGAGGTTAATTCCACACACAGGAAGAAAACATCAGTTACGTCGTCACTTAAAGCATATTTTCCACCCCATTTTAGGGGATACTCAATATGGCGATTTACATCAAAATCGCGCTTTAACTGAACATACAGGCGTGCATCGGTTAATGCTACACGCAGAAACACTTACCTTTATTCACCCTATAGCAAAAAATTGGCTAAAAATCACCGCACCTTTAGATGAACAATGGCAACGCTTGTTCGATGCTTTTTCTTGGAATGGGGTAGGGTAACCCCTTAACTAGAACATTCTAAAACATTAAGTGAACGAACTTGCTAAGAAAAAGGACTAAGAATTTCAAAGTGCGGTGCTTTTTTCATTTGTTTTTTCCTTAAAGCTCTTGTATAATCGCCCGACCCTGTGAATGTGTTGGCTTTCCCACCGCACATTATTTTATCGAGATCCACTCGAAGGGGTGCAGATTGAGATTAATGGTTGTGTTCAATGTTGAACACTGGGTATTAATATTATTTTATTGGTAATTAATTAATGAAAACTTTTGTAGCAAAACCAGAAACAGTTAAACGTGACTGGTATGTAGTAGATGCGACAGGTAAAACGTTAGGTCGTTTAGCGACTGAATTAGCACGTCGTCTTCGTGGTAAACATAAAGCTGAATACACTCCACACGTTGATACAGGTGACTATATCATCGTTATCAATGCGGACAAAGTTGCCGTAACAGGTAAAAAAGAAAGCGATAAAATTTACTACTGGCACACTGGCTATGTAGGTGGTATCAAACAAGCGACATTTAAAGAAATGATTGCTCGCCGTCCTGAAGCAGTGATTGAAATTGCGGTTAAAGGTATGTTGCCAAAAGGTCCATTAGGCCGTGCAATGTATCGTAAATTAAAAGTGTACGCTGGTCCTAACCACGAACACGCAGCACAACAACCACAAGTTTTAGATATTTAATCACGAGGTGAGAAAAATGGCAGAGAATCAAAACTACGGCACAGGTCGCCGCAAAAGCTCTTCAGCTCGTGTATTTATCAAACCGGGCAGTGGTAAAATTACTATCAACCAACGTGAATTAGACGTATATTTTGGTCGCGAAACTTCTCGTATGATCGTACGTCAGCCATTAGAATTGGTTGAATTAACTGATAAATTAGACCTATACATCACAGTTAAAGGTGGTGGTATTTCAGGTCAAGCGGGTGCAATACGTCACGGTATCACTCGTGCATTAATTGAATATGATGAAACATTACGTCCAGCATTACGCGCAGCAGGCTTTGTTACTCGTGATGCACGTCGCGTTGAACGTAAAAAAGTGGGTTTACACAAAGCACGTCGTCGCCCACAATACTCAAAACGTTAATCGTTTCTTATTCAAATATTGTTCAAATGGCAAGTTTTCACTTGCCATTTTTCTTTTCTAAATTTATTAAACCAATCATTACAAGAAAATTCAATTTGTTATCAATAAGATAGAGTAGTATTGAATAAATTTACTTAGCTATTTCCCTATAATTTATGGTAAAATATTGCCCTTAATTTAAAATGACAGATAAGCAAAAGGTTAGCAGAGGAATAAAATGAGTAGTGCATCAAGTAAACGTTCAATAATGACCCTTTTTTCCAATCAAGAAGATATTTATTGCCATCAGGTTCGCATTGTATTAGCGGAAAAAGGCGTGCCTTATGAAATGGAAGAAATGGCTCTAGGTTCTGTATCTGAAGATTTAATGGAATTAAACCCTTATGGAACATTACCAACCTTGGTAGATCGTGATTTAGTGCTATTTAATTCTCGTATTATTATGGAATACCTTGATGAGCGTTTTCCGCATCCGCCATTAATGCCTGTTTATCCTGTATCTCGTGGTAAAAGCCGTTTATTAATGTTAAGAATTGAGCAAGATTGGTATTCTTTACTAAACCAAATTGAGCAAGGCGATGAGTCTGAGAAAGAGCAGGCTACAAAGCAATTAAAAGAAGAATTATTGGCTATTGCACCAATTTTCAATCAAACACCTTATTTTATGAGTGAAGAATTTAGCTTGGTCGATTGCTATATTGCCCCTTTATTATGGCGTATGCAGAAGCTAGGTATTCAATTTGCAGGAGCGGGAAGTAAAGCAATCAAAAATTATATGGAACGCGTGTATCAAAGAGATTCTTTCAAGCAATCCGTTGGTGAAGTTGCACCTAAAAATCTAATGGATGACAAATAAAAGAGAGGAGTTATGGAGCGTAAATTCTCACCGAAACGTCCTTATATCTTAAGAGCTTATTATGATTGGCTTATAGATAATGATTGTACGCCTTATTTGGCGGTTGATGCAACGTATGCTGGGGTAAAAGTACCAGCTGAATA
This sequence comes from Avibacterium sp. 20-126, assembly GCF_044358625.1. Taxonomy (NCBI): domain Bacteria; kingdom Pseudomonadati; phylum Pseudomonadota; class Gammaproteobacteria; order Pasteurellales; family Pasteurellaceae; genus Avibacterium; species Avibacterium sp. 20-126. The sequence continues at coordinate 1,117,561 of NZ_CP091457.1, read as the reverse complement.
CGTCAAAGATGGGCAAATCGTATTAAATATCTCAATGAATGCAACGGGAAACTTGCAATTAACCAATGATTTTGTGCAATTTAATGCGCGTTTTCAAGGTATTCCACAAGAAATTTTTATTCCTATGGGCGCGCTTATTGCTCTTTATGCAAGAGAAAGTGGTGATGGCATTATGTTTGAACCAGAGGAATTTGAAGGTGATCTTGCCCAACAAGATGAAATTCAAGATGAGCAGCCGTTAAGTTTCGTTGAAGCTGTTGATAAACCCAAGCCAATAGAAAAATCATCTAGCAATAAATCCTCTCCAAAATTACGTTTTATTGATTAATTATTATTGTCTCTAATGTCTTTTAAGTGCCTGTATTAAACAAATCGTCCAGGCACTTTTTTATATCCCTAATTTATAAAAACCTTATTTTTTTTCATTTCTATCGACCTTGTTTAATTATTTTGTAACCCTGTAACAAAAGCATCACTCGAATTTTTCTCTTTCTTTAATAAGTTTCACAATATTAGTTATTTTAAATCTTATTAGTATTTATTTTATCTATTGTAGAAATCAAGGGTAAATTACCACATCACCATAACAGCACAGCAATCTAAAAAATAAGATAATGCTGCAATAAATAAAGCGCAACATAAAATATTAGCGATGCCATAAGCCCGATAAAAGAGAGTAATAAAAAGTTACTTTTACACTTCTATTATTTAACATAATATACATTATGCGAAATTGGTTATCGGGTTAGCGAAAACTACGGATAAATAAAATCACAGAGTTACACACAGATCACTTTTACTAGTTAAGCAAGGTAAAAACAAGCACATTGGCAACGCGGTAACACTAAAATTTTAGATGTTACGCACTGGAATGAATGAAATGTAAAGGAAAATTAAAGAATAATTAAAGATGAAGGCTGGATAAAAATCTTTCTTTACTTTTAATTTAAGTAAAATTTTAATAAATAAAATTTGGAATTGATGTGAAGCTATCCCATCTGTCTCTGTTATTTATTCTTGTTGCTAATGAGCTTACTAAATTAGGTATTTTCGCGAGAACTTAACAGATATATTGATTAGTTAAATAAGAAATATAAGTATGTCCAATTTATTTAGCAGTATCATTTTCTTAATTAGAGATGATTACGCTACGTGAAAAATAAAAAAATCGAGCAATTAGATTACTCGATTTTTTATTCTACGTAATGTTAGAAAAACAATCACATTGTGACAGCATCACAAAGTTACCCCAGTAATTTTACGCCATACTCATAAACCCGTTGCAATAAAGCTAATTTTTCAGGGTTGTTTTGATGTTCTTCCGCTAAGGTTTGTAATTCTTGCTCAAATTGCACCGCACTTTGTTCTAGCTTTCTGCGGCGATATTTATCCCAATGTAACTGCTCTGCTCTGGTTAATGTTTTATAGAAATGTCGTGCGCGATAATGAAATAGCAAGCCATCAATACGTTTATCTTGGAACGTCAAATTATGTTCAGCCAATTTTTCAGGTGCTAAATCACGCAAAATAGCCATATTATTTTTATCATTTGGACTGAAAAATCCGCTATACAATTCAGTTTCCACATTATCGTTTGGCTCAAATGTCCGTTCATCGGTGAAAATTTGTAGCACTTTTTCACGGATATTGAGATCTGCACGTAATCTAGCAAGGTTTGCTAAGCAATCTTGACGATTAATGCCTAAACGTTGTGCATTTTCAGGTAATAGGGTTTTGGCTGGAGCTAAAATTGGGCATTTATTGATATGCACCAATTTTAATGGCACTGGCAAAATGCCTTGTTCTTCCAATTCTGCTTTTTTCGTGTATAAATTCTGGCGTAATTGATCTGCGCTTTTATTGAGCAGATCATCAATATTACTATCTAAATCACACACAATGACCGCATTTTTATTGGTTGGATGCCAGGCTAAAGGGGCAATCCAAGTAGTGTTGCCACGATAATTTCCTAACATTCCTGAAACGTGAACCAAGGGTGTCATTTCTGCGGTGTTAATCATTTTTTCAAGGGATTTTTTATCGCGATGTTCAAAGAAAAATTGGAATAATCTTGGCTGTTTTTCTTTGATTAATTTTGCCATTTCAATAGTTGCATACACATCAGCCATTGCATCGTGGGCATTGCTATGCTCTATCCCATTGGCTTTGGTTAAATTTTCTAAGCGGAACGAGGGCATTCCCTCATCATCATAAACCCAGTTTATGCCTTCTGGTCGCAAGGCATAACAGGCACGCACTAAATCCAGTAAATCCCAGCGAGAATTACCATTTTTCCAACTATATTCGTAAGGATCGATAAAATTCCGATAAAAGGTATAACGGGTCATTTCATCGTCATAACGGATATTATTAAACCCCATTACACAAGTATTTGGCTGTGAGAATTCTTGCAAAATTCGCTGGGCAAATTCTGGTTCAGATAAACCTTGTTCGTTGCATTGTTGTGGCGTAATACCCGTTACCATTACCGCAGTGGGTGAAGGTAAATAGTCATTAGTTTGCTTGCAATAAAACATCACAGGCTCACCAATAATATTAAAATCTTTATCAGTACGAATACCGGCAAATTGCGCAGGGCGATCCGTGGCGGGATTAACCCCAAAACTTTCGTAATCGTAAACAAAAAAACTAAAATTATCTTGCATTACCTTACCTTGTTAAAAAAGGTTCTAAATAAAATAGGCTGAGAATGGCAGAAATACCAAGTACTACGCCTACCCCATTAATTTTACTTATTTTTTCTTTGAATACTATTGCGCCTACAAGCGTACCAAGACAAATCACACCAATATTCATTCCAGCAAAAACGAGCGTTGGGTTTTGGCTGAAACTTTGATGGGCGCGAATATAAAATAGAATATTCATAAAATTTAGCCCACCGAGTACAATTCCAGCTAATAAGCTTGCGCCATTCCATTGGGTTCGTTTAATCAATAAATACATAAACATCACGCACATTGCTAAGGCAAACGCAATAAACAAGGTGGTTGGAAAGGCATTCCCCATTTTGGCCATTTGTTTGAATAAAATGTCAATGACACCATAGCCTAACCAAACAGCAAGCAAGCTCAATCCCGCTTTGACAGAAAGTTGCTGTTCGCACGGTTTATTGATTAAACAAAATAACGCAGAAAAAGCCAAAACTAAACTGATAATACGTGATTGACTGAGCTGTTCGCCAAATAATATAAAGGCAGCTAAAATAGGCAGAAATAAGGATAAACGTTGCGCTGCATCAGAGCGTACAATGCCAGCAAATTCAACCGCTTTAGACATAATAATGAATACACTCGGTAGCAATAAACCTAGGGCTAAGAAAATGGCACTATTTTCATTTTGTACAATAAACTCGGTGAAGCCTTGTCCTTGAAAATTCGGCTGTAATAAAAAATAACTTAATAACTGGGCAATAAGATAATTGAATGCGATTGCCTGTTCAATGACGATATTAAACTTCCGTGCGACTTTTAATAATACGGAGACAGCCACACTACAAGCAATAGCAAGAAATAAATAAGCCATTCGCTATCCTTAGTAAAAAGAAAGAAATTTAAAGTGCGGTAGAAATTACCCTTATTTTTTACCGCACTTTAATATAACTTAATGTGTTGCACCAAACCCACGTAATCCCACTACGTGAACTTGTTCTTGATTACCTGAGATTTTACGTACCAGTTTATAAGTGGTTCCTTTTTCTGGGCTAATGTTTTCAGGTGCTGCAATTAATAATTGCATATCTAAACGAGAACATAGTTCAAATAAGGTAGAAATCGATTTCGCATCTAAACGCGCCGCTTCATCAAGGAATAATAAACGGCAAGGAACAATATCCTTACCTCGAATACGACGGCTTTCTTCTTCCCAACTTTGTACCACCATTAGTAAGATTGACATCCCAGTACCAATAGCTTCACCCGTTGATAATGCACCACTTTCTGCACGTAACCAACCATCTGCGCCACGATACACTTCAACTTCTAAATCAAGGTAATTGCGGTAATCCAACAACTCTTCACCAATAGTTTGGGCGGTACGCTGCCCCATATCAATATGTGGGTTTAAGCGTTGATACAATTTCGCAATGGCTTCGGAGAAAGTAATGCGGTTATCTGAAAATAAATCTTGATAATCATTGTGGCGATCGGATAATGCATCTAACAGCATTGCGTGAGTATCACGAATATTGACCACTAAACGCACCGATTTCACCTGACCAAAGGCAATATTTTGTAAGCCTTGATTGAGCATACGAATGCGATTTTGTTCGCGTTGAATGGTTTTACGCATAATATTCGCCACACTTTCGGAACTAATCGCGAGTTTTTTCTCACGATTTGTTAATTCTGCAGTTAGGCGAGATAACTCGATCTCCATTTGTTCAATCGCATCAATCGGATCATCTGTTTTAATGATGTCTTGACGAATACGCTCACGTAAATGTTGATACACCGCAATAAAGAACCGCACTTTATTTTCTGGTTTACGATTATCTTCAGATAAACGCAACGCATCACGCAGGTATTCATTATCGGCTACGGCAGTACGCAACGCACCAAGGGCTTTATCTGACATTGAACGTAATTCATCAGCAGAAAGATATGCTAACTCGCGGCGGTTTAGACGTTTTTCCACATCACTATTGCGTGATAATCGTAGCACCACACACCAGCTTGCTTTCATCGCCACCACTAATTCACGTTGTGTTTTGTAATCACGTTCTGCTTTACGAATACGACGGTTAAGATTTTCACTTTCGCTTTCAATTAAGGTTAATTGTTTTTCCAAATAACGGCGACGATTACGTACCGTGGTAAGTTGTTGCGATAATTCATCACGACGTGTTTGCGCCCGTTGCTCTGCCCCATCATCTGCACGTACGCCAAGCTGACTGATTTCCTCAAGCAATTCATTCAGTACTTTATTTTTTTCTTCATAGGAACTACGCAGCTCAATATAAACTTGATTATATTGGGCAAAACGAATTTGTTTTTGACGAACTTGTTCGCGTTGTTGTTCACGTTGTTGCTGAATTTGCTCTAAACGATTGCGAAGCTGCTCATTTAATTCAGAGGTTTCAGATTGAACGCTTTCTTTGTAATCAAAATGGGCTTTACGTTGTACCACATCGGCTAAAGCAAAAACACGTAGTTGAATTTGTTTTTGTTGTTGTTTTGATTGTTCATAGTCAGCTTTTAATCGCTCATAATTTTCTGGATCGCTTTGTAATGTATTGGCAATGGGTTCAAGTTGTGACAATGTCACGCCATATTGGCGAATAAAGCGTTCATCTTGTTCTGCTAAATCTAATTGCTCACGACATTCTTCGATACGATCTAATAAACTTTCATCACCAATGACGCCAAGTTGCGGAATCAGTCTATTTAATAACTGTAATTTTTCTTTTGCATTGTCTAATTTAAGGCGAATTTGTTGTTCAGTGGTAGCAAACTGCCCTAATTCACGCTCGATTTCCCCTTGTTCACGGCGAATTTGTGCCATTAATTCTTCAGGGTTGGGCTGGAATGCGAGAGCTAAATGCAAACCAACAAATTGGCTGAAATGTTCGTGTAAGCGTTGGCATTTTTGCACATCAAAAGCACATTCGGCATAGTGTTCCGATACTTCATCACGTTCAATTTGTAAGGCTTCTAAATGTTTTTCTCGTGCTGCACGGCCAAATAATGGAATTTCAGGGAATTTTGAATAACGTAATTCACGGTTAGACACCTGAACCACGACCCCTAAATCTAGCTCTTGGGCGGACAATACGCTGTCATCAAAAGAACTTGGATCACCTTCGATAAGGTATAAATCATCTGGGCAATCTTCAAGTTGCGCTAATTGCGCTTTCACAGCGTCTAAATCGCGCACCACAATCGCGTGACGAGCAGGGCCATATAACGCGGAGAAATAAGGTGCGTCTTCAATTGGCACATCATCATAAAGCTCAGAAAGTAACACACCGCCAAAGCGTTCTGCTAATACATTTAAACGCGGATCTTCAGAACCATCTGGCTGGCTTAAACGAGAAATTTGCTCATCAAGTTGCTGACGTTTTTGCTCTAACTGATCACGTTTGATGGTTAATTCTCGTTCTTTAACTAAGAGTGATTGCATAAAATTCATCACGTCTTGGCTATCAGCAAACTGACTATGACTTTGTTCTTGTAAACGTTCTAGCGCTGATTGCGCGGTAAGCCACGCAGGGGCTTTATTAGCATTTTCATTGTAACGGATATTCAACTGCTCACGTTTTTGACGCAGGGTTGAGCGCTGTTCCACCTGTTCTGCCAATTCTTCATTTAGCTCATCAACAAGGCTTTCTTGCTCCGCATAATAGTCTTCAATTTCATCGCTGGTTTCAAGTTCTAATGCGGCTCGCTGATTAAATTCTTTCAATAAACGCACCGCACTTTGCTGTTGTTGATAACGCTGTTCTAACTCGTGTAATTTGGCACGAAGTTGCGGTGTTTGTTGCGCTTGCACTTTTTGGCTCGGATATTCACGTAATAATGCTTTTGCACTTTCCCACGCAGCAGAACGTGGCATTTCGCCTGCGATTTGGCAAACAAGTTGATAGGCTTTATCAAACTGCGATTTCGCCATTTCGGAAATCGACATTTTTTGCTCTAAATCTAGAACATTATTCGTCAAATCTTCCGCTTGCGCGACAAATTCAGCGTGATAATCCTCCACATTTTTAGTAGAAAGATCGGCCAATCCACAAAGGGTTTTGGCTTTTTCAAGTGCTTGAATAGCCTGTTGATATTGCAACGCACGGGTTTGTTGGGCATCTAGTGCTTGTTGATAATCCGCTAATTGGCTACGTAGTTGATCCACTTCTTGTTCATATTGTTCTAACTGCGCTTGGCTTTCTTCGTGCTGTTCTGATGCTTCTTCTACCGCAAATTTTTGTTCTTCTAATTTTTCTCGTAAACTTTCTACATCATCTTGATAACGCGAGATTTTTTCTTGATGACGTAACGCATTTAGCACCAAATTAAGATGATCGAGTGCGCTTTGGTGATCAACCTCAAGGGTTTGCTCATTTTCGTTAAGTTCCGCCAATTCACGGCTAAAATCCACTAAGCGATGTTGTGATAAATCACGTTCTGATTTTGCTAAATACCATTCCTTACGATGTGTTAAGGCACTTTCTACATTGCCTCGACGTTCATTGGCATTACGCATATAATCTGACGCCACATAATTGGTGGTTTCCGTAATTAAATGCTTGAATAAATCACGATCCGATTGCGTAACTTTAATTGCCTCAAGGGTCATACGGTTTTCACGCAATGCACTTTCCATATCTTGAAAGGCTTTACGGACGCCTAAGTTTTCGGGTAATAAATAATCACGCAAGGAGCGAGTAATCGCACTGGAAATTCCTCCGTAAAGCGAGGCTTCAATGAGTTTATAAAATTTGCTACGATCTGAAGAAGAACGCAGACGTTTAGGAATAATCCCTAAATCAAACATCATTCCGTGATAATCTGTAATGGAATGATATTGTTTAAATTGTGCACCAAGGTTTTCTATTTTTTCTTTTAATTCATTAAGTGTTAGTACCCTTGCTTGACGTTCATTGACCGTTTCAGTTAAAACACTTGTTGGTGTTTGTGCAAGACTTAGCCCTTGAATAGAAAAGGTTTTAATATCAACTTTTTTATCACGTCCAGCAACTTGTTGTAGACGCGCCCCGACTAAAACACGTTGATGACGAGAATTCACTGCATCTAATACTGCATAGCAGACACCCGGTTTGAGCTTACCGTGCAACCCTTTGTCGCGTGAACCCGTGGTTGCCCCAGCTTCTGTGGTATTACGGAAGTGTAATAAGGTTAAATCAGGAATTAACGCGGTAACAAAACCAGCCATTGTGGTCGATTTCCCCGCGCCATTCCCCCCTGATAAGGTCGTGACTAACTCATCTAAATCAAATGTACGGGCAAAAAAACCGTTCCAGTTAATGAGGGTCAGTGAGCGGAATTTTCCACGCTCGACATTTTGAGCAATGGAGACAGGTGTATCTTGCTGTTCTGCTTGCACTGTTTCAATAATGTCTAATTCTTCAGGTTGATGATTTTCCATTTCTTCACTATCAAGGGTTAAATTATCATTTTCAAATTCAAATGCTTTGCTCATTATTCTTCCCCTTCCTCATCAATTTCTTCTATTTCATCTACATTTTCAGCGTCATTTTGTACCGCTCTTTTCTCATCTTGTAAGGATTGCGGTGTTGCCGCTTCTCCATCACGAATTAAGCGTAATTGTGCTTCCATTGGATCATCACCTGCACGCACTTCAGCACCAAAACGAAATACCGCTTCTGAAATCACAAATTTACCACTATGTTGATCCCCTACGGTAGCAATCATTCCTAGACGGCGTAAGCGGTTAAGTGCTGCTCGTACTTTTTCAGCTAATTTCTGTTTATCTAAATCAGATCCTGAAGAACGCTGATTGACGGTTTTTAACAGTTTGCTTTCATCAGCAAGATTTAATAATTCATCATAAACTTCTTGTGTGGTAAAAATACCTTGTTGAGCAAGACGCTCTGGACTTAAATACAAGTAACATAATACTTTTCCCACAAGCATTTCTAGCTCGGAAAGAACAGAACGCGCAATTAATGTTGTTGCTTTTGGACGTAAATAAAAGAAACCTTCTGGCGCACGAATTAATTCTACGTTATAACGGTGATAAAATTGATCCAACTCATATTGAAAATCCATTAAAAAAGCGTGATTATCCAGCTGTTCAATACTAATATGTCTTCCCGCTCGTAATTGGCTGTCCACAACAGGAAAAAGAGGATTTGCAATGGCTTGAGCTTGTTTTACTGAAATTATATCTTGTAACTGATCTGTCATCATTTTTTCTCTTAATTATATTCATCAATAATATGGGCTTGTACTTCAGCCCCCGCCTGATTTATTTCTTCCCATTGTGGATATATGCCACTTAAATCACCACTCGCCATTCCTAGCCGTACAGCTTGATCGACAATAATTCTTGCTACATCAAAATGTCGTTCGACGGGATAATTATCTAACTGTTCTTTTAACACAAGGCTAAGATTAATAGGACGATGATTTTCGCGATAAGCAATTAATAGAGCTTGCATATGTTCAACAATTTGTTCGTGCAAATCAGCCAAACTTTCGTATTGTAATGCTTCTGGCAACTCCCCTAGCGCATCTTCTTCGCGTAATACAAGCTCTTCATCACGCAAATCTACTAAACGTTCTGCTTGTGCCGTCCATAAATACCAAGGATTTTCAAAATAATGTTGAATAGATTGGCGTAAACGTTGCGAAAACACACGATTTTTATCCATATCAATTGCTGTACGGATAAATTTATGTACGTGGCGGTCATAACCAATCCACAAATCAATAGATTGTTGCCCCCAGCTGATAATGCGGTCTAATTTTGCTTGTAAATCAATAATAAGTTGATCGATAAAATAGAGATTCTGCTGTCCGATCACACAATCTTGAATACGCAATAATTGTGCTTGCAGTTTATCTCCAGCGGAATTGAGTGTATCTTGCAATTCACGTAAATTGCTTGAGGTTTCATCTAATAAACGTTCACAGCTTGAAATCGCTGCTTGCCAATCTTTGGTTAATAACTCTGCAATTTCATCTTTAATGCTTTGCTGACTTTCATCCATCACACGTTGTGAGAAATCAATGCTGTCAAAAATCTCTGCCACAGAATATTTTAATGGCGCAAACACATTGCGTCGCCAATGATGTTCATCTCCACCCTCTTCTGCCGCTTCAGAAGCGCGTTGAATTTCATCTGCCACAATAGAAAGCTGGACAGAAAGGCGTAACGCAGAAAATTCACGTTGGCGAATGTAATAGTCCGAAACCCCAACGCCCAATGGGGTTAAACGATAAATGGCCAAACCTTCGGTGAATTCGCTACTAAAACGATTGAGAAAACGCTGTTTCACTAATTCATTAATCGCATTATTGGCTCGGGTAGCAATATTATCGGGGGATTGCTCAAAGGCTGATGCGGTATGACGGAAAATATCCACTAAATCCGTTTCTAACATCTCACCGTCTAAACGTTCATTGTTATAAATCGCAATAGCCAATAAAAACGCCAAACGATCAGTCGGCAAATTAAGCGAGAATTCTCGCTCTCTTGCCCAAGAGACCAATTCAGGGATTGTTTGTGATGTTTCAAGCATTGTGTATTCTCACAAGCAAATAAAAATTAGACAAAAATTGTAGTTGATTATACAGGATTTTTTAAGGATCTTGTAGATCGATTTATACCTTCATTTGAGTAAAGTTAAAGTGCGGTACTTTTTTATGTTTTTTTATTTAAGCTATTTAGCTAAAAAGAATTAATCTTGTATATTCCTATTGGAAAAAATTCCATTACCCCTTACTATACGCAAGTTTTTTAAATTGATATGACAGAATAATAAATCCAATGAGTGAAAATTTAACTTCTCAAAACGAAAAAACAAAGAAACAAATCTATAATTTCAATAAGTTACAAAAACGCCTACGTCGTAATGTAGGAGCTGCCATTGCTGATTTTAATATGATTGAAGAGGGCGATAAGGTAATGGTGTGCTTGTCTGGTGGAAAAGATAGCTACACTTTGCTTGATATTTTGCTCAATTTACGCCTTAACGCACCGATTCATTTTGACATTGTGGCGGTAAATTTAGATCAAAAGCAACCCGGCTTCCCCGAACACGTCTTACCTGAATATTTAGAACGCATCGGCGTAGATTACAAAATTGTAGAAGAAAACACCTACGGCATTGTGAAAGAAAAAATTCCAGAAGGCAAAACCACTTGCTCTCTTTGCTCACGCTTAAGACGTGGGATTTTATACCGCACTGCCACAGAGCTTGGCGCAACCAAAATTGCTCTTGGTCATCATCGTGATGATATGTTGGAAACCCTATTTTTAAATATGTTCTATGGTGGCAAACTGAAATCAATGCCACCCAAATTAATTAGCGATGATGGCAAACAAATTGTGATTCGTCCACTGGCCTATTGCAAAGAAAAGGATATTGAAAAATATGCTATCGCCAAACAATTCCCCATTATTCCTTGTAATCTATGCGGTTCGCAACCTAACTTGCAACGCCAAGTGGTAAAAGAAATGTTACAGACTTGGGATCGCCAATATCCGGGGCGTATCGAAACGATGTTTAGTGCAATGCAAAATATCGTACCTTCTCACTTATGCGATAAAAATTTATTTAATTTCAAAGATATTCAACGTGGACAACAGTTAGACGGTGTGGAAGGCGATATTGCTTTTGATAAACAAGATCTACCTGCTACCCCATTATACCAAGATGAAGAAGAACAAACCGATTTTAGCCAAAATGAAATGATCGCGTTTAAGGAAGTGAATTAAACGTAAAGCGAATTAGAAAGTGGGTAAAAAATTAAGTGCGGTGAAAAAAATTAACATTTTCCACCGCACTTTTCTATGTCTCTATTTTTATAAATGCAAATTTTACATTCTACGCGCTTGCCAATAAGTGCGCGTCCAGTAAGGGCTATTGAGGGAAGAATAAATCACTCCCCCTTTAGTTGATGCGTGTAGAAATTGACCATCTTTAACATAAATCCCAACGTGGTAGCCATTAGGCCCTCGCCCTGTTTTAAAGAAGACTAAATCTCCTGTTTGAATTTGCGATTTTGGCACTTTTGTACCATATTTCACTTGCTCTTTTGTCGTACGTGGAAGTTGAATATTAAAACGATCACGAAATGTTTTTTGCACAAATCCAGAGCAATCAATACCACGGCGACTTTGCCCGCCTAAACGATAAGGCGTGCCAGCCCATTCTCGTTGATGTTCACTTAATAAGGCGATTGTCATAATTGGATCATCAAGTCGTCCCTGATAAGAAATTTTTTCATCAGAATCTGAATGATTTGCTGAATGTGGAGACCCTGAACAAGCTGCTAAGACAGCAATACCAAGGGAAACTAAAATAAATTTAGCTAAACGCATTTTTTACCTACAAAATAAATAAAAGGAAAGCTATCCAAAAAAAGATAGCTTTCTTATCACATAAATAATTTAAGCCTTTGGCTTCGATTTTTCTACTCGAGAACGTAATTTTTGACCGGGTTTGAACACCACAACGCGACGTGCGGAAACAGGTACGCTTTCTCCTGTTTTAGGGTTGCGTCCCGGGCGTGAGGCTTTATCACGTAATTCAAAATTACCAAAACCCGATAATTTCACATCTTGTCCACTTTCCAACGCTACGCGAATTTCCTCAAAAAAACTTTCTACCAATAATTTGGCATCACGTTTATTTAGATTATGCTTTTCAATTAAGCTGTCAGCTAGTTCAACTTTGGTCAATGTCATAATATTAATCTCTCAAATAAGCATCAAATCGTTGTTTTAATGCGTCTAATACTGCTGAAATTACCGCATTAATTTCTTTCTCTTCAAGGGTTTTTTCCGTATCTTGAATTGTTAAGCTAATCGCTAAACTTTTCTTACCTTGTGGTAAATTTGCCCCTTGGTAAACATCAAATAAACTCAGGTTCACAAGCTGTTTTCCGCCCGCTTCACGACAGACTTCTAACACATCGCCAGCCGGTATTGCGCTATCCACGACAATGGCCAAATCACGTTTATTAGCTGGGAAGCGAGAAATTTCTTTGGCATTTGGCACAGATTTTTCTGCAATCGCCGCCCATTCAATTTCAAATACAATTGGTTTACCTGACAAACCAAGCTGTTGTACGACTTTTGGATGTACGGTACCAATATAACCGATTTCTTTATCGTCCAACATAATGGCAGCGGATTGTCCTGGGTGTAACGCTGGATATGATTTTGCAACAAAACGCAAACGATTTCCAGCCTTTGTTAGCGATAAAATACGTTCTAAATCCCCTTTTAGATCAAAGAAATCCACATTTTCGCCTTTATGCTCCCAATGAACTGGACGTTTATCCCCTACAATCGCTGCGCCAATGACATATTCTTGACGAACACCACTTTCTGCTTGGCTATCAGGAATAAAGCGTAATCCACCTTCAAAAATACGTACACGATTTTGCTGACGATTTTGGTTGTAAGCAATGGTTGTAAGTAAGCCCGGTAATAAAGAAACACGCATAGCAGACATTTCACGCGAAATTGGATTTGGTAAAATTAATGCCTCTTGTTGTGGGTATAATAATTGCTGAACTTCAGGATCAACAAAGCTATAAGACACAATTTCTTGATAATCACTATCTACAAATGCCGTGCGAACACGAACCAATTCTAATAAATGTTCAGGCATTGGTTTCATTTGTAAATGTGCTAACGGTGGATTATTCGGAATATTGTTATAACCGTAAATACGGGCGACTTCTTCGATCAAATCTTCTTCAATTTCAATATCAAAACGCCAGCTTGGTGAAATCGCTGTCCATAAACCGTCTTGATAACTTACTTGTAACCCTAAGCGTTGCAAAATATCAGTAACCGTTTCAGTTGGAATATAATGCCCTAGTAGATGATCTAATTTTTCACGGCGTAATTGAACCTGTTTCACTTTAGGTAAATGCACTTCACTGACCACCTCACAAATTTCGCCAGCTTCTCCACCACAGATTTCTAATAATAATGCGGTTGCTCGTTCCATCGCATCGCGTTGTAAATTAAAATCAACGCCGCGTTCAAAGCGGTGAGAAGCATCAGTATGCAAGCCATATTGTCTTGCACGCCCTGTAATAGCTAACGGAGCAAAGAATGCGGATTCAAGAATAACGTCTTTTGTTTCGCCATTTACTCCGCTTGCTTCACCACCAAAAATGCCAGCCATTGCTAATGGACCATTTTGATCGGCAATAAGAAGTGTATTGGGTTGAAGTTTGGCTGTTGTACCGTCTAACAGGACTAATTCTTCCCCTGCTTTCGCCATACGTACTTGTACAGGCTGGCTCACTTTAGCCGCATCAAAGGCGTGCATTGGCTGTCCTAATTCAAGTAAAATGTAATTGGTAATATCTACCACTGGATCAATAGAACGGATACCGCAACGGCGTAATTTTTCTTGCATCCAAATAGGCGTTTGCGCCTTAACGTTCACATTTTTTACCACACGCAATAAATAGCGTGGGCAAGCCTCTGGCGCTAACAGATCAATTTGTGCTTTATCAGTAATAGTTGCTACAACGGGCTGAATATCAGGCGTATTGACTGTTTGCTGATTTACCACGCCCACTTCACGGGCAATGCCCGCAATACTTAAACAGTCGGCACGGTTTGGCGTTAAGCTGATTTCTACACTGTTATCATTTAATTGTAAATATTCACGTAAATCCGTACCAATCGGTGCATCGGCTGGTAATTCAATGATACCGTTATGATCGTCAGAAATGCCTAATTCACTAAATGAACATAGCATTCCTTCAGAAGGCTGACCGCGCAATTTAGTTTTCTTAATTTTAAAATTACCCGGTAATACAGCACCATCTACAGCACAAGCTACTTTCAACCCTTGGCGGCAATTTGGCGCACCGCATACAATGTCTAATAGACGTTCACCACCAACATTCACTTTGGTTACACGCAATTTATCAGCATCAGGGTGTTGAGCGCATTCCACCACTTCCCCAACAACAACGCCATTAAATTCACCAGCAACCGCTTCAATGCCATCGACTTCGAGTCCAAGCATTGTAATTTGATCACATAATTGTTCTGTGCTAACTTCAGGATTAACCCATTCACGCACCCATAATTCACTAAATTTCATATTCTTTCTCTACATTAAATTCGGTTTTCAATTATTTAAATTGTTTTAAGAAACGGAGATCATTTTCAAAGAACGAACGTAAATCTGTTACATTGTAACGTAGCATCGTTAAACGTTCTACGCCCATTCCCACCGCAAAGCCAGAATATTCTTCTGGATCAATACCAACATTACGCAACACATTTGGGTGAACCATTCCACAACCTAGCACTTCCAACCATTTGCCGTTTTTACCCATTACATCGACTTCTGCAGAAGGTTCTGTAAAGGGGAAATAGGACGGGCGGAAACGCACTTGTAAGTCTTCTTCAAAAAAGGCGCGTAAGAAATCGTGTAATAAGCCTTTTAATTCACTGAAGTTAGCGTGTTTATCCACATAAAGTAATTCAATTTGGTGGAACATTGGGGTGTGGGTTTGGTCATAATCATTACGGTATACACGTCCCGGTGCCATAATACGAATTGGCGGACGCATTTTTTCCATTGTACGAATTTGTACGCCAGAGGTTTGGGTACGCAATAAACGCTCTGCATCAAACCAGAACGTATCGTGATCGGCACGGGCCGGGTGATGAGCTGGAATATTTAGCGCATCAAAGTTGTAATAATCAGTTTCAATCTCAGGCCCAACTTCTACACTAAAACCTAAGTTAGAGAAAAATTTTACAACACGCTCAATGGTAATTGAAACAGGGTGTAAGCCACCTAATTCTGTTTTACGCCCCGGCAAACTGACATCAATACTTTCTTTCGCTAACTGTGCATTAAGGGCTTCTTCTTCCCACTGTGCTTTTTTGGTGTTTAATAAATCTAACACTTTTTGTTTCGCTTCATTGATTTTTGCCCCCATTGCAGGACGCTCTTCCGCCGCCACATCACGCAATCCTTGCATTAATTGGGTAAAATGCCCTTTTTTCCCAAAATATTCCACACGAATGGCATCTAGCGTTTCAAGGCTTTTATCGTGCAATTTTTCAATCGCTTCTTTTGCCTGTTCGGTAATTTCTTTAAGGTGTTGCATACCTATCCTCTAATAACAATATAACATCTGAAAAATTTCTTAATGATAATACTAACGCCTTAAAAAATCACGTTTTTATTGTGGCTTTTCGCAATTATTCTGCCTTTCCCATTGTTGAATTTTTTCTTGCACAGAAAGTGCGGTAAAAAATTCACCTGTTTTTGGTAAGGCTTTCACACAAATCTGCTGGTTTTCATAAGTAAATTCAAGCTGATAACAATGTAAATAAGTGCGGTCGGATTTTTGCTTATTTCCGCCATAGCGTTCATCACCTAAAATGGGACTTCCTAAACTTTTCATTGCCACTCGTAGCTGATGGGTTCTGCCTGTTTGCGGAAATAACATAAACAGGCGTAAATTGGGTTCACAGCTTAGCGAAGAAAAACGGGTGATGGCAGGATTTTCCTTGCTTTGGCATAATTTCCACGTCCCATTACGCGATTTTTGCATATCCCCGATGATCCGTCCTTGTTTTTTCTTCGGCTTTTCAGTGGATAGCGCCAGATAGGTTTTCGCGATGCGATGACTAGCAAATAGCCCCGACAAGGTTGTCGCAGCTTGCTTATTCAATGCTAAAATCAACAATCCTGATGTTGCCCTATCTAAGCGATGCACCAGCCAAACTTGGGGTAAATTTAATTGTTGAGCCATTAAGGTGGTTAGACCAACCTCTTGCTCATCTTTATGTACGGAAATGCCACAAGGCTTGTGAATAATGATAAAATCAGCGTGCTGAAAAACAATGTCAAACATTGGCGTTGTGATCTCTGGCATAATTAGACGTTTATAAAAGTGCGGTTAAAAATAAATGAATTTTACTTTTCAACAGATTATAGCATATCTCATCCCTGTTCTGATTTGGATTTTAACGATCTCCATTACAATGCGATTGGTGATAAAAAAACAATCCGTTTCAGCTACCCTTTCTTGGTTGATGATAATTTATCTCGTCCCCGTGGTAGGCATTATCGCCTATTTAGTATTTGGCGAAGTGAAATTAGGGACAAAACGCGCAAAGGCATTTCGTTTACTTGCACCGAAATTTAATCAATGGTTTGGCGATTTTTCACAATGCCCACAATTAATCAATCACCATAATACTCTGCTTTATCGCCCAATTTTTGACTTAGCCAAAAGTCGCTTAAACATTCCTTGTGTGCTGGGTAATGAACTGCATATTTTAGAGACGCCAGAAAGTATCATAAAAAGCATTATTGATGATATTCATCAAGCCAAACATAGCATCAATATGGTGTTTTATATTTGGTGGAATGGTGGCCTAGTGGAAGACGTGCAACACGCACTAATTGCCGCACAAAAGCGCGGCGTAACAGTGCGAATATTGCTTGATAGTGTAGGCAGTCGTCAATTTTTGAAAAGTAAACATTGCCGTGAAATGAAAGAAAGTGGCATTGAAATCACCGAAGCGCTACACGTTAATTTACTACGGATGTTTTTTAGTCGTATTGATTTACGCCAACACCGCAAAATTATAGTACTCGATAATCAGATTGCTTATACAGGCAGTATGAATATGGTCGATCCGAAATATTTCAAACAAGACAGCCACGTTGGGCAATGGGTGGATATTATGGTGCGTATTAACGGTGCGGTGTCAGCGGTGCTAAATGGGCTGTATGCGTGGGATTGGCAAATTGAAAGTGATAAAGAAATCCCATTGCAGTTGCCTAATTGCCCTTTATTGCCCATAGAGAAGAACAATTCTCACGCCGTACAGATTCTTGCGACAGGCCCGGGATTTCCAGATGATTTAATGGCGCAATCCCTTTCTATTGCGATTTTCTCCGCGCGTAAAAGCATCACGATTACCTCGCCTTATTTTGTGCCAAGCCATAGCATTGCCGAAGCATTACGCATTGCGGCGTTACGCGGTATTGATGTGACGCTAATTCTGCCAAAGAAAAATGATTCTTTAATGGTTAGCTGGGCGAGCCGTACTTTCTTTGAAGATCTTCTTGCCGCTGGGGTAAAAATTTATCAATTTGAACAAGGGCTATTACATACCAAAAGTGTGTTGATTGATAACCGCCTTGTCTTAGTCGGAACGGTAAATATGGATATGCGCAGTTTTATGTTAAATTTTGAAGTTACAATGGTAGTGGAAGATCAAACTTTTGCTAATGAAGTTACCCTCTTGCAAGAAAATTACCGCCAAAGTTCTTCATTATTAACCTATAAAGATTGGGTAAAACGTCCTGTTTATCAACGCGTAATTGAACGTTTATTTTTCTTATTCAGCCCACTTTTATAAGTGCGGTATAAATTTTCAACGTTTTTAAGGATAGTAATGAAAAAACAGCTTACCTTTTATTTCATCCGCCACGGACGTACCGTTTGGAACAAACAAGGTTTATTACAAGGACAAGGCGATTCACCACTGATCGCCGAAGGCATTGAAGGGGCAATAAAAACAGGCAAACACTTAGCCAATATTCCCTTTGTTGCAGCCTATTCAAGTGTGTTAAAACGCGCGATGGATACCGCAGAATACATTATTGGCGAACGAAATATTCCCTTTTTTCAACATAAAGGCTTAAATGAGCATAGCTTTGGCTCTTGGGAAGGGGCATTAGTGAGCCACCTTCGTCAAAACGAAGAATATCAACAAATGACCAAAGATCCCGCCAGTTTTCAGGCTAAAAGCAATCGTGGCGAAACCTTTGGTGAATTAGCTAAACGGGCAATGAAAGCCATTGATGAAATTATTCAAGTACATCATTCAGGCAATATTTTGGTGGTTTCTCACGGTCATACACTACATTTATTGCTCGCTTTATTTGACGGCTCAACTTGGCAAAACCACCGTGAAAACCCGCGAGTAACACGCTTGGCAAATACCTCTATTAGTATTGTGCGTTATGAACAAGCTGAAAACGAAAGTGCGGGGCGTTTTGTATTAGAAACGGTGAATAGCATAGAGCATTTGTAATGCTTTATATTCCTACTCCAAAGAAGAGACTAATACAGTACGGCTCTAAAATTATATTCTAATTATCCTATTATTTTTATACCTTAGTAAGGTATTAATTGATGTTAAGTTAAAAAACCATTTTCAAATTTTTCTTCTATATTTAACCTTGGGGATTCATCATTATTAAAATGATATATAAATCCATTATTATTTAGCATTTTAATAACAGATATGGCTTTTTCATCAGAATAATCAAATTCATATTTTAGAATGGAAAATATATGATATATTTCATTCCTAAGATCTGTAGAAAATATCCCAGGATCATCTGAACCAAGAACAATTATCATCGGGTAATCTCCTTCTATTTTTCTATTGGCTATTCTTAGCCAACGAAATATATGATGATCTTTTATTGAATTATAAATACTAATTCTAACATTACTTGTAATTAAACTTTCAATAACAATTGATTTTTCCGATATTAATTTTTGAACATATTGCTGACATTTAACAAGAAAATTCTCTGAGAAAAAATCAGAACATACTTTTTCTTTTTCTTCATACTTAGTAAATGTTTTTACATTAAACCATCTATCTCTTAATAAACATAATGTATCTCTTGGGATTGATTTGACTAATGAAATCTCATATAGATCTAATATAACTTTATTTTCTAAAAAATTATTAACAATCTCAGGATTTAGATATCTATGCTCAAAGAAAGAGTCTAGTAATAAAAGATCTATTTTTTTACTGTAGTCATCGCCAAATATTTCTTTAGAAAGCTTATTAATTTCATACTCAAGTTTATATATTTGAATATTATCAATATTCAAATATATAGCTACTTTTCTAGCAAATAATAAATTCTCTAGCCATACTCCTTTAGATATAAATACCTCTCTAGGTATTGCTTTAATCCAATCACTAGGAATCAATCCTATTGCTGTAGCATGACCTATCCTATCACCTGATTTCAAGTTTAAGAAAACTATTGACTCATAAATAGCCCTAATGCCTGTCATTAAATGTTCAAAATCTTCTCCAACATGGTATGTAAATTTTTTAATAAAATTTCTTCTACAAAATCTATATAGAGGTGAGAAAACTTCTGGAGGAGTGTCCATCTCGTTAGCTGCAGCATCAACTCCAACAATAATATCTTTCAGTTTTGGATATTTAACAAAAGTCTCTTGTAAAATTTTCCCTTTTTCTATTAGATTTTCTCTAATATTTTTAAAATGATAATTCATATCAGGTATGCTAGATATATTATGATAATTCCATTTTCCTTTTATAAAGTGGCATACTAATCTAAGTTTTGGTCTATCTATTTTTAATACATTATCAATTAAACTATTTAAATCTTCTTTTTTTAATAAACCATTTTTCCCTCTAGCATATTTTACAAATCCATTTAAAATATTATAGATTAGAAACTCATTCTCCTCAATGCTGCTTTTAGGAGAAAATCTACCTTCTATAGTTGCTAAATCAGAATTTTTAGAAAAAACATCTGGTCCATGTAATTGAATATATCTAATATAGTAATCTTTTTCATATCCTTCTCTAGCTCCAGAATCAGCAATTTTTTGGAAGTTATCAAATCCTTTTTTATATACAGATTGTAATGAAATGCTTCTAAAGCAATTCATAGAAACAATATATATCAAATAAAGTATGTCTAAAAGCTTTCTCCTAGACTCACTTTTTCCGGATTTAAGATAATTTATCGTTATCCTATGAAATTCTAACTCTTTAAAAAACAACTCTTCCTCTTCATAGTATTTAAAATTATCTTCAAAAAAACATCGAAATAATCCTCATATTTTAATATTTTAATTAGTAGATCAATTAGATGATTATACTCTTTGTTATAATTTTCATTAATAATTAAAATAATTAATTTTTTTATAGTCTTAGATATAACTAATAACTTATGGTATGACTTTGGGGTTTTTAGAAAATAATCTGAACCATAATGTAAAAAAACATGTTCCTTATTAAAGTTTTCCTCTAAATAATTTCTTATAGAAGAGGGGGTTTCTAATGCCCAACTCCATAGTAATTCTGCTGTTGTTGTTCCATTTAAATGGATATGTAGATCATTAAGCCCTACATTATTAATATAATATTCAACGAT
This sequence comes from Avibacterium sp. 20-126, assembly GCF_044358625.1. Classification (NCBI taxonomy): domain Bacteria; kingdom Pseudomonadati; phylum Pseudomonadota; class Gammaproteobacteria; order Pasteurellales; family Pasteurellaceae; genus Avibacterium; species Avibacterium sp. 20-126. The sequence goes on along the minus strand of NZ_CP091457.1, from coordinate 1,096,665 downwards.
AGGTTTCTTAGGTGATAAAATTCCTCTAAGTCCTCTAATATTACTCCTATTATTGCATAGATTACATAGCGCTAATATTGGCAAAAATGAATGGTTAGACATCCAGTTTTGCCAATCAGAAAAAAGATTTAACTTTATGGAAGAATCTTCTTCTACATAAAAATCTTTTACTTCATATAGTAAAGCTAGTGATAAACAGGTTCTCTTTTTATATTTGCAGCATAGACTATCCCAATAACTAGAAAAAATTCTATCGTTAAAATTGGAGTAGATACTTAAATGGTTATAGGTGATGAACTTTATTTTATTGATGTTAATGCTTTCAACTCCTCTCCCATCCAAAATATTAATGCTTTCAACTCCTCTCTCATCTAAAATATAACTTAATAGATCTTCACATAACGATTTATATACTAATTGTGATGAAAGAATAAAATCATTTATTAACATTTATTTCTTCCTCTATTTTTCGTTATACTTAAATGAAACTGGTGCTATCTTTGATATTGCCAGTTTTGATATTGGTGGTAAACCATATTCATCAAGTTTATCAAGCTTTAGGTTATCTAAATGATTTTTCATATTTTCATCTATCTTCAAGATTCCTTCAAGTATTTCATTTGCCATTTTATCTTCTGTCATATATAAAAATGGATAAACTAATGGACAATTTACAATAGAATATGTTAATGGGAGATACTCTTTGAATTTATCTTCTAGCCTACTATTTTTGTCGTTATTTAGTACGTTTTTTATAGACTTTAAATTATTAATAAAATGCTTGATAGATGTTGATACATTACTAGCATTGGTCATAATATTAAAAATATCATTGCTTCTATTATTAGAATAACGGCTCTCCTCTATTAATATAGAGTTGCAAACACCCCAAATAAATCTAGCAAATATTTCACTTGTATATAACCTTCTTTTTTTGTATTCTCTTTTTGCATTATCTGAAATATTATTTATAGAGTAGAATAATCTTGCCCATATCTTACCTAAACATAAAGATGAATAATTAAATTCTAATGTTTTAGTATCTTTACGCCAGGACAGTAATAATTTTATGAGGGTGTCCTCATATTCATTATTTTGAGTATTATTACTTTCATTATCTTCATTGTCTCCATCATCATTTTCATTACTATCATCTATATTATATCTTTCTGGCAAGAATCCAGAATATGTATTAAATGCACTTAATCTTCCAAGCTTATCTTTTAGTTCATTTTCCTCGTTACATTCTAGTAATTCAGCTATTGAAGCTAAGAAAGCATATATAGATACGCAATCTCTAGTTTCTGTATGAATTCGTATCCTATTAGAAGAAATTAAAAATGCTTCTTTTGTTATATAATCAATAATATTATCTGGTATATGCTCAGAAAATCTCTCTAAAGATGATAGATGTTTTCTTTTCAATCCTGGATTACTTCCTCGTCTATTAAGTCTGATGATTCCATTTAAAACTCCTTGATGGCTTTTCATTTTAGGTGATACAATACCACTATATTTTTCCATAATGTTTCTTGTGCTAGAGTTGTTATTTAAACCAATGTAATCAAAGTATTTAGTGTAATTTTCACTTTCAACAAAGTATAAATAAATATTTGCAGGAGAACCTAGTAACAACATAGAATTTATTGCCATTGAAACACTATCCTCTTTTCTACTATTACTTTTTGAATAAGAAGAAACTAAAGATGACAAGAAAATTTTAGCAATATTATAGCTCGAATCATTTCCTTCAACTCGACAATAAAACCCCGTATCCATATCATTATGCTCATATATAACGCTAAATATATTTGAAGCTATATTTACAATAGAAGAAGGAAAGTTTTCTAAAATATTTACACCTATTTTCTCTTTTAGTAAGTCACTCAAAAATATATCTTTTATTGCCATTGAAAAAGAACTAACATCATTGTTTGATAATAGATATTTGATCAACTGTACAATAGTTCTTATAGGTTGACTCAAAATAAAATTATTTATTTCCCCGATATAGTCATCATGTATTGAAAGATATTTTTTTAATTCATTTTTAAGAAATGAAACTAGAAGCTCCTCTTTATTGGGTTCCATACTTGTTTTTAAGTAAATACTATACTTGTTCTCTTTATTTATTTCATGTAAGTTCATTAGTTTTATTCTTTGATGAATTGGAAGTGTTTTTATAATATATTGTTGTTCCAATTGATAAAGCATATTTCCTTCAAATGGGCGACTTATAGTTTTATCTTTTATTTCATTAGCTTTATTTACTCCAACTATGTAACTATATAATTTTATATCTCCTGATACTAAAACAACCAATTTAGGATGAGTCAGATAGCATCTAATTGTTTCTAATAATTCATAGGCTTTATCGGTTCTAGTATCTATATCATCTATAGCTATCATTAAGAGTTTTATATTATATTTTTCTATAATAAGATTTATTAAATCATGAATCTTTTTCTCTAATTCTTGACCACTGGTTGATCTATTTAAAGCTTTCGAGAAAAACCAAGATGTATCCTTCTTATCATTAATAATAGAAAGTTGTTCTATTCCATTAGAAATTTCTTGTAATCCTTTAAGCCATTCATTATCAAAATCATGCTTGATTAATGGAGATGATATTATATGAGTCTACAAACTTATGTAATTTAGCAATAATATCAGTCAAAATATGTTGTTGGCTTACTATTGTTGTAGGATCAATAAAAGCACATGGAACAATTCCTTTTAATTGTTCATCTGACTGAGAAAACATATCAAATACAGTAGTAAAAATATATTTTAGAAATGTTGTTTTTCCTGCACCTCGTTCTCCGTCAATAAATATAGTGTTATTTCTTCTTGGTAAATAAATATTTTCTAAATATTTTTTATCTTTTGATAAAGCTTCATTACTTTCTGAACTTTTATTTATTGACATTAGTATACCTTTTAGTTTATCTAATGCCTTATATTGCAAAAAGCTTTCATCATTGCTAATGATATTATTAGCATCTATATTTAAATCAATAAATATTTTACTATTGTTACTCATAAAATTCTCCTATGTTTATAAATTATATATTCGTTTACCTCACCCATTCCGTTTGCAGATAAGTCAAACGCTCAAGATTAGTGATGTAATGCCCTAGTTCTTGTTCTTCAGGACGATGAACATAGGGAATTTGCCCAAGTAATGGGGCGTCAATTTTTTCGCTGAGCATTTCAATCATTTCTGCATAATGGGCTAAACCGGGATTAATGCGATTGGCTATCCAGCCTAATAAGGGTAAGCCTGATTGTTGAATGGATTGCGCCGTCAGCAAGGCGTGATTAATGCAGCCTTCTTTAATGCCAACCACAAGCACGACTGGCATTTTGTGCGAGATTGCCCAACTGGCAAAGCTATATTCTTTATTCATTGGGGTAAGCCAACCAAATGCCCCTTCCACTAGCACAGATTGATAACGCTGAGTAAGTGCGGTGAGATCGGCGTTAATTTTTTTTATATCAATGCGTTCTCCGTCTTCACTTAGCATTGGCAAACTGTGGGAAAAGCTATAACTATTCACGTCTCGGTAGGTTACATTCTCTTTTGTGGCGTCAATTAAGGTTAGGACATCAGAATTATTTTCTTGTCCATAATCGCTTTCTATTGGGCTTTCACGATAAGCCCAATCCTCTTGGCAACACGCAATCGGTTTATAACCTACAATTTGAATACCTTGATTTTGCAAGGCTTGGATAATGGCACGACTGGATACCGTTTTTCCTACATTGGTATCCGTTCCTGTAACAAAAAAGCAGCTCATCATTTTTTCCTTATGATCCCATTTGTTTGGAATTCTAAAGGAATTTCATAATGAGAGTATTGAGCTAACACAATTTTTCTTTATTTTTCAGTAGATCACCCAGCAAACTGCCATCATAAATCCCTTGCTTAATTGCTGCAGTTAAGACTTCAGGGCTATTCCATTTATAACGGCTTGTTACCACTTCCACATTGCAATGATAAAGGGATAAACGTTGATTTAAGCGCGCTAAGAAAATCTCTTTTGCACTCAATAAACAGGTGTTTAACATCACTTTTTTAGAGGAAAACATATTAACTAAACACATTAAATGATAAGCCGTTAAATCCGCGATATGGTGAATAATATCAATCGCTTTTGCCTCATTACCTTGTGCTTTTTTGCATAAAAAGTGAATTTTTTCAATATTATTCACTTGTTGATTGTCGGGATACGCCAAATCAATCAATTTATAAATAGCTTGGTGTGTGAGCTGATTGATAATTTGATGACGTTCCGTTTCAGGTAAGTGAGGATTGAGTTGATGCTGAATGGGGTTGAACGTTGGCGTAATGAGCTTATCAATATTCATCTTTGGCTGTTTGTTACATCGTAACACATCACCTTGTGATAATACGCTTAAATTGACTCGTTCATCAAGTTGTAAAAATAAAACGTGATCACAACCAATCACACTGCCCACCGAGCTTTCGGCAAACAACCACGTTTGGAAATAATCCGTTACCATAACAGGCATTTTAAAATAAGGGTGAAATAAGGCTTTCAGATCAAGTGTTAGCTGGCGATTGCCAAGGTGATAAACGTACCGCTCTTCATTATCTAACTCCCCAGTTACGGCAATGGAAAAGGTGATGACTTTATAAGGTTCGAGTTTGGTTTTTTCTAAAAACGCTTGCACGAACCCTACTAAAACGCGATCTAATTGTGCAAATTCTTCACTGCGTAGCGGGAAAGAATGTTCTGCCAACGGTGTACCATCTAATTCACAAAGAAATATATCAAAACGATCTTCACTCAGCACCGCACATAACGACTGCCAGAAAAAAGGCGATACACATAAACCAATTGCTGGACGTCCACGGTTTTCTGTATTTCGCACAGCTTTTTCAATAATTAATCGTTCATTAATAAGCTGACGGGTTAAAGAGGTGATCGTCGCTGGTGCTAAATGCGAAAGCTTTGAAAGATCAATCCGCGAAATTTCTTCAAATTGTTCAATTAGCCGATACACTTTCCCTAATTGTTGTAATTTTAAGACATACTTATCTTGTTTTCTTTCCTTGATCATAACGCCCCACAACGGATTAAATTTTTGAAATGAAATTATTGTTTTTTTATATCAGGTTGCCACCTAAAAACAAGTTATTTACTTCAATTTTGTGGGCAAGTTCACAAAAACAATTGAATAATTCATTTTGGCAAATTTCCTGAGTTGCGGTAAACTAAGCGGGTTTTTACGCTAAATTTTTTGATTGAGGTTTATATGACACAAATTGCCCCTATTGCAGAGGTATTACAAGGCGAAATTCAAATCGGTGATCAGGTTACCGTGCGAGGTTGGGTGCGTACCCGTCGTGATTCTAAAGCAGGGCTTTCTTTCCTTGCGGTGTATGATGGTTCTTGTTTCGACCCTATCCAAGTGATCGTCAATAATGATATTGCGAATTATCAAGAAGAAATTCTACGCTTAACCACGGGTTGCTCGGTGATTGTTACAGGTAAAGTGGTGGAATCCCCAGCAGAGGGACAAGCAGTAGAATTACAAGCGGAAAAGGTGGAAGTAACAGGTTGGGTGGAAGATCCTGATACCTATCCAATGGCGGCTAAACGCCACAGTATTGAATATTTGCGTGAAGTGGCGCACCTTCGCCCTCGCACTAATATCATCGGTGCAGTCGCACGTGTTCGTCATTGTTTGGCTCAAGCCATTCACCGCTTCTTTCACGAACAAGGTTTTTATTGGGTAGCAACGCCACTGATTACGGCATCTGACACTGAAGGTGCGGGGGAAATGTTCCGTGTTTCAACCCTAGATTTAGAAAATTTACCACGTACCGAACAAGGTGCGGTGGATTTTTCGCAAGATTTTTTCGGTAAAGAAGCCTTTTTAACCGTATCTGGTCAGCTAAATGGGGAAACTTATGCTTGTGCATTAAGTAAAATCTATACCTTTGGCCCAACATTCCGTGCGGAAAATTCTAATACCACTCGCCACTTGGCAGAATTCTGGATGGTTGAACCTGAAGTTGCTTTTGCAGATCTGAATGATAACGCAAAACTCGCCGAAGCAATGCTTAAATATGTGTTCCGTGCCGTATTAGATGAGCGTAAAGATGATCTTAAATTCTTTGAAAAACACGTTGATAGTTCTGTTATCAGCCGTTTAGAAAATTTTATTCATTCTGATTTTGCACAAATTGATTACACAGATGCCATTGACGTCTTATTAAAATCAGGCAAAAATTTTGAATTCCCTGTTTCTTGGGGGATTGATTTATCCTCTGAACACGAACGCTATTTAGCAGAAGAATATTTTAAATCCCCAGTAGTGGTGAAAAACTATCCAAAAGATATCAAAGCGTTTTATATGCGTTTAAATGATGACGGAAAAACCGTAGCGGCAATGGACGTATTAGCCCCGGGAATTGGTGAAATTATCGGTGGTTCACAACGTGAAGAACGCCTAGACGTGTTGGATAAACGTATGGTAGAAATGGGTTTAAATCCAGAAGATTACTGGTGGTATCGCGATCTCCGCCGTTATGGTACTGTACCACATTCAGGCTTTGGTCTTGGTTTTGAACGTTTAATTGTTTATGTAACTGGCGTGCAAAATATCCGCGATGTGATCCCATTCCCACGCGCACCGAGAAATGCGAATTTCTAGGTTTTAATAAATAAGTTCAATATAAAGAGCGGTGAAAAAATAACAAATTTTCATCGCTCTTTTTCGTGGAAATTTATCAAATATTGGTGTGTAAAAGTAAATGGAAACTGGTGAATAACGTTTAAATTAGAAAATGGACACGCTGATTTAGCTACATTATCCAAACTGCCCATTAATCAAACGCGCTATCATTCAACCAGTTTCTGTAGCAACAACGCCAATCCACTTTGTCGTTTGGTGGGGTTTCTTACCGCGGTTTTCCAGCTTTGCTCCGTGCTAAATACGGTGGCGTGATTCTTGGCACGGGTAATTCCCGTGTAAACCAATTCACGGGATAAAATCGGGCTAGGTTCAGTGGGCAGTACCATAAAGGCGTGGTCAAATTCAGAGCCTTGTGATTTATGCACTGTCATTGCAAAGGCGGCTTCGTGGCGTGGAATACGGCTGGCTAATTCCCGTTTGCCATTTTCAAAATAAAAATGCCCTCTTAGTTGCCCTTGTTCATTGGGACTGAGTAAATATAACCCAATATCCCCATTATATAAGCCCACATTGCTGTCATTTTGCGTAATCATAATGGGTTTGCCGAGATAGTGTTCACGCGCTTGATTAAATTGCACTAAGCCCTTTGCACGCAGCCCCTCTGCAATACGTTGGTTGAGCTGTTCACTGCCTAACTCCCCTACACGTAATGCGGTGAGGTAACGGACTTTATTAAATGCGGTGAAAATTTGCTGAATTTTTTCTGAATCTAAAGGTTGATTTTGCGCCGTAACTTGCTGAATTAAGGTTAAAAAATCGGTGTAATTTTGCACCGCACTTTTCACCACCACATTGGCACAATATTGCTGATATGCCAAGCTATTCGCCTCCCCTGTGTGTGTCAATTGCATAAAATCAACGAGGGTTAAAGGTGAAATTGTTACAACATCACTTTTCTTCAAATCTCCCGCTTGTAGCAACTGCCAGCTTTCTTCTGCGTTACCTTGATTAATCAATTTCGCTAACTGCCCAATGGCAGAATGTTCATCAAAACGATGGCTTTGGGTTAAATGACAAAGATGATCACGAATTGGATTGCCTTGTGTTATCGCAGACAAATGTTGCCCTGTGGTTTGTTGTAAATACGCCACAAAATTGGGGCTGTAGCCTTGCATCAGAAATTTGCCTAATTCTGCCAAAATTGCCCCTGCCTCCACGGAGGCAAGCTGATCTTTATCTCCCAATAAAATTAATTTGGTTTGTGGTTTTAAGGCTTGCAACAATTTCGCCATTAGGGATAAATCGATCATCGAAGATTCATCTACCACAAGCACATCAAGCAATAATGGGTTCTGTTTATTATGCTTGGGCATATCTTCAAAGAAGCGTACGCCAAGTAGTCGATGTAAGGTTTCTGGCTGTGTCGGTATAGCAGCGATTAATGCCTCTGGCAACGCCAATTCTGCTTTTAAGCGAGCTAAGGAATTATCCATACTCTCTTTTAACCGAGCAGTGGCTTTCCCTGTGGGGGCAACCAGTTTTATGCGTAAACCTTGCTGATATAAATCCTGTAAGGCAAGTAATAATCGTGTTACGGTGGTGGTTTTGCCTGTACCGGGTCCACCACTGATTAGTGTAAAAGGCTGTTTTATTGCCATTGCAACGGCAATTTCTTGCCAATTAATTTGTTTTGGTTGTGCGGAATGAGGAAAATATTTTTGCAAAATTGTTGCGATGGCTTGTGGATCAAAAGTGCGGTCAAAAATGCCTGAATTTTGCCCCGCACTTTGCTCTACATTTTGTTCCGTGCGTTGAATGGAATGGGCAAAATATTCTGCAACGCGGTATTCATCTTGCCAGATACGATAAAAATACAGCGCATTAAACTGAAACACCAAAGGGGCGATTTTTTCTTGTGGCTGTGTGGTAAAAGCAATGTGTTGCTGTAAACTGTCTTGCCATTGGCTAGGGGGTAAATAATCAATTTTGGCATTGATTTTTTCTATATATTCCCATTCTTGCTGAGGTAATGGTAATAAACTGGCTAAATTAGCCTCAAGCACCAAGCAACTATGCCCCTGTAAATAAGAATAATTGCACAATGCTGCCAATAAAATCGCTAAATTTTGTTGGCATAAGGAATACCCTTTGCCTTGCTGTTTTTCGGCAATCAAGCGTGCGAAATGGTAATCCCCTTGGCTAAATATGCCTTTTTCTTGAAGTGCTTTAATTAGGCTGAGCATTAAAATAATTCCTCCAAGGCTTGAATTAATCGCCAATCTGGTTTATCAAAATAAATACCTGTTTGATCTTTGCCATTCATTCCGCGTAAAAACGTATAAATCACGCCCCCAAAATCCCTTTCATATTGATAATGTGGATCACGTAAGGTTAAATAGCGGTGTAACGCTAAGCTGTAAAGCAAATATTGCCAATCATAAAAGCCATTTTTCATCACTTCAGGCAACTGGGCAGGCTGATAATTTTCCATTTGATGACCAAGCAAGTTTGATTTGTAATCTAGCACATAATATTTACCCTGATGACGAAACACGAGGTCAATAAAACCACGCAACATTCCTTGCAAACGCTCAAAAATCAGCGATTGTGAGGGAAATGGGTGATAATCTTGCAAGGCTCGATTAAACGCGGTGGCATCAAAGGCTTTGTTTAATTTTAAATAAAATTGCATTTCTTTTATACAATCTTGCGGTTGAATTTGTGCAAGGGTTACGTTTTCACCAACCAATAATGGGCTGTGATAAATGGCGTTAAACCATTGCTGTAATGACACAATCCATTGTTCATCAAGCTGTAACCCTTGGCATAATTTGGCAAGATTTTGTTCATCAAGGGCAGATTGTGCGGTATTTTTTTCTAAATAACGGTGCAAAATCGTCCCCACGCGCACGCCACTTGGCAAATCAAAAGGGGTATAACCTTGTGGATAGGTACGTTCTTGTGGCGTTATTTCTTCGTTTAACGGGAAGGCTTGTGGCAGGTTGAAATCGTAATCCTTACCTTGATCAAAAACTTGCGAAATTTGCACCGCACTTTCATTTTCAGCCTGTAATTGCAATGTATTGCGTTGATGCTTATGCACCATATCCGTGAAGCTGGTTACTCCCCAATGGTATTCGATCTTTCCCTTAAAAATAGCTGGACTAAAATGTGTTTCAATTTCTTCTTTTACAAACGGGGAATCCGCTTTCAGATCTTGGGCTAGTTGCCAGTTGATATGTTGTCCGCCTACTTTTTGTTGTAAAGCACGTAAAAGATCAATCGCGTGATAAGTTTTAGTGCTAAATGTTAATTGCTGTGCAATTTCTCCCTCACTTAAGGCATACAATAAACTATTCCACTTATTTGTAAATACGCTTGGTAAACACAATGCAATTTGATATTTTGCACGAGTTAATGCCACATACAATAAACGCATTTCTTCTGCTAAATTTTCTTTGTGAACTTGTTCTTGTTGCTGATTTGCCATATCCCAAATCATTTCATCTTGCTCAGCTGAATAATAGGTTGAAATAATTGCATTATTATTTTCTTTTTCTCTTGTGGGAAGTGAAACAAAAGGTAGCCAAACAAGATCATAAGCAAGCCCTTTAGACTTATGTATAGTAACGATTTTAACTAAATCTCGCTCACTCTCTAAGCGAATGATTTCTTCTAATCGATCAGTACCTTGAATTTGCTTTTCAAACCAACGTAACAATGCCGCCTCACTTTCATTTAATCGGCTTGCTTGTTGTAATAACTCGGCTAAGTGTAAAAAATCAGTAATAATGCGTTCTTTCTGTTCATTTGCTAATAAACGCTGAATAAGTTGATTATCTAGCAATAATTGATGCAACATCACTAGTATCCCTTTTTGTTGCCAGCATTTTTGATAAGCAATAAATTGTGCAATGATATTCTCCCACGCATTTTCATCTTGCTTGATTTGATAAATTTCTGCACTGTTTAAAGCGAACAATCTGGTTGCAATGGCATTTAAAATATTCCTTTCATTTAATGGATTAAGACAAGCCGTTAAAATTAATGCTATTTCTCGTGCCGTATTTGAATCAAAAACATTTTCTTTATCCGATAAATAAACTGATGCAATCCCTAAGTTTTGTAACGCAGATTTCACTAAGTCAGCTTCGTAACGGTTTCTTACTAATACAGCGATATTTTTAGCTTTTAGAGGTTCATCAACAAATGTGGCTTGATTTTGCTCCGCACTTTTGAGCCATTGCTGAATGGAAATTGCACAACATTTTGCAAATTCCGCTGGATTTGTCTCTTCGGTAATATAACACTGAAGGGGAGGTTGTGCTTGCCCATTAAGATGAAAAGCAGGTAAATTTTTACCAGCTTTGACCTTAGTGAAATGAATGGCATCAAATAAAAATGGAGGAGGTTGTTGAAAATCAAAAATACCATTTACACATTCAATTAGTGCTGGTGTTGAACGCCAATTTTCTTGTAACGTAAAACGGTATTTCGCTTGTTGTGCCGCTTTAAGATAAGTAAAAATATCTGCGCCACGAAATTTATAGATCGACTGTTTAGGATCACCAATCATAATAAAACCTGACTCAGAAGAGAGCGTTTCAATATAAATTTTAGAAAAAATTTGATATTGCTGTGCATCGGTATCTTGAAATTCATCAATCATCGCAAAAGGATATTGATGACGAATAAGCGTAGCAAAATCATTTCCATTATCGCTATACAATCCCTCTCTAACAAGGCGTAATAAATCATCAAAGCCCTTTTCTGTATGCTGAGTTTTATAATGAATTAACTTAGCACGAATCTCTTTAATACAATGATATAACACAATAGGTAAAGCAAGATTGAGATTTTCTTGTTGCTCGGCTAAAGCCTCAGCTTGATCAAAGATAAAATGCTCTAGAGGTAAATTACCTTCCTTTGTTTTTTCTACGATTTTGCTCGCAGTAAAGTGCTCTAACAACACATCTGGTAAAGTAAGTTCATTTGGGTTTGTTGCCCAACCTCGCATTTTGTTAAAACGCCCTTCCGTCCAAATAGTGCGGTAATTTTTTTGTCTAGATTTATTTTTTTCTAAAAAATCAAACAATGCTTTTTCATTTGCTAGCCATTGTTGTTTAAAGTCATCAATCGCTTGATAGATAGGTAATAAACGTTGTTGAAAAAACTCATCTAGGGATAAAGTGAGTAATTTCTGATCTGGCACATCAACCTTAAAGCTTTCTACACCTAAATATGAACGAATTTTCTGCAATAATTCAGTAGGAGAATTGAGTGTGCGTTGAATAAATTTAGCAATAAGAACAGGTTGATGATAAAAGGCTTCTCGCCAAAATTCGTTGGTTAAACGTGCGAGTAAATCACTTTCATCGGTTACCAACGCTAAATTAAAATGCACGCCCGAATTAAAGGCATATTGCATTAACATTCGACGACAAAAACTGTGGATCGTGTAAATCGCTGCCGTATCCATACTCTGCTCTGCCCAACTAAGGCGCTGAATGGCTAGGGGAATGTCATTTAAGCCTTGCACTAATTCCCCCAGCAAGGGATCGCCCCCTTGTGCAAAGACCGTTAGATCTTGCGTGGTTTGATATTGCAACAGTAACTGCTTGCTGTGGTAAATTCTTGCACGAATACGTTCTCGCAATTCTTGCGTTGCCATTTCGGTAAAGGTTACCACTAAAATTTTATCGACAGAGAGCGGTTGGTTGAAACAGTTTTCCCCTGCTTGTAACAGCAAACGAATATACAGGGACGCCATTGTGTACGTTTTCCCTGTTCCCGCTGAGGCTTCGATCAGGCTCACACCTTGCAAAGGCATTGTGGCTGGATTGAGTGTTTGCGTTTTTATCGTCATCATAAATTAAAAATTCAATACTTTATCTGCTTCCATTGTCCAATCGGCAAGTTCAATTAATGTTCCAATTTCTACCCCCTCTGCGAGCGGGGCATTGTGGATACCTCGCGCAGTCGCGCAGGTTTTACATAATTTTACTGTTGCTCCCTGTGCGGTGAGAATTTCGATCATTTGCTGTAAATGATAACCTTCAGCTGGCGATTGTTGAGCCAATCCTCCGACGACGGCATCAGACATAAAAAATAAGCGTAATTGTAGCGCACTTTTATGTTGCTCTTGTAACTGTAAAGCAAGGCGTAACGCACTGAAAAAATGTTCATCGCCATAAGGGGAAGAATGTACAATAAATAAGATGTTTTGCATAAGAATGTCCTTTTTTAGATTGTGGAAATGCGGTGTCATTTTAAGCGGCATTAAGGGGTTGCCTATGCACTTGGTTTTGCTTATTTTACACGGATAACAGTAATAAAAAAGTGGGCATTTTTCATTTGCCCACTTTGTGAAAGCCTTTACTTAAACCGCCTAATTTAGCTTGAGCGGTTGGATTTTCCAGATTTTTTTCGCATATTCTTCAATGGTTCTGTCTGATGAGAAGAAACTCATATTCACAATATTTTGTAATGCACTGTTGGTCCACGCGCTTTGATCACGGTATCTTTCATCAACCCGTTTTTGTGCTTCCACATAGCTTTGGAAATCGGCAAAGGATTGATAATAATCGTGATAACATAAGCCATTAAGCAAATCTTGATAACGATGCGGATCATTCGGCGAGAAAAATCCTGAGGTGATTTGGTCAATCACTCGGCGTAGCTGTTCATTGCTTTGATAAATATCATAAGGGCGGTAGCCGTTACGACGTAACGCTTCCACCTGTTCTACGGTATGCCCAAAGATGAAAATATTATCTTCGCCGACATTTTCTAAGATTTCTACATTCGCCCCGTCTAATGTTCCCAAGGTTAATGCGCCATTGAGTGCAAATTTCATATTACTTGTGCCTGAGGCTTCTGTTCCCGCAAGGGAAATTTGTTCAGAAATATCCGCCGCTGGAATGATCATTTGTGCAAGGCTTACACTATAATTTGGAATGAACACCACTTTTAAACGACCTTGCAAACGTTCATCGTTATTGATGATTTTTGCTACATCATTAATTAAGTTAATGGTTTGTTTCGCTGCGTAATAGGCTGAAGCAGCTTTGCCCGCAAGGATAAACACGCGTGGTGTCCAGTCTTTTTCAGGGTATTCAAGCATTTCGTTATAGCGGGCAATAATGTGTAACACATTGAGGATTTGGCGTTTGTATTCGTGGATACGTTTTACCTGTACGTCAAATAAGGCATCAGGGTTGAGTTCAATGCCTAATTCTTTTTTCACATAATCAGCTAAGCGCACTTTGTTTGCGCGTTTAATGGCTGGAATAGCGTTTTGCACATCAGGATCATCAAGATGGGCTTTGAGCTCATTTAATAAACTCAGATCTCGACGCCATTGCGTGCCAATATAACCATCAAATAAGGCAGATAAATCCGGGTTTGCCACGGCAATCCAACGGCGTGGTGTAATGCCATTGGTGACGTTGGTAAAACGTTCAGGGTAAATATGCGCAAAATCGGCAAAGGTTGAGGTTACCATAAGATCTGAATGAATAGCAGCAACCCCATTGACTTTGTGCGATCCCACAACAGATAACCAGCCCATACGTACTTTACGCACATCACCCTCTTCAATTAAAGACACACGACGAATAAAATTATCATCAGTGGTCACATAAGTGCGAACATATTCTAAGAAATAATCATTGATTTCAAAAATGATCTGTAAATGACGTGGTAAAATTTTTGCCATCATTTCCACTGGCCAAGTTTCTAATGCTTCAGACATCAACGTGTGGCAAGTGTAAGAGAAAATACGGCGACACATATCCCACGCGGTTTTCCAATCATAGCCTTCTTTATCCACTAAAATGTACATCAATTCAGGAATAGCTAAGGCTGGGTGGGTATCGTTTAAGTGAATTGCCACTTTATCTGCCAAATTTTTTACGCTACCGTGCGTGCGTTTGTGGCGTTTGATAATATCTTGTAGTGAGGCGGAAACTAAGAAATACTCTTGGCGTAGACGTAATTCACGTCCTGCCCAAGTGGAATCATCAGGATATAACACGCGCGAGACATTTTCACTGGAAGCGCGTTGTTCTACGGCACGAAAATAATCACCACGGTTAAATTCGGCAAGATTGAAAGAATCCCCTGCGTGGGCGCTCCACAAGCGTAAAGTTGCCGCGCTGTCGTTGGCATACCCGGGGATCATTTGATCATAAGCTAAGGCAACAATTTCCTCTTTACTCTCCCAAACACATTTTTTTCCTTCAAAATAAATATGCCCGCCAAATTGGATAGTGAAACGTTTAGAAGGACGAATAAATTCCCAAGGCGCGCCTTTTTCTAACCACGCATCGGGTTTTTCTACTTGTTTACCTTCTTCGATTGTTTGTCGAAACATACCGTATTCATAACGGATACCATATCCCATTGCGGGAATAGCTAAGGTGGCAATGGAATCCATAAAGCACGCAGCCAAACGCCCTAAACCGCCATTACCTAAACCGGGATCTACTTCTTTCTCAATGATTTCTTCTAAATCCACATCAAGCTCATTTAAGGCTTCTTTAGCAAGGGTATAAACGCCCTCTGCAATCAACGCATTAGAAAGCGTCCGCCCCATTAAATATTCCATTGATAAATAATAGACGCGACGTGTTTTTTCATCACGGGATTGACGGGCGGTCGAAATCCAGCCTTCTGTTACAAGATCACGCACCGCATAAAGGGTGGCATTGAGCCAATCACGTTGGCTTGCTTCTTGTGGTGAACGCCCAATTAAGAAAATCAATTTATACACGATCGCTTTTTTCAGCGATTCTGTGGTTTGTTCAGGTTGGTTATAAGAGAATGGAAAATCAATGTTATCCGTTGTCATAAGTGGCTCTCCTAATTTATTGCAATTTAAAATCGGCGTATTTTTATCCTTTTTGTATAAAAACACAACAAAAACCAGCCTAAAATCGGCGTTTTTTTCACCGCACTTTGATTTTAGGCAAATCGAATGAAACTATAAAATGCGTTGATATAATGCTTGGTAATGTCTTGCCGCAATTTGCCAGCTAAAATCTTGCTCCATTGCAACCACGCGTACACTTTGCCATAGGCGCTGTTTTTGCCATAATGCAAAGGCGTTATTAATCGCCCAGCCTAGCCCTTCCGCATTGGCATCATTAAACACAAACCCTGTGGCTTTACGAGCTTTGATATTTTCAGAATGGCTATCTACCACCGTATCAGCCAAGCCACCGGTGGCTCGTACTAATGGTAAAGTGCCGTATTTCAATCCATAAAGCTGGGTTAAGCCACAAGGTTCAAAACGGCTTGGCACTAAAATCACATCCCCCCCTGCAATAATTAAGTGTGATAAGGCTTCATCATAGCCAATTTTTACTGCGATATGTTCAGGATAACGTTCGGCAAGGTGGCGTAATCCTTCTTCTAAATGCGGTGCGCCTGAACCCAGTAAAGCAAGCTGACCGCCTTGTTGCACGATAGTTTCAGCATTTTGAATCAGTAAATCCACGCCTTTTTGTTCGGTTAAACGTGTCACCATTACAAATAATAAGGCATCAGGCTGTTGTGGCAAATTGAAATAAGCTTGTAATTTTTCTTTATTTTTACGTTTGCCCGCCATTGCTTTTAATTTGTAATGATCTTCAAGGTAATGATCACTATTCGGGTTCCAAATTTGTTCATCAACGCCATTGAGAATGCCGACTAATCGCCCTTCTTGACGCAATGCCTCAAGTAAACCTTGCAAGCCGTAACCAAATTCTGGCGTCGTGATTTCTTGGGCATAGGTTGGGCTAACGGCAGTCACCACATCAGAATAATAAAGCCCTGATTTTAAATAAGAAATTTGTCCGTGTAACTCTAAGCCGTTGATATGGAACATTTCCAACGGTAAACCAAGTTCAAACAAATGGTGATAAGAAAACATTCCTTGATAAGCGAGATTATGAATGGTAAATACGGATTTGGCAGGTCGCCCTTTAAATGCTAAATAAGCACTCGTTAAACCCGCGTGCCAATCGTGGGCGTGAACCACTTCCGCTTGCCACCAAGCATCTAATCCAACAGCAAGTTCTGCCCCAACCCAGCCAAGTAAGGCAAAACGTTTATAGTTATCGGCATAATCGTTATACCATTCATCGTGGTACGGATTGCCTTCTCTGGCATACAAATGCGGTGCATCAATCAGATAGATGCCTAGCCCGTTATATTCACCATAACGTAGCACGATATGCCCTGCAAAATGATCAAATTCCGCCACCACAACGGTATTAGGAATGCCAGCAGCAATGGCAGGGTAAGCCGGCAGTAAAATTCGGCTATCCATACCAATTTGCTGTTGCGCAAAAGGTAATGCCCCCATTACATCCGCTAAACCGCCCGTTTTGAGTAACGGGTAAAGTTCTGAACAAACGTGTAAAACTCTCATTCTTTTTCTTCCTTAAAACAGAGAAATACGGTGAAAATTCCGCAAAATTCCACCGCACTTCTCTTTACCTTGTATTAATCTAAATGCGCTTCAAACGCAACTGTTTCACCATTTAACTTCTTTAACATTGATGCAGTAACCAACACCACACCGCCACTACTAACTCTAAAGCGTTTGCTATCCAGTGCTAAATCCACACCAATTTCCATTCCGTCTGGAATGACACAATGGCGATCAACAATACAACGTTTGAGCGTACAATTTTTACCAATGGTCACTTGCGGTAACACGACGCTATGATCAACCAATGAGCCTTCTTGCACGATAACGCGATCGAAAAGGACAGAATAACTAATCGACGCATCGGTGATCACACAACCACCCGAAATCAAACAGTTATCCACAGGTTTAATGTCTGATTTGCTATAAAAGAATTTTGATGGATAGGTTTGCGTCGGATTACCACGAATTGGCCAGCGTTGATCATAAATATCCAGTTGTGGATTTTCGGAAACCAAATCAATATTGGATTGCCAGAAACTATCTAGCGTTCCCACATCACGCCAGTAAATTTCGCCATCGGTATTACGTCCCATACAAGAACGGCTAAATGGATGGGCATAAAGCGTGCCTTCATCTAAACATTTCGGCAAAATATCTTTACCAAAATCGTGGGAGGTGTAGGGGGTGTTCACTTCTCGTTCTAAAATATCGTATAGGTAATCTGCATTGAACACATAAATGCCCATTGATGCTAAAGAAATATTGGGTTTGCCTGCCATCGCTGGCGGATCTTTGGGTTTTTCAACAAAGGCTTTTACTTTAAGATTTTCATCAACTGCCATTACCCCAAACTCACAAGCCTTTTCACGTTCCACTTCAATACAGCCTACGGTACATTGCGCATTACTGGAAACGTGATCTAACAACATTTGGCTATAATCTTGTTTATAAATGTGATCACCCGCCAAAATTAAGATGTATTTCGGGCAATAATGATCGCGAATAATCGCCATATTTTGATACACCGCATCTGCCGTGCCACGATACCAAGTGGAATCATCAATTTGCTGACGGGCTGGCAACATATCAATAAACTCACCACGCTCTTGTGGCAAGAACGACCAGCCTTTTTGCAAATGGCGTAATAATGAATGCGCCGCATATTGGGTAACCACGCCAATATGGTTTAGCCCTGAGTTAATACAGTTGGATAACGCAAAATCAATAATTCGTCTGTTGCCGCCAAAATACAGTGCTGGTTTCGCCCGTTTATCCGTTAGCTCATAAAGTCTTGAACCTCGTCCGCCCGCTAAAATTAGCACCAAGGTATCTTTCACAAGATCATTTTTATTTGGTGATTTTGATATACTGTTGCTCATTGCATTGTCCTCGCATTAATTTATTGATTGCTCAATAATCATTTCCTTTTTTTGTGCAACATACGAATGCGAGATCATTCACAGCCCATAGATTTCCTTGCATTTGTACGAACGCACCACTATATACAACTTCCCATTTCCCATCTGGCAACAAGAACGTTTGTAATTCTGCTTTTGCATTGATTAAAAGTAACCAATCTTCATCTAACTGAATTTGCATTGCTTTGCTATGGGGATTATGCCAATCCGCCACGCTCATTAATTGCCCTTGTGCGTTACGCCATTGCACATTTTCTTCCGTCCACCATTGATCCCGTTGTAAACTTGGGATTTGCTTTCTTAGGGCAATAAGCTGTTTAGTCATCTCAACGAAGTGCGGTTGAAATTTTTGCCAATTTAGCCACGTAATTTCATTATCTTGGCAATAGGCGTTATTGTTACCTTTTTGGCTATGTCCAAATTCATCGCCTGCCAGCAACATTGGTGTGCCATTTGCCAACAATAAACTCGCTAGCAAACCGCCACAGCTTAAAAAACGTTGGTATTTCACTTCCTCTGGAAGATTTTCTACGCCCTCTATCCCGTGGTTATAACTGTAATTTTCGTTACGTCCATCACGATTTTGCTCACCGTTGGCGAGATTATGTTTTTCGTTATAGCTGGTGAGATCGCACAGGGTAAAGCCATCGTGTGCAGTGATAAAATTCACAGAATGATGTGGCTTGCGATCTTCTTTTTGATAAATTTCACTCGATCCGGCAAAACGTTGTGCAAAACCGCCTAACTCACCGCTTTTCCGTAACCAAAAACGGCAAAGATCATCACGAAAACGATCGTTCCATTCAGCAAAATAGTGAGGGAAATTCCCCACTTGATAACCACCTTCGCCAATATCCCAAGGCTCAGCAATAAATTTGCATTGCTGTAAACGCGGTTCTTGCGCAATCTCAGCAAAAAGCCTTGCCTGTGGGTTAAACGCTGGGGTTTCTCTACCTAATACAGTAGCAAGATCAAAACGGAAACCGTCAATATGGCATTCTTCCACCCAATAAATTAAGCAATCCAACACCCAGCGGCGAGTGATGTCATTGGCTAAATTTAAGGTATTGCCGCAGCCTGTGGCATTCAGGTATTCCCCTTGTGCGTTTTGCCAATAGTAAGCCCGATCATCAATTCCACGCTGGCTAAAAGTGGGAAAGTGTTTTTCTGATTCCACACTGTGGTTGAACACCACATCTAAAATGACTTCAATACCCGCT
Source organism: Avibacterium sp. 20-126 (assembly GCF_044358625.1). Classification (NCBI taxonomy): domain Bacteria; kingdom Pseudomonadati; phylum Pseudomonadota; class Gammaproteobacteria; order Pasteurellales; family Pasteurellaceae; genus Avibacterium; species Avibacterium sp. 20-126. The sequence goes on along the minus strand of NZ_CP091457.1, from coordinate 1,076,938 downwards.
TGATGAAGCGCTCTCACCATTGTTTTAAATTCACTCAATGGCGTTGTTCCCGTTTGCCCTGACCAATAAGCTGTTTCTACGGCAAACATCGCCAATGGGCTATATCCCCAATAATTGACCAATCCTTTTTCCTGTAAATGCGGTTCATCAAGATGATAATTTATCGGTAAAATTTCCACCGCACTTATCCCCAGTTCTTTTAAATAGGTAATCATTGTGGGGTGTGCTAAGCCTGCATAAGTACCGCGAATAGCCTCTGGTAAATCTTGTCGTAACTGGGTAAACCCTTTAACGTGCAATTCATAAATGATGGTGTCAGCCCAAGGCGTGGCTAAGGGTTTATCACCTTGCCAATCAAATTGGTTATCAACGAGGACACCTTTAGGCGCAAGGTGAGCGTTATCTCGAGGATCGCTGAGTAAAAACCATTGCTGCTTTTCAACGCGACTTAAATCCGGCTTACCTATCACCGCTTTCGCATAAGGATCGAGCATTAATTTTTTTGGGTTGCATAAGGTGTTATCTTGTCCTGTAATACGAAAGCCATATTGCGTGCCATAAGGCAATTCCCCCACCCATAAATGCCAAAACGCGCCACTTTGGTACATTTCTAGGGGTAATTCCTGTCCGTCAAAAAATAAACATAATTTGACGTTTTCTGCGCAAGAAGAAAATAGCGCAAAATTCCAGCCCACTTTTTTGTTGCCAGAATTATCTTGCAAAATTTCAATAGAACTCCCTAATGGGTAAGGCTTTCCTGCTGCCGTGCTGATCATTCTGTGTTATCCATTTATCACTTGATTTAAATGCCTCTTTAGGCGGATTTTTTCTTTTATCGCGGTGCTTTTTTTGTTTTACGCGTTGTCGTTTTCATTTTTTGCTCGTTTTCCACTTGGGTGCTTGGCGTTCTTTTCTCACTTTTAGCAGGTTTTCGCCATTTTAGGTAAATCGTTGCCAATGGCGGAATGGTTACGGAAATAGAATGTGCCTTATTGTGGCTTGGAATAGCTTCACTCTGTACTTCACCTTGATTACCAAGGTTAGCACCTTGATAGAAGTAAGAATCTGTATTGAGAATTTCTTCATATACCCCCGCTTCATTCACGCCAAAGCGATACGCATAACGCGGTACTGGCGTGAAGTTACTGACCACGATAATACGTTCCTCATCACGACTACAACGTTCAAACACGAAGACAGAATGTTGATAATCATCTACCACAAGCCAATTAAAGCCCTTTGGATCGTAATCTAATTGGTATAATGCTGGGTGAGTTTGATAAGTGCGGTTTAAATCTTTCACTAAATTCAATACGCCTTTATGCCAGCCCCCACCAACACTTTCATCAAGTAAGAACCAATCTAGGCTTTCTTGGTAATTCCACTCACGCCCTTGGGCAAATTCGTTGCCCATAAAGAGCAATTTTTTGCCGGGATACCCCCACATATAGCCATAATAAGCGCGCAAATTGGCAAATTTTTGCCACGCATCTCCCGGCATTTTGCCGATAAGTGAGCCTTTGCCGTGTACCACTTCATCGTGAGAAAGTGGGAGTACAAAGTTTTCACGATATTGATACATCATTCCAAAGGTCATCTGATCGTGATGATGTTGACGATATATCGGATCTTTTCGCATATAGGATAAGGTGTCGTTCATCCAGCCCATATTCCATTTAAAGTGGAAACCTAAGCCGCCATCTTGCGGTGGGTGGGTGACACCTGCAAAGGAGGTGGATTCTTCCGCAATAGTAATTGCGCCTGCATTTTCTGTGCCGATCACATAATTGGTGTGTTTTAAAAATTCAATGGCTTCTAAGTTTTCTCTGCCCCCGTATTGGTTTGGAATCCACTCACCGTCTGCGCGGCTGTAATCTCGGTAAATCATTGATGCCACGGCATCTACACGCAAACCATCTAAACCAAAGCGTTCAAGCCAATATAATGCATTCCCCGATAAGAAGTTTTTCACCTCATTACGACCATAGTTATAAATTAAGGTGTTCCAATCTTGATGATAGCCTTCTCTTGGATCAGCGTGTTCATACAACGCCGTGCCATCAAAGGCAGCCAAACCGTGAGTATCACTTGGGAAATGCCCCGGCACCCAATCTAAAATCACATTAATGTCTGCCTCGTGGGCTTTCTCGATCAAACGTTTAAACCCTTCAGGTGTGCCAAAACGGCTGGTTGGTGAATAAAGCCCAATGGGTTGATAGCCCCAAGAACCATCAAAAGGAAATTCCGACAAGGGCAAAAATTCAATATGCGTAAAGCCCATTTCTTTGACATAAGGAATGAGTTCCTCGGCAATTTGGTCATAATCCAACCAGAAATTATTCTCAAGATTACGCCGCCAAGAGCCTAAATGCACCTCATAAATGGAAATTGGCTGATCAAATTGGTTTGCTTTACGTCGTTTTTCGGTCATTTCTACCCCATTTGGTAATGCACTAATTTGTGAGGCAGTATCAGGGCGAAGCTGTGAGCTAAAGGCGTAAGGATCGGCTTTTAAACGTAACTGATCATTGCAATCGAGTACTTCAAATTTATAAAACTGTCCGAGTGTTGCCTTTGGTATAAACAATTCCCAAATGCCACTGGTGGCGTGAAAACGCATTGGGTGGCGACGACCGTCCCAATAGTTAAAATCGCCCACAATGGAAACGCGTTTTGCATTCGGCGCCCATAGGCGAAAATTCACGCCTGATACGCCTTCACATTGCATAAAATGAGCGCCTAAAATTTCATAAGGGCGTAAATGTGAGCCTTCCGCCAACAGCCAATTATCCAGCTCTTGAATAATTGGGTGGAAACGATAAGGATCTTCAATAAGCTGAGGTTCATTCCCCCAGTAAACTTCTAATTGATAAGCAAAAAAACTGCGTGTCTCTGGCATTACCGCGGCAAAAAAGCCACGATCATCAAGGCAAGTTAGTTCGCACACTTTTTCTTGATTTTCTTTATTAATAATCACGACCTTATCCGCATCAGGCAATAACACGCGGATTTCAATCCCTTTTTCTGTTTCGTGCATTCCTAATACAGAAAATGGATCAGAATGTGTCCCGTTAAAAAAGGCATTAATGGTTTCTTGTGGAAGGTATTTATTCATACAAACCTCTTATCGCAGACGCGCTTGATTAATTTCAGTTAAAAGTGCGGTGATTTTTTCGTCAGAAAAGATGTTTTCAATCGAACGAGATAATTTCATTCGCCAATTTGGGTATTCCAATGAGGTTCCGGGCAAATTAAAGGAAATCTCTTGTTCCAATAAATTTTCTAACTGTACGCCAATGAGTTTGGTTTGACTTTCTGCCAAATAAAGGTGGATCACTCGCATTAAGTTTTGGTGCATTGCCATACTGAGTGCATCGCCCCAATAATCAGCTGGCAAATACTGATCGCGGTGTAAACTATTGAGTAACGCTTGTTTGTCAATAACACGTTGATCATATTTCTGTTTTAGCATTTCCCCTTGCAGCACGCCAAGTTGAGCAAAAAGTTCGAGATCTCGACAATGCCAAAAGCTACTTAAAGACGGCACATCGTGCGTGCCAATGGTGGCAAAGGCATTCGTTGGAAACGCATTCTTATCGGGATATTGCAAATCCTGCTTCTCAAAATACAGTACAAAATAGGAAAAAATCTGAAATTCGTTTAATTTCCACCGCACTTCATCTGGCACGGTGCCTAAATCCTCCCCGACAACAAGGCATTGATTACGTTGGCTTTCAATCGCCAAAATCGCCATTAATTCGGCAAAAGGATAATGCACATAAAGCCCATCAGCGGCGGTTTTTTCTGGGGGAATGAGCCATAAGCGGAAAAGCCCCATAATATGATCGATCCGCAACACGCCAAAATGCTGCATATTGGCTCGTAATAAATCGATAAAAGGTTGAAAACCACGGGCTTTTAGTTCACTCGGATTATAAGGCGGAATATGCCAATTCTGTCCCACAGGACCTAAGGGATCGGGTGGTGCGCCCACAGACGCCGCTACGCAGTAAAGAGTGGGATCTGCCCACACCTCTGCACTGCCCCTTGAGCTACTTACGGCTAAATCACCATAAATGCCTAAAGACATTCCTTTCTCTTGGCATAAGGCTTGAAGACGATGAAGTTGCTCTTGCACAAGCCATTGTAACCAGCAATAAAACATCACTTCATCTTTATGCTGACGAATTAATTTATCCCGTTGTTTCGTATTAAGTTGTTGATATTGTTGCCAACCAAGCCAGCCAATTTGGCTTTCTTGCTCAATGGTTGAGTGCGAACTTTGACGATCTAATACGTCAAATAAGCCTTGATATAACAAATCATTCCCTTGCTGTTTAACAAAATCGGCAAACGCCTTTTGCCGAGGCTGGATTTTTGCCGCACGGCTACGTTGGAAATAAGCATATAATTTTTCAAGTGCGGTCAATTTTAGCTGCGTAATTTCCGTATAATTCACTTGCTCTGCATTGCGTAAAACAAAAAGTTGCTGTTGAATCTCTGCTTGATTAACCCAATTCTGCACGGATTGACACAATTTATATTCGGGCAATTGATCAACGGCGAGGTAAAGCCAATTCAAATAACGTCTTGAGGCTGAGCTATAAGGACTTGCCCATTCAGGCACGGCTGAATACATTGCGTGCAATGGGTTAATGCCGATAAATTCTGCACCATAGCAGCTTGCTTGTTCGACCAAATACGCTAAATCAGCAAAATCACCAATCCCCCAATTTCGTGCTGAACGTAAGCTATAAAGCTGAACATTTAAGCCCCACGCTTTTTTCTGCTGAAAAATCGTAGGTTGGTAAGTCGTTTTAGGGTGAACAAAGAGGCGAACGTGATAGGTTTTTTCACAAGTAGAAAGCTGTAAAAGATAATAACCAAAAGGTTGTGTAGGAAAAGAAAAGAGTGAATTCGTAAAGGAAAGTGGCGTTATGGGCTGATGTTGTTCGTTAAATAAGATCGCATTGCGTATCGGCGATATTGGTGCTAACCGTGCAGTATCATAAATAATCGGTTCCCCTTCTTTCACCACAAAAACATCATCAAATTGCACCGCACTTTTCTTATCTGGATTGTCTCGCCGCAAAGAAAGCAATTCAACAAAATACGCCAAACTCTCTGGATTAGCATAAATTAAATTGCCGTCGATATCATAATGAGAAATGGCAATGCCTAATTCCTCAGCTCTTGTATAACTTGGTGTTTTCATATCCATTTGCTCTTCCAACAACCATAAATACTGGAGAATTGACTTCATTCTACAAATCAATGAGTTAAAAGCAAACGGTTTCCTTTAAATTCGTGATCTCTATCAAATAAAGATTACAGGATACGAGAAGGAAAATAGCAAACACCTTTTAAGGCATAACACTTATTGTAGGCAAATTCTAATCTGATAACTATGGTTTACAAATACACATTTTAAGATATAATTTATCCATTCTCTAACCCGCTAGTTATTTCAATGATTTCTATAAAACGTACCGAAACCTTCGATAAATGGCTAAAAAATCTTAAAGATCAACGTGCGAAAATCAAAATTCTTGCACGACTAAAACGTTTATCATTTGGAAATTTCGGTGATGTCAAACCTATTGGTGAAGGATTATCTGAACTGAGAATTACTGAAGGGCAAGGTTACCGCATCTATCTGAAAAATCAATAATGGTGAATGGGTTATTTTATTATGTGGTGGTGATAAATCCACTCAATCTAAGGATATTTTAAAAGCGAAACAATTAGCTAAAACGCTGGGAGTTTAACCAATGGAAAAATTAACCAATTTTGATGTAGCTGAATACCTCAACAATGAAGAAGAAATGCAACTTTATCTTAATGAAGTTTTACAAGAAGATAATATGGAACTCATTCTTTCTGCACTTGGCGATATTGCCAAAGCAAGAAATATGAGCCAATTATCAAGAGAAACAGGAATTAGCCGAGAAGGGTTATATAAAGCCTTATCGGGTTCAGGCAACCCAACTTTTGCAACGATATTAAAAGTGATGAAAGCCTTAAATCTCACTTTTCAGGTAAAACCAAGTATCAGTCTTTAAAATATGTACCTTAAGGCTAAATATAAATTACGGCTCATCAATCACAAACTCAAACCAATCAATCACCTCTTTTTCGTGAATGCCATTGGCAATGGGAATATGGGCGAGTTTAACGGTGTTTGGATCGCCAGAAATTAATGGATGCCAATCAAAAAGCGGTTTATTTTCATACAACAAACGATACGCGCAGGTCGCGGGTAGCCAATGAAAGTCGGGTAAATTCTTTTTTGTCAGTTTAGTGCAATCTGGCTCAAGTTGAAAACGTTGCAAATAATTACCGCACTTTCCTGTTTCTAAATTTAATAAATTGCACGCAATGCGAGTAAAGTATAAGGTTTTTCGACGCCCTCGCCCTTCAATAAATTTACGATAACAGCATTTTCCACAACCATCGCACAAGGCTTCCCATTCTGCCTCATTCATTTCCAGTAGTGATTTATGTTGCCAAAAGTGTTTTTCTAATTGTGTTGTCATTCGTGTGATTGCTGATGTCTTCTTTAACATTATGTTTTGAATTATAACAATCTCCGTGTTTTTTGCCTATTCACGGCAATAGGAAAATAAATAAAAATCCATTGCTATTCATTGACTTTTCCCCCCTCTAGCCTATACTTTATCAGTCTAACTTTTATATTCATCACAGGAGCGTTTATGCAATCTCGTTTAATCGTTGAAGACAGCCGCCAAGAATCGGTATTAGCCACCAATAAAGTGTTACGCAATACCTATTTCTTGCTCGCTTTAACCTTAACTTTTTCTGCCATTGTTGCTTATGTGGCAATGACCTTAAATGTTGCCCCATTACATTTCGGTGTGTTATTAGTGGGATTTTATGGCTTATTATTTTTAAATAGTGCATTAGAAAATAGTGCGTGGGGAATTCTTTCAACCTTCGCCTTAACTGGTTTTATTGGCTATTCTTTAGGGCCGGTATTAAATATGTACATCGGTGCAGGATTGGGAGATTTAATCGCCCTTGCACTTGGCGGAACTGCAGCGGTGTTCTTCGCCTGTTCTTTCTATGTATTAAGCACGAAAAAAGATATGTCATTCCTTTCAGGTATGATGTTTACGCTATTTATTGTGCTTGTAGTGGGAATGATTGCCAGTTTCTTCTTTAAAATGCCTGCATTTTATGTTGCATTAAGTGCATTATTTATCGTCTTCTCTAGTATGGGCATTTTATATCAAACCAGTAGCATCATTCACGGTGGTGAAACCAATTATATCCGTGCAACCGTGAGCCTTTATGTGTCTATTTATAATATCTTTGTGAGTTTATTAAACTTACTCGGTATTTTACGCAATGATTAATAATTGCTTTAATCGGTAAATTCAACGCCCCTTTCTAGGGGCGTTTTTGTATAATTAAAAAAACGATAAAGGAAAGAAAAATGTTGAATATTAACAATCAAATCATCGAAACAGATAATGAAGGCTATTTATTGGATTTAACGCAGTGGACACCTGATGTCGCGCTAGCTATTGCACAGCAAGAAGCACTCACGCTAACCGAGGCACATTGGGAAGTCATTCATTTTGTACGCGATTTTTATCAGGAATACCACACTTCCCCAGCGATCAGAATGTTAGTGAAAGCAATGGCACAAAAATTAGGGGAAGATAAAGGCAACAGCCGTTACTTACAACGTTTATTCCCAGAAGGCCCTGCAAAGCAAGCAACGAAACTGGCAGGATTACCAAAACCTGCAAAATGCTTATAATTTGAGAACCATTCTCATTTACTTGCGATGATTTACCCTTTATAATCATTAAAAACCATTCACTTTAAGGGGATTTATGTTGAAATTATTCACTATGGCGAGCTTAATCGCGACAATCTTATTCAGTCATCTCAGCTATGCTAAATTTAAAGTCGTCACAACCTTTACTATCATTCAAGACATTGCACAAAATATTGCAGGTGATGCAGCAACCGTAGAATCTATTACCAAGCCCGGCGCGGAAATTCACGGCTATGAGCCAACGCCAAAAGATATTGTCAAAGCACAGTCTGCGGATTTGGTATTATGGAATGGGTTAAACTTAGAGCGTTGGTTCGTACGTTTTTTCCAGAATGTGCAAGATAAACCTGCCGTGGTGGTAACAGAAGGCATTCAGCCAATTTTTATTGCGGAAAGTGCCGAGAAAAAAATCCCAAATCCACACGCGTGGATGTCGCCAAGTAATGGGCTAGTTTATGTGGAAAATATCAAAAATGCGTTGATTAAATATGATCCACAAAATGCAGAAACCTACCGTCAAAATGCGGAAAATTATGCAAAAAAGATCCGCACTTTAGATAGCACACTTCGTCCTAAATTTGATAAAATTCCCCAAGCGCAGCGCTGGCTTGCCACCTCTGAAGGCGCCTTTAGCTATCTCGCTCAAGATTATGGCTTTAAAGAAGTGTATCTTTGGGCGATAAATGCAGAACAGCAAGGCACACCGCAACAAGTACGCCAGATGATCGATTTAATTCGCCAACATCATATTCCAGTGATTTTCAGCGAAAGTACCATCTCGCCAAAACCTGCTCAACAAGTGGCGAAAGAAAGCCACATTCATTATGGCGGTGTGCTATATGTGGATTCCCTTTCCAATGCCAAAGGGGCAGTTCCCACTTATTTAGATTTGCTTAACACCACGATAACAACCATTATTGAAGGATTTGAAAATGCCCAATAATCAGCCCACTATTAAGGTACAGGATGTCACCGTCCGTTATAACAACGGACATACCGCCATTCATAATGTGTCTTTTCAATTACAAGGCGGGACAACCTGTGCATTGGTGGGCGTGAATGGGAGTGGTAAATCCACCTTATTCAAAAGTTTAATGGGATTGGTCAAACCACAACAAGGGCAAGTTTTGCTTTGTGATCAGCCAATTAAAAACGCACTAAAACAAAATTTAATCGCCTATGTGCCACAAAGTGAGGAAGTGGATTGGCAATTTCCTGTTTCCGTTTATGATGTGGTGATGATGGGGCGTTATGGCTATATGAATTTGCTAAGAATTCCCACCGCACTTGATAAACAAGAAGTTCAGCTTGCAATGACACGTTTAAATATTGCGCACCTTGCACAACGTCAAATTGGCGAGCTTTCTGGTGGACAGAAAAAACGCGTCTTTCTTGCGCGCGCACTTGCGCAAAAAAGCAAAATTATTCTGCTTGATGAACCTTTCACGGGCGTTGATGTACAAACGGAAGCGGCAATTATGGATCTCCTTGCCAATTTGCGTAAAGAAGGCTATTTAATTCTCGTCTCCACCCATAATTTAGGGGCTGTCCCTGATTATTGTGATCAAGTGATTATGATCAACCGCACAGTGCTTGCGCAAGGCAGTACTGCCAGCACCTTCACTCAACAAAATTTAGAACAGGTCTTTGGCGGTGTGTTGCGCAATGTCAAACTCAGCGCACGCGATCTGCACGATGATGAAGATGAACGCACCGTTACCGTTCTCACCGACGATGAACTGCCTGCGGTGTTTTATGGACAAACTAAAAATGATCCACCTGCGCCGATTATTCGTGATTGTAATGTGGAAGATTGCCCGTGCCGTGCGACTAAAGAGAACACCCAATGATCGCCTTATTATTAGAACCTTTCCATTATGAGTATATGATCAACGCCTTTATATTAAGCGCAATGGTGGGAGGAATTTGTGCGTTTTTATCCGCCTATTTAATGTTGAAAGGTTGGTCATTAATTGGGGATGCCCTTTCGCATTCTGTTGTTCCCGGGGTTGCCATCGCCTATGCGTTCTCTTTCCCTTATGTAATCGGGGCATTTTTTTCAGGAATTTTAGCCGCACTTTCTATTTTATGGGTAAAATCCTTATCAAACTTACGTCAAGACGCGGTGATCGGGTTTATTTTTACCACCTTTTTTGCACTGGGATTATTTATTATTTCTCTCAATCCTACCGCCATTAACGTACAAGATATTGTATTAGGCAACCTTCTAGGCATTTCAGCAGAAGATATTTGGCAAGTGACAATCATTATTAGCATTTGTTTTATCCTATTACTGATTTTTTGGAAAGATCTGTTACTGGTCTTTTTTGATGAAATGCAAGCCTCCGCTGTAGGATTATCGCCACCTTATTACAAAATACTCTTTTTTGCCCTATTAAGTGCTTGTGTGGTGGCTGCCTTGCAAACCGTTGGCGCAATTTTGGTGATCGCAATGGTCATCACACCGGGGGCAACGGCGTATTTACTCACGGATCGCTTTAAAACCTTAGTGATCATTGCAGTAAGCCTTGGCATAGGAAGCAGTTTATTGGGGGTGTATATCAGCTATTATTTAGACGGTGCAACAGGCGGATTAATTGTGTGTTTTCAGACCGCACTTTTCTTAGCCGCGTTTTTCTTTTCCCCTAAATACGGCATTTTACGCCACACGCGTTCTGCTAATAAGGAGCAGGAATAATGAATTGGATTCACGTCGGAGTGAACTGGTGGGTTGAACCGCTCAGTTATCCTTTTATGCAAAATGCGTTATTTATGGCATTAATCATTGCCGTGATTTGTGCTGTATTGTCTTGTTTTTTGATTTTGAAAGGCTGGTCGCTAATGGGCGATGCCATTTCTCATTCGATCTTACCGGGAATCGTGTTGGCTTATGTAGCAAGCATTCCCTTAGCCATAGGTGCATTAATTTCTGGCTTATGCTGTGCTTTTGGCATTGGCTATTTAAAATCTCACAGCCGTATTAAGGAAGACACGGTTATGGGCATTATGTTTTCAGGAATGTTCGCACTGGGGCTTGTGCTATTTAGTAAGGTCGAGACGGAACAACACCTTTCCCATATTCTATTCGGCAATTTATTAGGGATTACCCCGCAGGAATTAGTCCAAACACTGGGTATCGCCACACTAGTTTTGTTGATTATCTTACTGAAAAGAAAAGATTTTTTGCTTTTCTGTTTTGATCCAAACCACGCCCGCGTAATTGGGCTTGCGGTAACAAAATTGCATTATGGTTTGCTGTTTTTGCTCGCCTTAACGATCATCAGCACAATGCAAGTGGTCGGAATTATTTTAGTCACCGCAATGCTGATTTCACCGGGGATCACCGCTTATGTGTTGAGCAAAAATTTCAACACAATGCTACTTATTGCCATTGCCACTGCCATAACAAGCAGTTTTCTTGGCGTAATTCTGAGCTATCATCTTGATGCGGCTACAGGCCCAACCATTATTTTGTTACAGGCATTAGGCTTTGTACTCGCGTTAGGCTATCGCAAACTTCGTCCAATTAACTAAGAAAACGGCGTTCTGTACCAATACAACAAGGTACATTTTGCTTATGGTTTGGCTTCCCTCTCTTTCACCCGTTATAGGCTTGTATTTTGAGGCATTCAATAACGCGATATTCTGTTTATTTGATCTGCATTAAGTACGACGTACAGAAAAATCGTGGAAAACTGCATCACCAAGATAATCTTCCATAATGACCTGTTTAACCACCGCACTGGGTGAGCCACGTTGTAACCATTGATAAAGTTGGGTTAATTGTTGTTCTGAACCTTTCGCAATAACCAATACACTTCCATCTGAGCGATTTTTTACCCAGCCCGTTAGCCCGATTTTTGTGGCTTCTTTCCAAGTAAAATAGCGAAACCCTACCCCTTGCACACGCCCATAAACGGCAAATTTTTTTACGTTCATTTTCCTTCCTAATGATCCAAATCATTCCAATGTCATTTAACTGCGCAAATTTCAAGCAAAAATAAAATTTTTTATTTTCATTTTTGCCAAATTAGCATAGCATAGCCAAGTCCACTTTAAATGATTAAAGTGAATCAAAATAAAACATTATCCCTTATATGAAAGGAGCGAATATGAAATTTCGTTTTGCTGCATTAGCTACCGCAGCGTTATTCACTAGTACAGCAAGTTTTGCTGGTATGGTAACCAGTTCATCTAATGTTGATTTTTTAGCCATTGACGGACAAAAGGCGAGTAAATCTCTTTTAAAATCAACAAATTCTTTTAAAGCTAATGATGCACAACCCCATCAAGTTGTGGTGCGTGTAAGTGAAGTGGTGAGATCGGGTGGTTCTGATCGGGCATTATTTGAATCCAATCCAATCATCGTCACTTTCCAAGGGACAGCAGAAGACGTTGTGATTTCTGCCCCACACCTTGAAGATGAGCGTGAAACGGAAGCTTATAATAAAAACCCTGTTGTTAGCGTAAAAACTGTTTCAGGAAAAAATGTGCCATTTAAACAAGATCTATTAAAACAGGAAGGTTTCTTACCGGGTTTAAATCTCATTGACAATCTTTCTGAGTACAACGCTTCAGGTGCGGTTGCTTCGGTATCTTCTTTTGCCACAACAGCAATGCCAGCAGCATTGCCTTCTGCAGCAAAAGCACAAAAAGGTAAAATCACCGTACAAGGTGAAAATGTGGTGGAACAGCAATTACAATATTGGTTCCAACAAGCAGATAAAGAAACACAAACACGTTTCTTAAATTGGGCAAAAAAACAAAAATAATCGTAAATTATTATTGAGAAAAAGTGGGCTTTACGCTCACTTTTTGCTATCTGGAGGAAAAATGCAAAATACCACGCGCCAGCTTACAGAAAATAAACATATTGCTTTGGTTGCCCACGATCACTGTAAACAAGATTTAATAAATTGGTGTAAAAAGCACCGCACTTTACTTTCTGCTCATATTCTTTATGGCACAGGAACAACGGGCAATTTAATCCAAGCAGAAACTGCTCTTCCCATCACACCATTGTTAAGCGGTCCTATGGGCGGGGATCAACAGCTTGGTGCATTAATTGCAGAACAGAAAATTGATGTGCTGATTTTCTTTTGGGATCCAATGAATGCCGTGCCACACGATCCTGATGTCAAAGCCTTAATGCGTATTGCTACGGTGTGGAATATTCCTGTTGCAATGAATATCGCCAGTGCTGACTTTTTGGTGCAAAGTCAATTATTTAACCAAACTGTTGATATTCAAGTGCCAGATTATGCCAATTATCTCAAAGCGCGGTTAAAATAAATCTCGCGTTAATGCAATTTAAGGTATAAAAATGACAATCAATAACTGGCTAAATGCCAAAGTTATCGCAACCATTCCTGTTTTTATTGCAGTAAACATTGCTGCTTTTTCCGTTTGGTTATTTGATATTTCACAGCAAAGTATGCCTTTGGTGCTAGGCATTATTGCTGGCGGTTTAGCAGATTTAGACAATCGTTTAACTGGGCGGCTGAAAAATATTTTCTATACCCTACTTGCCTTTTCGGTATCTACATTGAGCGTTCAGCTCACACTGGGTAATGGGGTGGCATTTACTCTGTTGATGACGGTCATCACCTTTATTTTTACGATGATCGGTGCGGTGGGACAACGTTACAATACAATTTCTTTTGGTACGCTGGTGGTTGCCCTTTACACCACCCTCACCTATCAACCTGAAACCCTGTGGTATCTCAATTCCTTATTAATTTTATTAGGTACATTGCTATATAGCATTACCGCGATTATCGTTTATCTTTTTTTTCCTAACCGCCCAGTGCAAGATGCGGTGGCAAAATCTTTTTTAGCATTAGCTGAATATTTAGAAGCAAAATCCTTGTTTTTTGATCCCGATGATATTGATCAACTCGAAAGCAAGCAAATTACCCTTGCGATGAAAAATAGCCAACTGATTAATGCCTTTAATGCTTGCCGTACTGCGCTGTTTTACCGTATTCGCGGGCAATATCGCCACACGCGTACGACACAGATGATCAATTATTATTTTGCGGCACAAGATATTCACGAACGCGCTAATTCTAGCTATTTTAATTATCAAATCTTAGCGCAGCAGCTTAAAAATACGGATTTAATCTTTCGTATTCAACGCCTTTTAGAGTTGCAAGCTCAAGCGTGCCGTGATTTTGCACAAAGCCTGCAACAAAATAGCCATTATCGCTATAACCCTCGTTTAGAACGTGCAATAGCCGGCGTAAATCAATCTTTTGAGCATTATGCGCAGCAGCATCAAGATGATACGCAAAACACCGCGATCAAAACCCTAATTAATAATTTACAAGGGGTGGACTGGCAGCTACGCCATTTAGGGCAAGCCCCTGAATCTTCTGAAGCACATCACCGCTGGGTGAAAATTCACGATGATAGTGATGTAACAGGGCTAAAAAATATTTGGCTCACCATTCGTAGCCATTTAAGTTTTGATTCACAGCTTTTCCGCCACGCAGTCAGATTGTCTATTGTGGTTTTTGTATGCTGTACCATCGTAGAATTTTTACAGCTTTCACGCGGTTACTGGATTTTGCTCACGGCTGTCTTTGTTTGCCAACCGAATTATGCCGCCACGAAATTACGTTTAAAACAACGCATTATTGGGACTATTCTCGGGGTAATTATTGGGTCATTATTACCTTATGCCCACCCAACCTTAGCCTTACAGATGGGCTTAGTGGTAGCAACCAGTACGTTATTTTTCTTTTTCCGCAGTAATAATTACAGCTTTTCCACGTTTTTCATTACCTTACAGGTACTTATTAGCTTTAATATTATTGGCTTTGATATTCACTCTGCCCTTTATTCCCGCTTAATTGATACCTTAGCAGGCGCTTTTATTGCTTGGATTGCGGTTTCCTATTTATGGCCTGATTGGAAGTATCTACAACTTAGCCAAGTGATTCACAAAGCCATTCAAAGTGATGGCAAATATTTGTTGTATATCATCAGCCAACTTCAATTTGGTAAATGTGATAACTTGCAATATCGCATTGCACGCCGAAAAGCGCACGAATATGCCACCGCGCTTAGTGCAACGATGTCTAATATGAACAGTGATCCAGAAAAATACAAGGATCACTTACAAGAAGGGTTTGAAATGTTAAAACTCAATTATTCCTTATTAAGCTACATTTCTGCCCTTGGTGCTTACCGCAAACATATTAAGCAAATTCAGCAAAATATTGATTTTATGGCAGAATATTATCCTATTGCGAAAAAACTGATCTACGCATTAGAGCATATTGAATCCTTATCTCAGCCTGTGTTTGACAAGTTACAAGAAAATATTCGCCAATCCTTACAGCAACTAAATGAGCAACAAGGAGAAAAACTGAGCCAATCTGAAGTGGGCATTCCAATTCAACAACTCAATATGATAAGCCAAATCTTGCCGCATATTTATGTGATTTTTCATAATAGAAAATACGCAAAAGCACATTAAAATAGAAAAGAAAAAAGGCAAAGTGCTAAACTTTACCTTTTTCTTAAAGGATATGAACTTACTTTATCTATTCTACAACTGGGACGATTTTGGTTGCGTGCGAGCCTTTATCACCGTGTACCGCTTCAAAATTGACTTTTTGCCCCGCTTTTAAAGAACGATAACCCTCCATTTCAATCACAGAATAATGCGCAAAAATATCTGCATCATTCCCTTCTGCTGAAATAAATCCAAACCCTTTTGCGTTATTGAACCATTTAACAACACCAACTTCCATAATAAACATTTCACCTCTAAATGGATTTTCTATCTCTGATAGAATTTTGAAAACCAATAAAGCACTCGCCTTATTCCCTAATTTTTCGAGTAAATATTCAAATAAATTTCTCTTTTTCGCAAGAACCAATCTTCTAAAATCAAACAGAGATCACAAAATTTCTTTATATATGTGTTGCTTACACAGTTCAGCAAATAAAAAATTACTCCAAAAATTTTTATTTAGGTATGAAATTATTCCTTAACAGGAATGGTTTTCTGCGTTTTGTTGGTGCTGTTCGCGTAGTGCTTTGGCGACAATCGTAATTGCCTCACCACTACTTATGCCTTGTTCCATTAATGCCTGAATTTTTTCTACCGCTTCTTGCTGTTGTTCGTGCGTTAAACTTAATAATGCGTGATCTAACATAATTTACCTTTATTCGCTTAAAAGAAATCAGTAATATACCAACAAAATTCGCAAACACAACATAAGAGGAAAAATTATGCCCTTTAACTTAAAAAACCGTCATTTACTGAGCCTTGTACACCACACCCCACAAGAAATTCAATTTTTACTGCAACTTGCCAAAGACTTAAAACAGGCGAAATATACAGGCACAGAGCAGCCTAAATTAAAAGGCAAAAACATTGCCTTAATTTTTGAAAAAACCTCTACCCGCACACGCTGTGCCTTTGAAGTGGCGGCTTATGATCAAGGTGCAAATGTAACCTATATTGATCCCAATTCTTCGCAAATTGGACATAAGGAAAGTATGAAAGACACCGCGCGTGTATTGGGGCGAATGTATGATGCCATTGAATACCGTGGTTTTAAACAAGCCGTTGTGAATGAACTGGCAGAATATGCTGGCGTGCCTGTGTTTAATGGGCTAACCGATGAATTTCACCCAACCCAAATGCTGGCGGACGTACTTACAATGATGGAACATTGTGATAAGCCATTGTCTGAAATTCGCTATGTGTATATCGGTGATGCACGTAACAATATGGGCAATTCCTTATTATTAATCGGGGCAAAATTAGGAATGGACGTGCGCATTTGCGCCCCAAAAGCCTTGCAGCCAGAAGCAGAATTCGTGGCAATGTGCCAAGAATTCGCACAGCAAACAGGGGCAAAAATCACCATTACAGAAGAGATTGATCTTGCCATTAAAGGCGTTGATTTCGTTCATACTGATGTCTGGGTATCAATGGGTGAACCGCTTGAAAGCTGGGGTGAACGCATTGAGTTACTCTTGCCTTATCAAGTTACCCCACTCCTAATGCAACGCAGTGGTAACCCTAAAGTGAAATTTATGCACTGCCTGCCAGCTTTTCATAATTGCGAAACCGAAGTAGGTAAAAAAATCGCCGAAAAATACCCGCACTTAGCAAACGGTATTGAAGTAACGGAAGAGGTGTTTGAATCACCAATGAACATCGCCTTTGATCAAGCAGAAAACCGTATGCACACCATTAAAGCGGTAATGGTCGCATCGTTAGCATAACAGCTTACCAACCTTTATCGCTTACCATAAAAAATGCCCTCCATCGGGCATTTTTTTATGCGAGTAATGCTAATAACTGCCCTACGGTATAAAATGAGCCAAACACGAGCAGCACATCATTTTCTTGCGAATTTTGCACCGCACTTTGTAATGCCTGTGTCATTGATATTTCTGCAGACGCATTGATTTTTTTTCCTTGCGATAAAGCAAGCTGGTTCAATTGTGCCAGTAACTCATCGCTGCGCTGTCCTCGTGCAACGGATAAACTCACGCAATGCCATTCATCTATAATATCAAGCAAGGGGGAAAAGACACCTTGTGCATCTTTGTCTTTCAAAATACCACAAACGGCGAGAATACGTTGTGTCGGTTTTTTAAGTGCAGTGAGTTTTTCCGCTAAATATTTTGCTGCGTGCGGATTATGCCCGACATCAACGATTACCTGTGGCAATGTTTTTTCGTTACAATGTAACAGCTTAGCCAAGCCTTGTCGTTGCTTACTCTCTAAAGACTGAAAACGTCCCGCAAGTTGTACATTTTGTAACGCTTCACGAATATGCTGTTCTGCAATGTGAAACGGCAAATAAGGTAACACCGCTAAAGCCGTGGCGGCATTAGCAAGAGGAATGTGCGGAAAAGGCAGATTTTCCAACCGCACTTTTTTGTTTTCACTTTCTTGATTATGATAGTGTTCACGTTGCCATTGCCAGCTTTGCGCAGTTTGGCTAAACGTCCAATCTACCCCACGACGGCTTAACTGGCAATGTTGCTTTTGTGCTTGTTCCAACATTGTGTTTGGCACATTAGGCTCACCAATAATGGCAGGTTTATTAGCACGAAAAATCCCTGCTTTTTCAAACGCAATTTGCTCACGGGTGTTGCCAAGAAAATCAGTGTGATCAATATCAATACTCGTAATCACCGCAATATCGCTATCTACAATATTGGTCGCATCTAATCGACCGCCTAGCCCAACCTCTAAAATAGCGACATCTAGCTTAGCTTGTTTAAATAAATATAACGCCGATAAGGTGCTGTATTCAAAATAAGTTAAAGATTGCGTTTTATTCTGCTCAATAAAAGCAAAAGAGGCACTATGTTGCTCATCGGGTAATTCCTGATTTTGAATGCGAACACGCTCGTTGTAGCGAATTAAATGCGGTGAAGAATACACGCCGACGCGATAACCTGCGTTCAGCAAAATCTGCTCTAACAGGCGACAAGTTGTGCCTTTGCCATTTGTCCCACCAACGGTGATCACAAAAGGGGCGGGATTAAGCAAATCAAGTTGTTGTGCAACGGATTTAATGCGCTCAAGACCTAAATCAATGGCTTTAAAATGGCTTTGTTCTAAATAAGAAAGCCACTGAGACAAAGGCGAAGTGGCTGTTAAAGATAACTTAAAATTATTCATTCTCAGGAAGGTTTTCTACTAATTCAGCTTGCACAAAAGGAGAAGGCTTATTAGAAAGTTTCCCCAACAAACTCGCAAGGGTTTCACGCATATCGCCGCGTTTTACGATCATATCAATCGCCCCTTTTTCTAATAAAAACTCACTGCGTTGAAAACCTTCTGGCAGTTTTTCACGCACAGTCTGCTCAATCACACGCGGACCTGCAAAGCCAATTAAGGCTTTTGGTTCAGCAATATTAATATCGCCAAGCATTGCAAAACTTGCTGAGACACCGCCTAGCGTTGGATCTGTTAGTACAGAAATAAACGGCACGCCCTTTTCACGCATTCTTGCTAATACGGCACTGGTTTTGGCCATTTGCATAAGGGAAATCAAGGCTTCTTGCATACGCGCACCACCACTGGCAGAAAAACACACAAAAGGACAATTATCCTCAATGGCTTTTTCCGCTGCTTGTACAAATTTTGCCCCAACCACAGCCCCCATTGAGCCGCCCATAAAGCTAAAGTTAGACGCGGCAGTAACCACAGGCATCCCATATAATGTCCCTGCCATAGCAATGAGCGCATCTTTTTCACCTGTTTCTTTTTGTGCTGCGGTTAAGCGATCTTTATATTTTTTTAAGTCTTTGAATTTTAAAATATCTTTTGGTTCAAGATCGGCTGCAATTTCCACCGCACTTTCTTTATCTAACAATGCCAATAAACGGGTACGCGCATCAATACGCATATGGTGTCCACATTTTGGACAAACTTCTAAATTACGCGTTAATTCATCGCGATATAATACTTGTTCGCAAGAAGTACATTTTGTCCAAACGCCTTCTGGCACATTCGCCTTACGCGTATTTGATGCCGTATTCTTACTAAAAATTCGATCAATCCAGCTCATTTTAACCCTTTCTATTAACAAAAAATTCCGCTTATTAGACCATAATTTATTATAATATTCTAGCTTTTAAACATTATAACTGATCCGACAAATAAAGTGGTCCAAGCGCATTTTGAGGAATAGCAAATGATTCGGGATAATGAACTTGCACTAAATAAAGCCCTTCAGGTTTTGCGGTGGGCGCTGCCAGTTTGCGATCTTTCTGCGCCAGCAACCAACCTATCCATTCCACAGGCTGACGCCCTGCCCCGACTTCCATTAGACTTCCTACGATATTTCGTACCATATGATGCACAAAGGCATTCGCCTGAATATCCACAATAATGTATTTTCCTTGTCTGACCACATTTAAATGATGCACATTTCGCCACGGCGTATGCGATTGGCATTGTGCGGCACGGAAAGAAGAAAAATCATTTTCACCTAATAATGCTTGCCCAGCTTGGTGCATTAATCGGTGATCCAAAGGTTGATGATAATGCGTTACGCCTTCTGGTAAAATTGCGGAACGCAGTTTATTGTTATAAATCACATAGCGATAACGACGTGCAGTGGCACTAAAACGTGCGTGGAAATCATCATCGACCTGTTTTGCCCAAGAGACCGCAATATCATCAGGCAAATTGGCATTCACCCCAAAGCTCCACGCACTTTCTGCACGAATGGCATTGGTTTCAAAATGCACCACCTGCCCCGTTGCGTGAACACCTGAATCCGTCCTTCCCGCACAGAAAATTTGACATTCTTCATTCGCCACAAAAGAAATGGCTTTTTCCAACTGCTCTTGCACGCTCGTTACACGCTCTTGCCGTTGCCAGCCAAAATAATTCTTGCCGTTATATTCAATACCTAGGGCAATTTTCATTCTATATTAATCCTTTTAATTTATGTTTTGTACTTTGCCAAGGGAAAGGGGAAGGATAATTGTTTGCCATTATATCATTCCCCTGTAGAAAGAATTTTGCTTTTACCGAATCTATTCGATTTCCTAATCGATAATTTACAGTATATTCTCCAGTACAACATATTTTATATGATTGTTGAAGTAAACTTTGAGATAATAGCCTGTCCATAAAAGGGTGATAAAATATCTCTCCAAATTGCAAAGCCAAATGACGCGGTAAGAAGTAACAATTTGTATCAATTAAATGATACCCTCCCACACTAAGCCAACCCCCTAAAGATTCACAATTATCCTGACAAATAAAATCCCCAGTTTGGGCAACGATATTACGTAATGCATAAGCCCAAAAATTAGCATTCTTTTCCTGTTGCAGGATGGAAGCAAAATATGCTATATGTTCGGGAGAGAACCAATTATCCTCATCAAGAAAGCATATCCAATCTCCCTTCGCTAAGAACAAGCCCATACCGTAAGAAGGATGCCCTAAAAGTGTATGCCCCCCGATATCTAAGGTTCTAGTACCAATATTATAGGGCAACTGCACTATATCAAGATGAGCATAATGGCGATAATGAGATAAAATCTCCATTGCTTTAGGTGCCTGTCCATCAACCATAATTAAATGTTGAATATAAGGATAACTCTGCTGTGCCACGGATTGAATTGCCTGGTTCAGATGAATATTGCCCGTAGTTGGTGTGATTACTGTAATTAATGGAAAATTCATTAAATCTCCTAAAAAATGCAATTTCGTCCATTATAAAGTAAATAAAAAAATATTTTTATCCAATAATCATAAAATGCTATGATCAAAAAATTTTGAACAATTGGAGTAAGAATGAAAGTGGGATTAGTGTTAGAAGGCGGTGCAATGCGTGGAATGTTCACTGCTGGCGTGCTTGATGTGTTTCTTAACGAAAATGTACATGTTGACGGCATAGTGAGCGTATCAGCAGGCGCATTATTTGGCGTGAATTATCCTTCTAAGCAAGCAGGGCGTGTCATTCGCTATAACCTAAAATATTTAAATGACAAACGCTATCTCGGCTTAACTAGCTTAGTGACCACAGGCAATATTGTGAACAAGGATTTTGCCTTTTATCAACTGCCGTTTACGCTTGATCCCTTTGATAATGACACCTTCAAGCAAGCGAATACTGATTTCTATGCCACGCTAACCAATATTGAAACAGGGCAAGCAGAATATGTAAAAATCACCGATCCTTTTGCTCAAATGGAAACCTTACGCGCCACTTCTGCAATGCCCTTTGTTTCACAATATGTTGAAATAAATGGCAAAAAATATTTAGATGGGGGCATTGCTGATAGCATTCCTTTAGATTTTTGCCAAAGGTTGGGCTACGACAAAATCATCGTCATTTTGACCCGCACTTTAGATTATCGCAAAAAACCTTCGGCAAAATGGCTGATTAATGGGTTCTACCGTCACTATCCCCGCTTGGCTGAAAAACTTATCCAACGTGCTGAAGCGTATAATCAACAAATTGAAAATATTATTAAGTTAGAGAAAGCGGGAAAAATTTTCGTCATTCGCCCATCACAAGATCTGAAAATTAAGCGTATCGAAAAAGATCCACAAAAAATTCAAGCGATGTATGAATTAGGGCTGAATGAAGCTGAAAAACAAATGGATAATCTTAGAGGCTATCTTAACGCATAGCGTGCTTGCGAGAAGAACACTATACATCAAGCAAAATTAAAATTGCGGCTTCCCCACCCCATTCTTTCGGCGCTTGGTGTAACGCGCGAACTCGCGGATGCTGCACAAGCCAACGAGGGATTTGGCGTTTCAACGTATAAGTGCCATAGCCTGTCATAATGCTTGCACAATAGATATGCTCTTTTTCACAGGCTTGAATTAACGCCGCGAGTTCCAATTTTGCTTTTTCTCGCGTTAAACCGTGCAAATCTAAAAATAATTCAGGTGAAAAATCACCACGACGTAATTGTTTCAGCAGATAAGTGTCTTCCCCTTCTCGCAAATACTTCACTGCACCCTCTTCATTTAATAAAGGCTCATAATCATCAGAGAAAAAGAATAATGTATCTTCTGTTTCGCGTTGTTCCCGCTGTGCCTGTTTCTGTTTTGTTTGTCTATACATTGGCACGATTTCATTTTGTGTTAATGGTTTGACCCCACGTATTGCATCACGAAATAATGCTTTTTCTTCATCATTTATCATATTCATTGCTATAAACTTCTTAGTATTACCCTATGTTATCGGCAGCCGAATTTCACATTATACAAAATCATATTTGCTATACGATATATGCAGCCCTGATATTGCGTTAAAATATCACAAACACTTTTATTGCCACATATTCATTAAAACCTTGTTCTTAGTTTTTTAACGCAAGCCTTTGCTTTAAGCAGAAATAACCATAGTAAAAAGCCCTATATTATTCAATAGGGCTAAAGGATTTTCAATGGGATGCTCAAGAGAGAAAATCGCCCTATTACGCTTATTCTCCCCAACGCTGAAATAAATCTTGCTCAAGCGTAATACCAAATTGATCGCAAAGACGATTGATACTCTGATTGATAATATCATCAATACTTTCAGGGCGATGATAAAAGGCTGGCATTAAAGGCATTATGGTTGCCCCAATTTCTGCTGCTTGGGTCATTAAGCGTAAATGGCCTAAATGTAACGGCGTTTCTCGCACGCAAAGAAACAATGGCTTGCGTTCTTTTAAGCAAACATCTGCCGCACGGGTGATAAGATCATCGGTGTAACTATGTGCAATACCTGACAAGGTTTTAATTGAACAAGGCAGAATAATCATTCCCAATGTGCGGTAAGATCCCGAAGAAATGGCGGCGCCAATATCGCGAATATCATAAGTTTTATCCGCCAAAGCACGTACTTGTTGAATGCTATAATCCGTTTCGGCACTCAAAGTTTGCTTGGCGGCGTTGCTGATAATTAGATGGGTTTCAAGCTCAGGAACGTTTTGCAACACGCTCAATAGACGTATGGCATAAATCGCTCCTGAAGCACCCGTTATGGCAATAATTAAACGTTGTTTGGTCATTAGCTCTCGTTGTGCATTTCAAGATTAGTGGCGTCTTTCTCACGCTTTTTCTTGGCACTATCATTACGTAAATCGGCAATATGATCAAGATATTCTGGTGTAATGTCGCCTGTTACATAATGCCCTGTGAACACAGAACAATCAAAATCTTTAATTGCTGGATTTTCTTGTTGAACAGATTGGGTTAGTGCATCAAGATCTTGGAAAATCAATTTATCCACGCCAATCAGTGCCGCAATTTCGTCCACTTCTCGTTGATAAGCAATGAGTTCGTGTTTCGTTGGCATATCAATGCCGTACACATTAGGATAACGAATTTCTGGTGCGGCTGAGGCGAAGTAGATTTTTTTCGCTCCTGCAGCACGCGCCATATCAACAATTTGCTCTGATGTTGTACCACGTACAATCGAATCATCTACTAATAGCACGTTCTTGCCTTTGAATTCAGAAGAAATGGTATTAAGTTTACGCCGTACTGCACTCACTCGCTGAGTTTGCCCGGGCATAATAAAAGTGCGTCCCACATAGCGATTTTTTACAAAGCCCTGACGATAAGGCTTATTCAAAATATGGGCAATTTGTAAGGCAATATCATTTGACGTTTCTGGTACAGGGATCACCACGTCAATGTCTAACGTTTTCCATTCACGAGCAATTTTTTCGCCCAGATATTTACCCATATGCACACGCGCAGCATAGACTGAAACCCCATCAATATTGGAATCTGGACGGGCAAAATAGACGTATTCAAAAATACACGGCGTCAATTTTGGATTATCCGCACATTGCTGTGCATAAAATTTGCCGTCAAAGGTGATATAAACCGCTTCTCCCGGCTGAATATCACGTACAAATTCAAAACCAACCACATCAAGTGCGGTACTTTCTGAGGCAAAAATGTATTCTGTTTTGCCATTTTCTTCACGTTTTCCTAGCACTAAAGGACGAATCCCATTCGGATCACGAAACGCAACCATTCCGTGTCCGATAATCATTGCCACACAAGCATAAGCACCACGAATATCATTATGTGTTGCTTTAATCGCGTGAAAAATATCTTCGGGCGAAAGGTGTTGGGTATAAATATGATCAAGATGATAGGCTAGGATATTAAGCAAAATTTCTGAATCTGAATTCGTATTCACGTGGCGGCGAGCGCGTTCGTATAAGGTCTTTTTCAGTTGTTCAGAGTTCGTTAAATTACCGTTATGAACAAGGCTTAAGCCATAAGGTGAGTTTACATAAAAAGGCTGCGCCTCAGAAACACTGGAACTGCCCGCAGTCGGATAACGAACGTGCCCAATGCCAGCATTGCCTTGCAAACGTAGCATATGTACTTGCTGGAAAACATCACTTACCAGCCCATTTGCCTTACGTAAACGGAAGCGATTTTCATCATCAATAGTGACAATTCCTGCCGCATCTTGCCCTCGGTGTTGAAGAACCGTTAAGGCATTATAAATTGCTTCATTGACAGGGCTTGTCCCCACTATACCGACAATACCACACATTCGTGTTATCCCCTATTGAGTTAATGTTGAGTTTAATAAACTGGAATTTTCCTGAATTTTTTGAAAGAACCATTCCACAATAAAGCCAAAGTGCGGGATTAATTTTGATTCTTTCCACACATCACTTTGACTAAAGTTAGTAAAGGTATCGACAAAGAATAAGAGTGCCGCAACAATCAATACCCCACGTAATAAGCCAAAACAGCCACCTAATACACGATCTGTGCCAGATAACCCAGTTTTATCTACCAGTTGGCTAATTAAATAATTCACAATTGCCCCAATGATTAAAGTGGCAATAAATAAGATGGCAATGGCTACACCATTACGAATATAGCCTGATTCAATTTGAGTTAAAAAGTTGGCAACATAAGGATAAAAATGATTTGCGACCAAAAAAGCGACGACCCAGCTTGCAAGAGACATCACCTCACGCACGAAACCACGCAAAAGGCTGACAATAATAGAAAAAGCAATAATTCCGATAATAATAAAATCTAAATAATTGTTCACGAAAATAATCTCTACAATAGATAGGATATTTATGACCGCGCTATTCTAGCAAAAAACGAAAACGTTTGCGTAGCATTATTTGCAGTTTTTTATCCTAAAGGTTAAAAAGTGCCGTACTATATCACTCGCTTTTAGCGGGATCAACAAAGCACATATTAAGAGCATTATAAGGATTGCCAAACGTCTGCGGGCAATTTTTGTACTGCCTTTTTTAGTACGAATGCGAGATCTTGATAAGTCGGTTTCTCTGGCATCTTGACACCACTTCCGACTTTTTCTAACTGCTGACAAATTTGCAAAAATTGCACCGCACTTTGTTGAGGCAATGGTGTTTTCGCACGCTTGCCGAGCCAATAAAGCCCTTGCAAAGGTAAACACAAAGAAAAAAGTGCCGTTAATATTGTTGCCGCCAGTGCCACCATATCCCCTTTGGCGTATATTTGTTGCCATACCAATGCAAACACAGCCAAAAATGGCATCAACTTTTGTGAAAACTGAGTGGCTTTAATTACGCGATTTTCGGGGAAAATCATTCCCAATTTAGGCATTAACGGCCAAGTGTCGAGATATTGTTGTCCTTGTTGAAGTGCGGTGAAAAATTTCATTGTTTTCCTTGTTATGCTGAACGGTAATCAATTTGGGCATTATAGCCCATTCTTTTCCTTTCTCTTGGGTTTATTTTTTATAAAAAAATTTTAATTTTTAATCATTTTTTTGATAAATATCGTATTTTTTCTGCCTTGAGAATTTATTTTATTGAGTGAACAGTGTATCCTATGCAAGATCTAACGACTTTTATATGTCGCTCCGTTTAGGCTATTTTAGACGGATTCCTTTTAACTTAATTAAAGATAGGTTACTTATGTCTCAAAAATTAGTTCTCGTACTTAACTGCGGTAGTTCATCACTTAAATTTTCAATTTTAGATCCGGTAACGGGTGAAGAAAAATTATCTGGTTTAGCAGAAGCATTCCATTTACCCGATGCACGTATTAAGTGGAAATTACACGGTGAAAAAGGCAATGCCGAATTAGGTGCTGGTGCGGCACACAGTGAAGCGCTTGCATTTATTGTGAACAATATTTTCCCACTCGATCCATCATTAAAAGATGAAATTGTAGCAATTGGTCATCGTATTGTTCACGGTGGTGAAAAATTCACTTCTTCTGTTGTCATCAATGATGAAGTGATTCAAGGTATTAAAGACGCGATCCAATTTGCACCATTACACAACCCAGCTCACTTAATTGGTATTGAAGAAGCGTTCAAAATGTTCCCGCACTTAAAAGATAAAAACGTGGCGGTGTTTGATACAGCATTCCATACTACAATGCCTGAAGAAGCTTATCTTTATGCAATTCCTTATTCTTTATATAAAGAGCACGGTGTTCGTCGCTATGGTGCGCACGGTACAAGTCATTACTATGTAAGTCAACAAGCCGCTGAGCGTTTAAATGTGCCAGCGGATCAAGTTAATGTGATCACTTGTCACTTAGGTAACGGTGCCTCTGTGGCTGCCGTTCGTCACGGTAAATGTATTGATACGTCAATGGGCTTAACCCCATTAGAAGGCTTAGTGATGGGGACGCGTTCTGGTGATTTAGATCCCGCAATCATTTTCTACCTACACGACAATCTAGGTATGAGTGTTGAAGAAATCAACACTCTATTAACCAAAAAATCAGGCTTATTAGGTTTAACAGAAGTAACTAGCGACTGTCGTTATGCCGAAGACAACTATGATGCAGAAGCCGCAGCAAAACGTGCATTAGATGTATTCTGTTACCGTTTAGCAAAATATATCGGTTCATATATGGCTGTGATCGGTGAGCGTTTAGATGCTATCGTGTTTACTGGTGGTATTGGTGAAAACTCAGGACTTGTTCGTGAAAAAACCTTAGCGCATTTAACACTCTTCGGTTATAAACTAGATAACGCTAAAAACCTTGCTGCTCGTTTTGGTAACGAAGGTGTGATCACCGCAGACAACACGCCTGTTGCAATGGTAATTCCAACAAACGAAGAACTTGTTATTGCACAAGATACTGCAAAACTTTGTATCTAACGTTATAAACAGACTGCCGAATCATTCGGCAGTTTCTTTTTCATTATTTAACCTAAAGGTTTATTATGTCTCGCACAATTATTCTTATTCCGGTTAGTGCTGGCGTTGGTTTAACCAGTGTTAGCCTTGGTTTAATTCGTTCACTTGAAGAAAAAGGCGCAAAAATTGGTTTTATGAAACCAATTTCACAACCAAATACTGGCGAAGATAAACTCGATCGCAGCACCTCTATCGTTCGTACTAGCACCTCTATTGAAACTGCTGAGCCGTTTATGCTGAGCGTAGCGGAAAGCTTGATTGGTCAAAATCAATCTGATGTTTTATTAGAAAAAATTGTTGAAAATCATCAACAATTAGCTAAAAACAATGAAATTATCATTGTTGAAGGATTGATTCCAACACGTAAACATAGCTATGCAAACAGCATTAACTATGAAATTGCCCAAGCCTTAGATGCAGAAATCATTCTTGTGGCTGCCCCTTCAACAGAAACGCCAGCTCAGCTTAAAGAGCGTGTAGAAGCCGCTGCTTCACAATTTGGGGGTAAAAATAACAAAAACTTATTGGGTGTCGTCATTAACAAATTTAATGCACCAATTGATGAATCTGGTCGTACTCGCCCTGATTTAAGTGAAATTTTTGATGCTTATCAACATAGCCATAGCAACGTGGCTGAAGTATATAACTTATTTGAAAAAAGCCCAATCAAAATACTCGCTTGTATTCCTTGGAATGCAGAACTTATTGCTACCCGTGTCATTGATTTGGTAAAACATTTAGGTGCAGCCATTATCAATGAAGGGGAAATCCAGACTCGCCGTATTCGTAGCATTACTTTCTGTGCAAGAAGCTTACCTAATATGGTTGAACACTTCCGTAATGGTAGCTTGTTAGTCACTTCAGCTGATCGCCCTGATGTGCTAGTTGCCGCCGCCCTTGCTGCAAGCAGCGGTATTGAATTAGGTGGCTTGCTTTTAACTGGTGGATACAAACTAGATAGCCAAATTAAAAAACTTTGCCAACCTGTTTTTGAAAGCACAGGATTGCCAATTTTCCGTATTGAAGGCAATACTTGGCAAACTGCCCTTGCATTACAAAGTTTCAACCTTGAAGTACCTGTGGATGATAAAGAACGTATTGAAAGCATTAAACAATACACAAGCCAACAATTTGATACTGAATTTGTCAATTCAATTGTGGCCGAATCTTCTCGCCAACGTCGTTTATCGCCACCGGCTTTCCGTTTCCAATTAACCGAATTAGCACGTCAAGCGAAAAAACGTATTGTCTTGCCTGAAGGGGATGAGCCACGCACAATCAAAGCGGCTGCACTTTGTGCAGAACGTGGTATTGCAGAATGTGTACTTTTAGCTACCCCAGCTGACGTTCAGCGTGTTGCTGAAGCCCAAGGTGTACAATTAGGCAAAGGTATCACAATCATTGATCCTGCGAGCGTACGTGAAAACTATGTAGCACGTTTAGTCGAATTGCGTAAAAACAAAGGAATGACTGAAGCTCTCGCACGTGAACAGCTAGAAGATACCGTCGTACTTGGTACCATGATGTTAGAAGCAAATGAAGTAGATGGTCTGGTTTCAGGTGCAGTACACACCACAGCAAATACCATTCGTCCACCAATGCAAATTATCAAAACCGCACCGGGTAATTCTATTGTTTCTTCCATCTTCTTTATGCTATTACCAGATCAAGTGCTTGTTTATGGTGACTGTGCAGTAAACCCAGATCCAACCGCAGAACAGCTTGCCGAAATTGCAATTCAGTCCGCCGATTCTGCGAAAGCCTTTGGTATAGATCCGAAAGTGGCAATGATCTCCTACTCTACAGGCACATCTGGTAGTGGTGCAGATGTAGAAAAAGTGAAAGAAGCAACACGTCTTGCTCAAGAAAAACGCCCTGATCTTATTATTGATGGTCCATTACAATATGATGCGGCAATTATGGAAGATGTAGCGCGTTCTAAAGCACCAAACTCACCAGTTGCAGGTAAAGCGACAGTATTCGTATTCCCTGATCTAAATACTGGTAACACCACCTATAAAGCGGTACAACGCTCTGCGGATCTCGTTTCTATTGGTCCGATGCTACAAGGTATGCGTAAACCAGTAAACGACCTTTCTCGCGGTGCATTAGTCGATGATATTGTGTACACTATCGCATTAACAGCAATTCAAGCTACGCAATAACAAAAACTAAGAAAAAATTGACCGCACTTTAAATCTGCACTTTAACCTTAAAATAAGCGTTAAGTGCAGATTTTTTACATCAAAATTTTCTGTCTAAAACGCATAATGATGAGAAAACAACCACATTAAGCTATAAAATTCATCATTCGTAAAAGTTCCATTCTTTACATAAAATAACAATCTATTATTTAAAAAATATCTTTTTATTTAATTTCAATAAGTTAAAAGCATTACCTTAAACATTGTTAAAATTAATACGTAAAAAAATGTAAATAGTAGTTTATTTTTCCACGTTTTTGTTACAGACTATGCACCGCAAACGTGGGGTTTGTATCTCATTATTGAATTATTTATTTAGGAGTAAAAATGAAAAAATCATTATTAGCCGCATTAGTATTAGGTGCAACTTTAACTGTAACTGGCTGTTTCGATAAAGAAAGCAAAGTTTCAGCACAAGTTGAAAATGCAAAATCAAGCGTTTCTGAAGCAAAAGACGCTGTAGCTCAAGCAGCATCAGATGTTAAAGATGCAGCAGTTGAAGCTGCAAAAGATGTAAAAGACACTGCAGTATCAAAAATTACTGAAGCTAAAGATGCAATTACTGAAAAAGCAAGCTCAATGGCTGACGCAGCAACACAAAA
This sequence comes from Avibacterium sp. 20-126, assembly GCF_044358625.1. Lineage (NCBI taxonomy): Bacteria > Pseudomonadati > Pseudomonadota > Gammaproteobacteria > Pasteurellales > Pasteurellaceae > Avibacterium > Avibacterium sp. 20-126. Next base: position 1,046,681 of record NZ_CP091457.1, on the reverse strand, counting down.
AGTGACTGAAATGAAAGATACAGCGGCTGATAAAGTAACTTCTATGGCTGATGCGGCTACCCAAAAAGCAGCTGAAATGAAAGACGCAGCAGTAGAAAAAGTAACTGGCGCTAAAGATGCAGTAGCAGAAAAAGCGGCAGATGTAAAAGATGCTGCCGTAGAAGCAAAAGATGCCGCAGTAGAAAAAGCAAGTTCAGTAGTTGATTCAGCAGCACAAAAAGCAGCTGAAGTAAAAGATGCTGCAATGGACAAAGCCGCAGCGGTTAAAGATAGTGCGGTAGAAGCAAAAGATGCTGCAGTAGAAAAAGTAACTGAAGCGAAAGACGCCGCAGTTGAAAAAATTGAAAGTTTAACTAAATAATTTAGTAATATCAGTGATAACTAGAAAAGGCTAGTATATTTCTAGCCTTTTTATTTTATTTCTCTTTAAATTCAATCAATTCCTTGATAGAATTAACAAAATTTTGGGGCTGATTCTGGATTCGACGGGATTAGCGAAGCCCAAGGTGCACGTCGAGGTGCGGTTGGCCTCGTAAATAAACCGCAAAAAAATAGTCGCAAACGACGAACAATACGCTTTAGCAGCTTAATAACCTGCTCATAGCCTTCTCTCCCTAGCTTCCGCTCGTAAGACGGGGATCAAGAGGAGTCAAACCCAAACGAGATCGCGTGGACGCCTCCGCTTGAGGATCGAAGCGTTAAATTGAATCAAGCTAGCTTAGTTATCGCGTGTCTGTCCGCAGTGATTAAGTGAAATTAAAGACCAGACTAAACGTGTAGTACTGAAGGTAGAGTAATTTCGGACGGGGGTTCAACTCCCCCCAGCTCCACCAAATTTGATTCCCTCAAAGATAATGATTTATTAAAATTAAGAGAGCTGTCATCAATGTTTATTTTGATGATCCTCTAAAGCTACTAGCCTTATCTACTTGTTACTCCTTTTTACTTCCTATTCATTTTTATCTCGATAAGAATAATGTAAATTTTGTAAAAAACAGAATCATCTTAAATTCCGTTATAAAGAGACTGCTAAGTTAGGCTCATCCCTTAATAAAAAAATCTACCATAAAAAAACGGTAGAAATTCTGCTCAAATTTCTACCGCACTTATTTTTTTCAAGGAAAAACTAGAACCCTTCTTTCAAACTTACGGTTAAGTTGAAAATCAGGTGTTCTGGGTGGCTGTCTTTGCTATCGGCGCAGAAATAGCCTTCACGCTCAAATTGATACGCTTTTTCTTCTTTTGCGTTAGCTAAACTTTTTTCTACAAAACCGTGTTTTACCACCAAAGAATTTGGATTTAGCACTTCATAAAGTTCTTCCGCTGCACTTGGGTTTGGCACGGTGAATAATTTGTCGTATAAACGAAATTCAGCTGGTACATTGTCGGTGGCAGAAACCCAATGAATCACGCCTTTTACTTTACGTCCATCGGCAGGATTTTTGCCTAAAGTTTCAGGATCATAAGTACAATACACGGTAGTGATATTGCCTTCAGCATCTTTTTCTACACGCTCAGCCTTAATCACATAAGCATTACGCAAACGCACTTCTTTGCCTAATACCAAACGTTTATATTGTTTATTTGCTTCTTCACGGAAATCCGCTTGATCAATATAAATTTCTTTGGTAAATGGCAGTTGGCGATGGCCTAATTCTTCACGATTTGGGTGATTTGGCGCTGAAAGCATTTCTTGCCCATCAAAGTTCTCAATGACAAGTTTTAATGGATTAATCACTGCCATTGCACGCGGTGCATTTTGGTTGAGATCATCACGAATACAAGATTCTAACGCACTAAATTCTACCACGTTATCTTGCTTGGTTACCCCAATACGGCGGCAAAATTCACGGATTGAAGCAGGAGTGTAGCCACGGCGACGTAAACCTGAAATGGTCGGCATACGCGGATCGTTCCAACCATCAACCACTTCATCTTCTACTAATTTTAATAATTTACGTTTAGATGTCAGCGTGTATTCTAAATTTAAACGAGAAAATTCATATTGATGTGGCAATGGGCGTTTAATAGAAATATGCTCAAGCACCCAATCGTATAAACGGCGGTTATCTTGGAATTCCAATGTACATAATGAATGCGTAATGCCTTCAATCGCATCGGAAATACAATGAGTGAAGTCATACATTGGGTAAATGCACCATTTGTTCCCAGTATTGTGATGTTCAGCAAATTTAATGCGGTATAACACGGGATCACGCATTACCATAAATGGCGATGCCATATCAATTTTAGCTCGCAAACTTGCTTTTCCTTCAGCAAATTCGCCATTTTTCATTTTCTCAAATAAAGCTAAATTTTCTTCCACGCTACGATCACGATAAGGACTGTTTTTACCCGGTTCGGTCAGTGTGCCACGATATTCACGCATTTGCTCTGGTGAAAGTTCATCAACGTAAGCAAGTCCCTTTTCGATCAGTTCAATGGCATAACCATAAAGCGCATCAAAATAATCGGAGGCATAACGTGCTTTACCTTCCCAATGAAAACCAAGCCATTCTACATCCTGTTTAATCGAATCCACATATTCCACATCTTCTTTAACCGGGTTGGTATCGTCAAAACGCAGGTTACACAAACCTTTGTAATCTTCTGCAATACCAAAATTTAAACAGATAGATTTTGCGTGACCAATATGTAAATAGCCATTTGGTTCCGGCGGGAAACGGGTATAAACGTGGTTTACTTTTCCTGCTTCCAAATCTTCATCAATAATATGACGAATAAAATTGGTAGGTTGATGTTCGTTCTGTGTAATATGGCTCATTTTGACCTCAAAATATTCTCGATTTTTGTAAAAAAATTGCCGTCCATTCTACTATGTTTACAGGCAGAATTCAAAAGTGCGGTTGATTTTCCTTGCATAAATGATACAATCCACCCCTAAAAAATGAACGAACGTTCATTCAGCATAAATTAATTTCCCTTAAGCTCTTCTTAAGGAAGATTTTCTATTATAATCACTGAATAAAGCAAAACGATTATTATTTTTCTCGGAGTTTTTATGCGTAAAAAAACGATTTTCTCCCTGCTTGCCATTGGGCTAGTGGTATTTGGTGTTTATAGTTATTTCACCCATTCTAATCAACAAGAAACCACCTATTTAACCGAACAGGTGCATCGTGGTGAGATAAAAAAATCTGTCATTACTGCTGGCACGGTACGAGCCTATAATCGTGTAGAAGTCGGTGCGCAGGCCTCAGGTAAAATTGAAAAAATTCACGTTGTACTAGGACAGCACATCAAGCAAGGCGATTTAATCGCAGAAATTGACTCAAAAAATCAAGTGAATGCGTTAAATTCAGCACAAGCGGAATTAAAGGCTTATCAAGCTCAACTTAACGCCAAGCAAGTGGCTTACAATGTGGCCAAATCGGCCTATGATCGTCTTGCGAAATTATATGCAAGTAAATCAACGTCCTTAGATGAACTGAATGCGGCAAAGAATAATTTATCTGCCACTAAGGCGGCAATTTCTGAAGTGGAAGCCTCCATTCAACGTGCTGAAATTCAGGTGGATACGGCTAAAACAAACTTGGCATACACAAAAATTCTTTCACCTCTTGATGGCACAGTCATTTCCATTCCTGTCTCCGAAGGTCAAACAGTCAATGCGAATCAAACTACCCCAACTATTGTTCAAGTCGCTGATTTAACTAAAATTTTAATTAAGCCCGAAATTTCTGAAGGGGATATTACAAAAGTAAAAGCTGGAATGAAAGTGGAGTTCACTACCCTTTCCGATCCAGATAAAGTGTATCAATCCACCATTCATTCTGTTGATCCTGCCATCACCACGCTCACGGATAATGAATATAAAGAAAGTGCGTCAGATACCAGCGCTGTTTATTACTATGCGAATGTACTGGTAGATAATCCTGATAACCAGCTACGCATTGGAATGACCACACAAAATACGATCATCATTGCCGATGAACAAAATACCTTGCTTATTCCGACAATTACGTTACACAAAGAAGGAAAAGAAACCTTTGTTAATCTATTAATAGATAATAATAAAGTAGAAAAACGCAAAGTTGTTACAGGGTTAAGTGATGATATGAATACGCAAATTCTAAGTGGCTTATCAGAAGGCGAAAAAGTGATTTCCTCACAAGTAACCCGCGATGAAAAAGTAGGTAATTCATTCCGTGGTCCTCGAATTTTATAAAGTGCGGTGGTTTTTTTATGAATATTATTGAATTAAGCCACATTAACAAATTTTTTGGTGAAGGTGAGAACCGCACGCAGGTGTTGAAAGATATTAATTTGGATATTAAAAAAGGGGATTTTATTGCCATTATTGGGCAATCAGGTTCTGGCAAATCCACCTTAATGAACATTATTGGTTGTCTGGATACCGCAACATCAGGTTCTTATAAAGTAGAGGGGTTAGAAGTAAGCCAGCTAAATCGTGATCAACTTTCTGATTTACGCCAGAAAAAATTCGGCTTTATTTTTCAGCGCTATAACCTACTTTCAACATTAAGTGCGGTGGAAAATGTGGCGCTTCCTGCGATTTATGCAGGTATTGATCAACCTACTCGCCTACAACGAGCCAAGCTCTTATTAGAAAAATTAGGATTGGGTGATCGCTTAGAAAACAAGCCAAATCAGCTTTCGGGTGGTCAACAACAACGTGTGAGTATTGCTCGTGCCTTGATGAACGGGGGAGAAATTATTCTGGCTGATGAACCCACTGGCGCATTAGACAGCAAAAGTGGCGAAACGGTGATGGATATTCTCACCCAGCTACACAGCGAAGGTCACACCATTATTTTGGTAACACACGATAAAAACGTGGCAAATTTTGCAAATCGCATTATTGAGATCAAAGACGGCAAAATTATTGAAGATCGACGCAAATCGGAGCAAATTAGCCAAAAGCAAGACATCGCACCGCAAAGCAATAAAAGCCGATTGCAATTTTATAAAGATCAATTTATTGAATCTTTCAAAATGTCTATTAAAGCCATTGTGGCACATAAACTACGTTCCTTACTCACTATGTTAGGGATTATTATTGGTATTACTTCGGTGGTTTGTGTGGTCGCCTTAGGCAATGGTTCACAACAAAAAATCCTAAGCAATATCAATGCAATAGGGACGAATACCATGGATATTTATAACGGAACGGGCTTTGGCGATCGGCGCGCGGTGAAAAATCAAAATCTCACTGTGGCAGACGCTAATATGCTCGCCAAGCAAAGTTATATTGCCAGTGTAACACCAAACAGTTCCGTGAATGGCACCTTAACTTATGGCAATCAAAGTTTTACCGCTCAAGTACGCGGTGTAGGAGAACAATATTTTAATGTGCGAGGGTTAAGCAAAGCAGAAGGGGTATTCTTTACAGCGGATGCGGTAAAACACAGCGAGCAAGTGGCTGTCATTGATGAGAACACGTTACGCGAAGTGTTCAACGATCAAAATCCACTAGGTAAAATTTTGATGATTAATAAAAAACCATTGCGTATCATTGGGATAGCAACTAACAATAATATAGGAACAAACAATTCTAGCTTGAATATTTATATCCCTTACACAACGGCGATGAACAAAATTTCAGGCAATAAAAAAATTAGCTCAATCACAGTGAAAATTCGTGATGAAATTAGTTCAAAAGTGGCGGAAAAAGATCTCACTCGCTTATTAACTGTGCGTCACGGTAAAAAAGATTTTTTTGTATTCAATACCGATACGATTAAACAAACTATTGAAAAAACAACAAATACAATGACATTGTTGATTTCTTCCATTGCCATTATTTCCCTTGTAGTGGGTGGCATTGGGGTGATGAATATTATGCTGGTTTCAGTTACCGAACGCACCAAAGAAATTGGTGTGCGAATGGCAATTGGCGCAAGACAATTTAACATCTTGCAACAATTTTTAATTGAAGCGGTATTGATTTGTTTAATTGGTGGCATTACGGGTGTCATACTATCAATGGTATTAGGCACCGTATTTAATTGGTTGGTGAAAGACTTTACGATGATTTTTTCCACCTTCTCAATTATTGCTGCCCTACTCTGTTCAAGCTTAATTGGTGTAATTTTTGGTTATATGCCGGCGAAAAATGCTTCGCAATTAAATCCAATTACCGCTTTAGCTCAGGAATAGTTTTTTGATAAAATTTCAACAATCAAGCAAATAAAAACTCGGTAAAATAACACCGCACTTTATTTGCTTAACATTTTATTACGAATTTATTTAATAAGGAAAAAATGATGTTAAAACAATCCAAACTCTCACTTGCTATTGGCTTGTCTGTGTTGTTAGCTGGCTGTGCGAATCTTGATGATTCTTACAACGCTTCACAACAAGATTTCCAACAATATGAAGAATTAACCAAACAATACCATATCCAAGAGAATTGGTGGACACTGTACAAAGATCCGCAACTCAATCAACTAGTTGAACAAGCACTGGTCAATAATAAAGATTTAGCCAAAGCCGCCATTGCGGTAAATACCGCACTTTATAATGCAAATTTAATTGGGGCGAATTTAGTACCGAATTTCAGCGGTTCTGTTTCTTCTTCTGCTAGTCGTAATATTAATACGGGCGCCCCAAATCCACAAACCGGTTCTGTTTCAACAATCTCTCACGGTGGCTCATTAAACGTCAGCTATACGCTAGATTTATGGCGTCGTTTAGCTGATTCGGCTTCTGCAGCAGAATGGCGACACGCTGCGACAGAGCAAGATCTTGAGGCGGCACGTATTTCATTAATCAATTCCGTCATCTTAACCTATTATCAGCTTGGTTACTTAAATGATGCCATCAGCACCGTGAATAAAACCATTAATTACTATTCCGAAATTAATCGTATTATGCAAAATAAATTCCGCCAAGGGGTTGCCGATCGTGCAAGTTCGGATCAAGCACAACAAGCGGTTTTAACAGCGCGTAATAGCTTAATCAATTATCAAACGCAAAAGAAAACAGCGGAAGCGACATTGCGTAACTTATTGAATTTAAAACCAAGCGATCCATTAAAAGTGAACTATCCACATATTCTTAACGTGAAGAATGTGGGCGTAAACCTGAATGTCCCCCTATCAGCGATTGCAAATCGTCCAGATGTAAAAGGTTATCAATACCGCTTGAACAGTGCGTTCAAAGACGCTAAAGCAATGCAAAAAAGCTGGTTCCCAAGCATTACTTTAGGCGGTAGCTTAGGTTCTAGTGGAAACAAAATTGATAATGCATTCAATACACCAATTGCAGGTGGGACGGTCGGAATTAGCTTGCCATTCTTGAACTGGAATGTTGTGAAATGGAACGTAAAAATTTCAGAATCAGCCTATGATTTAGCATTAGTGAATTTTGAGCAAAGTATTACAAAAGCATTAAACGATATTGATACTAATTATTTTGCTTACAGCCAAGCACGTCAAAACTTTGCGAACTTAAAACAAACTTATGATTACAATAAACGTATCACGCAATATTATAAAAATCGCTATGATGCAGGCATTTCTGAATTAAGAGAATGGCTAAACGCCGCCAGCACCGAGCGTAATTCTGAGCTTTCTATTTTGAACGCTAAATATAATCTTATTCAAAGTGAAAATGCGGTTTATAGTGCAATGGGGGGATATTATTCTTCAGAAGAATTGTAATTGAGTACAAAAGTGCGGTAAAAACTTTTAAAGTTTGAGTGGCTATTAAAATGTTAACCGCACTTTTATCGTAAAAATAAATATTCCTTTCTGGCTAAAACATAACCTAGTAAAACTAAAATTACTATAAAACCACATACTCCAACGGCACATCAGCTAAATAAGCCAATAATTCTTCCGCCATTTTGCGATAAGAAAGATTGAGAGGTTGTTCCACCATCACAACCCGTTGGATCATTTCTGTTTCTGCGCCACTTAATAACAAATAATTCAATGCCACTTGCATTGCCGGTAATGCGGGGTTAAATGCAGCGTTTTCTGCATAACTTCCACAGAAAATTTGATGATCTTGCAACTGAATCGCAATCCCCGAATAGCTTTGCGAATAAGGGGCGTGAGCTTGGTTAGCGGCATTTAAAGCGGCCAAAATAACAGGATCTTCTGTGCTATAACTTAAACCATTATGATGTTCATCAAACAATCGACAAGAAATAGCCAAATCTTTTGGACCAAAAGAATCAGGCAAATAGTGATGTAGCAAATTATTTTGGCTATGAGGCAAGTGAATATGCAACGTTTCAGCACTGTTTAATTCATTCATAAACTGGCGACAATGTCCGCAAGGTGTATAGTTTACCGTTACGTCCGTTAATTTTCGCTCTCCTCGCATCCAAGCGTGGGAAATGGCACTTTGCTCTGCGTGAATAGTTTGCTGAATATGCGTGGTGCAAAACTCTTGATTTGCACCGAAATAGAGATTGCCACTTTCCCCCATTACAACAGCCCCAACGCTAAAATGAGAAATCGTTGGATTTGCATAACACGCACTAATAGGCAGTAAGACTAATGCCAATTGTTTGGCGGTCAGATGATATTTTTCACATAAATGATTAACCGTAAAATACGGGAGAAAGCCTTGAAAATGCTGTTCTGCAAGGATATTCCAAAGATCTAAAGCCAAAGATGGATGACTTAACTCAGGAAGTGATTGCCGAATTCTCTCTGAAATATGTTGTTGAAGATGATTATTCATTTCGCATTCTCCTTTACATCACGATAAAACATTGTGAATCATAAAGTAGAATGCGATAAAGATCTTGCGAAAGGCATCAATTTTGTGAGCTAGCTCAAAAATCCCATTTTTAATTGCATAAAATCTAGCTAACCTATTCATCTATCAGTAAAAAATAAACAAAATAATGACCGCACTTTACTAACAGCTCAAATGCATATTTTCTATTTTGGTTTCTATCGACTAATGAATTGAATATAAGCCTATTTACCAATTTCCGCCGCCACAAGCATCTGCACCAGTGCATTAAAAACTGGGCTTTCTCTGCGGCTTGAGTAATAAAGGTGAAAGCCTTCATAGCGCATCGCATCATCCTTGAGGACGGCGACCAGCTCACCTTGCGGACTTTCTTGTTTTAAGACAAATTCAGGCAGCCAAATCAGCCCTTCGCCTGCTTTAGCTGCGGCAAAAAGCAGGTCAAAATCATTGGTAATCAATGGGCTTTGGCTTGGGGTGATGGAAAAAGTGCGACCGTTTTTATCGCAAAACTCCCACGCCATCAGGTTATCAAGGCTTGGCAGGCGGTAAAGCAGGCAGCTGTGGCTGTGCAGTTCGTCTACAGTTTGGGGCGTGCCGTGGCGGTCAAGATAGCTTGGGCTTGCCGCCACCGCCATGGTTAAATCAGGACTGATTCGCCGTGCAATCATATCTTTCGCCAAAAATCCGCCCAAGCGGATACCTGCATCAAAGCGTTCATGAATGATGTCGGTAAACCGCACATCGCTGTGCAGCTCAAGGCAGACGTTAGGATAGGCATGGCGAAATGCGGCAAGTGGTTTTTGCAAAAGATAACGAAAAACGAGCGGCGACCCCGTCAGCCGAATACGGCTTTGCGGTTCATCGGCAAATTCCTGCACCAGTTCGGTGCTGTTTTGCACGGCACGCAGCAGTGGTTTTAGCTCATCGTATAGCCGCTGCCCTGCTTCGGTGAGAGCTAGGCTTCTCGTGTTACGCTGCACAAGCCGCACGCCAAGCGAGGTTTCTAACTGTTTTAGACTGTAACTTAGGGTCGATTGGGCGATGCCAAGCTGGGCAGCCGCTTTGGTGAAACTGCCCGCGTCAATAATGGCGGTGAACAAATGTAGGCGGTCAAGACTTTCCATTTTTTATCCGTGGATTATTTGAAAATTAAACGGTAATAAAATTGATTATGCGTATTTTTCGATAAAGTATATCGGAAATGATGGGCTAATCACAGCCTTTTGCAAGCGGTATAATAAACCTGTTGATTATTGATATTAAACAAAAAAGGAAACCATGATGCACACTTTAACCTTAAAAAACGGCGTATCTATGCCCAAAATCGGCTTTGGTGTTTTCCAAATGAACGATGCCAAAGAATGCGAACAAGCGGTACTCAGTGCCATTGAATCGGGCTACCGCCTGATAGACACCGCTGCCAGCTACCAAAACGAACGCGAAGTCGGCAACGCCATCAAACAAAGCGGTATCGCAAGAGATGAACTCTTCATCACCACCAAACTTTGGCTGCAAGATGCAAGCTATGACGGTGCCAAAGCCCAATTTGAGCGCTCTTTAAACCGCTTGCAGCTTGACTATGTGGATTTGTACTTGATTCATCAGCCTTATGGCGATGTGCATGGGGCGTGGCGGGCGATGGAAGAGCTGTATGAAGCAGGCAAAATCAAAGCCATTGGCGTGAGTAACTTCCACCCCGACCGTGTGGCGGATTTAATGGCGTTTAACCGCATTGCCCCGATGGTTAATCAAATTGAAGTCAATCCGTTTCACCAGCGGCTGCATGATGTGCCTTGGCTGCAAACGAACGGCGTGATTGCCGAAGCGTGGGCGCCCTTTGCGGAAGGCAAAAACGGCTTATTTACCCACCCTGTACTCACGCAAATCGGCGAAAAATACGGCAAAACGGTCGGACAAGTGGTGCTTCGCTGGCTGTATCAGCGTGAAATCGTCTCGCTTGCCAAGACCGTGCGTCAAGAACGTATGCAAGAAAACCGCAATATTTTTGACTTTGCCCTAAGCCAAGAAGATATGCTTGCCATCACCGCTCTTGACACCCAAACCTCTGCCTTTTTCTCACACCGCGACCCTGCCATGGTGGCGTGGCTGACGGGCAGAAAACTTGAGGTGTAAACGGCGTTTCAAAATAGCTGCAAGCAAACGCCAAAAGGCGACCTAAAAACGAAAATGAAGTTTCAGGTCGCCTTTCTTGGTAAAATACCGTCTAAAACAGTAAGATTAAGAAGTTAGCCAGCTAGCTTTCCCACAATTTTACGCAACAATGCCACTTCACTTGCCTCTAAATTTAAGCACTGTGCCATCTGCTCGGGGATAGTGCAGGCTTCATCAGCCAAATCTTTGCCCGATGGCGTGAGAAAAACCTGCACCACACGTTCATCTTCTTGACTGCGTTCACGTTTTATCAGCTCTTTGGCTTGCAGGCGTTTAAGCAAAGGCGTGAGCGTGCCGCTATCTAAATGCAATTTCGCCCCAATCTGATTCACCGTCTGACCATCGCACTCCCACAGCACCAGCATCACCAGATACTGCGGATAAGTCAAATCCAGTTTTGCAAAAAAAAGGCGTGTATCGGCGGGTGATTTCTTTGGATAAGGCATAAAGCGGAAAACAGATTTGATGGTCTAATTTAAGCTGTTCATACATTTTCAGGCGGCCTCTCTGTGATATTCATTCATAAAATGGTGTGCAATAGAATCATCAAAAATAACCGCCTGAAAACGGCTTGCCCTCTTACAAATCAAAGGTTTCAATCACTTTAACGTGCAGGCGGACAGGCACATTGCCACGGGTGGCATTGGAATAAGGGCAAACTTCGTGGGCTTTTTGAATCCATTTTTTTGCCTCGTCCACGCTCACGCCCTCAACAGTAACCGTGATGTCAATATCCAAGCCAAACGCCTCGTCCTCTTTTTGCCCAATACCAACGGCAACCTTGGTGCTTGATTGTGTGGGTTTAAGCCCTAAGCTCGGAGCAACGTGGTTCATCGCACTGTCAAAACAGGCGGCATAGCCCATGGCAAAAAGCTGTTCGGGATTGGTGCCGACCTTGCCGCTTTGATTTTGAAAACTGACCAAGTCAAAGCCGATAGAGCCGTCATCAACCTGTGTATGTCCATCGCGTCCGCCTGTGGCCGTGGCTGAAGTGTGATAAAAAATTTTCATGCTATGTTCCTTATGTGGAGGTTAAAAAGTTTTGCTTCTAATGGCAGACATCATAGCTAAAAATTAAATTGCGTAAAATATAATTTTTTAAAACTTTTTCCTGCTAATTCGGGGCTGGCTGAAGATTTTGGGATTTTTGGCAAATGCTTTTAAATGGTGATTTTTGGGATACCCATTTTCACCCGAGTTATTAGAAAAAGGGTTTAAAGATAAAAGCCAAAAACAGACAAAACAACGATAAAAACTTGAAGATTTCCCACCGCACTTTTAATCCCCTTTTCCCAATAAAAAGACCACCTGAAAACTTACATTTCGCTTTCAGGCGGCCTGATTGAAAAATACGCTTTTAGATAGCAATTTTATCGGATAAAAATACCCGCCCGAGTCAGTAACACGCCTTTTCCCCAAACCATTTCACCCAAACCGCTTCTGCAAAATTTCAGCCAGCAAATGAAAAACCAGCTTAATGCGGTTGGATTCGGCTTTTTGCTTGGGGCGGTAGAGATAACAATCCCAGTTTTTTCTTGGCAATTGAGGCAAAAGCTCCACCAATTGACCCGTCTCAAGGTATGGACGGCACAAGGTTTTGGGCAAATTACTGATAACACTGTATGTCTGCCGAACGTCTCGCTTTGGCACTTGAGCAAGAAAAAACCATCTCACCAGAAGACCATGAAAAAGTCAAAGGGTTGGCAAGCATTGTGCGTCCGCTGCGTAGTTTTATTTTCAAAACGCCAGCGGCTTACGATATGCCTTTTGAAGAATGGGTGATTCCGTCTAATGACGGCACACCGCTTGAAGCGTGGTTTATCCCAGCCAAAGGCGGTATGAGCGACAAACTCGTGATTTTTAACCACGCCTTGCCGATGTGCCGTGCAGGTTTCCCTGGCCATTTTGGTCTGCCTTGGGCGGGCTTTGATGCGGTAGAGATTGATTTTGTTATCCAATACAAACACTTGACCGATGCTGGCTACAACGTTTTGACTTACGATATCCGCAACCACGGCAACAGTGCCGCAGCCAACGGCGGCGTATGCGGCATTGGCAACTGGGAGTGGCGGGACTGTGTCGGCGTGAAAGAATTTGTCGATGCCCACCCCGAACTTTCTAAAATGAAAGTGGCGTTATACAGCCAATGTATGGGCGGTAATTCACAGTACCGTGCGATTATGGAACGCCCTGAATTGTTTGAAAATGTCCGCTGTATGGTCAGCCCAATGGTGGTCTCAATGGCGGCGATTTACGATGCGTTTTCAGAGCTGCAAGGCGTGCATCAATATCAGCCGCTGATTGATTTGGAATTGCTGAAAATGGGCGGCTTCACCATGGCAGAAATGACCCCACATTTATGGGCACACGCTGTGAAAATGCCAACCATGATTGTGCAGGTCAAAGATGACGCTTGGACACGCAACCCAGAAGACGGTCAAAAAACCTTTGATTTATTGGGTGCTAAAGAAAAAGAATTGCTGTGGATTGAAAACACACCTTACCGCTTTAAAGACGACTACAACTACTTTGGGCGTTATCCTGAAAAAATCTTACCGTTTATCGATAAATACATGAAATAAACGCTAAACATCAAATAAAAAGACTGCCTGAACGTTTTAGGATTTTCAGGCAGCCTTTTTATCCGTTTTTTCTTTAATCATTCAATGCTTTTTCTGCTCAATTAAATGAAAGCTTAAACGCTTTATACCATCGGTTTTTTATAGTTATTTCAAATAAGCATGAGACAAGGCGACAGCGACCGCCGTGTACAAGTAGTACATAAGGGAGCTGGCAACGCTGTATCATGCTTATTTGGAATGACTATAAAAGGGCTTTATCGCTATCAATCTGTCTTTACTTTCCATGATGATTTTTAGTAAGCCATGGATTTATTGGCTTTTGTCTTTTTGTTCCCGTTCGGTGCTTGGGCTTACGCCAAAATATCGCCCGTATTCCCGACTGAATTGGGAAGGGCTTTCATAGCCGACTTGGTGGGCGATTTCGCTTAAGGAGAGCCCGTTTTGTTTGACCAGACGGCGGGCTTCGGTCAGACGCAGCGATTTTTGGTATTGCAGTGGGCTGATGGCGGTGATTTGGCGAAAGTATTTGTAAAAACTTGGGACGCTCATATTGACTTGTTCTGCCAGTTTTTCAATGTGCAGCGGTTCGGCAAAATGCTGTTTTAAATGGGTTATCGCCTGACTGATTCGCTGTGCCCATCCGCCCAGTGCAACCATTTGCCGCAGCATATCGCCCAGCGGGCTTTTTAGGAGGCGGTAATGCAGTTCCCGTTGAATCAGCGGGGCGAGAATCGCCGCATCATCGGGGCAGCAGGCCAAATGCGTTAGCCGAATCAGGGCATCAAGCATGGGTTCATCAATTTCACCGACCGCAATGCTTGGCTGTTCGTCTTGGTTTTGATTGTTTTGGGCAAGGTCAATCAAGAGCTGCAAGATGATGGTTGGGTTAAGTTTCATTTGAATGCCGACATAGGGGTAGCTTTCGCTTGCCCCCAAGACTTGTCCGACAAGCGGTAAATCGACGGAATAGCACATATATTGTCCATCGCCGTATTGCAGTTGATTTTGTCCCCAAAAGACACGTTTTTGCCCACGCAGGATAAAGCAGATGGAAGGCTCTTGAATATAGCTTATCCGTTCGATGGGGGTGTCGCAGCGGTACAGGGTCAGCCCGATGCCTTTGAGTTCGTGGACTTCATCTTTTTTTAAAAAACTTAATAATTGTTCAATTAAATTAAGTTGTTTTTGCATATAAGGCAGCCTGAAAAATTACGCTTTCGGCTCAAAACCAAAGCCCACGCCAAAACGATTCCATGCATTGATGGTTGCAATCGCAAGCGTCAATTCCGCCATTTCTTGCTCGTTGAATTGAGCGGCAACTTGCTCGTAAATCTCAATCGGTGCGTGCTTGACAGATACTTCAGTCAAGGTTTCTGTCCATAACAACGCCATGCGTTCACGCTCATCAAAAAACGGGGTTTCACGCCATACGCAGACGGCATTGATTTTGCGTATATCCATTGCCATTTTGACCATATCGGCAAAGTGCATATCAACGCAATAGGCACAACCGTTGATTTGTGAGGCACGCAGTTTAATCAATTCTTTGATGTTTTGGGGTAACGTCAAATGTTCATTGGCTTTTTCCAATGCCAGCATGGCTGCGGCAACCTCAGGGGCGGTTTTGAAGTAATTGTTACGCATAAAAATCTCTCTTTTTGTTAAGTCAAGTGGATTAGGTAAGTTTATCACGCTTTAGGGTGTTTTTTTTCATTTTTTATTTATTTTAAGAGAATTAGGCAAGAGTTAAAGAGGATTGGGTTATCGGTATCAGGCTTTTGATGATTAAAATAGCTCAAGATTTTTTATTAACCATTTTTTTATTAAAAGGTGATGGATATGACACAAAAATGGCTTATTACTGGGGCGTCAGGCGGTTTGGGTTTGGCGTTGGTTAAAACGGTTTTGTCGCAGGGGCAGGCTGTTGTGGCGGGGGTTCGCCGTCCTGAACGCTTGGCGGCGTTGGCGGCCGAGTTTCCCCATCTGCTAACGGTTGAGCAATTGGACGTTACCAAGCGGGCGGATATTGATGCTTTGGCCGAAAAACACGCCGATGCGGCGGTGATTGTCAATAATGCAGGCGGTGCGGTGCTGGGGGCGATGGAGGAGATGAGCGATGCGGACATCAAAGGACAGCTTGATTTAAATTTGCTGGCACCCATTCACATCAGCCGTGCCTTTTTGCCAGCGCTGCGTGCCAGAAAGTCGGGGACGCTGGTTTATATTACAAGCATTGGCGGCCGCACGGCTTTTGCAGGCGGTTCTATGTATCATGCGGCAAAATACGGACTGGAGGGCTTTGCCGAAACACTGGCTCAAGAGGTTGCGGAATTTGGCATTAAGGTCATCATTATTGAACCTGGTTCTATTAAGAGTGAATTTTTAAACAATCTGCATTGGACGGCACCGAGCGAAGCCTATCAAGGCACAAGTCTTGCACATATGCGTGATTATATTGAGAAGACGGGCGAGGACAACATCGCTGGCGATCCTGCCAAAATGGCGGCTGCGATTTATGGTTTGTGCCAAGAGAGCAATCCGCCGCTGCGTACTGCTTTGGGCGTTGATGCCTTTGATGTTTTGCAAAAGGCTTATCAAGCTCAGCTGACACATTTGCAGGCTCAAGAGGCCTTGGCGGTTTCGGTGGCGATTGAGGGAAAGACGGGCTTTAATCCGAATGCTTAATTTAAGCGGTATAAGGTTTATCCATACACGGCATTTAAGTCGAAGCCCAATAAGCATTATCCCATGTGAAAGAGCGCATCACCTCTTATAGCAAGGGCTTGGTGCAAAACCATAAAAAGGAACAGAGATGAAAATCTTTAATAAAATCTATATTAACGGCGAATTTGTTACCCCACACGGCACAGAAACCCTAGACCTTTTCCGTCCAACCACGGGCGAAAAAATGGCTGTCGTTACGCTTGCCGATGAAGTGGACGCCCAAAACGCCATTGCTGCGGCCAAAACCGCATTAAAAACCTTTAGCCAAACGAGCAAAGAAGAACGCATAGCGTATCTGTGGAAATTGCACGAAGTCTTCAAACGCCGTCAAAAAGACTTAGAAGAGATGATGATGGACGAATATGGCTGCCCACGCTATTTTACCGAATTGCTGGTAGGCGGTGCGGTAGCCGATTTTAAAAATATGGCAGAACTCTTGGTGGATTACGACCTAGAACCCACGGTCGGACACTCTAAAGTCCGCCTTGAGCCTGTTGGCGTGGTCGGGGTGATTATCCCTTGGAACTCAACTACTGGCTTTATTGCGACCAAGGTATCATCAGCGATTGCAGCAGGCTGTACTTGCGTGATTAAGGCAAGCGAATATTCAGCAGGGCAAAATGAGCTTATTGCCGAATGCTTCCACGAAGCAGGTTTGCCCAAAGGCGTGGTGAATTTTGTATTGGGCAAAGGTGCGGTAGTGGGCAACGAACTGACCCGCCACCCAGATGTCGCCAAAATCACGTTTACAGGCTCAACAGGTGTAGGCAAAACCATTGCCAAAAACGGTGCCGACACCATGAAACGCATCACTTTGGAATTGGGCGGCAAGGCACCCAACATTATTTTGGACGATGCCGATTTTGCCACCGCTATCCCGCAAGCATTGTTTGCCTGCTACATCAATAGCGGACAGGCGTGCGTGGCAGCAACCCGTTTGCTTGTGCCAAAAAACCGCTTGCCTGAAGTCAATGAACTTTTAAAACAAACCTTGGCAACCGCCGTTAAAGTGGGCAAACCGCAAGATGCCGATACCACCGTTGGCCCTATGGTCAATAAAGCCCATTGGAACACGGTGCAAAACTATATCCGCATTGGCCTAGAAGAAGACAAAGCCGAATTATTGGGCGGCGGTTTGGGTAAACCCGACCATTTACCTGCCGAATTTGCAAACGGCACCTTTGTAAAACCTACAATATTTACCCATGTGGATAACAAGATGCGTATCGCCCAAGAAGAAATTTTCGGGCCAGTATTGTGCGTGATTGGCTATGACGATGATGCCGATGCCATACGCATTGCCAATGACACCCCGTATGGCTTGGGTGCCTACATTACAGGCAAAGACCGCAGCCGCATCAATCATCTTGCCAACCAAATAAAATCAGGACGTGTATGTATCAATGGGGCTTTTCATGACGAACTTGCCCCGTTTGGCGGCTTTAAGCAATCGGGCTATGGACGGGAATTTGGCGTGTATGGCTTAGATGCGTATCTGGAAGTGAAGGCAATTATCGGGTAAAAGCATGCGGTGAGATGAGCAAAATCTTGCCAAATCCCACCGCACAGGAAAAAGAACAATATTTATGCAAGAAACAGGCTACATCATCAAGCACGATGAACAAACTTATGAAATCCACACCGACATCATCATTAACGCCGCCCCCGAGCAGGTGTGGGCGGTATTAACCGACTTTGCCGCCATGCCAAATTGGTCTTCTACCTTTAAAGGTATTGAAGGCCGCTTAAAACATGGCGGTCAGGTCTATTCGCTGTATCAAAACGGCGATGAATATGTTAAAGCACCGCATACGGTCTATGTTGTGGACGGCGTGAAATTTTGGTGGTCGGACGAATTTAACGTGATTGCAGGCATGCGGGACAATCATCACTATATCGTCAATGACGCAGGCAACGGGCAAACCCGCTTTATCCAAAAAGACACGCACACAGGACGGGGACAATTACAGCTTTCAGATGGCACGCAAATCCCGATGAACGCCCAAATCCTAACCGCTTCGCAGCTTGAACCCTTTATGCAGTTTAACCGTGAATTAAAGGCCGAATGCGAACGGCGTTTTGCCGATTTTTAGCAGATGTATTTTTAGCAGATGTTTAGCAGATTTTGCCGTTTTAGATGGACATCAGAAGTTAAGCCGTCTGAAGTTAAATTTGGGCGGTGTTTTATTTTCAGGCTGCCTGAAAAATAACACAGTAAAGTTTGATAAAGGCTTAACCCTTTGCCGATAGAAATGCTTAATGAGCAGCACCGCTTTTGTGGAACGATAATACCGAAAAAAGACAGCATTGCCGCCTTATTTTTCATGGCATAAAATCAGCGAAAAATATCGTCTTTTAAAATAAAAATGAGACAAGGTGGCAACGAATTATCGTCGCTTAAATTCAAACGAAGACAAGGAAAAGGCGACCGCAGTGTACAAAAAAGTACATAAGGGAGCCTTTAACGCAGTACTCGTTTGAATTTAAATGACTATAAAGCCATTACCCAAGATTTAACCCCTTTATTGCCCATAAAGGCTTTGACAATTTATGAGAAAATTAACCATGCTTATTTGGATTCTTGCCATTATTGTATTTCTTGCCCTCTGCGTTTTTGCTTATCTGCAGCTTCCTATTTTTGGAGCCAAACCGACAGGCGAACGCTTGCAGCGTATGCAGGCATCGCTCCATTATCAAAATGGCAAATTCCACAACCTCACCCCCACCCAAACCATCACAGGCGACAAAAGCATGGTGCGGGCAACGTGGGATTTTCTGTTTCATGGCAACAAAAACGTGCGACCAAGCACCCCCGTTCCTGCCATCAAAACCGATTTAACACAGCTGCCACACGATAAGAATGCGTATGTCTGGCTTGGGCATTCCACCTATTTCATGCAGCTTGACGGCAAACGCTTCTTGATAGACCCCGTATTGACCGCCATCACCCCCTTGCCCTTTGGCGGTAAGCCCTTTTTAGGCACAGACATTTATCAAGCCGATGATTTGCCAGCGGTTGATTACCTCATCATCACCCACGACCACTACGACCATTTGGAATACGATACCGTCAAACGGATTAAGGAACGTGTTGGCAAAGTCATTGCCCCTTTGGGCGTGGGTGCACATTTGGCACGCTGGGGCTATCGGCCAGAGCAAATCATCGAACTTGACTGGCAGCAAAAAATTAAGCTGGCACAAGGCTTTGAGCTCACCGCCTTGCCTGCCCGCCACGCATCAGGACGAGCCTTATCGTCCAACAACACCCTTTGGGCATCGTATCTTTTGCAAACACCGAGCGAAACCATCTATCTTGGCGGCGACAGCGGTTACGACCCCTATTTTCAAACCATCGGCAAAACCTACCCCAATATCAGCCTTGCCATCTTGGAAAACGGGCAATATAGCAAAGACTGGGCACAGATACACCTCTTGCCCGATGATTTAATCCACGCCATCAAAGACTTAAACCCCCACACGGTCATCACGGTGCACCACAGTAAATTTGAACTGGCAACCCATGATTGGAACGAACCTTTAAAACGCTTTAGCGAAAACGCCGAGCGTGAGCACATTCGCTATGCCGTCCCCAAAATTGGCGAGGTTTGGGATTTGACTCAAAAAAAAGAGGTAAAAGATAAGTGGTGGGAATAAAGCAAACCTTTGAGTTTTTGGGCGGACTGATTGAAAAAATATGCTTTTAAATAGTGATTGAATTCAATATCCATTTTCACCCAAGTCAGTAGAAAAATCATTTAAAAATAAAAGCTAAGATCATCAAATCACAGCGATAAAAACTTCAAGATTTTTAACCGCTCTTTTATCCTTTAACAATAAAAACGCTACCTGAAAATCCTATTTCTAAACTTTCAGGCAGCCTTTGCCCATTATCCCATGGTGGTTTTGTACCGCTTGACCGCCACCCAGCCCATCAGCAACGTAAAGACCGACAACGCTGCAAAATCGCCTGCCAATGCGGACATATCAGCATCTTTTAGCATAATGCCACGGACAATCCTCAGAATGTGGGTAACAGGCAGCACCTCGCCGATATACTGTGCCCACATCGGCATACCACGAAAAGGAAACATAAAGCCTGAGAGCATCATGGAGGGCAAAAAGAAAAAGAACGTCAGCTGCAATGCCTGAAGCTGCGACTGTGCCATGGTGCTGATGGCAAAGCCCAAAATCAAACTGGCCGACAAAAACAGTGCCAAGCCCGCCGACAAAAGCCACGCCGACCCCAAAAACGGCACGGCAAACAGCCATTTGCCTGCCACAATAATCACCAAACTTTTCACAATGCCCACGCCGATATAGGGCAGAATCTTGCCAAGCATCACCTCAAGCGGCCGCACGGGCATCGCCAACAGATTTTCAAGCGTACCACGTTCCCGCTCACGGCTCATGGTGATGGCAGTCATCATCACGCCCGTCATCTGCAAAATAATGCCAAGCAGCCCCGGTACAATGTTGTACTGCGTGATGCTTTTGGGATTGTACAGATGATGCACCACCGTCTGCACAGGCCGTTCAGGCAAAGCAAGCCTGTAATCCCTCTGATAAGGGTGCAAAGCCTGCTGCACAATCTCGGCAAAATAAGCACTGGCACCGCTTGCCGAAGGATCACTGGCATCGGCCTTGAGTAAAATCTGCGGTTTTTCACCACGGACAAGCTGCTTAGAAAAATCAGGCGGAATCACCAAAATAAAATTCACCTTGCCGCTTTGCAAAAGCCGCTCACCCTCCTCGGCACGGCTGTCGCCCTTATCCAAAAAATAGCCCGACTGCACCATGGCCGAACGGATTGAGCGGGTTATCTCGGTGCTGTCGCTGCTCTGAACCGCAAACGGCAAATGCTGAGGCCGCATATTGATGGCGTAGCCAAACAAAAAAAGCTCCAAAAGCGGAATGGCCAGCATCATCGCAAAGGTCGTGCGGTCGCGCCGCATCTGCAAAAATTCCTTCACCAGCACCGCCCAAACATGAGAAAAAAACGCCCTCATCGCAAATCCCCTCCGCTTTGCTTTTCTAAAGCGATAAACGCATCGTCAAGAGAAGGAATTTCTGCCTGCCAGTCAAGCGATTGCCCAAACTTTGCAAGTGCCGCATCAAGACTGCCGCCCTCATGGCCCACTGCGTGCAGACGGCCGCCTGAAAAATTCACATTTTCCACTTCAGGCAAAGCCAGCAAAGGCTCCACATACTGACGGACATCATCGCCCGTACGGCTGACACGGGCAACAAGCCCGCTCTTTTTAATCATATCGGCCGCCGTGCCTGATGCCAGCATTTTGCCGTAAGCCAAATAAACCATACGGTCGCACCGCTCCGCCTCGTCCATATAATGGGTAGAAACCAGCACCGTCATGCCCTCCTGCGACAGACGGTAAATCTCCTGCCAAAACGTCCGCCGTGCTTCAGGATCAACCCCAGCGGTCGGCTCATCAAGCAACAAAAGTTTCGGCGAATGCAGTGTAACCGCTGCCAAAGCCAGCCGCTGCTTCCAGCCGCCCGACAGACCGCCTGCCAGCTCATGCTGACGGCGTACCAGCCCAAGCGTTTCCAGCTTATCATCAACCGCCTTTCTGACATTGCCAAGCTGATACAAACGGGCAACAAACTCCAAATTCTCACGAATCGTCAAATCCGACCAAAAACTAAACTTCTGCGTCATATAACCCGTACGGCGTCTAATCTCTGCCGACTGCGTCAAAATATCAAACCCCAGACACTGCCCCCTGCCCGCATCAGGCACAAGAAGCCCGCAAAGCATACGGATACAGGTCGTCTTACCCGAACCATTGGGGCCAAGAAACCCCCACACACTGCCCACAGGCTGGGCAATACTCGCATGATCAACCGCCGTCTTACCGCCAAAGTGCTTATTTAGCCCCTGCACATCAATCGCAAGCTCAGTCATGTTCAGCCTCCACCGACACAGGCAAACCAAAAGGCACCACATCGGCCGCCGTCCCCAAAAGAGTCGCCTCAACACGAAAACGAAGCGAGCCACGGGAACGTTCATCATAAAGCATCGGCGGTGCATACTCAGGCGACACAGCCACCTTATCCACCGCAGCCGTCAGCTGCCCAACCCCATCGCCCGACACCCTCACCCGCCTGCCGACAGGAAACTGAGCCAGCACCGCCTCTGGCACATAAAACACCGCCTTACGCGCCCCCTTAGGCAGCACCTTAAACATCGGCGTACCCGCAGACACCCACTCCCCCAGCTTGACATAACGCTCATACAACACCCCATCAGCACGGCTTATGACCGCACGGTTATCCACGTGCCACTGAGCCAAAGCCCAATGCCGCTCCGAAGCCTGCCAAGCCGCCTTCAAACGCAGCTGCACCCCATTGCGGGCAGGCTGCCTTGCCGCCGCCAAATCCGCCTCCGCCGCCCGCAGCTGCTCCTGCAGCGTCTGAACCGTCAACACCGCCTGCTCCGCCTCCGCCCTAGCCGCTGCGTCCGCCTTAGCCAAAGCCGTATAACACTTCGCATCACGCCTAGCCTGCTGCAGCCTAAGCCGCAAAGCCGCCGCCTTCGCCTCAAAGCCCTTCAAACGGCTCTGCCGCTCCCCCGACAGACTGTCCTCAAACGCCGCCTTTGCCGCAAGCATCTGCTCACGAGCCTCATCTGCCGCCAAACGCTGCCCCTCATCATCAAAGCGAGCCAGCACCTCACCGACCGCTACCGCCTCCCCATTTGCCTTAGGCAAGGCCGTTACCCAGCCCGATTCAGGCGCCGCCACAACCTGCCAATCCCCCTCAACATAACCGCTGTACCCCGAAAAAGGCGTTTGCTCACAGCCAGCCAGCAGCCAAAGCACCGCCCAATAAAAGCCTCTTTCCATCACAAAACCTTAAAAAATTTTTATAAAAACAGACCCCTATTTTAATCTCATGGTCAAAAAATCCTACCCACAATCAAGCCATTATCTGCTATGATAACAAAACATATTTTTAAAAATGTATTGTTAAAAATACAAAGAATAAAGAAATCGTTATGACCCAAAAAACCGACCTGCGTGTCCTTCGCACCCACAAACTCATCAGAAACGCCCTGATTGAACTGCTGGAACACAAAACATTTGACAAAATCTCCGTGCAAGACATTGTCGATACCGCCATGATTAACCGAGCCACCTTTTACAAATACTATTCAGGCAAAAGTGACTTGGCAGGCAAAATGATTGCCGAAGTCAAAGCCGAATACCAAAAATTGATGGCGATTTTGTTTTACGACATCACCGCCCAAGAAAAATCGGCACAGCTCACCGAAGAGCGGATAACATTTTTTGCCAAAATGCGTCCCATTTTGCCCGCCCTCTTTAAAATCAAAACCAAACGCCACCACCTCTATGACGACATCTTTTTATCCGTCAAACACACCTTTATCGAACTTGCCAAACAAAAAAATCCCAAGCAAGACTGGGATTATCACGGCGAAATGTTTGCCCACCTACTTTTGCACAGCGTCAAACGCCAGCTTGCAAGCGGCAAACTCATGCCGCCCGCCCAAATGATTGGCGAATGGGAAGCCATGCTTTCGGTGATTAAAGACTTACACCCCATGGGGCAAAATAAACCCAAATAAACCGCATCAAGCCTTGATGATGCGTGCGTAAGCTGCTGTTTATCGCTTAAAAGAAAAAAAGGCTGCCTGAAAATTTTAAATATTCAGGCAGCCTGATTGAAAGAATAACAATTTATTTGATACGTAAATTTTCACCCGAGTGGGTAGAAAAAGGGTTTAAAAATTAAAGCGAAAAATCATCAAATCACGGCAAAAAATTGACCGTGTTTTTTCATTTTATTTTTCATCAAAAGGCAGCCTGAAAACTTAAAACCAACATGCTCAGGCAGCCTTTCAACCGTTTAAATTTAAAACAGCAACCGCAGCATCAAACCCGACTGCTTTTTAAACCCGCCTTGCCATTTTGCCAAAGCGTCCGCCACAAAATCCGCCATGCCGATGTGTTTGGGTCTGGCTTTTTCCCAACGCCCATGCGTGCCATTTGATACATATACCAGCCCATTTCAAGCACCGACCCCATTTTTTCATCAATTTTGGCAACCCCTGTGGCAACGGGTTTGAGTTCAACAGTTTGGTATGTTCCAGCTTGGATTTGATTGGGTAAATCAGGCACTAACGCAAATGGGCGTGCCACGCCGACAAAATCGAGTTCACCGCTTGTTAGTGCATCATTCATCGCATTTTGCGAACGAAATCCGCCTGTAATAATAAGCGGCACTTGGCTAACCGTGCGTGCTTTTTGGGCGTAATCCAAAAAATAGGCCTCGCGTTTTTGTGAACTTGCCTTGCTTGACAGCATCACAGGGCTTTCATAATTACCGCCCGAGACTTCAATAAAATCAATCCCAAGCTCACTTAATTTGGCAATCACCTGCACCGATTCGCTCTCATCAAAGCCGCCTTTTTGAAAATCGGCGGAATTGAGTTTCACACCCACCAAAAATTCAGGCTGCACCGCTGCCCGAATCGCCTCATAAATGGCGACCAAAAACCGCATGCGATTGTCCAAACTGCCGCCATATTCATCATCACGGCGGTTGTGGTGAGGCGATAAAAATTGGCTAATCAGGTAGCCGTGTGCCGCATGAATCTGTACGCCTGAAAAGCCTGCTTGTTCGGCAAGTTGGGCGGTTTTGGCAAATTGCTCAATCAAGGTATGAATTTCGGGTATCGTCAAAGCTCTGGGTGGATTAAAAAAGCTCTCCATGCCGCTAAGCGGCACGGCACTTGGGGCGACAGGTTCGGTGTTTAGGGCTTTGGGCGATTGCTTGCCTGCGTGGTTGATTTGCATGATGAGCAGGGTGTTGTCTTGCGTGCCTGCTGTTGCCCATTTCTTGAGCATCGGCAAATCGCCGTCATCAGATAGCACGACATCATCTGGCGAACCTTTGCCTTGCTGGCAAATCATCACATTGCCCGTAACCAGTATGCCCGCACCGCCTTTTGCCCAAGTGTCGTAGAGTTTGACCAATTTATCGCTGACATGGTTATGGACGGCAAGCTGCTCTTCCATCGCCGATTTAAAAAAGCGGTTTTTGGCGGTTTTGCCGTTTTTAAAAGTGAAAGATTCAAATAACATCACTTGGATTTCCTTGTAAGAGAGTTTATAGGTTTAAGAATGTAAACCTATAAGGTTAAAAATAAAACAGCCTAAACCTATCATGCCGTTTCAGGCTGCCTGAAAAGTGCTACACCACAATTTTGCTGATTTTCCACGCTTGTCCATTATGGATTAAGGATAGCGTTTGACCGATTTTCCACACTTTTCTTATGCCATAAATGCTGGCATCTGTTTCACCACGTACATACATCTTGGCATGTTGTCCATCGACCGTAATTTCACTCAATTGCTTATGATAGGAGTAATAATGAAAAGTGCCTTCTTGAATGAATTGCACATAATCCGCCAATGATTGCACAGTGCCTGTAACGTGCGTCAGCGTAAAATCGCTTTCGGTTAATCGATAAAGGGTGTCAATATCGACCTTAATAACCGCCTGCATATAGTCATCAAAAACTTGCTCAATCAGGCTTTGTTCTGTCATTGCCATATTATTCATTTGGGCTTTTTGAAGCGGATTTGCTTTGTGTTTCGCTTATCATAAAATGAGCCACACGTTTTTGAATCAGCCACTTATCATCTTGTTTAATAAAGTCATCAAGATAACGTACCGAATGGGTTTGAATTTCGGCAGCATTTGCCAATTTCACCATGCAATACAAGACGGCACTTGCATGAGTTTCACTATGAAAAGTTACCGTATGCTGACCGTTTGCGTGATACATGGTGTCAAACTGCTTGGTAAAATCGGTAAAAACCCGTTCAATCTCTTCGTGTCCCTGCATTTCATACACCAATTGCCCATTGATGTGCGTATTAACCACCGCATCAGGGGTAAAGAGTTGCACAACCTGTTCGTGAATCCGCCATTCGTCCGCTAAATTAGAGAAGGTATCAACGACATCACGCAGTGCTTGGCGGTCTAATAATTGCTGTAATAAAGGGTTCATGATTTTTCCTTATAAAAAGTCTTTTGGGAAGTCTAAAAACTTTGTCCTATCCGTAAGCTATCCGCTCCAGCCACAATGCTCTTGCAATGACTCAACCAGTGCTTTTAGCAAAAGGGCAGAATCCTCCAAAGTCGCAAAATAATAACGCTCCTTGCCCACTTGCGTAACCTGCACCAGCCCCGCCTGAAGCATAAGCTTTAAATGGTGCGACACCGCAGGACGGGATAAATGGATTTTTTCGGTAAGCTCATTGACATTTAATTTGCCGTGAATAATCAATAAATCCAAAATCTCGTGGCGGTTTTCGTCCGCCAAAATGGAAAAAGTGGGGATACATTGTTTTAAGATGGCTTTGGTTTGGGCTGACATAGGGCAGATGGGCAACTTTTTTCGTTTAAATTTAAGCGACTATAATATTCTGTTTATAGGTTTAAAAACTTGGACGCATTGTGCCTTAATCCATCGGTGCGGTCAAGCCTTTTTGGATAATCGGCACCATCATCACGATGAAAACTTGGGTAAAATCAGCACGGCTGCTATTTGGGCAATCATTCCCCCAATGCTCTCTTATGCTGATTTTAAGACTTGCTAAAGCATCGAGCGGTTTAAAAACGCTATTTTGATGTTTTCAAGCAGCCTGAAAAAAATACGCTTTTAAATAGCGGTATTATTCACTATGAATTTTCACCCGAGTTATTAGAAAAATCATTTAAAAATCAAAACGAAAACCCATCAAATCAGGATAAAAACCTTGAAGATTTTTGACCGCTCTTTTAATCCCCTTTTCCCAATAAAAAGGCTACCTGAAAACTTGAGTTTTGCTTTCAGGCAGCCTTTTGCTCTTTTTGAACTTAAAGACGGCTATAAAATCAAATCAAGCAGTTTTTTTAGTCTTTTTTCTTTGACCGTCAAAAAGTTTAAAAAATAATCAATCTGGCATACCTCATCTTTTAGCGGAATCAATAAACGGCCATCTCCGTCATCACGGTAAGTCTGAGCCAATTGGCTGGAAAAAGACAGAAAATCGCTCTCAATCAGCCGCTGCTGAAAAGTCATAAAATCATCTTCATAATCAATGAATAAACTTGGCAGATGCTTGGCAAGATACTGGCTGATTTTTCCCCAAAAATGCCCCTGTACATTTAACTGCAAGACTTTATAAGGAAGGATATCTTCTAAAGATAGGCTGGTATGTTTGGCAAGCGGATGATTTTTGGGGACGGACAATAATGCCCGATCGGTCAGCAAAAAATGGCTGGCTATGGCGTTGCCATCGCATTCATCGTCAAACTTCTGACTGCTGATAACCACATCATACTGACCTGAACACAGCTCTGCCTGACCTTTTTTAAGAAATTCAAATCGGCTGGTTTTTACAGAATACTGCTCTGGCAATAAAGAAAATTTTGGTAACAAAAACCACATAATGCCAGCATCGCAAAAGCCAAATTTGATATGGCAAAAATCGTCTGCCTGTTCTAAAAAATACGCCTTCATCTCCTCGGCTTTTGCCACAACCGCCTGTGCATACACCAAGGCATTCCTGCCCATTTCATTAAGCTTGATGGCATTCTTTTTACGCTCAAACAGCATAACACCAAGTTCTGCTTCAAGCCGCTTTACCATGGCACTAAGTGCTGGCTGTGAAATATGCAGAACAGCTGCCGCCTCGCTTAAGCTCTCATATTCTGCCACTTTGATAAATTGTTTTAACTGCGTCAGCTCCATATCTTCACCTTATTCTCATCACTTTAGTATAACTTAAACAAATACTAGCATAATTAAATACCAATGTACCGCCAAAGAAGAAAAAACGATAATAACGCCAATACGTAAACGGTTAAGGAAACCCAGTAATGAAAAAAATCATGAAAAAATTCGCCATGCTCAGTCTTGTGATGACTTCTGCGGCTATGGCACAAACGGTACAGATTGAAAATGGGAAATTACGCGGCGGATTGGCAGATGGCGTACAGTTTTATAAAGGTATCCCTTATGCCGAGCCGCCTGTCGGTTCTCTGCGTTGGCAGCCGCCGCAAAAGGCCAAAAACTGGCAGGGCATCAAAGATGCCACAAAATATGGTGCACAATGCCCGCAAAATACCGATTTGGGCTCTTTCGGCAAAGCTGGCGGTAGCGAAGATTGTTTGTTTATCAATGTTTTTGCTCCAAAAGATGCGAAAGCTTATGATCATTTGCCCGTGTTGTTTTGGATTCATGGCGGTGCGTGGTTGGTCGGTGCCAGCGATGACTACAATCCGTCCGAGCTTGCCAAAAAAGCCCATGCCGTGGTTGTTACCCTAAACTACCGCTTGGGCGTCTTGGGATTTTTCAGCCATTCATCTTTAGACAGCGAGGGACACGCTTTTGGCAATTACGGCTATATGGATCAAAGCCTTGCCTTAGATTGGGTGCAAAAAAATATTGCCCAGTTCGGCGGCAATCCAAAAAATATCACCATTTTTGGTGAATCATCAGGCGGCAATGCCGTATTGGCACAGGTTGTTTCGCCTTGGAGCAAAAATAAATTTCAGCACGCCATTTCTATGAGCGGCGGTATCAGTATGCTGCGTGAACCCGTCTTTTTCGCCCCCTTTTCCCTGCAAAGAGCCAGAGCGATGAATCAAAAATTCGTTGATGCAGTCGGCTGTCAAAAAGACACCGCAAATTGCCTGCGTCAATTGCCATTACATAAAATTCTTAGCGAGCAAAATATGAGCAATGCGTTGCAGCAAGGCATGATTGACGGCAGTTTTCTTCAGGAGCACCCAGCCGATGCCATCAAAAATGGACGCTTTAACCGTGTAACACTGGTCAATGGCATCACACGCAACGAAGGAAGATTTTTTGCAGGTCTCATGGAAAACCTAACAGGCAACCCCATGACAAAAGCCGACTATCAAGCCGCACTTGAACAAACCCTAGGCAAAGCACTCACCCCAAAAGTCATGCAACAATTTCCGCCAGAAAAGTATGACAGCATTGCCGAAGCCTATGCCGATGTATTCACCTCTGCCTTTTTTGCCTGCGTTGCCAATCAGGCGAACCATTGGGCTTCACGCTACACCCCCACTTATGGTTATGTTTTTGCCGACCACACAGCCCCCAGCTATCTGATGCCTGCTACCTTTCCCATCGGTGCTGGCCATACCTATGAACTGCCCTATCTCTTTCGTGGCTTTCACGGCGGCAGCGGCCTAAAAACCACGCTCAATCCGCTGCAAGACAAACTCTCAGAAGAGATGATGCAATTATGGGCAGCCTTAACCAACCCAGAAAACAGCAAATGGCAGAAATTTGATGCCCAAAAAGAAAACTATCTGCTGCTAAAACTGCCTGCTGCCGAAATGCGTGAGCAAGCCTTATCGCAGCATCATTGCGATTTTTGGGACAAAACAGGCATTTATTGATGCAGCTAGCTTTTTGAGCATCGTGCTTTAGCAAATCAAAAGCTGCCTGAAAACAAAAAACGTAAGTTTTCAGGCAGCCTGATTCTTTGACTTTTGCCATAAAAACAAATCCATTACCGCAAAATTTCAATAAACCCTATCCAAAATCAGGGCTAATCAGTAAAGCACTAGCATGCTAAAATCATCCATAAATTCATAAAAACACAAGGATAAAAAATGAACCCTTTAAACGAACAAAAAGCAGGGCTAATCTACGCCATCATCACCATGCTGATTTGGGGATTAACCCCGCTTGTCTTTAAACTGCTGCAAGGCGTTGGGGCGACAGAAATCATCGTGTTTCGCATTCTCTTTTCTTTATTGCTGCTGCTTGTTTTTATCAGCCTAAACAGGCAGTGGCAGAGCGTCAAAACCGTTATCGGTAGCAGACGCAGCTTGCTGCTGCTTTTGATGAGCGGCAGCACCATTGCCCTTGCTTGGGGCATTTATATTTATGCCATCGTAACGGACAGAATGGCCGATGCCGCCCTTGGCAACTTCATCGCCCCCATTGTGCAGATGGTGCTGGGCTTTTGGCTGTTTGGCGAACGCTTAAGCCCTGTGGGCAAAACCGCCTTTGTGCTGGTTATTCTCGCCGTTGCCCTAGAAATCTTTTTGGCAGGCAACTTGCCGTGGATTGCCGTTTGTTTGGCGGTTTTTACCGCACTTTACGCCACTTTGCGTAAAAAAGCCGCTGTCGGGGCGATGGCAGGATTACTGGTGGAAACCACGCTGATGCTGCCCTTTGCCTTGGGCTATCTTGCCTATTATCCGACCCATTTTGCTTTTGATTTAACGGGCTTTTTGCTCTTTTTATGCGGTGTGCTGACCTTGGTGCCGCTCATCACCTTTAACCTTGCCGCCTTACGCCTGCCGCTCAACACCCTTGCCATGCTGCAATACCTCACGCCCTCGCTTGTGCTGATGCTTGCCGTCTTTGTCTATCACGAACCTGTCGGCGGTGCCAAACTTGCCGCTTTTGCCCTAATATGGCTTGCGATTTTCTTGGTAAGTGCGGAGAGGGTGAGGAAGAATCGGAGAAAAATGGTTAAAAGATAAAACTTTTTGACCTGAGTGTTGGAGTTGTTTTTTTCTTAACCACTCAGGTTAAAAATAAAAAATGACCTTATTTTACACCGCACTTATGATCTCACGTGTTCCTAAAATTCCACAATATTTGGCAAGATGATTAAATATGAGAATGAGCAGAGAACGTCTGCTCATTAGAAGTCAATGTTGAAAGCCGATAATACGATGCAAATCTATAATTTACTGATGTCTATAGTCATTCGCTTGTTGTAATAATTGACGACTTTCTTTAAGAAATTGTTCTGAATAATCGCCAAACCAATCACGCACTTTTTCAAATGCGTTGATAAAACCTTGTTTATCGCCGTTTTCAAAAAAAGTGAGACTTTCTTCATAACTTTGTTTTAGGCTTTCGATCACTTCAAGGTTTTCGGGTTTATCCATAATAATATCGGCATATAATGCCCCATCTTGAGCGAATAGACGCCCAATCATGGCTAATTCTAAGCGGTAAATGGGGGAAGATAATGCTAATAATTTAGCTAATTCCACGGGTTGTTTGGATAAATGTAGCCCATTGGCGAAGGTAGCAAAATGGCGTAAAGCTTGAATATAAGTCATACTTTGATCGTGTTCTGCCGCATCCACTTGATAAATCTTCGCGCCCCAAATACTGATTTGATCTAACAGCCATTGATAGCGCTCAGGATAACGCCCATCACAACGCACAACAACTTGTTTTGCCATACTTGCAATATCTGGCCCGAACATTGGGTGCAAGCCCACTACTGCCCCCTTATGCACTTCTAGCATTTTAGCAAGTGGGGCTTTTTTCACCGAAGTGAGATCGGTGAGTAGCATATTTTCGGTTAAATAAGGGGCAAGGCGTTCGATAGTTTCTACTGTGTTTACGATGGGTACAGAGACAATGACTACATCTGCGCCCGATAGAATCTCGTCTGCTTGGTCCCAATCATTTCGCCCTAAATTTTCAACTTGATAGCCAGAAAGCTGTAGATAACGCCCGAATAATCCGCCTAGCTTTCCATTTCCGCCAACAATAACAATTTTTTTAATGTTTGGATTAATGGTTTTAAAACCAAATTGATTTTCTCTGGTGTAAGATTCTCGCATTAAACGACGTAGTACATCTTCGATTAAATCAGGCGGTACACCAAGTTTTTCTGCTTCTTGTCGTCTTGCTTGCAACATTTCTGCTTCACGATTTGGTACATAAATAGGTAAACCTTGTTGATGTTTTATTTCTCCCACTTTTTTTACCAATGCCAACCGTTTTGCGAATAATTGCAATAATTCTTGATCTAGTGTATCAATTTCTGTACGCAGTGCTTTTAGGGCGTCCACATTGTTGTCCTTATTTCTTTACAGTTTAGTTATTTCTCGCTCAAGGCTTGTGCCATTTGGCGTAATAATTTTTCACTCGTTTCCCAATCAATACAAGCATCGGTAATGGATACACCGTATTGCATTTCACTTATCGGCTGTTCCGCACTTTGATTACCTGCGTTGATATGGCTTTCTAGCATCACGCCTATAATTGATTGGTTGCCATTGACAATTTGCTGCGTAACGTCTTGCGCCACAATTGGCTGACGACGATAATCTTTATTGGAATTACCGTGACTACAATCCACCATAATTGCCGGTGCTAAGCCAGCTTTTTGCAATTCTTGTTCGGCTTGTTGAATAAATTCGGCTTGATAATTTGGCACTTTACCACCACGCAGAATAATATGTCCGTTTGGATTGCCTGCCGTGTTGAGTAAATTTACCTGCCCTTGTTGGTTGATTCCAATAAAACTATGTCCCATTGCCGAAGCCTTCATTGCATTAATAGCTGTTGCAATGCTACCATCTGTGCCATTTTTGAAACCTACCGCCATTGACAAGCCTGATGCCAATTCACGGTGTGTTTGTGATTCCGTGGTTCTCGCCCCAATAGCTGACCAGCTAAATAAATCCGCCATATATTGTGGTGTGATAGGATCAAGGGCTTCAGTAGCAAGCGGTAAGCCCATTTCTGCCAGTTCTAACAATAATTGGCGTGCAATATGCAATCCGTGTTCCACATCAAAACTACCGTCAATTTTCGGATCATTGATTAATCCTTTCCAGCCGACTGTCGTACGTGGTTTTTCAAAATACACACGCATCACAATGTAAAGCTGATCTTTTAATTCATCTGACAAGGCTTTCAATCGTTTTGCGTAATCCAAGGCAGAAATGGGATCGTGAATGGAACAGGGCCCGATCACCACTAATAAACGATTATCTTTTTTATGAATAATATTCGCAATATCCGCCCGCGATTGCTCAATTTGATGAGATAAATGTTGCGGTAATGGCAATTTTTCTTTCAGTTCGTGTGGTGTAATTAGCACTTTTTCATTAACAATATTCACATTATGAATGCTATCTTTGTGATTTACGTGGTTCATTTTTCTTTCCTACTCACCCTCAAAGTGTAAATTTTTATATACAACATATGTAACACATAAATTACACTTAAACTAAGAGAAATTCAACTTGTTTTACACGGAATTTACAAAATGGTGCGAAATTTTTGCCAAATGGGTGGTACATTTTCTGGCAATTCAAGAGATCGTCCTAATTCAATCCAGCCACAAGGAAAATGGAAATCTGACCCAACAGACCCAAGTAAACCTTGTTCAAGCGCCCAACGTGCCAGCAATAATCGTTGATCTTTCGTTTGCCCACAACCCGAAACCTCAATTGCATCACCGCCGCTTTGGGCAAAATCTGTAATCAGTTTTTTGAGCCATTTGGTGGTTAAAGTATAACGCAGAGGATGCGTCAACACCGCCATTCCGCCCGCTTGGTGAATAATTTCAATCGCACTAGGAATATCCACCCATTCCGCTTTGACATAAGCAGATTTGCCTTGCCCAAGATAACGTTTGAAAGCCTGATTAATATGAGAAACCTTGCCAATTTCCACTAAATAGCGCGCATAATGCGCTCGGGTTACCTCGCCTTGAGTGAAGCGCTTTGCCCCTTCAAAAGCATTTTCTATTCCTAATTTTGCTAATTTCTCGCCAATTTCTATTGCTCTTGCTAAGCGTTTTTCTGCTTGCTGTTGCAAAAGTGCGGTCATTTTTTCGTGATTTTTATCAAAATCCAATCCCACAATATGAATAGCGCGATTTTCCCATTGCGTCGAAATTTCCACCCCATTAATCAGCGTAATACCTAATAAATCAGCCTGTTCTTGTGCCTCCGTTAAACCAGCAACGCTATCGTGATCAGTTAATGCCAACACGGAAACCTGATTGTCATAAGCACGTTGTACAACCTCTTTGGGGCTTAGTACCCCATCGGATGCCGTGCTATGACAATGTAAATCGTAAATCTTTTGCATTGTTGTTCCTAAATAAAAAAGTGCGGTACTTTTTTTGTAATTTTTCCGCTTTAAGTTAAAAAAATAAAGACGGACATTCGCCCGCCCTTATCTCTGTTTCATTTATTGCTATTTCAAGGCTGCTTCTCAAGCCTTTTCTGGTTATATATCCATTAAAAATGGGTTACTAGTTCTTTGATTAATCTAGGGCCTTGATAAATCAAGCCTGAATACACCTGCAATAATTGCGCACCTGCCGCCATTTTTTCTTGTGCGCTAGCAACACTGTTTATGCCACCACTGCCGATAATCGGAATATCATCTTTTAATTCTTGATATAAACGAGCGATGATTTGGGTGCTTTTTTGCTGTAATGGCTTTCCACTTAACCCACCGATTTCATTGGCATTTTTTGAACCTTGCACGCTGTCGCGAACAATGGTGGTGTTCGTTGCAATAACCCCATCAATCTTGTGACGTCGTAACGCATCTGCAATTTGTACCAATTCAGGTTCAGTTAAATCTGGTGCAATTTTTACCGCAATTGGTACATATTTATTATATTGGTTCGCCAAAATATGCTGACGGGCTTTAATACTTTGCAATAAATCGTCTAACGCTTCACCATATTGTAACTGGCGTAAATCTGGCGTGTTGGGCGAGGAAATATTCACCGTAATATAATCAGCATAATTATAGGCTTTATTCAAACAATAAAGATAATCTTCTTTACCGCGTTCAATGGGGGTGCGTTTATTTTTGCCAATATTAATCCCGATCACGCCATCAAAGTGCGCTTTCTTGACATTTTCAATCACCGCATCAATGCCCTGATTATTAAAGCCATTACGATTAATAATGCCCTCTTTCTCAATTAAGCGAAATTGACGAGGTTTAGGATTGCCCTCTTGCCCTAAAGGGGTAACAGTGCCGACTTCAATAAAACCAAATCCCATTGCACCAAAGCCATCAATGGCTTCAGCATTTTTATCTGCGCCAGCGGCTAGCCCAATAGGATTTTTAAATTTAATCCCCATAACCGTTTTTTCATTACCTTGTGGGCAAGCGAACAACGCTTTAACCAGCGGATATAAGGCAGGTTTACCAGCAAGTTTTAATAGCTGGATCGTTAAATTGTGGGCATTTTCAGCATCAAGGCTGAAAAGTGCTTTTCGGATTAAAGGATACATATTCACTCGTTTATCTCACTGGATAGTTAAACTGTAAAAAAGTGCGGTCATTTTTAACCGCACTTTGGTTGGATTATTGTAAGGCTTTTTCGATTTTTTCAAATAAATCCTTAGAGAGGTTTTCCACTTCGCTCAAGCGTTCTAAGGCACGTTTCATCAAGGTTTGACGCTGTGCATCATAACGTTTAAAGCGAATCAATGGCTCAATTAATCTTGAGGCAACTTGTGGATTGGTGTCGTTTAAACGAATTAAAATATCCGTTAAGAAACGATAACCTGCCCCATCTGCGGCGTGGAAAGCACGTGGATTTTGTCCTGCAAAACTGCCCACTAAAGCACGCACACGATTTGGATTATTAAAGTTAAAACTTGGATGATCCATTAGTTGCACCACAATTTGTAGCACATCAGTATCAGGTCGTGTTGCTTGCAAGGCAAACCATTTATCCATCACTAAGCCATCGTGCTGCCATTTTTGTTCAAAATCAGCCAATAACTCATCACGGCAAGGTAGCTGTGCTTTCGTTGCTACTGATAACGCTGCCAAACAATCTGTCATATTATTTGCATTCACATAGTGCTTATACACCAAATTATTGCCTAAATGGGTATATGCCAAATAATTTAGGCAGAGATTACGCAAAGCACGCAAGGCAATGTCTTGCTGAACCACACGATAATCTTCCAAATGAATATGCTGATAAATGCGGAATAACTCTGACTTCAAATATTCTGCTAAGGTACGTAGCATAAACTCACGCACCACGGCAATGCCTTCAGGATCAATGGTTTTAAACAGCTCGGCAAATTCGGTTTCTTTTGGTAAGGTAAGAATTAACGTGGTTAATTCTGGATCTTTCTGATGATTTTCTAATACTTGACCTAGTGCGGTAAGAATTTCTTCTGAAAATTCAAGTGGTTGCCCTTGCTGATATTGTGATAAGTTACGACGTAACTCGTTACTAAACAACATTTGCGCCGCATCCCAACGAATAAAATCATTTTTCGCAAACTTCAATAAGGTAATCAACTGTTTGGTGCTGTAATCATAATCTAAACGCACTGGCGCAGAAAAATCACATAATAAGGCAGGCACAGGGCGTGAATAAATATTATGAAACTCAAAGGTTTGCGTCTGTTCTGTGACATCTAACACATCACTCACGACTTCACCATAATATTGCAAAGATTGTGCAATTCCTTGCTCATCATAAAGGGCGATTTTCAATGGAATATGTAAATTCACTTTATCCATTTGATCGGCGGTTGCTGGCGTGTGTTGTGATACTTGCAAACGATAGGTATGAGAACGTTCATCATAGCTATCACTAATGGTGAGCTCTGGCGTACCGGATTGGCTATACCAACGGCGGAACTGGCTAAGATCAACGTCATTGGCTTTTTCCATTGCTTGCACAAAATCTTCACAGGTGGCGGCTTTGCCATCGTTTTGTGAAATATACTCTCGCATTCCCGCTTGGAAACCTTGTTCACCTAGCAAGGTATGCAACATACGAATCACTTCTGCCCCTTTTTCATACACGGTTACGGTGTAGAAATTATTCATTTCAATCACTTTTTCAGGGCGAATTGGGTGCGACATTGGGCTAGCGTCTTCCGCAAATTGCACGGTACGCAAGAATTTCACATTATTAATGCGATTTACCGCACGTGATCCCGTATCAGAAGAAAATTCTTGATCTCGGAACACGGTTAAACCTTCTTTCAAACTTAACTGAAACCAATCACGACAAGTAACACGATTGCCCGTCCAGTTATGGAAATATTCGTGAGCAATCACGCTTTCAATGGCTAAATAATCTTCATCGGTCGCGGTTTGTGGATTGGCCAATACAAATTTATCATTGAAAATATTCAAGCCTTTGTTTTCCATTGCCCCCATATTGAAGAAATCTACCGCAACGATCATATAAATATCTAAATCATATTCTAGCCCGAAGCGTTCTTCGTCCCATTTCATTGATTTTTTCAGGCTGTGCATTGCCCAATCGGCACGATCTAAATTGCCGCGATCCACATAAAGCTCAAGTTTCACCTCACGGCCACTTTGGGTGAT
Source organism: Avibacterium sp. 20-126 (assembly GCF_044358625.1). Taxonomy (NCBI): domain Bacteria; kingdom Pseudomonadati; phylum Pseudomonadota; class Gammaproteobacteria; order Pasteurellales; family Pasteurellaceae; genus Avibacterium; species Avibacterium sp. 20-126. The sequence goes on along the minus strand of NZ_CP091457.1, from coordinate 1,009,325 downwards.
AAAACTGTCTTGTAAAACATCAAAATCCCCTGCCACTAAGGCAAACAAATAGCTCGGTTTTGGGAAAGGATCTTGCCATTCCACCCAGTGAAAACCATTGTCCAATTCACCGCTGGCAATGCGATTGCCGTTAGATAATAAATAAGGATATTTAGCTTTTTCTGCGGTAATTTTGGTGGTGTAACGGGCTAGCACATCGGGGCGATCAAGCATATAGGTAATTTGACGGAATCCTTCTGCTTCACATTGTGTACAAAGGGCATCACCTGATTGATATAAGCCTTGTAATGAGGTGTTCTCGGCGGGTTTCAGATAGGTTACAATTTCTAATTCAAATTGCTCAACGTTAAGATGCGTCAGATCTAAGCTTAACCCTTCACTATCTTGTTGATATTTCTTAAAATCTTCACCATTTAAACGAATTTCTGCAAATTGAAAACTATGCCCGTCTAAACGTAATTGTGTTGCCGCCGAATTTAGTCGCTGATATTGGCTTTTCGCTGTTACCACAGTTTTTTCTGGATCTAATTGAAAATCCAAGAAAATATCCGTTACGGTAAAATCTGGCGAGCGATAATCTTTTCTGTATTTAGCTTTTGTCTGCATATATGACACCTAGTATGCTTGTTTTTAAGAAGGTTATCCAATATGAAATCTTTATTAAGATTAGGGTAGAAAAATTGTTGCTAGGATAAGATTTTTAGCCCAAAGTTGCAAGGAAAACAAGCCACGCTATGTTCACTTAATCAGGTTATCTTGCTAATTTTTGGTCAATCAAGCAAACAAAGCAATCGTTTGCCTATAAAGCGTAAGCTATGCTATCCTAGTTCAGTTAATTTTTTATGAATAGGAAAAACTATGCCAAACCAAATCGCTGAAATTGCAATTGTAATGGGATCAAAAAGTGATTGGGCGACAATGCAAGAAGCCGCTCAAATTCTCACAGAGCTTAACGTGCCTCATCATATTGAAATTGTTTCAGCTCACCGTACCCCAGATAAATTATTCCAATTTGCTGAAAATGCTGAAAAGAATGGTTACAAAGTGATTATTGCGGGGGCTGGCGGTGCGGCTCATTTGCCCGGAATGATCGCCGCCAAAACCCTTGTTCCCGTGTTGGGCGTTCCAGTAAAAAGTGCAACCTTAAATGGCGTGGATAGTCTTTACTCTATCGTACAAATGCCAAAAGGCATTCCTGTTGGGACATTAGCCATTGGTGCGGCGGGGGCAGCGAATGCTGGGTTATTAGCAGCACAAATCTTAGCCCGTTTTAACCCTGAACTTGCCACACGCTTACAGCAATTCCGTCAAAATCAAACACAAACCGTGTTAGATAACCCCGATCCACGCGATTAAGATGTAAAAAAAGTGCGGTCAAAATTTTGCGCGTTTTTAATCAAAAACAAACTGAAATACCACCGCACTTTATTACTGTCACGCCGTCTATTTTCTTTGCTCTCTTCAGCTGACTTAGCTCATTGATTAATGTATCATTAACCACTTTAAATTTATTCTTTTTGAATTGGAAAACATTGATGACAGCCTTTAACCAAGAACTCATTCAACAAATTCTTGCAGATAACGTGACACATTCACTTCACACTCTAAAAGATTTCCTACGTTGGACATACAGTACCTTTAATCGCTCTGATTTATATTATGGACACGGTTATGACAACGCCTGGGACGAAGCACAGCAACTCGTATTAACCACATTACAGCTTCCGCCTGATTTACCTACGGAGCTTTATGACAGCCGTTTAACACAAAGCGAAAAAGCAAATTTGTTAGAACTGATTTTGGCACGCATTGAGCAACGTATTCCGGTTGCCTATTTAACCAACCGCGCGTGGTTTTGTGGATTAGAATTTTATGTGGATGAACGCGTGATCGTGCCTCGCTCCCCTATTAGCGCTTTAATTGAAGAACGCTTTGCAGGGTTGCTCACCAAAGCCCCACAACGAATTTTGGATATGTGTACAGGCAGTGGTTGTATTGCAATTGCCTGCGCAAACCAATTCCCAGAGGCAGAAGTTGATGCGATTGATCTTTCCACTGATGCTTTAGATGTGGCGGAAATCAATATTATGCACCACAATCTCAGTGATCGCGTCTTCCCAATTCAATCCGATCTGTTTACTCATCTTCCTCAAGATAAATACGATCTTATCGTGACCAACCCACCTTATGTGGATAAAGAAGATCTTGATGAAATACCTGAAGAATATCATCACGAACCAGAAATGGCGCTAGGCTCTGGCGTTGATGGATTAGAGATTACGAAACAAATTTTAAAATCTGCCGCTGATTATCTGGCAGATGACGGGGTATTAGTGTGTGAGGTGGGAAATAGTATGATCCATTTAATTGAGCAATTCCCTCACGCACCATTCCAGTGGTTAGCGCTAAAAAATGGCGGATTAGGCGTTTTTGCATTAACAAAAAAACAACTGGTTGAATTAAATCGCGCTTAATTATTTCCTAAAAAAATAAGTGCGGTGGAAAAATAGCCATTTCCCACCGCACTTGTATTTTCTTGCTTCGCTAGTTAGCCTTGATCTGACAATGCTGCAAGCTGATCGGCTTGATATTCGGTAATAATTGGTTGAATCAATTCATCAATTTTTCCATTCATCACTTCATCTAAACGATAAATCGTCAGGTTAATACGGTGATCCGTAACACGACCTTGCGGGTAGTTATAGGTACGGATTTTATCGGAACGATCTCCTGAACCTAATAAATTACGCCTTGTATCCGCTTGTTCTGCAGCTAATTTTTCTTGTTCCACTTGAACAATACGAGAAGCAAGCACCGACATTGCTTTGGCTTTGTTTTTATGCTGTGAACGCTCGTCTTGGCATTCCACCACGATACCTGTTGGAATATGGGTGATTCGCACGGCAGAATCCGTCGTATTGACGTGCTGTCCTCCAGCCCCTGATGAACGATAAGTATCAATACGTAAATCCGCTGGGTTAATTTCTGGCAATTCACTTTCTGGCAATTCTGGCATTACTGCCACTGTACAAGCAGAGGTATGAATTCGACCTTGTGATTCGGTTTTCGGTACACGTTGTACACGATGCCCACCAGATTCAAATTTAAGCTGACCATACACGTTTTCGCCACTGATTTTTACGATCACTTCTTTATAACCGCCCTGTTCGCTTTCATTTGCACTGAGCATTTCCACACGCCAACGTTTACTTTCTGCATAGCGGCTATACATACGGAATAAATCACCCGCAAAGATCCCTGCTTCATCGCCCCCTGTTCCTGCGCGAATTTCTAAATAGCAGTTGTATTCATCGTTCGGATCTTTTGGTAGTAATAAAATTTGCAATTGCGCTTCTACTTGCTCGATTTCAGCTTGGCATTCTTCAATTTCTTCTTGTGCCATTTCACGCATACTTGGATCATCAAGCAATAATTCTGCGTCTTCTATATTGCTGTTTAACTGTTTCCAACGTGCAAAGCATTTCACCACATCTTCGAGTTGTGCATATTCTTTAGAATAAGCACGAAATTTTTCTTGATCACTAATTACTGAGGCATCGCCAAGCAAGGCTTCTAACTCTTCGTGGCGTTCATTTAAACTATCTAATTTACTGATAATAGAGGGTTTCATTTGTTAACCTATAAAATCCACTGACAAAAAACGGCGACTATTCTAGCACGATTTCGGTTAAAATTTATAGTAATAAACAAAGATCGGCGTATTTATATCTAAAGAAAAATTCGCCCATTTTGCACCGCACTTAATAATTTGAACATTTAAGTATTGGCTTTGTTTAAATATAAAAAATCTGTACCTCAAGTTCTTGAGCTTAACTCAGCGTTTGAGATACAGATTAGTAAAGTCGTCTTTTTAGGGTGAGATTATTTGCCAATCACATCCAATCCGCCCATATATGGACGTAACACCTCTGGCACTGTGATACTGCCATCAGCATTTTGGTAGTTTTCTAGCACAGCAACAAGAGTACGACCAACAGCTAAGCCTGAACCATTTAGGGTGTGAACAAGACGTGGCTTTTTCTCCCCTTTCACACGATAACGTGCTTGCATACGGCGTGCTTGGAAATCCCACATATTTGAGCAAGAAGAAATTTCGCGGTAGGTGTTTTGGGCTGGTACCCAAACTTCTAAATCATAGGTTTTTGCTGAGCCAAAGCCCATATCGCCAGTACATAATAAGACTTTACGATAAGGTAGATTTAACAACTGCAACACTTTTTCAGCGTGGCTGGTGAGTTCTTCTAAGGCTTCCATTGATTTTTCAGGCTCAACAATTTGCACCATTTCTACTTTGTCAAATTGATGCATACGGATCAAACCGCGTGTATCACGCCCGTAAGATCCCGCTTCAGAGCGGAAGCAAGGGGTATGAGCGGTCATTTTAATGGGTAATTGGGCTTGTTCTAAAATCTCATCACGCACTAGATTGGTTACTGGCACTTCGGCGGTTGGAATTAAGGCGTAAGGTTGCTCCCCTTCTAGTGGGTTGGTGTGGAATAAATCTTCACCAAATTTTGGCAACTGCCCAGTACCATAAAGGGTGGCGTGATTCACTAAATAAGGCACATAGGTTTCGCTATAACCGTGTTGTTCCGTGTGTAAATCTAGCATAAATTGCGCTAACGCACGGTGCATTTTGGCGATTTGTCCTTTCATCACCACAAAGCGCGCTCCGCTCAATTTTACTCCCGCTGCAAAATCTAGCCCTTGTAAATGTTCACCTAAGGTAACGTGATCTTTCACTTCAAAATCAAAGGTTCTTGGCTCACCCCAGCGAGCAATTTCAACATTATCGTTTTCATCCTGACCAAGTGGTACTTCATCGGCTGGAATATTGGGAATGCTGAGGGCAATTTCTTGTAGATCCGCTTGCACGTCATCAAGTTGGCTTTTTGCCATACTTAATTCAATGCCCATATTGTCCACTTCCGCCAACAATGGCTCAATGTCTTCACCACGAGCTTTGGCTGCTCCAATGGCTTTTGAACGGGCATTACGCTCCGCTTGTAAGGTTTCGGTTTTAACCTGTAAGGCTTTGCGTTGCTCTTCTAATTCTGTAATACGTGCAACATCTAACTCAAAACCACGTCTTAGTTTTAATTTTTCAGCCACTTCGGCAAGATTATTGCGTAATAAATTTGCATCGATCATTTTGTTACCTTTAGAAAATAAATATGCTCAAAAAACGGTTCTATTTTAGATCGGATAAGAAAAATAAACTAGGCTACTTACTCGATTTATAACGGATATTTGTACTTTGTTGATCTAATTGACGTAATCGTGCCAATTTTTCTCCAATTTGGATTTCCATTCCTCTTGCCACTGGGAAATAATACTGGGTATCTTTTAACGGTTCAGGGAAATAGTTTTCACCTGCCGCATAAGCATTTTCTTCATTATGCGCATAGCGATATTCTGCCCCATAGCCTAGCGTTTTCATCAAATGGTTGGGCGCGTTGCGTAGATGTTCTGGCACATCATAATCAGGGCTTTCTAAGGCGTGCTTTTTGGCTGCCTTGAAGGCTTGATACACGGCATTACTTTTCGGCGCTACGGCTAAATAGACAATCGCTTGAGCAATGGCTCTTTCACCTTCCGCCGCGCCAACACGTGTGAAACAATCCCACGCAGCAATTGCCACTTGCATTGCACGAGGATCAGCATTGCCGATATCTTCAGAGGCAATGGCAAGTAAACGTCTTGCAACATATAGCGGATCGCCACCTGCGGTTAAAATCCGTGCGAACCAATACAACGCCGCATCAGGTGCGGAACCTCGCACAGATTTATGCAATGCCGAAATCAGATCATAGAAACGATCGCCTTGTTTATCAAAACGGGCTTGGCGTTCGCCCAACACTTCCGTTAATAAAGTGCGGTGTAAAAATTTACCTTTTTTTTCTTCTTCCGCCATATCCACCATTAATTCAAGGCTATTGAGTGCAAGGCGAGCATCACCATTGACATAATCTGCCAACATTGACAACAAATTTTCTTCTAAGGTTAAATGCAAATTGCCCAGCCCTTTTTCTTTATCCTCAATGGCACGCTGTAAAACCGCTACAATTTCTTGTGAGGTTAATGATTTCAACACATACACGCGCGCCCTTGAAAGCAAGGCATTATTGAGTTCAAAAGAGGGATTTTCTGTGGTTGCACCAATAAAAATTACCGTACCATCTTCAATGTAAGGCAGAAAAGCATCTTGCTGGCTTTTATTGAAACGATGTACTTCGTCCACAAATAAAATCGTGCGTTGCCCAGCGAGGCGATTTTGCTTCGCCCGTTCAATCGCCTCGCGAATTTCCTTCACTCCACCCGTTACCGCAGAAATACGCTCCACTTCCGCATTAATTCGCTGTGCGATAATTTCTGCTAAGGTGGTTTTGCCTGTGCCGGGAGGCCCCCATAAAATCATTGAGTGAATATGCCCTGCTTCAATGGCCTTACGTAATGGCTTACCCGCACCAACTAAGTGGCTTTGTCCGTAATACTCGTCTAAGTGAGTGGGACGCATTCTCGCAGCAAGAGGACGAAAATCATTTTCAGCAAAATCAAAAGCAAGATTCGACATTGGTATATTCTCAGCTAAATAATATTGGTTTTTCAATGAGTTAAAAAAGAATAAGGCTAAATCGAAATTTAGCCTTGAATAAAGTGCGGTTATTTTTTCTTACGTTGATCGTCTAATTCTGCCCCTTTCGGCACAGTAAATTTAAATAAATTATCCGCTAACGGTTGATTGGTGATATTACGCAATAAATATAAATTGGTTTGCCCATCATGCTCTGTCGTACTGAAATTTTTCAGCACGCCATCAGTGTCAATGCGAATAGTGAATTGCTTAATATTGCTTTTCGCTGATTTCGGTTTAAGGGTAAAGGTATCCGCAGATTGTGCCACCGTATATTTTTTCCATTGTGCCTGATCATTGCTAGTAAGCAACACAAATGGCGTATTATTCACTGCGTCAGACACCCAATTTGCAGTAACCTGTTGCACAAAAGGATCATAGAACCACAGGGTTTTGCCGTCTGATACAATCTGGCTTTCTTGCGGAGATTGATTATCCATTCTAAATAAATTTGGGCGTTTAATACGAAGTTTGCCTTGCCCTTGTTGAATTTCTTTGCCTTTCGCATCACTCACTTTCTGTACATAATCGGCACTTAACACATCCACTTTGTTAAGACGCATTTGTAATTCACTCACCGCATCTGCCCAAGCCAATTGGCTTAATCCTAAACACATAAGTGCGGTCATTTTTGCTGCCATTTTTTTCATAAATGTTCCTTACATTCTAAAATAATGGGAAATCATTGTGTTAATCAGACAATCAAATGTCCCATTTGTTGCATTTTTTACGTCATTTTCTGAAAGATTAAACTAATAATCTGAGCGACGAGCTAAAATTTCACGTTTTCCATTTTGCAATGGTGATACGATGCCCTGTTCTTCAAGCTGATCCATAATGCGTGCGGCACGGTTAAAGCCGACACGGAAACGACGTTGAATTGATGATGCAGAGGTTGTGCCTGTTTCGATCACAAAATTCATCACTTCATCAAAAAGATCATCAAGCTCGCCCTCATCACCACTGCGAGTGACTTCCCCTTCTTCCTCATCAGCACTGTCTAAAATGCCATCAATATAATCAGGTTTGCCCCTTGCTCGCCAATCATCAGCCACTCGAGCCACTTCATCATCACTCATAAAGGCACCGTGTACACGAACTAAATCCGACGACCCTTGCCCTGAATAAAGCATATCTCCTCGACCTAACAGCGTTTCAGCTCCGCCTTGATCAAGAATGGTACGAGAGTCAATTTTACTTGCCACGGTAAAGGCAATACGACTTGGAATATTGGCTTTAATTAAGCCCGTAATGACATCCACTGAAGGACGTTGCGTAGCCAAAATTAAATGAATTCCAATAGCACGGGCTTTTTGTGCAAGGCGAGCAATAAGCTCCTCAATTTGTTTTCCTGCTACCATCATAAGATCGGCAAACTCATCCACAATCACCACAATATAGCTGAGTTTTTCTAAGGCTGGCGGCATTGTATCCATCGTATCACCCGGACGCCAAATTGGATTTGGAATAGGCATTCCCATTGCGTTATATTCGTCAATTTTTTCGTTATAGCCCTCAATATTACGCACTCGCAAAGCGGATAATAATTGATAGCGACGTTCCATTTCATCTACGCACCAACGCAATGCATTCGCTGCTTTTTTCATATCGGTAACGACTTCGGTAAGCAAGTGAGGAATGTCATTATAAATAGAAAGCTCCACTACTTTGGGGTCAATCATAATAAATTTTACTTCTTCAGGTTTCACTCTAAAGAGTAAACTTAAAATCATCGTATTCACCCCAACGGATTTCCCTGACCCCGTTGAACCGGCAACCAATAAATGAGGCATTTTTGCTAAATCGACAATCACTGGATTGCCACTGATGTCTTTTCCTAATGCCATTGAAAGCAAGGATTTTGATTCACGGAAAGCCGGGCTATCTAGCACATCACGCAGTGGCACCATTTGGCGGTGTAAATTCGGGGTTTCAATGCCGATATAAGGTTTACCTGGGATCACTTCAGCAACACGAATTGAGCGGAACATTAACGCACGAGCTAAATCCGTATCAATATTGGTCACTTTTGAGGCCTTTACTCCGGGCTGCAATTCCAATTCATAGCGCGTTACCACGGGGCCTACCAACACATCTTTTACACTTGCTTTCACATTAAAATTGCGCAATTGTTGTTCAATTCGTTGTGAGGTTTCCAAAATTTCCTCACGGGTGATATTTTGCTCTTCCACTTCACGCTTATCTAATAAATCTAAACTTGGCAGTGGTGTGGTCGGTTTTTCCGCTTTTTTCACTTGTTGTTGAAAAGCAGGGTGAATTAATGAATCCCCATAAGGTTTGTAAGTGGGCTGGCTGATCTCTGATTTACTCTCCGTCGGCTGAGTATGCGTTGTTGGTAATTTTTCGGTAAGAATATGCGTTAGGGCTTCTTCTGCATTGATTTCCTTTGCGCGCTGTTCCATCTCCGCTAAACGTTGTTGTTCTTGTTCTGCAAATTGACGTGCCAATTCATCCATTTCATTCTCTTGCTCTGCCCAATTTTCTGTTTCTGAATGGTTTTCTGAAGAATAATCAGGAATGGATACCTTTAATTCAGGTTCTTGCGTTATTGCAGAAAATTCAGTGGAAAAATCCACCGCACTTGGTAAATCAGCCACATTTGGTAAATCTGTCTGCACCGCTGAATTCTTCTGTGCTACAACAGGTTGAACAGGCTCAACCATTATCTGTTCTGTGCTTACGCCAATTTGTGTAGCTGGGCTTGTTACTGTGCTTGCTTGAGGAAGACGCACATTCGGCAATGGCTCTTCTTGCCCTACATCATAATTGGAAAGGGATTCCATTTGGCGCGGATCAAAAAACTCTTGGTTATTGGAAACGGCTTGGCTTTGATTATGTGCAAGTGGCACTTCTGGCTGAACAAATTCTTGTAAGCCACTAATTTGAATAAAGGTTTGGTTATCTTTATTTTGCTCTTCGCTTGCTTCGCTTTGCTCTGCATTTTCATTTTGTAATGACGAAATTGGCGCTGGCTTTTGGATAATAATTTCTTCTAAAGGCTCAGATTCGCTGTTTGCTTGCGGCTCAGTTGGCATTGCCATCGCAGGGGTTTTATCTTCATTCATTGTAAGCCAATAGTAAAATCTGATGAAAAGCTGTATCAGCGCCTTACCAGAACACAAAATAAACCCAGCGATTGCAGACAATAAGGCACATAAAATCACGCCCGCTTTACCCAAAAGAGGATAAAGCGAAACCACTAAGCTTCCGCCTAATACCCCACCAGCCAGATAAGCGCTGGTATTAGAGAGCAATAACGTCGCTAATGCAGTTAAGCCACTAAAGAGTAAAACGCCCCCGAAAGTGCGAAGAATGGCTTTAATCCAAGTGATCTGAGTGAATTTTTTCGTTTTGAATAAATAAATAGGCACAAAGCATAAAATAAAAGGAATTAAATTGCCGATATGTCCAAACAAGGTGAAAAATAAGCCGATGAGCCAAGCACCCAACGCCCCTGCTTTATTGAGGGTTTCAGGCTGCGAGGAAGACACCGCCCACGTGTTATCAAAAGGGCTGTAACTTGACCAAGCAATAATCAAATACAAACCAAATAAAGAAATGACACCTAAACACAATTCTGCAATATATTGTTTTGGTGTGAGTTTTGCTGTAATTCGTTTAATCATCTTATTTTAATTGTAAAAAATTGGTCTGTTTCACTTCTTCCATTACCACATAGGTACGGGTATCATTCACGCCGGGCAAACGCAATAAGGTTGTGCCAAGCAATTTGCGGTATGCTGCCATATCCGCTACACGCGTTTTGAGTAAATAGTCAAAATCACCCGATACCAAATGGCATTCTTGAATTTCATCAAGCTGTTGCACCGCTTCATTAAACTCTTCAAACACATCGGGTTTTCCGCGTACGAGGGTAATTTCTACAATCACCAACAAGGGCGAGTCCAATAATTCAGGGTTAAGCAACGCACGGTACCCCATAATCACGCCTTGTTTTTCTAAACGTTTTACACGCTCTAAACAAGGGGTTGGTGATAATCCGACTTTCTTAGAAAGGTCAATATTAGAAATTTTGCCATTACGTTGTAATTCGTTAAGAATTTTTATATCAATGGCATCAAGGGCTTTAGGTAATTTTTTTTCCATAAAATTTTCCACCGTAAACGACGGTAAAATACCGCTTAAAATAGAAATAACGACTAATTTTACACTATTCTATAAAATTTTATAGGGAAACTTCAGACTTTAAAAACGAAAAATCGTTCAAAATCACACCGCACTTTCACATAATGCCCTTATAAAAATAAGGTGAATTGGGTATTCGGCTTTGTTTTAATTGGATCAATAATTCAATCACTGATTGATGACAACTCATACTTACCATGGAAAATCCATTCATTGCGCGTTGGAGTACGCAAGGCAATACCCTTTGTTTAGGGCATTGGGAAATTTTTTATCAAGACAAGCCTCTTAAAATCCCAGAACAAAAACGCGAACACGATATGGGAACAAGGGGAATTTATAATTTCATCGATCCCACAGACGAACTTTACTTAGAGGGGCTTGATGAAGATGATTGGATTATTGCTAATATTGAATGGCTAAGTGATGTATTTATTGCTGCCAATATTCCATTAGAAGAAAATTATATGCGTTGGTTTTACCAAGCCGTAAATAAAGACGATTGGCGCTGCGGAAGCTGTGGAGGCTGTATTTAGCCCCCATTCTTGGATCAAAGCTGTTGATACACTTTCATTGCGTAAGCATCTGACATTCCTGCAATGTAATCACAGATAATCCGTTTTTTCTGATTCGGCTCTGCATTTTTCCAACGTGTCGCCATGTTACGCGGTAACAGGCGTTCAGGATCGCTCTCAAAAATTTGAAACATTTCTGTCAGCATTCGTTGTCCTTTATATTCAATGCGTTGCGTATTAACATCACGAATGACATATTGCCACACAAAATCGGTAAACACGTTTAGCACGCTAATCACATCTTCTGGCAATTCAGCATTATAGCGGAGCAAAGGATCATCAAATTCAGGATTAATTTTCCACCGCACATTGGTAATAAAATAATTTACCAATGCACCAATGGCATTTTTACGTTCATAATGATGTGCTGAAAACAATTTTTTGCTCAGGCTTTCAATATTCTGCTTGATCCATTGAGAAGGGCTATTTTTAAGCTGCTGCAACGCCTCTTGCCATTGATGTAAATGAATCACCCCAACCACAATGGCATCTTCCAAATCGTGGACGCCATAAGCAATATCGTCCGCCAATTCCATAATGCTACAATCTAAAGATTTATAGCAGGTTTTTAGTGTTTGCTGCGGCATTGTTCTTGGTTTGCTAAATTGCTGAAAAAGCTGGCGATCTTTTTCACTTAATGGTGCTAATAGCCAGTGAAACATTTCAACATCATCGCGAAATATCCCTTTTCCCGGCTTCCAATCCGCAATTTTGGCATACAAGGGATTTTCACTCCCTTGCGGCAAAATTTCGCCATACTGTGGTGAAGAACAATCTAAAATGGCGGGATACTTCACCACACCAAGTAAGGTTCGGCGGGTTAAATTCATTCCTGCATTTGCAGTATAAGGCTCTAACTTGGTTAATAAGCGGAAAGTTTGTGCATTGCCTTCAAAACCCCCGTGATCTCGCATCATATAATTTAATGCCACTTCACCACCGTGTCCAAAAGGCGGATGCCCTATATCGTGAGCAAAGCATAGGCTTTCAATCAGATCATTAGAAGGTAATAAAGGCTTTAACTGTTTTTGTAAAAGGCTTTTGTCTATCTTTAATTGCTCGGACAAATGAGCGAATGCTTCGGTAAATTTAAGCTGTGCGACCAAGCTGCTACCAATTTGCGCCACTTCTAAAGAATGGGTTAAACGTGTGCGGTAAAAATCATTTTCACCTACTGCGTGAATTTGCGTTTTGGCTTGTAAGCAGCGAAAGGCTGCACTGTGCAAAATACGTCCACGATCACGGCGAAATGGCGGGCGGTGATCTTTCTCTCGCGGACTATCAGGGATATAACGTTCGTGCCAAAGGCTATTCACTGAATTTTTCATTCTACACCACCCAGAAATAAATTAATTTGAATACAAAAGGGGCAAAAATGGAACTTAAGATACCACAAAGCACCAAGGCGATTGAGCTATAGTTTCCCGCTTTAGGATCAACTTCCATACAACTCACCGTACCTAAAACGTGCGAAACTGCCCCCACTGAAAGCCCAATGGATTCGGCGTATTTTATTTTTATGGCTTTCAGAATTAAATAGCCAAACATTGATCCTTGCAACCCTGCAATCAATACCGCTGCTGCCGCAACGGAGGGAATACCACCAATGTTTTGAGCAATTTCCATCGCAATTGGTGTGGTAACGGATTTTGGTAAAATCGTTGCAACCAGTTCAGGTTCTGCCCCAAGCAACAAGGCGAGCGCAGCTCCTACCACCATTGAGAATAAAGAAGAAAGTGCGGTGATAAATAAAATCGTTTTCCAATATTCTTTAATTTGGCGAAACTGTTCGTATAGCGGCAATGCGAGGGCAACCACACTCACCCCCAATAAATGATTTAACGGTGCATTCCCTGCCATATAATCAGGATAAGGCACATTAAACATCACCACAATGGCAATCAACATTGCTACGGTAAGGATAAAGCTATTAAAAATGATTGATTTCAACCGCTTACTAATCTGCAAGGCAACCATAAACACCACGAGGGTAAGCAAAGTATAAGCGTAAATCATTTGCTCTCCTTAGCCCGTTTTTTCAAGACTTTTTTGCGTAATCCAGCAAAAGACTGTTGGGAAAAAAGATAATCCGCCAAAATGCCACTGAGCACCAATGTTAAAATTGTCGCCACCACATTAGGGATTAACAGCACTTTGGCTTGATTGAGCAAAAGGTCAGAATATTGAATAATCCCCACGCTTACTGGCACAAATAGCACCGCCATATAACGCATTAATAGGCTTGCACCTGCAAAAATCCAATGCACTTTAATCACTTGTAACATTAAGCTGGTGAATAATAAAAGCAATCCCCAAATGCTACCGGGTATGCCAATAGGAATAAAACGAGCGATTTGCTCACCGAGAAAAAGCATTAAAAAAAGAATGGCAAAAGAACGTAATAACTGAAAAATCTTCTGTGTCATACCGCTATAAAGTTGTTAATTTACTAAAACCGCAACAATTCTACTCTTATTTTATTCGTTTTGTTATGGCTTTTCGTTACAATAAGGAAAATTTCAAACTTTTTTAGAATCAATGTGATCAGAATGTTACGAAAGCGTTTCTTGTTCTTTATTACAACAATATTTTGGCTTCCTCAAACAGCAGAAGCAGTGCGTATCATTCCTTGCCGCGTTGTGGCAATTTCTGATGGTGATACCTTTAGCTGTTTGCTTGAAAATAACAAACAAATCAAAGTTCGTTTAGACAGCATTGATGCGCCAGAAAAGAAACAGCCCTTTGGTAATAAATCGCGCCAAACCTTAGCCAACCTGATTCATAAACAAGCGGTTCAACTGCAAATTGTAGGCTATGATCGCTATCAACGTACGCTTGCCACGGTGTATAACCTACAAGGGCAAAATATCAATCTTGCAATGGTAAAACGAGGAATGGCGTGGGTGTATGAGCGTTATGCGCACGATCAAAGCTATTTTCACGCACAACAACAAGCGCGCGCACAACGTGTCGGTTTATGGCAAGATTCGCAACCGATTTACCCTGAACAATGGCGAAAAATGCAAAGCGAACAGCGTAAACAAAAACGCCAACAAAAAGAAAAAGGATCATTCTATGGCTTTTAACTCCACAGAATTTCGGAAAAACTTCCCTTATTTTCAACAACCTAATGCTGCCGTTTATTTAGACAGTGCCGCCACCAGCTTAAAACCGCAAGCCTTGATTGATGCCACCATTGCGTTCTATCAATCCGCAGGATCGGTACATCGTAGCCAATATGACGAACAACAAACCACAAGCTATGAACAAGCGCGCACAAGAGTAAAAAAGCTGATCAACGCAGAAAGCGAACAAAGTATTATTTGGACATCAGGCACCACGCACGCCATTAATTTAGTGGCGAACGGCCTACTACCACAGCTTACGCCACAAGATGAAATCATCATCACAGAAGCAGAACACCACGCCAATTTTGTCAGCTGGCAGCAGCTAAGCCAAAAAACTGGGGCGAAATTGATCGTTCTGCCATTGCAGACTAACGGCGTTATTGATGATCGTGCATTAAAAAGTGCGGTGCAAAAAAACTGCAAAATTGTTGCCTTGACGATGATGTCCAATGTAACGGGTGTGGTGCAGCCTTTGGCTGATCTAATCCCGATTATTCGCCACCAAAGTAACGCATTCATCTTAGCTGATGCGGCACAAGCCATTAATCATCTTTCCCTTGATTTACAACAACTTGACGTGGATTTTCTCACCTTTTCCGCACACAAAATCTATGGCCCCACAGGGCTTGGCGTTTTGGCTGGAAAATTGACCGCACTTAACCAACTTCAGCCCTTATTATTTGGTGGCAAAATGGTGCAGAAAGTCAGTGCACAGCAAACAGAATTTGCTGAATTACCTTATAAACTTGAAGCTGGAACACCAAATATTGCTGGCGTAATCGGTTTTAATGCTGTGCTAGAATGGCTGGAAAAATGGGATAACAATGCCGCACATCAGTATGTCGCGCAATTAAGCAAAAAAATCACCGCTCGCCTGCAACAATATCCTGCTTGCCAGCTTTTTACTTATGGCGATCACAGCCCAATTATTAGCTTTTTATTTAAGCATATTGATCTTTCTGATCTCGCTACCCTGTTGAGCGAACAAAATATTGCCCTGCGCGCTGGCGAACATTGCGCTCAGCCTTATTTGGCAAGGCTCGGACAACGTGGTACATTACGCCTTTCCCTTGCCCCTTACAATAATGAGCAAGATATTGAACACTTTTTTAAGGCGTTGGATAACGCCTTAGCCTTGTTAGATTAACGCAATGAGAACAGAAATTAAAAACGCCAAAAATTGGGAAGATCGCTACCGTTTCATCATTCAAAGCGGAAAAAATCTCTCTCGCCCTGATGAACAAACGCTCGCTCAAATGCAGCCTATTTCTGGCTGTGAAGCCAAGGTTTGGTTCAAATTTGAAGAAAAAAACGACCGCACTTTTCTATTTAATGCCTTCAGCGAAGCACGCATTATTAACGGCTTGCTTTGGCTGATTTTGCAAGAAATTAACGGCAAAACAGCAGTACAATTACAATCTTTTGATTTAACCGCTTATTTTGATGAACTTGGGATCGCACAACGATTGAGCCACTCTCGCTTAAATGGTTTAAAACAAATTGAACAAATTGTGCGAAATTTAGCAACTTGTACAAATTAAATCTGTCGAAAATAAAAAACTTGCTATAATCGCCACTAGCAATTTATCAGGAAAAAGAATGAAAAAGAAACTTGTCGCATTTTTAATTTCTACCTTATTTTCCAGCGCCCTTTGGGCAGATTGGAAAATGGTGGGCAATGCTGATTATAACTGGGGGCCGTTTCAAATTTACACCTTAAGCCTCTATTCTGAAACTGGCCATTATCAAGAAAATCAACGCCCGTTAATGCTCTCGTTCAATTTTGATAAGCCCGTGGAAGGCAAAAGTTTCGCCATTAGTTTAATCAAAGAAATCAACGCCCTCAAGATAGAAGGGAATACGGATAATTGGCTCGCGGAATTGCAAAAAATCTTTCCTGATTTCTCCCCTAATGATGTATTAAGCTACATTGCCTTGCCAAACAAGGGCTATTTTATTTTAAACGACACCGTGCTAGACAAAGAATTTGGTGATGCATTTAACCGCGCTTTTATCACCAGCGCTTTATCACCAAAAGGCAGTTACGGTAAAATTTTGCCACAGCTATTAGGTAAAGAAAAAAGCGCCCATAGCAAAGCAGAACGCTTGCTGGATACGCCAGATGTCGAAAAAATTGATGAAGATGAATTAAAACCCCAACTTCCTCCACAATTTGAATTTCAACAACAAACACAGGAAGACAGTTAGATAACAAATAAAATCGGGCGGATAATTCCAATCCGCCCGATTTTTTATCCTGCTTTAAAGGCTTTAATTTGTTGTAAATGTTGCGAAATTTTTTTGAATTTATGCCCTTCGTTTTTATCCCAAACGATCTCATAAAAAGGGGAAAGGGTTTCCGCGCTACGCTGCGCATCTAGCACATCATCTTGCATAGCAAGAAATACTAAGCATTTTCCTTTATTTTTTAAACGGAAATTTTCAACGCATTTTGTTGCAATATCTTGATATTCTTCGGGGCGATCAATTCTGCCTTGCATATTTTCATAGGGAAACAAATTCGGATTAAAAATTGCCTGCTTAATACCACATAAAAAGCCTATGCGTTCCGCCCAATAACCACCAAGACCAACACCGCAAATGAGTGGGGTTTTATCATTGCTTTCTGACACGAATTTATGCACTTCATTGAGTAAAAATTGCATATCATAACGTGGATGTAAGGTGCTGTAATTGATGAATCGAACATCGTCATCAATAAATTTTAACTGCATTATTTTTTCGTGATTACCCGGGCTATTAGAGTCAAAACCGTGCAAATAAATAATCATAAAAACCTCACCTAGTTAAATTGGGCGGATGCCGTTAGAAACCGCAAGAATTGCGAGAAAACGGCTTTATTAAAACAAAAAATACGCGATTTTTCTACCGCACTTGCTATTTATTCATTATTTTTTGATCTGGCTTGGCTTTTTCGCTCCAAATGCAAAATCATTTGCAATGCAATATCCAAACCGCTGGTTTTTTCGATCATTTCTAAGCCCGGGCTAGCATTAACCTCTAATACTAACAAACCTTGCTGTGAGCGAATTAAATCCACTCCAGCCACATCTAAGCCTAAAGCTTGGGTAGCTGACAGGGCAATTTGTTTTTCTTGCTCACTTAGCCACACTTGTTCACCTGTTCCTCCACGGTGGATATTCGCGCGAAACTCGCCCGCTTGCCCTTTACGCTCCATTGTCGCAATCACCTTACCCCCAACCACAAAACAACGTACATCACCCCCTTGTGCCTCGCGAATAAATTGCTGCATTAAGACGGGAACGCCAGAGTGATTAAGCGTTTCTACAATACTGCTGGCACTACTTTGGCTTTCCGCTAAAATCACGCCAATGCCTTGTGATCCACTTAAGGTTTTCAAAATCGTTGGTGAGCCGATAAGTTCAAGGCTTTGTTTAGCCTGCGTTTCATTACCCGCCAGCAAAGAAGGCGGAACAGCAATACCTTGCTGGACTAAAATCTGCAAGCTCCGCCACTTTTCTCTCGCGTTTAAAAAAGGCTCAACATCATTTAAACAGGCGACACCTTTTGCCTGAAAATGTTGCAACACCGCACAGCCCATCTGCGTGCTAGTCGCCCCAAATCGCGGCAACACCCCATCATAATCGGGCAATAAATAAGGTTCTACGTCGCGATTTGGCTGATAATACAATTCAAAGTGCGGTGTATTTTCGCTAAGTTTTAGCACAAAACGGTTTGGATCAAGAATATCTATTTGATGTCCACAACTTTCAGCCGCCTCTTTCAAACGCTGACAGCTATAAAGACGAGGCTCACGGCATAACATTAATAAGTTCATTTTTCCCTACTTTTACAAGATAGACGTTATCAGATTGCAATGTTGATATATTACACCAATTACAACAATGCCAAAAAACTCCTTTATTCTTTTTGCCATAATCAGTACAATTTGCACAATTTTTTATCTTGCTAAGCATTTTGTCTCTATTGAATTTTTATCTAGCCAATGTGCTTAGCCTCAACAGAAGGAAATCATTATGTTCGTTGTTATTTTTGGTCGCCCCGGTTGCCCTTATTGCGTGCGTGCAAAAGAGCTTGCTGACAAATTAAAAGAAACCTTAAACGATTTTGACTATCGTTATGTGGATATTATCGCAGAAGGTATCAGCAAAGCTGATTTATCTGCTTCCGTAGGTAAACCGGTTGAAACCGTACCACAAATTTTCATTGATGAAAAACCAATAGGCGGTTACACCGATTTTGCGGCATTAATGAAAGAACAATTCAACATAGTAAACTAATTGCTAAAAAACAAAGTGCGGTGAAATTTCACCGCATTTTTTATCTCAGCAAAATTTCCCTTGCATATTTTCAAAAATGAATATAAATTCAAAACAAATGAATAATTATAAAAGGAAGTTATGCGTAGCACCGAACTTGTACAGTGGTTTCGACAATCCACGCCCTATGTAAATATGCACAGAGGCAAAACCTTTGTGATTATGCTTGATGGCGACACCATTGCCAGCCCAAATTTCATCAATATTATCAATGACATTAGCCTACTCCACAGCCTTGGCATTAAATTAGCTATTGTGTTTGGCGCAAGGTTGCAAATTAATCATCTCCTTGAACAACAAGGCATTACACCAACGTACCATAAAAATATTCGCATTACCGATCCCCATAGTCTTGACATAGTAAAACAGGCAGTAGGTAAATTAAATTATGATATTGCCGCCCGTCTTTCCTTACGCTTACCTCATTCAGCGGTGATCAATGTCGTGAGTAGTAATGTTATTTTGGCACAACCGATTGGCGTAGATGAAGGGGTTGATTATCAACTCAGTGGAAAAATTCGTCGTATTGATAGTGAAAAAATTCAGCAACAACTCGATCAGGGATCCATTGTGCTACTCGGTCCTATCGCCCCTTCTGTAACAGGGGAAACCTTTAATTTACCTTTTGAAGAAATCGCAACACAATTGGCAATCAAACTTAAAGCAGAAAAACTGATCGCGTTTTCTAATACACAAGGTATTTTAAATGATCAGCAAGAAACCATTGCTGATTTGTTACCCCAAGAGGCAGAAAAATATTTAACTCAATTGATTTCCCAAAATCAATATCACAGCTCGCAAGCCCGCTTCTTGCAGGCGGCGATTGAGGTTTGTCGTGCGGGGGTGAAACGTTCTCATTTATTAAGTTATGAAGAAGATGGTTCATTGCTACAAGAACTGTTTACTCGAGATGGTGTGGGAACGCAGCTTTCAATGGAAAATTCAGAACATATTCGCCTTGCCAACGTGGCGGATATTCCCGCATTATTAGAGCTTATCCACCCATTGGAACAGCAAGGCATCTTGGTTAAACGTTCTCGTGAGCAACTTGAAATGGAGATTGCAAATTACACCATTATTGATCGTGATGGTGTAGTCATTGCTTGCGCAGCACTCAATATTTATCCACAGGAAAAAATGGCAGAAATGGCGTGCGTTGCGGTTCACCCTGATTATCGTAATTCTTCTCGCGGCGATATTTTATTAGAAGCCATTCACAAACGAGCAAAAGAACAGCAAATTGAGAAATTATTTGTTCTCACCACGCGTACAGTACATTGGTTTCAAGAACGAGGATTTTACTTAGCTCAGGTAGAAGATCTGCCCGTAGAAAAAAGAGAAAAATACAATTATCAGCGTCGTTCCAAGATTTTGATTCAACATTTAGAGGCATAACATCACAACAAAGGGGCAACATTTGCCCCTTATTTTTGCACTTTATTTTATGCCTAAACAAAGGTATTTTAGCTCTAAAAATTCTTCTATACCATAACGAGAACCTTCTCGCCCAATACCTGATTCTTTCACTCCACCAAATGGGGCAAATTCATTCGTAACCAATCCTTCATTAATGCCCACGATGCCATATTCTAAGGCTTCTGATACTCGCCAAATGCGATGAATATTTTGTGTGAAAAAGTAAGCTGCTAGCCCAAATTCGGTATCATTTGCCATTGCGATGCCCTCTTCTTCCGTGTCAAACTTAAAAATTGGTGCTAAAGGAGCAAAGGTTTCTTCTTTGGCAACTAACATTGTCTGGTCAACATCTTTTAAAACCGTGGGTTGGAAAAATGTGCCACCAAGATTGGCAGGTTTACCGCCAAGTACAAGTTTCGCCCCTTTTTGTAACGCATCATCAATGTGACGTTGTACTTTATCCACAGCACTTTGGCGGATTAATGGCCCCATTGTCACATTAGGTTCATTGGCTTTACCCAAGGTAATTTGTTGTACTTTTTCGCTGAATTTTTGCAAAAATGCCGCATAAATTCCCGATTGTACATAAATGCGATTCGTACAAATACAAGTTTGACCTGCATTACGGAATTTAGACGCAAACACACCTTCCACGGCAGTGTCTAAATCCGCATCATCAAATACCAAAGCGGGTGCATTGCCTCCCAGTTCTAAGGATAATTTTTTCACCGTACTCGCCGATTGTGCCATTAATAGTTTGCCCACCTTGGTTGAACCGGTGAACGTTAATTTGCGAATAATTGGGCTTGCTGTAAGCACTTTTCCAACTTCTACGGCTTGGGTGGTAGGAATGACATTCAACAAACCTTTTGGCAACCCCGCTTGGCTGGCTAATTCCGCGAGGGCTAAGGCAGATAATGGGGTTTCAGGTGCAGGTTTTAGCACCACGGCACAGCCAGCCGCCAAAGCAGGCGTGGCTTTTCTGGTAATCATAGCATTAGGAAAATTCCAAGGGGTAATGGCAGCCACCACACCAATAGGCTGTTTTATTGCCATTAAACGGTGATGACCTTTATCTGACGGCAACATATCCCCTTGAATTCGCTTTGCTTCTTCGGCAAACCATTGGATAAAACTTGCCCCATAAAGCACTTCACCACGACTTTCAGCAATCGGTTTTCCTTGTTCTAAACTAATGAGTTGTGCAAGCGCTTCTTGATGTTGCAACACCAAATCATACCAATGGGTTAAAATCTTCGCTCTCTCTTTCGGCAATGTCTGTTTCCACTGTTTCTGTGCCTGTTCCGCGGCTAAAATGGCACGTTCTGTTTCTACTACACCTAAATCGGCCACTTGGCAAATTTCTTGTTGTGTTGCTGGGTTTAGCACCGCAAAAGTTTGCCCATTTGCACTTTCGACATATTCACCATTAATATAGCCTTTTGTTTTGATTAATGAAAATGTTTGCATTTTGTCTCTCTCTTTTTGAAAAACGATGCTTAAAAGATACTCGCGCAATTAAAAGTTTGTCTAGTCTTTTTTTATGTTTTCCTCGCAATCAGTCATTTTGCACGTCTACATTTTGTTAGCTAGATCGCAAAATTGAGATTTATTTTGTAAAAATATTTTTTCTTATGTAAATTTATTTGCTAATTGCTCAAAGTTCTGATATTTATACCGCTCTTTAAAAAGAGCCTAATTTTGAGATGGAAATAGGCTCTCCTCAGAAAGTCTTAACTTAACGCGAAAGTGCGGTCAAAAATATAGCTGAATTTTGCTATTCCTACGGTGATAATGAGGTCAGTTATACTAAGTTAAAATGGATGAATTACTATTAGGAGATACCAATGACTCAATCCTCTTTAAGTTTATTAGCGTTAGCCGGAGTGGAGCCTTATCAACCAAAAGAAGGTGAAGAATATATGAATGATGATCAAATTCTTCACTTTAGAAAAATCCTTGAAGCGTGGCACGCACAAATTCAAGAAGAAACCTCACGCACTGTGGCTTATATGCAAGATGAAGCATCAAACTTCCCTGATCCCGCAGATCGCGCCACGCAGGAAGAGGAATTTAGCTTAGAATTACGCAATCGCGATCGTGAACGTAAATTAATGAAAAAAATTGAACATACACTGAAAAAAATCGACAGTGGCGATTTCGGCTATTGTGATTCCTGCGGTATTGAAATTGGTATTCGCCGCTTAGAGGCTCGCCCAACCGCCGATCTTTGCATTGATTGTAAAACCTTATCTGAAATTCGTGAGAAACAGATGATCGGCTAATGCGCCGACATAAAGAGGTTTATTAAGTTACAAAGTGCGGTAATTTTTCACCGCACTTTTGATTAATGTCATTTCGCTTTTTAAGCAAGGGGTTCGCTATTTTAACCTTAATTAAAAATCTGTTTAAAAAGAAAACAGATAATGCAACACAAGAAACGAGCTCGAAAAAAATTTCCCATAAACGAGCAAATAAAAAACAGATTAAAGCCAGCCCTAGCAAAGCTAGACCTGCTGTGGCTTTAGTAGAAAATGCCACGCCGCGAGAAAAAAAACCACAAGGCAAAACAGCTCATCGCTCTCAAAAACATATTATAAATGCGTCACAATATGGTATTCAACCGAGAATGATCAGTAAAAATGCACTTACGGTGGTACAAAAATTACAACGTCACGGTTATGAAGCCTATGTGGTAGGCGGCTGTTTGCGAGATTTGTTACTGGATAAAAAACCCAAAGATTTTGATGTGGCAACCAATGCCCGTCCAGAACAAATTCAAGCCATTTTTCAACGCCAATGCCGTTTGATCGGTCGCCGTTTTCGCTTGGCACACGTGATGTTTGGACGTGATATTATCGAAGTCGCCACTTTCCGTGCTAGCCATTCTGAACATAATAACGAACGCCAATCTAAGCAAAGCGATGAAGGAATGTTACTGCGTGATAATGTGTACGGCACGCTAGAACAAGATGCGGAACGCCGTGATTTCAGCGTAAATGCCCTTTATTATAATCCGCAAGATAACACGCTGCGTGATTTCTACAACGGCATTGAAGATATTAAAGCGGGCAAATTACGTTTAATTGGTGATCCCGTCATTCGCTATCAAGAAGATCCTGTGCGTATGTTGCGTGCCATTCGCTTTATAGCAAAATTGGATATGTTTTTAGAAAAGCCGACAGAAGCGCCAATCAAACAAATGGCACACCTATTACGCAATATTCCGCCAGCTCGCTTATACGATGAGGCACAAAAACTCTTACAAACAGGTAATGGCGTAAAAACCTATCATCTACTGCGCCAATACACCTTGTTTGATCAGCTTTTCCCAACGCTAATGCCTTATTTCACTGAAAAGCAAGATAGCTTTGCAGAGCGAATGATTTTGACTGCGCTCACCTCTACCGATGAACGCATTGCCGATAAATTACGCATTAACCCCGCCTTTTTATTTGCCTGCTTTTTCTGGTATCCATTAAGAGAAAAAGTGGAAATGCTGAAAAATGAAGGTGGCTTAAATAACCACGATGCCTACGCCTTAGCCAGCAACGACATTCTTGATCAGCTTTGCACAAGCCTTGCTGCACCGCGCCGCCATACTGGGGTGATTCGTGATATTTGGTTCTTACAATTACAATTGCTCAAACGTAATGGTAACGCCCCAATACGTGTAATGGCGCACCCTAAATTCCGCGCAGCCTTTGATTTGCTCGCAATGCGCGCACAAGTGGAAGGGGGGGAATCCATTGAATTGGCAACTTGGTGGCACGAATATCAATTTAGTAATGACGCACAACGTAACGAGTTGCTGAAAGCGCATCAAAAACGTCATCCAATCGCAAAGAAAAAACGTTATCGTCCAAGAAGACGTAAAACCCAGAAAGAGCAAGTTATATAATGAAACAGGTTTATATCGCTTTAGGCAGTAATTTAGCTACCCCAGTGCAACAATTAGAAAACGCACTGCACGCGTTAGGGCAACTGCCTCACTCACAATTAATGCGCGTCAGCCATTTTTATCAAAGCAAGCCTTTAGGGCCACAAGATCAACCTGATTATGTCAATGCGGTAGCCTGCCTAGCCACTGCATTATCCCCATTAGCATTACTTGATGAGCTGCAACGTATTGAGCAAGAACAAGGGCGTGTCCGTTTACGCCGTTGGGGTGAACGCACCTTAGATTTAGATATTCTGCTTTACGGAGACGACATCATTCAATCTGAACGCTTAACGATCCCACATTATGATATGCAGAATCGCGAATTTGTTATCGTGCCATTGTATGATATTGCCCCTAATTTAATCTTGCCTGATGGTAAAAAAATCGTAGATCTCGTACAAGGTTTCAGTAATCACGAAATGAAAATACGGCAAAAAAGCACCGCACTTTAAAAAGAGCGCCTTCTCTGCATAGGATTGAATAATGGCAAAAAAACTCACGATTAAAGATATTGCTGCCTTAGCTGGCGTAGGAAAATCAACAGTTTCTCGCGTATTAAACCAAGATAGCAACGTGAGTACGGAAACACGCGAGAAAATTCAAGCGATTATTCAAGCACATAACTTTACCCCTTCGCAATCTGCACGGGCGATGCGTGGGCAAGGCAACCCAATGATCGGCATTATTGTCACGCGTTTAACGTCTAATGCGGAAAACCAAGCCCTTTCCGCAATGCTCCCTCTACTCTATGCGGCGAACTGTGAACCCATTATTGTAGAAAGCCAAATGGAAATGCACCGTTTGCAGGAACATCTCAACTTCTTTCAACAACGCCGTGTTGATGGTGTCATTTTGTTTGCGTTTTCAGGTTTAGAAGAACAAGATCTGCAAGGTTGGGAAAAAAAATTAGTGGTTATTGCACGCCATTATGTGCAATTTTCTTGTGTGTACTATGATGAACAACGTGCCGTAACCCTGTTACTTGAAACCTTGCATCAACAAGGTCATCAAAAAATCGCTTATCTTGGTGTACAAGAAAGCGATATGACGACAGGTTACTTGCGCCATCAAGCCTATCTTCGCTTTTGTCAAGCTCATCAGCTTTCACCTTATGCCGTGCTAGGTGAGCTAAGCTATGACAGTGCTTATCAATTAGCAAGTGCGGTGGATTTTTCGCAAATTTCTGCCATTGTCTGTGCCACCGACACCTTGGCAATCGGAGTAGTCAAATGGTTGCAAGAACACCAAATTACTCACATTCGCGTAGCTGGCATCGGTAACAATCCGCTATTACGATTTCTCTTCCCTCAAACTTTGAGTGTCGATCTCGGCTTTACTACTGCCGGTAAACAAGCAGTCAAACAACTCTTTCATTTACTGGAACACAAAGAAATTAAGGCGAATTGCATTGATTGTGGGTTGGTTTAGATCTTTTTACGCTATTTGCCATATCTCATTTTTCCGTAAAATAATGTCTTTTTATTACAATGAAATACAGACGATCAAGATGAACAATAGCCAAATTGATACGAAAGAAAAGGTTAAAACAGTGCATTTTCACGCTATTTGGCGTATTCAATCTCCGTTTCATTCATTAATTCCCCTTCGTTGCATCTAAATCTGTGATTTAGATCACAAATTGGGAACGTTCCCATTGAGAGAAAAATAAAAATACGTAAGATACACACGAACATTTTTTAGACGAAAGGAAAAATTATGGCAAAGAAAATTCATCCTCAATATATTACCCAATTAATCCAGTTAATTGGTGGGAAAGAGAATATTGCCACAGCGACCCATTGCATCACGCGTTTACGTTTCGTGTTAAATCAACCTGAAATTGCTGATGTGAAAGGCATTGAAGCGTTGCCTATGGTGAAAGGGTGCTTTACCAATGCTGGGCAATTTCAAGTGGTGATTGGGCCTGAAGTGGATCTTTATTACCAAGAATTGCTCAAACAAACGCAAATTTCTGAGGCAAATAAAGAGCAAGCGAAAATCGCTGCACGCCAAAATATGAAATGGTATGAACAACTTATCTCACATTTTGCGGAGATCTTTATTCCTCTTTTACCTGCCTTAATTAGCGGAGGGTTGATTTTAGGTTTCCGCAATGTAATTGGGGATATTCCAATGTTTGACGGCAAAACCTTGGTGCAAACACACCCAATGTGGGCAACTATCCATTCTTTCCTATGGTTAATTGGTGAGGCGATTTTCTTCTATTTACCAGTGGGAATTTGTTGGTCCACCGTAAAAAAAATGGGAGGCTCACCCATTTTGGGGATCGTGCTTGGGGTAACCTTGGTTTCACCACAATTAATGAATTCTTACGAACTTGGCTCAAAAATTCCTGAAATGTGGGATTTCGGTTGGTTCGCTATTGATAAAGTGGGTTACCAAGCGCAAGTTATTCCATCAATTATGGCGGGGTTAGCCTTAGGCTGGATCGAAACGCGCTTACGTCGCATTGTGCCAGCTTCATTGAATTTAGTGATTGTGCCTGTTACCTCGTTAATTATCACCGTATTCCTTGCGCATTCTATTATCGGCCCTATTGGTCGTGAAATCGGTAATGGCGTGGCTTATGTCGTCCGCGCAGGATTAACAGGCAGTTTCGCGCCAATCGGTGCAACGTTATTTGGCTTTCTTTATGCTCCATTAGTTATCACGGGGGTTCATCAAACGACCCTCGCCATTGATATGCAAATGATTCAAAATATTGGAGGCACGCCCGTATGGCCAATGATTGCCCTTTCAAATATCGCACAAGCATCTGCGGTGTTAGCCATTGTAATTGTAAGCAAAAAAGCCAATGAACGTGAAATTTCTGTGCCAGCAACCATTTCTGCTTACCTAGGTGTTACCGAGCCTGCAATGTATGGGATCAACTTGAAATACCGTTTCCCTATGCTTTGTGCAATGATCGGCTCAGCTTGCGCAGGTCTAATTTGTGGCTTAAATGGCGTGCTGGCAAACAGTATTGGTGTGGGTGGTTTACCTGGCATTCTTTCCATTCAATTACCATTCTGGGGTGTGTTTGCCTTTGCGATGGTGGTTGCCGTGGTTGTGCCACTCATTTTAACAATGATCGTGTATAAACGTCGTGCTGCCAATGGCACACTTCCACAATAACAGTGAGGCAAAAATGATAGAAAAAAATACCGCACTTTCTCACCTTCAATGGTGGAAAAACGGCGTAATTTATCAAATTTATCCAAAAAGTTTCCAAGATACTACCGGCAATGGCATTGGTGATTTACAAGGCATTATTCAGCGCTTAGATTATTTACAAAAACTGGGTATAGATGCCATTTGGATCACGCCAATTTATGTGTCGCCTCAAGTAGATAATGGCTATGATGTGGCAGATTATTGTGCCATCGATCCCATTTACGGCACAATGCAAGATTTTGAGCAACTGGTTTTTCAAGCGCATCAACGTCATATCCGTATTATTATGGATATGGTGTTTAATCACACTTCAACGGAACATCAATGGTTCAAAGCGGCACAAGATCCACAAAGCCCTTATCACCAATTTTATATTTGGCGAGGGGATGATGCCACTACCCCACCAAATAACTGGCGTTCTAAATTTGGTGGCAACGCATGGAAATGGAATGAACGCGTGGGCAAACATTATTTACACCTTTTCGCCACAGAGCAAGCAGATCTGAATTGGGAAAATCCACAAGTGCGGTCAGAATTACAAAAAATTTGTCATTTTTGGGCAGACAAAGGTGTAGATGGGTTACGTTTAGATGTCATTAATCTGGTTTCCAAGCAACAAGATTTTCCTAATGATAATCAAGGTGATGGACGTCGTTTCTATACCGATGGTCCACGCATCCACGAATTTATGCAAGAATTAAGCCGCGAAGTGTTCCAACCTCGTAACTTAATGACAGTGGGTGAAATGTCCTCCACCCGCCTTGAGCATTGTCAGCAATATGCCAATCAGCAAGGTTCAGAATTATCAATGACCTTTAATTTCCATCATTTGAAAGTGGATTATCCAAATGGTGAAAAATGGACACTCGCCAAACCTGATTTTGTGGAATTAAAACAAATTTTTAATTATTGGCAACAAGGAATGCACGGCAAAGCGTGGAATGCACTATTTTGGTGTAACCACGATCAACCACGCATTGTTTCGCGTTTTGGTGATGAAGGCAAATGGCATCAACAATCAGCCAAAATGCTAGCAATGGTATTACACGGAATGGAAGGCACGCCTTATATTTATCAAGGTGAAGAAATTGGAATGATTAATCCAAACTTCTCGAAAATTGAGCAATATCGTGATGTAGAAAGCCTGAATATGTTCGCTGAACTGCGTGAACAAGGAATGGATGAAAACCTATTAATAAAAATTCTGGCACAAAAATCTCGCGATAATAGCCGCACACCAATGCAATGGAATAATGGCACTTACTGCGGGTTCAGCCAAGTTGAGCCTTGGATTGGTGTTGGACAAACAGAGATTAACGTAGAACAGGCTTTGGCTGATGAACAATCGGTATTTTATACTTATCAACGCTTAATCGCCTTACGCAAACAATATCCAATTTTCATTGAGGGGAACTACCAAGATCTCAATCCAACTTCACCAAACCTATGGACTTATTTGCGTGAAAGTGCGGATGAAAAATTGTTAGTTTTAGCCAATTTAAGTAACGAGCCACAACACATTAAACTGCCGGGAAACTTGGCAAACCAACAATGGACATTACTTGAAAACAGCCATATTCAGGCAACTGAACCTCAAGTAACAAGCCAGTTCACACTTGAACCGTTCCAAGGACTGTATTTCTATCAAAAATAAAAATTTGTAGAAAAACCACCGATCTTTGCTCTGTGCTTGATATCTGAAGTGCAGAGCATTTTTAGAACATTTATTTTGTATTTAAATCCACTTTCTCGCATTGTCGTTTCTTCGTAACTTACTTCATTTTTTGCTACTTAACTGAGCTATTCATTACAAATGGTATGCGCAGATATTCAAACTTTCTTCGTTATCACTCAGTTATAAGTCTAATTTCCTAAAAAGTCCTCATTCATCCAATGAAGACAAGCATAACGAGAAAGAGAAAGGAGAAAAGAAGTGTTGGCGTTCAGCACAGATTTAAGTGCAAAGAATAAATAAAAAGGTAAAGAGAGTAGCAAAGCCATTTTAAAACCGTTTTAAATCGCTTTAATTTGTTTTAAAAATTTTGGAATGATAATTTTTTACCCATAAAAGAAAAAATCGCACAGCGTGCGATTTAGGGGCTAAATAGCATTATTTTATCAAACGCTGAAAATAGTCTTGTACGTCCTCTAAAATATCCGCCTCGTCTTGTGGGGTTAAAACCAGAAATGGACGAGCTGGGATATTGCTCCCCGGGTGATTAACGGATTTTCGCACAATGCCCCCAAAGCTCAAGGCTTTTTTGGTTACAGGCTTAATCTTATGGGGCTTGGTTTTGCCGCCAAATTGATGAATAGCGGCATAAGCTAAATTCGTGCCAACAATAGCCTCATCATTATCCCAACTGGCTCGAATGCTATTGCGCAACGCACCGCTATCAATCAAGGGCGAACCATTTGGGCGAGATTTTACCCCCAGCCATTTAGGGCGACCACCTGCCTGAAAGTTTTGATCTACCGCCGATTGCATCGTGCCTGCAAGGGTACGCATTAAAGGGGCGTTATAACGCACACCTTGACTTAAGCGTTCCAATAGCTCAAACACTTCTTTTTCGTTGTTGATTTTTATTTCGATCATCTTATCTATTTTCTGGTTGGTAGTGGTATATGACCAAATTTAAAGGTTTTTCCGTCATCAGGGTATTCGTTAATATATTTAAGGCATTCTAAATACATTACTAATCCTTCTTTCATATTTTCACTCTTACCAAGATTTTGCAACAATGCTTCTCTAATTTCGGATTTTTCATCTCCAGTAAGATATGCAGGCAAGCAATCTAGTATATTTTCACTATTTAATAGATGTTTCATTTTTCTTTCCTATTGTCATTAAAAATAAAAAGGGGTATATTCAACACAGCCACTAGAAAAGCGATGAATCTCGAAGATCGCGGACGAACGGTTGAAAGAGTACCGGGGATTGTGTGCAGTGGGTTCGAGCCCTGCCTAGTGGCTATCTTTCAATGCCTTATCCCACTGTTTCTCACTCATTTTTCTGAATGATTGCACAAAGACCTCATTTTCCAATACTTTCAAAACCACAGTATATCTATGACCTTTAATTTGTTTAAAAAACTGGAAATGCTTTTCTCTTGTAGGCAAAAGCATATCAGGCTCATAAATCAACTCAGGCAATACGGCATATTCTTCCGCCTCAAAGTTTTGCCCCTCACGACTACTAAACTGCTTAATCAAGGTATCATCAGACAGCCACACGGTTGCGGTTTGGCTAGCAAGTTTGGCTTTATCTTCTGCATTTAGCACCCCAGCAGTAAATTTATATTCACGGCGTAGCTGGTTACGGATGGCAGTCAGTTGCGTGCTATTCGGTTTATCACCTAATTTTAATGCCTGTTTAGCGGTATTAAACTCTTTTTCAAATTGCTTAAAATCCCATTTAAAGCCAGTACCACTCATTTCCCGTTTGGCAAATTGGTGAGCGAGTTTTTCGGGGTACAGGTCTAAATTGGGTTTATAACTTGTGCGCCCCACGTTGTAATCAAAGCCACGGTCGGTAATCACCCAACGATCTTCATTGACCTTAAACGCCGTGGTTTTCTCGGTTTCTCGTTGGTTAATTTTACGCTCATATTCCACCAATCGCCCTTCGCTTTGGCTCACGGTTAAATTACGCCGCTTAATATCCCGCTCGGCAAGGGCAATCACCGTACAACGGCAATTAAAGCCATTAGGCGGGTAAAAGGTGTGCCAGAATGGATCATCATAGGCATACACTAAACCATTCATTGCGCTATGACTTGGGCAGGTGCGATCATCATTGACGGCACTATATTGCCGATAAGGGCGGTTATCTACATTATCTCGCATTTGTTGATACCACTGAGCAAAATATTCATCCTCAAAAGAGCAATGATTTTGTCGAATAAATAATTAACAAAAAAGCACCGCACTTAAAATAACACTCAAATATGACTTATTTGAGTGAATTTTGGGTATTACGCGTAAAAAAGACAGCCCGCTATAAAGGAGAGCAAAAACCAGAGCAAGTAGCCGCTTATCAACATACACTGGAACAATACGATGAACATCAAGCCGTTTTATTGATGAAACAGGATTAGATACCTTTTATTACCGCTCTTTTATGCCCTAATAAGTGCTAAACGATACCTACGCACATCATCTGTTGCAGCTCAAATCAAAGAGCAAAATAGCTTAATTACATTCACGATTTATTCAGCTACGATGGATAGGTGTTTATTTGAAGCAGGGTTTGAATGAGTATTGCAACTAATCCGTCAATTACATGACCGACAAATTTGCTACACCAACCTCAACACCCATACTATTTTAGTACAACATTTCGCCACGCCAGAACAAAAATATTGGCTCTTAGATTTCGATAAATGCACAGAAAAATCGAGTAATAGTTGGAAAGCCCAAAATCTAACTAAATTACACCGCTCTTTTAATAAAAAGGGAAATAAACTGGCAATTCAATTTACTCAGCCTGATTGGAATGAAATTTTAGTTGGATATCGTAAATAATTTAGCAGATATATAAATCCTTTTCTCTTATTTTGAATAAAAATAGAAATTTTTATTTGACTTTGCAAAAAGTGAATTTTAAAAATTTAATAACCTACTTAGATTTCAAGCCTCTTTTATCTTTTGAGTAATAGAGTGAAAATATCCCTCCTCCCTACCAAAATAGAAAAACGCCACTGAGTTCCCTCAATGGCGTTCTTCTCTCATTCAAAACCTGGCGGTGCCCTACTCTCACATGGGAAACTCCCACACTACCATCGGCGTTACAGCGTTTCACTTCTAAGTTCGGCATGGATTTAGGTGGGTCCACTGCACTAACGCCGCCAAGATAATTCTTTCGCTTATCTAAAGCTTATCTCTCTTATCTACAGACTTCAAAGCCTTACGCTCTAAAATCTCTACTCTTTCAATCAAAAACAAGCCAAAACCCTTGAGTGTTGTATAGTTAAGCCTCTCGGGCAATTAGTACTGGTTAGCTCAACAACTCACATCGCTTACACACCCAGCCTATCTACGTCTTAGTCTCAAACAACCCTTACCAACTTAAAGTCGGGGAGAACTCATCTTAAGGCAAGTTTCGTGCTTAGATGCTTTCAGCACTTATCTCTTCCGCATTTAGCTACCCAGCAGTGCCTCTGGCGAGACAACTGGTACACCAGTGATGCGTCCACTCCGGTCCTCTCGTACTAGGAGCAGCCCCTCTCAATTCTCCAACGCCCACGGCAGATAGGGACCGAACTGTCTCACGACGTTCTAAACCCAGCTCGCGTACCACTTTAAATGGCGAACAGCCATACCCTTGGGACCTACTTCAGCCCCAGGATGTGATGAGCCGACATCGAGGTGCCAAACACCGCCGTCGATATGAACTCTTGGGCGGTATCAGCCTGTTATCCCCGGAGTACCTTTTATCCGTTGAGCGATGGCCCTTCCATTCAGAACCACCGGATCACTATGACCTGCTTTCGCACCTGCTCGACTTGTCTGTCTCGCAGTTAAGCTTGCTTATACCATTGCACTAACCTGACGATGTCCGACCGTCATTAGCAAACCTTCGTGCTCCTCCGTTACGCTTTGGGAGGAGACCGCCCCAGTCAAACTACCCACCAGACACTGTCCGAACACCCGTTTCAGGCGCTTCGTTAGAACATCAAACGTTAAAGGGTGGTATTTCAACAACGACTCCACGATAACTGGCGTTACCGCTTCATAGTCTCCCACCTATCCTACACATCAAAATTCAAGGTTCAGTGTCAAGCTATAGTAAAGGTTCACGGGGTCTTTCCGTCTAGCCGCGGGTACACCGCATCTTCACGGCGATTTCAATTTCACTGAGTCTCGGGTGGAGACAGCCTGGCCATCATTATGCCATTCGTGCAGGTCGGAACTTACCCGACAAGGAATTTCGCTACCTTAGGACCGTTATAGTTACGGCCGCCGTTTACTGGGGCTTCGATCAGGAGCTTCTCTTTCGATTACACCATCAATTAACCTTCCAGCACCGGGCAGGCATCACACCCTATACGTCCACTTTCGTGTTTGCAGAGTGCTGTGTTTTTAATAAACAGTTGCAGCCAGCTGGTATCTTCGACTGGTTCATGCTCCATTCGCAAAGAACTTCACACTACGCCAGCGCACCTTCTCCCGAAGTTACGGTGCTATTTTGCCTAGTTCCTTCACCCGAGTTCTCTCAAGCGCCTGAGTATTCTCTACCTGACCACCTGTGTCGGTTTTCAGTACGGTTTAGTAAAGCCTGAAGCTTAGTGGCTTTTCCTGGAAGTGTGGTATCAGTTACTTCAGCTCCTTAGAGCCTCGTCATCATCTCTCTGTGTTGACAGTAGACCGGATTTGCCTAGTCTACCCACCTACCAACTTAAACGTACATCTCCAACAGTACGCTAACCTAACCTTCTCCGTCCCCACATCGCAGCTTTACCAAGTACGGGAATATTAACCCGTTTCCCATCGACTACGCTTTTCAGCCTCGCCTTAGGGGCCGACTCACCCTGCCCCGATTAACGTTGGACAGGAACCCTTGGTCTTCCGGCGAACGGGTTTTTCACCCGTTTTATCGTTACTTATGTCAGCATTCGCACTTGTGATACGTCCAGCAATCCTCTCGAACCACCTTCTTCCGCTTACACAACGCTCCCCTACCCAACAATCTTTCGATTGATGCCGCAGCTTCGGTACTATATTTTAGCCCCGTTACATCTTCCGCGCAGGCCGACTCGACTAGTGAGCTATTACGCTTTCTTTAAATGGTGGCTGCTTCTAAGCCAACATCCTAGCTGTCTAAGCCTTCCCACTTCGTTTCCCACTTAATATAGATTTTGGGACCTTAGCTGGCGGTCTGGGTTGTTTCCCTCTCCACGACGGACGTTAGCACCCGCCGTGTGTCTCCTGTGCAGTACTCTTTGGTAT